>CBDCQE010000003.1:0-1019798 GCA_965220505.1 Dehalococcoidia bacterium | reverse complement strand
CTCTGGCGGCGGAAAACTTCGACCCGGACCCGACCCAGGGGTCTGCGACGGTGCGGATCCTGAAAGCCGACACCACTCCTAATGTCGTTCCCGGCGATTGGCCGCTGAAACCGGAGGGGCTGACCACCGGCGACGAATTCCGCCTGCTGTTCGCAACCAGCGGTACCCGGGACGCCAGCGCCACCAGCATCGGCGCCTACCACGCCTTCGTGCGGGACGCGGCAAAGAGCGGACACGCCGGCATCCGGCAGTACGCCGATACGTTCAACGTGCTCGGCTCCACTTCCGAATGTGACGCGCGCGAGGTCACGGGCCTGCACGATGGCTCCGGGTACACCGACGGCTCCGAGAGCAACAGCTCATCGGGCACCCCGATCTACTGGCTCAACGGCGGCCGGATCGCCAACAACTACCACTTTTTCCTTGATGCTGTAGATGTCACCAACAACCTATGGTCGGCCGGGAACTTCACCACGGAACACGGCGGCCAGGAGGGAGACAGCCGCCATGTGCTGACCGGCAGCGAAGCGGACGGCACCAAAGATACTGGCGGCATCACCCTCGGCAGCGACGATCCCAGTCACCGGTACGTCATCCGGGGATTCATCCTGGAGGGCAACGACCGGCCAATCTCCCATGGATCCATGGATCGAACCGATAAAGGGCGTCTCTACGGCATGTCCGCCGTGTTCCAGGTGGGTGTCTCCGCCGGCGCAATCATCACGGAGACCGGCAACCCGGCCAACACCAGCGTGGCGGAGGCCGGCGGCGCCGATACCTACAATGTGGTGCTGGAGAGCGAACCTACTCATAACGTTGTCGTTACCGCCACGGCCGGCGACGGCGCGGCGATTCAAATCAGCGTCGGCGAGGAAGAGCCAGGCGCATCAGGCAGTCTCGTTTTCACTCCGGACAACTGGAACACGCCGCAAACCATCACGGTCACCGGCGTGGACGACAACATCGACAGCCCCGGGGACAGCCGTGAAACCTCCATTACCCATACGGCGCAATCGCCGGATGGAGATTACCAGGGCATCACCATCGATCCGGTCTCGGTAACGGTCACCGACGACGATGCTGCCCCTACGTCCATTACCCTGAGTGTGGATGTCGACAGCGTGGCCGAGGACGTGAACCCCGCGCCAACGATCACGGTGACGGCCACAGTGGACGGCCCTACTCGCTTCGGCGTGGAACAGACCGTCGCCGTGGCGGTGGCCGGTTCCGGCGAAACCAACGTGGTGGACTACACAGCAACCCCGTCCAGTTTCAACGTCAGCATCCCCGCCGGCGCCGATACGGGCGTTGGGACGTTTAGCCTGGAGCCAACGGACGATAGTACGGAAGAGGATGACGAGACGGTCACGGTCTCTGGCAGCGCCTCGCCCGGCGGCGCAACCGTCAGCCCGGCGACCATCACCATCACCGACGATGACGGGATGGCAGCGCTACCCGTCGTCAACTTCCGCAACCCTACGTCGAGCTTTGCGGAAGGATCAGGGACGGTGAATATCGTGCTGGATCTTGATACGGCGCCGACGAACGCCATCACCATCAACTACACGCTGTCAGGCACGGCGACGCTCGGCACGGACTACACCATCAGCGGGGTGACGAGCAACAGCGGCACGGTGAGCGTCAACAGCGGCGCGACGATTGCGAACATCCCCGTAGTGATAACGGAAGACACCGCGCAGGAAGGCGCGGAGACCATCATCGTGACCTTGAACCGGGGCACGGGCTACACCGTAGGCACGACGAACCCAGCGCACACTCGAACAATCACCGACAACGACAGCCCCAAAGCGACCGCGAGCTTCGCCGCCGCCGCGTCAACCGTCGGCGAGGACGCCGGGACGACGAACCTCGTGGTGAATTTCAACCCGGTGCCGGCCAACGCGATCACGCTGCGGTATGAACTGCTGTCGTCAGGGACGGCGACGTTAGGCTCCGACTACACCGTCGGCGGTAGTGGGAGCGGGTCGTTGCGTACGGTGAGCGTGAGCCAGGGGACTTCCACGGTGAACATTCCCATCACCATCATTGATGACCCGACGGGCGAGGGCGCGGAGACGGTGATCGTGCGGATAGACAACACGGGTGGGGAGTTTCGCCGCAACGAACCCTTTGTGCACACGCTGACGATCACCGACAATGACGGTGGCGGAGGCGGCACGCCGGAGGTGAGCATAGCCGCCGGCTCCGCCGTAACCGAGGGTGGTACAGTCAGCTTCTCCATAACCGCCAACCCAGCGCCGGCGGCCAACCTGGCTGTCACCGTGGTGGTAACCACGAGCGGCGATTTCGGCGTAACCCCCGGCACACAGACGGTTACTATTCCACCCGGCGGCACCGTTCGGCTGAACCTCGTCACCACCAACGACAGCACGGACGAGACCGACGGGTCTGTGACCGCGACCCTGAACGACGGCCAGGGCTACACCGTGTCCACCACGGCCGGCTCGGCTACGGTAGCCGTGACCGATGACGACCTGGCGCCAGCCTGCGAGATGCCCTCAGACGCGGTAACGGTGGCCGAGGTAACCGCCTGGCGCAACGAACACAGCGACTCCGACCACCAGAACCGCTGGGATCAGGTGCTGGCCGCCCTGGGCGTGAATAACGGCGCGTCGGCGATGGACGTAGCGACTGCCCAGAGCTGGCATAGCGAGTTCAACAACTCCAAATGGGAACGCACGGTCCGCACCCTGCAGGCCCTGGCGTGCGGCGCTACGCTGCCGGCGGCCCAGATGGACGATCCACCGCCGCAGCCGGTGATCACCATCACCGCCAGCCCGGCGTCCATTGCCGAAGGCGGGACGGCCACCTTCACCATCACCGCCAGCCCGGCGCCATCCGGCTCTATCGCCGTCAACCTGGACGTGGTAGAGACCGGCAACTTCGCCAAGCCCGGCAGCGCTGGCAAGGGACAGATCGGCCTGGGCAAGACGGTCACGGTGCCCACCAGCGGCACGGCAACCCACACCGTCGCCACGGTCAACGACAGTACGGACGAACCCAACGGTTCCATCGCGGCCACGGTCAATACGGGCACGGGCTACACGCAGGGCTCGCCAAGCTCCGCCACGGTAACGGTGACGGACACCGACAACCCACCACGAACGCCGCCCACTCCAACCCCCACGCCGGCGCCGGCCGGAGGAAGTACCGGAAGCACGCCACAGCAGAGGCCGGTGATCACCATCTCCGCCGGTACGTCGCCCATCACCGAAGGGGACAGGGCCGCCTTCACCATCAACGCCAACCCGGCGCCGGCCAGCCCCGTCATCGTCCGCCTGATGGTGAGCCAGAGCGGCAATTTTGTAGACACGGGAGAAATTGGCGGTAAAGACATCCAGCTAACCGGCGGCTCGGCAACCTATCCTGTCGCCACTGTCAATGACAACACGTACGAAAACCACGGCTCAATCTCAGTCAGGGTTAGCTCCGGCAACGGTTACGACATAGGTAGCCCCAAATCCGCCACGGTGAAGGTGAATGACGACGACGTTCCACCGCCGGAGGTCAGCATCTCCGCCTACTCGTCGTCGCCCATTACCGAGGGACAAACGGCCACGTTCGTCATCACGGTCAGCCCGGCGACGGCCAAGGCCATTACCATCGGTCTGTCGGTAAGCGACAGCGGCAGTTTCGCAGCCCCCGGCTCCACCGGAGCCCAGACGGTTGCGGTAGCCGGCGGCACAAATATCTACCATGTCGCCACTGTCTCGGACAACGTGGATGAACCCGACGGCACGATCACGGTCTCGGTCGACGCGGGTTCCGGTTACACGCCGGGATCGCCGAGTTCTGCCACGGTAACGGTGCAGGACAACGACCCCGCCCCAGCCGCCGCATCCACCCAACACGCGCCCCTGCCCGTGGTTTCCGTTTTCGGCAACGGCGGAGTGACGGAAGGTGGCTGGGCGCACTTCACGATTACGGCCGACTCCGAGCCGTCAACCGACCTGGAGGTTCGGCTGATGGTGAAAGACGCCCTCAACGGCAGCAATTTCGTGGCGGCCGATAAAGAAGGCCGCCAGACCATCACCATCCCGGCCGATAGCACGTCCGCGGACCTCCACGTTCCCACCATTGACGACAACGTTGACGAACAAGACGGGGTCGTTACGGTCATGGTGGAGGATAGTTCCAGCAAGGACTATGAGAAGGGTTCGCCTCAGATGGCGACGGTGCGGGTGTCCGATAACGACGAGAAGTCAACGCCAACGCCGACGGCCAGCGACTGCGACTCCTTCACCGACGCCAATCCCAACTGCGGCACCCACACCGACGCGGCCCCGGGTTGTCCATGATGACGAAGACCATGAGCGTCCTACTCCCACGCCAACACCCAGCCCGACGCCGGAACCGACTCCCACGCCGTACCCAACGGCTATGCCCACCTCCACTCCCACCCCAACTCCGACGGCCACGCCGGTTCCCACGGCTACGCCGACACCTACCCTAACACCGCCGACGGCTACGCCGGCTCCCACCGCCACGCCAGTTCCGCCGGCTCCGACGACTACACCCCTACCGACGCCCGCTCCCAAGCCGGCGACGACCGGCGCAACTCCGGCGCCTACGCCCACCCCCACGCCGGTGCTGTTCGTCTCCAGCGCAAGGGGCAGCGCCGGCCCGGTCGCGCCCGTACCCACGGCGGAGCCGGAAAGCAGCGGCGGTTTCGACGGGACTCCGAGCGGACTGCTGGGCTTTGACCGGTGGGTGTTTATCCTATTGCTGGCGCTGCTGGTCCTGGTAATCGCCGCCACGGTGTCCTACCTGGTCTATCGGCTTCGCTAGAGCCTCACACGCACCCAGTTTGTCATTGCAAGCAGCGCATCGACGTGTCAATCTCGTTCCCGCAGAGAAGACTGTCACCCCAAAGGGACTGCCACGTCACTGCGCTCACAATGGCAGTTATTGAACCTCGTGGCCGGCGCTCCGCCGCTACCGGAACGTCTTGGCATCCTCGCCCAGCCACTTGAGCAGGAGTTCGTTGAGCGAACCATCGGACTTCATCGACCCCAGAGCCCGGTCTAATTCACCCCTCAATTCACTTCCCCGGCGGACCCCGATGCCCAGGCCCTGGTCCAGCGACAGCGAGGTTTCCACGATGGCCAGCAAGCCCTCCCGTTCCTCCCGTTTCGCCATCTCCATAGCTGTGATCCACCAGCGCCGCGTCAACTTGGCCGTTGAGCACTGCGTCCCCTGCATCCACCGATCCATCCAGAGGCACGAAGGGCTGTCCCGACTCCGACATATAGTCGGAGTAGATGGTGTTGGCGGTGACGCCAATCGTCCCATTGGGCGCGGTCTCCTCCCGTCCGGCCCGTACCACAAACACCGAAGGGGTGGGTGGAGAGTACGCCTGGGTGAAGTCGATCAACTCGCCTCGCCTGGCGGTGATGCTCATACCGGCCAGGATGAGGTCGAACTCTTCCGCCATCAGGTCAGGGATCATGGTCTCCCAATCGCTCAGCATCCACCGGCACTCCAGGCCGGCGCGCCGGCACAACTCGTCGCCCAACTCCCGCTCCAGGCCGTCAATCTCTCCCAGATTCGCTGATGAAGTTGAAGGGGTGGTAGTCGCCGCTGGTGGCGATCACCACCGGGTCTTCCGACCCGCAGGCCACCAGCAGACGGCGCCGTCAACATCAGCAGTACCACCAGCCACCCAACCGCCCGCATGGCGGGTCCTCCAGTTCTCGAAAATGACGGTTTGGCCTGGAGAAGCATTGCTTGGCCACCATTTGGCAACTCGGGCATTGCCGTTTCCGAGCGCCTCGTCTAGTAGAGCCGTTCGCGGTTTGCCGCCTCTTCCGACGCGTCAATCTCCCCGGCGTCGGCACCCGCTATCTGATCCGCCAGCACCTGCCCATAGGTCGGGTATTTCGACCGGTCGATCTGCGCCTCCGGATCCCAGGCATGGGAGCGCAGCAGAGCTCGCCCGCAGTGCAGAAATGCCTCCTCCACCGTAACCCGCAGCCCCGACATCGGCGCCCGATTTCTCTCCTTCATCCCTTCCAGGACCGCTTTCTCGGTAACTATCTGAGCCCTGCCCTTCACCCGCAGCGTTTCGCTCATTCCGGGCACGAAGAAAAGCAGTCCCACCCTGGGGTTCTCCAGAACGTTCTGTAGTGAATCCACCTGGTTGTTGCCCGGACGGTCGGGCAGCAGCAACGTCTTTTCGTCCAACACACGAACGAAGCCGGGCGGGTCGCCACGCGGCGATCCATCGGGCTGCCCGTCCGCGTTGGCGGTGCTCAGTACGCACAGAGGCGAAATGGCAATGAAGTTGCGGCAATGGACGTCGAGATGGTCCAACACCTTTTGAGCGGCTCTGGACGCGGGGGGGCGATAGACGGCTCGCAGTTCCGAATCGTTGGTGATGCTCATAACAGAACCCTCCGCGTCAATTCAGGGCGGACGATGGACGTGCCGCTCCAGGATTCTCCCAACACGCCGCTCTGCCCGGCGCCATGGCTTAATACGATTTCCGACTAATGGCTGCTGCGGCCATTATCGTACCTTGACCAAAGAACGGCAAGCAGTCTCTTGAAACGCAACAATTGGTGTTTGACAAGATACAAGCGGCGCTACGACGCCCGCAGCCTCGCCCGCATCGTACTTCGGCGTGGCATGGGTTGCCAGACGGGACTGGCGGCGGCGGATGTGTAGAGCGCAACAGCGCACGGTGTTCCGGACCGCCTGCCGGGGTGATCAAGGCAGGGCCACACCCTGTCGCTCGTTGCCGAGAACGGCTCACTGTATGCCGATTATCGTTAGTGACACTTGCCGGTGGCGCGCCGCGCCGTTGCCTTGCTAATCTGGAGTCATGGCTTTATCACGCGCGCCAAACCTGGACGCCCTGGACCGGCTGCCTCTCGCCTACGACAAAGAGACGAGCCGTCATCCCGGGGAGGCGCTGGCGCCGGTACACCAGGCCCTCACCGGCCTGATGGGCCTGGCGAAGTACGGCGCAACCCGCCAAACTGGATAAAATCAATACCCTTCACGTTGAGGTTCAGGTTGGCGGTGTAAGCGGCGCTGGCTTGGCGCCGCCGTCAATCTACGCAGCGAAACCATGCTTGAGGCCCCGCAGGAGCGCGGGGCCCTTCATTCGCGCAGGGCCGGAGCTGCCTGTGGACGTGAGCCGGCCTGCGCCCTGGGCCAGCCCGGCCGCCCTGACGCAGCGCACCTCTCGATGGGTCCGACGCTTCGCAGCGGCAGGCGCTCCCGGTCTGCCGCGCCGGATTGAGGACGCGGCATGGCCTAGTCCGCAATCATTTCCCCGTCTCCCGCAACGTGAACCCGTCGCCGCCTGTTGCCCTGCTTATCTGCCAAACTAAAGAGGTTGAGACGCAATTGACAGTTGCGTCTCAACCTTTGTATGACCGACACTTTCGGTCGGCGTCAACCAGGGCAACCCTGGCCGTCGTCCCTAGTCGTCGTCCACGATGACCCCCTCGCCATGCTCCCTTGCGATGGGAGTGTCGCTGGGAGAATAGGCCAGGAACATCCCGAAGGACTCGTCCCCCTCGCTGAGGTCGTCATCCAGGATCACCACCTGGACCGTCTTGCTGGTCTCCCCGGGCGCGAAGGTGAGCAGGATCTGGGTCCACTCGAAGTCATCGCCATTAGTCGCCGTCTTGTGCAGGAAGGAGGTGGTGGCGGCATACACCTGCACCTTCTTCTCGCTGGCGGCGCTCAGTGAAACGGTGAACTCCATCACCCCCGCGTCCTCCCGCGCCGAAGCGTCGGACACCGAGAGGGACGGCGTGGCGTCCGGCGGCGGCGGGTCGTCGTCGTCCGCTACCGCAACGGTTGCCGTGCCCGCGGTGGCCGACACGGTGTAGTCCTGGCCTGTACCCACGGTAACGGTCACCGACCCGTCGGCCTCGTCCGCGCCGTCGTTCACGGTGGCTACGGTCAAGGTGTAGCTGCCGGTGGTGGGGATGCTCACCGTCTGCGAGCCGGTGGTTGCGCCGAAGTCCCCGCTCTGGCTCACTGACACGCTGACCGACAGGGCCGCGTGGGGCGCCGGGTTGGCGGTCAGGGTGAAGCTGGCGTTGCCGCCCTCGGTTACCCCGGAACCGCCGGTGATGCTGATCTCCGGCACGTCGTCGTCCGCCACGGCAACGGTAGCCAAACCCGCCGTGCTGGACACGGTGTAGCCCTGGCCGGTACCCACGGTTACGGTAACGGAGCCGTCGGCTTCGTCCACGCCGTCGTTCACGGTGGCGACCGTCAGCGTGTAACTGCCGCTGGTCGGGATGCTCACCGTCTGCGAGCCGGCGGACACGCCGTAGTCGCCGCTCTGCGCCACGCTCACGCTGACGTCCAAGGTCGTGGTCGGCGCCGGGCTGGCGGTGAGGGTGAAGGTCGCGTTGCCGCCCTCGGTTACCCCGGAACCGGCGGTGATGCTGATCTCCGGCGTCCCCGGCAGCGTAGCGTCGTCATCCGCCACGGCTACCGTGGCCGACCCGGCCGTGCTGGACACGATATAGCCCTGGCCGCTGCTGACGGTCGCCGTTACCGACCCGTCGGCCTCGTCCACCGAGTCGTCGCTGGTGGCGACGGTCAGCGTCGCGCTGCCGGACGTGGGGATGCTCACCGTCTGCGCCCCCGGCGTTACTCCAAAGTCGCCGCTCTGGCTCACCGACACGCTGACCGACAACGGAGCGTGGGGCGCCGGACTGGCGGTCAGGGTGAAGCTGGCGTCGCCGCCCTCGGTTATCCCCGAACCGGCGGCGATGCTGATCTCCGGCACGTCGTCGTCCGCTACCGCTACAGTGGCCGCTCCCGCCGTTGCCGACACGGTGTAGCCCTGGCCGCTGTTCACGGTGGCCGTCACCGAGCCGTCGGCCTCGTCCACGCCGTCGTCGCTGGTGGCGACGGTCAGCGTGTAACTGCCGGTGGTCGGGATGCTCACCGTCTGCGAACCGGTGGACGCGCCATAGTCGCCCGTCTGGGCGACCGCCACGGCGACGTCCAGGTTGGCGGCTGGAGCGGGGTTGGCGGTTACCGTGAAGGTGGCGTCGCCGCCTTCCGTGATGCCACTGCCGGCCGTGATGCTCACCTCCGGCGTGGCCGCCGGCGGGTTGTTGCACTGCTCCAGCGCCTCCAGCGTGCGGACCGTCCGGTCCCAGCGGGTGTTGTCGATACGGCTCTTGATCTCCCTGGCCTGGTCTGCGGTCATCGCCGCTTCACCGGTGTCCTCGCCCAGGGCGGCCAGCACCCGGTTCCAGCGGGACACGTGCGAGTCCTGGCTGTATTCATCCCGCCAGGTCTTGACCTCCGACACCGTTATGGCGTCCGAAGGCAGGTTCGGCGTGCAGGTCTGCGGCGCGGTGTCATCATCGTCCGCCACCGCAACCGTTGCCGACCCCGCCGTGCTGGACACGGTGTAGCCCGTGCCGCTGTTCACGGTGGCCGTCACCGACCCGTCAGCCTCGTCCACCGCGTCGTCGCCGGTGGCCACGGTCAGCGTCGCGCTGCCGGTGGTCAGGATGCTCACCGTCTGCGCCCCCGGCGTTACTCCAAAGTCGCCGCTCTGGCTCACCGACACGCTGACGGCCAGAGGAGCGTGGGGCGCCGGACTGGCGGTCAGGGTGAAGCTAGCGTCGCCGCCCTCGGTGATGCCCCCATTAGAAACGATGCTGATCTCCGGCACGTCGTCATCCGCCACGGCAACAGTAGCCGAACCGGCCGTTGCCGACACGGTATAGCCGGTTCCGCTGCTGACTGTGGCGGTTACCGACCCGTCGGCCTCGTCCACGTTGTCGTTGGTCGTGGCGACGGTCAAGGTGTAACTGCCCGTGGTCGGGATGGTCACCGTCTGAGACCCCGTCGTTGCCCCGAAGTCGCCAGTCTGACCGACGTTCAAGCTGACCGACAGGGCCGCCGCCGGCGCCGGATTGGCGGTCACGGTGAACGTCGCGTTCCCGCCCTCGGTCACCCCGGAACCGGCGGTGACGCTCACCTCCGGCGTCGCCGCCGGCGGGTTGTTGCACTGCTCCAGCGCCTCCAGCGTGCGGACCGTCCGGTCCCAGCGGGTGTTGTCGATACGGCTCTTGATATCCCGGGCCTGGTCTGCGGTCATCGCCGCTTCGCCGGTGTCCTCGCCCAGGGCGGCCAGCACCCGGTTCCAGCGGGACACGTGCGAGTCCTGGCTGTACTCACCCCGCCAGGTCTTGACCTCCGACACCGTTATGGCGTCCGAGGGCAGGTTCGGCGTGCAGGTCTGCGGCGCGGTGTCATCATCGTCCGCCACCGCAACCGTTGCCGACCCCGCCGTGGCGGACACGGTGTAGCCCGTGCCGCTGCTGACGGTAGCGGTCACCGACCCGTCAGCCTCGTCCACGTTGTCGTCGCCGGTGGCGACGGTCAGGGTGGCGCTACCGGTGGTCGGTATGCTCACCGTCTGCGGGCCGGCCGCAACGCCAAAGTCGCCGGCCTGGCTCACCGCGACGCTGACCGACAACGGAGCGTGCGGCGCGGGGCTGGCGGTTACCGTGAAGCTGGCGTTGCCACCCTCGGTTATCCCCGAACCAGCAGCGATGCTGATCTCCGGCACGTCGTCGTCCGCCACCGCTACGGTTGCCGCTCCCGCCGTTGCCGACACGGTGTAGCCCGTCCCGCTGTTCACCGTTGCGGTTACCGACCCGTCGGACTCGTCCACCGAGTCGTTCACAGTGGCGACGGTCAGCGTCGCGCTGCCGCCGGTCGGTATGCTCACCGTCTGCGTGCTGGGAGTGACCCCGTAGTCGCCGCTCTGGGTGATGCCCACGCTGACCGACAGGGCCGCCGCCGGCGCCGGATTGGCGCTGACCGTGAACGTCGCGTTCCCGCCCTCGGTCACCCCGGAACCGGCGGTGACGCTCACCTCCGGCGTGGCTGCCGGCGGCGGGTCGTCATCGTCGGCCACGGCTACGGTAGCCGCTCTTGCCGTTGTGGAGACCGTATAGCCTTGCCCGCTGTTCACCGTGGCCGATGCGGAACCATTGGCTTCGTCTACACTGTCATTCACAGTAGAAACGGTCAGCGTGGCGGCGCCGGTGGTCGGGACGGTCACCGTCTGCGAACCGGGGGTTACCCCAAAGTCGCCGGTCTGGCTCACCGACACGCTGACATCCAGCGGAGCGTGGGGCGCGGGGTTGGCGGTCAGCGTGAAGCTGGCGTTGTTGCCTTCGGTCACCCCGGAACCTCCGGTAATGCTGACCTCCGGCACGTCGTCATCCGCCACAGCGACCGTTGCAGAACCCGCCGTGCCGGACACGGTGTAGCCTTGGCCGGAGCCAACCGTGGCGGTTACGGAACCGTCGGCCTCGTCCACGCCGTCGTTGACGGTAGCGACGGTCAGCGTGTAACTGCCGGACGTTGGAATGGTCACCGTCTGCGTGCCCGGCGTTACCCCAAAGTCGCCGCTCTGGGACACGCTCACGCTGACGTCCATGTCGGCTGTCGGCGACGGGTTGGCAGTTAGGGTGAACGTGGCGTCGCCTCCCTCGGTTACTCCCGAACCGGCGGTAATGCCAATTTCCGGCGTGGTTGAGGGAGGAGCAACGTCGTCGTCGGTTACCGCCACCGTTGCCGTCCCTGCCGCCCAGGACACCAGGTAGCCATTGCCTCGGTTGACGGTTGCCGTTACCGACCCGTTGGCTTCATCCGTCTGGTCATCGCCAGTGGCGACGGTCAGCGTGGCGCTGCCGGCGGTAGGGATAGTCACCGTCTGTGAGCCGGGAGCAACCCCGAAGTCGCCGCTCTGCGACACCGCGACGCTGACCGACAGCGCCGCCGCCGGCGCCGGGTTGGCGGTTACAGTGAAGGAGGCGTTGCCGCCCTCGGTGATGTCGGAACCGGCGGTGATGCTGATTGCGGGGCCCGGGGAGGGCAACTGCTGCTGTCGGGCGAGCCGCAGCGCCATGGCCTGTACGTCAGCCGCCAGGCTGGCGAAGGCAGGCCGTAGCCGTGAGCTCGGCACATCCGGCAAGAGGGTCTCGCGTTGGGCCTGGCTGGTTTGATCCCATTGCTGTGCCGCCAGCGAGATTAGCTCGGCATTGGTGACGGTAAAGCGCAGGCGCGCCGTCGTTGAGCCGTGGCGGCCGCCGGAGTTGTGCTCCGCCGTAAAATCAATCTCATAGACGCCATCCTGATTAGCGTCGCCCGGCGGGTCATAATTATGATCGTTGAACACAAGGAGACCGCTATCTCCGTACAGGACGAATGCGCCGGTGTCGGGCCCGGCGATGGCGAAGGTCAAGTCTCCGATGCGACTTCCGCGGGTTTCCAATGGGACAACAGAGACTTTTCCGGCGCCGACTGCGTGGTCAGCGGCAAAAAGCAATGTGGGGCCCGGCACTTCATCGTCCTCCACCGTTACCCGCGCCGAGCCGGAACCGGCTATGCCGTACGCGCTGCCGGCGCTGATTTGCACGGTGACCACACTGGTGCCTGTGACCTCCGAATCGTCGGCGGTCGGGAGCGATACGCTGGCAGTCGCGCTGTTGGCGGCGAAAGTCACCGTGGTGGGCAAGGCGCCGGTGAGCCGGTTCCCCCCGGTTTCACTGATCGTAACGTCCACGGTCAGGGGCTGCTCCAATACGCTGCCGGAGCGGGTGAACTTGAAGTCTGCTGTTGCCCCCTCCAGCACCGTTCCGGCGTCAGCACGCACGGCGATTTGAGTCAGATCATCATCGGTTACAGTGGCGGATGCCGAGCCGGGGGTCCCGATGACGTATTTGCTATCGGCGGCAATGCTTGCGGTTACTACGCTGTCATGCTCGTCTTCCTGGTCGTCGTCAAATGGCACGTTTATGGTAGCAGTCGTCTGATTTACCGGGATAGTCACGGAGGCAGGCCTGGCGCTGGCGAGCATCGCGCGGGTTTCGCGCCAGGTCAGGCCGATGGTGAGGGGCATCGATAAGACACCGCTGCTGCGGGTTGCGGTGAGCTCCAGTCCGGCGCCTTCGGTGGCCTGGGCCGAACTAAGGGCTATGGTCACCGTTGGCGTCAGTTCCAGCGGCTCGGCGAAAATCCACGGCCGCGCCTGCTTGATGGCAAGCTTGTTATCCGCGGTAATCTTGAACTCAATCTCAATGGCATAATCATCATCATCCTGAACCGCGTACAAGGTCTTGAAATGGTCATGGATGGTTTCGAGGTTGCTGCGTAGTTGACGCATCTGGGCGTCGGTCATCAATAGCTGGTTTGAATCTATTAAGTTGGAGCGGGACATCACCGTGGCGCCGCCGGTAGGTCCCAGCAGCAGTTGCTCGGGCTGGGAGTAAGCTTCGGGATTGGTCACCAGGTCCTCGCCCATCTGCGAGTTGACATAGTAGGCATTGTCCTGGAAGGTGATGGGGTCATAGCTGACCGCGACGCCGTTGACCGTCTCGTCGGAGTAATTGGGATGCACGAGGACGCCCATGTACACGGTAGTGTGGTCAACCCGGTGGAAGTCACGCTCCAGAAAGGCGCGGTAATTCCACAGGCTGGCCCAGACGCCCTTGATGGACTTGTCGATGCCGTCTTCGGCAGTCTCGTCGGGGTCCTGGGTCTTGGAGCTGTACAGACCGGCGCCGTTGAAGGATGGCAGGTCTTCGTTGTTGGTGCTGGACCGGTAGCGCAGAGACTGGCCATCCGGGTATTTGGCATGCATTACGGTCAGGGCGTCGGTGATGAACTTGGGCGACGCCGCGTCCTTGATCGCGTCCCGCAAGTCGTCCAGCATCTCCTCCTGGATGTCGGCGTCGCTCTGGAAGTACGAGTGCGCCAGCATCTGCGTGACCGCAGATGCGAGTGTGGTCCCGGCGGCAAGGGTGATTTTCTCCTCATCCGGAGCTTTCTTCTTGCCCAGAATGGTTTCCTCGGCGACCGTGGCCTGCTTCATAAATTCGTAGTAGAAGTAGAAGGGAACTGCGTACCCTAGGGGCGTCGTCCCTTCGGGCAGAGATAGCTTGGCCAACTCGGCCACGTTGGCCGCCTTGACGCCGAAGGCAGTCCAGTCGTCGAAGCTGACATCCGCCAACGAGGCGATTTCGGTGACCGTCAAGTCGCTTTGCAGGGTTTGGGCGCTCTTTGGACGCAGGCTCTCGTGATGGTCGTCCACTTCCTTTTTGGTTGCGGCACGAATGGTGTAGCCGTCGGCGGTGACCGCGTAATAGACGTAGTTATCCAGCAGCGAAGTTATGGCATCCTCTTTCAGCACGTCGCGGATGAACGCATTGGGCAGGCCGTTCTGAATGGCACGCAGGTTGACGTGGGACAGCGGCGTTTGCGGCACGGTGGTGATGGTGCCAGCCACCCGGGGCAGGTCGTTGGGCAAGCTCTTGTAGATGGCCACATCGTAGGGGCTGGGGCGGTCGTCGTTCTCCATAAGCCGCAGCCGGCCGTATGCTTCCGCCTGGTTGAGGGCGATGTAATCCACCTCCGCCAGCACCTGGTGTTCCAGCAGGATGTGGATCCTGGAGGCGTCAAATTTTTTCCTCTCATCCCAGTAGCTTGAGAAGAAGGGGGTCGACTCAGGGTAGAAGTAAAGGTTGTCTTCTAATAACGGCATCGATGCGGCCAGCAGCGTGTACGCACGCTCCGTCCCTGCGAATGTACGGGCCGCGAACGAGCCCCACTCGAACCGATAGGAACCCAGGGTCCCGTCGGGAGCGGGTACGTTAGGATGCCAGACCAACTGGCCGGCCCAAGCATCTTCCAGGACTTCTTGTGGATAACCGATCGACCTGACGAACGGGTTGTGGTACACATGTTTCTTCGTATTCAAGAAGAAGACTTCAGGACTGTCGGTATCCGGGTCAAAGATCCAGAATTTCACGAACCGGATACCATCGAGGTGGTCCTCATGGGAGACACCCCGGAACGCCAACTTCTCGAACGCTGCATGGGAATCTATGGCTACGGCGCCGTTGAGGGGCTTGATCTTCTTGGCTGAATTGATTGGATTATAGGCGCCGAGGTCGTCCAGTTCGGTGACGTCGTCGACGCAGTCGCCGTCCACGTCAGCGGGATTGGCGACCTGGTACTTCTCCACTCGATACTGGTCCGCGGCTAAGGGCGCCAGATTGTCGGACAGTGTGGTAGCGCCGTTCTCACCCCGCGCCGCCGCAACAGGGATATAGGTGGTTTGCCCGTTGAGCGGTTGCTTCGCATAAAGCACAAAATAATCAGCGGTGGTCGAAGTCACCTCAATGGGAACGTCGGTCACTGCCACCGCTACCGGGGTCGGGGCGACGTAGCCGTCTTCGCATGGTCCAGGCGGGTCGCTGGCCATTGCCACCTGCGGAAACAGGGCAGTGGCGGCCAGGGCGGTGATGCCGAGCAGGGCGATGGCCAGCATCGTCAGCCGGACCGGGCGGGTTGCGCGCGCTCCCATTCTCTGGTGCAGGAAGCGGGCTGGGAAGCAGTTGGCGGGGTCGTTCATGATGCGCAAGTCACGTCCTCGATTGATAGATAGCACAGCATTATATGCTATCACATCTAATGTTGATACGCCTGACACTCGCGCATCGTTATCCTCCGGGGCCATTGCCGGTCTGGGCAAAGCGCGGTAACATATTCACCACAGCCAGCGCGCCGTCGCGGTCCGAAGAAGGAGCCTACGTAGAGGTTTTGATTTCCTGGCAGGTCTCTGATTTGGGCACCCTGGTGGAGCGGCGACTGGCCGAGACCCTGGAACCCTTCGGCGTCACGCCCGGGGAGTACCGCGTGCTTCTGGTCCTCATGGAGCGGGGACCCATGACGGCGTCGGAGGTCGCTCCCCACGTCACCCTGGAGCAGTCGCTGGTCAGCCGGACGGTGCAGCGGCTCTACGAGAAGGGGCTGGTGTCCCGGCGGCGCTCGCGGACGGACCGGCGGAACGTGACGCTGCGGGCCACCGAGGCCGGCGCCGAACTGGCGGGCAAGCTGGAGCAGCCCCTGCAGGAACTGGATGAGGAGTTGACCCGAGGAATACCCGGCGGACGGCTGGCGCAGGCCACCCGGGTCATCGAGGCGATGACCCGGAACGCGCAGCCGCCGCGCTAGTGCGCTGACCGGTGGCGCGCCGGCGGTCAGCTACGGGCGCACGGTAGAGAGAGGAGAGTTGTCAATGTTCAGGACCTTTGACCCACCATTTTCATGAGCATTGACCCACCCTGGGAGGGTGGCGAAATGATGGTAATCAGGGATCAGGTGTCCGGTCAATCACCCCCTTTGCCCAGGATTTTGGCGACCTTGCCCAGGAGGGCGCGGTGTGGCGACAGGCGCTCCCGGTAGCTCTGGCCCTCGATGACGATCTGGTAGCTGGTGTTGGCCAGGCGGTCCAGGGCGCTGTTGCCGAGGATGGGGTCGTCGAAGAGGCTGAGCCACTCGTCCACGGCCCGGTTGCTGGTTACGACGAAGCTGGAGGCCCGGTGCCGGTCGATGATGAGTTGGTAGAGGTCGGCGGACTGCTGGGCGGTGAAGCGGTGCAGGCCCAGGTCGTCCAGGATGAGCAGGTCCGGGGTGAGGAAGGACCGGTAGGTCTTGTCGGCGGAGTGGTCGGCCCGGGCCTGGTTCATGGCTTTGAAGTAGTCGTCGGCGTGGACGAAGCGGACGGAGTGCCCGGCACGGACGGCGGCGTGGCCCAGGGCCTGGGCCAGGAAGCTCTTGCCGACGCCGACGGGACCCACCAGGAGGACGTGCTCGCGCCTGTCCAGGAATTCCAGGGAGAAGGCGGCGTCCAGGAGCCGGCGGTCCAGCGTGATGGCGGCGGTCCAGTCGAAGTCCTCCAGGCGGCAGATTTCCTGGAAGCCGGCCCGGTGCAGGCGGGTCTCGACGCGGCGATGATCGCGGCGGTTCACCTCGTCGGAGAGGATGATCTCCAGGAAGGAAGCGTAGTCCAGTTGCTCCCTGCGGGCCAGGGCGATGCGCTCGGGCAGGGTGGCGGCCATGGCCCCCAGCTTGAGGGTCTTGAGCAGTGGCGTGAGGTCAGTGGTCTTGGACATGGGTAGTCACCTCCTGCGGATGGAATGGGGGATGAGCGGATTGGGCGAATACGGAGCCGGGTCTGGCGAAGCGTCCGGCGGGGGCGGGCAGGGGCAGTTGGGGCAGAGTCTCCTCCTCCAGGGCCTGCACCAGGATGCGCTCCAGGCGCCGGACGTCGATGAGGTCCACGTCCAGGGAGCGCTGGCAGGCGGCGTCGAGGCGGTCCGGGCCGTAGCGCTCGGCCAGGCGCAGCAGCTTGTGTCCCTGGCGGAGCTTGGCCCAGGGCAGGGGGTCGGCCAGGAGCCGCTGGGCGAATTCGGCCACCGCCGGTCCCAGCCGGGCCGCCTCCCGCTTGAGCTGGTCCGGCGCCCGGGTGGTGTAGGGGCCCAGTTGGGCGGGATAGTCCTGGGGATCGGTGGCGCGGCCGCCCCGGGGCTGGCGGAGGTGGACCTTGATCAGCCGGCCCTTGTAATAGACGTGCACCAGCTTGCTGTCCGCCCGGACCTCCACCCATTGACCCGGCGGGCAGAGGTCCGAGGGCACCGAGTACAGGGCCTGGAGGCACTGGACGTGGTGGTCGGGATGCACCTTGAGGGTGCGCCAGTGGGCGATCTCGTAGGGCACGCCGTCCCAGGGGAGCAGGGTGTGACGCTCCTCCTCCTGGAAGACCAGCAGGGGCTGCTTGCGGGTGGTGCCGTGGATGCGCGTGCCGGCCACCTCCAGGCACCACCTGGGCGCTTCGGCCCGGAGGTGGGCCAGGCTGTCAAAGACGGCGCCCTTGAAGAAGCGCTCCCGGGCGTAGGGCACGCCCCGCTCCACCTTGGGCTTGTCCCTGGGGTGGCGCACCCGGGCCGGATCGGCGATGAAGCCCCGGCGCTGGGCGTATTCCAGGAAACCCTTGCTCAGGAGGGGATTCAGCCGGTCCGGGCCCACCACCGCAGCGGGGAAGTTGTCGATGACCAGGTACCTGGGCACGCCGCCGAAGAAGGCCCAGGCCGCCTCCAGTCCGGCGATCACGTCGGGGAGCTTCTGGTAGTGCATGGGCCAGAGGAAGCTGTGGCGGGAATGGCACAGCACGATGATCATGGCCCAGACCAGCCTGCGCCTTCCCGTGGCCGGGTCGGGAATCAATCCCAACCGCCCGAAGTCCGCCTCGGCCACCTCTCCCGGCGGGGTGTCCTCCATCCGCACCGTGGTCTTGCCGGGCCTGAGCCAGTTGCGCTTCAGGACGAAGCGGCGCAGCGTCGAGTAGGACACCGCGCAACCGCGAGCCGTCAGCAGTTCGTGAATGCGGGTGAGCTGCAACCGCTCGCCGGTGAGCCACTGGTACACCTGGTCTCCCCACGGCTCCAGCAACTCGTCGCTGGGGGACTGGGCATTCAGCAGCCCCTTCCGGCCGGTGGCCGCCAGCCGGCTCAACTGTTCCTCGGTGGGCTCCGGTCCCTCCTGGACGATGCCCTCGGCCTGCGCCGCCGCCAGGTACTTGCGGACCGTGTTGCGGGCCAGGCCCATGCCCGCCGCTATCTTCCGGGGACTGGACCCCGCCTGCCAGCGGCGAATGATCTCTTGCATTTCCATCCTGGAAACCTCCCGGTACGCCATCGCTGCACCTCTCCTCCGAAATGCACCAATGGTCGTGATTCTGGCTCCCAGGGTGGGTCAATACCCCTGAAAATGTGGGTCAATGCTCCTGGCGATTTTTCCCCTTTACTGGGTCAATGTTGGTGAAAATTGACAAAGTTGCGGGAGATGACAGAAACCGTCCCAGACGCGGCGTGCACCTACGCCACGTACACCATGGGGTACAGTCCAGCGTACGTCCGCGCCCAGGAGCGCTGGGCCCAACAATCCAGCGTGAACTTCCTGGTTCCCCATTTGGTCCCCGGCCAGCGGCTGCTGGACGTGGGCTGCGGCGCGGGCTTCCTGTCGGCGCTGCTGGCTGAGGCCGTGGCGCCGGGCGAGCTTGTGGGCATCGACTTCGAGCCGTCCCAGGTGGACCTGGCCCGGGAGACGGCGGCCCAACGGGGACTGGACAACGCTAGGTTTCAGGTGGCCGACGCGCTGGAGCTGCCCTTTGCGGACGGCTCCTTTGACGTGGTCCACCTGGGCGGCGTGCTGCTCCACGTCGGAGACGTCGACCGGGCGTTGGCGGAGGCGCGCCGGGCGCTGCGGCCCGGGGGCCTGGCCGCCTGCCGGGACCTGATGCCGGAGGCCAGCTTCGCGCATCCCGAGCTGGGGATGATGCGGCGGTCAGTTGAGGCGTTCGCGGACCTGGTGGCCGCGGACGGAGGCCAGCCGGGCATTGTCCGGGAGATCAAGGGGCGGCTGAATCAGGCCGGGTTCACGGACGTCAGGGTGTCCCATTCCTTCGAGACCTATGACACGCCGGAGGAGCTGGAGTTCTTCCACTCAATTATCCGGCAGTGGTTCCTGGGCGAAGGCGTTGCGGACGCCGCCCGGGATTACGGAGCGATGACGGAAGACATGAAGCTGGACGTCGCACGGTGCCTGGAGGAATGGCGCCGGGATCCCGGCGCGATGGCCGCCGTCGCCTTCGGCCAGGCCCTGGCCGTCCGCCCCTGAACGGGCCACGCGCTGCTCTGTGGGTCCGGCTGCCCCTGCCGAACGGGACCCTTTCGCGCGTGCCCGCTTCCCGAAACCCGTCATTGCCAGCGCAGCGCGCCGGTCCCGTCGCCGCCGGCAGCGAGACCCCGATCCGTCAAACGGCGCTTGAACCTCAGGGCCTGACCGCCAGCGCCTCTCCGTAGGCGAAGGCGGCCATCGCTCCGGTGGACCGGTACCAGCGGTCTCTGGCCTGCCGGATTTCATCCAGCATGTCGGCATTGGCCGCTCCGTACTGCGTGGCCGGGAGCGCCACGTCATCCGTGAAGTACCACTCCTGCCCCAGGTCATAGACCAGCTTCAGCCGCTCTGGCCCGGAGAAGGTGTCGAAGGCGGCGGATACCCGGATGTCGGCGAACCCCGCCCGCTCCATATATCCGGCCAGCTCCTTGCCCATCTGCGAGTGGCCGCCGTCGGCCTCGAGCACGTCGGCGAAGACGGCATACCCCCGGGTCAGGGGCTTCGGTTCCGGGTCCGGATGGATCAGGAAAGCGTCCATGATGATCTCCCGGCAGCCCAGGACGCCGCCGGGCTTCAGCACCCGCTTCATCTCACCCAGAGCGATTTCGGCGTCGGGAACAAAGGCCAGGGTGTCGCTGCAATGGACGATATCGAACCGGCCGTCCTCAAAGGGCAGAGCCGTCGCGTCGGCAACGCTGAACTCCGCGTTGCTCAACCCGCGCTCCGCGGCCGCGCGGGCGGCCTCTTCCACCTGCGATGGCGCGATGTCGATGCCCCGCAACTCGCCCGGCGCTATCGCCTGGGCCAGGCCCACCGATATGGAGCCCGGGCCGCAGCCTACGTCCAAGACCCGGAGCCCGGGTTTCAGGTGCGGCATCAGGTAACGACACCAGTCTGCGGCGCTCCTCGCCCGAAGAATCCGCAGAAAGGCCTCGGAGTAGTCCATGATGTACGGTTCGGTCACGAACGTGAACCTCCCAAGACCCGTATCGGGGCGTCCACCGGATAATTGTCTCCAGCCGCCCATCTGCCCGGATTGAAGCGCCCAGGCGGGCGCCGGGTGATTCTACCATCAGAATCAGCGCGGCTGCACGACCGTCGCCCCGGTGGGCCGGAACTGACACCTGGCCGGCGGCAGGCGCTGGGTTCACTACACTGCCTGGCGGCCTGGGATTGGCCCCCGGGCCAGGAATCCCGGAGTCAGGAATCCCGGCGGCCCAGCCGCTCTTCCAGCTCCCGCACGCGGGCCTCGGCATTGTCGGCCCTGGCGCGTTCGCTCTCGAAGGTGGCGATGGACTGTCCCGTGGCCGGGTCGTGGAAGGCCAACTCGCCCCGTTCCCAACGCAGATGCAGGTTAAGGGCCGGGCTGTATCCCCGCAGGCTACCGTCCGACAATTCCTCTATCTCTACTGGAATGTACTCGCCGTCAACCAGCCGGTCTCCCGCCAGCCGCGTACCGTGCCACCGGCCGTCGGGAGTGTGGTCGAACCGCCAGTATTCCCCGATGCCCAGCATTTCGTAAAACTCCCGCTTCACTCCCACGTCCGCTTCCGCCGTGCTCTCCGACGCCACCTCCAGCACCCAGTCCGGCGGCTTCCCCTGCTCCGACACGATGTACCCGTTGTTCTCGTGGTACAACGCCGGGTCCACGCCGAAGGCCACCAGCAGGTCGGGGTAGCGGCCACGGGACTTGTCGAACTCGGTGTCGGGCACCACCCAGCGGTCCGCCGCCACCAGGGTGGTTTCCAAGTCGCCCAGGTGATAGACCAAGGCCGCCGACAGGCCCTTGTGGAAGAGTTGGTCGTACTGAGTCACTTCGTCAGGCTCGCGTTCGGGCGGGTCCGGCAGCCGGAAGCGGCCCCTGGCTTTCAGTTTGCTGGCTGCGGTGTCGGAGGTGGTCATTTCGTACCTAGCTGGCGATGGCAAGGATAACCACGCCACCGCGCTTTCCGCCTCAAGATGGAGACACTATTCTACAGGCGAGATTCTACGCCGCCGGGCCTTCCTGGGCAAGGGCGGCAATGAGCGGGGTAAGGCGGGAGAACCGCCCCTTCCCGCCACGCCGTTCCTGGGGGACACCGAGGGTGTGGTGCAGATGTGCGTCAGCGCGGCGTCGGGCGTGACCGCAACGTGGTTGCCGATCCTGGCGTCCGTCAGGGAGGGTCCATCCTATAGGGAAATACCGAGCGGGTCCCGGCGTCCCCTGCGGGACGGCGAATCCCCGCCCCTGACGCTGGGGCCGGACTCCTGGGAACGGAGACGGCCTGCGCCGCCGGATGCGCCTGGTGGAGACACGTTATTCATGCTGATACGGCATTATCTCCCCAACACGCTGTCCGGGGAGCCAAAGCGCAAATCCGGGCTGATTTCGGGGGGCCTCGGGACGCAGGGGACGCATCATCGAACCCAGACTTCGAGTAGGAAACGGACTGTAATTCCCCCTGATTGGTAAAAAGCTGTACTTTTGCAACCGTGATATACCACGCTAAATTAGCAGGGGAGATTTTCAACCAGGTGCAATCGCCTGACGCATCGACGGTGGCGACATGACCGACACGAACATTGCTTGAAACGAGCGCTGCCGGAAACACGGCGCATCGGCAGCGAGCAATGCCGGGCGGTCGCTCCCGTTAGAGCCGGCAACACGCCCGGCTCCGACACGCAGGCCAGCACTGAGAGGGAACCCCTCTGCTACGACGGGAACGGTGCGCAGCAGGTTGTCTTCCTCGCGCTGCACATGACTTGAGTAGAGAGTCTAGCGCAGGTCTCGGCCCAAATCGGCCAGGTCCTGTTCCATCCAAACGATGTGAGCCTCTGGGCGAAGGTAGAGGGAGTTCACGCCGGTACCTGCCGGTTTTTCTTCGGGTCCCAACGTGCCCCTTTCTCTCTCCAACCAGATTGACTGTTCTTGCGGCGTCGCGTATGCTATTAATGCAAGCATAAACATACGGAGGACGTATGCGCATCGGCATCAATGTCCCAGACAAGATTGTCAAGCTGATCAAGAGTCTTGACTCTGAAGCCAACATCTCCCAGATCTGCCGCGAAGCGCTGACTTCCTACACCACCG
The DNA here is from genome assembly GCA_965220505.1 of Dehalococcoidia bacterium. Classification (GTDB taxonomy): domain Bacteria; phylum Chloroflexota; class Dehalococcoidia; order Lucifugimonadales; family UBA3495; genus Bin87. The sequence continues at coordinate 997,180 of CBDCQE010000003.1, read as the reverse complement.
CCTTGGAACGCGCCAGAACGGAAATCACTGACGAAGACATGGACGACATTATCGAACACCTGGAGCAGTCTGCCCCGCATCCGCAAATCGAGCCTGATTGGGCGGACTATGGCTGGCAGGATGCTCAGGACTGGATACGGGCGATAACTCCGCATGACTGGCATTATTTCCTCTACAGTTACGACCGCCACAAGGATGACAGCCGGGAGCTTTACCAACATGCCCGGTTCTACGGGCTTCGTAGCCGAGGAGAGGTCAAGAACTTTTTTGACCGATTCTGGGAGAACGAAGACTGGTTCTGGGGCCAGGCGGTCATAGGGGGCGAAGCTGCTAGACAGAAAGCCCATGAGAAGGCCGAGAACGATTACATCAGGATGTGGCTGGCCTATGTGAACGAAGTGCGGAGGAGATGCCTGCAACACCGCGCAGAAAAGAATGAAGAGGTATTGGCCATCCGTCGGGAAGCCTGGCTTTCCCGCCCTGAACCGGAACTTCCCTTCCAACTGCAGGACGTAATCGGACCGTAGAGGACGTAGCCTCCATTTCTTGGGGACAGTGAAAAGGGACACCAGAACATGAACTTGGCCTTTTTCATGCTGTGCATCATCGTCCAGGTGGATGATTGAGAGAATGGCGGCTGCGGGGAATAGTGGCAAGACCCGAAAGCGCAAAAGGGGCATCATTCATAGCCGATTGGGACAACCAAGCTGGATAAAATCAAGAACCTTCACGTTCAGGTCGGCGGTGTAAGCGGCGCTGGCTAGGCGGGTCCGCCAATCAACGTAGCGAACCGTGACCGGAGGCCCCGCCCTCATGCGGGGCTTTTCGTTCGTGAAGGGCCGGAGCTGCATATGGCCGTGAGCCGGCTGGCCGCCTGGGTCAGCTTGACTTGGGGTAGCAGCGTGTCCTTGCGGCATTGCCCGGCTTTCCCAGAGAACGGCCCGCCCGCTCCGACGCGGCGACTTTCCCCCGTCGCCCGCAACGTGAACCCGTCGCCGCCTGTTGCCCTGCTTATCTGCCAGACAAAGAGGTTGAGACGCAACTGTCAATTGCGTCTCAACCTTTGCATGGCCGGATATGGCCGACACTTTCGGTCGGCGCCAACCAGGGCAACCCTGGCCGTCGTCCCTAATCGTCGTCCACGATGACCCCCTCGCCATGCTCGCGCGTGAAGGGAGTGTCGCTGGGAGAATAGGCCAGGAACATCCCGAAGGACTCGTCCCCCTCGCTGAGGTCGTCATCCAGGATCACCACCTGGACCACCTTGCTGGTCTCCCCGGGTGCGAAGGTGAGTAGGACCTGGGTCCACTCGAAGTCATCGCCATTAGTCGCCGTCTTGTGCAGGAAGGAGGTGGTGGCGGCATACACCTGCACCTTCTTCTCGCTGGCGGCGCTCAGTGAAACGGTGAACTCCATCACCCCCGCGTCCTCCCGCGCCGAAGCGTCGGACACCGAGAGGGACGGCGTGGCGTCCGGCGGCGGCGGGTCGTCGTCGTCCGCTACCGCAACGGTTGCCGTGCCCGCGGTGGCCGACACGGTGTAGTCCTGGCCTGTACCCACGGTAACGGTCACCGACCCGTCGGCCTCGTCCGCGCCGTCGTTCACGGTGGCTACGGTCAAGGTGTAGCTGCCGGTGGTGGGGATGCTCACCGTCTGCGAGCCGGTGGTTGCGCCGAAGTCCCCGCTCTGGCTCACTGACACGCTGACCGACAGGGCCGCGTGGGGCGCCGGGTTGGCGGTCAGGGTGAAGCTGGCGTTGCCGCCCTCGGTTACCCCGGAACCGCCGGTGATGCTGATCTCCGGCACGTCGTCGTCCGCCACGGCAACGGTAGCCAAACCCGCCGTGCTGGACACGGTGTAGCCCTGGCCGGTACCCACGGTTACGGTAACGGAGCCGTCGGCTTCGTCCACGCCGTCGTTCACGGTGGCGACCGTCAGCGTGTAACTGCCGCTGGTCGGGATGCTCACCGTCTGCGAGCCGGCGGACACGCCGTAGTCGCCGCTCTGCGCCACGCTCACGCTGACGTCCAAGGTCGTGGTCGGCGCCGGGCTGGCGGTTACGGTGAAGGTGGCGTCGCCGCCCTCGGTGATGCCGTTCCCGGCGGTGATGCTAATTTCCGGCATGGCCGGCGGCGCGACGTCATCGTCCGCCACGGCTACCGTGGCCGAGGCCGCAGTGCTGGACACGGTGTAGCCCGTGCCACTGCTGACGGTCGCCGTCACCGACCCGTCGGCCTCGTCCACGCCGTCGTTCGTTGTAGCAATGGTCAGCGTCGCGCTGCCGGTGGTGGGGATGCTCACCGTCTGCGCCCCCGGCGTTACTCCAAAGTCGCCGCTCTGGCTCACCGACACGCTGACCGACAACGGAGCGTGGGGCGCCGGACTAGCGGTCAGGGTGAAGCTGGCGTCGCCGCCCTCGGTGATGCCCTCATCAGAAACAATGCTGATCTCCGGCACGTCATCATCAGCCACCGCGACGGTGGCCGCTCCTGCCGTGGCCGACACGGTGTAGCCCTGCCCGCTGTTCACGGTGGCCGTCACCGAGCCGTCGGCCTCGTCCACGCCGTCGTCGCTGGTGGCGACGGTCAGCGTGTAACTGCCGGTGGTCGGGATGCTCACCGTCTGCGAACCGGTGGACGCGCCATAGTCGCCCGTCTGGGCGACCGCCACGGCGACGTCCAGGTTGGCGGCTGGAGCGGGGTTGGCGGTTACCGTGAAGGTGGCGTCGCCGCCTTCCGTGATGCCACTGCCGGCCGTGATGCTCACCTCCGGCGTGGCCGCCGGCGGGTTGTTGCACTGCTCCAGCGCCTCCAGCGTGCGGACCGTCCGGTCCCAGCGGGTGTTGTCGATACGGCTCTTGATCTCCCTGGCCTGGTCTGCGGTCATCGCCGCTTCACCGGTGTCCTCGCCCAGGGCGGCCAGCACCCGGTTCCAGCGGGACACGTGCGAGTCCTGGCTGTATTCATCCCGCCAGGTCTTGACCTCCGACACCGTTATGGCGTCCGAAGGCAGGTTCGGCGTGCAGGTCTGCGGCGCGGTGTCATCATCGTCCGCCACCGCAACCGTTGCCGACCCCGCCGTGGCGGACACGGTGTAGCCCGTGCCGCTGCTGACGGTGGCGGTCACCGACCCGTCAGCCTCGTCCACGTTGTCGTCGCCGGTGGCGACGGTCAGGGTGGCGCTACCGGTGGTCGGTATGCTCACCGTCTGCGAACCGGTGGACACGCCGTAGTCGCCGCTCTGGGCAACTGCCACGGTGACGTCCAGGTTGGCGGCTGGAGCGGGATTGGCGGTCACGGTGAAGCTGGCGTTGCCGCCCTCAGTGATGCCGGAGCCTCCAGTGATGCTGATTTCCGGGGTAACCGTCTGGGTTGTATCGGTGGAATCGGCGCACTGCTCCATAGCCTCCAGCGTGCGGACCGTCCGGTCCCAGCGGGTGTTGTCGATACGGCTCTTGATATCCCGGGCCTGGTCTGCGGTCATCGCCGTCTCGCCGGTGTCCTCGCCCAGGGCGGCCAGCACCCGGTTCCAGCGGGACACGTGCGAGTCCTGGCTGTACTCGCCTCGCCAGGTCTTGACCTCCGACACCGTTATGGCGTCCGATGGCAGGTTTGGCGTGCAGGACGCCGCGGCGGTGCGCTGGTATCCGGTGGGCGTCACCTCGTCGTAGTCCTGGGAATAGACGATGACAGCGTACTCCGTGTCGGCCTTCAGGCCGGTGATGGTGTACGTGAGCGTGCCCGCGTCGACCTGGGCGGACTGCGTCTCGGCGCCCGCGACGTTCTCGGCCCAGTACACCAGGTAGTGGTCCACCTCCCGCTGGGGCCAGGACAGCGTTACGCTGCTGGCGGTCACCGCCGAGAAGCCCAGCGCTCCCGGGTCGGGGAAGGGATCATCCTGCTGGTCCTGCTCCCCGTCCTGCGAATCCCCGCCATCTGTCTGCATCTGCCCGACGGGGCAAGAACCGTCGCCCAGCTTGAGGTACGGATTGTGGTTGTGATGGTGGTGGATATTGCCATTGCCATCGGTGTACGGGTGCTCGCGGTGGCCATAGTCCGGCTTGCAGCCGGTCCAGACAGTCGGTCTGTCGGCGGTCGAGCCGTTGCCGTAGCTCCACTCATCAATCTCCTCCTCCGTCAGGCACTCGGTGATCCCCATGCCCCCGGGTGAGTACACCTGGCTTCCATCGACGGTGATCAGGCGCGCCCGGTGGTGGGAGTGGCCGTACCAGCACGCCGCTGCATTGGGGTTGAATATTTTAGTCACCACCTCAGCCGAAGAGCCGCCGACGCTATAGGCGACGTCCTCCTGGACCTCCGCCCAGTAGTTGCGCCCCGACATGTTTTCCGTGCTGCGGTAAATCTCGGTGGGCAGCGTGATGTCGGCAGTCCCGCCGGAGCCCACGTCCACGTGGGTGTGTGCCGTGCGCTGCACATTCTCCTCGCCCGTGCGAAGCGGGGGGTCGCAGTGTTTGTAGGGGTCCCATTCGCCGTATCTGCCTCCTCTACTATCGGGGACAAGGAAATCGCCGTATCGGTCGCAGGGTGGGTCGTTTGCGGTGATGAAGACTTCCCACGTCTTGAGGTACACCCGCCGCGTTTGGCCGGACGGCGGCGCCGGGTTGACCGTGATCCGGTAACGCGCGTCGTTGCCGGACATGACCGTGCCGTTGTCCAGGGCAGCGATGCTGGCGGCGGGCACGCCCGGCCAGGCGGAGGGACAGGTTCCGCCGCCCACCGGCATGCAGGCCCACCCGGCGTCGGGATGCGCAATGTAGTTATTGGACTTATCGTCGGGATTGGGGTCCGGCGCCACCCGCATGGCGATCCAGCCGTTGCCCACCTCGCCGCCGGCCTCGGCCCGGTTCTTGACGTGGACGCGCCGGCTGAAGCTGCGGTCGCCGGGCATGATGGAACTCTCCAGCCAGGGACGCACGTAGGCGCCCATGATATTCACCCGGGCGCTCCCGTCCGGTTTCCAGTCTGGATTGAGCACGTACCGGTCCCACGTCGCCGGGCGGTGGTCCGAGCGCGGGCTGAGCACGTCGCCGCCCCAGGCCAACTGCGTCCGGATGCCGCTCAGCTCACGTCCCTCCAGCGCTTTGGGGAGCGAGAAGGTGAAGTCCACGTTGGCGCCGGTCTGCGCCGGGCCGTTGCTCCCGTCACCCAGCGCCGCGCCGGCGGAGATATCGAGGGAGATGTCTGAACTGGTGATGACCGTCATGACCGTATCGGAGGCGGCCAGGGTCCGGTAGCCCGTACCGGACCCGATGCTGACCGTCACCCCGCCGTCGGGCTCGCCCAGGTTGTCGTCCACCGTTTCGACGGTGAACGTGGCGACGCCGGAGGTGGGGATCGTCTCTGTCTTCGGGCCCTGGTCCCCGGAGTCGACGAAGTTGGGCCCGCCGTCGGTGGTCTCCGTCACCTTCAGGTTGACTGTCACGGGCGACGACGGCGCCGGGACCGCCCGCAGCGTGTAGGTGATGACCGTGCCCTCTTCGACCCGGGCCCGCCGGGTTTCGATGGTGACCAGGGGATTGGCGGCGCTCACGTCCAGCGGCAGGAAGATCCCCGACAGGCCCAGGTACACGTTGGTGTCGCCCACCGGGATCTGGCCCTGGTTGATGGGGTTATGGTTCTGCATGTTGCCGCCCCAGCGCGTGTGGGTGGAGTGGCCCAGGTGGTAGGTGGCCTTCGCCCCCGCCGTGGCGTGGGTCGTGCCCGACTTGGTGCCGGTGTTGGGGCCCCGCTTGTTGGTGGTCACGACGCCCAGGGCGTTGCGCTGGTGGGGCCCGGTCTGCCTGTTGGCGTCCCAGGTGCCGTCCCAGAAGTCGTTGTAGTCGTCGGCGACCTTGGGGCCGCCCATCCAGTAGATGGGGTGCGAGAAGGGCGTGTGGCTGGGCTCTCCCGACACCATGATGCCGGTGGCGGTGTGCCAGGCGGCGTCCACGGTACCGGTGCTGCCCACCACCCGGAAGGTGTCCTGGTACTGGCGGATGTCCGCGTGGCCGGTGCTCGTACCCCCGATCCGGTTGCGCACGAAGGTGTCGTAGTCGCCGATGTTGCCCGATTCGGCGTTGCGCTCGTTCTCCGTCTTGAACAGCAGCCGGAACTGGTCCCCCGCGCTCACGCCCGAGGGCTTGAGGGGCCAGTTCTCCGGGACGAAGTTGACGTCGGCGATCTGGACCTGGGCGAACGTGCCCTGGTTCGTGGCGTCGCTCTGGTCTCCAATGGTGATCCCCCTCGGCATCCCGCCGAAGCCCATGACGAAGGTCTCGTAGCCTTCGATCTCGCCGTCCAGCGGCACCGGCAGGCTGAAGGTGTGGCTGGTCACTCCCGCCGGCACCGTCACCGAGTGCGCGGCGGAGACATCGGTGGCGCGCACAAATGGACTATGTTCGGCGAAATCCACGACGATGTCCTTGCGCAGGTCCGCGTCGCAAGTCTGGAAGGTAATCTCAAAGGTCTGCTCTTGCGCCGTGGGCGAACTGAAGGTCAGCGTCGGCCGCAGCGAGTCGCCCTCGCGCACGTTGTAGCTGTCGCGGCTGAACCCCACCGTGTTCTTCGCCACAACCGGTCCGATGGGGCCGATTATCGGCGTGTAGACCCGCGTAGTAACGCTTTTTCCGTCGGTGTACTCGACCCGGAGCCGCAAGTAATAGCCGGCGTCCGCTTGCTGCAGGGTGTAGCTCTGAGAAGTCGCGCCGCCGATCGGGACAAACGTAGCCCTTCCGGGTCTATCCTTTCTCTGCCACTGGTAGCTGAGCGTGCCGTTGCCGTCGGCGTCGTCGCAGACCCGATGCCCCGTCAGGGTGCCGTTCACCTGGGGCTGGCCGCCGATCCGAAACGCGGCCTGGCCGGAGTTCTCAACGATCGTCGCCGTTACTGTGCTTCCTGAGCCCAGGTTGTAGTCGGCGCCGTCGGTGATGGCCAGAATGATGGTCTCGCCACTGTCTGAGACCGCGTCCTCCAGGATCGTAACTGGGAAAAAAACACTGGTGAACCTCGCCGTCCCCGCCGGAATGGTGAACGTCCCGGTGCGGGCCGCGTAGTCCGGGCTGCCGGCATCGATGGTGTAGTCCACCCCGGGCGTCGCCGTGCCGCCCATGGTGTAGCTGACGGTCAGGGCTGCGGTGAGATTCTGGGAGACCTGGAGTTGTAACTGTTGTGATAAATCTGATGGCTCCGGTCCCAGCGCAGTTAATGCGTTCCACCACACGTTCGGGACACTCTGGGCCGATGCTCGCTCGGTTGGCGTCAGGGCAACGGCCGTGATGACGGTGACGGCCAGCAGCGCTAGGGAGACCAGCGCCAGCCGCCACTTCGCGCGCGCCATCAGAACGCCTCTCGAACGTCTGTTCGGGGGGGGGGGGGAGTAACCATGGATGTCACGCGGCCGATCAGTGCTTTCATCGTCTTATCCCTCTACGCAATGTTCCTATACGGGCCTGGCCCTGCTCGCGGCTGGCCCGTTCGTTGCTTTCCAGCCGGGCACATGGGCCGCCAGCTTCAAGAGCCTATGCGACTTTCGGCAAATCATCGCAAATCCCCGCCGCTTTTTCAAGGGCGGGAGAGGCGGGCAGCGACGGATTTCCCCCGCCGGGGGAATGAGTATCACTGCAAACGGCCCAACTCTCCGGCAACGGACACAATGCCGGCGCAATGCCGGCCGGCCCTGGATTTACCACACTGCCTGGCGGCTCGGGCTGGCCCCCTGCGTCAGGAACCCCGCAGTCAGGAACCCCGGCGGCCCAGCCGCTCCTCCAGCTCCCGGACGCGGGCCTCGGCGGCATCGGCGCGGTCCCGCTCAGCGTTGCGTTCACTCTCTGTGCGGTCGGCGCGGTCGCGTTCCTGGTCGGCTCGCGCGCGTTCGCTATCAAAGCTGGCGATGGGCAGTCCCGTGGCCGGGTCGTGGAAGGCCAACTCGCCCCGCTCCCACCGCAGGTACAGGTCCAGCGTGGGACTGTAACCCTGCAAACTCCCGTCGGGCAGTTCCTCAATCTCTATGGCAACGTACTCGTCGTCCACCAGCCGGTCCCCGGCCAGCCGCGTTCCATGCCACCGGCCGTCAGGAGTGTGATCGAACCGCCAGTACTCCGGTATCCCCAACGCCGCGTAGTCCTGGCGCTTCTGCCCGGTATCAACGTTCCTGGTTCGGTAGGACGCTATCTCCAGCACGAAGTCCGGCGGCTTCCCTTGCTCGGAAATGACGTACCCGTTGCTCTCTCGGTACAACGCCGGGTCCACCCCGAAGGCCACCAGCAGGTCAGGGTAGTGGCTGCCCGCCATGTTCCGGGTGGGCCGGACCACCAGGTAGTGCTCGCCGGATACTATGATCTTATCACCCTCGCCGGGCCGCTGGGCCATGAGGCGCTGCTTCAGGTGGTGGACGTTACCGTTCTCGGCGAGACGGTCGAAACTGGTCATGTCGTCGGGCTCGCGTTCGGGCGGGTCCGGCAGCCGGAAGCGGCCCCTGGCTTTCAGTTTGCTGGCTGCGGTGTGGGGCGTGGTCATTTCGCACCTGGTTGATCGGCGGCAACGCGTTCTGCCTTGTCGAAACATGATCGAGTTGGCGTAACGGCAATCCGGCGCTCCCGCACAGGGCTGGTTCTGTGGAGCATATCGTACACCGCCGGCCGACTCACCGGCAACGGTGGGGGACACATTGGCCCTGGCGATAGTCAGCGACCGGGGCGGTTCACACCCGCCCGGTTGCCGAGACGTCTTACGGAGAGCATCGGCAGGCTCATGAGGCGCGGCCTGCCCTGCCTCATTCCCCAACACTGACGAACGGCGACGGCGAACCGGGTCGCGCCCGGCATTGCTGACACTTGCCCGTAGCGCGCCGGAGGTCCGGGTTGCTACGCTGGAGGCATGGCATTGTCCCGCGAGCGCATCCTGGAGGCCCTGGCCCGGCTGCCCTTCGTCGACGTCGGCGAACTGGCCCTGGTCCTGGGCCAGCCGCCGGCGACCGCCCACCGCGCCCTCACCGCCCTGCTGAAGAGCGGCGCCGCCGGTCGAGTGAGCCACGGCACGGCCCATCTGCCCTCCAGCCACCGCTACTACCTCACCGGCAGGGGCATCGCAGAAGCCGCCGCCGTACTCGATTACGACGCGCCCTCGGACTTGGTGCGGGCCTACCCGGTGTCCCGGGAGTGGCTGGCGCTGCTGCTGCGCCGCCTGGACGCGGTGGCCTCGGTGTACCGCCTGGCGGCAACGCTGTCTCCCGGCGTGGACGGTCTGTGCACCCAGGTGGAGTTCCAACGCCGGGGCCGGTTCGACGCGGTGATCACGCTCCACGATGGCCGCAGCTTCGGGGTGGTCCGTCAGGGCCTGGCGCTGCGCCGCCGCTCCCTCTACGACCGGCTCAGGGCCATCGCCGAGTATCATTACACCCGCCGCCCCGGCATCGTCCTGGTCCTGGTCCCCAGTCCCTGGGAGCAGCGTCTCACCAACGAGTTCTGCCTGAACATCGACCTGCGGGACTACTTTGTGGCCGTGGAGCGCCGCGACACGCTGGAGGAGTGGGACCGCACGCTCTGGCAATCAGCCAACTGGACCTTCGGCCGGACCTACCGAACCCTGGAGCAGGTGGTCGCCCAGGCCGACTCGGGCAACTGGTTTCACCCCGAAGCGCCGGCACGCAAGCGGGCGTCGCTGCCCGACCCGGAGAGCATGGTCCACGCCGCCCCTGCCTTCGGGGTCAACCCTGCCGAGAAGCGCGTCCTGGACCTGATCACCGACCATCCCATGATCCCCCGGCAGCACCTGGCCCGCTGGCTGGGCGTCTCCGACGGGAGGGTAAGCCAGATGACCCGCAACCTGTCGGACACCTGGGGATTGATCGAGCAGCACGGCAAGCGTAGCGACGTGCGCTACACCCTGTCGGAGCGGGGCATCGGGTACGTCACCCGACGGGACCGGGCCCAGCTATCCACCACCATGGCCACCTGGAGCACAGAACCCGCCGCCGACAATCACGGACGGCCCCGGCCCCGGGGCCACCACATCCTCACCTGGGAACGCCAGACCGGCCACGCCGACGGCATCACCTGGTTCCTGTCCGAGCTGGCCGCCGAAGCCCAGGCCGACGGCGCCAGCGAACTGCAATGGTCGGTGCCCGCCGCCCGCGCCGACCGGGCCTTCAACCGGGGCGAGGACGCCATCGCCCCCGACGCCGTGGGACACCTGCTGACGAATGGTCTCCACGTGCCCTTCCATTTCGAGCACGAGCTGCGCGCCCGTCACCCCAGGGGCGTGGCTGCCCGGCTCAGGCCCTACCTCCGCTACTACCGCTCCGACGCGCCCCGGGGCGACCAGCCGCCCTTCCCCACCACGCTGTTCCTGGTGGACACCGAGGAGGTGGCCGAGACCTACGTGAGCACAGTGTCCCACATGACCGCCATGTCGCTGCCCATCCTGGTGTCCAGTAGGGAGGTTCTGTCCGATAGGGGGCTGCTGGGGAGGTCCTGGCGTCCTCTGTGGGAACCGGAGTGTCCGCCCGTGACGCTGGGGGAACTGGGCGCCTGGGAGTGGGACGGGCTGCGGCGACGGATGCGCCGGGCGGAGACACGTTAGTCATGCTGATACGGCATTATCTGCCCAACACTGTGTCCGGGGGCGCAAACGTGCATTTCGGGGGTGATCTCGGGGTTGGCCGGGCGGCGGCGACGCATCATCCGGTGCCAAATTCAGGTAGGAAACGGGCGGCAATTCCCTTTGACCCATCAGGAATTGCATTTTTACAACTGTGAAAAACCAGGCTAAAACAACGGGAGGGATTTCCAACCAAGTGCAATGGCCTGACGTGTCGCCCATGACCAGGCAAAAGACGAGGTGAAGCATATGTCAGATGAAGTCAAAGGAGCTGTTCACTGGGTGGACAAGGGGGAGGCGGCGCGGGAGCTGGAGGTCTCGCTATCGACGCTGGACCGGATGATCCGCAAGGGCGAGGTGGCGGTGGAGCGGAAGGGCCGGCGGGTGTTCGTGAAGCTGCCGGGGCCGCGCTACCCCAGCGACCGGGAGCTCTTGCGCCAGTCCAGAGCCAAAGTCGAAAGGCTGGAGCGCACGGTGGGGGAACTGGCCGAGGAAGCCGACCGGCTGGAGCAAGAAGAGGACCGGGCCCGGGCCGAGACGGGGAGCACCCGGGAAGAGTACCGCAGGCTGGAGGAGGTGCTGGTTGGAGAGCAGGAGGCCCACGAAAAGACTCGGCGGTGGGCAAGGTTCTTCGGCTTCACCGCCCTGGGCCTGCTGGCAATACTGTCCATCGTCATCCTGGCGGCCTGGTGGCTGCTGAGGTAGAAGCGCCGGTCCGTGATACGAAGGGAACGCCGCCGGCTGAGGGTCCGCCATTGACGGCGGAGCGGGAACGGCGGATAATAATAGTAAGACAATCACATATGCCGATGATCAAGACGAGACTCCATGCCGCCACGCCGGAAATCCAGGACCATCACATTCTCTTTGCCACCCGATATGTTCGAGGAGGTGCAGCGGGTGAAGGAAGCCGAGGGCCGCGACATGAGCGAACTGGTGCGCGAGGCCCTGCGGCTCTACATGGAAGACCGGGAACTGCGCCGTGAGCAGCGCCTGGAACGCCTGCGCTCCCGCCAGGCGAGCGCCGACGAACCGGAGACGGAACAGAGATGAACGACAAGAAGGAGCCACACATGACCAAGCGCGAGTTTGTACCCCTGACCCCGGCCGCGCTCTACGCCCGGGTCTCCAGCGACCGCCAGGACGTGGACCTGTCCGTGGCCGCCCAGATGCGGGCATTGCGGGACTACGCCGACAGGAACGGCTACTCCATCGCCAGGGAGTACGTGGACGAGGCGGAGAGCGGCCGCATCGCCGACCGGCCCCAGTTCCGCAAGATGATCGACGAGGGCAGCCAGGCCCAATCCCCTTTTGGCGTCATCCTGGTGTGGAAATTCTCGAGGTTCACCCGCAAGCGGGAGCACGCAGTGGCCTTCAAGTCCATGCTGAGACGGAAGGGCATCCGCGTGGTCTCCATCACCGAGCACGCCGACGACACCCCCACCGGCAAGCTGATGGAGGCCATCATCGAGTCGGTGGACGAGTGGTACAGCGAGAATCTTGCGCAAGAGGTTGTGCGGGGAATGCGGGAGGCAGCGTCAAGGGGCTACTTCCTGGCGTCGCGCGCTCCCTACGGGTACAAGCGCATCAAGGTCAGCGACGGGTTGAAGGACCGGCCCACCCTGGAGGTGGACGAGGACGCCGCGCCGGTGGTGAAGGAGATCTTCGAGAGTTCCCGGCGGGGCAACGGGCTGAAGGAGATCTGCAAGGAGCTGAACGGCCGGGGCATTACCAACCGGGGCAAGCGGTGGCAGAAGAACGGACTGCACTACCTCCTGACCAACGAAGCCTACACCGGCACGGCGGTGTGGGGGTTGAACAGCAAGGAGGAGAAGGCCGGTGAGCCGGTGCGGGTTGAGAACGCCTGGCCCGCCCTGGTGTCCCGTGAGACCTTTGATGCCGTGCAGCAGGGGTTGCGGGAGCGGGCGCCAAAGCGGCAGCGTCCGGCGCGGGCGGGCAGCCAGTACCTGCTGAGCGGGCTGCTCCGGTGCGGGGTGTGCGGCAAGCCCTACAGCGGGCAGGGGGCCAAGAGCGGCAGGTTCGCCTACTACGTGTGCGGCACGCTGCTGCGGGAGGGGGCGGGGACCTGCGCCAACGGGCGGTACCTGAACGCCGAGCGGACAGAGGACTATATCGTCGAGAAGATCAGGGAGCGGATACTCACCGAGGAGACCATCACCGAGCTGGTGACCCTGGTGGCCGAGGAGATTGACGCATTGGCCGGAGAGGTCAACGGTCGGCTGAAGGCCATCAATGCCGAGCTGAATGACGTGGAAAGCCGGTTGGGGAAGCTCTACGAGGCGCTGGAGACCAGCGACCTGACGCTGGAGGTGTTGTCGCCGCGCATCCTGGCGTTGAAGTCGCGGCAGGACCAGTTGACGGCGGCGAAGGAAGAGGCCGAGGGCCGGCTGGAGCGGCGGCGGGTGGAGTTGCCCACCGGCCGGGAGATCAAGGGGTACGTGGCCGACTTTCGGGAGTTGTTCCAGGAAGGGACTTTCCCGGAGCGGAAGGCCCTCATCCGCAACTTCGTGCAGGGCATTGAGGTCGTTGAGGACGAGGCGGTTCTGACGTACACTATCCCCATGCCCCAGGACGGGATTACGTCGGAATCGGCCCCGGTTCTTGATTTCGTCCAGTCCGGCCCACCAGTTCCCAACACGAACCGAAGCGCGCGCTCCGCACATTTGGCGTTCGAGCTCTTACGGGAGTTCCGCTCATTATTCGGGTGCTGCGCTCACCCATTTCCCTGCCATGTCCCCGGCCTGAGCCCGGTCATGTGATTGGGAGTCCACTCAAGCCCTTGGTCAGCTTTCAGGTGATTTCGGTGGCAGATTTCAACGATATCGAATGGGTGAGTTTCGACTGCTACGGAACGCTGGTTGACTGGGAAACCGGAATTTCCTCCGCAGTGTCGAATTCCTTGGAATCCTACGGGATCCAGAAGACCAACCCCGAAATTTTGGAATTGTTCGCCGACGTGGAGCCGGTGATCCAAAGTTCGGGGGAGTTCAAGGAATACCGCATCGTCCTGCGTGAAGTGATGCGCATGATCAGTGACCGGGTCGGCATTCAGGTTGAAGAGGACCACATGGACTGTTTGTCCGCTTCCCTGCCCCGTTGGCCGGTTTTCCCCGACGCCGGGCCGGCCCTGCACGTCCTCAAGCAGCGATACAAGCTGGCGATCATTTCCAATGTGGACGACGACCTATTTGCCGGCTCCGCTCGCGAGCTGGGCGTCGAATTCGATGCCATAGTCACCTCTCAGCAGGCCAAAGCGTACAAGCCAAACTCTCGCAGCTTTGAACTTGCGGAAACTGTTATGGGCGTCGACAAGGAGCGGTGGCTCCATGTTGGAGAGAGCCTGTACCACGACATCGAGCCGGCCAACCGGTTGGGGATCCGCTCGGTTTGGGTCAACCGCGCCGACCGTGGTGGCGGGACCAGGCAAACCAACGCAAAGCCCGACCTGACCGTACCGGATCTGGCGGCGCTGGCCGGAATTTTGGTCCCTTCCTGACCGCAGCCCAGGTCCGCTCTCAAGCGCCGCTTTGTCGGTTATTCCTCGGGACGGCGGGCCTCTTCCTGCAATTCGTAGAGCTTGTTGATCGCCTCGAGCGGCGTAAGGTTCGACACGTCCATCCCCAACAGAGTCTCGGCAAGGCGTTCATGCCCGGAAGGGAACAGGGGCAATGGCAACTGCGGCGATGGGTTCGATTTTCGTCTCTCACTCCGGCCCGAAGCGACGCTTGAGCCGTGGTCCTGCTCCAGATGCGTGAGCAACTCCTGGGCCCGGCTCACAACCGACGCGGGCATGCCGGCCAACATAGCCACGTGAACCCCATACGAACGGTCCGCCCCACCCGGCACGATCCTTCTCAGGAACGCCACACGACCATCCTCCTCAGACACGGCGACGCTGTAGTTCCGGACGCCGGGCAGCGTGGATGCAAGTTCGGTCAGTTCGTGGTAATGCGTGGCGAACAGCGTCTTGCATCCCAGACGCGGATTGTTGTGCAGGTGCTCCACCACCGCCCGCGCGATGGACAACCCATCGTAAGTGCTGGTTCCCCGTCCGATCTCGTCGAGAACAACCAGCGAGCGCCAGGAGGCTTGGTGGAGGATGGCCGCGGTTTCCACCATTTCCACCATGAAAGTTGACTGCCCGGTCGCCAGGTCGTCCTGCAGGCCGACGCGAGTAAAAATGCGATCCACCAGGCCAATGGTGGCCGACGACGCCGGCACGAAGCTTCCCACCTGGGCCATTAGCACGATTATGGCGACCTGCCGGATGTAGGTGGATTTGCCGGCCATGTTGGGACCGGTGATGAGCATGATCTGAGCATCGTCGGAATCCAGGGCCGCATCATTGGGCACGAATGACCCGGCGCCCAGCACCCGCTCCACCACCGGATGCCGGCCGTCCGCGATGCGAATTGCCACGCCGTGGTTCAACTCCGGCCGCACGTACCCGTGCCGCACGGCTACATCGGCGAGACCCACGAAGACGTCGGCCCGGGCAATCGCGGACGCCAGCCGGGATATCGCCGGTCCGTGGTCGGCGACCTGCCGGCAGGCCTGGCGGTACAGGCTGCGCTCCAATTCTTCGAGCTGTTCACGGGCCTCCAGTGCCTGGCGTTCGAACTCCTTGAGCTCGGGAGTAATATATCGCTCGCCGCCCGTAAGGGTCTGTCGCCGCTGGTAGTTGTCCGGCACGGATTCGAGGTTAGAGTTGCTCACCTCGATGTAGTAGCCGAAAACCTGGTTAAAGCCGACCTTCAGGTTGCGTATTCCCGTGCGTTCCCGTTCCTCGGATTCCAGACCGGCGATGAACCCCCGGGCGTCCCTGGACAAACCACGAGTGCGGTCCAGTTCCGGCGAAAACCCGGGCCGGATCACTCCGCCCTCTCCCACGGAACCAGACGGTTCCGGCTCGATGGCCTTTTCGATCAGCGCCAGCAAATCGGGGATGGGCCGCAGCCTTTCCCCGATCCACGCGACCTGTTCGACCTGATCCCGCGCGAAAATTGAACCCAACTCCGCTGCGGCTTCCACGCTGCGCTTCAATGCCAGAAGGTCCCGGGGTGTTGCCGTGTTCATCTGCACGCGGCTGAGAATGCGCTCCAGGTCCGAAATCTGCGCCAGGGCGGACGCCGCGCCATCGCGCCGGAACGCGTCATCGTGGAAGAACTGCACCGCATCCAGACGGCGCTCCAGCCGTTCCAAGTCCAACAGCGGCTGTCCCAACCATCGGCGTAGCAGGCGCGCGCCCATGGGAGTCCGGGTGCCGTCCAACGCTTTCAGCAGCGACATGTCGCTGCTGTCCCATCTCCCGGCGGCAAACAGTTCCAGGTTCCGACGGGTTTGCGGGTCCAGGGTCATATACGAAGCCGTGTTGTAAAGGAATGGTGCCGACAAGCCCGGCCGCTCACCCTGCCAGGTATATTTCAGATACTCCAGGATCGCCCCGGCAGCCCGCACCGCCAGCGGCTCGGTCGGCGCTCCGTTGGACTCCAGCCCGTATGCCTCCAGCGACAGTACATCGTAGTATTCCAGGAGGGTTCGCTGCGCCGATTCGAGGCTGAAGGCCGCGTTTGACAGCTGATTGATGGTTATGGCGTCGCCAATTCCGCCCTGGCCAGCGACGGAGTCTTGAAACTCCTCGCGGTCGGGGACCAGGATCTCTGACGGCTGTAGTCGCGCCAACTCCAGGGTCAACAGGTCTCCCGTCATCTGGCACAGGGCGAACTCGCCGGTGGTCACGTCTACATAGGCCAAACCGGCTCGGTCGTCGCCGAGACACACCGCGGCCAAATAGTTGTTGGCCTGGTTGTCCAGCAGCGCCGCCTCGATGACGGTGCCCGGAGTCACTACGCGAACCACTCCGCGCTCGACCAACCCTTTGGAGGTCGCCGGGTCGCTCAGTTGCTCGCAGATCGCGACCTTGTGCCCCTGTTTGATGAGCCTCGCCAGGTTGGTTTCCAGGGAAACGGCAGGCACCCCGGCCATGGGGACCCGGGTATCCTTGCCCATCGTCCGGGAGGTCAGCGCGATTTCCAGCGCCGAAGAAAGTGTATGGGCGTCATCGTCGAAGCACTCGTAAAAATCGCCCATCCGGAACAGCACCACGGCGTCCGGGTAAGAGTGCTTGATGGTCAGGTACTGCCGGCGTACCGGCGTCAGGCGTCCGCCGCCTAATCCTGTAGACATGGCCCGATTCTACCCCATGCACCGATGTGCCGGGTTGGGGAACCGAGGCGTCGCGCCCATCCGGGAGTGACTGTTTCGGGCCGGGGAGCCTACCCAGGATAGCGAGCGCCCGGCGCGAATGTTCGCTGGAATGCTGGCCTGGACTGCCCCAACCGAGAGTGCGATCGCAAATTTGCGGGAACTTTTATGACTATTCATAAAAATCGGGGAAGATGCGGCACGGGCTCAGTGTGCGCGCGTATGACATTCGTGTATGATTGCGCCATCGCATCGCCCGCCAGCCCCGTTTCGCAGCGACGCTGGCGAATAACATCGGGAAGAGAAGAGAGGATATGGCAACGCAGCGGATCCGAAAGACCAAGTTAATGCGCAGCGTGGAAGAGAACCACGGGAGGCAGCTGGAAAGCCTGGTCCCCGACCTGGTCAACGAAATGGGGATGAGTCGTGCAGCCGCCCATTTAGGGGTCAGTCCCGCTACCCTCGGATACTGGATGTTGAAAATGGGTATTCAATACCGCCGCGTTGCGTTGGCAGACGGGGAGACTATCGAGGTTCGACGCCAGGGCTAACCTCGGGCGGAGCCAGCGTGGGCTCGCCCAGCCCTCTTTCCGGCACTTCCACCGCCTCATCCATGCCCGGCCACGGCGGCATGGTGACACAGACGAACCGCATATCTGAGCCGGCATCCGCGCGAAACTGGAATTTCCAGCCCGTCGGTATGACCAGGGCGTCGCCGGCCGCCACTTGCACTGGTGGAACTCCCGTGGCCAGCTCCCACGGCGGACATCGCCACACCTCCCCGGTTCCGGAAAGCACGTACCAAATTTCCTCGACAGTGCGGTGAGCCACCGGCCGGCTGGTTTCCCCGCCGCCGATGGTGACCTCTACTACGCTACACCGCGTGGCCCCATGTTCGTCCGTCAGCAGGAGCCGAACTTCGGAGCCATCCGGCGCAACGATCGCTTCGTCCGAACGCCGTCCCACCGGCGGAACCGACGCCGGGCCGGCGTTCCCGGTCATACCTTCCGTCTTTTGGTACCCGTGGTCAGGCGGAACGCGGTTTCCGTCCCTTCCGGGCCAGGAAGTCCGAGAACCCCTCCTCCACCGTGAGCCCCTTGAAACGACCGGTGCGGCCCTCGATCTCGTTGCGGTACTGCTGCTCGATGGGCAGCCCGGAGTGTTCCAGCAGCAACTGCTTGATGTTCGCCAGCCCCTCGACCCGGTTGCGGGCGATGCCGGCCGCGATGTCCAGCGTCCGGTCCATGAGCTCTTCCGAGGGAACCAGGTGGTTGATGAGGCCCATGTGATAGGCCTCTTCGGCAAAAACTTCCCGGCCGCTCAGCAGCAGCTCCTTGGCACGGTGGATGCCCACCAACTGCGGCAGGCTCCAAGTGGCATTCATCTGGCCGTAGTTGACCGCGAGGAACCGGAAGCTGGTCTTCTCGCAACCGACCAGGAAGTCCAGGCTCGTGGCCAGCACGGTGCCGCCGCCGTAACAAAGCCCGTTCACGGCGCCGATGACCGGCTTGCTGCTGGTGTGCAGGTGCCACGTGTACGCGGCGCGCTCCGACTGGCCAGCCTCACGTTCTTCGGGCGAAAGCTCCCGGTTTTCGTGGATATCTGCGCCAGCGGAGAAAGCGCGTTCGCCGGCGCCGGTAATGATCACCGCACCCACGCTATCGTCCGCTTCATAATCGGTGATGGCCTGGTCCAACTCGCGCACCAGTTGCAGATTCAGGGCGTTCAGAACCTCGGGGCGGTTCAGCGTGACCACGCCGATATGGGTTTCAACTTCGCTCCGGCCCATCATCGTGGGGCGCGTTACGATTTCGGTGTTGATGCACGAGTAAGTGGTGACCATATTTCCATCCTTGCCGTCCGGGAAAGGGATTGCCGGCGTTCTGCCGGAGCGCCCGCATTATAGCGGCACTGAAGAAGGGCCGCCAATTCCAGGCGGCCCTTTCCGTTAGGGAGGCGTTTCTCGCCGGGTGGCGGTTAGCACCGTCCGGCGAAGACGCCGTCTTCCTCCAGCATGAAGTCGGCGGGAAACTCCCGGCGGCCCCTCATCTTGCGCCATACGGACCCGGCCCGGTGGTAGCCGGACTGCACCCCACGCCGGATGTCGGATCGGGTCTCCCGGCCGCTCTTGGGCGCCATCAGAATTCCTGCGGCGGCGCCCACGGCCAGGCCGGTCAGTATCAGGGCGGCGTTGCGCTTCGCGTTCTTGTTCATCATGTTTTCCTCCTATCGTGTATGAGTTCTGGAAAATCGGTTGGATCGATATGGGAATCGGCTAGTTCCTTACGCTATTCTTATCACGAATTATAATATAAATTAGCACGTTTGTCAATAATATCAGCGCAGCATCACCAGGCGTTTTAGGGCAATTCCAAAAATCTCGCCGCGCCGTCACGATGAAAATCCAGCAATTCACGGTGCCGCCCGCATCCTGTCCATCCTGCGTATCCATGCAAACATAACCTGCCTGGTTTTGCGCTATACTGGCGCCGCCTGGCCGGATCGACTTGACACTATGCCGGCTAACGGCTTCCACGGAGGGAGATTATGCTGGACTTGATCATCCGCGGCGGCCAGGTCGTCACGCCTTGGGGTGTGGGCGACTGGGACGTGTGCATCCAGGGCGAGAAGATCGTCGCCATCACCGCGCCCAACACGATGACCGATGACGTCGGACGGGTCATCGACGCCACCGGCAAGATCGTGGTACCGGGCGGTATCGAACCCCACGCGCACATCGACGCGCCCATCATGGGACCCGGGAATCTGCGGACCGCCCCACCGGAACAGGTCAGCCGGGCCGCCCTGTTCGGCGGCACTACCACCCTGCTGGACTTTGCCATCCATCACCCGGGCAACACTATCGAGGATGCCATCCAGGAGCGGACCAACTCCTGGCGCGGCAATTCCTACGCTGACTACGCCCACCACCTGATGCTCCTCGGCGAGATTCCCCAGCGCACGCTGGAGTCTCTTCACGAGTACATCGAGGGCGGTTGGTCCAGCGTCAAGATCTTCACCACCAACATCCGCCCGCCGGAAATGTCCGGCGAGCCGCGCAAGGTCGGCATGGGACACCTCCATGACCTGATGGAAGTCATCCAGCGCAACGACGCCATGCTCCTCGTCCACTCCGAGGACGACGACATGGTGCAGTACATGTACGAGAAGCTCCAGCGCGAGGAGCGCAACGAATGGTGGAACATGCCCCTCGTCCACAGTAACGAGTCGGAGGACGTTTCCTTCCGCCGTGTCCTCCGCGTGGCCGAATGGACCGGCTCGCCCGTGTATTTCGTGCACGTGAGCGCCCGCGAAGGCATCAACGCCATCGGCGAGGCCCGCAACAAGGGCATGGCGATTTATGGCGAAACGCTCCACAACTACGCCTGCTTCAACGCCAACAACTACAAGGAAGAGAACGGGATGAAGTACCACACTTACCCGTCTCTCAAGTCCCCGGAGGACGCCGCCATGCTCTGGAAGGGCATCGCCTGGGGCGGTCTGCACACCATGGCCACGGACGAGTACTGTACGGACTGGAACCTCAAGATCGCCGGCAAAACGGTGCGTGACGTAACCGGCGGCCACAACGGAGCCGAGACCCGCGTCGGCATCACCTACAGCGAAGGCGTCTCCAAGCGCGGCATGTCGCTCCAACGGTTTGTAGATGTCACCTCCGCCAACGCCGCCCGCATCTTTGGGCTCTACCCCCGCAAGGGAGCGCTGGCGCCCGGCAGCGACGCCGACATCACGCTCATCGACCCGTCGATCAAGAAGCGCCTGTCCATGGACGACCTCCATATCAGCGATTACAGCATCTGGGAGGATTTTGAGATCGAAGGCTGGCCGGTGATGACCATCATGCGCGGCACCGTAGCCGTGGAAAACGGACAATTGAACGCCCCGGCGGGTGGCGGCCAGTGGATCTCCCGCAAGATAGACCGCGAGGTCACCAACCGGCCGATCGGCTAGCTTGGCCGATACAACCACAACGATGTAGGGGCGAATGGTTATTCGCCCCTACATCGCACAAATGCCTATGGATTTTTGATTGGAGCTCGGAATGGCACGGCAGCAGGGTGGCTACTATGACTCCGAGACTCATTGGCGAGATCATCGCCAGGCTCGGGGCCGGGTAAAGCTGCCTCGCGCGTCGGTAAGCCGGTCCGAGAACTGGCTGGCCCGCAGCACTGAGGCGTTGATCTCCGGTATCGTCTGGGATGCTGCTCTCCGCAATTCGCTGCTCTGCCTTCTGGCCGGGTAAGGGTTGACTACAATCACCCTCTTGCCCAGCCGGTTTACCGCCATCTCAATGGGCGTAGTCAAATCCGAGTCGTTGGATACCACAACGGCAGTATCGTGCCGGCCTCCGAAAGCGTCCATCAGCAAGTGCGACGCAATATTAACATCGGTGCGCTTTTCCTCGAATACCTCGATGGTAGCGATTTGGGCCGGCGCCGACTTCGGCAGCATCACGCCCCTTTTCGTCCGGACCGCCATGCGTCCCTCGTGAATAACCAGGCCGGATATAGTGGCCAATGCCCGGAAATAAACCGACCGACGGGCCAATGCGCCCGGGTCAGCGACGCTTTTGATCAATGGAGCCGAAAAGTACCGGATGGTGGTAATGCTCTCATGCGGCAATAACCTCTCCAGCATTGCCCTCGGATTCACCCACTTCAAGCTCGTCCGGTTCCTGACGGCTCCGTAGTAAAAATTCCAGCCGTCGATGTATGCCACCGCTTCCGGCATGGGAAATCCTTAAATGCGTAACCGCCCTTCGCGGGCGGTTCGCTGCCCACCCGACGAAGAGGGGTGGGGGGATCAGGTTTCAGCTTACCGGCATCCACGTCGGTTGTCAACCGTCATATCCGCGTACTATGATTGGCAAGTAGTGCGTTCGTCGCGCGACCTTTCGCCTTATTTCAAAGGAGCGAACCCCAAATGAAAGCAGCCCAACTGGTAGCCCCAAAGCGGTGGGAGTTCACCGATGTCGACACCCCCGCTCCCGCTGACGGCCAGGTCCTCGTCAAGATGGAAAGCGTCAGCGTCTGTGGCTCGGATATCCGCCACACCTACGGCCCAGTGCTCGATGAGTCCGAGTATCCCATGGCGCCTTGCAAAGGCGCTCACGAACTCGCCGGCGTCATTGTTGAAAGCAAGACCGACGAGTTCCAGGAAGGGCAGCGGGTAATCGCAATACCCTATCCCGGCACCGGGGGATTGTGCGAGTACATCCTGTCAGAACCGGGTCGGCTCGCCCTGCTCCCCGACGAGGGCGGATTGGACGAATGGGTCATGTGCCAGCCACCGGGCACGGTGCTGTATTCTTGCCGGCAATTGGGCAGCCCACTGCAGCAGAGCATCCTGATCTTCGGACAGGGCAGTATCGGCCTCAGCTTCACCATGATCCTGTCACGGATGGGCGCCCGCCACGTCATCGTCGTCGATCCGCTGGACTACCGCCTGGAAAAGTCCAAGCAGATGGGCTCCACCCACCGCATCAATCCCGACAAGCAGGACGTTGCCGAAGCCGTCATGGAGATCACCAAGGGCCGCGGCCCGGACGTGTGCGTCGAAGCCGCGGGTTACCCGGAACCGCTGAACGAGTGCTTCCGTCACGTGCGCCAGTTCGGGCAAGTCATCATCTTCGGCATACAGACCGACCACATGGTGCCTATCGAGCACAACCTGTGGATGGACAAGCAGCCGCGCATTATCCCGACTACCGGCGCCCGCAGCGGCGACCCCATCAGCCAGATCCAGGATATGGTGGACCTTCGCGCCCGCGGCTGGGCCGATCCGGCCGAACTGATCACTCACCGCGTTGGCTTCTCCGACATCCAGAACGCCTACGATATGTACGAGCAGCGCGATGACGGCATCATCAAGGTGGTCATGGACATCAACTCGTAGACGCAAACTTGGTGGGCAGAATTGCCCGGCGCTCCGGGGGCGGATGATTGTCCGCCCCTTCCTTCATTGGCTCATTGACCAACTCTCCGTCGACGTCCGCGCTGTCTCCCGGCCAGCGAATACGGCTGGCCCGGGAGAACCTGTGCGTCGCCATGGCGTTTTACGCGGCTGCGCACCGGGGACTGATCACGCCCGCGTTCGTGCCGGCCAGCACCGAAGTCTACGGGCGGGACTGGCAGCCGGTGGACGCCAGCGTTCCGTTGGAGATGTCCGACCAACGGAGCCTGCTGCGGTGTGCCAGCAACCAGGTGCGCGCCGCGTTCGCTTTGTGCGCTCTGCAGACCCAGCGCGAGCTGGATGGTGTCTCGGCAGACGACCCGCTGGACGAACTCGACCCCAGCTTCAGGGCCGTTCGGGCGGTGTGTTTTGTTGTCGGACACAGCCTCGAGCGCGAACTGCTGAATCCAACCTGGGTCGTACCGACAGAATACCGTCGAGGCTTCGAATGCCCGGCGATGGACCTTACCCTGGACGCTTCCGGCTGGAACGGCCGGGAGATGCGCTGGGAACACCTCGGCGGGTTGCCGTCCTATCTCGACCTGGTCCTGTTCGCGTCCTATTGCGTGGACGGCATGGCGGTTCCGGACGCTGCCGGCATTGCCAAGGGTGATTACACGACCCTCCAGGAATTGGATCCGGCAAGTCTGGGCGCGGCGGATCCAATCATCCCTGGATACGGCAGCGGGTCCGGCCGCCTTCGGCAAACCGGCCCCGCCTCGTCCGGGCCGGATCCAGGCTCGGGTTGGATTGCCCCGCATGAACCGCCGCAACCGGCGATCACCGTCGCATCGCAAGCCAGGGAGTGTGGCCCGGTAGACGACTTCGTCGCCGATGTGTGTCGGACTGGTGCAGAGGCCATGTCGCTGGCCGGCGATCTGTATGCCTCCTACGCGCGATGGTGCCTGGACCAGGGTTACCTGGCCCACAGCCAGCGAAAGTTTGGCTTGGAACTCCGAGCGCGCGGATACCAGCGCAAGCGACGCGGCAAGGGAAAGCACTGGTGGCTGGGTGTCGGAGCCCCGCAGCTCTGATCCGAACCGCGCGCGATCCCCGGTTATCGCGCTGATCAGTAACACAGTCGTAACATGAGCGCAAAATTCGCGTAACACCCTCCCGCGATACTGTGTCCAACGAAACGGGCAATGTCGCCCCCTGCTTGGAGACAGAAAATGATCGCCATCGCCGCCGGAGCCGCTTTTGTAGGACTTTTCGCCCTTTGGGTCATCGTGCCCCGTTTCATCCTCCGCCGGCATGAAAAGAGCGCTCAACCTGTGACTCCCATGGCGCGCGAGGATTTCGCCCCGCAGGCAGCCGATTAGCGATCGCCAGCCTGCGAATAATCTCAGGCATGTGAGCCGGGGGCATCGTCCCCCGGCTTTTTGTATGGCGAGACCTGATCCTCGGGCTGCGGGCAGACGCGTCCCGGTTTCCGCGATTGACTTTGGCCGGGGCCGTCGCTAGCATTGCGGCAACCATCCTGCCGACCCCGGCACGAGTTTCATTTCGGCCACAGACTCTCAGGAGGCCACGATCATGTTCGTGCGGCGCGATCTTACCGACACCGTACCCACCCGCGAAGGCAACATGCACTTTGTCAAACAAGGCGCCGGCTATCCGTTGGTGATGCTGCATCCCCTGGGCACATCCACCTGGGCGTGGAGTTCCGTGATAGATGCGTTCAGCCAACACTACACCTGCTACGCCTTCGATATGCTCGGGCACGGCGAATCCGACAAACCCACCCGACACTTCAACATCCCTGACTACGCCCAGGCGCTGGATGATGCCTGCCAGATACTCAACATCCACCGGGGCCACTACGTGGGCAATTCGGTCGGTGCGGTCCTGGCGACCGAGATGGCAGCTTCCTTCCCGGACCGGTTGGACAAGCTCGTCCTGGTGGGCGCCCCGGTATGGGACGCCCGGACGGCTCCGGAGCGTATCGCCGAGTCCGCCGCCGGCTACGACGCCGACGGCATGCCGGTGCCCCGGACCATGGAACAGGCCAAAGAGTCCACCACTTTTGCCGAACCCAGGCAGGAGTGGGTCGACGCGAACAACGGCACGAGGGCACAGGCCGGCGCTTGGGTCAAAAAGCTGCACGAATCCCTGGCCTGGTACGACATCATGACCAGGCTGCCCCAGGTCAACGCCCGCGAAACCCTCGTGCTCTACGGTGAGGTTGACCGGCTGCGCGACGGCGAGGAACTGCTGCACAACAACATCGTCCGCGCTCGCATGCACATCATGCCCGGCGTCGGGCATATACCTCAGATCGAAGACCCGGAGGGGTTCGTCGACGCGGTGCTGGAGTTCCTTAAGCCCGGAACATAGCCAGCGAACCCCGCCAAGCCGGTAATCGCGGCGGCTTGGCGTTGCGGAAGCATCCGCGTTAAAATGGAGCCGACGGCAATCCGTTTTGGGTCGGTCGTCGGCAGACCATTTGGGTGTACCCGCTGTCATGCCCTCAACTTTTGTCCGAGCGCGCAGTCGCAACCATCGCCTTCTGCACACCGCCAAACGCGGCGCGGTAGAGAGCACCCCGCCGACGCTCGTTGTCGTCGGGGTGGGTACGGCAGGTGTGCGCCGTGCCATGCTGTTTTCGGAGCGGATGTCCGAGCTTTCCGCGGCAGGACGCATCCAGACCTCGGTTTACTACGACTGCAACGAGGTCACCGTAGCCAACGTGCAAAAAACGCTGCAAAAGTCGTTTGGCACAGCTCGCACCGGCGCCGGCACCCAGGTACTGTTCCCAAACTACGTTCCCGTGCCGAACGGTTTCATGCGGGACCCGACACGATTCCGCGACTTCCGGGGGCCGCTGGAACGGGACATGGACAACATCGTCAGCCAGGTGATGCTCCACTCGGAGCGTTGCGGTCGTGTGCCCGAGACCATCATCGAGTTCATGGGGTTTGCCGGGCACGCGGTTCTCGGCGGCCTCCTGCATCAAAAGATGCAGAACGCGTTCCCCAACTCAACAATCCTGCCGGTCATGATGCTGCCCAAGGACCACGTCGCCGAGGAGTGGACCAGGCGATACATCTGGGAACAATATGAGAACCTGCTGTCCGGCTCCAACTGCCTCGTAACCACTCAATCGGACGTCAACGCTCGCGAGGACGACGCCCGATTGGCCACCGGATTGGCCGGGTTTGAAGTGGCCGAATTTGGTGAAGAAAACGATCCCGCCATCAGCCAGTTGGGCGTAACCCTGAGACGACTTATGCCCACGTCGGGTGGATGGCTTGGCATGGCCGCCGTAAAACGCAAGATGCCCGTGACTCGGAAGTTCGAGTGGCTGAACTTTCCGCCCTGGTGGCGACAGTACGCGGCCGTCGGACCGGATGATGACCTGTCCTCACTTCTGGGCAATGCAATTTGGTCCACGCTGGACCCGGCCGCCCAGCTTGCGGAGGGGATCAACCAGCCACCCAACGCCCCGCAGGAAATAGTGGTGTCTCTGCCCTTGCACGGCGATGAGCTGGAACCGGTGGCATCTCAGGCGGCGGAAGCATTAGACCAAAGCAGCATATTCGACCGGTTCACCAACCTGGACATCGCGTTTAATACCGCGCGCTTTACCGACGGTATCGAACCCGAACCGTATATGCACGTGACCAGGATCTACCCAGTGAACGGCGAATTACAGAGCGTCACCGAAATACTTCGTGGTGAGGGAGCGACGCTTCCCTACGGAACCACCGCAATGGCCGAGACGGGTTTCGGATCGTATTTCCACATGCGTGATCTGGGTTCCAATCCGGTTTTGCTGCCAGCGGACGACGGTCCTGACTTCGAGGATAACGGGCAGGAGCATGTCCGATATATCTAGCAATCCCAGCGGTTTTTTTGAATTGTCCGCAACGCATTCCGATTGACGTATTTGCCTTCATCTGGTAGAGTCCCACCTGTTGCTATCAGGCTGTACAATTGTGCGTGGCAAAGTCGCACAGATCGCCCGGTTGTGAGGGTTCAGGGAAGGGATTCCACTGCTGGTTGATCTACAATAGTTAGTCTAGGTTAAAACGTAATTTGTCCTCTACTGGAGCAGTTCCTCCCAAAGTCAGATAGGGGGTAGACATAACTATGCCACCGAAGAATCAAAATCGCACTTTCCACATTCGCCGCAATGCCCCCCATAGACTGGGCTCGCAGAGCGATCTTACCCGGGATGGCACTCCACCCCCGATTGTATCGGTGGCAGTCGGCACCGCCGGCTACAAGCGCAGTTGGAGGTGGGCCAGGCGCATGGGCGAGGCCGGGGTCTTGGACCGCGTGCAGAGCCTGATGATGTACGACTGCAACCAGGGCACCATCGATTCCATTGATACAGAGACTCGCTCGATGCGCCGCGTGCGCGGGGGTCAGTTGCCGGTCATAATTCCCGGTTTCCTCCCCAAAGTTGACGGATTCCTGCGTGATCCCAACGCCTACAAGGATTTCTACGGCCTGATCCACCGCGATATGGAGCGCATGGTCGACACCGTGGCGCGCCGATCCGAGGAGGTCGGCTCCCCTCCGCAGCTGATCCTGGAATGGCTGGGCTTCGGTGGTCACGCCAAGCTGGGCGGCGTTCTCCACGGCATGATGCGCGAACGCTTCCCCGAAGCCACGTTCCTTCCCATCGTTCTCGTGCCCAGCGAAGCGGTTCTCAAGGAGAACATGCGCCGCGAGACGTGGGGCGCATACGAGGAAACCATCGGCACCCGTGTGGTCCGCAATAGCCGGGGCGTCCAGGAATTGCAGCGTCACCCGGCGCTGATCACGGACAACAGCCTCTCCCCCAACTTCGAGCGGCTGGACGACAAGCTCGCGATCGCGCTCGCTTCAATGGAAGCTGGCATGCGGTACCAGATTGATGCCGGCTCGATGGCGGAAACGGTCACCAGCTTCGGCGATTACTCCAATGGCTGGTTCGGGGTACGCGTGCTCAACCGGCGGGTTGACATCGCCGATACCCGCAGCGGCTCTCGCCTGTTCGGGCCGTTCCGGGGTCGCGAGATCGTGGTCGTCAACGACAACGCCAAGCAGTTGCCTTTCTCGATCAAGTCCGCGATGTGGGACATTATGGACCCCAAACGCACGGACCTCCAGTTGGCGAAGCATCCGTTCCCCGAGGGCGACACCGTGATGCGCATGGTGATTTCCCTACCGGTGGAAGCGTCGGGACTGGCAGAAATCGCATCGGACGTCCAGGACCAGATGCACCGCGAAGACTTCGACGTGGCCTACCCCAACCTCATGTGGTCCTTCGCGTCATCGAACTTCCAGCAGTCGCCGGACGACCGGCACATGCACGTATCGCTGTTCTTCCCCCTGCAGAACGACAACATTCCGACCATCAGCGACATCATGGGCGAGGACAACACGCCGATGCAGTTGGCTGGTACGTTGGAGTACGCCGGTTTCGGCTCCCGCCACTTCATGCCGCCGGTCAACGGCCACGAGCCGGAATCCCAGTATGGATACGTCTCGCGGGGCCAGCAGGTCCGACTCGAGCGGGAGCGGAGCCGCATGGCCGCCACCGAAGAGCGCCAGCCCTATGGGTATGGCAACGGCTACGGTAACGGCGCCGGCACCGAGTACGGCCGCTAGTTGACCTCCCAAGATCAGACGCAAAAGAGGGGCGGGTCGATGACCCGCCCCTCAAGTCTATCCGTGTATGCAACTCACCCTCGCGGTCGAGGTCGAATTGCGGGCTGGCAGATCAGTCGTCCGCCGCCAAAGCATCCCGACGCGCTTTTTCCTTGAAGTGTGGAATGACGTATTTGCCGAACAGGCGCAGGGTCTCCATCACTTCGGCATGGGTCACCGGCCCGACCTGAAACAGCGGCATGATCTCATCCACGCCCATCCGCTCGTAGTCTTCGATGTACTTGATGCAATCGTCGGGATCGCCGATGCAGAAGCGACCGCCGTCCTCGATCAATTGGCGCGAAGTAACCTCATCGGCGCGAGCCGTGTCAGCGTTGACCGCACGCTGGTAATGCCACTGGTAGTCTTCGGGAACCTTGGCGGGGTCGTAGCCCTGCCAAACGTATGAATCACGAATGCGCTGCTGCTCCCGATACCAGTCGATGATGGTTTCAGCCCGTTCGAACGCCTTCTGCCGGTTCTCCATGCACAAACCCACGGTGTTGCCGGCGACACGCGGATACACCAGCTTGGTGGCCGGCTCCGGATTCGCGATGGCATCGCGATAAATCTGGATCAACCCCTCAGCCCGCTCCAGCCCGACGCTGGTTTGCGCCAGGCATCCCAGACCCTGCCGACCCACCTTTTCAGCGGTGAACTCCTGGCTGACCGCCTGCCAAATCGGCGGATGGGGTTTTTGCACGGGCTTGGGGATAACCTCACGGGGCGGGATGTTGTAATGCTTGCCTTCGAACCCGAACGTTTCCTCAGTCCACGCCCCCGGAATGATCTGCAAGTACTCTTCCACCATCTCCGACACGTCGGCCAAGTCAGAGCCGTAGGGCAGCATCTGGTAGGGATACCCGGAGCGGCCGATGCCCAAGTTCACCCGGCCGCCGGAGATCACATCCAGCGTTGCCAGGCGGGACGCTACGTTCAACGGATGATGCAACGGCGCCAGCACCACAGCGATCCCCAGCCGCATGTTGGTGGTTCGCTGACTCAGCGCTGCCAGGGTTATGTCCGGAGCGCTGGAGTGTGACCACTCGGAGCGAAAATGGTGCTCCACGAACCACACGGAGGTCATGCCGATCTCTTCCGCGAAGCACACCTGCTCCATCATTTCCTGGAACTTGCGGGTTTCGCTCTGGTCGTCCCAGGGCTTGGGCACCTGTATCTGGTAAAAAAGGCCAAGATCCATGAAACCATTCTCCTACTGCGTCCGCCGGTAACGACGGTTCGGCCGATTGTAGCAGATCGAAATCAATCAAAAGGGGGCGACTGTGGTCCGCCCCCGCATGTTAGCGCCGCTCAGAAGGCGCAGCGCTCAGCCGCGGCCGTACTTGTCCACCGCTCTGTCGCCGGTCAGCGCCAGGAAAATGTCCCCGTGGGCATCGCACCAGATGCCGTGGGCAGAGCGGCTGTCCCAGCGCGCCAGCACGTTGCCGTCCCGGTCGAATATCGCCACCCGCGGCGGGTGGGACTCGTCCAGCGGCGCCAGCTGGCTGACGACGAAATCGCCTTCGGGAGTCTCAGCGATGTCAGTAGGGCGGCAGGTGTCGGCCCACATCGTCAGAAAGTCGCCGGAGGTGTTGAACACCTGGATGCGGCTGTTCTCCCGGTCGCAGACGTAAACCCGGTCGTCCCGAGTGACCAGCAGGCTGTGCGGCAGGTGGAACTCGTAAGGATGTTCCTTGCCCGGCTTGCCCCAGGAATATTTGAGGCGGCCGTCGTTGTCGAAGCGATGGATGCGGGCGTTGCGGTAACCGTCCGCCACGTACAGGTCTCCACTGGGGGACGGCACCAGTTCCGCAGGGTAGTTGAAGGGTCCGGCGGCCCGCGGCACCAGCGCTCCGGCGACCTCACAGCCGGTATCGGAATGAACGCCGTTGCGGCCCAGCATCTGGATCGGCTTGCCGTCCAGCGTATACATGATGCAGGTCGACGTGTCCCGGTCGGTCAGATATACGATGTCGTCCTCAATGTAAAACCCGTGGGCGTAAACGAACCCGCCGTTCCCCCATCCGCTCTTGAACGAGCCGTCATTGCGGTCGAAGATGGCGATGGGCGGGTCGGCCCGGTGAAATGCGTAGATGTCGCCAGCCGAGTCGCTGGCCAGCGCGCTCACCGCTCCCAGGGGATGCGCGTCGGGCATCTGGGCCCAATCGGACGTCAGCGTATAGGTGTGCTTTCCGCTTCCGACGGTGGTCATGGTTGGAGCCTCCTGAAATCTAGCGGTCCAACAGTCGTTGCCAGAAAGATTTCTTGGCTGAGTTGGGTGGTTGTTGAGGAACTGTTGCCTGCTGCCGGTTGGACGTCAAAGCAGGTGCCGGGCGCAATCGCAGCTTTTCTTCTTCTCGCCAGCGGCGAGCTTCTTCGGCTTTCTGTCGCTGGACCTCTTCAGCGGACGCTCGTTCCTCCGCCTTTGCTGCGCGCTCTTTGGCTCGTTCGTGTATCGAATCGGTAAATTCCTGCCAATCAGTTTCAGTATGCGCGATGGTTGAGACTTTCGTGCGAACGCCCTGGCGGTTTTGCGTGCAATCCTCGCAAGTGCAAGTACGCGTATGTCCTCCCACGGAGTTGCGATAGGTTTCGTCTTCGCGTGGCGGCATTTTTGTTTCCTCCTTGCATGGATCGTGCTTCCGCCAACTACGCCATCAAACGCCGCGCCGTGTTCACCACCCGCTCCGCGTTGGGCAGGTACACATTCTCCAGGGCCCGGCTGTACGGGACCGGCGTATGCGGAGGCGTGACCCGCGACGGCGGCGCGTCCAGGTAGTCGAAGGCTTCCTCGGCGACGCGGGCGCAGATGTCGGACGAGATGCTGCACACCGGCGTGTCCTCGTCCACCACCAGCAAACGGTGGGTGCGGCGCACCGAGTCCAGCACGTGGTCGTAGTCGATGGGCGATACGCTGAGCAGGTCGATGACCTCAGCGTTAATGCCCTCTTTGGCCAACTCCTCGGCGGCCTCCACCGCGACCCAGGTCATTTTGCTGATGCCCACCATGGTGAGGTCGGTTCCCGGGCGCACGGTGCGAGCCTTGCCCAGCGGCAAGGTGTACATTTCCTCGGGCACCGGACAGGTCTCGCCATACAGTCCCTTGTGTTCAAAGAAGACCACCGGGTCGTCGTCGCGAATCGCGGAGAGCAGCAACCCCTTGGCGGTATACGCGTCGGACGGGCAAACGCCCTTAAGCCCCGGGATGTGGCTGAACAGCGAGTAGAAAGATTCCGAGTGCTGGGCCGCACTGCCGAACCCGGCACCGATGCGGGTCAACATGACGAAGGGCACCTTGACCTGACCGCCAAACATGTAACGCATCTTGGCGGCGTTATTCAGCAGTTGATCCATGCAAACGCCAACAAAGTCGACGAACATCAGCTCAGCGACGGCGCGCATCCCGGTAGAAGCCGCGCCGATGGCCGTACCTACGAAGGCTGCTTCCGAGAGCGGAGTATCAAGCACCCGCTCGTTTCCGAACTCCTGAATCAATCCCCGGGTGGTGCGGAAGGCGCCGCCCCAGGCGTCGACGATTCCCAAATGCTCGCGCCCCGCGCCTCCGGCGATTTCCTCGCCCATGATGATGACGGTCTCGTCGCGGCGCATCTCCTGAAGCAGGGCTTCGTTGATCGCTTCACGGGTTTGGATTTCGCGAGTCTCCCCCGGCGGGGGAAGCATGGGGGTTTCGGTGAGAGTAGTCATGGTCAGCCTCCCAAGGGGGTGATATTCACTGCGCCATCAGCAACGGCGTCAATGGTGATGCGGTGGTTCCAGAGAAATTCCATGCCGAGGAGGGGCTCGGATCCTAGCTGCAGGATTTCTGCTTGTCGCCGGGCTCCTCGCCAAACAACCGTGGCTTCGGCATAAGGTACTCTCAAAAAGTCACCGGTCGCCGGCCTTGCATCAATCCATTCTGTGATCGACAGGCCCAGACGATCCATGTATCGGTTAGGCAGCAGCAATTGGCCGGTGAAACCGGTATCCAGTATGAACTGGATAGTGTGCGGGTTACTGTTACTATCCAGAACAATGACCGGAACGAACGGCTTGCGGGTGTCGTCAACTCTGCCAGATGTCATAGCTCTGGCTCCTCATGCCATCCCAAAAATATGGGAGCAGAATAACCGACCCGTATCATGAACCCACAGGCGTCGGGAACTCGCTTCTTCAACCTGTGGGTGGCGTCAAGCATGTTCTCAGCTATCTCGTACTTGCCGCTGTACACGTCCACATACACGAACCTGCCGATGTCCTTTTCGGTCATCAGCGGCCTGATCTTTTGACGGTAAATCAATTTGCCCAGCGCCGAGATTTCGACGTCGGTCAGATTTGGCTGGCCCTTGCCAAGGTCCATGACCATGTTTACGTCCTGTTGATGCGCGCTACACCGGCATGTTCGCGCCGCGACGCATCATGTCCACTGGGTAGTCGGCGTATACGTCCTCGTAGATCTCGTGGGGCTCGGGCAGCGGACTGGCATCGGCGAACGCCACGGCCTCTTCCATCAGCACGCGAGCTTCCTCGTCCATCTGATCCAGTTCTTCGGCGGTGATGACGTTGCCCTGGGCCACCATGTGGTTGCGGAAGGTCAGCAGCGGATCCCGGGATCTCCAGTGATCCTCTTCTTCCTTCGTGCGGTAGGTGAGAGGATTATCGAATACGGTGTGCCCGTAGTAACGATAGGTGCGGGCCTCCAGCAGAGCCGGCCCGTCGCCGGCGCGGGCGCGGGACACGGCTTCTCCGGCCGCTTCATACACGGCCAGCACGTCCATGCCGTCAACGTGGAAGCCGGGCATATCGTAGGACGCCGCTCGGTCGGCGACATTGGCCACGGAAAGACCGTACTCGACCGGCGTGGATTCGGCGTAGCCGTTGTTCTCGCAGCAGAAGATCACCGGCAGTTTCCAGACCGACGCCAGGTTCATGCACTCGTGGAGCACACCCTGATTGGCGCCGCCGTCGCCGAAGAACGCCACGGCGACGCGCCCCAGCTTCTGGATCTTGGAAGTCAGCGCCGCTCCCACGGCCAGAGGAACGCTGCCGGCCACGATGCCGTTGGTTCCCAGCATGCCCTTGCTCATATCGGCAATGTGCATGGAACCGCCCTTGCCTTTGTTGGGGCCGTGGCTGCGACCAAACAACTCGGCCATCATCAGCTTCGGATCGACGCCCTTTGCGATACAGTGACCGTGGCCACGGTGGGTGCTTCCGATGTAGTCGTCGTCGGAGAGGTGGGCACACACGCCGGTCGGAACCGCTTCCTGCCCGACGGACGAGTGGACCGACGCCGACATTCCGCGTTGCCCGGTCTCGGGCACACCGCGTTCTTCGAAATGGCGGATGGTGGTCATAGTTCGGTAGAGATTCAGCAAGGTGTCGCGGTTGGGTTCCATGGCAACACACTCCTTGTGCCGGTTGAGTGTTGGATTCGCAGTTTGGATACTTGGGGATTATACAGAAAATAAGCCCGGTCGGTTGACGGACCTGGCGCGCGGCTGCAAATCCCGCGTGCGTGATACCCTGTGGTTATAACCGTTTCAACGCGCCTGCGCTTGATGGAGGGAAGATGACGACCGGCGGTTTTGACTATTGGGATATCGATGATGACGAGTTCCCAATGGATGCGGGTACACCACGGAGCGGTGCCAAGCTCGCCCTGCTAGAAAACGAGCAAGCCTGGCTGGATACCTACCGCGCCCGGCTGGGTGAAGAGTTTTCGGATCTGGTGCAGGAAGTAACGGTTTATGGTCCCCGCGCGCGGGGGGACTTGAGACCAGGCACGAGACTTTGGACGTTGATCATCATCAGCAAAGGTGACTGGTTTCAGAAGGATGCAGTGGGAGGGCTGGGCCACATGGTGGACATGGAGGGCTTCTTTGCGGCGCCCGTCATCATGGTTTACACGCGGGACGAATGGTCGCTTTGCGAGCGAATCGGGTCGGATATTTTCCAGGCGGTAACGCACAGCAGCGTCAGGTTGGCATGAACCGGGCGCTTGCAATTCCGGAGTGGCGTCGAGCCAGGCACAGCTTACATGCGGCGTCTGTGTGCTTCCACCGTCACTGCTACGCCGACGCGGTCTCCCGCGCGTACTATGCCGTGTTTCACGCAGCCAAAGCTGCGCTCGGATACTTCAATGGAACAGCTCCACGAAGCCACGGTGCCGTTATCCAACAATTGGGCTTGCAACTAATCGGAAACGGGTTGATCGAAGGATTTTGGGGAAGCGAAATAGGACGGCTCTATGACCTGAGAGTGAGAGCAGATTACAACGTGGAAGCGGAATTTTCGGCAGTTTATGCAAGGGACGTGTACCGGCGCGCCGAGCGGTTTATGTGGCGAATCCTGCGATATCTGTCTTCGGGAATACCGTTTGCAGACCTAACCTGAACCGAACTCTCCGACGGTTACGGCCACCCTCGCGCCGCTCCCAACCCCCAAAGCCGTCCCGGCGTTGCCATCCACCAGCGCCACCTCCAACCGCCCGTGGCTGCCCAATAATGCCTTCAGGCCGCCCCCGGGCGGATCGTGGAAAGTACGGGACAGGCCGGCAATGCTCTGTCCTGCGATGCTGACCACCACTTCAGACTCCCGGCCCGGCACACCCATGTCGGTCAATATACCGGTGGTAATATCGCTGACCAGGTTTCCAAAGGCGTCGGCGAAGACGATTTGGCCGCGAACCGCGTTGCCTTCCGGTCGCGGGGTAGGCAACGACAGGGCGGTGATGCTGGTCGTCGGACCACCCAGCGCGTCGGGTGTCACTCCGGTCGACAGGTGAGCAGCCGCGGGAGCGAAAACGTCACGGCCGTGAAACGTGGCGCTCACCGGATGGCGCCAGTACGCGGGGTTGGTCAACCGCCAGGCCCGGCAACCGTTTGGCGCCGCCGTCGGGCCCGAGGCATCAGCATCGCCGAAGCCGGGATCGTATCGCCGGCACACCAGGGTCAGGAGCCCGTTGTCCGGCGCAACGAAGCGATGGTGCGGCGTTTCCAGGAGGATGGCCGGTCGGTCGGTGCCCACGCCGGGGTCTACCACGGCTACGAAAATGCTGCCGTCGGGAAAGTAGGTATGGGCATCCGCCAGGGCCACGGCTCCGTGGCGCACATCCTGAGCGCCGATGCCGTGGGTCAGATCTATGACGACCGCATGCGGATTAATCGAAAAAATGACCCCGCGCATCATGCCCACATAGGCATCGGCGAGGCCAAAGTCGGTGGAGAGAACTATGGGCGGATCAGACACTCGAGCCGGGCCCAATGCGATCACGCGTAGGGGATCAGGTGAAACGAGCGCTCAGGACCGATACGAGCAGGAACACGACGATCAACGCGATGGTCAACTGGAACATGGTGCGTTCGAGTCCTCTTCGCGTACGCACGGTGTTCTGGGCGCTGCCGAACATCCCGCTTCCGGCCTCCCGGACCTGGGACAGGATGATCAGGACAAGCACAATCGATGTGACAATCTGGGCAATGTTGAGCAGGCTCATTTCGAAACTCCGGCCACCATTTTACCACGCTACGGACGCTGGGCCTCGAGCCCGGCCTGAACCAGTTGCAGGGCCAGTTCCGGTTGCGCCTGCCCCTTGGTGATCCGCATGACCTGTCCCATCAGGAAACGGGCGGCGGTTTCCTTCCCGTTCAGGTAGTCCGCGACGGCTTTGGGATTGGCGGCGATCGCCTCGGCAACCGCCGTCTCAATCGCGCCGGTATCGCTGATTTGTGCCAATCCCTGCTCCCGCACGATCACTGGCGCGGAAACGCCGGTAGCGTACATCTGCTCCAATACGGTCTTCGCCAGCGATGTGGACAGCGTGCCGTCCGCGATCAGGCCCAACAACTCCGATAATCCGCTCGGATTCACCGGGCAGTCAGCGATATCGCGGTGGTCCTGGTTGAGCAGGTACGAGAGGTCGCCGGTCATCCAGTTGGCGATCTCTTTGGCGGCCGCGGGTCGCTTCGTCGTTTCGCCCACCAACGAGACCGCCGATTCGAAGTAGTCCGCCATGGATCTGGAGACCGTCACCTGGTCGGCATCGTATTCGGAAAGTTCGTATTCTTCCTGAAATCGGGCCTTGCGCTGCGGCGCCAATTCGGGCAAAGCCGACTGCATCCGGTCCACCCATTCGGAGCCGATGTTGAGTGGAGGAAGGTCAGGCTCGGGGAAGTACCGATAGTCGTGGGCATATTCCTTGCTTCGCTGGGAAACCGTCACGCCGCGGTCGTCCACCCATCCGCGGGTTTCCTGCACCACGGTTCCGCCGGTCTCGACCACGCGTCTTTGCCGCTCCACCTCGTATTCCAGGGCGAGGTAAACTGACCGGAAGCTGTTCATGTTCTTGACTTCGGTGCGGGTGCCGAAGGTATCGCTTCCGGCGGGCCGGATGCTGACGTTGGCGTCGCAGCGAAAGTTGCCGTCCTGCATATTCCCCGTGGAAACGCCCAGATATTGGACCATCGAGTGCAGTGATGTCAGGTACTGGCGGGCTTCTTCGGGAGAGCGCAGGTCGGGTTTGCTGACGATCTCCATGAGTGGCACGCCCGAACGGTTAACGTCGACCAGCGAGTAGCCCTCGACGTGATTCTCCGGGGACGCGGGGAAGTGTTGCATCTTGGCGACGTCCTCTTCCAGGTGCACGCGTTCCACGCCAATGGGTCGCCCGCCGTACTGCAAGTCTGGATCGCCGTCGATCTCCAGGTAGCCGTCCAGAGCCAGCGGCAGATCGTACTGGGAGATCTGGTACCCCTTCATCAGGTCCGGATAAGGGTAGTTCTTCCGGTCGAATTTGGTGAACTCGGGTATCCGGCAGTGCAGGGCCAACCCCGTCATCACGGTGAATTCCACGGCCCGGCGGTTGATCACGGGCAATGCCCCGGGCAGGCCCAGGCAAACCGGGCAGGTGCGCGTGTTGGGCTCAGCACTCTGGTAATCGGCGGGACACCCACAAAACATTTTGCTGCGAGTGTCCAACTGGACGTGTACCTCAAGGCCGATGACGGTTTCGTATTCCACTGCTCTACTGTCTCCGCTGATTAACCCGTATCCGTCTCTCGTTCCCGGTCCGGCGCTCATTCGGGAGTGGTCTCGAAGCGGCCGATGAACTCGCGCTCCCTGGACTCAACCTCGCGCGGCAGACGCGCCAACGCCAACCCTTCCGGCAATACTATACCCCCGGAGAAGATCAGCTTGATAGCGTCTTCCACGGCGAGGTCGGTCTCGAAAAGATCGTCCTCGTTGACGAAGGCCATGTTGCCGGAGGTCGGATTGGGTACGGTGGGTATGTAAACAATTGCCAGGGAATGGTCTCCGCTCTGGGAGAATGCCCGACCGGTCACGAAGCCGATGGCCACCATGCCTTCGCGTGGCCACTCCAGGAAAACCACCCGGCTGAAGTGGTAGTCCGACGCCAGCAGGGTTGTAGCTTGCTCGGTGACCCCGAAGATGGTCTTGACCACCGGCACCTTGCTGAGCGCCAAGTTCATGCCGTTCATTACGCGCTGGCCGACCGTGACCGAAACAAACAGTCCAACCAGGTAGAAGATGACAATAATGCCGATCAATCCGATGCCGGGGAAGTCCCAGGCCCGGTCTTTCACAAAAGGCATCGGCCTGACGAAATTATCCGTATGACCAATGACGAACGCCAGGATAAACACGGTCACGAGGATCGGGACCAATTGCATCACGCCAGCGAGAATTCTGCCTTGAAAATGACTTTCAACGCGCTGTCCTATGGTCGGCTTTTCTCGCTCAACCCGACCCTGCGGCTGCTGCCCTGCGGAACCCAAAGCCGCCTCCCGTGTGCCCGGCGCTTCACTTCCCCGCGCCCAAAGGCATCTACCTCAAAAGTATGCTGGAACCGCGGTAGTATTTCAATGCGCTGGGCTGGGGTGATCCGACGGTTTGTTTCCGGCCAATCGCCTCATCCCGCTGGGCGGTCACCGAAGTGCAAAGCCACACCTCCGAACCCGAGGCGACGATATCCAACGTCGACGAGCCCAGCCTCTCGGAATAATTCGGCCAGGCCGTCGGCGGTGAGGAAGTAGTCGACACTGTCGGGAAGGTAGGTATAGGCGGCCCGATCACCGGCGACGAGTTGTCCCATCAGCGGAACCAGGCGGCGGAAATAAAAATGGCCCATGCCGGACGCGATTCCCGGGGCCATCGGCGTCAACTCCAGGGTGGTTACCCTCCCACCGGGCGCAACGACCCGGGCCATCTCGCGGATCGCCGCCGGCACGTCAGGCATGTTGCGGAGACTGAATCCGGCTGTAGCTCCCACGAACGACTCATCCGGGAAAGGCAATCGCAGCGCGTCGCCCTGGACGAACTGCACGCTCCTCCCGCCGCCCAGCCCGGACGCCCGTCGCCGGTTGGCGATGGTCAGCATCTCGGGCAAAAGGTCAACACCCACCACTTCCGTGACCTTGGGGCAGTCAGCCAAAGCGAAGGCCAGATCGCCGGTTCCGGTGGCTACGTCCAAAGCCGGCCCGGCGGCTTTCCCCGCGGTCAACCTGGCGGTTGCCCGCTTCCAGCGGTGGTGCAGACCACCGGTCATCAGCGAGTTCATCAGGTCGTAGCGCGGCGAGATGCGCGCGAACATCTCCGCCACGTAGCGCCGTTTTTCGTCGCCCCTGAGATGGGCCATAAGCTAGTGGCAGCCCGGCCGTCGATAGTGGAGCCTTACCAGGCCGTCAGGGTAGGATTCGGTCGATACCAGCTCCAGCGTAGTATGAGGACCCTGACCTCTAAACAACGGGATACCCGCACCTAGGGTAGTTGGAATCACAAACACCAGATACTCGTCAATCAGCCCGTCTTGGCGAAATTGGTCCGCCAGGTTTGCGCCGCCCACCAGCCACAGCGTCCCGGTGTACCGCGTCGCTATGTCGCGGGCGAATTCCTGAGCGCTGCCCCGAAAGAACCGCACACCTTCTGGGCCTTCCGGCGGCGGCGAATGGGTGAACACGTAAGCCGGTTTTCCCGGATACGGCCATTCCCCAAAGCTCAGTACCTGGTCATACGTGCGCCGGCCCATCACTACCGCTTCGACACCGCCATAATATTCTGCGTAGCCGTAGTCGTCGGCGTCGCCCAGCCAGCCCACCCCGCCGACAGAGTCCGCGATGAAGCCGTCCAGGCTCGCGGCAACGTAGTAGACGATCCTGGCCATGCCGCGACTAATGCTCTAGCGCTCGTGATCGCGGTACTGCATGTCGTCCGGCAGGCCGTCAATCACGCCCGAAGCGACCAACGCCCGCTGAACCACGAAGCGAACCAACCCGTCGATGTCCAGCGGTTTCAGATAAAACGGCGGTTCGGGCGGCAATATGGTGGCTCCCAGTCGCGACAGGGTCAGCAGGTTCTCCAGGTGGATGGCGTGCAGCGGCGTTTCCCGGGGGATCAGGGTCAACGGGCGTCGCTCCTTGAGCGTCACGTCAGCCGCGCGCAGCAGGAGATTGGGCGTCAATCCGTGGGCCAATGACGCGACCGTGTTCATGCTGGCCGGAGCGATGATCATACCCGCCGTCGGGAAGGTCCCGCTGGCGATGGGGGCAAACAGGTCTGAGATAGCGTAGGTACTGAAGTGCGGATGCTCCGTCCAGCGTGCCACGGCCGCGCTGTAGGACTCTTCGAGTTCTTCCTGCCACACCATGCGGGCGGCGTTAGAGGCGACGACGATGACCGGCTTCTGCCGCTCCAACAACGCATCGATGAGTCCCCGGGCGATTATCGACCCACTCGCTCCGGCGACTCCGACGATTAGCGGACGAGACGGGGCGTAAGTCATGCCGGCATCCATCGGTGGCGGCTTAGGCCGACTAACTCTCGCCGGCGGAGCGGCGCGCCGTCGTGTCAACAACCGCGACTACCAAGGGAAGAAACCGTCGAACGGCAGCGCCACGGCCAGGATCGTAAACGCCAATAGCTGCGTGGAAATGTACTTATTGAACGCGAAGGCCTTGCCCACCATGGCCGGCTGGCCTGACCTCACCAGGTTGTTCTCGTAAACCAGCAATATCGCGGCCACCGCCCAGCCGATGAAATAGAACACGTTCAACTCCATCCAGATCCCCAGCGCCAGCAGGGCCGCCGCCGCCAGGCTGTGCAAGACTCGCGTGGTACGGATGGCGTTGCGAACCCCGAAGCGGGCCGCAATGGAATTGATCCGGTTGGCCCGATCGAAATCAAAGTCCATGCTGCCGTAGATCGTTTCAAAACCTCCGGCCCACATCATCACCGCAAAGGTGAGCAGCACCGGTTGCCAGGTCAGTTGACCGGTAACGCCGATCCACGCCCCGGACGGTGCGATGGACAGGGCCAACCCTAGCATCAGGCTGCAGAGCCAGGTGTAGTACTTGGCGAATGAGTACAGCACCACGTATGCCGCCGCCACCGGGGAAAGCATTAGCGCCAGGGGATTCAGTTGCCAGGCGGCCACGAAAAAGACTGCCGCTCCGGCGCCAGCCATGCCGCCCACCTCCAGCGGCTTCAGGATGCCAGCAGGGATGTGTCGCCCTGCCGTGCGGGGATTTCGGGCGTCCTCCCGGGCGTTGATGATGCGGTTGGCGGACATCCCCAGGGTCCGCACCCCCACAAACGCCAGGGTGATCCAGATGAAAGCGTGCCATCCCGGCCATCCGCTACCGCCCGAATAGTGCGACGCCAAAACCATCCCGATGTAGCCGAACGGCATGGCGAACAGCGATTCCGAGATGTTGATCGCGTTCAGGTAGTGCGGAACCTTGCCCACCACCACGCGCAACGGGCCGGGATGTGCGGGTGCGTTATGCATACGCGTTCATGGTAGCACACGGCCTCTCCCACGCCCTCCCCCGAATGGGCGGGACGCTGGCCGCAACCATCAGCCGGACGGTTCAGTTACCGGTGTGAATCGAAGGGATGATATCGTCGAGCCCCAACTCGGCCCACCTCGCGGAAACTCGTTCCCTGATTTCCGGGCTCATTTCGATATCCGGGGGCCATTCACGGTGGTAGCCTTCCTGGGGTCCCTTCCGGGTCGCGTCGATGCCGACCTTGCTGCCAAAGCGCGGCGTTGGCGATGCTACGTCCAGGTCGTCGATGGGGCCATCGACAAGGACGAGATCGGTGGCCGGGTTGATGTTGTTGGCCACCCGCCACGCCACTTCCGAAGGATTTTGGACGTCTACAAAGTCGTCCACCACCACGATCACCTTGGTGAGGCTGAGCAGACCCAAACCCCACAGGCCGTACATCACCTTGCGAGCGTGCCCGGGGTACTCTTTCTTCATCGACACCAGGACCAGGTTATGGAAAATGCCTTCGGCGGGCATGTTCACGTCAACGACTTCCGGAAGGATCAGGCGTATCAACGGCAGGAACACACGCTCGGTGACCTTGCCCATCCAGTAGTCTTCGGTTGGTGGCCGCCCCACGAAGGTAGTGGGGTAAATCGGATTGTGGCGGCGGGTGATGGTGGTCACGTGGAACACCGGGTAAGGCTCAGCCAGAGAATAGTATCCGGTGTGATCCCCGAAGGGACCCTCGGTTCGTTCCTCGCCGGGGATTACGTAGCCCTCCAGGACGATCTCGGCATGCGCCGGCACCTTGAGGTCCACTGACACCGCCTGGGCTAACTCCACGCCTTCGTCGCGAATGAACCCGGCCAACACCATCTCGTCGATATCCGGAGGCAGGGGCGCCGACCCGGTCCAAATGGATGCCGGATCGCCTCCCAGTGCGACCGCCACCTCCAATTTCTCCGAACTGGCCCGGTAGTGGCGTGCGCCCACCTTGTGGGTCTGCCAATGCATTCCGGTGGTGTTCCGGTCAAACACCTGCATCCGGTATATGCCGTAGTTCTGCGTGCCGGTTTCGGGGTCCCGCGTGATCACCAGAGGCAGGGTGATGTACGGGCCAGCATCCATCGGCCAGCACTTGATAATCGGCAGGCTGTAGAGGTCGACATCCTCCCCAGAAAGTATCACCTGCTGGCACGGGGCGTTGCTAACGGTCCTCGGTTGGTAGGCGCCTACGTGGACCAACCGTCCCAGGGTTCGGAGTTTGTTGAGCATGCCCTGAGGTGGTCCGCCCTGGACCATTTCGATCATGGCTTCCAGGCGTGCGGCCAGACTGTCGGCGTCGTCGACCTCCAGCGCCCAGTTCATGCGCCGTTCGGAGCAGAACAGGTTAATGGCCACGGGCATGTCGTGGCCAACCACGTTTTCGAACAGTAACGCCGGCCCATCGGCTCTCATGGAGC
Organism: Dehalococcoidia bacterium; assembly: GCA_965220505.1. Classification (GTDB taxonomy): domain Bacteria; phylum Chloroflexota; class Dehalococcoidia; order Lucifugimonadales; family UBA3495; genus Bin87. The sequence goes on along the minus strand of CBDCQE010000003.1, from coordinate 954,496 downwards.
GATAGGCTATTTCCGTCATCTCCAACTCCGTACTTACCGGAGCGGAGATGCGCCTCAAGTCGCCTTTGGCTTCGAGGAAGGCGACAAACTCGCGAAGATCGCGGTATGGCATGGCGGTCGCAGCGGCCTCAGGTCCGAAACGAGCCTGAGGCCAGGCCGCCGGCCTCAGGAATTTCGCATCCGGCTAAAGCAATCGCTGCAGTACACCGGGCGGTCGCCGCGCGGACGGAACGGAACGGTTGCATCCGCTCCGCAATTGCTGCAGACGATGGGGAAAGATTCCCTCTGGCCGCCGCCAAATCCGCCGCCGCCACCGCCGCCGCCGAAGTTGTCACGAGGCTGCCCTCGCCGAGCGTTCCTGCACGAAACACACCGTTTCGGATGATTGGTGAAGCCTCGCGAGGCATAAAATTCCTGCTCGCCTACGGTGAAGAGAAACTCTGCTCCGCAGTCGCTGCATTCAAGGGTCATGTCGGAAAGGGCCACGGTTAATCCCCCTTGGTTGGTAATCGCAGTGCACACGCTAGGTCTGTTTCGTCGGGCACGGCGAATACAATACCCAAGGAAGGAGGACCGGCGCAATTTCGCTGCCAATACTATACTTGCATCAACGGCGGCAAACAACGATTTTCACCGCCTGAATCGGAAAATCACGGGTTTCGCCGCCGTCGACGGCGCTGCGCGCCCTTCCGCTGGCGAAGAACCCCGACGCGCTCAGACGGGTTCCGCCACGAAAACCGGTATCGTTCTTGAAGTGCGGCCCTGGTATTCCTCGTAGGGAGGAAACGCCTCGACGGATGCGGACCAGAGCCGGGCGCGTTCGTCCGCGTCGGACACCTCGCGGACCCGCATGGTGTACACGTCCACCCCGTCCCTGACTTCCACGTTGGCATCCGCGCGAAGGTTGTACACCCAAACGGGATTGCGCGGCGCACCTCCTTGCGAACCCACCAACACGTAGGCGTCGCCGACCTTCACGCGCATCAGCGGGGTTTTGCGAATGGCGCCGGTCTTGTTGCCGCGGTTGGTAACTATGATTACGGGCAGGCCGGTGTCTCGCAGCGTGGTCCCTTCGGTGCCCCCGCTGCTTTCGTACAAATCGACCTGCTCACGCACCCAATCCCTGGTCGACGGAATATATTCGGGCATTTCAACTCCTCCTGAGAACTTTGGGCTTTATCATAACGCGAATCCCCGTAACTGTTCAGAGTTGCGGGGACAGTGCCATTGCGAGCTCAGCAACGTCGCCCCGCACTTGATGCGGGGGCGGCAATCCCGTTGGCATAAGGGAGTCCTTCGGGACACACGTTGCTGCTGCGGGGTTGACCGAGGTGAACCGACCACGCCCCCTCGTCTGCCAACGACCATCGGATGGCAGGTATAATGGCCAAGTTATCGACATCCAACGGAGGACAACTGCATGGACGGAAAGACCGCGTTCGCCAACATCCTGGCCCGGGAGGGCGTGGACGTCGTTTTCTGCTTTCCCAACAACATCCTGATCGACGCCTGCGCGGCGGCCGGCATACGACCGATCATCTCCCGTATGGAGCGTACCGCGGTCAACATGGCCGACGCCTACAGCCGGGTCAACAACGGCAACAAGAACGGCGTGGTCCTCGTCCAGGGTGGTCCCGGCATCGAAAACGCCTTTTCTGGGGTCGCGCAGGCGTACGCCGACTCCTCGCCCCTGCTGATGGTGCCCAATCATCCGGGAACGCGACGACACGGGATGTCGTCCGACTTTGACGCCGCCCGGAACTATGAAGGCGTCACCAAGTGGGCCGACTCCGCCAACCACACGGAACGCATACCCGAGATGATGCGTCGGGCGTACACCCAACTGCGCACCGGTCGGCCCTACCCGGTGTTGGTGGAGATGCCAAACGACGTTCTGGCCGGTGAGATTTCGGAGGAACAGTTCCATTATCTTCCGCAGCAAAAGCACCGGTCAGCCGGAGACCCGCGCGACCTTTCCCGTGTCGCCGAGTTGCTGGTGAACGCCCGCCGGCCTGTGATCTACGCGGGTCAGGGCGTGCTCTACGCCGAGGCCACCCCGGAGTTGGTGGAACTGGCCGAGTTGCTGAACGCGCCGACTATGACCACCACGCTGGGCAAGAGCGGTTTCCCGGAGAACCATCCCCTGGCCCTGGGCGCCGGCGGCAACACCGGCACCAGAATGGTCGGCGAGTTTCTGGCGCAGAGTGACGTGGTTTTCGGCATCGGGACGAGCTTCCAGAAAACCCTGGCGTCAGCGCCGGTTCCGGCCGGTAAGACCGTCATCCAGTCCACCATCGACGAAAAGGACCTGAACGGGGAGTACCCGCTGGACGAAATCATCGTTGGCGACGCGAAACTGGTGCTCGGGCAACTGATCGAGGAAGTCAAAGATCGACTGGGCGAAACCGGCCGACGTGGCGACGAATCGGTAGCCGCCGAGATCCGGCAGGTGCGACAGGCGTGGCTGGCCGAATGGATGCCCCGGCTTTCCAGTAATGACGTTCCCATCAGCCCGTACCGCGTGGTCTACGAGTTGAATGCGCGGCTGGACAAGGCCAACAGCATCGTCACCCATGACTCGGGTAACCCGCGGGACCAGATCGTGCCCTTCTACGCGGCCACCACTCCTCGGGGATACATCGGTTGGGGCAACTCGACCCAGTTGGGCAGCGGCCTGGGTTACGCCATGGGCGCGAAAGTGGCCTTCCCGGAGAAGACCTGCGTCAACCTGATGGGTGACGTCGCGGTCGGCATGGCCGGAACGGACTTCGAGACGGCGGCCCGGGAAAAGCTCGGCATCATCACGGTTATCGTGAACAACGGGGCCATGGGCGGCTACGAGAAGAACATTCCGGTTGCGACGGAACGGTACGGCACCAAGTACGTCACCGGCGAGTACGCCCGCATGGCCGAAGCCCTGGGCGCGTATTCCGAGTACGTAACGGACCCGGACGAAGTCGGTCCCGCCATCGAGAGGGCCAAGGAAATCTCGTCTACCGGGCAGCCCTGCGTGCTGGAAATCATCACCCGCGAAGAGCCGGTGTTCTCGCAGTATTATCGCTAGCCCTCGGATCGGCCATGCTATGCTGTACAGGCGGGCTGCGCTATGAAAACCATCGCCATATCCGTGGACGACGAGACCTATCGCTACTACCAGCGCAACGCCGAGGCCGTCGGAGCCTCAGTGGAGGAGTGGGTCGGCGCGCGCTTGGCCAATTTGCTGCCCAAGCCTATCTCCGAGGCCGAAGCGGAAAACTGGCGCGAGACGTGGGCTGATACACAAGCCCGCATCGATGCCCGCGCCAAGGCCAGAGGCGACGAACTGCGGACCGCAAAAAAGCTGACGCGCGACGAACTGCACGACCGTGATGCGCTTCGTTGATACCAACATCCCGCTTTATGCGGTTAGCCCACTACCGGGAGAAACGGATAAGCGAGCAGTGGCACTTGACCTGCTGGGCGGCACAGACCTTACCCTGTCGGCGCAGGTCCTACAGGAATTCTATACCCAGGCTACCCGTGACCGCGGCCCATGGCAAATGAGCCATGAAGAAGCTCTCGGTTTCATAAACTTGCGCCTGCTACGCTTTCCGGTACAAGATGTGACCCTTGACCTGGTGCTGGATGCTCTCTCCCTACGCGAGCGCATCGGTCTGAATTATTGGGACTGCGCCATCCTCGCCGCTGCCCGCCTGCTCGGCTGCGATGCCGTGTACTCCGAGGACATGAGCGACACGCAGGACTACGACGGTCTCCGGGTGATAAATCCATTTGCTCATCTCGCCCAGTTAGTCTAGCTAATATCACCCGTGCCAAACCCACCCATCGTTGTCATCGGCGGCGGCCCGGCCGGCTCGTGCGTCAGCACCCTCCTGGCCCGTCGCGGTTACCCGGTCACCCTGCTGGAAAGGGAACGCTTCCCACGGGATCACGTGGGCGAATCGCTTCTCCCGGCCAGCATCCCGATTCTGGAAGATCTTGGCGTGTTGGAACGGGTGCAACAAGCCGGGTTCGTGCTGAAGCGCGGCGCCACCATGATTTGGGGCGTGGACCGGCAGCCGTGGAGCTGGTACTTCAGCGAGACTAATGCTTCCAACCCCCATTCGTACCAGGTTTGGCGGCCCGAGTTCGATGCCATCCTCCTCGACAACGCACGACGCTCCGGCGTGCACGTACTGGAAGGATGCGCCGCCACTGAGGTCGTGCTCGACGACGCGCAGACTGCGGTCGCGGTGCGCTGTGGCGATGAAACCCTGCCGGCTCGGTACGTAATCGACGCCAGCGGCCAGGGTGGCTTACTTTCGCGCCAGCTGGGCCTGCGGCAGTGGGACGAATTCTTCCGCAACCTTGCGGTTTACGCATACTACCAGGGCGCTGACCGGCTCCAGGCACCGGACCAAGGCAATATCCTGATTGAATCTCAATCCAACGGCTGGATGTGGAACATCCCGCTGCGTAACGGATGGTCCAGCGTGGGCGCGGTGGTGGACTCCGAAACAGGCCAGGAAGGCATCCGGCGTCTTGGCGCGCGCGGGTTCCTGGATGCTCAGGTTGCCGCCGCTCCGCAAACCGCGAAGATGCTTGAGAACGCCCGTCTGGTGTCGGGACCGGAAATCGTCCGGGACTGGTCGTACCGTTGCCGATCTCTCTATGGACCGGGCTACATCCTGGTTGGTGACGCCGGCTGCTTCATCGATCCCCTGTTCTCGTCCGGGGTGCACCTTGCGTTGACCTCGGCCACCCTGGCCGCCGCTGCAGTGGCCTCAGTCTTGTCCGATCCCGACATGGCCGGTCCGGTCGGACAGGTGTACCAGCAGTTGTACTACAAGGAGTACGGTCACTTTCGAGAGTTAGCCAGATTGTTCTACTCCAGCAATCGGACGGCGGACTCGTACTTCTGGGAGGCGCGCCGGCTGCTCGACGACGACCCGTCGCTAACCCCGCGCCAGTCGTTCATCCAGGCGGTGGCCGGTCAACCGCCTCGCGGATACGAGCGGGCCGTGCTGTCCCACGGGTTGGCTCCGGCCGCCTTCGGCCGAAGCGTAACCGACGTCGAGGCCGAACGACGGCGCCGGAGTGAACATCCCCTGCGGCCGGAAGACCAGCCGCGTCTGGCGGACGGGGTCGTCCTGCAGCGGCAACCGGTGTTGGCGGACGGCGATTTCGTGTGGGGTTACGGGTTGGTAACCGACGGACATCCGGAAGGGCTCCCGTGCAGCGGGCTGGTAGCCCGATTGCTGCACGGGCTGGACGGAAACACCACCGTCGCACAGTCGATTGCAAACCTGTGCCAGGGGCTCGAACCCGCCGCGACACAGCAGGTCGAACAGGTCGCGCTGCAGGCCCTGCAAATCCTGTACGTCGACGGCGCGATCTGCCCGTTGCCGTGAGGTCGGGTCAGCGCATCACGGCTTTACCCAGGTCTCCGACCAGGCGCAACACGCCGTGCTGCTCTGGGCCGAGCCGCGCGCTTCCAACGACACCACCCCGCTCAGGGCCCGGTCGCCCACGGTGATTTGGGCGCTTCGCGCCGGGAAGAAGCAACTGTACACCCCGTGCGTGCGGCCAGACTCCGGGCCGGCGGGGTTGTTGAGCACGAAGGGCGTCAGGAAGTCGTGCCAACTAAGCACAACCGTCTCGGTGGATGCGACGACGATCTCGTTGTAGGCGCTCTCGATGCCGCCGGACCTGCTGAACTCCGCCGGGATCACCGGCAGGTTGGGGTCAGCGAACTCCGGGAACAGCATGCTTTCGATTTCGTCCTGGAGGTAGCGCGTCATGGCGATGTTGTCGGAATAGACGCGCACCGGATCGCGCTCCAAATCCGCGCTCTTGAGAAACAGGACGTGTCCCGCGCCACCGGGCGACCAGAGGATACGCCAGTGGCTGGTGCGGGTAGTCTGCTCGCCGCCGGCCTCTTGCGACAGCCGGATGAACGAGTTTTCGCCGGTCAGACAAACCTGGTTGGGGTCAACGGGGGTAGTCATGGCTTGCTCCTTTCTGGGCAGCGAGAAATGTTGCTCGGTTTCGGGCTACAGGCCGTTCGCCGCCGCCCGCATGTTGTTCAGATACTCCGCGCTGGCCGACTGCAACAGCCGGCCGACCGTGTTGTGGAAGTATCGCACACCCAATTCGAGATAGTGTGGAACCAGGGCGTCCGGGCAACTGCACCCGGCGGTGATACCGGACGCTGCGATTTGCTGTACGCCCTTCTCCACCAGAGCCTGGACTTCCGGATGAGTCTGCTGGCCCGGATAGCCCATGCTCTGGGACAGGTCACCCGCTCCGATGAAATACACATCCACCCCAGGCACGTTCACCAGTTCCGGAATGTTCTCGATGGCCTCGACCTCTTCCAGCATGAGGCACACCAGCGTGTTTCGGTTCGCATCCGCTACGTAGTCCGGCGTGGCGCCGCTGAAACCGTACTCGGCGGGTCGTCCCCCGCTGAACAGGCCGCGGTCTCCTTCCGGATAATACTTGACGGCGGCCACGGCGGCCCGGGCCTCTTCAGCGGTGTTCACGTGGGGTACCTGGACTCCCCACGCGCCCCGGTCCAGGAAGGGAGAGATGATTTCCGGCCGGTTGCCGACCGGCCTGACTATCGGAGCCGTGCCCGAGTATTCGGCGGCACGGATCATGTCCTCGGCCAAGTCGACGGTTATGCTGCCGTGCTCGTTGTCGATAAGCACCCAGTCGTAGCCGAGATGTCCGAGCATCTCAACCACCACCGGGGAAGGGAAGGTAATCATTGAGCCGAATACCGGCTGGCCGGCCCGCAGTTTCTTTTTCATAGTGTTTTCGCGCATGCTGGTCTACTCCTGCTTGGGAGGCGGTCACTGCCCCCGCGGTGGCCGAATGCTATGCGCGGGTGATACTCAACGTCAACCGGGAGGTTTCGATGACGCGCGTCGTCCGGACCGCGTAGACGGCAACGCTCCCCGAAACGTTCCTGAGCCGTGCAACCGGTTAGTCACACCGAGCCGGCGGCAACGATGAAGCGGCCACGGTTGGAAAGGGGTTGGGTTGCGGGTACAATAGGTTGCACGCCGATGTAGCTCAGCCGGAAGAGCAGCGGTTTCGTAAACCGCAGGTCAAGGGTTCGAGTCCCTTCATCGGCTCCACTTTTCCCTGGCCCAACCGGCGCGCGATGCTGGCCCGGTTGATAGTACGGGCATCCTCTGGCACAATATGTGGCCGGTGTACGTGTTTTGATCCACGCAGACGCTTGGGTTGCAAACTGACGCACGGGCACATCAAGAACCACGGAGGTAACATCCGGTGGCGTTTGTCAAAGGATTAAAGTGCCGGGAATGCGGCCGGGAATACCCGGGCGAACCCCTGAACGTTTGCGACTTCTGCTTCGGCCCGCTCGAGGTCATCTATGACTACGTGACCATTTCCGAGGTGGTCACGCACCAGCGCATCACCAACGGCCCGTTGAGCATCTGGCGTTACCAGGATCTGTTGCCGGCGGAGGCAGACGATCCGGTGGACATCATGGCCGGATATACCCCGCTGCTGAAGGCCAAAAACCTGGGCAAGCGGCTGGGCCTGAACAACCTGTACATCAAGAACGATAGCGTGAACCCGTCTTTCTCTTTCAAGGACCGGGTGGTGTCGGTTGCCGCGACGAAGGCGGTTGAATTCGGATACGAGACGCTGGCCTGCGCCAGCACCGGAAACCTGGCTTGCAGCGTAGCCGCGCATGCCGCACGCGCCGGCGTCGACGCAGTGGTTTTTATACCCGCCGACCTGGAGCGCGGGAAGGTCATCGGCGCCGCAGTCTACAACCCCACGCTGGTAGCGGTCGAAGGCACCTACGACGAAGTCAACCGACTGTGCAGCGAGGTAAGCGACAACTACCACTGGGCCTTCGTCAACATCAACATGCGGCCGTATTATGCCGAGGGCAGCAAGACGTTGGGTTACGAAGTGGCCGAGCAGCTCGGCTGGCGTGTGCCGGACCACGTTGTTGTCCCATCGGCTTCCGGGGCGATGTTCACCAAGATCTGGAAAGGATTCAACGAACTGGCCTGCCTGGGTCTGCTTGACGGCGTATCGCCTATGCCCTTCGGCGCTGACCAGAACACGGTGCATCACCCGGCAGTCACGACCCGGATGCACATGGCGCAGGCGGCGGGCTGTTGTCCCATCGTGTCCGCCTGGGAAAATCAGCAGAACCAGATCCGCCCCGTGCGGCCCGACAGCATTGCGAAATCTCTGGCTATCGGCAATCCGGCGGACGGGATCTACGCCCTGCGCGTCATTCGCGAGTCTGACGGCAGCGGGTACGCTGTGCCGGAATCCCAGGTGGTTGACGGCATCAAACTTTTGGCCGAAACGGAAGGCATATTCACCGAGACCGCTGGCGGCGTCACGGTTTCCACCCTGAAGTACCTGGCGGAGACCGGTGCGATTGGCCCCGACGAATTGACCGTGGCCTACATTACCGGCAATGGCCTGAAGACCCAGGAAGCGGTCGAAGAAGTGGTGAACCCCTTGTTGGTCAAACCGATGATGGGTTCCTTCGAGGCGGCTCTGGAAAACCGCATGGCGGCGCAGGTGTGACGGCCATGGCCAAGCAGCGGGTGCGGTTCACGTTCTCGGCTGAAATGGTGCGCGAGCCCATTATCTACCGGCTCGGGCGTGACTTTGATATCGTCACCAACATCCGACGTGCCGACGTCCGTCGGGATGTGGGATGGGTCATCCTTGAGCTGGAAGGATCGGATGACGAAATCCAGCGCGGCCTCGATTGGGTGGGAAACACCGGCGTGCGCGTCGACCCCATCGCAGGCGATGTGATCGAAGGCTGACCGGTAAACCGGACCACGAGCCGGATATGTAAACTAATCTGCCGTAGCGCAAAGCGTGGCACGGCATGACAGCATGGCAGGAGGAGACATTCCGATGGGCGTAACGGTACGCATTCCCACCCCACTGCGACGGATGACTGGCGGCGCGGACAAAGTCGAGCTGGACGTGGCCGATCTGTCCCAAATGATAGACACGCTGGAGAGCGATTATCCCGGCTTCAAAGAACGGCTGCTGGACGAAGAAGGCGAACTGCGCTACTTCGTGAACATTTATGTCAACGGCGAGGATATCCGGTTCGACCAGGGCCTCCGGACGTCTATCAAGTCCGGAGACGAGATCAGCATCGTTCCCGCGGTAGCCGGCGGATTGACCTGAGAACCTGGCGTATTGCCGACTCCGTGGCTCTGACGCTCCCGCTGTAGCGGGAGCGCCGTCTTTCGGGCGCGCATTTTCTCACCGGGGATACTCGCGCTTGCCTGCTTTGAGGCACGGTATCGTCAGAAGCAGGATTTGCCGGATTTCAGGATTTACCGGATCGGATTGGTTATCGTGTGGGCGGTCGAATCTTGAAAATCCTGCTTCTGACAAACTCCCGAAAGCGGAGGCACGTGATCGTCCGGGACCATCTTGACCCGTATCCGCCATACGCAGCCCACGCAGAGCCCGGCTGCTGCGTGAAACGTGGCCCGGATCACCTTGCTTGACATGATTGCCGGCGTTCGCTACATTTTGCCAACGTTGGAACGGACGGGCCCTACCCGGAAACCGCGCGCCGCGCCTACCTCGTCATCCTCACCGCACGGCAGGCTTCGTCAATGGGCACAACACCAACAGCCTCCACGGAGGCTAGCCGGTTGGGTCGGCCGGGCAACGACCGGGCGCGAAAAGAAGCGCCAAGTCTGCCCGCCATGTTTGACCGTTATCGAGAACACTTGGAAAACGCGTTAGCGGCCGCAGTACCGCCTCTGGAAGATCACGCGGTCAACACGTTGCTGCGGTATCATTTAGGTTGGTCGGACCGGACGGGCATTCCGGCGCCTACTCCCGCGTCCCAGGGCAAGGCGCTCCGTCCCACGCTTTGCATGTTCGCGTGCGATGCCCTCCAGGGAGACCCCGGCCATGCTGCCCCGGCCGCCGCCGCGCTGGAGCTCATCCACAATTTTTCGCTGGTTCACGACGACATCCAGGACCAGGGCTTGGAACGGAGGCACCAGCCCACCGTGTGGGCAGTCTGGGGCACGGAACAGGCTCTGGTGGCCGGCGACGCGATGCAATCGTTGGGAGACCTGAGCACTTTGAGTATCGACGGCAACGTGCCGCCGGACACCACCATCCGCGTCTCTCAACTCCTCACGCAAAGCTACCTGGAAATGATTGAAGGCCAGTGCCGTGACCTGGAGTTCGAGCGGCGCGAAGTCATTGCATCTGACGAATACCTGGACATGATCGCCCTCAAAACCGGAGCGCTCATCCGCAGCAGCATGGTCATCGGGGCAACCATCGCCACGGATGAGCGGGAGACCCTGGAAGGCGTGGCGCGGTTCGGCCGGGCCATCGGGCGATTGTTCCAGATCAGGGACGACTATCTGGGCATTTGGGGCGACGAAGCCATTACCGGAAAGTCCACGGACAGCGACATCGTCCAGCGCAAAAAAAGCTACCCCATCGTATACGCCTTCCAGTACGCCGAAGGGGTCAATCGTGAAGAGTTGTTGCGCCTGTACTCCCAGGAGGAGCTCGACGAGGACGATGTAAATCGCGTTCTCAACATACTCGATGACCTGGGCGCCGACCGCCAAACCGACGAACTCACTGATGCGACCGCTGAAGAAGGGCGGGCTGCTCTGGCCATGTTGGAACTGCCGCCCTGGGCCAACGAGGACGCAAAAAACCTGATTGACTTCATGGCTTACCGTCTATTCTGAACACGCTGGCGATGAAATACGGGGATACCGAGCATGGTACGGACAAATAAAGATCCAGGCACCGTTGTCAAACCGGCCAAGCGCCCGATGGAACTGGGCGTTCGCATGGGCTGGTACATCCTCAAGAACCGGCTTCGTGGCCGCAAGCGTTTCCCCCTGGTCACCATGCTGGAGCCCTTGGAGATGTGCAACCTGGCCTGCATCGGGTGCGGCCGGATACGCGAATACCGGGGCGTCCTGGACCAAATGATGCCCGTGGCAGAAGCCTTGGACGCCGTGCACAAGTCGGGGGCGCCCATCGTGTCCATCGCCGGCGGCGAGCCGACGATCCATCCCAAAATCGACGAGATCATCAACACGCTGGTCGACGAAAAATACTTCGTCTATTGCTGCACCAACGCGCTGCTGCTGCCGCGCATGCTGGACAAAATACCGCCGTCCAAATACTTCTGCTGGGTCATCCACATGGACGGCATGGAGGAAAAGCACGACGAATCTGTAGCGCGCTCCGGTGTTTTCAAGCGCGCGGTGGACGGCATCCAAATGGCGGTGGACCGGGGCTATCGCGTCTGCACCAACACCACCGTATTCCGCAACAGCGACGTCGAGGACTTACGGGAGATGTTCCGCTACGTCGGCGACCTGGGCGTCGAAGGGTCGATGATTTCGCCCGGTTACGACTTTGAAGACGCTCCCGACCAGGATCTGTTCCTCACCCGGCAGGAATCCAGGAACGTGTTCCGCGACCTGCTGGACCCGACCCGGATGGAGGGAATGCGGTTCTATAACAACCCGCTGTACCTGAACTTCCTCCGGGGGGAGCGAGAATACCAGTGTACTGCATGGTCCAATCCCACTTACACGGTTATGGGCTGGCGCAAACCCTGTTATCCTCTGGCCGATGAACACACTACCGAGATTGATGAACTATACGAACCCCACTTGTGGGAAGAAAAATACGGCGTGGGGAGGGACCCTCGCTGCAACAACTGCATGATGCATTGCGGTTTCGAATCGGCAACGATATTCAACGCAATTGGCAAACCCCGGGAATGGGTGACGTTCATCAAATCCGGCGCGGCCCACAAGGGAGGGATCAGCGTCGGCTAGACGTGCCCTGGCATTGCATCCGTTCGACACAATAGGTGGCGGACATTCCGAAAGACAACGCGAACGATGGCCGGCCGGTTCAGGTTGGTCGCCCTTGTTACTTCTATGCTTGCCGTAGTTGCACCCATGGCCACGGAACTCGCCGGAGTGCGCCGGGCGATCGGCGACCCGCACGGAAGCGGCATGATGTTGCGTGTTGTCGGCGTGGGCCGGCAAAGCACCGAAGCGGGCATAGAGGCAGTGGCCGCCGAATCGCCGTCGGCGATAGCGTTGATCGGATTCTGCGGCGCGACCGACCCGGGTTTGCTGACCGGCGACCTGCACGTCGCCGAGGTATTTCACTCCATTGACCTTCCGGGGCCCATCTCAGCCGATCCAACACTGGCCGGCCGGATCAGGTCTTGGGCTGACCGGAGTGCAACCCGCTTCGTCGGCGGTCCCTCGGCAACGGTGACGGCAATAGCGGGCGTTAAAACGAAATCCATCCTGCGCGCAGAGACGGGATCACTATCGGTCAACATGGAAGACTACTGGGCCGCGAGGGTAGCCGCCGCTCACGGGATACCGTTCGCTTCGGTCCGGGCAGTTCTGGACACCGCAGGCGATGAGCTACCAGGCTACCTCGGTGAAATGGGAAACGGGATTATCAATGTCCTGCGCGGGATGGCGACGCATCCAGGCAGTGTGCCCGGCCTGATCCGACTTGCCCATCAGGCTCAGATCGCACGGTCTCGGCTGGCCGACTGCGTGTCGGGCGCGTTGTATGGTCTGCCCACTCCATCATCCGGCGCGGCCGGGTTGGCACCATGACCACGCTGGTAACGGGCGCCACCGGCTTTATCGGCGGCAACCTGGCACGCGCGTTATGGGCCCGCGGCGAGGATGTCCGCGCCCTGGTGAGGCCATCTGCCATCGACCTGGCCATCCGAGAAACGGGAGTGGCGCAAGTAACCGGCGACCTGTTGGATAGCGAATCGGTGCGGCGGGCTGCCGCCGGCTGCGAGACTGTGTATCACTGCGCGGCTATTTACTCCTTCTGGTCCCGCCGCCCCCGCGAAATGTACCGCTCGAACGTGGTCGGGACGGTAAACCTGCTCGACGCTGCGCGGCGGGCCGGAGTGCGAAGAGTGGTTTTCACCAGCTCGGTCGCCACCATAGGCATCCCTGAAAACGGGTCGAACGACCCGGATCACCTGGGCACTGAAGACATGCCGCCTCGACCGGCTTTGCTTATCGGATACTACAAACAGTCCAAGTATGCCACCGAGCAGATCGCTTTGGCGGCCAATGACGCCGAGATGGAGGTCGTGGTAGTCAATCCTTGCGCTCCGGTAGGGGAATGGGACGTCAAACCGACACCGACCGGGCAAATTCCCTTGTTCTTCGCCCGCGGCAAGACTCCCGGCTACATCGCAACGGGAATGAACTTGGTCGATGTTGCGGACGTTGCCGAAGGTCACATACTGGCGATGGAACGCGGCATACCAGGGGAGCGGTACATCCTCGGGTGCCGCAATCTCACTTTGAAGGAGATTTTCGACATCCTGTCGGGGATCACCGGACGGCGCGCGCCTAAGTTTCGCATCCCGCATTGGGCCATTCTGGGAGTGGCTTACTTCGACGAATTCGTCGAAGGCACCCTCCTGCGCCGTCCCCCAACGGTTCCGGTAGAAGCGATCAAAGTCACCAAGCACCCGATGTACGTGAGCAGCGAAAAAGCGGTGTCGGAACTGGGTTTGCCACAGAGCCCGGTTGAGGTAGCGCTGGAAAAAGCGGTCCGCTGGTTCAGGGATTACGGCTACCTTTAGCGTTTCACATTTGGGGGCGCAAGTACCATGGTTGTTCAGGAAATCGTCCGCAGTGAGACCGACGCTCGTATCGAAGTACCGTCGCTTGAAGCGCTGGACGCATCGATCGAGCGACTTCAAGGCTACTTCCGGCGGATTCAGGACCCCGATGGCTTCTGGTGGGGCGAGCTGGAATCGAACAACACCATGGAAGCCGAGTATGTGATGCTATCCCAGTTCCTGGGACATCGGAATCCCGAGCGCGAGCGGCACATCGTCAATTATCTCCGGAGCAAGCAGCTTGACGACGGATCGTGGGCGATCTATTACGGCGCTCCCGGCGATCTGTCCACCACTGTGGAATGCTATTTCGCGCTGAAACTGTGCGGCGAAGACCCGCAATCGGACCACATGAGTCGCGCCCGGCAGTTCGCACTGGATCGGGGAGGGGTGCCGCAGACCCGGATGTTCACGCGCATTTGGCTGGCCTTGTTCGGACAGTGGGAATGGACCGGCACCCCGAGCCTCCCGATTGAGATGATATTGCTGCCTGATTGGGCGCCGTTGAGCATCTACCGTTTTGCCAGTTGGGCAAGAGGATGCATTGTTCCCTTGTCCATCGTGCTGTCGCGCCGTACCGCTCGGCCCGTTGCGCCGGAGCACGCCATCGACGAACTGTTTCCCGACGGTCGGTCTGCAACCGATTATTCCATACCCGCACCACCCGGGTTCAATTTGCCCCGGCTGGTGCATCTGGCCGAGCGGTTGCTGGGGAAGACTTACGATCGGATTCCGGCTAACCCTTTGCGCAATTTCGCGGAACGCAAAGCCATTCGTTGGATCCTGGACCATCAGGAAGACGACGGGAGCTGGGGCGGGATTCAGCCCCCCTGGGTGTACAGCCTGATCGCCCTGAGCGTGTGCGGCTTCGATAACGAGAACCCCACCATGTCCCGGGGATTCGCCGGCCTGGACGGTTTCTCCATCCAAAAGGGCGACCACTGGACCATTCAGGGCTGCATATCACCGGTGTGGGACACGTGTCTGGTCGTTCAGGGGCTGGCCGAAAGCGGATTGCCTCCCAATGATCCCATGCTGGAATCGGCCACCCGTTGGTTGGTCGACAAGCAGATACTGGTCGGTGGTGACTGGCAGGTGCAGGCGCCACAACTGCAACCGGGCGGGTGGGCTTTCGAATTTCACAACAACTGCTATCCGGATATCGACGATACCGCCGAGGTCGTGCTCGCCCTGCGCCTTGGCAAATTGCCGGGCGCTGAGGACCGTTTGCGCCAGGATTCAATCTCTCGCGCGCTCGACTGGGTGCGGGGGATGCAGAGCAGGGACGGTGGGTGGGCATCCTTCGACAAGGACAACAATCACGGTTATGTCACGGCCCTGACGTTCAGCGATTTTGGCGAGGTTCTTGACCCGTCCAGCGCGGACGTAACCGCTCATGTTTTGGAAATGTACGGCAAACTCGGGTACAAAACCGACCAGGCATTCCTGCAACAGGCGTATCGCTATCTCCGGCACGAGCAAGAGGATGATGGTAGTTGGTTCGGCCGCTGGGGCGTAAACTATGTCTACGGTTTGGGAGCGGTCCTGCCGGCGTTGGAGGCTACAGGCGAAGATATGCGCCAGCCCTACATTCGACGAGCGGTGCAGTGGCTTATTGACCATCAGAATCCTGATGGAGGTTGGGGCGAATCCTGCGCGTCATATATAGATTCGACGCAACGAGGTGTTGGGCCAAGTACCGCTTCCCAGACCGCTTGGGCTATCATTGCGCTGGTAGCCGCCGGATACGGCGACCACCGTGCCACGCACCGTGGCGTTTCATACTTGCTGGCATCACAACTTGCGGGGGGCAACTGGGACGAGCCGTATTTCACCGGCACCGGGTTTCCGGGGTACCTGAAGGGCGAACGAGTAGACAAAATCCCCCAGGCCGGCGAACGCGGATTTCAGGGTGCTGAGCTATCGGCGGGTTTCATGATCAACTACCACCTTTATCGAAACACCTGGCCGCTGATAGCTTTGGCTCGCTATCGGGCGTGCCGGGTTCAAGAAGACCCGCTCGGCGGACCCCGGGGCAACGGTTCTCGGCCTATCGAACCGCAGTCTCGTACCTCAACTCATCCCACATAAGGTTTCCGTTCATCACACTCCCCTACAGAGTGCAGCTCATGAAAACCGAACATTTTTCCCTGAAAGTCGACACCACCGGCGCGCCCGAGTTCATCGATATCACTGACTGGGTCAAGGGTTGTGTCGGGAAGGCCCGCGTCAGCAACGGGTTCGTAGTGGTGTACTCCCGCCACACCACCGCGGCCGTGATCATCAACGAGAACGAACCGTTATTGATTGAAGACATGACGCGTTTTTTGGAGAAGATGTGCCCCCGTTTCGGGGAATACCGGCACAACGATTTCTCGGTCCGCACGGTCAACATGACCGAGGAGGAATCTCCCAACGGTCATGCGCACCTGCAGCATTTGATGCTGGGGTCGAGCGAAACCATCCCGCTCATCGATGGGAAGATGCCCTTCGGTCAGTGGCAGAGTATTTTCTTCATTGAGTTGGACCACCCGCGGCCACGCGAGGTCATGGTCCAGATCGTGGGCGAGTAGGCGACCTCCGGACGTCGAGCAACATGTCAGCCGCAGTTGAAGAGCGAAACCCCTCCAACGACGGGGGCGGCAGTATCGCATCCGCGGAGCCGGTGACGCTGGCCGAGGCGTACCGATACTGCGAAACGCTGGCCCGCAGCCACTACGAGAATTTCAACGTCGGCGGCTGGATCACGCCCAGGCAAAAACTGCCGCACGTCTATGCAATCTACGCCTGGTGCCGGATGGTGGACGACCTGGGCGACGAATCCCTGCCCTCTGAACCGGTTGCAACCGCAGTTGAGAACGGCAAACTCGACGACACGATCACCGCCTACCGCCGTGGCCAACTGGCGTGGTGGGAAGACGAGCTGGAGGCGATTTATTCCGGTCAACCTACGCACCCCATATCAATCGCGGTACAGCACACGGTCGCCTCTTTCGACATCCCCAGGGAACCGTTCCAACTCCTCATCCGCGCCAACTTGATGGATCAGGGATTCGGGCGTTTCGAGACACTCGATGACGTGGTGGAGTATTGCCGCCATTCCGCGAACCCCGTTGGACGCCTGTACCTGTACCTGTTTGGGTACGCTGATCGCCGGCGGCAACTACTCGCCGACCACACCTGCACCGCCCTGCAACTCACCAATTTCTGGCAGGACGTCAGCCGTGACTATCGGGACCGAGGCCGGATCTATCTCCCCCAAACCGACATGAGGAGGTTCGGTGTCACCGAGGGCGACATCGCGAACGGCGCGGCCACCGATGCATTCCGCGCGCTGTTGCGGTACGAATGCGAAATCGCCATGAGCATGTTCCAACAAGGCGCGCCTCTGGTTAATTCTCTGCACCGTCGGGCCCAATTGCCGGTGGCCCTCTTCACACGGGGCGGCGTGGTCGTCCTCCACGCCATTCGCCGGCAGGGATACGACGTCCTGAGCCGCCGGCCCGCGTTGTCGAAACGGCAGAAGGCGTGGCTGTTGGCGTCTGCCTGGCTGGGAAACAAGCTGGGTGCCGGGTACGGATTGCCCAAACCTTGAAGCAAGCCCCATGACGACCCCATTATCGACAGCATCCTCACCGTCACCGCAGGCTTTGGCAGCGGCCTATGAGGAATGCCGCCGGGTAACCAGGCGCGAAGCCCGCAATTTTTATTTCGCCTTCCTGACGCTGCCGGCCCGGCAGCGGCGGGCCATCTACGTTGCATACACGTTCTGCCGGTATTGCGATGACTCGGTCGACGCCGAAGGATACCACGCTGAGAAGCTGCAGCGCATCGAGCATCTGCGCCGTAAATTGACTCAGGCTTACGCCGGCAACGCAGACCAGCCGCTGTTCATCGGGTTAGCCGATGTGGCGGCAACCTACAACATCCCCGAGCAATATTTTCAGGAAGTCCTGAACGGCGTGGAATCCGACCTGGTCAAGACCAGGTACGCTAATTTCGAAGAATTGCGCGCCTACTGTTACCAGGTAGCCTCTGTGGTCGGGCTGATTTGCATCCACATTTTCGGATATCGCGGCCGCGAAGAAGCGCACCAGGGCGCTATCGACCTCGGGTTGGCCATGCAGCTGACCAACATCTGCCGGGATGTGCTTGAGGACTGGGAGTTCGGTCGGGTGTATTTGCCACAGGACGAGCTGGACCGGTTTGGAGTAACTGAAGCGGACTTGGAAAATCGAGCAGTGACCGACGGTTTCGCCAACCTGATGCAATTCCAGATCGACCGCGCCCGGGAGTACTTCGCCAGCGGCCGGCGGTTGCTCCCGTACCTCTCGCCGAGATCCCGCGCCTGCCCGGCTGCCCTGGGCCTCATCTACGGCGGAGTGCTCAACAAGATCGAAGCCGCCGGATACGACGTGTTTCAAGAGCGCATCAGCTTGAGCAAAGGCGCCAAGCTGGGGCTGATGGCCAGGGCATGGCTCACGGGCCCCTTGATGAAGTGACCGATAGCCGCGGCGATGCCCAGCCGTCGGCGCTGGTGATTGGCGGCGGACTGGCGGGCATCGCCACGGCTGCCAGGCTCGCCGAGTCCGGTTGGCGGGTTACGCTGCTCGAGGCTCGCAACTCCCTGGGAGGTCGAGCTTTCTCGTTTGTCGACCCGGAGAGCGAGCGGGAGTTGGACAACGGGCAGCACGTGTTCGTGGGCGCCTGTCGCAACCTCATCGAGTTCCTGGAGCGTATCGGGGTCAGCGACCGGTGGCATTTGCAGCCCAGGCTGAACGTCGATGTCTATGACCGCGCCGGGCGCGGGGGCAAACTCTGCGGCCTCGGCGGCCCCGCCCCAGCCCACCTGCTGGCGGCTTTCGTCACCTATCGCCACCTGAGCCTGGGTGACAAGTTACGCGCGATCCGCGGGGTGATTGCCGCGATGCGGGCCGACCGTGCCGCGCCTGAAATGGAAACAACCTCGTTTTACGACTGGCTGAGAGCCCACGGCCAGTCCGAACGGTGCATCTACAACCTTTGGAACGTGATCATCGAGGGAACTCTCAACGACAACATCCGGGACGTCAGCGCGGCGATGGGATTGATGATCACCCAGGACGGCTTGTTGCGGGGCAGACGCGAGATCAACCTCGGGTATCCCAAGGCGTCCCTGGCACAGGCTCTGGGCGTGCCCAGCGAAGCCTACCTGCACAAGCTGGGCGTGCGCACGCTGCTCGGTTGTCCGGCTCGCGCCATCGAGGCTGATACCAACGGATCCGTGCAGCGCGTCGCGGCGGGGAACCACCAGGTGTTCGCAGCCAATGCCTACGTGAGCACGGTGCCGTTCTGGATCCTGCCCAGCCTGATCCCGGGCCATCTGGCGGAAAAAGAGCCCTTCAACTCGTTGACCGGCTTGCAATCCTCGCCCATCGTCAACGTCCATCTGGAATACGACCGACCGGTGATGGCAGGGGAGTTCTGCTACTTTCTCGACAACCCCTTGCAATGGGTTTTCAACGATTCGCTAATCCGAGGCGGTAACTGGTCGCACGGTGGCCAGTCGTTGACGGTGTCCATCAGCGCAGCCTGGGAACACATCGACCTGCCGAGACCGGACCTGATGAACAGCATCGCCAAAGAGATGCGCGCCGCGTTCCCCAAAGCCCGTGATGCACAGCTGCTGAAGTCGACTGTAGTGAAACAGCGAAACGCCACTTTCCGGTGCACTCCCGGGGCGCAGCGCCTCCGGCCTGGTCCGGTCACTGCTTCGCCCAATCTCTTTTTGGCGGGGGAATGGACGGACACGGGATGGCCTTCGACTATGGAGGGGGCAATCATCAGCGGATATAATGCCGCTGCAGCGGTTATGTCGCGTTTCGGCTCCGCCGCAGTCACCGGGGAGGAAAATAGTGTCCGACCAATGGGCTGAACAGCGCGCCACCCTCACCGAGGCCACCCGCGAGATGTACCGGCGCGGCCTGGTGGGCGCATATTCCGGGAACACCAGTCTGCGCTTGACGGGCTCGGGGGATGATAGCCTGCTGCTGGTAACCCCCACGCATCATCCCTACTACCGGCTGAAGCCGGATGAACTGGTGGTGGTGAACCTGGATGGCGAGCCGGTGTCTCCGGCACCCATGCCGCCGTCCTCGGAGACTCGGTTGCACCTCGAGATTTATCGCCAGCGGGCCGATGTGCAGGCGGTGGCGCACACTCACTCCATTTACGCTTCGGTGGCCGCGGTCATCGGGCGGGACATTCCGCCGTTGATCGACGAAATGCTGATGACCATCGGCGGTCCGATCAAGGTCAGCAAGTACGCCTTTCCCGGAACGCAGGAACTGGCCGAGCAGGCCTACGCCGCGCTGGGCGACCGGAACGCCGCCCTGCTGCGCAACCACGGCGCCGTTGGCGTCGGGCCGGACATCTGGGAAGCGCTGGAAGTCTGCGACCTAGTGGAGCGGCTGGCGCAGATCTTCGTGCTGGCCCGCAACTTCGGCCCACGAGCCGCCGCCCCCTTGCCCGAAGACGCCGTTGCGACTGAGATGCAAATGTTTCGGGATCGCCGCTGACTGGGTCTGATGGACGAGACCGTCGACTAAACGGGATCAGGACGCGCTGAATAATGAGCACCTCCCCTGGAACCTCGCGCGAGTTTTCCCACGTCATCGGCGTGGTGGGCGCTGCATCCAGCTTCGGGGCGCAGATGCTACTCTACTTGGAGCGGGAACGACCCGACTGTTGGCTGGTGGCAATCGCAGAACGCCCCTTGCGCTGGCCGGTGGAACGCATTTCCACCTACCGCCTGGCCCAAAATCGGGTGGGCGGCATCCTCACCATGTCCGACATTCCGGACTTCATGCAGCAGAAGGCCTGGGACATGTTCCTGGAGGGGCACGAACTGACGATCGCCGACATTCCGGACGTGTTGCAACTGGAAGGGGTCGATTCGCTGATCCACGTGGGAAGCTATTACGATGGACCCAACCCCGAACAGTTCTGTGCCGACGCGCAACTTTGGCTCCGCGCGGCCCGCATCGCGGGAGTGCGTCAATTCGTCTACCTGTCGGACGTTCGTGTCTATGGCGCAAATGCCGACAACCCCGTCCCCGTTACGGAGAGGACCGCCACAAATCCCAGCCGCCAACACCGCTACCTCGCCGACGCCGAGCCTAGCCTGCCGGCGGCGGCCGACGACGATCCATCGACAGCAGCCAACGGCGATGCTGAAATGAAGGTCGCCGTGCTGCGCGCGGCTATGTCAGTCAGCACCAATCACGCGAGTCCCGCGGCGGATGAGCTGTTGCTGCCGGCTGTTACCGCCAACCGGAAGCGCAGCTTTCCGCTCCAGTTCCTCCATCAACATGACCTCGCGCGAGCGATAGAACGCGTGATAACGCAGCGCTTGGACGGGGTGTTCAATGTGGCTGGCGACGGGGTGGTAGATTCGTTGGACATCCTGGAATGGTGCCGCGTGCCCGGTTTGCCCAGGCACGCCGGAGCCGGCCGGGCGTTCAACTCGATGGGTAGGCAGTTGTCGAAACATCCGCTGATAATGAGCTCAGCCAAATTCAAACAGTCCGCCGGTTTCCGGTTCAAGTACTCGTCGGCGCGCGCCATACGCGCGTACTGCCATTCGGTCATCCTGGAACCAGGCTGACGGCATGACGGCTCCGCACCCCGTGGTTCCAGAACCGATGGTGATCGACACCGATCCCGGTGTCGACGATGCCATAGCGTTACTGATGGCGCTGTCATCGCCTGAGATCGACGTTATTGGCCTGACCACAACGGCGGGTAACGTCCCGATCGGGCCGGCAACCCGAAACGCACTGGCTATTTTGGAAAGCCTGGGGCGCACTGACATCCCTGTAGCCAAAGGAGCCACTCGGCCGGTTCGCGGCCGCTTCGCCTATGCACGTGATGTCCACTCCGCAGAGGGCCTTACCCACCCCCTGCCTCCACCGACGTCGCGCACATCCGATACTGGCGCGGTGCAGTCCCTGGCCCAAACCCTTCGGGCGAATCCGGGCGCCGTCACTGTGATTGCCCTGGGACCCCTTACCAACCTTGCCCGGCTGCACCGGGATCATCCAACGGTTTTACCGCTGGCCAAGCGCCTGCTGGTCATGGGCGGCGCGGTGGACACTCCGGGAAACATCACACCGCACGCGGAGTTCAACTTTTACAGTGATCCGACGGCCGCGCGTCTGGTGATGGAATCGGGGTTTCCGCTAACTCTGATCGACATGGCGCCGTGCCGACAGGTTTTCCTGACTTCCGATGATGTGGCCGGCGCGCGCCCGTCCTCCGCGGCCGGCATCCTGGCCGAACGGTTGCTCGCGAGCTGGTTCCGGCAAGGAGCCACGCGCGAGCGGTTCAATATGTACGACCCGCTGACGCTGGTCGCGGCAATAGCCCCGCACGCCATCAAGCTTCGCTCGGTGACGATGACGGTAGATGACTCGACAACCACCGACGACCGCGCCCTGTGGGGCCGCTGCCGGGTGCTGGACGAAAACGGCGGGCCTGTCCGGGTGGCCGAACCTGGGGGCGTCGACGTTGAGACATCACTGCGAGTGATCCGCGAATTGCTGGGGTGGTCCCAGCCGGCGGTAAATTGAGCACGAGAGGAGGCACAATGGCAGTCCAACGCAGGGTATTGATTATGGTGTTCGACGGCCTCCAGCCGGCGCAGATTACGCCGGAACTGATGCCAAACCTGTCAAAGTTCGCCAACGGCGGCGTGACTTTCGCAAACCATCATCCGGTGTTCCCAACGGTGACCCGGGTCAACGCGTCGAGTCTCGTCACTGGTTGCCTGCCCGGCCGACACGGCCTCGCCGGTAACACCTTCCTCTGCCGCGACTTCGATCCGCACCGTGTGATCCCCGCCATGGAACCCACGCTGCAGGAGGTTGTGGACACCACCGGACATGCGCTGTTGGTCCCGACATTGGCCGATCTGTTGGGACGGCACAGCATGGAATACTTCGCCATCGGCACCGGGACCAGCGGCAACGCCTACATGCACAATCCCAATGCGGCGACCTCCGGCGGCGCGACCATTCATCCCGATTTCGCGTTACCGCGCCCGCTGTACGCTGAACTGGCGGAAAGGTTCGGCGAATGGCCGGCGCAGGACCTGCCCAACACGGCGCGTTTGGTGCACGCGCGACGTATCCTGACCGAGTTCGTCCTGCCCGAACGCGACCCGACGGTGGCCCTGCTGTGGTCGTCGGAACCGGACAAGACGCAGCACGAGGACGGCGTCGGACTGGGCAGGACTCCGCAAGCCCTCGCTGAAGCGGATGCAGAGTTCGGCGAGTTGCTGGACTGGCTGCGGGTGAACGGGCGCGCCGACACAACCGACATATTCGTTACATCGGACCACGGCTATTCGACGATCAGCGAGGTGGTCCGGGTGGAGCAATTGCTGCGTGAAGCCGAGTTTCCGACGATCGATCTTCCGGGTGGCGTCGCGGTGGCTGCCAACGGCGGGTCTGCGCTGCTGTACGTCAACGGAGGCGATCCCCGGACGGCCGAGGCGCTGACCACGTGGCTGGCTTCCCAACCCTGGTGTGGCCCGTTTTTCGCGTCGGAGCGTGTCGGGAAACCGGCCGGCACGCTGCCCCTGGACCTGCTGGGATGCGAGGGGCCGCGCTCGCCGGACCTGCTCATGTCGTTCCCTTGGCAAAGTCTCGACAATCCGGCAGGTTACCCCGGTTACGCTCCCGCCACCGGAGGCGCAATCGGTCAGGGTCAGCACGGCAGCCTCAGCCAACACGAACTGCGCAACACCGGCCTGGCCAGCGGGCCATCGTTCCGGCGTGAAACCACCATCGAGACGCCAACCGGCAACATCGATTTCGCTCCCACCATACTGCATCTGCTGGGATTGGACGCGGAAGCGTCAGACATGGACGGCCGAATATTGTCGGAAGCCCTGGAGAACGGCCCGCCGGGCCCAAAGCCGGACCGGCAGGTTCATCGAGCCGAGCGACCCGGGTTCTGTCAAGAACTGCAAATTAGCGCTATGGCAAGCACGCGCTACGTTGACTGGGGCAACCGACAGTAGGGGCGTCAGAGTCCCCGGCTGCTCTCCGGTGGTTAGTTTCCGTCGGGAGCAAAAGGCGCCCCATCCACCAGAACATCCTTAATGACTGCCTGCCCTTGTTCGTCCAGGGAGACGACCACCTTGACGTCCTCGGCGCGCTCGATGATGTGGCCCGTCCCCTCTGGCACGAAGTAGGTGCCGATCCCGAAATCCAGCCGGCCGCGTCGGTTGACCACACCTCGAATAAAGACGTCGGACGACGACGGTCGAACCGGCTCGTGCCAGGCTGCTGCGCACCACACATCGCCGCATTCGTGTAGCACTACGAATATCTCGCTGCCGGCTGGAAAATCCCGTAGGCCCTCCGGCAGGACGGCTATTTCATAGTCCAGAATCGCGTAGTCGCCCTGGAACAGGGAGCGCGGGTCGACGGGTGCGGTCTGCAGGGTTATCTCCCGTCCCGCGGTCACGGCAACCTCCCGCACGCCGGCGAACGCGACCAGCCCAACTACCTGCGCCACCACCACCACGAAGAACAGGATGCTAGCCGTTGGTGTCATGCCGGCTCCGCAACAACGCGCACGCTGCGCAGCATCCGCCGCCGCAGGAATTCCAGCCCGAAGCCCATGCCCAGCATGATCGCCCCGGCGACGATGAACGCCAGGGACTGACCCAGCAACCCGAAGCCAAACTCGAAATAGCGGGTGAACAGCGTAATCCCGAACGCTACCACCGCCAGGTTGATCAGGTCGCCACGGTTCCAGCGGTACCCGGCCGCCACCAGCGCCAGCACCGCGCCCAGCAGGGCGGCGTTCAGCGGGAGCCAGGTCCACGTCCAACTCAGGAGCAGACCCAACCAAGCCACGAGGGTAAGGACACCCATTGCGGCCGCGGCCGCCGTCTCCCATCGCAGCTGCCCCGGTGACGCCGGCGCTGGAGCGGACTGTCTTCCGTCCACCACCCAAATCACGATTCCAACAACGATCGCGGCGCCCCAAGCCGTGGCAGCCAGGAACCAATACTCTTCCAGAAAGGCCAGCGCAGAGCCCTCCGTCGCAGCGTGCGCCGGGTTCCAGGGATCGCTGTAACTCATGGCGTAGACGCTGGCGATGGCGACAGAAAGGCCGGCCAGATCCCAAACCCGGGAGTTGGTCCGAAGCTCGGGTGTGGCGGTTCCCGACCAACGCACCTGGAGCCGGCCGGTGAGGAAGACCAGCGCTCCAATGCCCAAACCCACCGGCCCCAGCCACAAAAGCAGGCCGTTCTCCGTCATGACGTCTATCGCCGCGATGCACCGTATTACCAGGGAACAAGCGAAAACCAAACAAGCGAAGTCCGCCACGGACCGCTGCCGGCGCCGGTAGGCGTACCAGATCAACGCCGCGATGCCTGCCAGCAAAGCGAGGTTGAATACCTCCCACATCGACACCCCATACATCAGCCCCAGCCACATCGCCAGCGTCAGCGCCGCCATGGCCGCCACCGCGCCGGCTTCCCAAACCGCACCGCCGTAGCCGGAGCGCCCACGTCTCCATAAGCTGAGGCCAACCCCCGCTACTGCAAGTAGCCACCCCGCTGCCACGACGGCCCAGTATTCTGCCGGAATCGAGTACCAGACCAGTGTGGTTTCCCAGCGCCAGAAGGCCCCGTACCCCATGACGTGGAGGCTCGACGCGGCCAGAGCCAGCCCCACCGCCGCCACAATCCGAACGTATGGCGCCACCAGCGGCACAACCCGCATGACGAGGCTCCCGGAATAGACGCATGCCGCCACCGTCAGCGCGGCGGCGGAAAGCAATACCGACGCGGCCTCACCATCCAGGTCCACCAGGCTGACGAACCGCATTGCCACCAGCAGTACAAACAATATGGCACCGCCCCCGAGCAGAATTGGCGAACGTTTGAGGAAAGCCAACAGCGCAACGCCGCCGAACGCAACGAGGTTGAACAGCCACCACATGACAGCCGCGGGATAGGCAAACCAGCCCCAGATGCACGCCGCAGTGACAACCATCGTGGCCGCCAACGCAGTGTCGGCAACGGGACGAGTATCCGGCTGGGCGCGGGAGTTCCACCAGAGAATGCCTGTGGCAGCCGCAGCCGTCGCGATACCCACGCCGGCCGTGACCCAATACTCGGCGGACAACACCGCCCAGGTCAGATTTCCAACATCGACCCAGATGCTGGCGACCGTCATCGCGGCAAAGGCCGCCAGGCCAATTGCCAGGCCCGGGTAGTAGCAATACGCCGCCAGAGGCCGCGTCCAGGTGAACCGCAATTGGAGCAGTCCCAGGGCAACCACCGCAGCCGAAAGCGCAATGGTCAGCGGCGCCAGATACAGGAGCGTATCCGCGCCGTAGTATTCCAGCCACCATTGGGTCCGGAACCCCATGCTCAGGACGAGGAGCACCAGAGACAATCCCACCACCAGGCGGGAACGCGCGATATACCCCATCGGCAGCGCTCCCAGGAACCACGCGGTGGTCAGATTGGGATGATTTACGGGAACGTGGTAAATCTGGGCGATCAGATGGATCGCCGCCCCATAAGCCAGCCCTCCGACCACGAGCATGGCCACGCCGATGCGCGGGTATTCGAACTTGGCCAGCAGCGCCCAGCCCGCGGCATTGATAGCGGCCGTCAACCCCACCAGCATGGCGACCCGAGCCCAAACCGGGATCACGTCCCAATTGGCGGCGACGTAAATGATGATGCCCAGCCCAACCAGGAGAGCACCCATCACCCCGATGATGGAAACGGCTCTGCTGACGATGGAGCCCTGTTCCACCAAGTCTCCAGTGGAATCGGCGGAGCCAATGGAATCCGTGTCGGCAGGTTCGCCGGGAAGCTCGTCTTCCGTAGAGAGGCCATAACGGTCCAGGATGGCGCCGGCTTGCTCCTCGGAAATCAGGCCGTCGGCTTGCCATTGCGCCACCTCGACCGGCAGGCGGCGAGGGAAATCTTCCCCACCCCGAAAAGATGGTCTGCTTGCGCCGTCGGCCGTCATCAGCAGACGGTGGCTAGGTTGCGGCCGCTTCGGTTATTGTCACCCGGCCGTTCTCTCGCGCTGCAATGGCTACGTCGCTGTTCCAGAGGAGTGACATGCCGATGACGGGCCGGGCGTCAATTTCCAACACCGGGATCCGCGTTGGATTGCCGTGCCAGATTGTCGTCGCCCAGCATGTGGGCGTGGAAATGACCTGCCCGTCCGCCAGCATCATCCTCCTGTCCTCCCCTCGCTCCAGTCCCAGAGCAAGGGTGATCCTGGGGCGCAAGGTCATAAATCCGGTGAAACCCGTGTCGATGGCCATTTCCAGGGGCACGAGAGTTCCGTCAGCGTCAAGTACGGGGACGATAATGCGAGGCTCTTTGGGATCTGCGTTGACGTAACCTTGCATCGCCGTCACAGCTTCGGTTCTTCCACTGGCTTCCAGCCCCAGTAATCAACCACTGGATGGCCAATCCGTATCATGTGCACCGGGTCACCGTATTTGTAATCCATCCAACGCAACTGGCCTGTATATTCGTCGTGGAACAGTTCGTACTCGCCGGTTTCCGTGTTGATAATCAGCAGTTTGCCCAGGTGTTCTTCCGTAAGACCCGGCTTGATGCGCGTTTCATATATAGCCATCGCTTTGCTTTCTTTCTCCCGGAAGCGGCGTTCACTCGCCGCCTTTTCGCTATCGGCGTCGTTCGCAACGGCGTACCCGGCGTCCCGCTCCAGCATCTGAGACAGGCCCATGAGTTCGAACGCCTCGGTGAGCGGGGTCATTTCACCCACCAGGTGCTCGGTGGTGCCGGTAGCTTTGAGTTCGGCCATTACCCGCGCCACGGTGTGGGCCACCGACATGAAGGCGCTGCCGGGGAAGATGACCATCTTGAACCCCAGCTTTTCCAGTTCCGCAACGTTCAGCAGCGGCGACTTGCCCGTTTCCACGAAGTTATACAGCAGCGGAACCGAGGTTTGAGCGACCACCTCCGCAGCCTCTTCGGCGGACCGGATGGCTTCGACAAACAGCGCATCAGCTCCAGCCCCCGTGAAAGCATCGCAGCGGCGCATCGTGTCATCCCAACCGGTCACCGCCAGTGCGTCGGTGCGAACGATGATGGTGAAATCATCATCGGTGCGCGCGTCCACGGCGGCATGGATTTTCTGCACCATCTCGTCGATGGACACCACCCGCTTGTCTTCCAGGTGGCCACAGCGCTTCGGGAACTGCTGGTCCTCAATATGGACCGCCGCCACACCCGTGCGTTCATACTCGCGGATGGTGCGGCGCACGTTCATGGTTCCGCCGTAACCGGTGTCGGCGTCGGCGATCACGGGCACATCCACTGTGGAAGCGATTGCCGACGCGTTCGCCAGCATCTCGGTGGCGGTGGCCAGCGCCAGGTCGGGGTAGCCGATGCGGGCCACCGACGTTCCGGCTCCGGTCATGTACACGGCGGGAAAACCGGCCCGTTCGATGATGGCGGCGGTAAGGCAATCATAAGCGCCAGGCGCCGTGATGATCCCAGGGTTGGCGAGCAGTTGGCGGAATCGTGTGGTGGCTTTCATCGCGAAGTACTCCCTTCCATGGGCGCTATTATCAAGCGGTAAGGCCGCCGTCTATGGTCAGCGTCTGGCCATTGACGTAGCCGGCGCCCGGGCTGACCAGGTAAAGAACGGCCGAGGCAACGTCCTCGGCGGCTCCGAAGCGCCCGGCCGGGATGCGCGAGAGCACCTGGCTGCGCTGGTCGTCAGTCATGTCGGCGGTCATTCCGCCGTCATCGCCGACCTCGATGAAACCCGGCGCTACCGCGTTCACCGTGATGCTCCGGCTGGCCACTTCCCGCGCCATGGCTTTCGTAAATCCGATTTGCCCAGCCTTGGACGCGGCATAGTTGGACTGCCCCGGGTTCCCGGTGAGCCCCACCACCGATGAGATGTTGACGACGCGTCCGTACCGCTGGCGAAGCATCAACGGAATGGCGAAACGGGTGGCGAGGAACGTGCCGCGCAGGTTCACCGTGAGCACGTCATCCCAGTCCGCGGCGGTCATGCGCAGCATGAGCCGGTCGCGATTGACGCCAGCGTTGTTGACCAGGATGTCCAGCCGGCCCAGCCGGTCGGCGGTGGTTTTCACCACCGCTTCCGCAGTGTTTTCGTCGGAAACATCGCCGGGTACGCGCAGCGCTTCGCCGCCAGCGGCGCGGATTTCGTCGATCACGGCATCGGCTGCGGCGGCATTGCTCCGGTAGTTGATGCCCACCGAGGCTCCGGCGGCAGCAAGCCGGGCCGCGATCACGGCCCCAATTCCCCGGGACGAGCCGGTAACCAGGGCAACCTGACCGCTCAAATCAATCGTGTACATGGTTGAACACCCAATCCTTCACGCCTCGCGCGCGACGGCGCGATGCAATTCCGCCAGTTCTTGCCGGAAACCTTCCACCAACTCCAGCCGATGGCACAGCAGGCCGGTGTTGATCGCGCCGGCGACGCCGTTGGCCGTCGACGAACCGTGACCTATCATGACGAGACCGTCCACGCCGAACAGCGGTCCGCCCATGGTGCGCGGCAGGTTCATGGTGGTCCACAGCGCTTCTCCGATTTGCTGCACCTGCTCGTCCGGCAGAACGGCCGACAGCCGTTGATGGAGATACGGGACCAGCGCGGAACCCAGACCTTCCGCGAACTTGATCAGGATATTGCCGATGAACCCATCGCACACGATGACATCGGCCTTGCCGGTGAAAAAGTCCATTCCCTCGACGTTGCCCACGAAATTGAGATGGCTCTCTCGAAAAAGGGTATGGCTCTCCTGGACCTGGCGATTGCCTTTTGCCGACTCCTCACCAACGCTGAGCAGCGCCACCCGAGGGTTTTCGATGCCCAGGCGGCGGCGGGAAAATGCGACCCCCAGCGCGGCAAAGCTCAGCAGCAACGACGGGCGGCAATCCACGTTGCTGCCCAGATCGACCACGGTGGTGTTTGGCGCCACCCCCAGGAAGTTGCCGCCGATGCAGGGCCGTTCCAATCCTTCCAGCAAGCCCAGCGCCATCACCGCAGTGGCCATGGTGGCACCGGTCGAGCCCATGGACACCACCATGTCGGCTACGCCCTGCTGAACCAGTCCCATCGAAACGGCGATTGACGATTTCGGTTTCCGTCGCAGGGCAGCTATGGGATGCTCTTCATCCTCGACCTTTCCCTCCGAGGGCACTACCGAAACGGCTCGGCCGGCCACGTCGTGGCGCGACAATTCCGCCTGCACCTCATCGGGGTCCCCCACCAGAATGACGGTCAAATCGGGGTGGGCGTCCAGCGCGGCCAGAACTCCGGGAACGGTTTCCGGCGGACCAAAGTCCCCACCCATCGCATCCACCGCGACGCGTACCCGCGGCATATCTCCGTTCGTGCTCATTCCGCCCTTTCCCTCATATCTGCCGGACTCAACACCACGGTCGCCGACCCGGTGATGATTCTGTTTCCATTATCAACGTTCAGAAGCTCTACGTTGCAAGTTACGCGGCTGCCGTCAGCGGCCGATTCGCTCTTGGTCACCGCACCGACAGCTTCCAGAAGATCTCCAGGATGCGCCGCACCACGGAACCTGACGCGCAGGCTACCTGACCGCAGCCAGCAGGAACCGTACTCGCCCGCCATCATTTCGGAGATCATGGCCAAAGTCAGCATACCGTGGGCGATGACGCCCTCGAAACGGCTGGCCGCCGCAAATTCATCATCGTAGTGGATACGGTTGTGGTCGCCCGAAGCCGATCGGTAGGCATCAATATTTTCTCGACTGACGACGCGTCGCACCGGGGCGATCGCGTAGCCCACGTCGAATTGCGAGGGTTCGTGTGTTGAAGCGTCAGCAGGCATATCGGCTCTGTCTATTCGTCGCTCTCATCTGCGGGAAGCAGCACGGTGGTGCGACCATTCATTAAATCCGAGCCCGTGGGTTCGTCGGAGACCGTGTAATTGACGGTAAGAAACCTCATTCCGCCGCGCTCGCGTACCGGTTCAAGGCAGGCCACCGCGGAAACCGTGGAACCGACGCGCAACGCATCCACGGTTTCCAGATCCTGCAGACTATGGATCGCGCCGTCGGGCAACGACAAGCGTTCCAACAACAAAGCCACGACGCGGGCAGCAAGCATGATCGGAGGAGCGCATTGCGAGTCCATGTACAGCGGCAGATCGTCGCCGACGGCCGAAAGGTATTCGCGGACTGCTTCGGAGGTAATGTCCCAGGAGCCCAGGCTGATCGCGTTATCTTGCAATGCTCTTACCCTGACCGATCATACGGTCCGCTCCGCCCCACGATGCAAACAATATACACGGGTAGCCCCAGACCGACAACGCGCGCTCTTTCAAAATCATTGGGCCTTGATCTTTTGGTGTAATATGATCGTCAAGTTCCAGCATTATCCGTACCCACTTTCGGGAGATAGTCAGAATCAGGATTTCCACGATTATCGGATTTTCAGGATGCTGACGCCAATGCGCTAGCCAACCCAATCCTGCTAATCCTGAAATCCGACAAATCCTGATTCTGACAATTTACGAAACCGAGTACACGTGAAAATTCCAGAAAGGCGCAAAGCAAAGGATTTCGTAGTGGCTGATCAAATTCTATCAACCTTGCTCACCATTCCGGGCTGCGATCCGGCGCAGGCTTCGCGAGTTTCGTTCACCGGTGGGGTCGACCCGATCCTGCCAACTCCTTTCCGCATCGGCGAAGCGGCCGCAGCAAGCCTGGCCGCCGTCGGACTGGCAGTCTCCGACCTGTGGGAGACCCGCACCGGCCGGCGACAGGACATCGCGGTGGACGCCCGGCACGCTACGGCATCCTTGCGCAGCAGCAGGTACATGATGCTGAACGGCGCGCCGGCAGCCGGAGAGCGGCCATCCGTAATGGGAGTCTATCCCGCCAGGAACGGCCGGTGGAGCTACCTGCACTGCAACTTTCCCAATCATCGGGAAGCGGCGTTGAGCGTGCTGGGCGTGCCCGAGGACCGTGAAGCAGTACGGCAAGCCGTCGCGAAATGGGACGCCTTGGAACTGGAAGAGGCGATAATTGCCGCCCGAGGAGCCGGCGGGATGGTGCGCTCCATGGCCGAATGGGCCCAGCATCCGCAGTCAGCCGCCGTTGCGTCTTTGCCCCTGCTTGAAATCGATAAGATCGCCGACAGCCCGCCGGAACCGCTGCCCGAAGGTTCCCGGCCACTTTCCGGGATCCGCGTTCTGGACCTGACCCGCGTCCTGGCCGGCCCCACTTGCGCCCGCACGTTGGCAGAGCATGGCGCGGACGTTATGAAAGTCACGGCCGAGCACCTGCCCAGCAGTGAGGCCCAGGAATTCGACACCGGACACGGCAAGTTGTCCACCCGCCTGGATCTCAGGGACGCGCAGGACCTCGCTACAATGCATCATCTGGTGAGCCAGGCCGACGTATTCTCGCAAGGCTACCGACCGGGGACACTGGCGCAGCGCGGTCTCGCTCCGGAAGACCTGGCGAAACTCCGGCCGGGTATCGTCTACGTTTCGTTGTCCGCTTTCGGCCGCGTCGGACCGTGGGCTGACCGCCGCGGTTTCGATACGGTGGTGCAGACGGTTAGCGGCATCACGGACCGCCAGGGACAGTTGTTCCCTGGAGCCGAACCCGGACCGCAGTTTTATCCGGTGTCCGCGATCGACTACCTGACCGGATACCTGATGGCCTACGGCGCGTTAACCGCTCTTGCGCGCCGCGCCCGGGAAGGCGGGAGTTGGCTAGTCAGGATTTCCCTGGCACAAATCGGCAAGTGGCTCGTAGACCGGGGACAGGTGCCGGAATCGAGCCTGTGCGACGTAGCCTCGGATTTCAGCGCCGATGAGATCAGTCAGTGGTGCACCGTCAGCGACGTACCTGCGGGCCGACTAACGCATTTGGCCCCGACGGTTCAGCTTTCCGAAACGCAACCGTACTGGGCAAGGCCCACGGTGCCGCTGGGATATCATGACCCGGTGTGGCCGGAGCGGGTGGCATGATCCTGCGGCGACCCTGATCCCTGACGGTCGCGATGCCACGCGGCGCAGGACGTGTCCCCACGTGGCTGCTGGGAGAATCGTCGGTTAACCGAAGCACAGGTACCCTACTCTACTGAGATCGCGTCCGCGTATTCGCTGCTCAGGGTAACGCGCCGGTCCCTGGTGGTAAGCAGGGTAGCGTCGGCCGTGGCCACGTTGCGCCGGAGGGCGGCGGAGATGGACCGCCGCGCACCGATCAAGCCGTAACGGTCCAGCTCGAGCTGGCTGTAGATTTCGTCGATGTGCATCTGATGGTCGGGGGCGCGCACCAGGGCGTCCAACAACCGCTGTGCGTCAGCGGACACGTTGCTCCGAGTGTCCCGCGCGGTGCTGGCGGTCCACGCGTTTCCTCGTGACACGGTGTCCACGCTGGTTATGGCCGCGCCGTCGGTCACCATCGGAGGCTCCGTTGCGACCTGAGCGTGAGACCCCTCGTGTTGCTTTGCCAGGGAACGGATAACTGAAATTACCTCCTGGCTGTCGCCGGAGATGTTGAGCGTGACGGTTGCCATTGCTGTACATCCTCTAAATCAGTGCTGGGAGTCAAATCTCCGAAGTTATTATGCGCGCGCAATCCTGATCGTGATTGGAGCGGCGCGAAGCCGCAACGGGACCGGGTGCACGTTCGGCTGCACATTATAATCAGATATTGTGCGAATTGTTCAATATCGTTGCGAAACAAAAAAATGTGCTGAACGGAATTCGCACCAAAAAATAAAGGGGTGGTTATGCAACCACCCCCGTGCAAGGTGCGCAGCGCGAAGCCTAACCCTTGCGAGTGTACTTCACCACGGTGCGGCCGGTGCTTCCCTCATAGGGTTCAACCACGTACAGATCTTTTTGGCTGTCGACCCAAACCCCATGGCAGCTGCGGTGGGTGAGGTCTCCCCACTGCGCCAGCCGCTCTCCATTCGCATCCAGGATACTCAGCATGCCGCCATTGTGTTCCGCCACGTAAGCCACGTCATCGTCGTCAATGCAGATGACGGCGGGGCCAATCAGTTTGCTGGGCCAGTCAGTAACGTGCGTGCCGTCCTGGTTGAAGACCTGGACGCGATCGTTTTCCCGATCGGCGATCAGCAGATTGCCCTGGCGGTTGATCCAGGCGCCATGCGGCAAGTTGAACTGGCCAGGGCCGGAACCGGGTTCGCCCCACGAGAAGATGTGCTCGCCGGTAGGAGTGAACTTGTGCACCCGGGCGTTTGCGTAGCCGTCGGCGATGTAGATTTCGCCGTCGTCGTTCAGCGCGATGCCGGCCGGCATGTTGAACGGATCTGCGCCGCGTACCACCTGGTGCCACGAGTTGGAATCGAAAGCGGTGTTGTCTGCTCCGGTGTCAGACCGGAAACCGTACTCACCTATCGTCATCACCAACTCACCATCCTTGGTGAGCTTGAAAATCTGGCCCATGTTGCGATCTACGAGCCACACGTAGCCCCACTGGTCGATGATGATTGCGTGGGGGAACTCGAACATCCCGGCGCCCCAGGACTTGATGAACTGACCGTCCTTGTCGAAAACCATAATGGGATGGTCGGGGTTGCGGTTGAAGCAATAGACGCGGTCCTCGTCGTCGCCGAAAACCGCCGCAGCTGGCATTGGAATGCCATCGGGCGCCTGGGCCCAGTTCCGGTCGAATTCGTAAGTGTGCGCGCCGTTGCCGACGACATTGGTGGCGGTGGTCATTTGAGCCTCCTCGTTATCATTGCGTGTGGCGATCCCTTGGGTTCAGTCTTGTTTTACCACAATTTGGCGTAGATCACCGCTGCGCCACCGATTTGGCGAGGAAGATATCCGGCTTGCCGCGCCCGTTTGCGTCGGGCAGAACCCCGGCGATAGCAAAACCCATCTTCCGGTAGAACTCGTGCGGGTGGCCTTTGAAGTCGGCGTAACGCTTTCCAGCGCTCACGGCTCCCGATCAGAAGGCGCCGATCCCAGGCGTTTGCACGCGGATGCTGTAGAGGGACTGACCCGAAGTCAGGAACAGCGTGCGCATGTCGTCTCCGCCGAAGCAGATATTCCGCGTAACTTCCGGGGTTTCCAGAACCCCCAGACGCTCCCCATCCGGAGAAACGATCCACACTCCGCCCGAGCCGGTGCACCAGACCCGGCCGTCGATATCCACTTTCATACCATCCGGGACGCCCGGGGCGTCTGACCCCATTTCGATGAGGATCCGATTGCCGCTCAATGTCCCGTCGGCCGCGACATCGAAGGCTCGGATACGTCGGTTTGGGCAAAATTCCCCGTTCTCCTCGCGGTCGAAATCCGCCGGCTCCGCCCGGCTGATGGCGACGTACAGTACCGATTCGTCGGGAGAAAGGGCGAGACCGTTCGAATACTCGCACTCGTCGGTAGCCAGGTGCACGTTTCCCGCCGGATCGATACGGTACACGCCGGCGAACGGGATCTCGCGCAGTTCCTCAGGAAAGCGAAGGTGCGGGTCGGTGAAATAGATGGTCCCGTCGGTGCGGCAGATGACGTCGTTGGGTTTGTTGAATCGCTTGCCGTCCCAACGGTCGGCGATCGAGCTAACGTTGCCGTCCGCGTCCATGCGGGTGACGCACCGGTGATCCGCGCCTTCACACATCAGGAGATTTCCCTGTCGGTCCAAAGTGCAGCCGTTCCCCTCGCCGGTGTTTTCGCGAACCACCGTGGTCTCTCGCGTTTGCGGGTCCCACTTGAGCAACTGCTCTCGTTGCAGATCCACAAAGGTAAGGTAGCCGCCCGGGTGCCACAGGGGGCCTTCAGTGCGAACCTGGTTCCCGTCGAGCAGCGTGAGTTCGGTTTCGGCAAGGAGCCCAGACAAATCCTCAGCCATCGTTAGCCTCCAATCGTGCGAGTGAATTGCGGCCGATTATAGCAACGGCTGGTACGCTGCGGGTTACTTTGGAAGCCTTGTCGCATTCTCTTTCGCGTTGCCCTAACACAACCCGGAGGGTACACTGGCGCCCGTTGTACGTGCACCCGGCCAGGCCGCCGACGGCGGGCAGGCCGGGTGAATTTGATGTGAGTCGACGGTCGAACTGGTGGCTAGGACAGAGGAACGAGCGGGCGCAGCGCCCACGGGAGGTGTGTCGTCCGGCGGCCGCATCTATTACGGCTGGTGGATGGTCGTCGTCACTTCGGTGATGAGTTTCTTCGCCAGCGGCATCTTCTTCCGCGGATTCGGCGTTCTGGTGCTGCCAATCCGCGAGCAGTTGGGCATTACCCAGGCGCAAACGAACCTGGTTTTTTCGATAGCGCGCGCCGAAGGCGGGCTGGAGGGTCCGTTGGCCGGGTGGCTCATCGACAAATTCGGGAACCGCAAGGTGCTGGTGCCGTCATTGATAATCACCGTCGTCGGCTACCTGATCATGGCCTTCTGGCTGCCCGGGTTCTGGGGCTTCGCGCTCATCTATCTGGGCTTGGTGTCATTGGGAAACAGCATGGGTTTCCAGCACGCCTGCTTCGCCGGCCTGAACCAGTGGTTCCACCGCCGCCGAGCGCTGGCGATATCCATACTGGCCGCCGTGGCGTCGCTGGGCGGCCTGGCGCTGATTCCGACGATGAACCTTCTGATCGACCGGGCCGGACTGCGGTGGGGCCTGATCGCGTCGGGGGCGTTTTATGCGGTTATCCTGCTGCCCCTATGTTTCTGGTTCAGAAATCGCCCGGAGGACATGGGACTGTTGCCCGACGGCGCCACGCGCCCGCCTCCTGCTCGCCCCGGTTCGCCCGCGGCCCGGCGCGAAACGCGGGACTACACGGTGGGGGAGGCGCTGAGAACGCAGGCCTACTGGCTCTTGCTCGCCGGCGCCGGACTGCGGCAAATGGCGACGCTGGGTATCCTGATCAGCCTGTTCCCGATTATGGTTGAAGACAAGGGCATGAGCACCCAGATGGCGGCGAACCTTATCGGTGCGATGTCCGCAATCAACTTCGTATCGCGGCTGGTAATGGGCTACCTGGGTGACCGGGTATCTAAGAAAACCATCATGTTCCTGAGCCTGACGGTGGAAGGGATCGGATACCTGTGCCTATGGTTGGGGGACTGGCAGACGGCAGTGGGTATCACGTTGGTGGTAGCGTTCATCGTGTGCGAAGGCATGATGGACGGAGCCGGTGTGATCGTGTGGGCCGCGCTTGGTGAGTACTATGGCCGCACCAGGTTTGCCACGCTGCGCGGGTACATCACCTTCGCCTACGCCTGGGCCCTGGTAGCATCACCCGTATATGCGGGTTGGGTGGCAGACCATTTCGGGGACTACGATTACGCAATCCTCCCCGGAGCGATTTGCGCCTTCCTTGCGGGCACGTGTTTCCTGTTCATAAAGCGGCCTCCCGAGTTGATGGCCGAGAATACCGAGACACCGGCCCGATAACTGTGTGAACCACACGCCGGTGCTACAATGGGCCTCAACCCGAGCGGTAAATTCCGACGGGACCGCCTGGGTTCCGGCTCGAAAGACCAATCGAGGCCGGCGGGTGGAGCACTACCAACGTCCGGCTGGCTTCACCTAATGAATTGCAAATGGGGAGACGGAAAATGCCCACCATCCTGGAACAGTACATCGCAAACCACGCCGGCTCCGCCGAACGTTATCGTGACGCCGTGGGCATATTCCCGGGAGGGGTAACGCACGACAATCGTTACGCCGAACCCTTTCCTCTCTATATCACCCACGGACAGGGCCCACGAAAGTGGGACGTGGACGGCAACGAGTACATCGACTACGTGTCCGGCCACGGTGCATTGTTGTTAGGACACTCTCATCCCGCCATCGCGGATGCCGTGTCGGAGCAGATCCGGCGGGGCACCCACCTCGGAGCGTGTACCGATGAGGAACTGCGCTGGGCCCGGGCGATAATGAACCTGATGCCGGCCGTGGAAAGGGTGCGCTTCCACAGCAGCGGCACCGAAGCGACATTGATGGCGATGCGTCTGGCCCGCGCCTACACCGGGCGCAACAAGGTCATCAAACTGCAGGACCACTTCCACGGGTGGCACGACTACGCCATGGCCGGCTCCGATCGTCCGGCCCCCGGGATTCCTGCGGAGTCCTGGGGCAGCATGATTATCGTGCCGGCCGGGAACCTGAACGCGGTGCAGCAAGCCATGGAGCGTGACAGCGACATCGCCGCAATCATCCTGGAGCCCACCGGGGCACACTACGGGCAGCTCCCTTTCAACGTGCCGCAATACCTGGCCGGCCTCCGCCAACTTTGCGACCAGCACGGCGTGATCCTGATCTTCGACGAGGTTGTCACCGGGTTTCGCGCATCTCCCGGCGGCGCCCAGGTCCGTTACGGGATCACCCCCGATCTGACGACAATGGCCAAGATCGTGGCCGGTGCCCTTCCCGGCGGCGCCGTCGGCGGCAAAGCCGATATCGTGGACATGATCGCCCAACGCGGCGACCCTGAATGGGACAACACCGAGCGCGTCTATCATCCAGGGACGTTCAACGGAAATCCCCTGTCGGCGGTGGCGGGCGCGACTTGCCTGGAACTCATCGCCGCCGAGCCGATGAACGAGCAGGCCGACGCTATGGCGGCCCGGCTCAAGGCGGGCCTCAACGAGGTGTTCACCCGCATGGAGGTCGGAGGACACGCCTACGGCATCGCGTCCATGATCCACTTCACGCTGGCGGAGGGCGACTTCGACAACGAATTCGGACCGGAGGTCGACCGGCAGATCAAGCGAGCCGCCGCCACGCCGGCGGTAACCGGAATCAAGCGCGGCCTGCAAAACCACGGCATCGACATCATGGGCCGGGGCGCGTTCCTGGTGTCCGCAACCCACTCCGAGGCGGACATCGACGCCACCCTGGCCGCCTTCGAGGCGACGCTGGCGCAAGTGCGCGATGAGGGACTGGTTTAGCGTACGGCTGAATGGTCTGTGCACAGGCCCGAGGTGCACCATGCAAGACAAAAATCTGGTCCTAGTAATCGCCGTGATTATCGCCATCGTGGTCGCTGTGGCAGCGTTCTTGGCGGTCGTGGGGAGCCCTACGAACATCAACGAAATTGGGCGGGGGATTTTGGTGTCCACCTTCGGAGGTGTGCTCGGATTCTGCACGACGATTTTGATAGCCAGGATGCTAATGGATTGATGTGATGGGAAGACTGCGTTCGGCTTGGGCGGTCCTTATTGTCACGGGCGCTTGGTTCTGGTTGTTCGATATCGTGTTCCGGGTCGTACTGGAGATACGGGGCATCCCTGCGTTGTCAGCGCTGGGCGCTGCCCTGGCGCTTCTGGCCTTAGCATCGATGTTGAACTGGCTGTTCAAGGTAGCGTGGGAAGATCACTCGCGGCAAAATGCCTGTTCTTCGAGACTTGATGACAAGATGGGATAAAACTCATTCGACAACAGAGAGGTTCATAAATGGCTAGTTTTTGGGAAAAGATCAACGTAGACGGGCAGCAAATGGACATGTACGCGGCGGTGCCCTCCAGCAGCGCCGGTTATTCCGCTCCATATCCGGCGGTAGTGGTGGCGCAACACGCCACCGGCGTGGACGCCTTCATCCAGGACATCTGCGACCGACTGGCGGCGGACGGATACGCGGCGGTTGCACCCAACCTGTATCACCGGCACAGTGAAGAAGCCATTGCCGCCTCTGCAGACGGGGGTCCGCGTCCCAGCCCGGCAACTCTGCTCAGTGACCCCGGCATCGTCGCCGACATGAACGCCACGGTCGACTGGCTTTTGAACCATGATGCGATACAAAGCGACCGCATCGGCGTGACCGGCTTCTGCATGGGCGGTCGCGTGGCATGGCTGGCCGCCGCTACCAATCCGAACTACAAGGCGGTGGTTCCATATTACGGCGGCAATCTGATGATCACATGGGGCGACGGAGAAACCCCGCCCTTCGATCTGGCAAGCAACATCGACTGCCCCATGCTCTTCCACTTCGGTGAGATCGACGCCAACCCGTCCCAGGACGACATGCACAAACTCGACGCCGAACTGGACCGGCTGGGCAAGGCACACCGGTTCTACACCTACGCCGGCGCTGACCACGCCTTCATGAACCCGTCCGGCGGCAGGTATCACGAGGGAGCGGCCGTGGAATCTTGGCCGCGCACGTTGGAGTTTTTCGCGCAGTATCTCAAGGGTTAGACGTTGCCGGCAAAGGTTCCGAAGGGCGCCGGCAGTTTCAGTTCACAGACACGGGAGGTACCGTTATGGCCAGTTTCTGGGAAAAGCTTACCGTCGACGGCAGCGAGATGGATATGTACGCCAGCGTGCCCAGCAGCAGTGCGGGCTTCACCGCCCCATTCCCCGCTGTGGTGGTGGCGCAGCACGGCGGCGGCGTTGACGAGTTCATCCGCACGATCTGTGACCGGCTGGCCGGTGAAGGCTTTGCCGCTGTCGCTCCGAACCTGTACCACCGCAACTCAGACGAGGTGATGAACGCTGATCCACGGCCCCGCCCCTGGGACGTGCTCAGCGATCCTGACATCGTCGCGGACATCAATGCCACCGTGGACTGGCTCCGCAACCACGATGCCGTCACCGACCGGATCGGCGTGACCGGGTTCTGCATGGGCGGGCGGGTCGCCTGGCTGGCCGCCGCATCGAACCCCCACTTCTCGGCGGTCGCGCCATATTATGGCGGAAACCTGCTGGTAACCTGGGGCGCGGGCGAAACACCACCGTTCGAGCTGGCCAGCAACATCAACTGCCCCATGCTGTTCCACTTCGGCGAGGTCGACGAGAACCCCTCCCAGGAGAATATGCGCAGGTTCGACGAGGAGTTGAACCGCCTGGGCAAGGAGCACCAGTTCTACGTGTACCGCGACGCCGACCACGCGTTCATGGACTTCACCGGCCCACGCTACCAGAAGGAAGCCGCTGACCGGTCGTGGCCACGCACGCTGGAGTTCTTTGCCCAGCACCTCAAGTCCTAGACGCGCGCTACGGAGGAGAACAATCTTACTTTCCTCCATGCCATCTCACTCATGAAAGCAATAAAGGAGTTTCCCCCATGCCCCGAGTAGCCCTTGACCTTGAACAGAAAGACGATCTGGCCGTCATTAAATCGGACGGATGGCGAATAGCGCAGGGCCTCGAGCCAGGTGAGCCCAACCAGGGGCTCGTCGCTGAGATGCTGGGTAGCAACGCCCGGCTGCCCGACTACGACGACTCCGGATGGGAGAGCGGAGCGGATTTCCAGAAGCGCTACTCGGTTGGGTTCACCTTCGCCTGGTATCGGCTCCGATTCACCATGCCGGAGACGGTGAAGGGCCAGGATGTTTCCACCTGCCGGGTCTGGTTCGAGACCAACGTGGACAACTACGGCGAGGTGTACATCGACGGCAAGATCGACCGCAACATCGGCGCGGTGACGGGCAACAACACACCCAAGCGCGTCCTGTTGGAAGAGCCCGGCGAGCCCGGCAAGGAACACGTCATCGCAGTTCTGGTGGCTAACGCGCCTTTGGGCGAACCGGTGGGCGCCATCTTCATGCGCTACGCCACTCTGGCATTTGAGTCGCAGCCGCCGCGATAGCCGGGCGACGGAACATGCGCCCGGACCGTCGCGGAGTCGCCGCCAGATCTATCAGGATGTCGTCGTTGGCCTCTTGGGGCTGGTGGGCATTGGCGCAACCCTGGTCAGCGTTGGCGCCATCACCGCTGCGACATACCAGGCAATTGTGATATACGACCGGTCCCTGGGAGGTAGGGACTTTGGTGATTATGGCATCGCCGGCCTGGTTGGAATCGCAACCGGCGTTGGCGTTACCCTCACCGTGCTTGCCGTCGTCTTGCGCGGTAACCGTAACCAGGGCGACTACAAGAAGATTATCGGTACGTCGGTAATGATGATTGGGTTGGCAGTCATCGCCGGGCTTGCGCTTGTTGTCGTCTTGGAAATCGCTCAATCTTGACTGATTCACGCATGTCGTCATGGCAGGGGCCTCGTAGAAATGCAACTCAGGAGAATAGCCTGATGACCGCCGCCACCTGCGACCAGCGCGCGTTGAGCGTAGCGCAAGCCGTGTACGAGCGGGAG
Source organism: Dehalococcoidia bacterium (assembly GCA_965220505.1). Lineage (GTDB taxonomy): Bacteria > Chloroflexota > Dehalococcoidia > Lucifugimonadales > UBA3495 > Bin87. Next base: position 912,691 of record CBDCQE010000003.1, on the reverse strand, counting down.
CAGCCGTTGGCCGCCATCCTCTTTGGATCACGGGCCCGGGGTGACTATCAAGAACGCCGCTCCGACATCGACATCATGCTCATAAACCCAGGGATGCCGGATCAGCAGTACAAGGACCGGGCTGTCGAATGGGCGCAAGGAATTGCCCAAGCCATCTACGAATACCCGGTGTCCGTGCAGTTGGTATGGCGCACTACGCAGGACTTCCGGTACCGGCGCCGCTATGTCAACAGCGTCGAAACCCGCGCCGTGCACGATGGAGTCTTCATGTCGCGGGTCCCGCAACAGCCTGGTTCCGTATATGGTGAAGACGACGAAACGGAGTGCGAGTACGACTGGATGAACTACAACAACCGGCTACTGCACGCTGAAGCGCACCTGACCGCTTTTGAGCAAATGATTGATTTGGGGAACATCGATTTGCTCATCGGTCAGCACGCGCAGGCCGCGCTGGAACACGGCATGAAAGCCCTGCTGGAAGCTCACGGCGTCAGATACCAACGCACCCATAACATCGGCCATCTGCTGGGACGCATCCGGCAGGTTGACCCCGAACTGCGTGAGCTTTCGCTCAGCATCCCGCCAGACATCTACTCCGCGTACGCCGGGGAACAGGAATACGAGGAGGAAGGACGGCAACAGCCGTTGCTCACCGACCAGCCTGACTACCGGCAGAGAACCATCTCCGACGCCCAGCGCATCATCAACCGCGCCCGCGAGGTGCGGCAAGGGCACACTGATTAACGCCGCAACCCCGGTATCAACCCACCTCTGGAGGCTCCACAATGGCCACCCGCTCTTTCGCCGGCACCGTCAACGCGCCGGACTTCCCCGCCAACGTCGAATGGATCAACACCGACCGGCCGCTGAGCATGGAAGATCTGCGCGGCAAGCTCGTGGTCCTCGACTTCTGGACGTACTGTTGAGTGAACTGCATGCACGTGTTTCCGCAGTTGCGGAAAATGGAAGAAAAGTATGCGGACGAGTTGGTGGTCATCGGGGTCCACTCGGCCAAGTTCCCCAACGAGAAGTACGCCGACAACGTGCTGCTGGCCGCCCAGCGTTATGAGCTGAAGCATCCTATCGTCAACGACGCCGAGTTCGAGGTCTGGCGGCAGTACGCATGTCGTGCGTGGCCCACGCTGATGTTCGTTGATCCCGAAGGCAAGGTCATCGGCAAGCATGAAGGCGAACTGCCCTACGAAGCTTTCGACGACCTGCTGGGGCGGATGATCGCCGAGTTCGACGAAAAGGGCATGATTGACCGTCGTGACCTGGGCCTGGTACCGGAAGCGGTAGAAGAATCAGCGTTGGCGTTCCCCGGCAAGGTACTGGCCGATGGCCCCGGCAATCGTCTGTTCATCGCGGACACCAACCACAACCGCATTGTCGTGACCGATCTGCACGGACAGGTTCAGTGGGTCATCGGTTCCGGCGCCGAGGACTTCGTCGATGGCGACTATGCCAGCGCCGCGTTCAACCACCCGCAGGGCATGGAGTTGCTGAGCGACACTCTGTACGTCGCCGACACCGAGAACCACGCCATTCGCCGGATCAATCTGGCAACCTGCAAGGTCGATACCATCGCCGGAACCGGCGAACAAGGTCACGACCGTCGGGCCCAGGGACCCGGACGGCAAGTGGCCCTGAGCAGCCCGTGGGATCTAACGCACCATGATGGAACGCTCTATATCGCCATGGCCGGGACACACCAGTTGTGGCGATTGTCATTGGCCGACGGCGCGGTGTGTCCCCATGCCGGTACCGGCGGCGAGAACATCGACAACGGCCCATTGGCCCAGGCGACGCTGGCGCAGCCCAGCGGCATCGTCGTCGGCAAAGACCGGGGCGACAACCCGATCCTGTATTTCGCCGATTCGGAAACCAGCAGTGTGAGAAGCGCGGGAATAGATCCGACTACCGGTCGCGTAGCAACCCTGGTTGGCATCGATCTCTTCGCCTTCGGAGACCGGGATGGTGTGGAACACAACGTCCGGTTGCAGCATCCCATCGGTATCGAGTGGCACAACGGCGAGTTGTTCATCGCGGACACCTACAACCACAAGATCAAGAAGGTCCTGCCGCTGACCCGCTCCGTGCAGACGGTTCTGGGCTCCGGGGCCATGGGCCTGCATGACGGCGAGAACCGATTGGCCACCTTCAGCGAACCCAGCGGACTGAGTTTCGCCAACTTCGATGACGGCCGGGAGCCGCTGCTGTACATCGCCGACACCAACAACCACGCCATACGCGTGGCGGACCTGAGCGCCGACGAGGTTCGAACCCTCGAAATCGACGGATTGTGAGCCCTGCGCAGCGTTGCCAAGCCTGAACGGCGTGGAGCCTGGCAGCATGTCAAAATACGCTGCTGAGCCGCCCCGCGGTCCGGTCGCCGGCGCTATTTCCAGGGCGCCCAACCAACGCCGGCATGAAGGCTCTTGCTATAATTGGTGCCGGCAAACGTTGTGTTCGGCACAGCAGCCCGAGAGACCGCTGTGGCCCATTTCACCCAGGAGACCCAATGAGCACACCCACCACCTCAGCTACAGCCGGCGGGGCCGCGAATTCCGATTACGCCGTCCATGCCGACGACAACATCACCTTGTTGGCCAGCAAGATAATCCGTGACGTGCTCGTGACTCGCGGCGAACCCATCCGTCGGGCCCAGCTGTGGCAGGCAGTAGAACTGGCCATGGGCGAACGTTCCCCCGACGTCGACGGCGTGCTCAAGCGTGACTGGTTCACCAACCAGGACACGGGTCCAGGTCGGTGGAAGTTGACCGACACTGCCGACGCGGGAACCTCACCCTTTGTAGACGCCTCGGGTACGGTAAATCTTGCGGCAGTGGTCGAATACATACGCGTCTGTCGCCAGGGCGAAGCGCCTTACATCGGCGACCTGGGAGACTTCATCAAGATCTGCAAACCCGAGGTTGACCTGGACGCCGGATGGTTGGTTGGCGCCAACCTGTCGCGAGGATAATCCCATGACCACCAGCGCGGATACCATCGCTTACCACCGCGAGCGAAGTAGGCATTTCCTGGATCTGGTGGATGACGAGTTGGCTCGCGGCGAATTGGAAGAGGCCAGCAACAAGGTCTGGGGCGCCGCTGCTCATGCCATTAAGGGGGCGGCTGAACGCCGGGGCTGGGAGCACCACGCTCATGCCTTGATTGAAAGCGCTGTCCTGCGATTAGTTAGAGAGGAAGGCGCACCGCAGCATATTGAAGGGCAATATTACATTGCCTCGCACTACCACCAGCGATTCTACGGTGGCCCTCCCGACGCAGACAGCATACGCTACGGGAAATCGGTGATCTCCGAGTTCGTCCAAACCCTGGAAAGCCTGGGCTAGGCAGGAGGGTGGCCCATGACCACCAGCGCGGATACCATCGCTTACCACCGAGAGCGAAGTAGGCATTTCCTGGATCTGGTGGATGACGAGTTGGCTCGCGGCGAATTGGAAGAGGCCAGCAACAAGGTCTGGGGCGCCGCTGCTCACGCCATCAAAGCGGTGGCGGAACGTCGGGGTTGGGAGCACCATACCCATGCGCTGCTTCAGGAAGCCATGCAACGTTTAATCGGTGACGAGGGCGCACCGCCGCATTTATGGGGCCAATACATGATGGCGTCGGCCTATCACCAAGGATTTTATGCGTGGCCTCCACCGGCCGATGGAATACGCTACGGGAAAGAAATTATCAGCGTGTTCATCGACACGCTGGAAAGCCTGGATTGAATCGCGCGACCCGTTAGTTCCTTCGGTCGCTGAACCCGGCTTGCCTCCGCGGCTTTCTACCGGCGGTCTGTTATACTGCCCGTCGCCGCTTTTGGGCGCGGTGACGCTGAATGCCGCGCCCGTCCACATTGGGCGTCAACTGATCACCGAAGAGGAGACCGATCTCAAAATGGCTGAACCAACAACCCGCATCGTTGAAAGCGACGTCCTGATCATCGGCGGCGGCATGTCCGGCTGCGGAGCGGCAATCGAGGCCCGTTACTGGGGCGGCGACGACTTGCGCATCGTGATGGTCGACAAGGCGGCCACGGATCGCAGCGGGGCGGTCGGGGAAGGGCTTTCCGCCATCAACATGTACATGGGCATGCGACACGGCTGGAACCAGCCCGAAGACTACGTCGAATATGTCCGCAACGATATGATGGGCATCTCCCGCGAGGACCTCGTCTATGACGTGGCCCGTCACGTGGACAGCAGCGTGCACATGTTTGAGGAATGGGGCCTCCCCTTCTGGTACGACGACGAAGGGCTGTACGTCCGCGAAGGGCGCTGGCAGGTGATGATCCACGGCGAGGCTTACAAGCCCATCGTGTCCGAGGCAACCAAGAAAGTCATCGGACCCGAAGACCACTTCGAGCGGGTGTTCATCTCCCACCTTTTCACCGACGCCGATGACTCGAACCGGATCGCCGGGGCAGTCGGCTTCGGGGTCCGCGAGGACGTGATCTACATCTTCAAGGCCCGGTCGGTCATCAGCGCGGCCGGCGGCGCAACCGCCCTGTTCCGGCCCCGCAGCGTAGGCGAGGGTATGGGCCGCACGTGGTACTCCATCTTCGACACGGGCTCGGTGTACGGTCTGGTAATCCCGGTGGGCGCAGAGATGACCCAAATGGAGCATCGCTTCGTCCCCAGCCGTTTCAAGGACTCCTACGGACCGGTGGGCGCGTGGTCGCAGCTGTTCCGCGCGGACCTGACCAACGCAGCCGGCGACAACTACTTTATCAACCGGCTGCCCGAGCTCAAGAAGTACGACCCATACGGTTCCGCGTTCCCCACGCCGACACCGCTGCGCAACCACCTGCTCTGGACGGAAATCCAGGCCGGCAACGGCCCCATCCAGTTGAAAACCCCGGAGGCCATCGACGCGCTGGCCGCCGGCGACGAGGACCGCAAGCGGGAGATCATCGCCGAAGCCTGGGAAGACTTCCTGGACATGACCATTTCCCAGGCCATCCTCTGGGCGGCGCATAATATCGCTCCCGAGGAACGTCCTTCAGAGGTCGTCCTGGCCGAACCCTACATCATGGGCAGCCACAGCGGCGAGTCCGGCGCCTGGGTCAGCGGCCCCGAAGACGTGGCTCCCGACGGATACCACTGGGGCTACAACAAGATGACCACCGTGCAGGGCCTGTTCGCCGCCGGCGACGGCGTCGGAGCGTGCCCGCACAAGTTCTCGTCCGGTTCGTTCACCGAGGGCCGGCTGGCTGGCAAGTCCGCCGTGATCTACGCCATGGACCACCCGGGGCAATCCAAGACCGACGACCGCCAGATCGACGAACTCAAGCGGCAAGCCTGGGCCCCCATGGTCACCTTTGAGGAAAACCAGTACGCATCCTCAAACCCCGAGGTGAACCCCAACTACCTGCTGCCCAGGCAGGGCCTGTTCCGCCTGCAAAAGCTCATGGACGAGTACGTGGCCGGAGTTTCCGCCGGGTTCACGACCAACGAGGCCACCATGCTGCGCGGCCTGGAACTGCTGGGCATGTTCCGGGAAGACCTGGAGAAGCTGGGCGCCCGCAACCGCCACGAGTTGCTGCGCTGCCACGAGCTCATCCACCGTGCCTGGGTCGGCGAGGCCCACCTGCGCCACATGCTGCACCGCAAGGAAACCCGTTGGCCGGGCTTCTACTATCGCAGCGACTATCCCGAAATGGACGAGAGCAACTGGAAGGTGTTCGTCAACTCCCGCTACGACGCCGAAAAGGGCGAGTGGAGCGTCTTCACCCGCGACTGCCCGCAGGTGTTCTAGGTATGACTACCGAAGCGCCAACGCCTGACCCGGTGGCCCAGCTGGAACGGGTTACCCGTCGCACCAAAGAAGTGGCCAGCGGCGTAACCCAGGCTCAGGCTACGGACGCGACGCCGTGCTCCCAGTGGAGCGTGCTGGACTTGTTCAACCACCTCATCGGTGGGCTGGAGTTCACCGCCGGCTGCATCACCGGCAACGTGCCCGACATTCGCCCCAACGAGGCCGAGAGCAGCTATCAAGGCGAAACGGACGTTGCCGTCCTGATCCGCGCCTACCACGCCGCGGTTGACCGCGCGCTGGAACTTGCCGCCAGTCCCGATGCCCTGGAGCGAACGGCAATGACTCCCTTCGGCGAGATGCCGGTGGCGCGCGTTATGATGGGCACCGTGCTGGATCAACTCGTCCATTGTTGGGACCTGGCCCAGGCCACCGGCCAGGACAGTACCCTCGACAGCGAGATGGTGGAGTTCGCATATGGGATGCTAGTGTCCGGCGGCTTTGCCGATATGGGACGGCAGGCCGGCTTCGTCGGAGCCGCGATCGCCGTGCCTGATTCCGCCAGCACGCAGGATAAGATGATCGGCTACATGGGCCGGCAACCCTAGCCGGAAGCGGCCATGGCCTACGACGAAGCGCTGGCCGCCCGGGTCAAGGAAATTCTTTCCGGATACCCTGATATTGCCGAGCGCAAGATGTTCGGCGGGCTGGCATTCATGCTGTCCGGCAATATGTGCTGCTGCGTGACCGACAAGGGTTTGATGGTACGAGTGGGACCGGAGGGCTACGAGGAAGCGTTGGCCCGGCCCCACGCTGGCGTAATGGACATGACCGGCCGGCCGATGCGCGGTTGGGTGCTGGTGCAGCTAGCAGGGTTGGAGTCAGACTCCGGCTTGAGCCAGTGGGTAGGACGAGGCACCGAGTTCGCCGCTACCCTACCGGCGAAATAATATGCTTGGGCCTCAGTCGTCAGCGGGAGCCGGCGCGACCGGTTCAATGTCCGGCAGGGGAATGATGGCCTTGCCATCATCGTCGTGGACGTGATGGTAGAGCAGAGCGATCGCCTTCAGCAACTCCTGATGCCGCCGCTCGTTGGCCTCTTCCATTTCTCTAAACCGCCGGTCAGCGCGGTTCTCGGATACCACTGGACGACGGTCGTCGGACAATGATACGACTGCCGGGCTGCCATCCGCATGGACGTGCCGATGGATTAAGCTGATTGCCTTCAACAATTCCTGGTATCTGCGTTCACTTTCCGCATCCAACGCTTTGCAACCTCCCTATTTTCTGCGTATAAAATCACAGCTCAATCAACCTGGCAATCGCCCCCCTCTGATGGAGAACCATCTGATGCAAGCCATCGACATGCACATCCACGTGCCCCGTGAGCCGGGGTTGCCCGAGATCGAGATTGAGGCGGAGTTGCTGCGTTACTTCCGGGCACCGCCACCGCCCAGCAATCCCGCAGAAATGGCCGATAAATTCCGCGAACTGGACCTGTTCGGCGTCATTTTCTCGGTGGACACCACCACCAACACCGGCGAGAAACCCGATAGTAATGACTGGGTGGCCAGCATCGTCAAGGCACATCCCGAACAGTTCATGGGGTTCGCTTCGGTGGACCCCTGGTTGGGCAAGGCCGCGTGCTACGAGCTGGAGCGGTCGGTGAAGGAACTGGGCCTGAAAGGTTTGAAACTGCACCCCATTCATCAGGCCTTTTTCCCCAACGACACGAAGTTCTACCCGTTGTACGAGGTGGCCGACAATCTGGGCATTCCGGTTCTGTTCCACTCCGGGTTCGCCGGAGCCGGCTCGGGGACCCCGGGCGGCAGCGGCCTCAAGCTGAAATACAGCCAACCCATACCTTGCTTCGACGACGTGGCGGCCGACTTCCCGAATATGACCATCATCATGGCCCATCCCGCCTGGCCCTGGATCGACGAACAGATCGCCGTTGCGCTGCACAAGTCCAACGTCTTCCTGGACCTGTCCGGCTGGATGCCACGGTTCATACCGGAAACGCTGATCCGGGAGACCAATACGCGGTTGCAGGACAAGGTGATGTTCGGTTCCGACTACCCCTTCATACAACCGGACAACTGGCTGGCAGATTTCCAGAACCTGCAAATGCGGGACCACGTGATACCCAAGGTGCTGCTGGAAAACGCCCGTCGCGCGCTCAACATCCCGGCCTGATCGCAGCGTCGCGAGTTCGGGCGCATCCCGGTGCGGGTAAGACCGGCCCCGTGTAGTCGGCGTGGCTCGAACGGGGAGGGCAATCCCAACGGCGAGGCAGGGCGTATGCGGTATGGAAAACCAAGCTTAGAGGTTGCCACCATGACGAAATGGGTCGCCGCAATCGCCATCCTGCTCATTATTGTCGGTTCATTCGCTTTCGAGGCGAGAGGCGCCGATGCCCAGCAGGCGATCACCGTCACCGAACAGGGCGTTGAGAACCAGTTTCCTGACGGATTGCGTTTCCACTTGGAAGCACAGAGTTCCAGTCCAATCGAGGAGATCCGGGTTTACGTTCGCAAGTTGGGGCAATCCAGCCGCAGCGTTTATCGCACCGTAGAGTTCGAGCCGGGTGAGCGCATCTCCGGCGAAGCGCTGTTCCAGAGCAAGACGTCCAACGAGTTCATCCCCACGGGAACGCGGTTGTCGTACTATTTTGACATCCGCACCGCCGATGGCCAACGGCTGGAAACGGAACCCCAGGTCCTGGTGTACCTGAACCGCGGTCTGGACTGGGATTCGGTCTCCGACGGCCTGATCAACGTCTACTACTACCATCATACAAGTCAATCAGAGGAACGGGCCAACCAGGTCTTGGAGGTCGCAGCCGACACCTATGCCCACATGGGACCGATACTGGGCGTGGAGTTGACCGAGCCCATGAACCTGGTGGTCTATTCAGATTACGCCGACATGCGCGCGGCCATGCCGCCCAAGTCTCGGGTGGCCGCGCGACAACTGCGCACCCTGGGGCAGGCTTTTACGACCGAGCGAACGCTATTGGTAGACGGTTCGACCGACGTGTTTGTCGGCGATAATATACTGAGCACCACCGCGCACGAATTTACCCATCTGCTGGTGGCCGACGCTGCGGGAACCGCCTACGGCCAGGTGCATACGTGGTTGAACGAAGGTCTGGCCGTGTATTCGGAAGGCGGCAACACGGAGTTCGGCTTCTACGTGAACACTGCCATACGGAACGACGCCGTGCCGCCGCTCGCCAGCCTGCGCACCTACGCCGGCACGCCTGAGGAAACGCTGCGCAACTACGGCTTGGGCCACTCCGTGGTGACGTACATGCTCGACACTTACGGCACGGAGAAAATGACTCGTCTGTTTGCTGCCATACGTACCATGCACAACTTCGAAAAGTCGTTGGAAGCGGCCTACGGGCTCACCATCGTGGAACTGGACAACGAATGGCGAGAATCGCTGGGGCTTTCCCCACGCGAATTGTCCACGCCGGTGTTGCCGGCTTTCCAGGCAATACCCACCCGTCGCCCGACACCGACGCCGGCGGGATCGACCCAGCAGGTCCCGGCGCCTCAGGCAACGGCGGCGCCGACTGCTACGCCAATGCCCAACAACGAGCCGGCCCCCACGTACACGCCCATGCCGGCTCCCGCCACCGCAGCGCCGCCGGCAGCGCCATCCGGTGGCGGCTGCGGCGCTCCGCCTCCAGGACCAACAAGCGGGAATCTTCCCACGGAACTGGCGTCGGCCGCGCTGCTTGCCGGGCCGCTGGGGCTGCTGGCTTTGGGTGCAACCCGGCGGCGACGGCGCTGAGCGGAAACAACTGACCAACTGACCCAGGACGTCGTCTGGCCGGGGGTTCTTCCGCGCCGGCCCAGGAGGTATTGAAATGCGCGCAGTCTGGTATGAGGAAAATGGAGACGCCTCGGTGCTGCAGGTTGGCGAGATGCCCGATCCGGAGCCGGGGCCCGGCGAGGTGCGGGTTCGGGTGGTCACGTCCGGGGTAAACCCGTCGGACTGGAAACGGCGGCAGGGCACGACCGCTCGGATCAGCCACCCACGCATTATCCCCAACCAGGACGGCGGCGGCGTCATCGACCTGGTAGGCGAAGGGGTGCCGGAAAGCCGGTTAGGCGAGCGGGTTTGGCTCTACCAGTCTCAGTTCGGAAGGGCTTTCGGAACCGCTGCGGAGTACACGGTGCAGCCGTCGAACCGGGCCGTCCGGATGCCCGATAACGTCGACTTCTCCCTTGCGGCCGGCCTGGGTGTGCCCGCCCTCACCGCGCACCGCTGCGTGTTCGCCGACGGGCCGTTGGACGGCAAGACCATCCTGGTTCCCGGAGGCGCCGGAGCGGTGGGCAACATGGCGCTGCAGATGGCGAGAATAGGCGGCGCCGACACGATCATCAGCACGGTGAGCGGCGATGCCAAGGCAGAGATCGCTCGCCAGGCCGGCGCGCAGCACACCGTCAACTACCGCACCGAGGACACCGCCGCGCGGATCCTGGAAATCACCAACGGTGAGGGCGTCGACCTGATCGTCGAGGTGGACTACTCCGGCAACTTCGCGGTGAGCCAACGGATCATCAAGCGGGGCGGCAGCATCGCCATCTACGCCGCCGGAGACGGACCAGCGCCGCCGTTCGAATTCCCGGTCAGTAACGTGAACGTGCGGCACGTGCTGGTGTACGACATGTCCGAAGAGGCCAAGACCGCTGGAGTCGAAGACACTAACCGCTGGCTGGCATCCGGGGATCTGGTGGGAATGGACGGCCCTCACTTCCCACTGGAAGACACCGCCGGAGCCCACGAGGCAGTGCGCGCGGCCACCGTCGGCAAGGTGGTCATCGACGTCAGCGAGGGGTAGCGTTCCAGTGTAGGTGGTTTATTCTTCTCGTCATTCCGGCGAAAGCCGGAATCCAATAATCCCTTGCATCCTGTCCATCCATGCAAAGAAACTGCCTAAAACGGGATGCTACCCTTTCCCTTCAAACCGCGCCGGCCGCTCCACCATCGCCCGTTCCAGGGCCACCTTCAGTCGTTCGCTGAAAAAACGGCTGGTAGACGATATGATGCGGTGTTCCTGCCGGTCCTCCCGCTGGGTGGGCAGGGTCACGATGACGTGGTAGACCTTGAACTTGTTGGACCGGATGCGGTTGCTCCACCAGGTCACCGCCACCGCCATCAGCACGACCAAGATCCCCATGGTCAGCCATGCGCCGGCGAAGCCACCCACGGCAGCCACGGCAAACCCGATGATTCCCCCACTGCCCACGGTGCGCCACCATCGGATGGGCGGCCGGTCCGATTCCTCCTCGACGATCTCCATGTCGACCGCGAGGATGTCCTCGATCCGGTACTCCTTACCCTCCGGTTCGATGAACCGCTCGTAGGTAACGAGCACGCCGTGCTCTTTGAACAGCACCCGGTCCTTGGATACCGCCATTGGCCATGCTCCTTCCCGGTCTAGAAATGGCCTACTGTGCGGTGGTGCCGCCGTCGATGACCAATTCCGAACCGGTCATGAAGGAGGACTCGTCTGACGCCAGGAAGACGATGCCATACGCGATGTCGTCGGCAATGCCGACCCTTCCCATGGGGATCTGCTCGTTGATCCAGGTGAAGTGCCGTTCGTTCTCGTAGCTTCGAGCGGTCAACGGTGTGCGGCAATAGCCGGGGTGGATGGAATTCGCGCGGATGTTGTCGGCGGCGTACTGCATGGCCGTGGACTTGGTCAACAGACGGATCGCGCCCTTGCCGGCGTGGTATGCCGTAGACGTGGGGCTTCCCACCAGGCCGTAGATTGAGGAAATATTCACGATGGAACCACCGCCGGCCTTGAGCATCTCGGGGATGGCGTGCTTGGTTCCGAGGAAGGTGCCCTTGCCGTGGACGTCGATCTGGCCGTCCCATGCCTCTTCGGTCGTTTCCTCAACCGTGTAGCGGGCGCCGGAACCGGCGTTGTTCACCAGGACGTTCAGGGTCCCGTAGGCGGACACGGTGGCGGCAACGGCGTCGATCCAGTCCTGCTCCTGGGTTACGTCGAGCTTCACGAATATGGCATCGCCGCCGGCGGCGCGGATCTGCTCGGCGGTGCGCTCGCCGCCCTCCGTATTGATGTCGCCCAGCACGACCCTGGCGCCCTCCCGGCAAAACATTCGGGCCGCGGCTCCGCCAAAGCCCATCAACTCACCATCCACCCCGCTGGCTGCTCCGCTGATCAGCGCCACCTTGCCTTCCAATCGCATCGTGCAACCTCCTGCCTTCGACGTCTTGACTGTCGGACGCCGGCATTATAGCAGGGGCAACCACCTTTTCCGACGCGGAGTTGCGGACCGCGATAGCGCTGCAATTCAATGGTTTATTCTCGTCATACCGGCGAAAGAACAGCCTGCCCCGCACCCCGATGCGGGGTCACCCCGTACTTGATACGGGGCCGGTATCCAGGTATCCCTTACATCCAAAAATCCCGTCCATCCTGTGCATCCGTGCAAACAAACCACCTGAAACGAAACTCCGCCGCGGGCGCCCGCCAAGCGGTTATAATGCGCGCCGTATAGTATCGAATACTATTGTCGCTTCCGCGCCAGGAGGGACCCCCAAATGCCCGACTACTTCACCGAGATCGATGTCCTCCGTAACGGCGACTCCGCCGGCAACGGTATGACCCTGCGGCTGACCGATGGGTACGGGCGAATCATTCACACCGTCGCCGTGCCGCAGGAAGGGCATTCCCATACCGGGCCGACGTGGGCGTACATCTTCGAGAACGAAGGACTGACGCTCATCGATCCCGGGGCCGAAGCATCCTTCGACCTCCTGCGAACGGGTATGGCCCTGGGCGGGCTGGAAGTGCGGGACATCGACCGGGTGATCATCACCCACGGCCACGCCGACCATGACGGCGGAGTGGCGCGTGTCATCGAGCAGTCCGGTGCGGAGCTATGGGCGCACGACATTTACCAACCGTTGTTGCCCTTTGATCCTCGGGACCTGCAAATGGCGACCAACTCTCCCATCAAAGAGGCGATGTGGACCACAGCGCGAGCCAATGGTTTCACACACTCGGATTCCGAGGAGCGGCAACGGTACATGGCTTCGCGCCGTACGCACCACGTCGGGCACGCGATCACCCACGGCGAACAACAGGGCATGCTGACCTATATGCACGCCCCCGGGCACTCGCCCGACGAAATCTGCGCCGTCATCGGCAACGGAACCGGCAGCGACATCGTTTTCACCGGCGACCACGTGCTGCCCGAGATCAGTCCGCATCCCACCATGAAAACCGACTACACCGGTGAGGTGCGCCGCAACCTGCCTGTCCACTACCAGGACCCCGACGACTCCTACGGCTTGCTGACCTACCTGCGCTCACTGCAGCGGGTGGCTGATCTGGGCACCGAGGTGGCCATCCTGCCGGCGCACCGTCTCTACAACAACCACAAGTTCAACTTCCAGACGGCGCAGCGGGCGGCGGACCTGATCCGGTTCCACGCCCGGCGATTGGGCCGCATTCTGGTAACGGCCGGGCCGGAACCGCAACCCCTGGAGGACGTGACCCGCCGGACCTTTGAGCGACGCAAGCTGGAGGGCGGAAACTTCTTCGCGGCGCTGACGGAAGTGGTCGCCCACGTGGAACTGCTGGAAGACTCCGGTGACCTGGAGATTACGGAAGAACTCCGCCTGCGACGGACGGGACGGGAGAACTACCAGGAGCTGCTGCGGGCGCTGTAATAGGTTGAAACACTATGGACCTGCTGGAGCCGCTGACGGAACGCTGAACCGGACTACACGGAGAGGATCGCTATGTCATTGGAAGGAAAGGTTGCGCTGGTTACCGGCGCTGGGCGTGGCATGGGTCGAGCCACCGCGCTGGCGTTGGCCGGCGACGGGGCCGATGTTGCCGTCACCGACATCCTGGCGGACGCGGTGGAGGAAACTTCTACCGACGTTCGGGCCACCGGCCGCAATAGCGTGGCCATCGCGGCCGACATCGGCGATGGAGCCGATATTGACCGGGTGATCGCCGACACCGTGAGCGCGCTGGGGCGAGTGGACATCCTGGTCAACAACGCCGGGGTCACCCGTTACCTCGACATCATGGATATTTCCGAGGATGACTGGGACCGCATCCACCGGGTAAACGCCCGGGGCGCGTTCTTCGTAATGCAGCGCACGGCCCGACAGATGATCGAGCAGAGCGGCGGCGGGCGCATCGTCAACATCGCGTCAATCGCTGGTAAGGGCTACCGGGGAACCTCCAACGCCGCCTACGCCGCCAGCAAGGGCGCCGTCATATCCATGACACTCATCGCGGCGCACCAGTTGGCGCGCTACGATATCAATGTCAACGCCATCTGCCCCGGCTCGACCATCACGGCGATGTCCACCAGCACCATGGAACAGCGCGCGGCCGAGATGGGAATTTCGGTGGACGAGTTGCAGGCTCAACGGGCGTCGAACATTCCCATCGGGCGGGCCAACGAGCCGGAAGACATCGCTGCCATGGCCGCGTTCCTGGCCAGCCCGGGCGCGCGGAACATCACCGGCCAGACCATCAACGTGGACGGCGGGTTGGTAATGCACTAGACCCGCGGCCGATCTGCTCCTATCGAGCGACTGACCAAAGAGACCGGCGCGTTCACGCCCGCCTCCGTCTTCGGGCTGGCCTGATTTCCTGGGCGGGTTTCGGCCGTCAGTCGGGCTTCCAGTTCGGTGGTGTGGCGGGACATCTCCTCGAGATCGGCGCTGAATTGGGCCAGGGTTTCGGCGTGCTCTTCGCGAGCCCTGCGGAGCTTGCGCAACTCCCGATAGACGGCCCAGGCCGTCAAGAGGGGGCCGATAATGAGGCCCACAATCGAGATTGCGCCCAGCGCGAATCGGACCCCGGTGCTGGCGGCAATCGAGCCGGTCGCGCCTCCGCCGGCCGCAGCGAACCTGGGTGCGAAGCCAATGACGCGGGGACCGAAGGCCAGGACACGGCTCGTGACCGGACTGGCCAGGCGCAGGATGCTGCCGGAAGAGGTCTTCCACACCGTTGAGGCGACGAAACTCGCGCCGTAACGGCCCACGATGAAGGCCGAAGACCCGCGCGGCGCCCGCTGCAACAAAGACCCGTTCTGGCGGAAGGGCAGGCTGAGTGGAATCCGGAAACGGCGTTTTCCAGTGTCGTCCGGTTCCGGTTGAGGTTGCAGGACATCCGGCAGGGGTGGCTCGGCCAGGCCAAGTTGGGCGGATAGCTGGCACTGGCGCTGGTGCTGGAATTGCATCGATTGGATATGCTCCTGGCGGGCCAAATCCAGTTCCCGATGCAGTCGGGTCAACTGGCGATGAGCGCGCACCTTGACCACCGCCTGGATGACCGCGCAGATGCCGGCCATCACTATCGCCGCTATGATCGACGAAGTTAGAACCGTTACGATATTCGAGCCCATGACCGTGTCGGATATCTGACCTCGGGAATCTAGTATAGATTATCACCGGGCAACGGACGGCAACACCGAGCGTTACAGGCTGTAGCTGCCGATGACGCGCCACTGCAAATCGGTCGCCCACCGTCCGCCGGACCAGTCGTCGCCGGCGGCACTCGACTCGAAGCGCGTCAACGTCAATCGCCACGCCCGGGTGATTTGCGACACCTTGAGTTCGTCGGTAACGGATCGCGCGAACTCGATGGCGCTGTCAAAGACCGAGTCGGGCAGGTTCGCGTGGGACAGCAGCGGCATCTGGGGCGGAAAATCGGGGCCGTAAACGCGGCGCGGACCACCCACATCCGAATTGCGTTCCAAAAGATCAGCGACCATCGCCTGCAACCGGTACAGCGATTCGTTCACCACTTCCGGAGAGAAGTCCAACCAGATGTTGCCGTCGTCATCGGTGTTGCGCGTCGTGGTGATGCCCCGGTTGAACAGCGGAAAGCGCGGCGAAACGCGGCGGTAGCGCTCCGCGAGCCGTTCCAGTTCTCGCGCCAACTGGCCCTCGGCGTTCGGGTCATCTGTCCCGTCAAAGGGGAAGTAATCGGACATCTGCATGTGCAGCATGTGCATCTCAGCCGCCCAGCAAGCGAACTGGCCGCAAATCAACTGGCGCGCCCGGTAAGCGCGAGCGGTGAAATCAGGATCGGTGAGCAGGCTGACGCCGTAGCGAACTGACATGACCGTGCTGAAATAAGATGAAGCTGGCGGACGATTACTTCGATGCGCCCAGGGCCTTCTTGACGCCCCGGTACATTCGTCGGAACGGACGCCTGCGATTATGCAGGTTGTGGGCTATCAGGGGAGCCAGGGTTGGATTGGCCGCGACCAACGGCGCGACCCATTTGCGCAACTCGGCCATGGTGGGCGGTTTATCGTCCCAAGTCGGCACCAGGGAATCGAGGGGATGCCATTGCTTGCGGCCCGACAACCGGGTCATCACCGTGCCGCCGGCTTCCTGCACGGCCACGGTGCCGCCCAGCATGTCCCACATGCGAGGCGCGCCGATGACGGCAAACTGCATCACGCCCAGGGCGGTCATCGCAAGCTCGTAGGCGATGCTCCCGGTGACCCGGGGTTGACCCAGCGGCTGCCCCTTCAGTCCCTTGCCAACTCGGGTTGACGCGCCGAAAGAGCCGGGCAGTCCGATGAGGCGGTCGCCACGGGGTTTTTCCGCCTGGTATACCGAGACGGGCTCGCCGTCGGCAAAGGCTCCGCCGCCAACACGGCAGTGGACCACAACGCCGGAGCTGCTGGCGGAAGGCCAGGGAATGTACACGGCGCCCGCCAGCGGCCGGCCCCGGTACAGCACCCCTATGGAGGAAGCGTACACGGGCAAACCGTTCATGAAGTTGGTGGTCCCGTCCAGGGGGTCCAGCACCCACAGGAAATCGGCGGCAGTCCGCTCTCCGTCGGCGCTGGCGTCGTCTTCCTCGCCCAATATGCCATGGTCGGGAAACCGGCGACGGATCTGTTCCTCCAGGTAGGCTTGGGTCTCCTTGTCGGCGGTGGTTACCGGGTCCTGCTGCGCCTTGTCCTTGTACTCCACGCTGAGGGCGCGTCCGAAGTGGCCGGCCAGCAGATCGCCCGCGCCGCGCGCGAATTCCACTGCGGCCGCCTCAATCTCGACGCCGGTCGATTCTGCAATCTGTTTCGTTGCCATACCGTTGGCGATTGTACACCATCCCCGCACGGCGTCTTGACGACAACCCACTGTGCAACCGTCTCGAGTTGATGGGTACTCCGATCTTTATCAAAAATCCCGTCCATCCCGTCCATCCATGCAATCTAAACTCCTGACACCCACGGCCCGCAACCCACAGAACGCCCGTGCTATCATGGCTTCCACAGGCAAGGATATCCTCATTCCGACCAGGTCCCGGCTAGTACGGCCAAAATCCATCAGCAACCAAGTCGCTATCGGCCTTCGCGGGAGACTGCCGCCGACCGCTCTAATCGGTGTAGTCGCCCCGGCCACCGCGCCCGCCACAGCGCGCCATGTTTCGGGCATCGTGCCCCCAGACATGGGAAATGAGAGCAAAAAACCCCAGCGCAAATCCCTCGGCCGTGGGGCTGATCAACATCCGGAACCTGGTCAACGCCAACCAACCACCAACCGCCTGTGGCAACCAAACATCTATCGCCTGTGAACATCCAAACCCCAAGAAATCATCCCGACCCCATCTAATACCAATCCTCATCCTGTCCATCCTGTGCATCGATGTAAACAAAGGAGCGTGCGTTCACCATGGGCAGTGTCCAGCATCACCAAACCCAGGCCCGGCGGTTCTTATCGCTGGCCCGGTCCGACCACAACGCTGGCGACTACGGCCGCGCCGCCAACGCCCTGGCCCGGGCGGCGTCCCACGCCGCCACGGCTGCGGTGGTGGATCGAAACTGGGTTCACCGTTACACTCGACGCCGGCTGACCAACTACCTGTTCGTCATGGCGGCCGAGGGCCGGATCTCCAACGGCGGAGTGCGCATCTTTCGGAACATCTACCGGTTGCCCGATCAACTGGCGGCGGCGGATCCCGGCCAGCGCCAGCGTCTCAGCCGCCGCGCCCGCAACCGTGTGGCGGCGCTCATCCGCGCGGTGGAGGGAGCCATCGCCGGCCGGCTGGTGGCCGGACGCGCTCGCCGTCCCCCGCGCCCGCCGTCGCGCCCGATTCCCCGGTCACTGGCGGAGATCATGGCTCTGCCCAACTATCAGGAGATCTCCCAGGCCCACGGCTTGAGCCGGTCCCCATTGGCCCGGCTCCCCGACCACCACAACTTCTACGCCCGCGGCCTCACTCCCCGGCCCTGCTCCTGTCATCCGGCCGACCTGACCCTCCGCGGCGATCCTTCATCCATCGAGCTGTCGCCCCTGTGGAAACGCGCCCTGGAGGCCACCTTCCACGTCAAGTTCCCCGACACCATCCCCGTCCGAGGAGCCGCGTAAACCCGCTGTCATCGCCAGCCCGCCCTCCTGTCATTGCGAGCGCAGCGCGTCAATCCCGTTGCGGCCATGCGCCCCCATCGCCAACCCCCATCCCGTCATTCCGGCCTCTCCACCCCGTCACGCCGGCCTCTCCACCCCGTCATTCCGGCCTCTCCACTCCTCATTCCGGCCTCTCCACCCCGTCATTCCGGCGAAAGCCGGAATCCAGGCTCCCGCGTACCCGCTTCCTCAAATCGTCAAAAGCAGCAATTATCGGACTCCATTACTTTGCAGAATCGAACCCCCTATCGCAAAACGGTCCCAATCCAGACAATCCCCAAATCTCGAAAATCCTGCTTCTGACGTTTCCCGACAATCAACCCAATCCCGTCCATCCTGTGCATCCATGCAAAATCATTCGGACCGCAGTCAAAGCGGCCTCGGCTGTTATAATCCCGTGCAGCATTCGAGGAGGCCGGGTAATGGATCTGGAACTGAACGGTAAGGTTGCGATAATTGGCGGCGCCAGTCGAGGACTGGGCCGCGCGTGCGCCGAGGTGCTGGCGGAAGAGGGGGCGCGGGTAGCCATGTGCGCCCGCACTCCGGGTCCGCTTGAACAGGCGGCCGACGAGATACGTGCCGCCACCGGAGCGGACATCTTCACCTACGCCGGCGATCTGGACAACGAAGAAACCATCGCCGAGTTGGTCGCCGGCGCGGCGTCACACTTCGGGCAGATCGACATCATGGTCAACAACTCGGGAGGGCCTCCCCAAGCCTACGCCAAGGATTCCACCGAAGAACTCTGGCAGGTCTCGGCCAACCGTTCGCTGTTCTTCTTTGCCCGAATGACGCGAGAAGCGTTGCCGCACCTGCGCGCCCAGGGCGGCGGGCGCATCATCAACATCCTGGCCAGCACGGTCTACACTCCCATTCCGAACCTGGCCCTTTCCGCGGCGACCCGAATGGGTGTGATCGGGTTCATGAAGAACCTGGCCGACGACCTGGGACACGAGAACATCCTGATCAACAACGTCTGCCCCGGCAGCATCATGTCGGATCGCATGATGGAGAACGTGGAGGACCGGGCGCGCACGCAGGGCATTCCGCTGGAGGACGCGCTCGCCCAGCGAGCCGAACAGACGGCGTTGAAACGCATCGGCGAGCCCAGGGAGTTGGCTTACTTGGTAGCGTTCCTCGCCTCCTCCCGCTCCAGCTACATCACTGGCACTACCATGCTGGTGGACGGCGGTCTGGTCCGCTCGGTCATGTAGGGCAATACGTGACCAATCTGAACAGACCCACCCCGCCTCCGGAACCGGAAACAGCCGAAGAGTACGTGGACCGGGGCAACCGGTACAGCCGAAACGGCGTGTACGAGCGAGCCATCGCGGATTACACATCGGCGATAGACATGGACGCCAATTGTGCCGACGCTTGGTTCAACCGCGGAGTGTCCTGGTACGAAGTCGGAGAGTACCAGCAGTCCATCGACGACCTGACCGAGGCCATCCGGCTGGACCCGGACGACGACAACTACTACTCGCGGCGATCCCTGTCCTACCTGTTCAACGACCAACCGGATGAAGCCCAGGCCGACATGGATACCAGCGAGGAGATCCGCCTGCGCTCCTGGGAGTAAGACGCGTGCCGAGCTGATGGCCAGCAACGGCTATCTGGCGGCGGTGATTTGCTGGCCTCCGTCGGCCGCCTCGCGTCCCGGGCGGGTCGCGGTCATCATCAGCACGGAGACCACCGCCAGGTTGATGCCAAAAGCGAGGAACGCACCCTGGTAACTGCCCACTCGGTCCACTGCCAATCCGGCGGCTATGGGACCCAGCGCCTGCCCGCCCACCTGCGCCGCCAATCCCCAGGCGCGGATTGCCCCCAGGTGCAGACGCCCGAAGTAGTCGGCCCACACCAGGCGGCCGATGATGTGCAGTCCGCCAACGCCGAACCCCAGGATGAACGCTCCCAGTATGCCCCCGGCGATCTCGCTGGCGAACGCGGTGGTGATGGCTCCGCACGCGACCACCAAACCTGAAGCGAGCATTACGAACCGTGCCGCCGTTCGCTGCGATATCGCCGACCAGAAGATGCTTGCCGGGACCTGGGATATGGCGAAAGTGCTGGCGGCCCACACGGCTGTGGATGCCGGCACTCCCTGATCGATGAAGTGCGGCACCTGGTGCAGCGAAACGCCGGCCTGCACGATGAAGCTGGCAAAAGAAAACAGCACCATGAGCCAGAAAGCCCGGGTCCTCATCGTCTGGCGGAGGGTGAAGTTGATCTCTTCTTCAGCGCTCTGAGGCCGGCGCCTCGACGACCCGTGCGAGTCGGCGCGGGGCTGGACGTTTCCACCGTCCGGTTCGATTCCCAGGTCCTCCGGACGGCGTGCCATCAGCAAAATCGCGGGTACCACCCCTATGGCTACTGTCCAAACCCCCAGCGCGTACCATGCCGTTTCCCATCCCCAGGCGCCGGTGATCGCCTGGGCCACCAGCGGCATTATCGCCAGGCCCGATCCTTGGGACACATGGTTCAGGGCCAGGGCGAATGGCCTTCGACGGATGAACCAGTTGCTCACCGCCACCGACGTACCCAATTCCAGGGGGCTGGAAAAGACCATCCGGCCCGGCACGTAGACCAGATAGAACTGCCAGATCTGGGTCACCGCGCCGAGTATGACGGCGCACACTCCGGCGATGCCGGATGAAATCCCAACCACCATGCCGGCGCCGTAACGGTCCAACACCGGCCCGACCAGGGGAGCGGCAACCGCCCCCACCACACCGCCGAGGCTGACCGCTCCGGCGAATTGGGCCCGGGTCCAGCCGAACTGCTCGGACATGGGGATAAAAAACACCGTCAGGACGGCGACAGACATCAGCGGGCGCGATGAATAGGAGGCGACTCCCGAAAGGCCGACGATGACCCATCCGTAGTAGAAGGGAGTGGTCCGCGCGGCGCGGGTCTGGAGGGCGCGCATCAGCGGGAAAGAGTACCGCCCATGCAGCCAGCCTTGAGCTCTGAACGGCAGCAGAGAACGGAAACCAGGTTCACTAGATCACGTCGGCCCGTTGGCCGGCGTCCCTGAACCCCGACCGAAATTCCGTGGGATTATAGCAGGAAGCCAACCGGCCTCATGTCGAGGCTACGTTATAATACGTCGATGCAACGCACCCTCCGACTGGCCCTGGCCCAGTTCAACCCCACCGTCGGTGACATTCCCGGCAACACCTCCCGGATCATAGAGTTGATCGAGGAAGCGCGGGCGCGACACGCGGATGTGGTCGCCTTTCCCGAACTTGCCGTTACGGGATATCCGCCTGAAGACCTGCTGTTCAAACCGTCGTTCTTATCCGAATGCGCGGTCGCGGTGGAGCGCGTGGCTGCAGCAACCAGGGGCATTGCCGCGTTTGTGGGCTGTCCTGACATTCTGACCGGCCAGAACGACGTGGCCAACGCCGCTGCGATCATCAACGATGGCCGAGTCCTGGACTGGTACCACAAGATGTACCTGCCCAACTACGGGGTGTTCGACGAGGACCGGTATTTCCGGCGTGGCGAGGAATGCCCGGTCTACATCATCAACGGGACGCCGGTGGGCGTCGGCATCTGCGAGGACATCTGGTACTCCATAGGGCCCATCGCGGTGCAGCGGGAGGCTGGCGCCGAGGTGATCGTCAACATCAACGCGTCCCCGTTCCACGCCGGCAAGGCCGGCCAGCGGGAGCGGATGATCGCCACGCGGGCCGCCGATCACGGCGTGTTTGTCGCATACCTCAACGCCGTGGGTGGGCAGGACGAGCTGGTATTCGACGGGGCCAGCGTAATCTGCTCACCGGATGGCGCCGTGATTGCCCGCGGACCCGCATTCGAGGACAGCCTGATCGTGGCCGATCTGAACGTGGAATCGGTGTTCCGCCAGCGGCTGAGAGATCCCCGGGCGCGCAAGGAAAATCCGGAGATCCTGAGCGAGGTGGGCCAGCCCCGCGTCAACAAGGTATCGGAGCACCGGTTATCGGACCGTCAGTCGGCGCAGACGTTATTGTGCCGGTCGCTGGAGGAGACGGAGGAGGTGTACCAGGCGTTGGTGGTGGGCACCCGCGACTACGTGCGCAAGTCGGGCTTTGGCCGAGCGCTGGTCGGGTTATCCGGCGGGATAGACTCCGCGTTAACCGCCACGGTAGCGGCGGACGCCCTGGGCTCCGAGAACGTGGTTGGCGTCACCATGCCGTCGCGCTACTCATCGGAAGGCAGCGTCGCCGATTCGCAGGAACTGGCGGACAACCTGGGCATCAGCCTCTGGCGCATCCCCATCGAGCCCGCACATCACGCCTTCACCGAGATGCTGGCGGCACACTTTGCTGGGACCGAGGCCAACGTCGCCGAGGAAAACGTGCAGGCCCGCATTCGCGGCAACGTCCTGATGACCATCTCCAACAAGTTTGGCTGGCTCGTGCTGACCACAGGCAACAAGAGCGAGATGGCTATGGGTTACGCGACGCTTTACGGCGATATGGCCGGTGGTTTCGCGGTGTTGAAGGATGTGCCCAAGACTCTGGTGTACGAGCTGTGCCGGTGGCGCAACGCTCGAACCGGAAACGGGCGTCCATTAATCCCGCAGGCGGTGCTGGACAAGCCGCCCAGCGCAGAGTTGCGGCCCGACCAGACCGACCAGGACACGCTGCCGCCCTACGACCTGCTGGACCCGATCATCAAGGCGTACGTCGAGGACGATTACGGATACGCCGACATGGTCGCCATGGGACATCGTCCCGAATGGGTGCAGCAGGTCATTTCCGCCGTTGACCGCAACGAGTACAAGCGGAGGCAGGCGCCGCCGGGCGTGAAAATCACACCGCGGGCCTTCGGGAAAGACCGTCGGTTGCCAATTGTGAACCGGTACCGACCGACGCCCTAGTTCCCCAATATCTCCCGCACCGAGCAACTGAACCCCGGCAATACCTCACCAACGTCCAGCGTGTCGTCCATGGTGAGCGGGACCGCCGGCAGGTTCGGCTGCCGCACCCGTATCGTTCCGGTTTCCGGGTTTATCACCAGCGCCATCCGCACGCCGTGGCTCAGCCACATGGTGGCCTTGTCGTCCACCTCCTGCTCCGAATCACTGGGTGATTTGATCTCCACTACAAGGTCGGGCGCCACCGGGCAGTAACCGTCAATGTCGGCGTCAAGTGGCAGCCGCTCCGCGGAAACGTAGGCGAGGTCCGGCTCCCGAACCGTGTCGGGGTTTCTCTCCAACAGTACGCCGGCATCGGAACCGAATACATGGCCTAAATGTCCTTGCTCAACATGGGCAACCATCCTGCCGCCAAGCCGGATTGCTATCTTGCCGTGCTTCACTCCCGCTGGCATCGATTCGTGCAGCACCCCCCGGATCAACTCGCCCTTGACGCCCTGGCTGTACAGGCGGAGCAGGTCGCCCGCGGTAAGCAGTTTTGGCTTGGCAGTGGTCATTGCGGTTCCTTCGTGAAATATATTCCGCGGTGTATCACTCCGCCGCGCCGGCCTCTTTGTAGGCGAACACGGCGAAAAGTGGGTCGCCGGGCGGGGCCATGTCGGGATTGGCGATGCCGCCGCGCACGCCGTTGAAACCGCCGGCGTGCTGCATGTACGACGCCACCAACTCGATGTGGTCCTCGTCGTTGGTGGAGCGCCAGACCCGCACGGCCTTGGTGGGGAAGCAGCGGTTGGAGAAGGTGACGATGAAAACTCCACCCGGCCGCAGTATCCGGGAGACCTCGGAGAAAACGATCACCGGCTGCGTGAGGTATTGGACGGACACCGTGATGACCACGGCGTCGAAGGATTGATCCTCAAAAGGTAGGGACGGGTCGACGTTGATGTCCTTGAGCAGGTACTCGCTCAGTTGCGGGTTGTCGGCCATTTCGGCGGCGTTCATGCCCAGGCCCACGATGCGGCTGCGAGGGTGTTCCTCGGGCCAGTGGGTGCGCCAGCTGCTCATGAGGTCCAGAACCTCGGCGTTCTCGGGTATGAGCTGCTGGAAGAGCCGGCCCACGGCCACGATGGCGCCGTCGTCGATGTGCACGACGAGGCGGGGCATGGTGTAGAACTCGGCGTCGTTGGATTCGTCCTCCCGCTGGAAGAACTCCGGCGGAAAGCGCTGGGGGTCCATTACCAAACCCAACCTCCTGATGAGCGCCGCCTGTCCGGTGGGGGTTTGGAAGCGCATGGTGTCCGGGTGCCCTGGAGCTGGGAACGGAGTTCCCGGGGCCGATTGTAACATCAGGAGAGGATTACAACTGAAAAGGGTCGCCGGGACGACCCTCGTAGATGCTACGAGCGATGGTGTGTGGCCAGGATCACGGGCGGAATGATGCCAGAATCGCTTCTCGTTCGGCCCCGTAGGCTGCCAGCACTTCCTCGCAAACCGCGAAATCGGTCACAAAGCCGAAAGGCTTGCTGGGAAACGAAGAAGAGATGCTGGTCAGAGCGACGTGGGAACGCGTGCACTCTCCCTCTGCTTCACGCGACCGGTACTCCACGCGAAAAAAATTGTGGCTGCCCATGACCACTGGTCGGGCGGAGACCAACTCAAGGTAATCCCACTCGTTCCCCTCCGCCACCAACGGCAAATAAAAGTTCACGAAGAAACCGGTCAAGTAACCGAGCTCTACGTTGGGGTCAACGAACGGTGGAGAGATCCTGAAAGTCCTGATAACCGAACTGCGCTCACCGCCATAGGCTTCGAATAACGAAAACTGCCTGGTCAGGCCCTGCCCGCTCTCCCCCGAAATAAACCATCCTCGAGGAATATCTATACTGTATCCGTAGCCCCAACGCAGGTTACGGTAGGTTGCTTGAGACGGACCACCGGCTTCATACGAACTGAGACGTTCGCTCACCTCGTTGCTGGTGATGGCGAGGTTAATTCCTGAAATGATCCTGTCACCAAGCTGTTCATATCCGGCGGTATTGACGCCGATGACGTTGCCGAAACGGTCGAGGAGCGGTCCGCCGCTATTACCTGGATTGACGTCGGCATCAATTTGAATCCAATCGGTGTCCGCGAAAATTCGGTGGGGCGACGATACGATGCCAGTAGTTAGTGTGGGGTCGGTCCCCAATTCGTGGCTTATGGGAAACCCCCATGCCGATACCGGGTCGCCGTAGGCTACGGTGCTGGAATCTCCCAATGCCAGGGTGCTGAAAGCCCGGTTGGAGTTCAACTTCACCACGGCCAGGTCCGTCAATATGCCCTTGCCCAGAACCTGGCCGGTGAACTCCACCGCTTCCCCATCTTGGACCTCGATCTTCGCGGTCACCGTCTCGATGTCGTCCACCACGTGCCGATTGGTTACCATCAACCCGTCCGACCGCACTATGAAACCGGTGCCGCCGGCGGCTCCGCCTTCTGGAAAATACACTGTGATATCGGCTATCGCTGGCTTGACAAGCTGCGTAATCTCCGCGATGGAAAGTGGCCGCGTCGTGTTTACCGGAGGCGTCGAAACGGCGACAGGACACGAGCCGCCGTGGTCGGTCACCGTGATGTACTGCCAGTAGGTCGCGGGCCAGGTCGGCTGTCCGTAACGAGAACTGTTGCTCAGAACCGTACACGCGTGGTAGGCCCCCTCCTGTAGCCCATACAGTGTGTAGGTGGGGCGGTCCGGGCTCACGTTCGGCGCGTCAACATCAACGTATACGAACGCCTGTCGCCAGTTTCCGGTGACACTGGCCTTGGCTTTGGGGTAGTCCCGATCCATGTTCACGCACCCAACACGATAATGCGTGGCCCCGTGAGCCGAACTCCAGGTGACTATCAACTCACCCGGGTTGAATCCGTTGACTACTCGAACATTCGTGGGCGGCGCAGCGGTGCTCTGCGCTTCTGCCGGTATAACGCTACTTGCAGCGGCAGCGAAAGTGGCGACGACCAATAAAATGGGAAATACTTTGGGGAACCTCATCACCGATTTCAACGTAATTGCTCCGATTCCGTTCGACTGACGGCACGTTAGTGCGATTTGATCGCCCCGCCGGTTCCCTCATTTGGCGGGTTTATCTGTGCGGGCAGGTGGTTCAACAACTCCGGCGCCTCTTCGACGGTGGGTCGCTCGTTGAACCAAGAGCGGAACACATTGGCCTCGACCTCGGTCATCACGTCTTTTTCCACCGCCTGGTACAGCATCCATTCCACGTCCAACGAGTCCGCTGCCATGGCGTCCTTTACGGAAAACGGGCCCATCTCGTCAGGGCGGTCAGCCAGCCACCGAGACAGCGCGCCGGAGCCTTCCGGCACAACCTGGTTGACGCCGGGATCCTGTCCGTCTTGCGGCGGTTCGGGCAGCGCCGCTCCCGGCGCGATGAACGGCTTGGGTTCCTGCGGCTCGGCGATGGCTGCTCCGGGGGTCGGCGGGTTGGCATACAGACCCGGGTCGGTCAGATCGGGCTGCGCCTGCGCAGCAGCAGCCTCCTGGACCGGCTGCTCGCCGGAGTTAGCGGCGAACATCGACCCGGCGGCCAGCACCACGGCCGACACTACCGCCACCGCCGCCAGGACGGGCCAGCGTTTGCGGAATAATGAACCGGTGCGAGTCATGATCTCTATCCTCCGAAAGCCAGTCAATGATCTCCATTCAAGCTATTTTCAAAATGTAGCCCGGCGATAATAACATAGGCTGGGGCAACCTTCGTGGTCGCCCCAGCCCTGAGAACGTGCGCTATTTGACGGTTATTTGTCAGATTTCATCCACGCGGTACACGCGCACCGTCGGGTCGTGGAACATGGCGGCGTTTGCGGTATGGTTGGTAGGAACACGTGGCCAACGACCGTATCCCAAGGTACCGCCGAGCTACGGCAGCACCTCGTATGTAACCTCCGCCACCTTGCGGTCGCCGTCGTACACGTACACCCAGTAACGACCCGTGGCCCATTTTTCGTCCGGGGGGAACCCTATACCCCTTCCTGTCCGGGCTCCGATCGAGGCGGGATCGAAAGTATGGTCCCAAACTTGTTTCCGGAAAGCAAAGCCGTCCTCATAATATTCCACGTACTCTAAGATCTGCGCCTTTGGTGCAGATGTGCGGGGGAAAGTCCAGGTCAGCT
This sequence comes from Dehalococcoidia bacterium, assembly GCA_965220505.1. Taxonomy (GTDB): domain Bacteria; phylum Chloroflexota; class Dehalococcoidia; order Lucifugimonadales; family UBA3495; genus Bin87. The sequence goes on along the minus strand of CBDCQE010000003.1, from coordinate 885,444 downwards.
GTATGAGCAACAACTCGTCCACGCCGGCCGCGGAGAAGCGGTCGATTCCGGGTCCATCCGGCCAATTTGAATCAAACATCAGCAACTGTTCCGTAATCCGCCCGTTGATGCCGGGCAGGCTAGGATCTACCGGGCCGGTGTCCAGGTGGCTCAGGTCGTAAGGTTCGGTCCCGTCGTACCAGCGGGCGATGACAGCAGTTGCGGCGGGTGCGAGGGGCTGGAAGGCCTCCCGGACGTGGCTGATGTCCAAATACGTAGGCCAGAGATACTCATCCAGGACCTGCGACCTCTGATACAGGCTGCTGAACCCCCGACGGTAGGCCGCGTCTCCCAGGTTGCGGTACAGGTCAAGGAATACACGCTCCCCCAACGAGTAATTGCAGATGTCTGCCGGAGAGAGTTGCTCAGGGTCCAAGGCTACCAGATCGGCTATACTGGACACATACGCGCACGGATAATGGTCGGCAATCAGGCCGCGGCCGGTACGCACATTTTCAACAGGAAATTCCATGAAAGTCGCCCCGCCCTCGTCAATCCAGGTTTCGTTTCCTCTCCAGTAGTAGTGGGCGACCTCATGGGTCGTCAGGCTGGGAAGGATGTTTGCGTCGTGGCTGCCGTCGTCAACGTCATATTCAGGGAGCATCGCGACGTGGGTGCCGAAGTTGACTCCGGCGGCGCCTTCTAACACTGCCTCCTCCGCAAAAAGCGCGGCTATATAGTTGGTCGGGAACGATGCTCCCATAAACTCTTCAATGCCCCGAACGCTGTGCTCCAAGAGGTCCATACTACGGGACGGCCCCGGGGCGGTGCGGATGATCGCCAAATCCACTTCTCCGGATCGCGGCAGGCGAATGGCGCGCCTTTCAACGGTGATGCGAGTAGGGTCAAGCAGGGTGTCAATCAGAGCGAGATCGGCATATTGATACGTGGCGCCGAGCAGAAGCACAATTTCAGCCTCTTCGTCGGTGATCCCGTCGTTGAGGGTAGGGCGGGACATGACCTGCAGAAAATCGGTCTTGCTTATCTCTTCAATTCTCTCCAGGGAACGAACCGCCAGGGCATCCGTGCTTTCCACGCTGGCCAGGAAGGGCATGGCGAGGATACGGCTGACAGTAACGTTGACCGCAGCGATTAACTGCGGCGGCGGGGGAGACTCGGTATCGTACCAGACCATCCAATAAAGGTTTCTTATGACCGTCGCTTCGTCAGCGCTGACCGCATCCCGCACCCAGGACTTTCGCAGCATCTGCCCGGCCAGATCAGAACCAGGCGATTCGGAGTCGAAGAATGCCGTCCACCTGATATATGTCGTAGCTATCGCTTCAGCGTCGGTAACGCCGTCCCCGAGCCAGGACATCTGCATGAGGGAACTGAAGGCGCCAGAGTACCATATCGCGGTGGCGATCAAAGCCTCGGCCGCCTGACGCTCCGAGCCGTTAATGCCGTCCCGGACCCAGGGCAGCGCTCTGATATCCGCCGCCGCCTGCGGCCGGTTCTGCTCCAGCCAGGCGCCGTGTTCGAGACCGTCCAGGCTGGTCACCACAGCGGGTGGGGTGACTATCGGAACCCCTGTGGTAGGGCAAGCGCCACCGCGATCAGCTACTACCTGACGGGCCCAGCGCGACCCTTGGGGAGGCCAGGAGAATGTGCTCCTCACTCTCCCCCCGCCGCCGGTATCAATGTAGTCGTCGCTGGTCAGCACGGTAAAGGCGTGCCGGTCGCCCTGGGCCAGACGCCGGATGACGTATTGCGTCCGCCCCCCGGAGACCGGGAGGTTTGCCGCCGCCACGTCTACATAGACAAAGGCCTCAATCCACTCGGCGCCCCGGGCCAGGGCTTGGAGGCGATCCACATCCAGGTTGACGTAGCCGACGCGGTAATGGGTCGCTTCCGCCACGACGTCCCACGAGATGACTACTTCGCCGGGGTTCGGCCCGTCCACCACCCGGATGTTGCCGGTGGCCGGTGTTATGGCCTGCGCCGCTACTCGAGCATCGTCCATCTGTCCTGCGAAACGGCCGTTGCTGGTCTCCTCGTACGGCGCGCCTATCGCGGGAGCGCCCAGCGTAATATGCCGTCTCTCGAAGGGCACGTCCGGGGGCGGACCAGGATCACCCTGGCCAATGGAGCCATCCGAGGCTGCGGGAGAGACCGCGGGCCCGACACCGGAAGAGGCTCTGCCTGAGACTGCGGAAGCCGACGCAGCGACCGCTCCGGGACAGGCGCCGCCGCGATCAGCTATTACGTGACGGGCCCAGCGCGACCCTTGGGGAGGCCAGGAGAATGTGCTCCTCACTCTCCCCCCGCCGCCGGTATCAATGTAGTCGTCGCTGGTCAGCACGGTAAAGGCGTGCCGGTCGCCCTGGGCCAGACGCCGGATGACGTATTGCGTCCGCCCCCCGGAGACCGGGAGGTTTGCCGCCGCCACGTCTACATAGACAAAGGCCTCAATCCACTCGGCGCCCCGGGCCAGGGCTTGGAGGCGATCCACATCCAGGTTGACGTAGCCGACGCGGTAATGGGTCGCTTCCGCCACGACGTCCCACGAGATGACTACTTCGCCGGGGTTCGGCCCGTCCACCACCCGGATGTTGCCGGTGGCCGGCGTGCCGATTTGGGCGGACGCTGGACGAGGGAGGCCAACCACGAGGGACAGAGCAATCAGAACGGCCGCGAAAACCGCCAGCATCAATAATCGCCAACGCAATGGAACCTCCTCGCGCAATCCAAAGATTGATACGCGGAGGTTAGGTTAGATCCGTCTCCACGTAAACTGTAGGGCTTTACCGAAATCGAATTACATCGCTTATAACAGCATTGCCCGGAGTCGGCCATAGACGATATGTCAAGTGGCCCATCGCCCTAACTGTCTCTCGCCAGAGGAGAAGGAGCGGAAAGAACCTGCGTGCGCGCCAGGACCTTTCCGCTCCGTCACGGTCATCACGGCTGCCCGCGTCAGCTTTCGTCCACGCTGTACACCCGCACCGCGGTGTCGTGGAACATGGCCGCGCGCTCGGTGGGGGAGTAGTCCTTCGAGAGGCGCTTGAAGGCGTTGTACATGACGTTGTACGAGTAGGACACCTTGTCCACCGGGAAGTTGCTCTCGAACATGCAGCGGTCGGGGCCGAACTGCTCGATGCAGTAGTTGACCAGCGGCGCCATGTCGTTGGCCAGCTCTTCAGAGCCGGCGGGGATGTCCCGCTCGTGCCAGTCGAAGCCGGTGCGGGGCATTCCGATGCCGCCCAGCTTGATGACCACGTTGGGGCACTCGGCGGCGGCCGCGATGCCCTGCCGCCACGTCGCCAGAGTCTCGTCGCTGTTGGAGTAGGGGCCGACCCGCAGCAGGCCACCGATGTGGTTCAGGATGATGGTGAGGTCGGGCACGGCCTTGGCAAAATCGGCCAGCTCGAACATCTGCGGGAAGTACATCCAGCCTTCCAGGGTCAGGCCCATGCTGGCGAGGACGCGTGCGCCGGCGCGGAAGTTGTCGCTGGACATCTGGTTGGCGGCGCGATGGGCCGCGGTGTTCTCCACCTCGGGGTGCGGGTCCCAGGTGACGGAGTGGCGGATGCCGCGGAAGCGGTTGGGGCTGGCCGCCTGGAGGGCCTCCAGCACCGGCTTGACGCCGTCGCCCAGATTCAGATTGGCGTGGCCCACGATGGACGCGGCGGCACGGCAGGGGCCGTACAAACCGCTGGCGGACGCGGCGGCCAGGCCCTGCACGAACTCCACCTCGCCCACGGGACGCATTTCCTCGGGGCCGGTGGTGCGGTACATGGAGCGGGCCTCCACGAAGACGGTGGAGGTCACGTTGTGCCCGCTGTTCACGTCATCAGCGAGTTCGTGGAGCAGGTAGCGATGGTAGGGTATCCGCTCGGTGCGGTAGTCCCAGAAGTGATGGTGTGGGTCGCAGATGGGGATCTCGGGCTCCAGGGTTTCTTCCTGCCGCAGCGAGTGCCAGTCATTGCCTCCAAAGGGCATAATCAGCCTCCGTTTATCGGGTGTGCATGGGATTGAGATGACAGGGAGCCGGCGCGCGTCGCCGGTTCGCATTCGGGCAAATCATATCATAGGGGTTTGGAGTGCCTCCGGCGGATCGACCAAAACTCGATACGAAGTGCTCGACAATGCCCAAAGGCATGGTTGTTAATCGACAGGATGAACATCATACCGAACAGGATCTACTACGGTTGGTGGGTGGTCGCCGCCGCGTCGGGCATGTCCTTTGCCAACGCGGCCACGGCCATCAGCATCCTCACGGTGTTCGTGGTGCCCATGAGCCAAGAGTTCGGCTGGAACCGCACGGAGGTGGCCGGCGCGACCAGCCTTGGCGCCGTGCTGGGAGCGGGTCTGGCGCCGTTTACCGGACGCGCCGTTGACCGTTTCGGCGCGCGGGCGACGCTGGTGGCCGGTGGGCTGATCGTGGTGGCGGGATGCCTGTATCTGGCCAACGCACAGGCGCTGGCGGCATTCTACGTGGCCTTCACCGCCGTGCGCATTGCCGACCAGGGGCTGATCCAGGTGAGCGCGTCGGTGACGGCGGGCAAGTGGTTCGCGCGGTACCGGGGGCGTGCTACCGGGTTGGTGATGTTGGGGAACGCGGGCGGGGTCATCGTGATGGCGCCGCTGGTGCAACTGGTGATCTCGTTGTGGGACTGGCGCGCCGCGTGGGTGATGCTGGCCGGCTCGATGCTGGTGGTGGGCGCGATTCCGGCGCTGTTGCTGGTGCGCCGGCAGCCCGAAGACATGGGCCTGAGAGTAGATGGCGAAGGCGCTCCTGATTCGCCCGAACGGTCCGAATTGACCACCGACGAGCCGGTCGTCGGGCTGGGAGCCATCGTCCGGACTTCATCGTTCTGGTTGATCCTGTTCTCGTTGTTTTTGGTGTCAACCGCGACCTCCGGGATCGGGCTGCACCTGGTGCCACACCTGACCCAGCAGGGGCTCAGCGCCGGTGCGGCGGTGGCGGCGGTCAGCGTGATGGCGATCTCGGGGGCGGTTTCGGCGCTGGCTTTCGGATTGCTGGCAGAGCGGGCTGCGCCCAAGCTCCTGCTGGTCCTGTCCTACCTGCTGGCAGCCGCGAGCATGTGGGTGCTGATGACAGCCGACAACCTGCCGGAGACCTATCTGTTCGCGGTGATGCAGGGCATCGTCGGCACGGGCATCAACACGCTGGCCCCGATATTGTGGGCCGACTATTACGGACGCAGGACACTGGGGAGCACCTTCGGCGTGAGCCGGGCGGCGCAGGTGGTGGGTTTCGCCGTAGGGCCGCTGGCGTCGGCCGTGGTGTACGACCGGACGGGCGGTTACCAGGGGGCCTTCCTGGCGCTGGCGGCGGTGGCCGTTATTGCGGCCATCCTCCTGGCGACGGCCAGGCGTCCGCGAGTATGAGCGGCAACCAAGAAGTGTTACTGGGACGGCATGGCGGCTCGCATGACGGCAAGACCATCGTCCAGCCCGGGATGCGGCAGGCCCAATGCGGACATCGTGCGCGCGCAATCCAGGCCCAGCCGGTCATCCATCGGGTCCGTTCCCGGGATCACCAGGCTCGTGTCCAACCCGAACTTCGCGGCGACGGCGACCGCGAATTCGTACATGGTCACCCAGTCAGATCCGGCAATGTGATGGACGCCGGTGTCCTCTGTTTCGACCAGTCGCTCGATACCGTCGACGAGATGCTCGACGTACACCGGCGAACGGAACACGTTGGTTGACCCGCGGTACGGTTCGCCATTGCGGAGGCGCTCAACCAACATCGGCACGAAGTTGCGGCGTCCCGGCGCGGGCCAGCCGTAAACGATGCTGGTGCGCAGGATGCTCCAATTCGAAACGAGATCCGCGACCGACCGCTCGGCCGCGAACTTGGTCCGCCCGTACTGGGTGGTGGGCGCCGGTGTGTCTGCCTCAGTGTACGGGCCACGCTGGCCGTCGAAAACGTACTCGGTGGAAATGAACACCAGCCGGGCCGCATACCGCTCGCACAGGCGGGCGATGGTCTCCGTCGCCGTCGCGTTCACGTGCGTGGCGACGTGGGGATTGCGCTCCGCCGTGCCCACATCAGCCATGGCGGCGAGATGCACCACTACCTCGGGCTGCGCCAGGGAGAAGAGCGCGTCCATAGCCGCGGGGTCGGTTATTTCGACCCGATGCCAGGACGCGCCGTCGTCGGCCGGCGGGCGCGAGTTATAGGTGCTGAAAACGGCGTGTCCCGACGCCACGAGACGGCGGGACACGTAGCGGCCGATGAACCCGCTGGCGCCGATGACGAGAACGCGCATGGAGAGGTCGGCAGGTCAGGCGGCCTCGCCACTCCCGACGAGATTGCCGCGTTTCGCTCGCAATGACCGGTGTTTCAGGAGACCGGCAGCACGGGCTCGGTGCGGTCCGCAGGGAGTTCCACCTCGAAGGCGTTGAGGAAGAACGCAGTCTGGGCGTAGTTGCCCATCAGCGCGGTGATCTCCACCAGGTGCTGCGCGCCGAACTGCTCCAGGGCGATCTGGAAGGTGGAAGCGGAGACGCGGTGGTTGGCGTAGAATTCGTTGCAGAAGTTGACGATGGCCTGTTCGTCCGCGGCCATCCTGGGCAGGGGCTGGCGGTCGCGGATCGCATCCACTATGGCGTCGCTGACCCCTTCCCGCCGGGCGGCGGGAGCGTGGGCGTTCCAGATGTAGGGGCAGTCGAAGTTGCGCGCGGTGACCAGGATCGCCAGCTCCTGGATGCGCTTGGAGAAGGTGCTCTCGAAGCGCAGGTAGCCGGTGAGGCTGCTGCGTCGCCGCGCCATCTCGGGGCTGTTGATCGCGATGGAATAGGGGCCGCCGGTGATGGTGCCGCCGGTGGGTCTGGTGAGCTCGTCGAAGGCGTCGTGGAATTCCGCGGGCACCATGTCTCGGGTTACTACGGGCAGTCTGGCCATGATCTTCCTCGCTTGATGGGTTGCGTGCAGGTTGCCGGGCGATTGTAACATCCTGGCCGGCCGTCGAATCGTTGGGTCCACAGAATGACATGCGGTCGCATCACGTTTACAATCGCGCCAACAGTCACTCGGAACCGAAATCAGGAGTTGGCAGCATGGCGACAACAGAACGGTTGAATACGCAGGAAGAGCAACAGTATTACGAGACCGCCGGCCGGATCCAGGTCAAGCCGGGCTGGCTGCAGGGCGAGGGCCAGCCGCTGCCGGAAATGGAGCCCTACCTCTGGCGCTGGGCCGAGGTGGAGCCGCTGGTGATGAAGAGCGGCGAACTGGTGACGCCCGACCGCGACGTGGAGCGGCGCACCCTGCGCCTGGCGACGCCCGGCCTGGATCGCGGCACCACCCACACCATCACGGCGGCGCTCCAACTGCTGCTGCCCGGGGAGAACGCGCCGGCCCATCGCCACACTCCTACGGCGATCCGCTGGGTGCTCAAGGGGACTGGCGCCTACACCACCGTGGAGGGCGACAAGTGCTACATGGAGCCGGGCGACCTGGTGCTGACGCCATCCTGGACGTGGCACGACCACAACAACGAGGGCGACGAGCCGATGGTCTGGCTGGACGGGCTGGACGTGCCCCTGGTGCGCTACCTGCGGGCCAACTTCTACGAGGCCTACCCCGAGGACCAGCAGCCCATCGTCGGCGTGGCCGAGTCGGAGCGCAAGTTCGCCTCCGGTGCGCTGCGGCCGGCGTGGGAGGAGCCGGGCACTCCCTACTCGGCGCTGTGGCACTACAAGTGGGACAAGACCCACGAGGCGCTGCAGCAACTGGCCCGGGTCGACGCCAGCCCCTTCGACGATGTGGCCATGGAGTTCAGCGACCCCATGACCGGCGGCCCCGTGCTCAAGACCATGACCTGCTGGGCGCAGATGATCCGGCCGGGTATCGCCACCCGGGCGCACCGGCAGACCAGCTGCGCCGTGTACCAGGTGTACAAGGGCCAGGGCCACAGCGTCATCGACGGCACGCGGTTCGACTGGACCGAGGGCGACTTCTTCGTGGTGCCGCCGTGGGTGTGGCACGAGCACGCTAACGACGCGGACAGCGAGGCGATCCTGTTCTCCATCCAGGACATCCCCATCATGAAGCAGATGGCGCTCTACCGGGAGGAACCCTACGAGGAGAACGCCGGGCACCAGCCGGTGACCGAGGTGTTCCGGGGGTAGCGACCGGGGAGTTTCCGGCTTGTCATCGCGAGGAGCGGGGCGACGCGGCGATCTCGTTGTTGCGTGGCTGACTGTCACCCCGACGGGATTGCCGCGCTGCGCTCGCAATGACAGAACGGGCAGAGGTAGCTAGAGGATCAGCCGCTGCTGGGCGACCACGGGCTCCGGCGCATCGTCGTCGGGGCCGTCCTTTTGCGTGAATCCGGAAACACCGACGCCGAGGAGTCGGAAGGCACGGTCGGGGGCCAACTCCCGCTCCAGCAGCATCCAGGCCGTGGACACGACGGTCACTTCATCGTCGGTCGGCGTAGGCAGCGTGGTCTGGCGGGTGAAGGTGGTGAAGTCGGAGAGGCGCATCTTGACGGTGACGGTCCGGCCCACGATTCCCTTGCGGGTCAACGAGCCGGCGACGCGGCCGGACAGACGCTCGATGATCGACCGCAGATTGGCACGTTCGTCATCGGTATTGCCGGGCAGGTCGTCGGCGAAGGTGGTCTCTGCGCTGATGGACTTGGCCTCGCGGGAGGTCTGCACCGGGTCGTGGTCGATGCCCCGGGCGCGGTCCTGGATGCTGTCGCCGCGCCGGCCGAAGTGGCGGGCGAACCAGGCGTCGGGCATCTCGGCCAGCTGACCAATGGTTTCGACGCCCTCGTCGTGGAGCCGCGCCGCCGACTTGGGACCCACACCCACCAGCTTGCCCACGGCCAGGGGCGCCAGGAACTCGGCCTCGCCGCCGACCGGGACCACCACCAGGCCGTCGGGCTTCTGCAGGTCCGAAGCGATCTTGGCGACGGTTTTGCCGGAGCCCAAGCCCACGGAGACGGTGAGGCCGGTCTCGGCGGCGACGCGCTCCTTGACGTCGATGGCAATGGCGATGGGCGAGCGGTCGGCGGCGGCCTCGGTGACGTCAAGGTAGGCCTCGTCCAGGGACACGGGCTGGATCACATTGGTGACGTCGCGGAAGATGTCCATGATCTGCCCTGACATCTCGCGGTAGCGGTCGAAGCGCGGCCGCACGATGATGCCGTCGGGGCACTGGCGCACGGCCGTGGCCATGGGCATGGCCGAGTGGACGCCAAACCGCCGCGCCTCGTAGGACGCCGTGGCCACGACGCCGCGACCCTCGGGTCGACCGCCCACCAGCACGGGCAGGCCGCGAAGCTCGGGGTTGTCCAGCTGCTCCACGGCGGCGTAGAAGGCGTCCAAGTCGGCGTGGATGATGGAGCGAGGCTGCGTCGTCATGGGACAAGGTTCGGGCGAACGCGGAGCGAACGCCACGATTTTACCCCCGGACACGGCGGAAAAGCGTCAGGATTGGGTTGTCGAATGACCGGTTCAGGTTCGATTCACGTCGGTTTCTCCTGCTGGAGTCGATGATGTCGGTTGCCTGCTGGCGTCAGGATTTGCGTCGGGTGAGTTTCGGTGGGTTCTGCCAGAGCCTGATGATCGCTTGTTAGCCCCACGGCCGGGGTGGTACGCAATGGTTTACCCCTGTTTCGGATCACTGCGGGGGACCGAGGACGTACGAGCCGCATCTCCCAGGATAGTGGCGTCTCCCGTGGCCGTTGAGACCGCGCCGGTTAGGTTCTTGGGTGGTGGTGGGCGGCGGTCCCGGTTGTCGGAGGGGCGGTTTTGCAATTTTGCTGCTAACGGATGGCCGTGAACGACCGGAGGGTTCTAGCGAAACGGACTATCACCTGACGGGGATATGATGGAACAGGCGTTCGATCACTGTCAAGGGAGTTGGTTGCGATGACCAGTTGAGAGTGTGGGCGGGACCTGCGAAACTGCGGCGCCGAGTGATGGTGACAACGTGGAGATAGTAGCGTTGGAAGCGGAGAGCAATAAGCACTTGCTCTACTTTCACCTGACAGAAAACTTGAGACGGGTAGCGTCGATCTGTCCGTCCGCTAAGGCTCGCTGTATGAATGTTTTGACTGTTCGGGCGGGAACGCGCTGCACATCGTCGGCAGAAATGGAGCGGACCAGACCGAGAACGTTATCAGCAGTTAAGTTGACAATGTCGTGATGGAGCCGATTGGCTCCGGTATGGGGTGTTTCCCCATCACTCGACACGACCTGCAAGTTCATCGCATCGAGTAGATAGCCCTCGATCACCGCATAATCAACATTGGCGAGTCTGTCTCTGTTGGCTGCGAACCCAGCAATGACTTGATGCAGCATCTCGTCGGAGTCGGCTTGGTACACTGAAAGGGCGTTTCTCATTGTGGAAAGGTCAGTGAGGGCATCGCCCTGCCAGTCCACCGTGGATCCATCCGTCCACGAGGGCCTAGACCAACGAGCCTGTCGTACCACTCTGAGGAATCTCGGCATTGTCGTCGTCCAACAATTGGTCAATGACCAGCTTCAAGTTCTCTTTCAACCACCCTTCAGTCTCAACGCTGTAGGCCGACTCTAGGGCGATCAAGGCGGACGTGTCGTCTAAGAATGACAAGCCAAGGCTTGCAGCATCTCGGATTCTGCTGTCGGGCGATTTGAGGCTGTCTTTCAACACTCGGAGGCGCCGCGCACGCGAAGGGCGGTGCTCGATCAGCCCAAATTGCCTCAGAAGCTCTTCACCAGTTTCGTTGGTGTTCTCCATTCGCCACAGTACGCGCTCCCATGCGGTAACGGCGACTGGGCCATAGTTCACAATGGACTCATGCACACGGGTAGCGAACTCAGAGCCCATACCGTCCTCGAACCTCTCGTTTTCGGCCTCGTAAACGAAAAATGCAAATCTTCTCGCGAGTTCGTTCTCACACAGCAGTTCTTGCTCGATGCTGTCGGCGGTCGAGCTGGCTACTGGTTGATCTAATGGCAGGTGAACGCCTGGGTGAGCCGGAGCACCCGTTGAAGCCGCAGGGGTAGGCCCGGGGTTAGACAGCGGAATACCCTGAAACGCGTCCCCAGCCTTGACCCAGAGCCGCGACGATAGTTCGTGGTCCAAGCTGGTGGATGTGGGTGAGGTCAGCCTAGTGGGTACGACCGTGCTGCCAATCAGGAAATAGCCGTGGCACGATGCCGATTCATCGACGAGCGCGGTGTCAGTAATTGCTGAAGTTGTGGAAGTCAAAGCACGTCTCCTTTCTCAACGATTTCCAGACCCAAAGTCACTAGTTCGTCCAAGATGACGACGGACTTGTCGACCGGGATCGCACGAGGAGCTACGGGCACAGTGTTGATGTCGAGATCAACGTTTGCGGCGTATTGGATGGAATGGCTCTGTGACGGCTGTGGGCCAGCCGCCAATGTGACAGTCTGCCCTTGGGCGATGGACCACGTAAAAAGCCTGTTGATGGTAAGGGCTGGAGAATGTCGAGACTGAAGTCTCCGATTGATGCGAAACACGAAGTCCGGCGTTTGGAGACGGTCAAGTCCCAACTGAGGCAGAGCACCTGTCAGCGTAGCAACCACGGCATCGAGGCTGGGACCTGGCGCGACGAGAACCGCACCGAATGCCAACCGGTTTACGCGCTCCACTTTCTCTATGTACTTGTGGATGGGGTCCACCATGCTACGGACAACCTCGTTATGAGGCCCCGCAACTGTCGATTGACCCCAAACAGTGTTGGCCTGTGGAGGCATATTGTTGTTGGGTTGCAGGATAAAGTCCGTTCGTTCAGACGCGGCATTGGCCGTCCACATCGCGCCATCAACCACTCCCCCCAGCGTCCTGACGCCTTCCAAATGTCTGGTCTCGTCCCTCAGTAGCGGGGCAGTCTCGAACGCCTCTTTCCACCATTCACTGAGGTTACTCGTCGAAGCGTCGCCCGAGTGGAAGACAGTAATGCGTGACTGGACAGTCTGCCAACCGATGCTTGGTTTGGGAGGTGATTCTGACATCGTGGTGGGCACCTTCTCCACCGATTCCTTTTTTTGCTATTACCGGCTTTCTTTGGTCACAGAAGAACTCATATCGCTCATGATCCGTCTGCGGGCTTCCCGGTCGGAGCATTGTGATGGCACCTACGGCACTAGCATAACACGTTGCCTTACGGGCACCGGAGTCTACCATAGGTCACCCATGCCAAAACCCCGCCGCCGTCCGGTCCGTCGGGTCCTCGCCCTGGCCCAGGTACTTCTCCCGTAGGCGGTCCCAGAGGTACAGGCGGCTCCAGTCGGGCTGCTTTTCGTATTGCTGGTGTTCGTCGAGGTGGGGGTTGGGGAGGAGGACGGTGATCTGCTGCTGGCCGCCGCCGTTGAAGAGGCGGAAGCCCCAGGACGTGGGCTGGTGGTCGGGGTTGAGGCGGCGGTAGAGCTCGGCGCAGGCGGTGCGGCGCAATTGGGCCACCTCGGGCGGCGCCGACGCGTGTTCGCCGATGCACAGGTGCAGGTGCCACTCCTCGAAGTCCACGGTGAGGTAGCCGTCCAGGAAACCGGTGCGGGGCTGGCGCGGCGGCTTGATCTCCCAGACGGCGCCGGGGATCAGCAGGCCGATGCGGATGCGCTCCCACTCGGCCAGGCAGTCGGTGAGGATGCCGTACAGGGTGTCCTGGTCGGTGGGCACGGGGAAGAGTTCGTAGGTGCCGTCCATCTGCTGGACGATCTCGCCGCGGGGCAGGGGTTGAGCGGTGGTCATGGCGTCGCTCCCGGTTGGGTGTGTCCGGTCGGTTCCTGTGCGTAATGTACTACACCTGTCGGCGTTGGCGGATTGGGGTCACGTCAGGAATCGGTACCGTGGCTCGGTTGCCGTTCGCGCAGGGGCCGGCCTTGTCCCGTTTGTCCAGACCGCGTGGTACTATCTGGCGCACCCGCGGGGCGCCGGCCGATTTTGCGGCGCACGGCCACTCGCGCGGGACGACAAGATATAACACCAAAGGAGCGGTGTGATGCCTGAGATCGAGGACAAGCTGAAAGAACTGGGCTACGAATTGCCCCCGCCACGGCCGCCCGGAGCGGGGAACATCATCCCCTACGTGCGAACCGGGAACCTGGTGTTCCTGTCGGGAACCGGGCCGGGCCTGCCCGGAGGCGGACTGCTGCATACGGGCAAGCTGGGCGGCGAAGTGACCGTGGAGCAGGGCTACGACTGCGCCCGGCAGACCATGCTGAACCTGCTCACCAATCTGAAAGGCGCAATCGGCGACCTGGACAAGGTGAGCCACATCGTCAAGCTGCTGGCCATGGTCAACTCCACGCCGGACTTCGGCGACACGCCCCGGGTGGCCAACGGGGCATCGGACCTGCTGATCAGCCTCTACGGCGACCGGGGGCGCCACGCCCGTTCCGCCGTGGGCATGGCCACGCTGCCCGGCGGCATGCCCATCGAGATCGAGATGATCGTCGAGGTCACCGACTAGGGTGTGTTGACATTTTCCGTCATTCCGGCGAAAGCCGGAATCCACTGAGTTTGAGCATAGACACTTTCGAGATGCTGCGCTTCTTGGGAACACTGGATTCCGGCTCACGCCTGCCCCGTACTCGATACGGGGGCCGGAATGACGCGAAGGGTAGGCCCGGCGCGGCCGCTAGCTGCTGCGCTGGGCGAACTCGCTCTTGGCGGCTTCCACCAGCGCGGCGTCGCAGAGCAGGTCGCTGGCGGTGAGGCTTAGGGCCTTGGCCACGGACAGGGCGTTGGACAGGGCCAGGTCGGTGATGGCCGTCTCGCACATGTCGCGGGTGTGGGACGCCACCGGCGTCTCGCTGACGGCGTAGCGCAGTTCAAAGGCCGGCATGGCCTGGCTGACGTTGCCGAAGTCGGTGGATGCGCCGCTGCCGGGTCGCCCGGCCACCGGCTCGTCCAGCCTGATGCCCTGCGCCTGGATGTTGGCAGCCACCGCTTGGGCCAGGACCACGTTGGGCTGGACGTTCTCATAGAAGGGGTAGAACTCCTCGATCTCCAGACGGGCGCCGGTCATGGCCGCCGCGCCCTCGGCGATTGAGGCCACCTTGCCCACCACCTCGTTGCTGAGGTACTGGCCGTCCCGGGAACGCAGCATGAAGTTGGCGGCGGCGAACTCGGGCACCACGTTGGGCGCCAGGCCGCCATCGGTGATCACGCCGTGCATGCGCACGTCGTCCCGCAGGTGCTGGCGCAGCGCGTCGATGCCGGTGAACAGGTGGATCACCGCGTTCAGCGCGTTGATGCCGGCCTCGGGCGCGGCGGCGGCGTGGGCGGCCCGGCCGTGGAACATGTAGCGGTAGCCGACCATGGCCAGGCTCCAGCTCTCGCCGCTGGCCGCCGACGCGGGGACCACGGTGCGGTTAGAGAAGGGATGAGACGAGAGGGTCGCGTCGATGCCGTCGAACACGCCGGCCTCCAGCAGGCGGATCTTGCCGCCGCCGCCCTCCTCGGCCGGCGTGCCGATGATCTCGATGCGGCCGGGCAGGTTGGCCGCGTTGGCCTGGAGGCCCAGGGCCGCGCCCATGGCGGCCATGGCGATGAGGTTGTGCCCGCAGCCGTGTCCGATCTCGGGCAGCGCGTCGTATTCGGCCAACACCGCGATGGTGGGGCCGTCGCCGGCGCCGCCGGGGATGGTGGCCTTGAACGCGGTTTCGATGCCGCCGACGCCGCGCTCCACGGGCAGGTTGTGCTGCTCGAGGAAACCAGCCAGAGCGTTGGAGGAGTAATACTCCTCGTAGTTCAGTTCCGGATGGGCGTGGACGTCTCGGGACAGGTCAAACAGTTCCTGTCTGGACGATTCGATGGTGGAGTTGGAACTAGTGGCGAGAGTGTCCTTGGACGATGCGGCTCGGCTGGTCATGGTTCTGTCCCTCCTGTTCGCCGTGGGCGGGCTGAGTCATTCCGCCGGCGAATTCGATGGCATGGATGATATCCTTGAATGCGCGCGAGGTGAATACGCTTGGAAGACTGCCACAACAACGACATACGCAACCTGGCCATCATTGCCCACGTCGACCACGGGAAGACGACCCTGGTCGACGCGCTGCTGAAACAGGGCCAGGTTTTTCGCGCCCACCAGGACGTGGGCGAGCTGATCATGGACACCAACCCGCTGGAGCGGGAGCGCGGCATTACCATCCTGGCCAAGAACGCGTCGGTGTCCTACCGCGGCGTCAGGATCAACATCATCGACACGCCGGGGCACGCGGACTTCAGCGGCGAGGTGGAGCGGGTCATGAACATGGCCGACGGCTGCCTGCTGCTGGTGGACGCCGTGGACGGCCCCATGCCGCAGACCACCTATGTGCTGCGCCAGGCGCTGGAGCAGAACGTCAAGCCCATGGTGGTCATCAACAAGATTGACCGCCCAGAGGCCAGGGTCGAGGAGGTTCTGACGCTGGTGCAGGACCTGTTCCTAGAACTGGCCACCGACGCGGAACAGTTGGATTTTCCGGTGCTGTACACCTCCGCGAAGCAGGGCTACGCCACCATCGACCCAGGTCAGCCGGGCGCGGACATGCAACCCCTGTTTGACGCCATCCTGGACTCGGTGCCGGCTCCCACCGGGGATCCGGACGAGCCGGTGCAGATGCTGGTGGCCGCGCTGGACTACGACAACTACCTGGGCCAGGTGGCGGTGGGTCGCGTGACCAACGGCACGCTGCGGCTGCGGGAGAACGTGGCGCTGGTCAACCGGGACGGCGAGGTCACGAACCATCCCCTGGAACGCATCTTCGTGTTCCACGGCATGGAACGCGTGGAGGTACCCGAGGCCCACGCCGGGGACATCGTCGCCGTGACCGGGCCCGAGGGCGTCGCCATTGGAGACACCATCGCCAGCGCGGAGGATCCCCAGGCGCTGCCCACCATCGACATCCAGGAGCCCACCGTTCGGATGACCTTTGGGGTCAGTACCTCCCCGTTCGTGGGCAAGGAGGGAGGCCGCTGCACGTCGCGGACCCTCTACGAGCGGCTGCTGCGCGAGCTTCGCACCAACGTGAGCCTGCGCGTTGAAACCACCTCCAGCCCGGATATTTTCGTAGTGGCGGGCCGTGGCGAGCTGCACCTGTCCATCCTGGTGGAGACCATGAGGCGGGAGCAGTTCGAGTTCCAGGTTTCCCGGCCGGTGCCGGTCACCAGGAAGATCGACGGCAAAACCCACGAGCCCCACGAGCTCCTGACCCTCAGCACCCGGGAGGATTACGTCGGCGTGCTCACCGAGTACCTCGCCGCCCATCTCGGGCAGATGCGCGACATGCGCTACGGCGACGACGGCTACGTGCACATGGAGTACAAGATCCCCACGCGCGGCCTGATCGGTTTCAACGCCTTCTTCCTGCGCACCACCCGTGGCGACGGCGTAAAGAACAGCAGCTTCGTATCGTACGAGCCGATGGAGGGTGAGATCAAAAACCAACGCGGCGGGGCGCTGGTGGCATCCGAAGGCGGGCCGTCCGTCACCTACGGCCTGCTCAACGCCCAGCGGCGAGGCGACACGTTCATCGATCCCGGGACCCAGGTTTACGAGGGCATGGTGGTGGGGTGCCGCCGTCAGGAAGGGGACATCGAGATCAACGTCTGCAAGGAAAAGAAGCTGACCAACATGCGCTCGTCCACGGCCGACGTCGCCGAGCGGCTGAACGCCACAATCCGTATGAGCCTTGAGGAGACCCTGGAGTTCATCTCGGACGACGAACTGGTGGAAGTCACTCCGCAGAACCTCCGTATCCGCAAGATGGAGCTATCCGCGCTGGACCGCAAGCGCCGCCGCCGGGACGGCGGGAAGGTCCGCGCCTGAAGCCGGCTCAGCCGCCCACGAACCGGTCCCCGAAGGTTGCCGCCAGGTAGGGCTCGCCATCCGCCACCGTCAGCCGCCGGGCGGACACCGCGCCGTGAGGGGTCAGGCGACCGTACAGGATCAGGACACAGGTCTCGCCGTCGCATTCAAACGTAACGTGAGGGTGTTCCGCCGGCGCGCGGCCCGACGGATCTTCCACGATCTCGGCGGCATCGTCGCTCAGCACCAGGTCAATCACCCGGGCCTCCGGCCGGCCGATGCTGAACCGGTAGCGCAGGGGCCGCCCCGCCAGCAACGGGTCGGGACGAAAGGCCCGGCGCACCGCCCGGTCCACCGTATCCAGCAACGCGGTCACGCTGCCGTCGGACAGATGGTAATCGTCCTTCAGCCGGGAGCGGATGTCCCAACCGTGCATGGTGAGCTCGGCGATGCGCTGGGTCAGCAGAACGTCCACCGACATGGGACCGGGAGGCCAGTAGACCAGGTTGTCCCACTGGTCGGGCTGGACCCTGCGGAACAGGGCCACGGTCTCGTCCATGCGCTGGATGAATTCGTCCAGCAACGCATCGCCCAACCGCTGGCTGGCGTCCAGCGCGCGCTGGTAGATGCTTTGGGCGAAGGTATCCTCGTCGTGCTGCTCCGGTGGAGGTGACCCGTCGGGCGTGGAATAATCGCCGGCCAGTCCCCGGATCAAGCGGGTGGACAGGTCGACGCTGGTGAGGTGGCCGATCACGTCGGCCACCGTCCAGCCTGCGCAGGCGCTGTCGGCGGCCCAGGAGTCTTGCGGGATTCTCGCGAGAAAATCGAGCAGTGTCCGAGCTTCGCTCTCGAAAAGGTCAATTCGACTGGCAAAGGTGGTCATCTTGATCTCCGTTGGTGGAATGAGACTCCGGGCGTCGAAACAATATACCTCCGGCGGCGGTCGGCGGTCATCGATTCTGGGCACGCTTTCGCTGCGGCGAACTCTCTTTCCACCGTGGTGCGCCTTCGCACAGAAGGCTTGGTCCATTGCTATATAATCCGCCGCATCATTCGTGCCCAATGACGGCGGGTACCCGATGGTCGGGTTTTTGCCTATTTTGCGGTCTCGCCACCGTATGGCCGCTGCACCGAGGGAACAGCAAGATGAATGAGGCCATTGTATTTGCGGTCCTCGCCCTGTCACTGGTGCTGTTCGTGGTGGGGAAGTGGCGCTACGACATCGTCGCCGTCCTGGCCTTGCTGGTGCTGGCGATCGCGGGGATCGTGCCGGCAGCGGAGGCCTATAAAGGGTTCGGGCACCCGGCGGTGATCACGGTGGCCGCGGTATTGGTCCTGAGCCGGGCGCTCTACAACTCCGGCGTGGTGGACGTGATCGCCGGTTGGTATTCGCGCATACCCGAGTATCTGACCCTGCGTATCGCCGCGCTGTCGGGCCTGACGGCGTTTCTATCGGCCTTTATGAACAACGTGGGGGCAGTGAGCCTGTTGTTGCCGGTGGCCGTGCGCGTATCGGGCCGCAGCGGCCATCCTCCTTCACGGTACCTCATGCCCCTGGCCTTTGCGTCGCTGCTCGGCGGAATGACGACCCTCATCGGCACGCCGCCCAACGTGATCATTTCCAACTTCCGCGCGGAACAGGCCGGCGTTCCGTTCAATATGTTCGATTTTTCGCTGGTGGGGCTGGCGATTACCGTGGCTGGCGTCATCTTCATTGTGCTTATCGGTTGGCGCCTGATCCCGGTCCGGCAAACGCCGCTGACCCTGGGAGATACGCTGGACATCGAGAGCTACATGACCGAAGTGCGGGTACCGGAAGACTCCAGGTTCGTGGGAATGCGCCTGCACGACATCGAAGACTCTTCGGATGAGGACGTGGCGATTGTTGGGCTCCTGCACCGGGGCATCGTATACGGCGCGCCCTCCAGCTATCAGATCGTCGACGGCAACGACGTGCTGATCATCGAGGGCGACCCGGAGGAAATCCGCGCTTTCATGGACGCCACGGGGTTTGAACTGGAGGGGTCGGGCGACGTGGAATCCGATATCAGCCAGACGCTGGGATCGGCGGACGTGGCGGTAGTCGAGGCCATCGTGACGCCGGGCAGCCAGGCCCAGGACCGGAGCGCGCGGGAACTGCGGCTGCACTCGGAGTTTGGATTGAACCTGCTGGGAGTGTCCCGGCGCGGGCAGCGTTTCATCCGCCGGCTGAGCCATATCAACTTCAGGATCGGCGACGTGCTGCTGCTGCAAGGGCCGGCGGAGGTCGTACAGACGGGCCTGCCCCGGCTGGGCCTGCTGCCGCTGGCGGAGCGCGAATTGCGCATCGGACAGCGGCGGCGTCTCCTGTTTCCCCTCGCCGTGTTTGCGACGGCGCTGCTGCTGACCTCCTTCGGGGTCCTTTCGGTGCAGGTTTCCTTTGTGGCCGCGGTCGTGGTCCTCCTGGTAACCAGGATCGTGACACTGGAAGAAGCCTACGAGGCCATAGACTGGCCGGTGATAATCCTGCTGGGGGCGATGATACCCGTGGGCGAGGCGCTGGAAACCACGGGAGGCGCGGCGCGGATCGCGGCCACCTTTGCCGACTGGGGCGGCTTCCTGCCTCCCTGGGCCATGCTGGGGGTTATCCTGGTGACGACCATGCTGCTGTCCGCCGTGATCAACAACGCCGCCGCCGTGATCCTGATGGCGCCTATCGGGATCAAGGTGGCGGAGAACATGGGGGCGTCGATAGATCCGTTCCTGATGGCGGTGGCCATCGGCGGGTCGGCGGCATTCCTGTCACCCATCGGTCACCAGTCGAACACCATTGTTATGGGACCCGGCGGATACCGCTTCGCGGATTACCTGATAATGGGCCTGCCCCTGGTAGTCGTAATAGTTGCCGTCTGCATCCCCGCGATCATGTGGGTTTGGCCCCTGAGCGTCTGACGAACTACTGCGAGATCGTCGCCTTCACCGTACCTCCGCCGGTTCTGACAGGGAGTATGCACCCGCATATAATGTGGCATCGATTTGACGATCCGGCCCCAGGCGACGCTAGCGTGAAGAAACATGGAAGTAATCGGTTCCAACATCCGCGCTGACCAGCGCGATTTCCAGGACAACCAGGCGCGCATGGAATCGCTGGTGCGGGACATGAAAGAGCGCTTGTTGCAGGTGCGCGCCGGCGGCGGCGAGCGGGCAGTGGAGTTGCATCGCAGCCGGGGCAAGATGCTGGCCCGGGAGCGGATCGACGGGCTGGTGGACCCCAACACGCCCTTCCTGGAACTGAGCCCCCTGGCGGCGTGGGACATGTACGACGGTGAGGAGGCGTCGGCGGGAATCGTCACCGGCGTCGGCGTGGTACAGGGGAAAGAGGTGGTGATCCTGGCCAATGACGCCACGGTCAAGGGCGGCACCTACTACCCGATCACGGTCAAGAAGCACCTGCGGGCCCAGGAGATCGCGCTGGAAAACCACCTGCCGTGCATCTACCTGGTGGATTCGGGCGGCGCTTTCCTGCCATTGCAAGCTGAGGTGTTTCCGGACCGCGACCACTTCGGGCGAATCTTCTACAACCAGGCGCAGATGTCCGCCGCAGGCATTCCGCAGGTGGCGGTGGTAATGGGTTCGTGCACGGCCGGCGGAGCGTACATTCCGGCCATGAGCGACGAGGTGGTGATGGTTCGCCAGCAAGGCACCATATTTCTTGGCGGGCCGCCATTGGTGCGGGCGGCAACCGGCGAGGAGGTGGATCCGGAGACGCTGGGCGGCACCCAGGTGCACACTCGGGTTTCCGGCGTGGCGGACCACGAGGCAGCCGACGATGAAGACGCCCTGGCCATCACCCGGGACATCATCGAAAACTTCGTGCGCCGGCGCGACCCGCCTTTTGAGGTATCGGTTCCGGAGCCGCCGGCCTTAGACCCGGCAGAACTGTACGGCATCGTGTCGCCGGACAACCGGCGGCAGTACGACGTGCGGGAGGTGATCGCCCGGATCGTGGACGGGAGCCGGTTCCACGAGTTCAAGGGCGAATACGGGCAGACCCTGGTGTGCGGCTTTGCGCGCATCTGGGGATATCCGGTGGGAGTGGTTGCCAACAACGGGGTGCTGTTCTCCGAGAGCGCACTGAAGGGGACGCACTTCATCGAGCTGTGCAGCCAGCGCGGAATTCCCCTGCTGTTCCTCCAGAACATCACCGGATTCATGGTGGGCAGCCAGTACGAGGCCGGCGGCATCGCCAAGGACGGCGCCAAGATGGTCATGGCCGTGTCCAACGCGTCCGTGCCCAAATTCACCGTGATCATCGGCAGTTCCTTCGGGGCCGGCAACTACGGGATGTGCGGGCGGGCGTACCAGCCACGGTTCCTGTGGACGTGGCCCAACGCGCGGATCTCGGTGATGGGCGGCCAGCAGGCGGCGGAGGTCCTGGCGACCATCCGGCTGCAGCAATTGGAGCGTCAGGGCAGGACGCTGGAGCCGGAGGAGCGTGAGGGGTTGCAGCGTCCCATCCTGGAAAAGTACGAAGTCGAGGGTGACCCGTACTACAGCACGGCCCGCCTGTGGGACGACGGCATCATCGACCCGGTGGACACGCGGGACGTGGTTGGCCTGGGCATTGCCGCATCGATCAACGCGCCCTTCCCGGAGCAGAAGCGTGGCGTGTTCCGGATGTGAGCCCGGGCCACTCGGTGAATCACCCGCCGGGACCAACGCCGGATTTTGACGATGTTCTCGAAGGTACTGGTCGCCAACCGGGGCGAAATCGCGGTGCGGATCAACCAGACGCTCCGGGCCATGGGGATTGCTCCCGTGGCGGTGTATTCGGATCCCGACGCCGGCGCGCCCCATGTGACGACGGCTGAGCAATCGGTGGCGCTGCCCGGCAGCACTGCCGAAGAGACGTACCTGGACATCGGTAAGATCGTGCGGGTCGCCAGAGACTGCGGGGCCGACGCCATACATCCGGGGTATGGCTTTCTGTCCGAAAACCCCGCGTTCGCCCGGGCCTGTGGGGAAGCAGGGATGGTTTTCATCGGCCCCGGCCCGGAAAGCATGGCGCTCCTGGGGGACAAGTTGCGCTCCAAGGACATCGCCATCGCCGCCGGGGTGCCGGTGGTTCCCAGTTCTCCCGAGTGCCTGCCGGGAGATCCTGCGGCGGCAGAGTTCGTCGAACGGTGGGGGTTCCCCCTGATGGTGAAGGCAGCCGCCGGTGGGGGCGGTCGCGGCATGCGCGTCGTCAACGCTCAGCAGGGGTTGGACGCCGACATGGAGGTGGCGAGTAGGGAGGCCCAGGCTGCCTTCGGCGACGGCCGCGTGTTCCTGGAGCGTTTTATCGCCAACCCGCGCCATGTGGAAGTCCAGGTGCTGGCCGACGGATTCGGCCACACGATTCACCTGGGCGAGCGGGAGTGCAGCATCCAGCGCCGGCACCAGAAGATCATCGAGGAAACCCCGTCGCCGGCCCTGACGCCGGAACTCCGCCGGCGCATGGGCGAAGCGGCCGTGGCCGTAGCCCGCGAGGCCGGATACGTCAACGCCGGGACGGTGGAGTTTCTGCTGGATCCGCGCAGTGGCGAGTTTTACTTTCTCGAAATGAACGCCCGGCTGCAGGTGGAGCATCCGGTCACCGAAGCCGTGCTCGGCCTGGACATGGTGGAGTGGCAGGTGCGGATCGCCGCGGGGGAACCCTTGACCTTGCAGCAGGAAGACCTGCAACCGCGCGGCCACGCCGTCGAGTGCCGCATCTACGCGGAGGATCCCTACCGCGACTTCGTGCCATCCACCGGGCCGTTGCTGCGCTGGCGACCACCCAGCGGGCCCGGGCTCCGTCTGGACAGCGGCGTAGCGCAGGGGCAGGAGGTCTCCATCTACTACGACCCCATGCTGGCCAAGCTGATCGCGTGGGCTCCCAACCGCGATCTCAGCCTGCGGCGCATGGAGGTTGCGCTCTCGGAGTTCCTCGCGCTGGGGGTGATCACCAACATCCCGCTGCTGCGAGCCGTGATGCGCCATGCCCAGTTCCAGCGGGGCGAGTACGACACCGGGTTCCTGGAATGGAACCCGGCAGTAACCCAACCGGCCATAACCGACGAGACCCGCATGACCACGAGGGCGCTGGCGGCGTGGGCGTCGCAGCAGGCTGTGGGGGCGACGCCGTCCGTGACAGCGACGGACCGCCGGCCCAACGTCAGCCCGTGGCAGTCGGCCGGGGAGCGGAGGCTGCCGTGACCATCGGGCAGGGACAGATGCGCGAAACCTATCCCTCCGCCGGCGCGACGTACCGGTACCGGACCGAGGAGGATGACCGGCGGTTCACCTTCAGCCTGGAAGGCGACGAAGCTACCGGTGCGGAAGCATCCATCACCCTGGAAATCGATCCCGCGCCCACGGGCGAAGGGCTGTGCCGGACCCAATCGGGGCGCAGCCTCCCGTTCGCCTGGGCCTGGGTGGGCGCGGAACTACACCTGTGGCTGGATGGCGACCTGTTCGTGTTCCAACGCGAGGAAAGCCGGCGCAGAGGCGGCAGCGGCGGCGGCGATGCGTCCGGGGACATCCTGGCGCCCATGCCGGGCGCAGTGCTGGAGGTCCTGGTGTCCGAGGGGGACCGGGTGGAGCGGAACCAGACCGTGGCGCTGATGGAGTCGATGAAGATGGAGCTGGTGATCACCGTGCCACGGTCCGGCGTGGTGCGGCGAGTGTCCGTGGAGCCGGGGCAGCAGGTGGACCGGGGAATGCGGCTGCTGGAACTGGGACCCGAAAGCGACGGCGGCGCCGGCGTCTGACGGCAAGGTGGCGTCCGCAATGCCTGACGCAACTGGGGCGACGGTGTTAGGATGCTCGCGGTTGCGGTAATCCCATTGCGAGGACACGCCCACTGAACGGGAGGAACATCTTTATGCCAGGGCAAGGTTTGGACTATTCGGCGCTATTCAACCGAAACCTGCCGCCTCCCGCAGGACCGTGGGGAGGTCACCCGAAATACAACTTCATAGGCGGGCACAGCGACCCCGAGATGGTTCCCACGGAAGGGTTCATCGAGTCGGCGGAGCGGGTGTTTCGCGGCGACCCCCGCAACATCTCCATGTACAACTTTTCCGGCGGGCCGCAGGGCATCCTTCCGTTGCGGGAGTTCCTGGTGGAAAAGCTGGGTGAACATCGCGGCATCAACACCACCATAGACGACGTTCTGATCACGTCGGGCTCAGGACAAGGGATCGAGCTGATCAACGAGATCCTGCTGGAAGAGGGCGACACCGCAATCGTCGAGGCGTTCAGTTTCTCGGGCGCCCTGGGCAACCTGAGGCGGCGCAAGGTCAACATCGTCGGCATCGATGTGGACGATGACGGCATGCGCATGGACCACCTGGAGCAGGCGCTGGAAGACCTGCGGAACCGGGGCGTGCGTCCGAAATATATCTACACGATCCCGACCCTGCAGAACCCTACCGGCACCGTGTTGACCATGGAACGGCGTTACCGAATGCTGGAGTTGAGCGAGGAATACGGCGTGCCCATCTTCGAGGACGAGTGTTACGCTGACCTGATTTTCGAGGGCGAGTACGAGAACGCGATCCGGTCGCTGGACGACACGAACCGGGTGCTGCACATCGGCTCGTTCTCGAAGACCCTCGGGCCCGGGACGCGACTGGGCTACGTCGTCGCATCGTGGGACGTGATGAGCCGCCTGCTGTCCCGCAAGAACGACGCGGGGACCGGCGTCATGGACCAGATGATCGTGGGCGACTATTTCACCAACCACTACGAGGACCACATCCTGGAGATACGGTCGTCATTGAAGCGCAAGTGCGACACGCTGAGCAGCGCGCTGCGGGAGTCTTTTGGGCCCAGCATCGAGTTCGAAATTCCCCGAGGCGGGATGTATCTGTGGGTCAAACTGCCGGACGGCGTCGATTCCCGCTCACTGGAGGGCCCCGCGCTGCGGGAAGGCATCGCGTTCAACCCGGGGCCGGACTGGTCGGCCGACCCGGATGCCGCAGCCCGGTACATCCGGCTATGTTTCGCCCTGCCCTCCGAGGCGGAGATCTGGGAGGGCGTGGAGAAGCTAGCCGACGTGTTCCGCCGGGAAGGCGCGATTCCCTGACGCAAGAGGGGGGCGCCGCTCCGGCATCATGCGCCCAAACTACGCATTGCTATCCATGCTGCGGACAAACTCGAGAGTTCGGCGGGCCAGCGCGTCGGGGATCTCGACCTTCATGTTGTGGCCCACGCCGTCGTAAAGCTCGAGACTGGCGTTGGGCATCTGCTCAACCATCAGGCGTTGGATTTCAACTGGCGTGATGTCGTCGTGTGAAGCGGCCAGTATCAGCGTCGGGGTTGAGATATCAGGCAGCAGCGGCGTGAGATCTGCGGCCAGCAGGCAGCCCTGAAGGGCGATTACCTCCGACGCGGCGGTCTTGCCGCCCTCGTCGGCGTACCACTGGACAACCTCGTCGGGAGTGTCCGGGCCGAATCTCTTGTCGGTGTCCGCCAGCAGCCAGGCGCGGGTGCCCTGCCGTTCCAGGATGCCGCGCCAGGGCGCCGCGTCCATGTTCGCGCCCATCTGGGCCAGCTTGGGTGTGGATGCCACCAGGGTCAGGCTCAACAGGCGGTCGGGAAAATCGTGGGCGAAGCGGAGGCTCACGATGCCGCCGGCGGAGGCGCCGACCAGGTGGGTCCGGTTGATGTCCAGGGCGTCCAGGACCCTGGCTATATCGGATGCCAGATCCTCCAAATCGAACGGTTCGCCGAGGCTCTTTTGCGTTCCGGCGTGTCCCCTCATGTCGAAGCGAACCACCGCGCGGTCCCGGGCCAGCGCTGGGACCCACGGTCGCCAACGGTGCAGGTTCCCGCCGGCGGCATGGTGGAGCATTACCGGCGCGTCCTGACGCCAGGGATCAGAAAAATCGTCCAGGTGATAGTGAAATTCATCGCCGTTCAAGTCGAGGATGGGCATTCTTCCTCCGTCCTACGGTGAGCCGGTCATTGCGAGAACGCCGCCGGGCGTTCGTAGCGATGGCATTTTTGCACGTACCTACATTGTCGTCCATGCCGTGGGCAAGAGTGTGTAAAATACGAGCTGGAACACTCCTAATCCGGCCGAAATGACGCGAGGTATTCGCGCGGGGAGGCGGTCATGGCGCTATCTCTGATTCGAGGCAAACACGTCGTTTGCAAAGTCACCGGGCGAGAGTCGGCGGATGTCGTGTCCGACGGGGCAGTGGTGCAGCGCGACGGGATGATCGAAGCGGTTGGAGATTACCGGGAGTTGCGCGCCCAGTATCCGGATGCCGAGGTGATCGGCTCGGGCAACCACATCGTGATGCCCGGGCTGGTCAATGACCACTTCCACGTTGGGTTGACGCCCTTTCAGATGGGCGCGCCGGACCTCCCCCTGGAGATGTGGAGCCTGCACCGCATCGGCGTGAGGGCCATCGACCCGTACCTGGACCAACTCTACGGCGCGGTCCAGATGATCGAAACGGGGACCACCGCGGTGCAGGCCATCCACTCAACGCCCCGGGGCTCCGGGCCGGTGAGCATGGAGATTGCCGACAAAGTCGTCGGGGCGTACCAGGCCTCCGGGATGCGGGTCTCCTATGCGCCCTCGGTGGCGGACCAGAATTCAATGGTTGCCGGCCCTGGCGGCGGCGAGGCCGAATTTGCCGCCCGGATGCCGGCGGACCTGGCAGAACGCTACCGCTCCTTCATGGCGCCCGGTTACCGGCCGGTCGACGAAATCATGCCCGTGCTTGAAGAGATCAGCCAGAAGTACGGTAACAGCCAGTACGAACGGGTGCGGGTCACCATGGCGCCCAGCAACGTGCACCGCTGTTCCGACGAGTTGCTCACGAGCATCAAGGAACTGGCGGGCCGCCATAGTACCGGCATCCACATCCACCTGCAGGAAACCGTGTACCAGAAGCTGTACGGCCACACCGCCTACGGCAAGACTCCGCTGCAGCATCTCCACGAAATAGGGTTCCTGGGACCGGAAGTGGTCTGCGGGCACAGCGTCTGGGCCACCGAGGAAGACCTCAGCATAATGGCGGCTACCGGCACCAACATCTGCCACAACGCCAGTTCCAACCTGCGATTGCAGAGCGGAATCGCTCCCATGGGCCGGATCCTGGAGGCCGGGATCAAGGTGGCCATAGGCAGCGACGAGGCGGGCCTGAACGACGACAAGGACCTGTTTCAGGAAATGCGGCTGGTGCTCAAGCTGCATCGAGTGCCCGGCATCGACTTGGAGCCGCCCACGTCCCACCAGGTTCTGGAAATGGCGACGGCCAACGGTGCATACGCCAGCTGGTTCGGCGAGCGGATCGGTACCCTGGAACCGGGCAAGCGGGCGGACATGACGCTGGTGGACATGCGTAACATCGAGGAGCCCTTCCTGGACCCACGGGTGTCGGTGGTGGACGCGCTGGTGCATCGGGCGCGGGGTATTGATGTCGACACGGTGCTGGTGGACGGCGAGGTGGTGCTCCGGGACGGTCAACTGACCCGGGTGGACAAGGATGAACTGTTCCGGGAGCTGAAATCGGCCCTGGATCGGCCACTCACCGCGCAGGAGGAGGAACGGCGCGAACTGGCATCGCTGGTGGAGCCGCACCTGCGACGGTTCTACAGCGGCACGATGCCGCAGGATGCTGCGCCCTTCACCGCGTACAACGCGCGCTCCTGAGCGGGGCAGCCCGTCACGCCCCGCGCCGTTGCGGGATGCTAATATCTCCACCGAAACTTGCAGGCAAACGCTCACCTGGTTCACCCACCCTCGGCCGTCGGCCACCGGAGGCATCTTGGCTATCACAGATCTGGAAATCACCAACCGCACGAGTTTCGCGTCCGGCAAGAGTTTCGGCGACGTGGGCGCGTATGAACTCCTGGAAGGCACCGCCCACTACGCGGTGGACCCCGACCATGCCCGCAACCAGGGGATCACCGACCTGGACTTGGCGCCGCGCAACTCCTCCGGCCTGGTGGAGTTCTCGGCGGACTTCGCCATGCTCCAGCCGGCGAACGTCGACCGGGGCAACCGGCGCATCCTGTTCGACGTGGTGAACCGGGGCCGCAAGACCGCCCTGAGCCTGAACAGCGTTCCCACGGCCAACGACCCCACGTCTCCGCTGGAGGCCGGCAACGGCTACCTGATGCGTCGGGGCTACACGGTGGTCTGGGGCGGCTGGCAGGCCGACGTGCCGCCGACGCCCGGGCTCATCGGGCTCCACGCGCCGGAAGCCGTGGGTCCGCAGGGGCCGCTGACCGGCAGGATCATGTGCCAGTTCCAGTGCAACGAGCCCACCCAGGTGTTCCTGCTGGCGGACCGTCAGCACCTGCCCAACCCCGCCGTTGACCCTGAAGAGGCGGACGCCACCCTGACGGTACGCGACCTGCCCAACAGCCCGGCCACCGCAGTCGACCGGGGTCAGTGGTCCTTCGTGCGTGTAGAGGACGCGGACTTGGAGCCGCAGCACAACCACGTCTACATGCCTTCGGGGTTTGAGCCGGGAAGGATCTACCAGTTGGTGTACACCACCACCGGCAGCCGCATCGTGGGCCTGGGGTTCGCCGCGATGCGCGACGTGGTCTCCTTCCTGAAGCACGCGCCGGCATCGGCAGGGAATCCGTGCGCCGGAGCCATCGACTACGCCTACGCCATGGGACGCTCCCAGAGCGGGCGCTTCCTGCGCCAGTACATCCACGTGGGCATCAACGAGGATGAGGAAGACCGGCCGGCGCTGGACGGGATCATCCCGCACGTGGCCGGGGCGATGCGCGGCGAATTCAACCTGCGCTTCGGGCAGCCCTCCAAGGACGTCTGCTACATCATCCCGGAGATGTTCCCCTTCACGGACACCACGCAGGTTGACCCGGTGACGGGAGCGCAGGGTTCCCTGCTGGACGCCATTGAGCGTCACGGCACGGTGCCCAAGATCATGTTCACCAACACCTCCGCCGAGTACTGGCGGGG
The DNA here is from genome assembly GCA_965220505.1 of Dehalococcoidia bacterium. Classification (GTDB taxonomy): domain Bacteria; phylum Chloroflexota; class Dehalococcoidia; order Lucifugimonadales; family UBA3495; genus Bin87. Next base: position 856,716 of record CBDCQE010000003.1, on the reverse strand, counting down.
CGACGCCGCCCTGATCCACACCGATCTGGAAACGCTGACCGACGCTCCGGAGGCGGCGTCGGTGCGCCGTTATCACTTCGCCGGCTGCCAGCACGGGTCGGGCGAATTTCCTCCTATCGAGATCCGGGCCAACGACGGCATCAAAGGACAACTCCCCTTCAACAGCGTGGACTACGCGCCCCTGCTGCGCGCGGCGCTGGACAACCTGGACCGCTGGGTCACCATAGGTGAGGAGCCTCCCGCCAGCCGCCATCCCAGCCTGGACGACGGAACGGCAGTCGAGTCGCACACGCTGCTGGAGCGGTTTGCCCAACTGCCCGGCGTTCAGGTGCCCACCGAAACGACCCGGGCGATCCGGCTGGACTACGGGCCGGAGTCGCACCTGGGGCGCACCATCAAGCTCCCAGCCGACGAGGGCGAGGAGTTCCCGGCGCTGGTGGCAGACATCGACGAGTCGTTCAACGAGCGGCGGGGCATCTGCCTGCCGGACCTGACCGTCCCGGTGGCCACCTACACCGGCTGGAACCTGCGGGACGAGAGTATCGGCAACCCCAACCTGTTTATCGGCATCACCGGCGGCCTGGCCGGCTGGACCCTACCGCTACCGTCCACGCGCGCCGAGCGCGAGGCCGCCGGCGACCCCCGAGCATCCATCGAAGAACGCTACTCCGACCGCGAGGACTACCTCGAAAAGGTGACCCGCGCCGCGATGGACTTGGTGGACGAGGGCTACCTGCTGGAGGAAGACGTGGGAGAAGTGGTGGACCTGGCGGGGCGGAAGTACGACTACTGGGCCGGAGATGCCGAGCAGTGCTGAATCCGTCCTCGGCCTCGACGTTCACCGGAATCTGAAACAGACCGTGCAACGCCCGCGCTGGAACAACGCTATCCAGTGCGGGACCTTAGAGGAGGGCAATCATGCCGTTGCAATTGGACCACACAATCGTACCCGCCTACGACAAGGTGAAGTCCGCGGAGTTCATCGCCCGGTTATTCGGTCTGAAGTACGAGGGGCCGTGGGGCCATTTCGCGCCGGTGAAGGTCAACGACATCCTGACGCTGGACTTCGACGACTCCGACAACCCCCGCTCTAATCACTACGCCTTCCTGGCATCGGACGAGGAGTTCGACGCCATCCTGGGGCGCATCAAGGATGAAGGCGTCGTCTTCGGAAGCGGGCCGCGCTCGCGCACGGACGGCCAGATCAACCACCTGCATCAGGGGCGAGGGTTCTACTTCGAATGCGAAAACGGCCACGTCTGGGAGGTCATCACCCACACGTACATCACCGACTGACGCACATTGCAGGCGATTTCGCTGCTCCGATTCTGGCGTAGTCAGGGCGGAGATTGATCGCCAATTCAACGAATGTCGTAATCCGGATGTAACCTGGCGGCGTGTCCAGAACTCGTTCAAGCTGACGCCAACGGTTCGCAAATTCGTGTCAAACATCGCCGGCCCTACCCTCGCGGCGGAGGATCAAAATGGCTGCGAAGGAGGCCAGGATCGGCAATATTGCCGGGCCGGCCCAAAAGAGGGCCCAAAAGAGTGGGATAGCCACATACGCCGGTACTAAGTGCCATGCAAGCGCGAGGCAGACCCACAACGCTACCACACCGCTTATGCATACTGCGCCGGCCACTACACCGGCAAAATTAGCTTTCCACGCGCTGACGTGAGGTTTCCAACCTCTCCAGACCCATATGGTACCGAAAGGGAGTAGGGATGGCATAAGCAAGAACCAGGCCAGCGCAAACAGAAGGCCGCCGGCATCAATGTTTATAGGAATTTGAAGGACGGGAAGTGTCGCCGTCATTTGACTACCGACGCCATTGAAATTTGAGAGCAACACATGGCGACCGGAGCCTAACACTGACCGTACTGGTGGGGCAATTTCCCCGTTCGGCGCGCAGTTTGACCATTCGCCTGCCCACTGTTAGCAACCCGTCCTTTTGCGCCCGGGCTGCGGTTCCGAACGGACAGGAGCTATGTGATGCAGTTTTATCTGGGTTACGATGTTGGTTTCTTCTACTATTACATGTTGGCATCGTTCGCGATTCCCTCGGTGGTCCCGGCCGTCGTGGCCGTCGTGTGTGGCGTATTTTATGGCCGTTTCGGGAGATCCCTGCTCATGGGTCTCCTAGCAGGCGTGGGTGCCCTGGGAGCGATGGGCGGGTGGTGGGCGGTAATGGTCGCCAACGGAACCCCTGGCTCTTTTGTCGGGTCAGGATCGAGCATTTTCGCTGGTAGTGCCGTCATCGCGGTCGCGAGCGCGTGTTTCACTTGGTGGTTGTGCCGTCGCAGGAATCCGTCCGGCGGTTATTAATCGCCGTCGCGGTCTGCCACCGGCGCCGCGCCATCAGTCCTACCATTACGTTGACGGAAATTAGATCCCCGGCATCCCAAGTGGTTGCAACGTGGGTGGTTTGTGGCAACTCCCGCCCGATGTTAAACTGATACGGCGACGGGCACCCCAAATTTTGCGCCTGGAACAGCATCCGGAGGAAAACATGGCCACCCACACTGAATCGGCAGTCAACGACCTGCAAAGGACTGCACTGGAAAACCTCTGGGTGTACCTGAGGGAACCCAGCGACATGGCCGAAAAGGGTGAGCCCCAGATTTTCGTCGAAGGCAAGGGCTGCCAGGTCACCGACGCCCTGGGCAACACCTACATCGACGCCATGTCCGGTCTCTGGCTGAAGAACGTCGGGTACGGCCAGAAGGAGATCGCGGACGCGGCCTACGAGCAGATGCTCAAGATCACCTATATGCCCATGGGTACCACCACGGAACCCACGGTCATGCTGTCGGACAAGATCGCGTCAATGATGCCCGGCGACCTCTCCCGCTGCTTCTTCACCAGCGGCGGCTCCGAGTCGGTGGAAACGGCGTTGAAGCTGTCCCGCGCCTATTTCAAGCGCATGGGCGAACCGCAACGCACCAAGTTCATCAGCCGCAAGGACTCGTACCACGGCGCGACCATGGGCGCCATGGCCCTGGGGGGCAACTATCTCTACCCCCGGGAAGATTACGAGCCGCTGATGCCGAACACATTCCACGCTCCCCAACCCAACTTCTACCGCTGTGAGTTCAACAGCGAAACGCCGGAGGAGTGCGGACAACGGTGCGTGGACGCCATCGAGAGCATCATCCAGTTCCAGGGACCGGAAACCGTCGCCGCGGTTATCGCCGAGCCTATTTCCAGCCCCATGGGAGCCGTGGTTCCGCCGGACAACTATTGGCCCCTGTTGCGTGAGGTTTGCGACAAGTACGGCTGCCTGCTCATCGCCGATGAAGTGATCACGGGTTTTGGCCGCACCGGCAAATGGTTCGGCTGCAACCACTGGGATGTTGTTCCGGACATGATGACGGTGGCGAAGGGAATTACCAGCGGATACATCCCCATGGGTGGGACCATTCTGCGCAAGCCCATCGCCGACGCTTTCGTGGGCAGCCCCCGAGCGGCCTTCCGGCACGTGATCACCTTCGGCGGTCATCCGGTGGCGGCGGCGGCCTCCCTGAAGAACCTGGAAATCATGGAGCGTGAGGGGATGGTGGAGAATTCCGCCCGGATGGGAAAATATCTGCTGGACGGCCTGGAAGAACTCAAGGCGAAGCACCCCATCATCGGCAACGTGCGCGGCCTCGGCCTTATGTGCGGCATGGAGCTGGTGAAGGACCGGGAGACCAGGGAACACTTCCCCGCCGACGCCGGCCTTGGTCCCCGGCTGACTCAGGGGTTTGCCGAGGATGGCCTGTTCCTGCGCGGTGGCGACCTCATGAACATCATGCCGCCCCTGTGCGTCACTCCCGGCGAGATCGAGCAGATCGTGTCCACGATGGACAGCGTGATCGGGCAGGTGGCGTCCGACCTGGGCGCTGCATAACTGCTAGGAGACACAACCATGGCCCGGATTTGACGGCCGCATTCACCTAGCGGCGCGATTCCTGGCCGCTACCGTCAACTGCGTTCTCGCTGATGTTCAGGAGACCAGTTGCCAGTAGCGGCGACCCTCGGCGCGAACCACACGCCCAAATCCGCCGTGGTGGCAGATGGCCATGATGGCGTCCTCGGACTCCGCCCGCTCGACCATGGCAGTGCGGGTGGCAACGCCCTGCTCTCCGTCCATGTCGAAGCTGAACTTCCAGCCGGTTTCGGTGACTTGCGCCGGACCGTGAAACACGTCGCCCAGAATGTAAGCCCGCTGTCCTCCGGACACGATGGCGAGGCTCATGGAGCCCGGGGTATGGCCCGGCGTGGGAATAGCGGTGATCTCGCCGGTCAGCGCGCGCTCCCCATCCAGCAGGTCCAGCACGCCGAGGTCCTGAAGAGGGCCAAGGGTCTGGTCCCAGTGAGGCGGGAACAGTTCCATCACCTCCGGGCGTTGGAAGATCTCCCAGTCGGCGCGGTGGGCCACGTAGCGCGCGTTGGGGAAGGTGACTCGGGTGGGGGCGTCCGGTTCGTGGGTCAGGTTCCAGCCGACGTGGTCGAAGTGAAGGTGGCTGAAGAAGACGGTGTCGATGTCGCCAGGATTCACGCCGGCCGCTTCCAGTTCCGCGAGCAGGCGTCCCTCGGCGCCGCTGACCATGGCCTCGATTGAGTGGGGGTTGGTCGCGGCCCCGCCGAGGCCCGTGTCTACGAGGATGGTTTGTCCTTCGGAGCGGATGAGGTAGCACTCGAAGTGGGCCAGCAGGTGGTCGCCGCGGAAGCCGCTGGGGTAGCGCTCCTGGTAGGGCGCCCAGGCCTCGACGGGAACCTCGGGAAAGACATCGCTCAGGGGCAGAGTGGCCTCCTGGTCGTTCAGGGACAGAATTTCGACATTGCCAACGGTCAACCTGGCTTCCGGCATGTTGTTCCCTCCTGGGCAGAACAGGGCGAGACTAAACGCGCCCTGTGGCATCACCGTAGTCCAACCCGTCCTACCACAATCTCCGGACTGATCATGTACCCATCTGCCTGACTCTACCACCGTCCGTGCTCGCTGCGGGGCGCTCGACGGCGATTGATGGACAGACACTACTCTATGGTCGCCGCCATCCGGAAACCACGGTGTTTGAGCGCGAGGTTCACGCGTACCCAGTTTCGTAAGTCGTCAGAATCAAGATTTACGGGATTTTATGATTTGACAGGATTGAGAGATCTCCATCACGGAACAGTTCCAATGAGGATTGACAAGCAACGAAGACCGGCAATATGCTCCAACTACCCTGTTCGGAACCTGCTGGTCGGCCGATATGGAGAATGCCGGTTTATAATCGGAAAATCCCAGAACGTCCTATCCTCAGCGGAATCAGTTAAAACTGGGAAATCCTGGGTTAGAAGACGAAGCGTTTAAGGAGGACCCATGAAATATGACGTTGTTATCGTCGGTGGGGGAGCGGCTGGATCGGTGTTGGCCAGCAGATTGGCTGAAAGCGCGAATACCTCTGTTCTGTTGCTGGAAGCCGGGCCAGATTACCCTGATCCAGACTATCTTCCGGACGAGATAAAGTTCGGCCACACAAGTTTCGCAGAATCCCCAGAGTCGGAGCATAACTGGGCCCTGCGGGGAACGATCACCGATGAGCAAGGCGAGATCCACGTAGCGCAGGGCAAGGTGATCGGAGGAGGGTCGTCCATCAACGGTCAGGCAATGCAAAGGGGGTTACCTGAGGATTTCGACTCCTGGTCTGCTATGGGCAACGATGAATGGTCTTACGACAAGGTACTGCCTTACTTCAGAAAGTCTGAGCACGATCTGGACATTCGGGATGATTTTCATGGATCCGACGGACCGATGCCGGTAAGGCGTCGTCAATCCGGGCCTTGGGCCGACATCCAAAAGGCCTTCCACGCAGCCTGTTTGGAAGCAGGTTATGGGACAGTCGAGGATACCAATGGCCCGAACCCCACGGGGGTTGGCGTGTGGCCCTCGAACAACCTGGACGGCTGGAGGATGAGCGCTGCTATCACTCACCTGAATCCCATGCGCCACCGTCTCAACCTCACGGTGCGGGGAGGGGTTTTCGTCAGGAAGGTATTGATCGAGGATCTGAAAGCCGTCGGTGTGGAAGTGGAAAGCGGAGGCGAGATTTTCAACGTTGAAGCAGACCGGGTTGTGTTGAGCGCTGGGGCTCTCAAGTCGCCCCACCTGCTGATGCTATCGGGAATCGGCCCCAAAGACCAACTTGAACAATTCGGGATACCTCTCGTTCATGAACTTCCCGGGGTGGGGCAGAACCTGTTTAACCACCTGAGCGCCCAGATTACCTTCAAAGTCAAAGACGGAATGACCCTGACGTCTGATGCCGACGCGGCACGCTTTTGTCTGCACTACACCGCCCAGGGGTCCAGCGAAGTCAATGATATGTTGCTGAGGACCACCCCGATGGTTGACGAACGGCCGGAGCGCGTCCCCGGTTTGCGGACCAAGTTCCTCAACGATGATGTTCCCGCGGACCGGGTGGCGCGAATCTCGTGCACGCTCGGACTACCTGACGGCGCGGGATACGTCAGGCTGGCGTCTGCCGATCCCACAGTGCAGCCGGAGTTCAACTACCGCTATCTTCAGCATCCGAACGACATCCGTCGGGTGCGGGAAGGCATCCGAATGGCCATCGGTTTCCTTGAATCCGATGCGTATAAAGACGTGGCAGATTACCGGCTCCACCCAACAGATGAAATTCTGGCCGACGACCACGCTTTGGACGTCTATATACGCCAGACCGTGGGAACAGCCAGGCACGTGTCCGGCACATGCAAGATGGGCCCGGATTCAGACCCAATGGCGGTTGTGGATCAATACTGCAGCGTCAAGGGTGTAAAGGGGTTGTCGGTGGTCGATGCGTCGGTGATGCCGCGGGTTACAAGGTCAGGTGGCAGCCATGCAACGGTTGTCATGATTGGCGAACGGGCCGTCGAATGGATTGCGTCGGCTTAGCCCCGCCTTACCGCTGCCTGAAACCCACGGTCTAAGACGGAGGGTTCGTAACGACTGCTTCATCATGTCAAGCTTGGCCGCCGCTTCTCAGATAGTCGGCCATGTGTCAAGGGCAGCGGGAATTTGTACAACCGGGGCGGAGGAAAAGCGTACCTCCCGGATACTGCCCGGCGACCACGCCTGGTCTGGTGGCTGAACCGACAGTGAGACCAGGGGAACCGAAGTAGACGGCAACGTAAACGCCGGTAAGTTCGTCGGGATGCGGTGAGACGGCGCTTTGCTGACTGCTTTTGAGGCGGTAGCTAGCGCCGTTCATCTCGATAATGTGGACGTGGTGGGTGGGTCGAGCCACGGAGCGGGATGCCCATACCATAGGCCAATGGGCCAAGGCATTCGCCGAGGGTGGTCCCAACTGACGAGGCTCACTTTCAGGCCGATGCCGACCTGCGAGGCAAGTGGGTGCTGAAGGGCGAACCCAGCCCTGGTGGGCTCCACCAGCCCGCGCCGTGGGGAGAAGTCAGCTACTACTCGGCGGTGTGCCTGGAGACTGAGGAGGTGGAGGTAATGGAACTGGAGGGCAACAGCAACTCCGCCACCTCAACCGCTTGCCTGTAGCAACTGCGCGCCCGGCACACGGAACCACTGACGGTGATCTGGGACAATGCGCCAGCCCACCGGGGCGACGCCATTGGGGCTTATCTGACCATGCCCAGCCTGAACCTGCGCCTGGTGAACTTGCCCAGCGACAGTCTGGACTTCAACGCTGATGAGGCGATTTGGGGATAGGTGCGCCAGGAAGCCACCGCCAACTTGCGCCAAGGAACCCGTGCCGCAGTGCGGGAGAGACCGGGCGGCTTCTTCACCGATCTGGCCCACCGTCGGGAAGAAGTCAAGCGACGATGTCGCACCATCCTTCAGGCTCGCGCCGCAGAACTGACCGGCAACGCCCGAGCCGATCTTCCCGGCCAAGCAAATGTAGATTTCACCTTGGCTTCGGTTTAGGTACATGTGAGGAATACGAAGGCATTGACGGGCCAACGTCAACCTGATAATGGTCAAACTATCGCGCTCCCGAAGTAGTGGGATTCCCGTGGAAATCGCCGGACCCGTGACCAGAATGCCGCAGCGACATGGACCCGACAGGGACGATCCGGTGAATTAGTTGGCCCAGATACTCGCCATCGGACGCCGGCTCCAGACCTTTCGGGCGCTGCGGCACCGGGATTACCGCTGGTTCTGGATCGGCGCCAACGCCCAGGCGCTGGGCCGGGGCATGCAGTTCCTCATCCTGGGCTGGCTGGTGCTGGAGCTGACCGAGTCCGCGTCCCGCATGGGCTTCATGATCTTTCTTTACGGGATGCCCACGCTTGGGTTCGTGCTGTTCGGCGGCACCTTCGCCGACCGGTTCGACCGCCGTGGGCTGCTGATGCTGACCCAGGGCTTGGTGACCCTCCTGATGCTGGGAATCGCGGTGTTGGAAACGGGTGGGCTGGTCACCCTGTGGCACGTTTATACGGCGGCTTTCGTCCTCGGCACGCTGCAAGCCATCAATACCCCGGCCCGTCTGGCCATAGTTCGCGACCTGGTGGATCGCGATGACCTGATGAACGCCGTCGTTCTCAATTCGGCGGTGATGAACTCGGGGCGCATCCTTGGCCCCGCAGTGGCGGGAGCGGTCATCGAACTGTCCGGATTGGCTCCAGCGTTGTACCTGGCAACCGGCTGCTTTTTCGTGGGCACGACGACATTACTCATGGTCCGGCGGGTGCCGACGGCGCCACGACACCAGCGTTCGGGCATCTTCGCTGAACTGTGGGGCGGGCTGCGGTATTGCTGGTCGAACCCGGTCACCTTCACCGTGATCGGTATTGGGTTCGCCTTCGGCTTTTTCGCCATGCCTTATGCGCAGTTGTTGCCCGCCTTCGCCAAGCTAGCGCTGGACACGGGCGCCGGCGGGGCCGGGCTGCTGATGACGGGGGCGGGCATCGGCTCCCTGTCCGGTACATTCATCATGGCGTCGATGGGCAACTCGCCGCACAAGAACTGGCTGCTGCTGGGCTGCATCTTCCTGTTCGGCATAGCCCTTTTCTGCCTGGCCTGGTCGCACTGGTTCTGGGTGTCGTGGGCGATTTTGTTTCTGGTCGGGATGGGCAGCATAGTGCCGATGGGAACCACCGTGCTGCAGCTCTCCGTGCCCGCCGAGTACCAGGGCAGGGTGATGAGCGTCTGGTACGTTTCTGCCGCGCTGATGTTCATCGGCTCCTACCCCATGACCCTGGTTGCGGAGTACATCAGCTGGACCGCGGCCTTCGCCGGTGGAGCGGCAATCTACCTGACGGTGGCATTCGTGCTGGGGGTATGGCGGCCGACGTTACGCCACCTGCGGGTGTAGTCGGACCACGCCGGCGGCCGCCGAGCGTATATAGCAGCGACCCCCGGATACGACGTTCGCGTATCCGGGGGTCGCTACCTCACGTCGCTAGACGTAGTGGGGCATGACTTCGGCCACGAAGAGGTCCAACGAACGCATGGTCTCCTCATGCGATAGATGGCCCCACTGGAAGGCGGCCACGAAGTAGTTGGCGCCGGTTTCGAGATATTCGTCCATGTAGTTCCGGATGGAGTCCGGAGATCCGGCTACAACGTTGAACCCGCCGCCGCCCGGCGCAGCGTGCTCCTCGAGTCCCGCAGAACCGGACCTGCGCGGCGTGGCGGCTTGGCTGACCCCGGCTTCCCGGTCGGGCAGGTTGGACGGCCTGGGGTTGGCTTCACTCCCCAGGAACTGGGTGAGACCCCGCCTCTCGGCCTCCAGACGGCGCGGCGCGGCCAGGTTCCATTTGTACTGGTCCCACGCCGGCTGGGCTATGGTCGCGGCCTCGGCATCCGTCTCCGCCAGGTACAGGTGGTTAACCAAGCCGATCCTGGGAGATTCGCCTTGAGCGTTGAGGGCGCCCCGCCCCTGGTGCTCGTCCCAGAGTTGGAAATAGCGCTCCACATTCGCGCCGAAGGAATCCAGGTTCCCCACGATGATGGTGTGCATGCCGTTGACGGCTGCGGTCTCCACGTTCCGCATGTACCACAGGGGCGGGTGAGGGTCCTGCTTGGGACGCAGGCGCATGGGCAGGTCGTCGAAATTGTAGAACTCGCCCTCAAAGGTCAGCGAATCGTGGCTCAGTCCTTCCCGGACCACGGCCAGCGTTTCGAGGTACCGGGCGTAGTTGATCTCAACGTCCGAGTCCTGTCCCCAGAAATAGGCCTCGATCACGCCGCCGCGACCCACACCAATGTCCATACGTCCGCCGCTGAGGTTGTCCAGCATGCAGATTTCCTCGATGAGGCGCACCGGGTGGTGCAGCGGCAGCACGTAAACACACGGACCCAGCCGCATGGTGCTGGTCCGCTCAGCCGCGGCCGCCAGGAACACGTTCTGCGACGGCGCGAGACTGTGTACCGCCGGCGTGTGATGCTCCGCGAGGTGGTAAGAGTAGAACCCCGCGGATTCCAGCACTTCCAACTGGTCCAATCGCTCGCGGTAGATCTGGTCCAGCGGTACGCCGGGGATGGGCTCAATGTGGTCAAATACCCCAAACTGCAATGCCATTAACAGGTTCCTTCGTGTAATGCGTTCTTGTCGCGATCCGTCAGCATCCTTGCCGCCGCGCAACGTGCGAGGCAGGGCGCGAGTGGCCGTTGCAACTCTAAAGTGGGCCCCCTCGCCTGTCAAACGCCGCGGATATCGGCGGACGGCGGGGCTGCAACCAGCGCGAGCCCACCGACATCACCACCTCAGAATTGAGCTAACCGACATGCAAGGGAGGTTCCAGCGTGATGATCAAAGGGCCGGTATCACCTCGTCGCACAGCAGGGCCAGGGCCTCGTCTACGTCCGGGCCCAGCTCCGAGAACAGCAGCTGCCCGAAGCCCTGCCCACGCGCCGTATCTCTCACCTCCAGCATACGCTCCAGGCAGTCCCCCGGGGTTCCGGCGATGAAGATGGCATCGACCATGGCATCGGTCACCAGGTCGTCAAACTCCTCTTCCGTTGCGCCGTTCCGGTCGGCCTGATCCAGCCGCTCGACGTCCGGCAGGGCCACGCCAAGCCTTTCGATTCCCTCGGTGGTGTAGCCCTGGCGGTACATGTTCAGGACCCGGTTGCCGGCGCTCTCCTTGACGAATTCCCGTGCAGCCGACCCGTTCCGGGACAGCGAAATCTTGATCTCGGCCACCCTGGGAACACCCTTGCCCTCCCGGTTCGGAGGAAGCGCCGCGTCAAAAGCATTCAACAGTTCGGGGACCCGGCCGGTGCGCAGGGCCGCCATGTAGTGGCCACCGAAGATCAGGCCGTCCATGGTCTCGCCGCCCACGGCCATGCCCAACGGTCCGTTGCTGCCACAGTAGAGGCGCACCGGCGTGGCGGGGGTGAAATTCAGCTGGAAGGTTGCGGAGGGGTTGAAGTGGTAATAGTCCAACAGGTTGGGGTAGTCGGCGAAGCAGACCGCCTCGCCAGCCAGGAGCCGTCGCACGCTCTGGGCGGTTTCCCGGAGCACGCTGACCGGCCGCGGCGTCCGAATGAGCGATGGGGTACGCGGGTTGCCCCGCCCCAGCCCAATGCTCAATTCCCGGCCATCCATCAACTCGCTGAGGGTGGCAATTGAATCCGCCAGGTCAACCGGGTTGCGGAAATACTGCACGGTGACCGCCGTACCCAGTTTGACCTTGAGGTGGGAAGCCATGGCCGCCAGGACGACAAAGGATTGGCGGCTGCGCAAATTGTCGGTGACCCAAATCTGGTCCACGCCCTTGGCCTCCGCCCGGGAGGCCAGTTCTACGAGGTGGGGCAAAGGTACGTGGGCGTAGGTGGGCAAGTGGAATTGGATGCCGGTTTCCAGATCGCTCATGGCTGCGAAGTTATCTCCCTATGTTGACGGTGTTGCGCGCGTTCTCGTGTCTCAGACTACGACAACTACAGACCTACCACGCGCACGCGGTGGTTATGCGTGTCGGCAATGAACAGGTCGCCCTCGGCGTTGAAACCGCAGCCGTGAGGGTGGAACAACCCGGCCTCCACGGCGGGTCCGCCGTCGCCGCCGTCGCCCTCGCGTCCCCCGGCGATGGTGGCGACCATGCCGGTGAGAGCATCGATACGCCTCACCGCGCTGTTATCGGAGTCGAGCACGATAATGTTGTCATTCAGGTCGCAGCGCATCGCTTTGGGCGATCCCCACGTGGCTGCCAGCGCCGGGCCGCCGTCACCCGCATAGCCGTAGACCCCCTCAGCTCCGGCGATGGTGGTCAAGATGCCGCCCGGCGATATTTTGCGGACGCCGTTGCCTTCCCGCTCGCAAACGTAGACGTTGCCCAGGCTGTCCGCGCAAACCGCCCGAGGTCCCATCAGGCTACCCTTGCTCGCCGCCCTGCCGTCTCCGGCTCGGGACTTCTCTCCGTTTCCCGCGAAGGTGCTGATGATCCCCGTCTGCAGATCCACCCGCCGGATGCGCTGGTCCTGCACGTCGGCGATCAGCAAGCCGCCCCGTCGGTCGAGGCACAGGTCATTGGGTTCGCGGAGCATGGCTTGGTTGCCGGGACCGCCGTCGCCGCTGTACCCGAATTCTCCGGTGCCGGCGACCGTAGAGATGATGCCGGTTCGCCCGTCGATTTTGCGCACCGCCGGGTCGAATCTCTGGGCGAAGTAGATGTCCCCGTTGACGTCGATGGCCAACCCGTAGGGCTGGTTGATGACCGCATCGATGGCAAGTCCGCCATCGCCGGCGTACCCCGGCTCTCCGGAGCCGCAGATCAGCGTGATGACGCCGGTGTGCGCATCCACGCGGCGGATGCGGTGATGTCGGCCCATGCAGACGATCATGTTCCCCTGGGGATCAAACTCGCAGGCGTAGGGAGTTTGGCACGCGGCGTCCAGCGCCGGTCCGCCATCCCCATCCCAACCCTCGGATCCGTTTCCCACTACGGTCCGGATGATGCCTTTCTCCGCTGGCATGGATACCTCCCAGTCTCAGTCCGAAATCCCGGTGCCCTTCGTCAGGGAGTGCATTGTATATCGAGCGTCGCGCCCAGCGTACGACGGTCGAGCTGGTCTTCGGCCAGATCAAGCAGGGTGGATGCTTCCGGAATTTCCTGCTGCGCGGATTGGAGAAGGTGCGGTGCGAGTGGTCCTTGGTCTGCGCCGCCCACAACCTGCTCAAGTTATTCCGACGTTGTCGTATGACGGCTAGTCCGTCGTCGCCCATCTCCCAAACGGCGTTAGCGCATAATCCGGGCAACTCGACTGAGCAGGCTTATGCGCGGACCGGCCTGTTCGTGCCCCAGGAATTTGGCCGGAAAGCCATGGTGACTGAGTGGCAGGTTATAATCAGGGCCATCTGAGATCGTGGAGCGAAGTGACATCATGGTTGGTGAGCGATCCGACCAGCCTGCCGGCCACGGCTTTGCTGTTGCAGACCCACGACGAGGTGAGCGACGCCGAAGCCAAGGCCAGGGCCGACTTCGACATCCGGTGGAAGGTGGCGTTGGGGATTGAGATCACTGACCTTGACGGGTAGCCAACCGGTTGACGACATGATTGCTGGACAGCCGCATCGCAGAACGGGGATACGCCGCTTGCTGAACACGGCCCACCGATCCAGGTGGCCCACCATCGTCGCCTTGGGCCTGCTGCTGGCGGCTACCGTTGCAGGTTGGTACTGGATATGGGGGGTGTTCTTCCTGTATTGGGCGGTGTACGGCATCCTCACCGGGCAGGCCTTCGTGGTGCAGGCGATTTCGAGGGACGAGCATCCCTTGTTGTTCTGGTTCGTCAGCGTAACCTGGGTGGTCCTTGCCGTTCTTGCCATCGTTTTTGACATATCTCCCCTGCTAGTCTCCGAATCCTCCGCCGTCTGGCTGGGAGTTGCCAATGAATGACCATAGAACAATGCCCATCCTGCCGGTAGAGGCTTACACGTCGCAGGAATGGTTTGACCGGGAGCAGGAGCGCATCTTCTCCCGCACCTGGGCTTTTGCCGGTTTCACCGAGGATGTGAGTGAACCAGGGGATTACCTGTGCGTGCAGGCGGGTCTGAACAGCATTTTCGTGGTGATGGACAACGACCGGCGCCTGCGGGCTTTTCACAACATCTGCCGACATCGGGGGACGCAGTTGCTCCGCGCCGTGGGTCAGACCAAGCAGGTAATTGTGTGCCCCTATCATGATTGGGTTTATGGGCTGGATGGCCGGCTCATATCGGTGCCGGACCGGGAGCGCCAGTTCCCCGGCGTTGACTTTGACGGCATCAGCCTCAAGAGGGCATCAGTGGACGTGTGGCGAGGAATGCTGTGGGTGCATCCACACGAGGATGCCGGTCCTGTAGCGGACTGGTTCCAAGAAATTGAGCCGCACTTGGGGCCGCACTTGGTGGAGCAACTGCCGGAGTACGCCGACGCCCGCACCGAGCAGGTCATCGCCGCCAACTGGAAGATCGTGGTGGAGAACTACATCGACGGCTACCACCTGGCCCATCTGCATTCGGGGACGTTATCCATGTATGACCACTCGAAGATCGAAGCTGGTTTTGTCGGGCCGCACTACGCTTTCTGGGAACCGCTGGCGGTGGCTTACGGGGAGGATATCGAGAAGAATACGCCCTATCCGCTGGTGATACCGGCGGACCAGGCGGGAGCGTGGGTGCCGATGCTGTTTCCCGGTATCGGCCTGGCGGAGAATGAGAGTTCGTGGACGGTATTTCACGTTACGCCCCTTGCGCCGGACCGGACCCGGGTTGTCACCCGCACTCGGCTGGCGGACGTTTCCTGGTGGGCCTTCACCCGGCAGGAGATACGCTCATACAGCTACTGGGCCAAGCGGGTCCGGGGCAAGTACGAGGGCGACGCCGCCGACCCCATGGCGTCAGGAGACTTCATGGCCGAAGACGTGTATGCCTGCGAACAGCAGCAGAAGTCGCTGTCCAGCCCCTATTTCCAGCACGGGCCGTCGTCGCTGGGAGAGGCGGGTGTGCGGGGGCACCAGGAGCTGGTGCTGGCCTGGGTTCAATAGTGACCTTTACGACTGGACCGAACTGGGTTGGGCCGAAACGTCGAAACCCGTGCTGATGTCCGCACCCGAGCCCGGAAACAAAAACCCTCGCGCCGAACCTGTCCACCAGCGATTACGGGTTTCGTAATATCCGCACCTAATTGAACAGTCCTACTGGTGAGGAAAGGGAGGACCCCGCAAATCCGCATAACCAGGGGCGTCCAACAAATGAGGCCGGCTGTTCCGGGACGCTGATTTCGCCGAGTTGTACTGCCTGACAATGGACGGGTCAGCGTGCCGCCCGGAGCCTAACCCCGCGCAAATCAATTTGCCTGGGGCTCTTTTCGGAAGGTTCCGGCAATTGGCCTTCCTGGTTTTTCGGGAATCGCCATCGACCACATTGGGTTAGAATGAGCCGAGTTGACCCTAAGACAGTCGTAGCCGGGAGGTGATCCAATGGTGCAGGGCGGAGCAGAAGCGCCAGCTACACCGGGAGCTTTGTCAGGAATCCGGGTGTTGGACTTCACCTGGGTCCGGGCGGGTCCCTGGTGCACCCGATGGCTGGGAGCGCTGGGAGCCGAAGTCATCAAGGTTGAATGGCCCCAGAGCCCCAATACTCGGGGCGCCAACATTGTGACGGGAGCGGGTACCCCCGAGGGCCTGCCCGCCAATCTCAACACCAACGGCCATTTCAGCGACACCAACTCCAACAAGCTGAGCGTCACCCTGAACACTCGCACAGACCGAGGCATCGAACTTACCCGGCGCCTGGTGGCCATGTCCGACATTGTCATCGAGAACTTCGCCTACGGTGTGTTGGAGCGGTGGGGTCTGGGCTACGAGGAAATGCAGAAGCTCCGGCCGGACATCATTTACCTCTCCATGTCCGGTTTCGGCCACACCGGTCGGGACCGGGACTATCAAACCATGGGAGCCATTGCGCAAGCCCTGTCGGGCATGACCTACACGTCGGGCCTGCCGGACCAACCACCCGCCGGTTGGGGCTGGTCCTACCTGGACGACACCGGTGGCCTGTACGGGGCCATGTATGCTCTGAGCGCGATTTACCATCGCAACATGACCGGTGAGGGACAGCACGTCGACAGTTCCCAGTGGATCCTCGGCGTCCCCCTCAATGGTTCCGCTTTTCTGGATATCCAGGCCAACGGTCGTTCCACCATGCGAGAGGGTTACCCGCCGGGCAACCGCGCCAACTGGCCGGGCACACCCCTGGTGGACAACTACCGGGGGCGGACCGGGGCGCCGCACAACGCTTACAAGACCAGTCCGGCAGAGCACAACGACTGGTGCGCCATAGCCTGCTTCTCCGACCATGAGTGGTGGAAGTTGGTGGAGGTAATGGGATCTCCCGGTTGGGCCACCGGCGAGAAGTTTGCCACCCTTGAAGGTCGCCTGGAGCACCAGGAAGAGCTGGACCAGGGGATAGAAGCGTGGACCAGGACCCTGGGCAAGTACGAGATCATGGAGCGGTGCCAGGCGGCCGGCGTACCCGCCATGCCCGTTCAAAGCAGCCAGGACCGGGTGGAAAACGATCCCCAGCTCAGTCATCGAGACATGTTCCGGGACGTGCAGCATCCCGCGCTGGGGACTTGGCCCCTTCAGAACGCTCCCTTCAAGATGTCGGAGACGCCTGCATTCAACAGCCGGTCAGGCCCCCTGATCGGCGGGCACAACAAAGAGGTGTTTCAAGGGTTGTTGGGCATCAGTCACGAGGAACTGGTGAGCGGCTTCGCCGACGGCGTCTTCTGGCCCAAGGACCTCAGTATGGAAGACTATCCCTACTTGAAGGAGATGATGGAGGATGCCTCGCCCGTGCAGTGGGGCGGAAATGAGCCGATAGCGAATCCCGCGCCGGATCCGGCGCGGACGCCGGACCACAACTCGGCGGGAGCCTTTGGAGGCCTCCGCGTGCTGGAGCTAGCCGATGAGATGGGGCAGTGGTGTGGCAAGCAGATGGCTGACATGGGGGCCGACGTCATCAAGATCGAACCGCCCGGCGGTGAGGCGGCCCGTTCCGTGGGGCCCTTCTACCAGGACCTACCGGATCGGGAGAGGAGCCTTTACTTCTGGCATTACAACACCTCCAAGCGGGGGGTTACCTTGAACCTGGAGACGGAGGACGGGCGCCGGCTGTTCCGGCAAATGGCGGAGAAGGCGGATGTGATACTGGAGACCTTCCGGCCCGGTTATCTGGCTTCCCTGGGGCTGGGGTACGACGATCTGGCAACCCGCAACCCCGGGCTGATTATGTGCTCGCTGACCCCCTTCGGGCAGACCGGGCCGTGGCGGGACTTCCAGAGCAGCGACCTGCTGCATCTGGCGGCGGGCGGACAGATGGCCAGGTGTGGCTATGACGACGACGTGGTGCCGGGTGCGCCGCCCATCGCTCCCGGAGGAGGGCAGGCGTGGCACATCGGAAGTCACTACGCCTACATCGCCATTACCGCGGCGCTGGTTAGCCGGTCGGTGACGGCGCGGGGGCAGTACATAGATGCCTCGGTGCATGAGGCCTGCGCGCTCACGACCGAGGGTCATGTGAACCAGTACATTTACAAAGGAGACGTGGTTCCGCGTAGAACCGGAGGCGGCAACACCAACCTTGGGCCCAACGCCCAGGTCCTCTGCAAGGATGGAAAATATGTGAATGTCGGTCAGGTTCCCCCGGAGCGAATGCTGACGCTTGCGCCGTGGATGGATGAGCACGGCCTGGCCGGGGACCTGCTGGATGAAAAGTACCGGGACCCAACGGTCGTCGCCGAGAACCAGTCACACATTCGCGGAATTTTCGAAAACTTCCTCGCCAACATCCCTCGGGACGAGGCCTACCACGGCCTGCAGCAGCGCGGCTCCAACACGGGGGCGATCCGTTCCCCGGACGAGGTCATGCAGGACCCTCATCTGGAGGACCGGGGGTTCTGGACGGACGTAGATTACCTGGAACTTGGCGAGACATTCCGTCACCCAGGCCCGGGAGCCATCTTCAACGGCTCACCCTGGAGGATATCCCGGCGTGCGCCTCTCATCGGAGAGCACAACGAAGAGGTCCTGTGCGGAGAGTTGGGACTATCCAAGGCAGAGTTGGCCGTCCTGGCTAAGGGAGGTTCGGTGTAACCCTGGTTTTCCTGCCCCAGCCAGGACCCGGTTCCGTCTCGCTTCAGCCCACAGCCCCTATTCGCCGGAAACACCTTCCGAACCCAACCAGCAAACGAATATCCCAACCAGAGTCTGGCGTGCACACCGGAACTCATGCCTGTCACGGCCGGGCCATCACTCTTGCGTGGTCACTGTGATCCCCATCATAGTCGGCTTAATCACACCCTACCCGCACAATAACCTTGCCGGCTCTGCGACGCGCCGCCGACTGGGACGAATTTCCCAGCAGCAGGACCGGCACCGGCTGGGCACCCCAATCCAACGCGCTTCTCCTCTTTGAGTTCCCCTTCGACGATGAGATCCCTTATCTGAACCTGGCGCTCTCGCCCGCCGACCCAGGCAACGCCGGCATCAGGGAAATTCTCTTTGATGCGGTCAGGCAAAACCCCGCCGTTTTCAAACCCACCCGCAATTCCCCTGTTGACGGCTGGATGATCCTGCACGAGGAACCGGAGTGCATCCTTGATCAGGCAGACTACGGGCCGGGCTGGGATGACGGCGCCGCCCGGTCGAAGATCGAGGCCTGGGTCGATAACTTCGCCGCCGAGCAGTTTCCCGAAATGAATTCGCATCGTCGTCGAGTGCCTGCGACGGCACCGGGAAACCTGACGCCACCTCAACTCACACCTACTGATGGAGTTCCTGGCCCGGCTTTACCGCCGCTCGAAGTTGTAGGCCATATCGGCATGAAGTTGGCCCACCTCGGTTGATTTCATACTTCATCTCCAGATTGTTGCGAAATCGCTCCGACAGCGCCCGGGCAACGTAAAACGGCGCTCCAACGGCCTGAACCCGGATCCGGCCCGCACGTCTCGCCAACTCAAGTGGCGAAATGTGCGGGATTTTTCATGACATCCTGGCACATCATAAGAACGTCTGTGCTGTTATCTTGTGGCGCATGGACACCGCAGTTGGATGCCTGCTGGTTACGCACTTTCCTGTAAAGGCCGAACTGGCGCGACGGCCTGATCTGGCCGTCCGTCCCGTGGTTGTGGCCACCGGAGACTCCGGCCGACGCCTGGTGGTGGACGCTTCACCGGAAGCCGGAGACGTTCGCGCCGGACAGACGTTGACCGAGGCACTGTCCCGGTGCGCAGACGCGGTGGTTTTAGCCGTAGATGACCAATATTTGTCGTCGTTCAACGATGACCTGACTCGCTCGCTGCTTCAGGTTACAGACCGAGTGGAGCCGAACGGTTACGGTCGCTTCTACCTGGATCTGACCGGGATGGCATCCATGTACGGTGGAGCATCCGGGCTGGAGTCGGCGATCCTGTCCGCGGTTGATGCCAGCCTGCAACCCCGGCTGGGACTGGCTTCAGGGAAGTTGCCGGCATACTGCGCGGCGGCCAGCGCCGAGGTCGGAAAGGGGTTTACGGCCCCGGGGAACATCGCTCGATGGCTGGCGTCCTGGCCGGTGTCGTGGCTTCCGCTGGCCCCGGAAGCCACGGCGCGGTTGCGCGGTTTTGGCATCGTCACGATGAGCAACGTGGCCGCGATGCCGGCGCACGTCCTGGCGGATTTCCTGGGCGTCGCTGGATACCGGGCCTGGAAGCTGGCCCAGGGCATTGACGACGACCCGGTGGTTCCGGTGGCTCTGCCGGAGGTGCTCCACGAGCGCATGGAGTTCCCATTTCCGGTGGATACGGTTTCCGGTTGGGAGGCGGGCGTTCGCCTGTTGTCCGAACGCATCTGGAATGCTCCCAGCCTGCGGGGGAGAGGGATAACGGAAGTATCAATCGAAGGCGAGCTTTCGCCCAATGGCCTTTGGCAGTTTGACCGGCAGTTGCGCACACCCGCTGGCTCATCCGACAGTCTGGCTTCAACGATCCTGGCCGGATTGAATGCCCGGGACAACCGTGGTCAAGGTCGCTGGCCCGGCTCGGCGTTGACGGACTTGTCGCTCACAGTGTCCGGCCTGGTCCGTTTGACCGGCCAGCAAATGGGCCTGTGGCTGGAGGAGCGCCGGGGCGTTGCCGTACCGACGATTGACGGGGTTGACCGTCCGGTGGCGTTGGCCCTCGGATCTCCCTTGCCGGAGCGACGGTGGGCCCTGGGTTCCGAGCTGACGCCGCTGGGCCGGGTAGCCGCCGTGGCCGTTTCCGAGGTCCAGAACGTGCCGCGGGCAGTGGATTCGCGCTCAGTACGGAAAGTGCTTGACCTCTGGGAAGTGGATACCGAGTGGTGGATGCCGGAGCCGGCACGCCGGCGGTACTGGCGCCTGGTGACGGACGGAGGCAGATTGCTCACGGTGTACCGCGACCTCGCCACCGGCGAGTGGCATCAGCAGGGTTACTGACTTGTCCACCGGCTTCATTGAGCTGTGCGCCCACTCCTGGTACTCCTTCGGCGCCGGAGCTTCGTCTCCGGCGGAACTGGTGGAACGGGCCGGTTGTTACGGTTATTCAACGCTGGGGCTGACCGACGTCGGCAATTTGTGCGGCGCGCTGGATTTCGTGCAGGCGTGCCGATCTGCCGGTATACAGGCGATACTGGGCGCGGACCTGACCGTCCGAGAGAGCGACCGGTCCGGACCAGTCACCTTTATCGCGGAGAATAGCTCCGGTTATTCCAACCTGTGTCGGCTGATCTCCCTGGCGCACGTGACGGGTGGACGAACCACACCGGTCCTGGACGTCCGCTTCCTGGAGCCCCACGCCGAGGGTCTCATCGTACTGCTGGGGGATCCGGATGGTCTCCTGGCGGAGGACGTTGCCGCCGGCCGCTGGAGCGTGGCCGAGGGGCGGGCAAAGCGATACGCCGGCTGGTTCGGCGCCGGCTCGGTGTTTCTTGAGCTACAGCAGCACCTCGCCCATGGCGATACCCTCCGCAACGAGCGCATGTCGCAGTTGGCGGAACTGTGCGGATTGGGCTGTATGGCGACCAATGCTCCCTGGTATCACGATATATCCCGCGCACGGTTGCATGACTCACTTACGGCCATGCGGTTGAACTCTTCGCTAAGCGAGATACGGAACAGTCTTAAGGTCAATGGTAACTATGATCTACAGTCAAGAGATGTGATGCAACAACGCCTCCGCAAATATCCCGATGCGCTTTCCAACACGCTTGTCCTGGCGGAACGGTGTTCAGATTTCAGCGCGCTGGATTTTGTGACCAGCAGCTACCGTTTTCCGGATGTGCCCACCCCACCGGGGTACGACGCCCAATCGTGGCTGGAGCGGCTCTGCGAGGAGTCGGCCGGACGACGCTACGGCGGTATGGATCGACGGGTGAGAGAGCGCCTGGATGAGGAGTTTGATCTCATCCGGAAGCACGGGTTGGCGGGGTTTTTTCTGGTCTATCACCGGGTGGTGGAACTGGCGCGCGAAGTGATGCTGGAGTTGGGGTGGGGACATCAGGAAACGCCCCTGGAGTGGCTCCCGCCCGGACGGGGACGCGGTTCCTCGGTGTCGATGCTGGTGGGATACCTGATCGGACTGTCCCACGTTGACCCGCTGGATTACGGCCTCGCCCTGGACCGTTTCCTGTCGTCCGACAGCACGTCGATGCCGGATATCGACCTGGACTTTCCCCGGGACATACGCGAGCGTCTCATACTGCGGATCATCGAGGAATGGGGTTGGGATCATGCGGTACTGACGGGAATGTTCCCCACCTACAAGGCTCGGGGAGTGGTGCGGGGGCTGGGCAAGGCCCTGGGGCTGCCGCCTGATGAGGTGGGCGCGCTGGCCCGTCGATTGGATTCCAACGCTGTATCGGAATTGCCATATCTGCCGGGCTATACGGAACTGGTGAAGCGGCCGGGTTGGGATCGCCTGTTCTCCCTTGCCGACAACCTGAAGGGCTTTCCCAAGGGCGTGGCGCAGCACCCCGGAGGAATGCTGCTGAGTTCCACCGCGCTCACGGACTTTATGCCGGTGCAGCCGGCCGCCATCGCGGGACGCTACATCGGCCAGTGGGACAAGGAGAGCGTGGACGATGCCGGCATGGTGAAGATTGATCTTCTGGCCCTGGGCGCCCTCTCCCAGTTGCAGCAGGCGGTACGCCTGGTCCGCAACCGCACCGGCATGGAGCCGGACCTGAGCCGGATCGATTACCGGGAGCAGGACGTTTTCGACGACCTGGGACGGGGCGACACGGTGGGCGTGTTCCAGGTGGAGTCGGCGGCCCAGATGCAGACCATCGTGCGGATGCACCCCCAGGACATCTACGAACTGGCCCTGGAAATCGCGGCGGTGCGTCCCGGCGTAGGGGCGCACGACGGCGTGGCGGAGTTCCTGCGCCGGCGCAAGGGGGCTGATTGGGACTATGCTCATCCCCTGGAGCGAGGGGCCCTGGAGCGGTCAAAGGGAGTGATCATGTTCCAGGACCAGGTGGTGCAGCTAGGCATGGACGTGGGCGGGTTCACCGCTGCCGACGCCGACCGGATGCGTCGCGCTTTTGGACGCCGCAACGGCCAGGCTTTGGTGGCGGAGTATCGGCAGCGTTTCCTGCAGGGTGCCGGCGAGCGCGGCGTGCCCGAAAAGGCCGCGGAGGCGATCTTCGGGAAGTTCAATCCCCACTACATGTTCCCCGAGGGTCATGCCCTGGCGTTCGCTTTCACCGCGTATCAGATGGCCTGGCTGCGCCGGCATTACCCGCTGGAGTTCTACGTGGCGCTGTTCAACGAGCAGCCCATGGGGTTCTGGGACCTGGACACGCTGAAACAGGACGCGCGCCGGATCAACCTGCGGATAGCCCATCCCGACATCAACCGTTCCGAGTTGCTGTGCACCGCCGAAGGCGAGCGCACGTTGCGGCTGGGACTGACCTTTGTGAAGGGCGTCGACCGGCGCCTGGGCGAGGTCCTGCTGCGCGCGCGGGAGGCTGGCGAATTCCGGAGCCTGGCGGACGTGCTGGCGCGCTCCGGCCTGCCGCGCCAGGCCCTGGAGAACCTGGCCCGCGCCGGCGCAATGGACAGCCTGCCGGATGTCACCGACCGGGGAAGCGCGTTGTGGCAGATAGGATCGGGATACGTGCCGGATGCACGCCGCGGCCAGTTGGCGCTACCAATGGCGGTGGTCGAAGCGCCGGCGGCGGTGGCGTTGAAGGAGCGGTCGATACTGATGCTGGACGAGTACGAAATGCTGGGCCTCTGTCCCGACGGTCACATCATGGAACTGGCGCGGCACGACCTGGGAGGAGTGCACAGCAGTGACACGATACAGGGTTGCGGAGAGGGGGACGTGGTCCGAGTGGCGGGCCGGGTCGTCAGGCGGCAGCGCCCCCTGGCACGAGCCGTGTTTCTCACCCTGGAGGACGAACACGGGCTGATATCGGTGGCCGTCTGGGAGCATCGCTGGGAGACGCTCAAGCACGTGTTGCGGCGGCCGCTGGTCGTCATTGAGGGTGAGGTCTCCCGCCGGGACAACACGCTCAACGTGATGGCGGAACGGGCGTGGCCGCTGCGGGCCGACATGAAATTTCACGCCAGTTCCGGACACGACTGGAGGTAACGCGTCCGGACCGCGTACACTCCCATAACATCGGCGCGAACCGGACCCTGGCACGATGCATCGTCGTCAGCGCCCATATCGACCATATTAGGTCACGCTGACGTCGACGTCGGCAATGAGAAACTGCGGTAACGAGTTCAAGCCATTCCGTTTGACGAGTTTGGGGCCAGTGGTAGGATATTAGGGCAATGCAAACGCGAACCGCTGTTCCCCTACCATCCGCGCCGCTGCCGGGCACCCTTGCGGACCTGATACTGCCCCAATCGGCCGGCGGCCGGCGCATCGCCCGGGACGTTGCTCTGGTTGTTGCCGGCAGCCTGGTGGTGGCGCTGTTCGCGCAGATCAAGATACCGTTGGGATTCACCCCGGTTCCGATCACCGGGCAGACCTTCGCGGTTCTGCTGGTGGGGGCGATGCTGGGCGGCTGGCGCGGCGGGTTGGCGCTAGCGCTCTACGCGATTGAGGGCGCGTTCCTGCCGTTCTTCGCCGGCGGAGCGTCAGGCTGGTTCTGGCTGCTGCCATCGGGCGGATACATCGTCGGGTTCATACCGGCGGCCGCGCTGGTGGGCTGGCTGTGCCAGCAAGGGTGGAACCGCCGCCCCTGGATCCTGGCGGCCATGCTGCTGGGCAACGCTGCGCTCTACGTGCCCGGGCTGATCCAATTGAACCTGTTCCTGCCGGCCGACGTGGCGGAGGCCTGGGGCTGCGCAGACGTGTGGCAGTGCGGCCTGCTCCCGTTCATCGCCGGCGACCTGGTCAAGCTCATCGTGGCGAGCCTGGCGGTGCCGGGCGGCTGGGCTCTGCTGGACCGGTTCACCCTGAAATCCAGCCCGGGCCACGACCAACCGCAGTAACCCATGGACATCTACTGGCTGGGACACGCCTGCTTCAGGCTGCGCTCCACTAACGCGGGCTTGTCGATTATCACCGACCCCTATGCCTCCGGCGTGGGCGGTTTGGGCGTGCAGATCGACCCGAGGCAGATGGTGGACGCGGTAGGGGTCACGGTGAGCCACGACGACCCCATGCACAACAGCGCGGGCGAGGTTGACGGCCAGCCGCGGGTGTTCGACACGCCCGGCGAGTACGAATTTCAAGGGATCACGATCCGGGCGGTGATGACCCCACTCCCTGAAGGCACACCACGCAGCAAGCGCAACGTGGCGTTCGCCATCGCGCTGGATGGGATCAACGTGTGCCACCTGGGCAACATCACTCAGCCGCTGACGGCGCAGCAGATCGACCTGATCGGGCCGGCCGACGTGGTGCTGGCGCCGGCGGGCGGATCGGACCACAATCTGTTGTCGTACCGGGCGATCAACCAGACGGCGCAGCAACTGGACGCGCGGTGGCTTATCCCCATGCACTACCGGGCGGAGCGCGAGCCCTCCGCCGTGGAGCCGGAGGGGCCGGAGGCGTTCCTGCGGGAGATGGGCGTGGCCGAGGGAAGTTTGCAGGCCCAGGGCCGGATGCAGGTCACGCGCAACAACCTGCCGCCTTCGCTGCAGGTAGGGCTTATGGCGCCGCAGTTCCGGACGCAGTAGCGGCTGATTGCGGCGAGATTGCCGCGCTGCGCTCGCAATGACGGAGGGCGGTGCGGGGATTAAGGATCGGTGAGTAGACGGTCGCGCTGTGTATAATGGCCCCAATCTGGAGGTGACGTTATGCCAGCAGAGTTGATGGGCCCTTATACCGCGCTCCGCAGTGAATTCGGCGTGCCGGTCAGGATGCGGGACGGCGTTACCCTCTACGCCGACGTGTACCGTCCGGACACATCGGACCCGATGCCCGTGCTGCTGCAGCGCACCCCGTACGACAAGTTCCAGGGGGTGGGTGGTGGCCTGGACGTGATGCGGGCCGTGTCCCACGGGTACGCGGTAGTGATCCAGGACACGCGAGGCCGGTACGCCTCGGAGGGCGAGTTCTACCCGTTCCTGGACGAACCTAACGATGGGCATGACACGGTGGCCTGGTGCGCCGAGCAGCCGTGGAGCACCGGCAAGGTGGGCATGTTCGGGCGGTCCTACGTCGGGGCGACGCAATGGCTGTGCGCCATCACCAACCCGCCGGCCCTGACCTGCATCGCGCCCGGGATCACCGCCTCGGACTACTACGAGGGCTGGACCTACCAGGGCGGCGCGCTGGCTTGGGGCTTTGCCCTGTCGTGGACCATGCGACAACTGACCATGGCCAACATGGGCGCGATCAGCAGTCGCCACGACGTGCCCGACGGCACCCGGGAGGGACTGCTGGCGGCGTTCAACGAGCTGGATGGCGCCTTCCGGCACCAACCCATCGTGGACCTGCCGCACCTGAAGGAGCCGCTGGCGGGGTACTTCTACGACTGGATCAAGCACTCCAGCAGCGACGAGTACTGGAAGCGCTGGCGGATCTCGGACCACTACCCGCACATCACCACGCCCGCGCTGCACATCGGCGGCTGGCACGACATCTTCCTGCTGGGCACGCTGCGGAACTACGTGGGCATGCGGGCGCAGGCGGAAGACGCGACGGCCCGGGATGGGCAGCGTCTGATCGTGGGCCCGTGGCATCACGGCCCCTTCGGCGAGATCTCCGGCGAGTTCTTCTTCGGGCTGGGCGCGGCCGGGCCGGCCATCGACACGGACGGCATCCAACTGCAGTGGTTCGACCACTGGCTCAAGGGCGAGGAGAACGGCGCCAACGACGGCGCGCCGGTGCGCATCTTCGTCATGGGCGACAACCAGTGGCGCAACGAGCAGGAATGGCCGCTGGCGCGGACGCAGTACACGGACTACTACCTGCACAGCGGCGGCCGGGCCAACACCGCGTCGGGCGACGGCGCGCTCTCCGTTGACGCCCCGGGCGACGAGGCGGCCGACGTGTTCCTGTACGACCCCCGGGACCCGGTGCCGACGCGAGGCGGGCCGCTCTGCTGCGGGCCATCCTTCGTGCCGGGCGGAGCCTACGACCAGCAGTTCATCGAGAACCGCAACGACGTGCTGTGCTACACCACGCCAGCGCTGTCGGAGGACCTGGAGGTGACGGGTCCGTTGACGGTGACGCTGTTCGCCTCTACCAGCGGAGCAGACACGGACTTCACCGCCAAGCTGGTGGACGTGGAGCCGTGCGGGGCGGCCCGGGCCCTGGTCGACGGCATCATGCGGGGTCGCTACCGCAAAGGGACTGACGCCGCAGTTCCCATCACGCCGGGAGCGGTGGAGGAGTACACCATCGACCTGGTGGCGACGAGCAACGTGTTCAAGGCCGGGCATCGAGTCCGCCTGGAGATCAGCAGCAGCAACTTCCCCAGGTTCGACCGGAACTTCAACACCGCCGGCGACCCCTGGGCGGCCACGGAGTGCGTGCCGGCGGTCCAGACCATCGTGCACAACGAACAGTATCCGTCGCGGGTGCGGCTGCCCGTAATTCCGGCCCCATAGCTCCGGCCCCGCAATTCCGGACGATCAATGGCGCGATACGGTTGCCTGGCGCTGGCGGTGGTGGTCGCCATGGCGCTGCTGATCTTCATCGTGTTCCTGTGGTCGGGCTGGCTGAACCGTCCGGTTGGGCATGCTCCGGCGGCGGTTTCCGTTGCCCATGACGCGCCCGATGCAGCGTCGGCGAACGGAGCGCGTGTTGCGTGGAATACGAGTGGTTGCTAAAATGGTAGGACCATACCGGCGTGGTGTAGTGGTAACGCATCGGTCTCCAAAACCGAAAACGAGGGTTCGATTCCTTCCGCCGGTGCCAACGCATCCCTACCTTGAGTAGGGATTTTCTTTTGCGTACTGCTTCAGCGATACGCCCCTAGGCCGTGTTGACATTTTCACCGTCATTCCCGCGAAAGCGGGAATCCAATGGTCGAAATCGTAAGCAATCCCTCCCATTGCTTCATATCACAACCTATGGATTCCGGCTTTCGCCGGAATGACGGATGAAATTCAAAATGTCAACAGAACCTAGCGACAGCCGGTTTCCCACGAAACGATGTTCGGAATTGAAGGCTGCGCTCCCTCGATACGCCAGACGCCGTCCTCTTCGCGCAACGCGTCTTGAAGAGCCCACTCCAACCGGTCCATGGCGTCGGTGCCGGGGGTGACGAACAGCCAGCGGGCGACGGCTTCCCGGGCTTGCTCGACACTGTCGAACGTCCGCGGCGGCTGTTGGTCCAACTCGGTCACCTCGGGTTGGATGTCCAGCTCCTCCAGCACCGGCAGGAAATGGGGCAACGACGGCAGCGCGTGCCGCTTTTCGCCGTGGACCTGCTCCCACAGGTTGTAGACCTGGGACAGCGGCGAGGCCTGGAACACCACTGCCATGACCAGACGCCGGGCGTGGCTGTCCATCTTGCGGACGAAGGCTCCGATGTCCTCGATGACGTAGACCACGTGGCTGCACAGGGCCGCGTCGGCGGGTTCCACGTCCGCATCCAGCCAGCCGGACTCGACAATCGAAACGTTCTCGATGTTGTACTCCTCGGCGGTTTCCCGCAGCACGGCGCACATGCTGGGCGACGGCTCCACGGCGGTGACGGCGCTGCAGGTCAGCGCCAGGGGCAGGGCCAGCCGTCCGCCGCCGGCTCCGATGTCCAGCAGGGTTTCACCGGGCAACAGGCGCGAGCGGAGGGCCTCAACCGTGCGGTCGTCGGTACGGTGCGGGTCGGCCTTGAACTGGGCAGCGAACTGGTTCCAGGTGTCGGCGGGGCGCACGCCGCGCATACGGTCGGATTGGGCATGCTCCACCCGCACCATCTCGCTCCAGATTTCGATTGCGCTCATGTCGTTTCTCAAAAGTCGAAGATGCGGCTGTGTTCTACGATAAATCAGACCGGATTATATGCTTTGACAAGGCAAGACATATCCCAACCGCGTGACCGGCGTAGTATCTTGAAAATGTGGCAGCTATAGCGACAGTCCTCATGGTCCTGCTTCTGGCGTTAGCCGTTGGCTGCCAGAGTACGCCGGCGGCCCAAATACCGACGCCGGCGGCTCCGACCGCTACTCCGACCCCGGAGGCGACGGCATTGCTGCCGGAACCGTCACCCACGATGGCGTCGTCTCCGTCGCCCACTGGCGTCTCTACATCTCCCACATCGCCGCCCCCGACCTCGCCTCCGCCCACCGAAGCGCCGACGCTGGAGACGTTGCGACTGGAGCTTGTACCCACCGACCACGAGTTCCAGGAGCCTACCAACCTGGTGCAGACGCGCAGCGGCCGGATGCTGGTGACCGAACAGGACGGCCGGATCTGGTCGTTCGACCCGGCGGGTCAGGAAGTCCCGGCCGCTACGGAGTTCCTGGACATCACCGACCGGGTCAGCAGTCGCCGCTCCGAAGAGGGCCTGTTGGGGCTGGCCCTGGACCCCGTCGACGAACAACACCTGTACGTCTACTACTCCGCGGCCGATCCTCGCCGCTCGGTGGTCTCCCGCTTTACGCTGGCAGGCGATCAATCGCGTGTCGATCCGGACAGTGAATTGGTGATCCTGGAGGTGGAACAACCCTACCCCAACCACAACGGCGGGCAGATCGCGTTCGGGCCCGACGGCTACCTGTATATCGGGCTCGGTGACGGCGGATCGGCCGGCGACCCACTGGGCAGCGGCCAGGACACGTCCACGCTGCTGGGGTCTATCCTGCGCATCGACGTGTCCCAGTCCACGCCGGAGCGCCTCTATGCCATCCCACCGGACAACCCTTTCGCGTCCGAGGGCGGACGAGGCGAGATCTGGGCATACGGCCTGCGCAACCCGTGGCGGTTCAGCTTCGACCGCGACACCGGTGAGCTGTGGGCCGGCGACGTGGGACAGAACCGCTGGGAAGAGATCGATCTCATCTCAAAGGGTGCCAACTACGGCTGGAACCGGCTGGAGGGCAACCATTGCTTCAGCGTCAGGAACTGCGACCGCACGGGCACGGTCCCGCCGGTGTGGGAGTACTCGCTGGACGGCCAGCCCTGCTCGGTGATAGGCGGCTACGTGTACCGCGGCTCCGCGATCCCGTGGCTGCAGGGCGTCTACGTGTACGGCGACTTCTGCTCGGGCGAGGTGTTCGGGCTGCGCTACGCGGACGGCCAGGTGGTCGAGCACCAGCGGCTCACCGACACGCGCTTGCGCATCATGTCGTTCGCCGAGGACGCTAACGGCGAACTCTACCTGCTCTCGCAGAAATCCGGCATCTACCGACTGGCCGACTAGCGGATCAGGTCAATCAAGAGACGTGAGGAAGGACTTCCTCGGTGAACCGCGCCATCTGCCCCATCTGGTCCGGCGAGGCGAACCGGACGATGAAGTAGTCGGCGCCGCTGTTTTGGTACGCCTTGATGGCGTCGATGCACTTCTGCGGCGGGCCGAAAACGCACAGCAACTGCTTGCTGATGATGTCGTAGGGCACGCTGTAGTAGGCCTGCATGAACCGGTCGCCCTCGGCAAGAGCGGAGTCGGTGTCGTCCTTGAGGTTCACCGAGATGTAGAGGCAGCGGCCGATGGTCGACGGGTCGCGGCCGAACTCGCCGGCGCACCGCTCGATGCGCTCCCAGCACTGGTCGAACAGCTCGGTGGACGGGACGTTGGTGATCCAGGCATCGCCCAACTCGGCGACGCGGGACAGCCCGCGGCGGACCCAGTTGCTGGAGATCCAGAGGGGGATGCCCGGCTGGACGGGAGCGGGTTCCAGCGTGACGTTCCGGAGCGGATAGAAATCACCGTCGGATGTGACCGCATCGCCAGTCCACAGGGCGCGCATGACGCGGATGCTTTCCTCCATGCGGGGGGCGCGTTCGGCTATGGGAACGCCCACCGCGCTGTGTTCGTCGATGAACATCTGGTTGTTGCCGCGGCCAGCGCCGAGACCCAGGATGGTGCGGCCGGCGGAGATGTTGTCGATGGTGGCCGCGGAGTGGGCGAGGTGGACCGGATGGCGCAGAGCGTTGAGGAGGACGGCGGTGCCGATCTTGACCCGGCTGGTGCGGGCGGCGATGGCGGCCATAGCGGTAAGAGGCTCCATGCGGGGTTTGGAGGTGATGCTGTCGCCGACCCACACGGAGTCGTAGCCGATGCGCTCAGCGGTTTCGGCCATGTGCCAGGTCAGTTCCACCCTGGGGCCGTCGGCGCCGGCATAGACCAGCACGCCTCGCGTGGGGAGCAGGACTCCGAAGTTGTCTACCTGTGACATAGCATGAACCTCGCGGCGGCTCTGGGGTGTGGCTCGCTGGGAACGCCGCCGCGTCCATTATACGGTCGCGACGTGCTGGAGCGGGCTCGGATCACCAGCCCTGGAGGAAGTTCAGCACGTGGGCGGTGTACTCCTCGGGTTTTTCGAAGGGGACCCAGTGGCCGCAGTTGTTCAGGACCACCAGCCGGGAATCGGCTAAGTTGTTCAGGGCGGCGATGCCGATCTCGAAAACGCACATACGGTCATAGCGTCCCCAGATGATCAGGCTCGGCGCGGTGATATTGGGCAGGTCGACGCCGTGGTCGTAGGGCACGCTGACGGATTGGGCGTCGGCCTCAATGTGATCGGGATTGCCGGTGTAGTGGCCGTGAATGTAGTCGACCAACTCATCGGTGACCAGGGCGTTGTCGTCAATGTGGGTTTGCAGGTAGCGGCGGACGTTGTCGCGGGTGGGATTGTCGCGCGTCTGCCGGGTGATCAGGCTGCCCTCGGAAGGGCGGTTGCCCATCAGATACAGGTCGCCGCCGGTGCGGATGTGGCAGGCGCCGAACACCAGCTTGTCGACGCGGTGGGGCTCCTTCATGGCGAGGACCATTGCGGACTGCCCGCCCTGCGAGTTGCCCACCAGGTGCGCCTTCTCGATGCCCAGCGCGTCCATCAACCCTAGGGCAGTGCGGGCCTGGAGGTTGTGCAGCGGCTCGTTGTACACCACCGGCCCGGTGCGTCCGAAGTTGGGCAGATCCATGACGATGCAGCGGTAACGTTCGGCAAACGCCGGCAGCACCTTGTGAAAGGTGATCCAGCCGGTGGTGCCGATGCCGTAGGAATGCAGCATGACCACCGGCTCGCCCTGGCCGACGTCGTGGTAGTGCACGGGCATGTCGCCCACCATGACGGTTCTGCTGGTGGATTCTTCGGTGAAAGCGGCGGCGGACATCTCTCCCTCGCATTTTCTGACTTGGCTCTGCCCTCCCGTACTTTACCAGAGTCTTTCGTTTGCCCCGGCGTCGCCACGAGAAAGTCGCCCGTGAGTGTGCGGCAACGGGGTCCGGGTTAACGTGCGCTCTGGGGCTGCTATCTTGGCAGCCCCAGAGCTACAACCGCGCCGC
Organism: Dehalococcoidia bacterium; assembly: GCA_965220505.1. Classification (GTDB taxonomy): domain Bacteria; phylum Chloroflexota; class Dehalococcoidia; order Lucifugimonadales; family UBA3495; genus Bin87. The sequence goes on along the minus strand of CBDCQE010000003.1, from coordinate 824,869 downwards.
CAGGGTCCCTCAGGACAACGGCGCAGGAACATGCTGATTGTACGGCGTTTCCGCAGTTGTACTCAGTTAGTTCCCGCTCCGCTCTCCGCCATCGACCTTGTGGGCGTGGTAGCGGTCATCGGTGAAATGGTCTGCGTCGCGATCTCCAAAGGCCCACTTGATCGTGCCCTTGCCGAGGCTGGTGTGGTTGAGGGACGGGACGACCAGGCCATCGCTGTCCCAATCTCCAGCCCTGACCTCATAAGCGAACTTCAACACTTTGGTGTCGCTTCCGCTGACATAGGCTGCCCGCTTGATGTCCGACGGGTCCGTTGGGTAAGACCACACGCCTCGCTCAGGCACGCTGATCCACAAGCGCACAGAGGGGTTGCCGACGACACGGACTTTGGCGTCGAACGCCACTTCGATTTCGATTTTCTCACCTCGGCGGTAGGTGTCACCGTCTGCCGGCTCGGAAACCAATCGCATATGACGCACCCGGGGCGGGTCGTCGTCCGTGATGGTTATTAGGCATCGCTGGTCTGAATTGCGGCCGACATTGTGTGCTTTGGAACCGACCTTCACGGTGAACGTCTCGCCATCGTCCAACCGGTCATCATCGATGATGATGGTTTTCAGATGGTGAGGGTTGGACGTGATGATCCCCCCACTCACGTAACCGAAGTCGGAGTGGTCGGCCGTGCCGTTCACCATATCAAGGTAATAGAACAGGCCCTGGTCGTCAGCCGTGGTAGTGACAATCGCCAGCTCCTGTTCGCTGGGTCCTTCCTCGGTGACGGTGCCGGCGCATTCCTCGATATAGATCAGGCTGTGTGCCTCGGCGCCCTGGTCGGGAGAAAAAGCCAGTTCAGAGAGCATGATCGTCACGACCAGCACGATGAGGCCGAAGGTGGTGAGAGAGAGGAAAAGGCGGGTCCGTATTGGGAATCTGACGTTCATAGTTATAACTCCTTGTATTGTTATGAATGTGATTGTGTATGGTGATGTACATTGAATTTATAGTTGTAATGGTACCCGCGTAGTCGGTTTCTGTCAATCGTTGGACTGTTCACGCAGATGGTATTTCGTCTGGCGATGATGTTGAGGTCCCGGCGATCGGTTGCCGCCGACGACCTGATGACCCTTCCCGTCCTGGCGGATAGATAGACAGGATGCACCGGATGGATGATACTGTCGTTGAAGCCCTGATCTGAGCGCACCGGGGGTGTCCGATGGTTGCAATCGGCCGCAAGCACCAGATAATTGATCTCGAGACCGGACAACTGGACCGGCGGATATTCGTTGATCCGGATATCTACGCCGAGGAGCAGGAGAAGGTGTTTGGGCGGGCCTGGCTGATGATCGGCCACGAGTCGCTGGTGCCCAACACCAACGACTTCTTCCACACCTACATGGGCGAGGAGCCGGTGATCCTCTGTCGCGACGGGCGGGGCAACCTGCGGGCGTACCTGAACATGTGCCGACACCGGGGCAACCGCATCGTGCGCACCGACGTGGGCAACTCGCGGAATTTCGCCTGCGCCTACCACGGCTGGACCTTCTCCAACGAGGGCGCGCTGGAATACGTGCCCGGCGACGAGGAAGCCTACTACGGCGCGCTGGACCGAGACTGCCTGGGCCTCATCGAGGCGCGGGTGGACACCTATGCCGGCATCGTGTTCGCCACCTGGGACCACGGCGCGCCGAGCCTGGACAACTACCTGGGCGACGCGCGGTGGCTGCTGGACGTCTCGTTCAACCGGCTGGACAACGGCACCGAGGCCATCGGCCCCATCAAGTGGATCGAGCCGCTGAACTGGAAAACGGCGGTGGACAACTGCTCCGACAACTACCACGTGCCCACGACGCACCTTTCCACCATCATCGTACAGGGGCGGCACCGGGGCATCCCCCGCCTGACCCACGAGCAGCAGTTCCAGTCCGAGAACAAGCACCTGTTCGTCAACGGCCACTCGCTGACCATGCGGTTCCTGGAGCGCGCCGACCAGGTCCGCCAAGCCCACGGCGTCACCGCCGAGAACCGGGAGGCATTTGAGGAATACTACCGCGCCACCCTGCCCGAGGCGGAGCGGCGGCTGGGCAGCCTGCGCACCCGCCTGCACCTGGGCAACCACAGCCTGTTCCCCAACGGCGTGCTGGGCCTGCGGCTGGCGCATCCCCGGGGCCCGCTGGAAACCGAGTTCTGGCACTTCGTCGTGCTGGAGAAGGATATGCCGGACGAGTTGAAGACGGCCCTGCGCCGCGGCAGCGCCAACTACAACGGGGTCAACGGCATCTTCGAGCAGGACGACATGGACAACTGGCGCGGTGTGACCGAGTCGGCGCTGACCCGCATGGGGCGGAAGTACACGCAAGACCTCTCCATGGGCGTGGGACACGACCGCCGGCATCCGGATTACCCGGGCATCGTCGCCGAACGCTACACCTCGGAGAGCAACCAGCGCCTTTTCTATCGCCGCTGGGAGCAGTTCATGAACGCCGACAACTGGGAGGACATCCCGCTGGAGCCGAAGTCGATGGACTACGAGGGGACGGCCACGCTGCGGGGATAGAGGCGTTATGGCTACCGAAACACGTATGACTGCTGCAACACGGATGGAACTCTGGCACGAGCTGATGGAGTTCTACATCCGGGAGGCTTGGCTGCTGGACGAGCGGCGCTTCCGGGAGTGGCTGGACCTGTTCACCGAGGACGTGTTCTACTTCATGCCGCGCCGCCTGAACATCCACCGCCACGAGACCGACCGGGAACTGACGCCCATCGGCGACCTTGCCATCTTCGAGGACGACAAGACGTACCTGACCATGCGCGTGGAACGGCTGGAGACGGGGATGGCCTGGGGCGAGGACCCGCCGTCGCGCACGCGGCACATCGTGGGCAACCTGGTGGTGGACCCACAGGCCGACGGCGAGGTCAGGGCGAAGACGGCGTTCCTCCTCTACCGTTCCCACCACGAGACCGAGGAAAACCTGTTCTCCGGCTACCGGGAGGACCTGCTGCGTCCCGTGGATGGGAGCTGGCAAATCGCCCGCCGCACCATCGTCCTGGACAGCAACGTCATCCTGGCCAAGAACCTGAGCGTCTTTTTCTAGCGCTCTCGCCCCGGGATTTGGCGCCGCCGTGTCCTCTGGGTGATGGGCTGACTGTCAAGCACGGAGATACAGCAATGACATTTGAGACGCTGGCGGGAGTATTGGGAGGGCTCGGCCTCTTTTTTGGCGGGATGCTATTGCTTTCCGAGAGCTTGAAAATGCTGACCAGCATCAGGCTGCGCATCCTGGCCGCCAGTTGGGCCGGCAGTCCATTCACAGCTTTGGGGTGGGGAGCGTTTGCCGGCTTCATCACCCAAAGCATGACCTCGCTGACGTTTCTGACCGTGGGTATGCGACAGTCCGGACTTATCACGCCCCGGGGCGCGCTTTCGATACTGCTGGGCGGGAATATCGGCACGTCAATCCTCGTTCTAATCGTTTTGCTGGATATCAAGTTAGTGGCCCTGCATATCCTCGCAATTACCGGCTTTGCCATGGCCAGCGGCTGGCTGAGCCGGTACCGACACCACACCACAGCGCTGTTTGGGGCAGCGATGCTGATATTCGGCCTGATTCTGATGAGGGAGTCGGCGGCGCCGCTGGCCAACGAGGTCTGGTTCAGCGAAGTCCTGGACTGGATGAGCGTCTCGCTGTGGTTCTCCTTCCTGGGCGCCATCGTGTTGGCGTTCATCCTGCAATCGGTTATGGCCATCATCGTGATGGCCATTGGCCTGACCACGGCAGGAGTCCTGACCGTTGACCAGTTGCTGATGATGGCTTTTGGTTCGTGGACGGGATCCAGTCTGATTTTGATGACTTTGTCGGCTAGCCTGAGCCGGGTCGCGCGACAGGTTGCCATGTACCAAGTGTTGATGAACACCATATCATGCCTGGTTTTTATGTCGATGCTTTTCATCGAAAATTATTTCAACGTGCCGCTGTGGAAGGCGGCGGTCGCAGCGCTTGATACTGACGTGAGCAAGCAAATGGGAATATACATCATACTCACGAACGTTATTCCCGCCCTGCTGCTTTTCCTGGCGCTGAACCCAACGGTGCGGCTCTGCGAAAGACTTTGGCCCGCCACACGGCTGGACAGAATGTCGGCAAGTCAGTACATCCATGACGGCGCGCTTGATGACTTTCCTACGGGCATACGCCTCGCTGACCTGGAACAGCGTCGCGTCATTTCCATGTTCTCCGGCTACCTCGACACGGTCCGTCAGGGCCAAGAGGAAAAGACCAACGAGTTACAGGGAGCGGCCAGGGCGGTCATAGGGCAAATTGATGATTTCCTGGGGGAACTGGAGCGGCGCCACACTACCGGCTGGACTGAAAGTTTCAATTCAATAATTTGCCGACAAAAGGTTGTCACCTGGTTGGAAGAGGAATTTGGAGCATTGTGCGCAACGCTGAATTCGCTGTCCAACGAACCCGTCGCAGCGGCAGTGAAGAGCAATTTCGTTGAGGGAATTGATGGCACGATGTTGGTTCTTTCCCATGACCTCGCGTCGCCGGAGCGGGATCTGCACTCATACACGATGCGAATTGCCGGCGATCGCGGTGAGCTAATGAGCAGGATACGAGATAACTACTTGAGGCCTAGTACCGATATTTCGGAAAGAGAGCGGTGGAATATCCTCAATATTACTTACAATGTTGAGCAGATATTTTTCCTTTTGTCGAAATACACTCGTGAAGTGGAAGACGCTCCCGCATTTCCCGCCTCGAAACAATCCTACGGACGAGCCAAATCCGCCGCCCTTCCTCCCGAACCCGGCCTGCGCCCGGTGGCCGACGAAGGGGATCATGATTAATTATGGCCACCACAATGTGGACTTTGCCAATTCAATCCGATGCTGCCCGCGCCGGCGTGTGACAGGGAAATCAATGCGTACGGAGCCTAGGAGGGAACCAAATCAGGAAAGATACTCCGCTTGAGAATTCCGGTCTTGGCGCTGGGGGTGATGACCATTGCCATCGCCCTGGGGCTGGCGGCGGTGCTGCTTTATCTCGGTGCCGCCGTGTCACTCGACAAGACGGGCTGACCGTGCCGCCGGGCGCGTCCCGCCTTGACCCGCTAGCGACCCGTGCTGTACTTTGCCGTAATCAGGCTTGGCGCAAGTGGTCGGGTGTATTTTTCCGACTCATGAGCCACCAAAAAACGCATGAGGTAGATGCATGGACTTCGGAATCAACGCAAACTTCAACATCGGCGACCACCCCACCCATGCAAACGCATTTCAGGAAGCCTTCGAGGAAATCGACCTCGCCGAAGAACTGGGGTTGGATACCGTCTGGTTGGGCGAGATGCACTTCAATCCCAACCGGTCCGTGCTGTCGGCGCCGATCATCGTCGCCACCTCCATTGCCACGCGAACTAAGCACCTGCGGGTGGGCATGGCGGTGCAGGTGTTGCCGTTGATCCACCCTCTGCGCATCGCTGAGGAAACGGCCACCGTGGACCAACTCAGCGAAGGGCGCTTCGAGTTGGGTGTGGGACGCAGCGGTAACGTGCGCGCCTATGACATCATGGGCATCGACTACGGCGAGAGCAAGGAGCGTTTCCAGGAGGCGCTGGACATCATCCTGCAGGCGTGGTCCGGCGAGACCTTCTCCTACGAGGGGAAGTACAACACGATCACCAACGCCACCCTGTCGCCGGTCCCTTACCAGAAGCCGCACCCCAAGATCCGCATCGCGGCCAGCAGCGAGGACAGCTTTGGTCGGATCGGCCGGTTGGGACAGCCCATTTTCCTCGGCCTGAGGACCATGGACGTGGAAGAGTTGAAGACCAACCTGCAGGAATACAAGGACGAATGGCGGGCCGCCGGTCACCCGGGCGACGGCGGAGACATCAACGTGCGCGTTCCGGTATACATCGCCCCCAGCGAGGCGGAGGCGATCGAGGAACCACGTGACAGCATCGAAGCATTTTTCCGGCGGCAGCGTGAACTGTTCGAGTACTCCCTGGGCCGGGCCGGCGTGGAAGCGTCAGAGAAACGGCAGGCGCGCTATGAGAAGCTGGCCAACTCTACCTACGAGGACTTGCTGGAGACCCGGGTAGTGTTCGGCAGCCCGGAGCAGGTCGTTGATCGCTTGCACGAGTTCCAGGACATGCTGGGCATCAGCGGAGTCACCGCCGAGTTGAACCCCGGTGGGTTCCTGCCCAAGGAGGCGGTACACCGCAGTTTGACGCTGCTGACCCAGGAGGTCATGCCGGAGTTCAAATAACCGGAGGAAGTCATCAGAAGCGGGATTTACGGGATTTTATGATTTGGCAGGATCAGGAGAGATTCATCACGGATCCGTTCCAACCCCGGTGATCCGAGAATTTTGAAAATCCTGCTTCTGACAGATTGCAGCAGCCGTCGTCGAGGATTTCAAATAGGAGGTGAAGGATCATGCCAGCGCGCACCGGACAGGAATACATTGCCGGCCTCCGAGACCGACCGCGGGAGGTGTGGATCGACGGAGAGAAGGTCAAGGACGTGACCACCCACCCCGGCCTGCGCAACGGGGTCAAGGGGGTTGCCGCGCTGTACGACATGCAGCACGATCCCACGCTGCGGGAGGAGATGACCTTCGCCTCGCCCAGCACTGGCGACCCGGTGGGCCTGTCCTTCCAGATCCCTCGCACCGAGGAAGACCTGATCCGCAAGCGGGAGATGATGTCCCACTGGGCGTGGGCCAGTTGCGGCATGATGGGCCGCTCGCCGGATTTCATGAACTCCATCTTCACCGCCTGGGCCGGCTCGGCGGACTATTTCGCCCAGGACCGGCCGGAGTTCAAGAAGAACGTCCTCAATTACCACGAATTCCTGCGCGAAAACGACGTCACCCTGACCCACGCCCTGGTCAACCTCCAGCGCAGCCGCACGCCGGCCGCCGCGGACAACCTGACCGAGGAGGTGGCGCTGACCGCGATCAAGCAGACCGACGCCGGCTTGGTGGTGCGGGGCAGCCGCGTGCTGGCGACCCTCGGCCCCATTTCCGATGAAATCGCCATATATCCCGTCGCCAGCCACCGCCTGGCCGACGATGACTGGAAACACTCCTTCTCGTTCTCGATCCCGTGCGACACTCCCGGCGTCAAGTTCCTGTGCCGGCAGAGCCTGGACCAGGGGCGGTCCCATTTCGACCACCCGCTGGGGTCGCGCTTCGAGGAGATGGACACCGTGGTGTTCTTCGACGATGTGCTGGTGCCTTGGGAGCGGGTGTTCCTGCTGGGCGACGTGGAGCTGTGCAACAACTACGGCACGGGCACCATGTCCAACTCCCACACCGGATACCAGGTGCTGAACCGCTGTGTGGTCAAGTCCGAGTTCATGCTCGGCCTGGCCGACCTGATGGTGGAGACGCTGGGCTCCGGCTCAATCCCACACATCCAGGAGCAGGTAGCGGAGCTGATCACCTACCGAGACATGCTGCGGGCCTGCCTGCGCGCTGCCGAGGCCGACGCCCGGCCCAACCAGTACGGGATGATGTGCCCGGCCATGGGCCCCATCCAGGCGGGACGCACGCTGTTCGGCAGGACGCTGTATCCCCGCATGATTGAGATTGCGCAATTGCTGGGCACCAGCAGCCTGATGGCCCTGCCGGCCGAGGCGGACTTCACCGCCGGCATTGCCCCCGAGGTCAACCACTACCTCGCCACCGACTCCACCAGCGCCTGGGATCGGTCCAAGCTATTCCACTTGGCGTGGGATGCATCGTGCAGCTCATTCAGCGGGCGGCAGGTGCTGTACGAGAGAATGTTCGGCGGCAACCCGGTGCGCAACGCCATGATGCTGTTCAATAACTACGACAAGGAACCCTTCCGCCAGAAGGTACAGGCGTTCCTGGATCAAGAGTAACGGCCAATCGTCACGAGTTGCATTGGAGGGAATGAAGATGTCGTACACACCGAAGCACCTTGGGCACCTGGTCATGCGGGTGCGGGACATGGAACGGTCGCTGGACTTCTACACCCGCGTGATGGGGCTGACCATCATGGAGCGGTCACCCAGCGGGACGGTGTTCATGTCGGCCAACACCGAAAAGTCCCATGAGCTGGCGATACGCGCCATCGGCATGGACGCCGGCGGCCCCGATCACAGCATCGTGGGGCAGGCCCACATGGCGTGGCAGATGGAGACCTTCGAGGACTTGCAGGAGCTGTACGACCGGCTCCTGGAGAACGACGTGCGCATCAACCGCATTAGCGATCACGGCTTGTCCCTGGGCGTCTACCTGCTGGACCCCGACGACAACGAGATCGAGGTCTACTATGAGATGCCCGCCTCCCAGTGGGAGCGCCATCCGGAGAAAGGCCTGTTCGGCGGCACCTTCCCGCAGAAGCTGCGGGAGCCGGCGGTGGCTGCCGACGATTGATCGACCCTCTTCGCGGGCTACGGATGCGAGGCTGGGCGCGGCGTAGCGCCCAGCCTTTTTCGTGGCTCCGACGGCGAAGGCGACGCTAACCTCCGTCCACCTCGATAACGCAGTCGCAGATGACGGCGGTGTTGCCGGGGAGGGCGCCCATGCCGGGGGCGGAGCGGGCGTGGCGTCCCCGGTCACCATATAGAGCCACGAAGAGGTCGGATGCGCCGTCCACCACGCGGGCCTGCTCGGTGAAAGTCGGAGCGCTGTTGACCATGCCCACCACCTTGAGGATGCGGGTGACCCGGTCCAGGTCACCCAGTTCGGCTTTCATGCGGGCCAGCAGGTTCAGCGCAGCCCAACGGGCGGCCTCATAGCCCTGGTCGGTGGTCAGGTCGGCGCCCAGCTTCCCGGCGATACCCTCGCCGGTGGCCATGCGGGAGCCCACGCCGGCCAGCCACATGACGTTGCCGCTGCGGGCCAGGGGCAGGTAGTTGCCCACCGGGTCGGGCGGGGGCGGCAGTTCGTAACCCAACTCGGCTAGCTTCGCTTCAACTTCGGCCATCTTGGTTTTGTCTCCTGTCAGGGTCAGTACAGCCGCTCGCGGTTGGCTTCGTCCTCGTCGGCGTCGATCTCCCGGGCGTCGGCGCCGGCGATCTGGTCGGCAAGGACCTGGCCGTAGGTGGGGTACGAAGCGCGGTCGATCTGCGCGTCGGCGTCCCAGATGCGGCCACGGATCAGCGCGCGGCCGCAGTGCAGGAACGCCTCCTCCACCGATACCTTCAGTCCCGAGAGCGGGGCCTTGCCTCCCACTGTCAACGGCTCCAGCAGATCCGGGTCGGTAGTGATCTCGGCCTTGCCCTTGACCCGCAGGGTTTCGTTCATGCCCGGGACGAAGAACAGCAGGCCCACGCCCGGGTTGTCGACGATGTTCTGCAACGAATCCACCTGGTTGTTGCCGGGGCGGTCCGGCAGCAGCAGCGTCTTCTCGTCCAGCACCTTGACGAAGCCCGGCGGGTCGCCCCGTGGCGAAGCGTCGGCCTGGCCCTCGGCGTTGCTTGAGCTGAGCACGCAGAAGGGCGACAGGGCGATGAAGTTCGTACAGTGCACGTCCAGTCGGTCGAGCACCTTCTGGGCCGCCCGTGGCGCCGGCGGCCGGTAGACCTCTCGCAGTTCGGTATCGTTGGTTACGGCCATCACCCACACCTCCAGTTGGCCCAGGTCGGGTCGGCTTCCGTTGTCGCGGAATGGTATAGGTTCGGCGGCCGCCGTGGCAAGGCTCAGCAGGGATGCGACCGTGGGTCATCTAAAGGGTCGCAAGCGAAACTGCGGGGGCGGCTATGTTACGATGCGCGAAAACCTGCGGGAGGAGGACATCATGGCAGACAAGATTCGCCTGGGCATCATTGGCGCGAATATCCACCGGGGGTGGGCCGTGCGTTCGCATCTGCCGGCGGTGGTTGCGAGCCCCGAGTTCGAACTCACCGCCGTGTGTACCACCCGCATGGAGAGCGCCGAGGAGTCGCGGCAGATGTTCGGGGCGCGCCTGGCGTTCGACGACTACAACGAGATGGTGGCCCACCCGGATATCGACGCGGTGGCGGTGAGCTTGCGCGTGCCGAACCATTACGACCCCACCGTGGCGGCCATTAACGCCGGCAAGCACGTGTATGTGGAGTGGCCGCTGGGCCGCACCACGGAGGAAGCCCAGGAGATGGCGGATCTCGCCCGGTCCGCCGGCGTCCGCAACATTGTCGGCCTGCAGGCCCGGGCCAACCCGGCGCTGCTGTACCTGCGAGACCTGGTCGCCGACGGCTACGTGGGTGAGGTGATGTCCTGCCACGTGCGCCGCATCTCGGGTGGGTCGCTGTCACGCCAGTCGGACCGGACGTGGCAGCGGGACCGGGAGTTGGGCGCGCACACCTTGACGATCACCTTCGGCCACACCATCGACGTCCTGCGCATGGTGGTGGGCGATTTCAGCCACGTGTCCACCGTGGTGAGCACCCAGGCCAACCAGTGGTTCGAGTCGGATACCAACCAGATGGTGGACGTGACCTCGCCGGACAACGTGCTGGTCAGCGGCCGGCTGGTCAACGGCGCGGTGGCCTCCGCCCACGTCGCCAGCAACCCCTGGATCGACAGCGGCTACCTCATGGAGATCCACGGCCGGGAGGGCACCCTGGTGGCAACATCCGACGACACGCCGAACCACGAGGGCGTGCGCCTGCAGGGGTCCCAGGGCAGCAACCGCCTGGAACCCCTTGAAATCCCCGCGAAGTACACCTTCGTGCTGGAGGGCATGCCCCGCGGCGCTCCCTACTGCGTCGGCCAGATGTACTACCAGTTCGGCGAGGCCATCCGCAACGGCACCGCCTGCGAGCCCGACTTTGACGAGGCAGTGCGGCTGCACCGTTTCATCGACGGCATTCAGCAGGCGTCGGACACGGGGCGGGAGGTTGCGTTGGGATAGGTGGCGTTGCTGGGCGGGTCATGAACTACGGAGCGCTGGTCAGGCGGCGCTCCCTGTGCAAAGGTTTTTTGCCGTTGCTCGCGGCCAAGGCCGGACGACCACGGATGACATCTTCCAATTGACGGGCGAAAGCTGGCTGGGCTAACCTCATCGAGCAACACCCGAACGGAGACCCGAATGACGGACGTCAGCAACGTCAAAATAGCTCAGGCCGCAGACTTCATTCAGGCTGAGCTGCCCAAGTACCTGGGCGACGACATCGTCTTCACCCAGATCAGCGGCGATACCTTTCTCGACGACAACGACGAGGAGATGAGCGTCATCTTCGTATCGTTCAAAACCGACCGGCGCCCGCTGGACCCGCGGTCGCTGATCGATTTCCACTCCGCGACGTGGGACCGTTTCCTGGAGATGGGCTTCGCCAGGCCTCCGGCAATCAGCTACGATGACCAGCCGTTGACCGCAGCATGACAACGAAATTCCCGCTACTATAGGGACGAGAAGTTGGATGCCGAACGAACATCCAGCCGCAGAAACCCGTGGACCCGCTGGTACATGATTATCGTGTATCTGTGTTTGGCACTGGCGGTGGTTGCTGCAATTGGGATGTGGGACAAATCCTCGACCCAGGATAATACACGGAGGGAGGATTTCGTCACCCGATGTCTGGGTGCAGCCACAAACTTGGGGGCGTCTGTTTCGCGGCGGCATTGCTCCTGCGCATGGGATGAATTGAGGGACCATTACAGTTCAGGAGAAATTATGCTGCATGTCGTTGCGGGGATGGGTCCCGAATTCCAAAAACGGTTCTTGGTTGCTTTCATAGACTGCGAGTAGGTACCCAATCGGTACGACACCGAATGGCGGTGAACTGTCCCTGCGAACACGCCTGACGCGAGAACGGCCTCATGATTCCCGCGCTCATGGTAGGACAGCTCAAAACAGCCTTTTCAAAAATGGCCGTGACGGATCCCTAGTGGATTGGTCATCTACGATGATTTTTCGTAAATTAAACTACGGAAAGCGAATTGAGGATTTTGCCTAGAATCGCCCTGAAACAGCCGGTCATTGGGCGCAGATCCGCTGGCCTGAATCGCAGCTACAGACGTCCGTAAAAGCGCCGCGCAGAATATGTTCCTGCCCCGGCGAAAGACCTGTCCTGGCAAATGGGGCGTACCGGGCTGAGCATGACCCAAGCGACAAGTTCCAATGAATACGGCCAACTTGACGGGCAACGAAGTAAACGAACATCAGAGCATCGGGCCAATGTCGTGCCCGGTTCTATAGGGTAAAATGAAGGTACCCAGCGGATGGCACCGCTGGGGATAATTCGGGCGGGAAGCGTGCGCTTGCGTGATGCCCGCCCACGGTGCGGACGCTACACGACGAACGCGACAGGCGTGTTTTCCCCGCCAGTAGTCGAAAACGTCCGTGCCGTCACTTTCCGCCGAGGCGAACTACGCGGCCGCAAGCAAACCTTCCGACTGCTCTTCCGCCAGACGGGCCCGGGGATTCCGTCGCACAACGCCGTGAAAACGACAGACTTTGAACGGAGTCTGCCGTTCTCTGTCGGTGCGAGCATCAATCACCGCTTTATCGAAGACGCGCAGCTCGCCACGCAGCGACCAACCCTCGGACGCCTCCTGTCGGCCAAGCTGCAAACTGCCCCAATCCGCGTGTGCGACAGCGCCGTATATCGGCGTGCGCGAGTGCTAAACTCGCATTAAGCCGATGAGGCTATACGGCAATCGCGCAACTGGTATGGGGGCATCATGAACCGCTATCGTTGGACGCTGCGCGTGGCAATTGGCGGGGTTGCGGCCCTAGCCGCAATCGCGGTCTTTGGCGCCGTCGTGCGGGGCTTCGGCGTGATGATCGCCGGCGTGTATCCGGAGGCGTGGGTGCTGACGGCCATGATGACGGCGCCGTTCACCATCGGCATTGTGTCCGTTGCGACGATTGCCACTGCGTTGGTGGAGACTTTCCGGCGGCGGCGGGCTGCGTCCGCCTGAGCCATCTCGGGCCTGGATAGCGCCCTGGGGTCGGCGGGGCATTAGCCGGCCCTCCAGATTGGTTGCTGGGACTGCGGACGCCGCTGGCCGTGCGGGTGGTGGGTGATCGACAGCCGTTTGCCGCGCTGGGCGGGCGGTGCGACAATTGAAGTACCTCAATGCATTGGAGGGACACGATCATGGCCACGCCCACCGTTGCATACCCGCCTCGGCCGGTCGTCGACCGGGCCTCGCTGCCGCCCGGGCCGCCGGAGTTGCCCGTGGTCGGGCAGTCTTTCCGGTACATCAAGGACGCGGTGGGGCTCATGCGGGAGACCGCCGGCTACGGCGACCTGGCCACTTTGTCCGTCAAGCCGGCCCTGGCGTACCTGGTCAGCCATCCCGACCTGGTGCAGGAACTCTTCGTCACCAACCACCAGTCGGTGGGACGGGGCTGGCTCACCGCGACCATGCGCTACCTGCTGGGAAACGGGTTGGTCACGTCCGACGGCCCGCTGCACCTGCGCCAACGTCGCCTGATGCAGCCCCAGTTCAACCACCGGCGCATCGGCGGTTACGCCGAAATCATGACCGACTTCGGGCGCCGCCACGAAGGACGGTGGCAGGACGGGGCCCGGGTCGACATGGCCAACGAGATGAGCGAACTGACGCTGCACATCGTGGTCAAGACCCTGTTCGGGCTGGACCTGCCCGACGCCGTGCGCCGGATCGGCGAGGCTTTCGAGCTGGGCAACGAGTACATCACCGCCCGGAGCAATATGCCGTTGTCGCTGCGCAAAGCGCTGCACCGTCTGCCCGTGCCGTTCACCACCAGGTTCCGCAACGGGCTGGCCTATCTGGACGAGACCGTCTACGGCCTCATCGCCCAGCGTCGGGAATCGGGCCTGGAGGGCGACGACCTGCTGTCCCTGCTGCTGAACGTGCGGGACGAGGAGGCCGATAATCCAGAAGACGCGGTGATGACCGACGAGCAACTGCGGGATGAGGTGATCACGCTGTTCGCCGCCGGCCACGAGACCACAGCCGTTGCCATGACCTGGACCTGGTACCTGCTGGGCACGCATCCCGACGTGCAGGCGCGGTTCCACGCGGAGATCGACGAGGTGCTGGGCCGGCGGGACCCGACGCCGGACGATCTCGCCAACCTGCCATTCACGCAACAGGTGCTCACGGAGTCGATGCGGCTCTACCCGCCCATCTGGACCACGGGGCGCATGACCTTCGAGCCGATCACGCTGGGCGGCTGGGAAATTCCGGCCGGCGCCGCCGTGAGCGCGCCGCAGTTGATCGTGCACCGGGACCCGCGCTGGTTCGACGAGCCGCTGGAGTTCCGGCCCGACCGCTGGACGCCGGAGTTCCGCGCCGGGCTGCACCGGTTCGCCTACTACCCCTTCGGGGGCGGGCCGCGCCTGTGTATCGGCGAGGGCTTCGCGTGGATGGAAGCGATGCTGCTGCTGGCGACCCTGGGGCAGCGATGGTCGATGCGCCACGACTCGCGGCACGAGGTCCGGCTGCAGCCGCTGGTGTCACTGCGGCCCAGGGGTGGGATGCCCATTTTCCTGGAACGGCGGAACTGAACCTGCGCCGTTCCCCTTCGGCGCTACGCCGGCTGCGCCCCCGCGTTTCCGGTCCCAGCCGCAAAACCCCGCGAGACCGGAACCTCCAGCCCGATGCCGCCCGGCTCGTTGCGCTCCCGCACCACCAGCACCGGCGCGTGGCCGTGGCGCAGCACCTGGTCAGTGACACTGCCCAACACCATCCGACCAATGCCGCTCCTGCCGTGGGTGGTCATCACCACCAGCGTCCCGGCGGCATCCGCTCGTTCGATGATGGCTTGGGCCGAGTCCTCGTGCTGCAGGTGCAGCGTGCGGACCGGCCGGGCCCCGGGGTGATCCAGGGCCAGCCTGCGCCGCATTCGGTCCAGGTAGGCGTCGGCCTCCTCGTCTTCAGCCTGGGCAAATTCGCCGGCCAATGCCTCGGTGGGATCGCCAAAGGCCGTCCGGCCGCGCGCGGAGTCTGCCAGCCGACCGCGAAATGCCTCGGCCGACGTAGTGACGCGCAGGAGCTCGACTTTCGCTCCCCAAGCGGCGGCCAGAGCGGCGGCGTGCGTGATCGACAACTCGGCCAGCTTTGAGCCGTCCAGGGGGACCAGCGCCGTCCTCATGACAGCGTCCGCGTCCGGCATGCCCGCTCTGACGACAAGCATCGGGTTGGACACGGTATGCAGGATCCGGTCGGTGACGCTGCCCAGCGCCAACCGCGCGAAGCCTCCCCGGCCGTGGGTGGATATCACGATGAGTGCGTCGGGGTCGGCTCCCGCCCAGTCGACCAGGGCCGGACCAGCCTGCCCGGACAATGCGGTTGCGGTTGCGGCGAAACCCTGCGCCCGCAGGTCGTCCCGCACTCCGGCCAGGTACTGCATGGCATCCTGGGCCCCGCCGTCCACGGCTCTCACCAGGTCGATGGGAATCGAGAACGCGGAGGAGAACGACTTGGCGTAGGGCAGGGCCTGTCGAGCCAATTCCGAGCCGTCCAGGGGGACGGTAACTTTCGAATACATGGTGTGGCCAAGTCTCCGTGCGTGCCAGGGCCCATCGCATTCCGGGACAATCTTACCATTGGCCGCTTCGGGCGGCGGCGAGTTCCCTCGGATAAAAATCAGCGCGGCGGACAAAATCAGCGAGGCCAGAACCGTCGCCGATCCTGGCCTTCGCGCGCCAGGGGCCTAATGCCCCCAACCCTGTCTCTCGTCCCTGTCAGTTGGTGCGACTATCGGATCGCCGCTACGCCACCGACAGGGACCTGACACGGGAAATGCCACTTGTGGTGCCTCGTGATCAGAGAAACCACTTCCTACCTCCTGTGATGACGACGGTGTTTCCGTCGGGCTTTGGTGGGCGGGGTTTCCGATTCCAACCCCGGCACCTTGAATACAGAGTATATGGTTTGGCGATACTTGTCAACCCCCCCACGGCGGCTCAATTCAGACGTCTAGATAATCAGCATCCGATGTAGCAATACTGGCCGATTTCTCAAAATTCCCGCAAACACGTCAACAATGCACGTCTCGTTATCGGCTTGCCCTTTGCTATAACGCACCTGTCACCGGGAACGGCAGCACCTCGCCTGTTGCTTCGCACAACTCGCTGCCGACCCGGGCCGTTTCTAATATCACCGGCTCGACATTCGGAGCCCATTGGGTAGAGGTAGGAACCAACCATGCCAGACGAACGCGCACACGAATTAGCCCAGCGCCTGCGCAAGGCGGAAGAGGCAGCCAGCTACATGGAACGGCTGGAGACGCTGGCATCCGAGGCGCCCACGCTGCGGGAGCAGGTCAGCCTGCTCCAACGCATCGAAGAGCGGGAAAACCACCGCAAGGAAGCAATCGAAAACGCCCGCCTTGCCCTGGATTTGGCGGCGGAATCGCAAAGACAGCTACCGGACCTGATCGCCAACGCCGCCAACTTGGTCAACCAACTGGCGCGCTCTCTGCGCGAGGTCGATACCTTCCGTCGCGAGGCCACCGCTGCGCTGAGCGTCGTTGACCGCATGGACTACGAGGACGAGCTGGACCGGGCCATGGAGGAGCACGAGCAGGAGGACGAGGACGCCGTCATCCCGCGGGACGCCTAGTCCATCCGGATGCTGATCGCCTCCCGCCACGGCAGCACTCGCGTGCGTCGCATGATTGACGAGCTATCGCCGGGGTTTGAGGTGTTCGCCGGATGCAACGTGGCGGCCGACCCCATGCGGGGCGAACTGACCACGCTGATCATGGCCAAGCTGGCGGCCGAAGCCGAGGCCAGCCGTCCGCAACCGTCGCGTCGGCCGGCCCCGCCGCCCCCGCAAATGACGGAGCCTGCGGTTCCGGTCGCCCCGGAGAGCGGGGACCTGTCCGGAGACTGACCGACCTCCCGGCCGATGGAATCCCTGGGGGCGACCGGCGGTCGCCCTCATTTTGTTGTATCAACTGGCTCGGTTTCGGGTACTATACGCCCCACGTCTTCGTACCGTGAGCACGCCCTGCCAAGGAGATTAGCGCCATGCCCGATAAACAAATCCTGTGCGCGATTGGAGTTGACCTGGACGCCGTGGGCGGTTGGTTGGGGTCCTACGGAGGCGAGGACTCGCCGGACGACATCTCCCGGGGCTTGTTCGCCGGCGAGGTCGGCACCCCGCGCCTGCTGAAGCTCTTCGAACGGCTGGGCATCAAGACCAGCTGGTTCATCCCGGGCCACTCCATCGAGACCTTTCCCGACGAGTGCCGCATGATCGTCGAACAGGGCCACGAGGTGGGCATGCACGGGTACTCCCACGAGAACCCCATATCCATGTCGCCGGAGCAGGAGGAGGCGGTGCTCCTGCGCTGTATCGACCTCATCACCGAGCTCTCCGGGCAACGCCCCCGTGGGTACGTCGCGCCGTGGTGGGAGTTCAGCCATGTCACCAACGAGTTGCTGCTGAAGCACGGCATCAAGTACGACCACAGCCTGATGCACAAGGACTTCGAGTGCTACTACGTGCGCGTCGGCGACAAGTGGACCAAGATCGACTTCGCCATGCCGGCCGATTACTGGATGCACGCCCTGGAGCGCGGCCAGGAGACCGACCTGGTGGAGATACCGGCCAACTGGTACCTGGACGACCTGCCCCCGATGATGTTCATCAAGAAGTCGCCCAACAGCCACGGGTTCGTCAATCCCCGGGACATCGAGGAGATGTGGCGGGACCAGTTCGACTGGGTCTACCGGGAGTACGACGACGCGGTCTTCCCGATAACCATCCACCCGGACGTCAGCGGCCGCCCGCAGGTGCTGCTGATGCTGGAGCGCATCATCGAGTACATTCGGGCCCATGACGGCGTGCGGTTCGTCACGTTTGAGGAGATCGCCGACGACTTCCTGGCGCGGCATCCGCGGCAGAAGTCATAGGGTGTTGGCTCGTGGAACGGACCGGAACGGGGGAGACGAACATGGGCACTGATAACCTTGACGAGGATCAAGAAGTAATCTTGGCGTTGCAACGCCTTGACGCGGACGGCCAAGACCTTGACCGCCTCAAGGAAATGTTGAACCGGCGAGAAGGTGAAGTTGACCTCTTCGATGTACTGAGACTGGATGGTTCCGAAGAATTCCATTCCAACTTTCTGGCTTGGTTGCTGGATCCCAAAGGCAGCCACGGGCTGGGTGCCCGTTTCCTACAAGGATTTTTGGCTGCGAGTGGCGCATACCGCGCGATACGTTCGACGGACCAACTGAGCACGACAATAGGGCGTGAGCATTACTTGGAACGGGATGGGGAATCAGGTCGGCTGGATATCCTGATATGCAACGAGAACGCCCGCTTCTTGTGCGCAGTTGAAAACAAGGTCTGGTCCGGCGAGAGCGGAGATCAACTGGCATGGTATCGCAGCGTTCTGGCGGGAGAGTATCCGGGCCATCAGATTCACCTTGTGTTCCTTACCCGCCGGGGCGAGGAGCCTGACAACCCTGGCGAGCATGGACATTGGCAACAAATGAGCTATACGGCTATCCTTCGGCTGGTCGAGCAGACCATTGAGGCCGCGAATGGCACTGCAAATAATGAGGACGTATCGGCGTTCCTGCGCCAGTATGCCACCACGCTAAGGAGGAACATCGTGCCCGAAGTCAGCAACGACGTCCACGCACTGGCTCGACGGATCTACCGCAAGCACCAGAAGGCCATAGATTTGATAATCAAACATCAGGAGGACTACAAGCCCAACTACTTGACCGAGGGATTCTGGATGATTCGTGATGCCATCGATCAGCAGTCACTTTGGAAACCGGCTCGCAGCGATCGGCCCTACGCACGTTTCGTGTCTGCTGAGTGGGAGCAGTACAAAGAGCTCCAATTGGATGGATGGCCTTACTCGCTGTTGGTCTTTGAGGTCCGGATGACGGTCAGTTGGGCAGAACTGTATTTGACACTGGCGCGTGGTGGAGAGGAACCAACGCGGAGAAAAATTTTCGATCGGGTCAAAGAGAATGAGACCATATTCGATTGTGCGGTGGCGGAGTACACGGACGACTACATTCGATTGCACACGGCGGGAAAAATTCTGGACGAAGCCGATTATGCGAACTGGTGGGACGAGGACGGCATCCGTGACGCAATCGGCAGCCGCCTGAACGATTTCGCCCAAGGCAGTTTCCACGACATCAACAGGATCATTGTGGAGTGCCTGGAGGAATATCGGTCCGAGAACGGATAGAAGCGCCTGATCCGATCACTCTTGATATCCGCTCCGCCGGAGACGAACATGCGCAGCATCGATATCCACGCCCATCTTACGCCGCAGTGCTTCTGGCGGGCCACCGAGAACGGCGGCGACTGGCACACCCTCCGGCGCGAAACCAACGCGCTGGGACGGCCGATCCTGGTGTCGGGCAGCGCCCGGGGGCAACTGCCGCCCAAGGCCAGTTGGACGCCGGAGCAACGCCTGGCCGACATGGACTCCCTGGGCGTGGACGTGCATGTGGTCTCGCCCTTTGGCGGGTTCTACAACTACGACATGGATACCGACGTGACCGTCGCGACGTCCCGGGAGTGCAACGACGAGATCGGCCAGATGATGCAATCCTGGCCGGACCGGTTCTCGGGCCTGGCCACGCTGCCCATGCAGGACGTGCCCGCCGCCATCGCGGAGCTGGAGCGGGTCATGGTGAACCACGGGTTCAAGGGCGCGATGATCGACGACAAGATCAACGGCAAGCTGCTGGACGAGACGGAGTTCATGCCCTTCTGGAAGGCCGCCGAGCAGTTGGGCGCGGTGATCCTGTTCCACCAGTCCGGCGACACCATCGTCGACGCGCGCATCAAGCGTTACCACCTGCCCAACTCGGTGGGAAACCTGGCCGACCGCACGCTGACCTTCGCCGCGCTGGTGATGGGCGGCGTGATGGATGCCTGCCCCGACCTGCGCATCTGTCTGTCCCACGGCGGCGGCTACGCCTGCTACGGAGCGGGCCGCATGGACCGGGGCTGGGAGCGCATCCCGCCGGCAGACCGGCTGGCCGCCTTGCCGCCGAGCAAATATCTCAACCGGTTTTACTACGACTGCATCGTGTACACCGAGCAATCGCTGCGGTTCCTGATCGACTCCGTGGGCATTGACCGCGTGGTTTTCGGCACCGACTGGCCTTACGACATGGCCCAGGATTGGCCCGTTTCGTGGATTCTGGCCATGGAAAGCCTGACCCAGGATGAGAAGGACGCCATCCTGTGGAAGAACCTCGAGGCGCTGCTGGGCATCTAGAGTGTGCTGACCAATGCCGTCATTCCGGCGAAAGCCGGAATCCAGCGCCCGAAATCGTTAACCGTCGTTCCGATTCTTTCATACTGTGACTTCTGGACTCCTGCTTTCGCAGGAGTGACGGCATGATTCGCTAATGTTCCGGAGGACAACCCGTGAGACACATCGACGTTCACACCCACCTGGCGCCCCAAATCCTGTGGAAAGCCTTTGCCAACGGCGAGGACTGGCACGGAATGCGTTACGAGGCGCAGGGCGACCTTGAGTTCATCGTCGGCAACGGCAAGCGGATCCTGATCAACTCGCCCAGGATCCGCTACACGCCCGAGGAGCGCCTGGCCGACATGGACGCCGAGGGCACCGACGTGCAGGTGGTGTCCATCCACACCCCGCTGTTTCCGTACCACTGGGAGACCACCGAGGCGGTTCAGGCGTCACGGGAAGTGAATGACGAGATCGCCGGCATGACCAGGAAGTGGCCCGACCGCTTCGCCGGACTGGCCACGCTGCCCATGGGCGACGTTGACGCGGCCGTCACCGAGCTGGAAAGGGCCGTAAAGACACTGGGCCTCAAGGGCGCCGAACTCGACATGGTAGTCAACGGCCAGAACTGGGACGAGCCCCACTTCCTGCCCCTGTTCAAGGCCGCCGAGGAACTGGACGCCCTGCTGTTCTTCCATCCCCAGCCTCAGGACAACATCATGGCGCTGGAGCGGACGCTGCGCTACGGCATCCCCAACAGCGTCGGCGTGGTCCTGGAGGACGCCCTGCTGGTGGCGACCCTGATCTTCAGCGGAGTCCTGGACGAATGCCCCAACCTGCGGGTGTGCATCGCGCACGGCGGCGGCGGCGCGTGCTTCGGCATGGGACGCCTGGACCACGGATGGCAGGTGCGCGCGGAGGCGCGGGTGAACATTCAGAAGCCGCCCAGCACGTACCAGAAGCAGATCTACTACGACTTTCTGACGGGCAGCGAGGCCGGCCTGCGGTTCCTGATCGACTCCGTCGGCGTAGACCGCGTCGTCATTGGCAGCGACTGGCCTTTCGTGGGTTGGGACCCCTCACCAGGCGGCTGGCTGGAAGGGCTGGAAAGCCTGTCGCAAGATGAGAAAGAGAAGATTTCGTGGAGGAACCTTGAGGCCCTGCTGGGAATCTGACGCGAAAGCGCCTCAGCCTACCGGTAGCTCCCGGCCCGTATCGGAAGCCTCCTTGACCGTGTCAAGGAAGCGATGGAGGCCGACGGCGGTATCGAACGTTGGCAGCTGGGACTCGCCCGTTCTTATCGCCGCGGCGAACAGAGCGTACAACTGCCCAACGTTGAACGGATCTCCCTTGGGAAAGTCATCCGGCACGTACACGAAGCGCCCAGGGATCGCGAGGTCTTGCAACTGGTGGCCGCCCTGCGCGCCCTGTATCCGCAGCATCTCGCCGCGCTGGGATGAGACGCTGCCGGTTGTGATCAGCGTGCCTTCCCGGCCGTAGATCTCCATGCGGTAGCCGCTGCCGGCCCAGGGCACAGCGCCCACGTGGACCGCCGCCGCGGCGCCGCGCTCCAGCTCACCGGACACGCGCACGTTGTCGGGCGACAGCACGTCCACGTACTGCTGGGTGTCGGTTTCGTACCACTGGCCAACCTGGTTGGTCACCATGCAGGCCACGCGCTTGAAGTCGCCGAGCACGAAGCGCAGGGCGTCGATGACGTGGCCGGTGGCGATGGTCAGGGTGTTCGCGCCCATGGCGGGGTCGCGTTGCCAGGTTCCGCCGGATTGCCGATTTACGGGTCCGTCGCGGAAGGTGGTGACGGTACACATCATGACCTCGCCCACGTAGCCGGTGTCGATCAGATCTTTGACGTACATCAGCGCGGGGCTGACTCGAGATTGCAGACCCACGGCCGTCTGCACGCCCCGTTCGCGGGCGAGATCTGCCAGTTCCACGGCTTCGGCCGTGGTGCGACCCAAAGGCCACTCGGTGAGGACGTGTTTGCCGGCTTCGATGGCAGCCTTCGTCGGCTCGTAATGCGACGGAACCCGCACCACCACTGCCACGGCGTCGATTTCCGGCGACGCTGCCATTTCCCGAAAGTCATGGAAGGCCAGCTTCGCCCCGAAGGCCTGCCGAGCTTCTTCCGCGCTCTCGGGCCGGGTGGTGCATACCGCGGTGAACTCCACGTCGGGACTGGCCAGCAGCGCGGGGAAGTGGGACTGGCCGGCCCAGGTTGAGTTGACGTTGGCTCCGACGAACCCGAGGCGAATTTTTTCTGCCATGGCTGATGCTCCTGCGTGATGATCACTGTGGTAGGTTCTGGGAGAGCACGGTTATTCCAGGGACGCCGGGTTAATTGGTGTCGGCATGGCCTGCACGGCGGGGAGGACCTTCTCGGCAAAGAGTTTCAGGCTCTTTTCCGCTTTGTCCCGGGGCATGCCGCCGTAGAACATGTGGATCACGACCTTCTCCAGGCTGATGGTCCACTGGAGGTTCCTGATCTTTTCGATGATCTCGTCGGGCGTGCCGATGGGCTGGGTGGCGCGGCGGGCGTTGAAACTGGCGTCGGCGGTGCCCACGTCGGCCTGCTGGCGGGTCAGGTATTCCTCGTAACCGCTTATGCCCTCGTAGCCCGGGTTGTTCCACTCGAAGTAGTGGTGCTGCGCCGCCATGAGCTGGTTGTGGAAGTAGATCCACCCTTCCTCGGCTTCCTCGTGGGATTCGGCGCAGTACATCCACAGCAGGGTGGTGGGCTGGTCCGGCGGCAGGCCCAGCTCCTTGCGGATCCGGTTGAACCGGCGCACCTTGGCGATCATCTCCTCGACGTCGTCGCCGGCGACGAACATCTGGCCCAGGCCGTTTTCGGCGGCCATGCGCGCCGACGCCTCGGTGGTGAACGCCACCTTTATATCCCGGGTCAGTTCGCCCTTATGGCGCGCCTGGGGCCGGATGGTGGTCGGCGGGATGTCGTAGACCTCGCCCTTGAACTCGAAACGCTCGGCGCCGTCAGCGGCCTTGATGGCGTTGATCACGTCGTAGAAGTACTTGTGCGACTCGCCGATGGGGTAGCCCAGAGAGGCGTATTCGTGGGGCGCGATGCCTCTGCCGATGCCCAGGTGGAGCCGCCGGCCCCGGAGCAGGATGTCCAGCATGGACAACTCGGATGCCAGACGAATGGGGTTCCACCACGGAGCGACGACAACTGCGGTGCCGACATCAACCCGGTTGGTGCGGCCGGCCCAGTACGCCAGGTACTGCAGCGGGTTGGGCTGCATGGAGTAGGCGGAACCGTAGTGCTCCGTGGCCCAAATGGAATCGAACCCCAGCGGCTCGACCAGTTCACCCATGTAGAGGGTGTCGTCCATGTTGGCCGCATCAGGTATGGCCGGCGGGCGGTCGTAGTCCTCCGCCATCAGGCGCGGCCAGTCGCCCTGGTTGTAGCCGGTGACCATCACTCCACAGTGCATCGGTGTGTTCCTCCGTCATGTTCGCCTGCTTAACCCGGGCTCGGTACGCCCTTTGATACGGCGATTCGCCTTGCCAGTATACCCGTTCTGTACAGGCAGCATTGGGGGATGGCATCGGTCCGTGGGCAGGTCACCGCCGCATCAGACTTTCCAAGCGTTGCTTCACGTCGGGCCACTCGGAGTCTATGACGCTGTAGAACACGGAGTGGCGGTCCATTCCGTCCCAGGCGATGCGGTGGTTGCGCCAGGTGCCTTCTTCCACGGCGCCCAGTCGCAGGATCGCCTGGCGGGAGCGTTGGTTCCGGCTGTCCGTTTTGAGGCAGACCCGCCGGGCCGCCTGGTCCTCGAAGGCGTGGCGCATCAGGAGGTACTTGCACTCAGTGTTGACTCCGGTGCGCTGCCACGCCGTGGCATACCAGGTCATCCCGATTTCCAGGGCGCGGTTGGGCCGGTCGATGTCCAGGTACGCCGTGGAACCAATGGCTTGACCGGTCTCCAGGTGGACCACGGCGAATGCAACCCGTTCGCCGCGGCTGGTCTGGGCCATGCTCTGCTCGATCCACTCCCGCGCATCCTCCGGGCTGGAGAACGCCGGCCGGGGCAGATAGCGCCAGATGGAGTCGTCGGTGCCTACGGCGTAAAGATCGTCGGCGTGCTGAGTACCCAAGGGTTCCAGGCGGACCAGATTGCCGGTCAGGGTGACCGGTTGCGGGTCGAGCGTTGGGTTGGATTCAGGCACCATGGCGATCTCCTGTAGTCGGCGTGAGTTGGTTTCTGAGGCGTACCCGGCTCCAGATGCCGGGTGGACTATTTTACCGGGATGAACGGGATGGATGGGATGCACAGGATATTGTCAGCAAATCGCTCGAGTAGAGGCGTATCCTGTCGTGCATACCAAGGAGCAGGTCGTGAACGATGCGTATAGATGTGGGTGAATGGCAGATCAGGAGTTTCCGCAGGGAGGACGCCGAGGCGCTGTCCCGGCACGCCAACAATCGGAACGTTTCGCGTAATCTGCGCGACGCCTTTCCGTATCCGTATACCTTGGCCCACGCGGAGACCTGGATTGACCTGGTGGCGCAGCAGGCCACGGAAACCGACTTCGCCATTGCCTCAGAGACTGAGTTGATCGGGGGGATCGGGCTCCAGACGCAGCGGGACGTTCACCGCCGGTCGGGTGAGATTGGCTACTGGCTGGGCGAGCCCTTCTGGGGCCGGGGGATCGCCACCGCCGCGCTGCGCGCGTTTACTGAGTGGACGTTTGAGGAGTTCGACCTGGTGCGTGTGTACGGGTACGTGTACGAGTGGAATCCGGCCTCGGCCCGGGTGATGGAGAAGGTCGGCTACCAGTGCGAGGGGCGCTTGCGTAAGAGCGTCAGCAAGGATGGGCAGGTGATCGACCAGTTTCTCTACGCGATTACCCGGTAAGCCGATCCGCGGCGGAGGAATGTCAGAATCAGAATTTGCGGGATTTTATGATTGGGCAGGATTGGAAGAGCTCCATCACGGAACGGTTCCAATCCTGATAATCCCCAAATCTGGAAATTCCTGCTTCTGACGATTTACGAAAGTGTGGGCAACGCCTATGCGGTTGGCGGGTTGTCCCGGTACCAGTCTACGATCTGCGAGCCGGTGGCGGCCCACACGCCGCCGCGGCGAATCATGCGGCCCAGGGCTCGGTCGAGGTAGCCGATGCGGAAGGGCTGGCCGATGAGCCAGGGGTGCAGGTTCAGCGCCATAACCCGCCCGTTCTGCTGGCCATCCTCGTACAGGGTCTCGAAACTCTCTTCCAGAAGCTGCTGGTACCGGCCGACGACCACGCGACGTTCCCACATGGCGGATATGTCGTCCAGTTCCCACATGATGGGCAGGGTGAACATCTCACCGTGGGGGCTGTGCAGCGGGTAGGGCTGCTCGTCGTTGACCCAGTCGCAGACGTAGCGCAGGCCGGCCTCGGACAGCAGCTGCGGAGTGCGGTTGGACTCGCCGTACTCCGGCCCCAGCCAGCCGGCGGGAGCGCTGCCGGTGGCGCGGGTGAGGGCGGCGACCGACTGGCTGATGTACTCCCGCTCCGCGTCCTCGGACATGTTGCTGGATATCATTTGCGACAGCGATACGCCGTGGCCGATGATCTCGGCGCCGGCCTCCTGGCAATGCCGCACCAGGTAGGGGTAGTTCTCGGCGGTCATGGCGTCCATGGCCACGGTGGCCGGGATGCCGTGCTTGCGCAGGGTTTCCAGCACACGGAAGATGCCCACCCGGTGGCCGTATTCACGGTGGGACAGCCGGGCGTAGTCGGGGAAGCCCCGGGCGCCCAGGCCGCCGGCGAAGGGCGTGGTGAAGCTGTCTTCCGGCGGGTCCCATTCCGGATGCTCAAGATTGACGATCACGCAAAGGGCGACCCGCGCGTTGTCGGGCCAGCGCAGGACGCCCCTCTTGTTGAGAGGCGACCAGTCATAGTGCGGGTGGTCCATCCCGAAGCGCCGTTCTGCGGGCATCTCTACACCTCATTGTGGGGGCGATACGGAGAAAACAAGACTGGGGTCTATGTTCTCCGCAGCTTCGTCTCGAAACTAATGACGACTTAGTTTACTTCGTGGCCGCTGTCAGGAAAGTGATGTGTGCTTGATTGCCGGTAGCGTAGCCTGACCTGTTCACGCGGGGTCGATTTCCAGGATGCGGGTCTCCCCTGGGTTCATTGTGTTCACGATGTCGTTTATTGCGGTTATGACGTTGCTCACCTCTTCCCTCTGGTTCCTGGTGATAATGAGTACGCCAATGTTTCTACTTGACAAGTTCTGCTGGTAGGGAATCCTCTGGTCGGCGGTGATCAGCAGTTGGTATTCGTCGCTTTCAGCCCGGTCCAGGAGTTCGCCGTTCGTGAGCGTGTGCCAGTTGCGCCGGAATGCAGTGTCCACTTCGTGATTGGGCAAGTTATAGGCGAGCAGTCTCGGTACGTTGTTGTCCAATAGTATCTTCATGTTCGAAGTGTTGTTCGAGGCTCAGGATTTCATGGTTAAGGACGGCTTCAATTTGCTGGCGAGTGACGCCTTCGAAGTCATCGAGGAATTGGTCGATGGTGGGGCTCTTCTTCAAGGCTTGAAATAGCGTGACGACCGGTAGCCGCGTGTCCCTGAAAATCCAAGCCCCACTCACTTTGTCGGAACGCCGCTCGATGGCATCACAATCGTCCCAGTGGCTCATGGCGCTGTCTCCTGGTCGCATGGTTTGTGCTGCCTGGTTATCAGGAGCCGTTGTTCAGCTTCGCCGCGTGGGCGACGGCTTCATCGTAGTAGTTGGCGATGTAGTACTCGGCGATGTCGTCGGCGGTGGTCTGCCAGACGCCGTCGTGGGACATTATGTAGCCGAGCACCTCGTCCAGGTACCGGGAGCGGTGGGGCTGGCCGATGAGATACGGGTGCAGGGCGATGCACATCACGCGGCCGCTGTGGGCTCCTTCCTGGTAGAGCTGGTCGAACTGGGCCTTGCAGATCTCGGCGAAGTAGTCGCCCTCGTAGTGCTGGCGGAACAGCGGCGCGTCGTTCAGCTCGATGGAGTAGGGCACGGAGACGAGCTTCCCGCTGTTGACCCTGATCGGCACGGGCTGGTCGTCGTGCATCCAGTCGGTGTGGTAGATCAGGCCGGCTTCGGCCATCAGGTCGGGGGTGCGCTCGGTGCCGGAGATGGCCGGGCCCAGCATGCCCTTGAGCTGCTTGCCGGTATGCTTTTTCAGGGTGTCGATGGTGTCGCGGTAAAACTCCCGCTCCTGCTCTTCAGTGTAGTGGTTCAGGTAGCGAGTGTTGTAGATGCCGTGGCTCATGAAGTCCCAGTTGCGCTGCACCATGGCTTCGCCGATCTCGGGGAAGTGCTCGAGAACGGCCATGTTCAGGGACACGCAACAGCGGATGTTGTGCTTGTCCAGCACATCGGCCATGCGCCAGAAGCCGACCCGGTTGCCGTAGTCCCGGTAGGAATACTGCTGGACGTCGGGATAGGGCATGCGCGGCCAGGGGTCGCGGTGCCCGTCGAATTCGGGCTCGTACTCGTAGTGTTCGACGTTGGGAGCGATCCACAGGGCGACCCTGGCGTCGTTGGGCCACTTGATGACGGGGCGGTCGATGATTGGGCTGTAATCTACGCGGTTCGGCGGCAAAGGCATGATGAGCGCCTCCCTGTGCGATGGGTCTCTTGAAACCCACGCGGGTTATCCGATACGGTGGCCGGCAGTGTAGTCCGCTGGGTTTGAGGCGTCAACGAAGCCCTTGGGGCTCATGCGTGCGCACTTTCGCAAATCCTGTTTCTGACGTTCCCCGCGCCGCAGACCGGGTGCGCGCGTAACCACTAAGGAGCGGCGACTCTGGGGCGACTGATGGCGCCGGCGGCGAAAACGCCGTACCATGGCGCGACAGACCCACGAACTGTGAAGGGGGCGCGATGGCGCAGGTCTTTGATGGAATCACAGTCCTGGATTTCACCAGCGGGCGCGCCGGCGGCGTGGCCACCATGGTGATGTCCGACTTCGGCGCGGAGGTCATCAAGGTCGAGCCGCCGGGTGGTGAGAAATTCCGAGACGCGCCGGGTTCCATACAGTGGAACCGCGGGAAGAAGAGCGTCGTCCTGGACCTGAAGACCGAGCCGGGCCGAGACCGGGCCCGGGAGTTGTCGAGGTTGGCCGACGTGGTGGTGGAGAACTTCCGACCGGGCGTCGCCCAGCGGCTTGGCGTAGACTACGAAAGCCTGCGCGACGTGCACTCCGGGCTGGTGTATGCCACGCTGACCAGCTTCGGCTCCCACGGTCCGTACGCCAACTACAAGGGATACGACGCGGTGGTGGCCGCCAAGAGCGGTCGGATGATGATGTTCGCCGAGCAGAATCCGCGCGAGGGCCCCAACTACGTGGTGGTGCAGGGCGTTTGCCACGCCGCCGCCACGGCCCTGCTGCGCGGCATCACTGCCGCCCTGTACGTGCGGGAGAAGACAGGCCGGGGCCAGCGGGTGGAGACCAGCATGCTGAAGGCCGTGACCACCTACGACCACGTGTCCTGGGTCCACGGGCAGATGGTGGAGAACCGGCCCGACGAATACCCGCCGGACCCCCGGGTGGGCATCGGGCGGCCCAATCCCACGGGCTACCTGCCCGCGCGCACGAAGGACGGCCAGTGGATCCAGCTGGGCAACGTGGTGGAGCGGCTGTTCCGGTCGATGATGCACTGGCTGGACATGGACTTCATCTACGAGGACCCGCGGTTCGAGACGGCGCCCAGGCTGGACCAGGATGCCGTGGCCGCGCTGGAACGGATCATGCTGGAAAAAGTCCAGCAGAAGACGCTGGACGAGTGGATGGACATATTCCTGGGCGAGGCCGGCAACGTGGCCGCCGAGCCCTACTACACGTCGGAGCGGGCGCTGGCCCATCCGCAGATCGTGCACAACGGCAACGTGCAGCGTGTCCACGTCCCGGCAGTGGGCGACACCCGGCAGCTTGGTCCTATGGTGAGCATGAAAGAGACGCCGGGCAGCACGCCGGGACCGGCTCCGCTTCTGGGCCAGCACACCGAGGAAGTGCTGGCGCGGTTGGGTGGCAGCAACGGGAGTCGTTCCAATGGCTCCAGGGAGCCGATGCCCGAGCGCGCGCTGGAGGGGATAACGCTGCTGGACCTGGCGACGGTGATCAACGGACCGCTGGGCTGCGCGCTGGTGGCCGAACTGGGCGCTCGGGTGATCCGCATCGAGGCACCGGGCGGCGACTGGGGACGGCAGGGCCTGCCCTTCTCGGCGCACCGGACCATGGCGGGGTCCGAGTGCATCTGTCTTGACCTCAAGACCGAGGAGGGACAGGAGATCATGGGCAAGCTGGCGGCCAGGGCCGATTTGCTGCTGCACAGCATGCGGCCGGGCGCACCCGAACGGACGGGCATCGGATACGAGCAGCTAAAGGAGATCAACCCCGACCTGGTGTACCTGTACGCCGGCGGGTACGGCTCCACCGGGCCCTACTCACACCGGCCGTCCATGGCGCCCATCGCCGGCGCGGTATCGGGCGGCGGCGTGGCGCAGATGGGGCGGGACGCTTTCCCGCCGCCGGATCAGCCAATGACCATCGACGAGATTGCCGCCGTTTCGAAACGGCTCAAGCGGGCCAATGACGGCACTGCCGATCACAACACGGCCATGGTCAACGCTGTGGGTCTGCTGCTGGGCCTGTACGCCCGGGAGCGCACCGGCGCGGCGCAGTACGTCGAGTCGACGATGATCGCGGCCAACGCGTACGCCAACATCGACGACTTCTACTGGCACGAGGGCAAGCCGGCGCGGCCGCTGCCGGACCGGGACGGGTACGGGCTGCACGCGCTGTACCGGCTGTACCGAGCGAAAACGGGTTGGGTGTTCCTGGCGTGTCCGTTCGAGGACGAGTGGGAGGCGCTGTGCCAGACCATCGAGCGGACGGATCTGCTGGATGATCCCCGGTTTGCCATCGCCGACAAGCGGCAGGAGCACGACGACGCGCTGGCCGAGGAGTTGGGCCGGGTGTTCGACACAAACGAGCCGTTGCACTGGGAACGGTTGCTGACGGCCGCGGACGTGGCGTGCGTAAGGGCCGAAGATCGCGGGATGTACTACTTCTTCAAAGACGACCTCCATGTGCGGGAGCAGGGGATGCTGACCGATGTGTCGGCGCCCCGGTTCGGCAGGTTCTGGCGGTACGCTCCCGTGGTGGAGTTTTCGGAGACGTCGGGCAAGGCGGGACCGGGACCACTCAAGGGTCAGCACACCCGGCCCATCCTGCGGGAGTTGGGGTACAGCGACGATCAGATCCTCGATTTCAAGCAACGCAGGGTGGTGGACTGGGAGGAGGAATAGCAGGTGATGGCGCCCAACATCATCCCCGCCGACACCAACGGCATCCGGGATAAGGCCGCGATCGTCGGCATCGGCGAGACGGAGTTCTCGTGGAACTCGGGCCGCAGCGAGTTGCAGTTGGCCTCCGAGGCCATCAAGGCGGCCTGCGACGACGCTGGCATTTCGCCGCAGGACATCGACGGCCTGATCCGCTACGACATGGAGTCGAACCACGAGACGCTGCTGACGCAGTCCCTGGGCATCAAGAACCTGCGCCACTGGGAGTCGATCTCCTACGGCGGCGGCGCGGGCAACGCCACGGTGGGACACGCGGCGGCGGCCATAGCGGCGGGTTATGCCAACTACGTGGTGTGTTTCCGCGCCGCCAACCTGCGCTCCGGCGTGCGTCTGGGGCGAGCGCGGGGTCCGGAGAGCATACCCGGCGGGGCGGACAGTTTCGCCGTGCCATGGGGCAACATGGCGCCGGCGCACCGCTTCGGTATGTTCGTGCGGCGGTACATGCACGAATACGGGGCCACCAGCCGCCACTTCGGGTGGGTCGCGGTCACCCTGCGGGAGCACGCGTCACGCAACCCCCGGGCGCTGCGCCGAGAGCCCATCACCATCGACGATCATCAGAACTCCCGCATGGTGGTGGACCCGCTGCACGTGCTGGACTTCTGCCAGGAGAACGACGGTGCCGCGGCGGTGGTGATAACCACCGCGGAGCGGGCGCGGGAACTGCGTCACTCCGACACCCTGACTCTGGTGGAGGCGGCTGCCCAGGGCTCCGGCCCACGGAACGACGGCATCATCTACCGGCCCGATCTGGCGGTGGCGGAATCGGAGCACACGGCGCGGGACCTGTGGGCGCGGGCCCGCCTGAGCGCGTCGGACATGGACGCGATGATGTTCTACGATCACTTCACACCCTTCTGCCTGATCAACCTGGAGACCTACGGGTTTGTGCCGCCGGGCGAGGCCAAGGACTTCGTGGAGGGCGGCGAGAACATCCGGTTCGACGGGATGCTGCCGGTGAACACCCACGGCGGCAACCACTCCGAGGCGTACATCCACGGCCTGACCCACGTGCAGGAGGCGGTGCGCCTGATCCGAGGGGATTCCACCGCGCAGCCGCCGCACAAAACCATCAACCGGGTGCTGTCGTGCAGCAGCGTCGCCCAGCTTAGCGGCGCGGTAATAATCCGCCGGGGATAGCGAGGTACTGCAATGACCCAGCAGACGGAGCCGGTCGCCAAGTCGCCGTCGATGACCAAGCCGTTGGAGGGCCTGCCGCTGCCCGACCTGGAGCGCATCCCTGATTACGAGCAGGGGTTCTGGCAAGGCACGCGGGCCGGCGAGCTTCGGATCCAGCGGTGCGCCGCCTGCGGGCGGTTCCGCCATTTGCCCACGCCGATGTGTCCCGAATGCTCGTCGCTGCAATACGACTGGACGACGGTCAGCGGCCGGGGGTTCGTCTACTCCTTTGTGATCGTGCGCCACCCGGTGCACCCGGCGATTCGCGAGAGGGAGCAGACGCCCTACAACATCTGCATGATCGAGCTGGAGGAGCAGGAGGGCCTGCGGGTGTGCAGCAACGTCCTGCATGTCGCGCCCGAGGACATCAGCGTCGGTATGCCGGTGCGGGTGACCTTCATTCCCACCCTTGACGACCCGGATGTGGTGCTGCCGGTGTTCCTGCCCGTTTCTGAGCAATAGGCTACCGGCCCGGGCGGCACGAAATCACGACAACCCTTATCACGGAGAGTGAGTTCCATGGCCAACGCCTTCGGCAAGATAATCGCCAACGTGGACCGGCTGCACCGGCTGATGGACGAGGAGGGCGTGTCGGCGGTGGTGGCGCGCTCGGGCAAGAACTTCACCTACCTGGCCGGGTTCGCGTATCCCGGTACACTGGCGCGGCACCTGGAGTTTCCCGATTCGCCGCGCGAGGTGCTGCTGGTTTGGCCGCGCACGGGCGAGCCGGTGCTGGTGCTGAACTCCTACGCCGCGCCGCTGGCCCGCCGCGACTCGTGGCTGGAGCGCATCGAGGTGGTGGACGACTACGCGGAGTCGCCCTACCAGCGGGCGGCGGCCGTGCTGCGTCAACTGGGGCTGGCCGAAGAGACCATCGGGTTCGAGAAGAGCTACGTCAGCGCCAACCGCTGGGAGGAGATCTGCCGGCTGCTGCC
This sequence comes from Dehalococcoidia bacterium, assembly GCA_965220505.1. Lineage (GTDB taxonomy): Bacteria > Chloroflexota > Dehalococcoidia > Lucifugimonadales > UBA3495 > Bin87. The sequence continues at coordinate 792,227 of CBDCQE010000003.1, read as the reverse complement.
CCGGGCACAAGTGGTGGACTGCACCGAGCTGATGGACCGGGTGCGCTGGATCAAGACCCCCGCGGAGGTGGCGGCGCTGGAGGCCGGAGCGAAACTGCTGGACGAGGCGTACCTGGAGGTATTGCCCACGGTGCGGCCGGGCGACACGGAACGGCTGGTGCACAGTCGCATCGTCGAGAGTTGCCTGCGGCGGGGCGCCAACTGGACGCACGGCATCCTGAACTCCAGCCGCAACACCGTGGGCTACGGCGGCGAGAGCGACCTGGCCTTCGAGGCCGGCGACATCATCCGCAACGACTACGTAGCATATCTCAACGGCTACCCCGGCCACCAGTCGCGCACCGTCTGCGTGGGCGCGCCCTCAGCCGAGCAGAAGCAAACCTACCAGGTGGTGCTGGACATCTACCGGGGCACCATCGACCAGTGCGTCCCCGGCGCGCGGACGGCAGACATCTACCACTTCGCCAACGACGCCTTCCACGAGGCCGGCTTCGACGGCAACGTGGCGCTGGCCGGCCACGGCGTAGGCGCGTGGTGGCACCAGCAGGAACCGTACATGGTGCCGTCCAGCAACCGCGTGCTGGAGGAGGGCATGGTCGTAGCCCTGGAGCCGCACATCGGCCCCTGCTGGCACCTGCAGGACATGGTGCTGGTCACCGACGGCGCGCCGAGGCTGTTGTCGCCGTTGATAAGCACGGATGAGATGCTGGTGGCGGGGTAGACGCCGCGCTGTTCACCCTCTCGATGGACGCTGTGGAGGCGGCCCGAATCCTGGCGGGCGCTGTTCTCCAAGCTCGCCAGGTTCGCAGAGTTGGAGGCCCAGTTGCTGCGTTCTGAGCATGCCGTGCTGGGAATACCGGAGGGCGGTCCTGGCTTCGGCAACTCACCGGTGTCGTTGGTGCGGACGCCGTGCAGGTAAGACCTGGCGAAGCTGGTGGCCGATTCGGACATGGTGGACAGATTGCGCAGGACGGCGCGGGCGGACATCGGACCGTTGACCTAGGCCATGGCCCGCGAGCTCAAGTAAACACGGCCATGTACGTTGACAGGTCCCACGGCCACTGCGGGTCCTGGCTAACCCGAGGGTCGGCTGCGCGCTGCTCCATGAACTCAACGACCGCATCCAGGTGTTGCCGGCACTCGTCTGCTATCCCGCGCAACTGCCGGAAGTAACCTCCCTGCGCCCGGCTGAGGCACTTGCAGGCTGCCACCCCTGAGGACGCTGGCGCGCCCTCAGGTTCAAAGTGGTGGACATGTTTGCAAAGAGTTGGAGGATTTAGGAAATGGGGCGTGGTTTTCGTTTTGACGGTAAATTCAGCGTCTTGAGATTGTCCTACGGCCGAGCGGCTGTGATACGCTCACAAGGTGCGACAGTGGCACACAAATGTGGCACAAACTTAGTAGTCCCAACACTCTCGTAACCAGCCGAGCCTCGCATATCAGCCACCACGCCCAAGGTTCGTGGTTCCCGAAAACCATCTTCTATCTCTACATGACCTGCATCTGCACCAAATCCTGAAAGAACTTCGCAAGCTTTTGCAACTTGGAAATACGCTCAGTCGAAATTCCATCCGGGTTAAAGTGCATCACGTCGTTGCGGATCGTACGAACCTCCTCTAGGTGCTTACAAAACTCTGACCGATCGATGTTGATTTCCAGCTCATTCCAACGCTCCGGGTGTCTTAGAAGTTCATGGTAGCTTCCCAAAGTCAGATCCGCTGCACTGTTGATTTCCTTCCCTCCTTCGAAGCCAGCGCTCGCTGCGCGCAATTGATCTATGGTGAATTTGCCGTGGACTAAACGCCGGAGATGGCCTTCGATCTCACCTACTAGGACAAACGGACCGGTTAGGTTTTCAAACTGGCCAGCAAGGTCGCTTGAGGTCACTATGCCGGATACCTCGTTTCTTTCGTTGATGATCAGGGCGTATCCATGGCGAACGATGGTGCCCAACGCCTCGAACAATGGTGTTTTGATCGACAGGGTGACAGATTCATCCATGCAATCTTGTACCAAAGGACATTCTCGACCCAAAGCCAATCTCGCTCCTATAGATTGCCAAGTGATTATCCCTTTGACATCTCGCTTGCTCTTATTTGGCATGACCGGCAGTTGAGAGAAATCGTTCAGTTGCATGATGGTGGTGGCGGTGCTCAACGGCTTGTCTGGAGGAACTGAAGCTAGTTTTCCCTCTTCTCCCTCGTTTATATGTGCTGCATCCAAAACTCCGATACGCAGAGTAGCGTCAGTATCATCAGACGAATCCGCATGCCCTGCGCTGGGCTCGTCTAATCTTATCGAAATTGCCGAGCCACTCCACGGAGCCTCGAAATCGGGAACAGTCCTGAGCCCCGCTTTTTCGAGAATATTCCGGACATGTCCACTCACCCACGACCCCCGCCTTTCGTAGCCGAACAGCCCCATGAATTGGGTTACGGTCATAGTCACTTCGCTCGGTGCCAATCCTTGGGAACGCTGCTGTCGCATGTCATACGCCAATTGCTCCAACACCGCCTCGCCATCCGAGAGTGTTTTTGGTCCGCGTTTCAAGACCTCAGCCACGCCGCTTGCAAATTTTGCAACGCTGGACGAATCCACACCTTCGCTCGTCATGACTCCTCCGAAAATCCTGATGATACAGTGCCAATGGGATACCGACCCAGTTTCAACTCCGTTAGCCCCAACGATCTTGGGCGGGGGATTGAAATGTCACAGTTTGCTGAAATGCTGCTAATCGGCTCGTGAGATTCATGGATCCGCCGATGCGCAGGTCTTGTCAACTCCATCAACCCTCCACCTCCGCCAAAAACCCCAGCACGCGCCTAGTGTACTTTTCCGGCTCTTCGCTGTGGGGGCGGACTTCGGCCCAGCGGCAGTTGGGGACCAGGCGGTGGACGGCCTCGGCCAGGCCGCGGGGGTGGACGTCGTTGTTGCCCGGCATGACCATGGCGGGAACGGATACGCTCTTGAGCGCCTTTTCGGTCATGCCCAGGGTCAGGTACGGGCCGTCGAAGAGGGCGTAAATGGTGTCCCGCATCACCTGGATGAAGTCCTCAGTGGGCATGGCCTCCAGGTTCGCGCGGTAGTCGGCGTCGGTCTGGGCCAGCTCGGGGCTGAAGGGTGAGAAGCGGTCGTCGGGATCGAAGGCGTCGATGATCGCCCCGATGCCGTGGTTCTCGGCCCAGTCCATGCTCTTGAACAGTTTGGCGGCCAGGTAGGCGTCGCAGATGACGCCGCCGGCGATGTTCGACGGGAAGATGGCGCGCACCCGCTCGGGCCGGCGCACGGCGCAGCCCAGGGAGATGGCCGCCCCAAAGGAGCCGCCGCCGAGATAGGCCTGCTCGATGCCCAGGGTGTCCATCAGGCCGAACACGTCGTCGCACACCATGTCCCACGTCTGCACCACCATGGGGCTGCGGGACTGGCCGCCGAAGCGGCGGTCATACACGACCACGCGGTGCTCCTGGGACAGCGCCTCGATCACCGGCTGGTAGCTGCTGGCCAGGCCCTGGAGTCCGCCAGCGGAGAGGATGATGGGCGGTCCGCTGCCGGTTTCCTCGAAATACAGTTCGGCTCCGTTCACTTTCGCAGTGGCCATGGTCTCACCTCCGGCAGGCGTGCCCGCTTGCGGCGGGCGGTGTTTCGATGCTGTTGTTGTGGCGAGTATAGATGGGGTGGGCGGCACGGGCAACGCTCCGGGGGAGCCACCGCTGCTTGTCCCAACGGTGGCGGTCTGATACAAGTGTCAACCGATGGCCCGCTCACACAAACTGGAGACAAGCAATGACTAATCGTGAAGAATCCCGGCGTGAGGAACTCCGGCGCAAGGGCGACGAGATACGGGAGCGACTGCAACACGGCACGTATCCGGTGCGGGAACGGCCCCGGGCGACGGCCAGTATCCCCGGCCTGAGGAACTTTACCGGTGAGTCCATCTTCGGCGCGGTGTGGTCCCGGCCCGGTCTGGACATCCGCTACCGGATGCTGGCGACGCTGTCCGTCCTTTCTTCCCTCCAGCGCCTTTCGCAGTTTCAGACCTACGTCCACAGCGCGCTGAACCTGGGGTTGGGGCCGGAGGAAATCCAGGAAGTGCCAATCCACTGCTCCCTCTACGCCGGGTTTCCCTCGGCGGTCAATTCCCTGGAACTGGTGCATGAGGCCTTCCGTGAGCGGGGCATCGAGGCGCCGCAGACCGAGGTGCCTGAGCTCAGCCTGGAGGAGATGGAGACGCGGGGGCGCCAACTCCGGGAGCAGCTCTTCGGCGCTGAAGGACAGGGAGGCTACAACAGCGCGTTGATGGACCTTGCGCCTGATCTGCGCGTGCTCACCTACCAGTACGGGTTCGGGGAGATCTTCTTCCGCCCGGGATTGGACCTGAAATCCAGGGTGGTGTGCACCACGGCCGCGCTGACGGCGCTGCGGGCCGACGGCCAGTTGCGCAACTTCCTGCGGGCCGGCCCTCGGGTGGGTTTCTCCAACGAGGAAATCGTGGAGGTGCTGATCCAGACCGGAGGATACGCGGGCTATCCGGCGGCGTTGAACGCAATCTCTTTGGCCGCCGAGGTCTGGGGCTGAGGCAGGAGAGGCCCCGCCGACGTTGTTCCCGAGACCTGCGCAACAATAGATAGAATGTGTCTCATCACCGCTGGAGGGACCGCCATGGCCGCCGTTGATTACTCCGTGCTGGACAACCCCGATACGTCGGCCCGATCTTTTCATCCATTGCGGGGCTGGACGGACACGCCTCCCGGAGCGGTGGACTACGGGGTGACCCTGGCTGACGGTACTACGCTGTCGTGCCGTTTCTTTGCGGTGGGACGGGAAAACCCCACCGTGCTGTTTTTCTACGGCGGCGGCGAGAACGTCGCTCGTTACGACGAGATCGCGCCCCACTACAACCAAATCGGCGCGAACTTTTTCGTCGCCGACTACCGGGGCTTCGGGGCGTCCAGCGGGTCGCCGAGCTTCAACGCCATACTGTCGGACGCACACGAAGTGCTGGACTGGTTGCAGGATACGATGCGGACGCTGCGGTTCACGGGTCCGCTGTACGTCATGGGGCGATCCATGGGTCGCCACTCCGCCGGTGAGCTTGCGATAGCCGCCGGAGACCGGATCAACGGCGTCATCATCGAGAGCGGGCGGCCCAACCTGGGGCGCGTTGCCCAGGGCTTGGCGCCGGAGGTGACGCAGGCGCTGGAGGACGATTACCAGGCCAAGTTCTTTGCCATCGACATTCCCGCGCTGGTGATCCACGGCCAGTGGGACGAATCGGCGCCGTTGGCCGACGCGGTGGACATGTTCAACAAGCTGGAGACTGCCCACAAGCACCTGGAGATCATACCGGGCGCGGGCCACAATGACCTGATGTACGTGGGCTTCCAGCAGTACTTCAACGCCATCAGAGGCTTCATGACCCGATACGCGGGGTCGAGCGCAGCGATTCCGCCCACAAGCGACACCGCCGAGTAGGGACGGGCCCGAACATAGTGCGGCGGTCGCACCACTCAACAGGATTGCGCAGCCCAAGGCGACCGGAACCGCGCGGCCGTGGATCAGCAGGCGGCGGTCCGGCTCAGCCTACGCCGCTTCCGCGGCCAGCGGCGCCCGACGCTCCGGGCGTCGCGCCACCGCCATCAGGATCATCCCCGAGGCCTGCGCCGCCGCCGAGAAAAGGATCAGGATGGTATAGCTGCCCGTGAGGTCGTACACCACGGGTCCCACGATCTGTCCCAGTCCCAACCCGCCGGCCTCGAAGGGGCGCATGGCGCCGGCGATGGCGCCGTAGGAATTGCGGCCGAAATAGTCCGCCAGGACCATGTACATCAGCACCTCCAGCGCGCTGTGGAACAGTCCCCAGAACACCCCGTAGGCGTAGGCCGCCGCCAGCGAGTTGACCTCCAGCAGCGCCAACGTCGCCAGCGTTGACACCGCCATGGCGGCGACGATGCACCAGCGCGGCGTCAGCTTTCCCGCCACCTGTCCCCACACCAGGCTGCTCAGCGCCAGGAACGTGCTGACGCTGAGGACCCCGGCCGCCTGCGGCGTGGTCAATCCAGCGAACTCATGCAGGTAGGGCACCAGGCTGAACCCCAGTCCGGAGCTGCCGCTGACGTTCAGGAAGGCGACCACCGACACTATCCAGAATGCCTTCGTTCGCATCGCCTCACGGGACGTCCAGCTCACCTCTTCGCTGCCGGGGCGCGCGCTCGGCCCGTGGCCGGCCCGTGCCGACGCTGGGCTACCTGACTGTGCGGTCGCAACGGTCGCCCGAGCGCCGTCGGGCAGCATCCCGATGTCCTCCGGACGCCGGCGCATGATAACGATCATGGGAATGGCCACGAACAGGCTCAAAACCCCCATCAGCCGGAAGGCCATCCGCCAGTCGGCGAGCACCGTGATCACGGAAAACGCCTGGACGATCAGCGCGCCGCTGATGGGACGATAGATGCCCGTCAGGGCCAGCGCGATGTTGCGGCGCCGGTTGAAGAAATTGACCGCCATCGTCCGCGGCACCACGCCGATGAGGAAGGGTTGACTGATGGCTCGCCCGATGATCGCCGCGATCATGAATTGCCATGAGTTGGTCACTTCGGCGATTGCCAGCATGGACAAGCCCAGGACAATCGCTCCGATGGGCATCAGCCACCGGGGGCCGTACCGGTCCGCCATGCGTCCTGCGAAGGGCGCGAATACACCCGATAGCCCCACCCCGCAGCTTGCAGCCAAGCCGATGTGGGTTCGTGCCCAACCGGTGTCGTCAATGATGTAGGTCTGCACTCCCCCCAACACCACGCCCGCCGGCGCCGTGGCCACGAACGCTCCGGCGCCCGACAGGCCGAGCACCAGCCAACCGTAGTAGAAGGGCGTGTTGGGACGCCAGTTGAAAAGAGCCGAGATTGAGGACGCCATGCGCCTGACACTTGTATCAGACCGCCGCCATGGGGACAAGGAGCCGTCTCCCCTCACGCGTACCCAGTTTGGCGAGATTGGGGAATTTGCATGGATGCACAGGATGGACAAGATTTGATTGATGCGCCGCGCTATAGCGGTTCACGCTCGAACCAGGCAGCAGAGGCGTCCCAATGGCAGCAAAGCGACAGAAAAGGTAGCGTTCAGCTATGACTACAGCCTGGTTTCCGAAAGCGAGCCGGTTCCCATCATCCAACTTAACCAACCCGTTCATCCTGTTTACCCATGCAAATTGTTAATCCTCCGCAAAGCGGGTACGCGTGAGGCCGCCTACCATTGGGAGGCCGGCTGACCCGAAAGAGCAAAGCCGGCTAGAGAGTTTCCAGGACTCGCGCTATGCGTTCCACACCTTCCACAACTCGGTCAGCGGGAGACCGCATCAGGGCAACACGGAAGTGTCCTTCCCCGCTTTCGCCAAAGCCGATGCCGGGGGTTACCACCACTCCTTCCCGGTCCACCAACAGCCCGGCCAACTCCGTCGATGACACATCTGCCGAGTAGCGGGGGAACAGGAAAGTGGCCCCCTCGGGCAGCGGACAGTGCACGCCGGGAACCTGGGACAGCCGGCTAACGCAGCGCGCGCGCAGCTCATCGCAATCCTCCCGCCACCTGGGCAGGTGATCCTGGGGGCCCTGGAGGGCGGCCACCCCGGCCATCTGCACAAAGGGGGAGACAAAACTGGCCGTCTGCTCCTGGATCTTCAGCAGTGGCTCCAGCAGGTTTGACTGAGCCACGATGCAGCCCAGCCGCCAGCCGGACATCGAATAGGCCTTGGTGAAGGTGTAGCTGGTCAACGTTCGTTCCGCCATACCCTCCAAGTTCGCGATGGTAACGTGCCGGTTGGAATCGTATAGGAAATACTCGTAGGTCTCATCGCAAATGACCAGCAGGTCCTGCTCCCGGGCCAAACGCGCTACGGCTGCCAATTCTTCCTCGGTGTAAACCCGGCCCGTGGGATTGTTGGGGTTGTTAACGACAATCATCCTGGTACGCGAGGTGACGTACTCCTTCAACTGCTCGTAGCTGATGTGGTACTCCTCCTCTTCGCTGAGTGGCACGGCTACGGGCACACCCTCAGCCATCTCCACCTGCTGGCTGAAGCTGACCCACGTGGGCTCAAGCACCAGCACTTCGTCTCCCCCCTCGATGTAGGCGTTTATGGCCTCATACAGCCCCATCTTGCTGCCGGGAGTAACCAGGATATCGCCGTCGGGATCAACGGCGCGGCCATTGTGGGCGGCCAGCTTCGCGGACATGGCCTGGCGCAACTCGGGGAGCCCGCGGGACGAGCTGATGTTGGTAAGCCCTGCGTTCAGGGCCTGGATCCCGGCGTCAATGATGTGCTGCGGGGTCATGTGGTGCGGACTGGACTGACCCAGGTCAATCACGTCATGACCCTGCCGGGCCAGTTGCCGGGCTTTTTCGCCGGCGGCCAGGGTGGCCGGGGGTTGAACTCGTTGGATGCGCGTCGCGGGAGCCCTGGTCATGGTTCACCTCTTTCCTGTTCTGGCAGCGCAGTTTAGCAACCCCGCCGCTAACGGGCCACACGCCCGGGAATGCCGGCTGGGCTTTCGATTATCCGGTTGCGTCATTGCGAGCGCAGCGCGGCAATCTCGTTGGCGTAGGGGAGTCCGTTGGGGCAGCAGACATTGCTGCTACGGCGTCGAGATTGCCACGACGCAAGCGCCTCGCAATGACAACCTCCAGAATTCTGAACACTTACGGCTCCTGGCCGCCTTCTAATGCGGCCCACTGCCTGTGCTAGAATCGGGCACGGAGGGCATTCCCCCCTCTCCTTCCGGGGAGGGTATGACTGAGGGCAGAGCATGAGACTGATTTCGTGGAACGTCAACGGCATCCGGGCAGTTCACAAGAAGGGATTTCTTGAGTGGTTTCAGGAAGAGCAGCCCGACGTGCTGTGCCTCCAGGAAACCAAGGCTCACGAGTCCCAGTTGCCCACCGCCCTGAAGCAGGTGGAGGGCTATTCCAACTGGTTCACCACTCCGGAGCGCAAGGGTTACAGCGGCGTGGGCCTCTACACCCGCGAAGGGCATGAACCCCGCAGCGTCAGCTTCGGCCTGGGTGTTGAGCGGTTCGACAGTGAGGGGCGCACCATCGTCGCCGACTTCGACGATTTCGTGTTCCTGGGCATCTATTTCCCTAACGGCAAGCAATCCGCCGAACGTCTGCGTTACAAAATGGAGTTCTACGATGCCTTCCTGGATTACGTGGATAAGCTGCGACGGGAAGGGCGCAGTGTGATCGTGTGCGGCGACGTAAATACCGCCCACAAGGAAATCGACCTTGCCCGGCCCAAGGAAAACGCGAAGATTTCCGGCTTTCTCCCGGAGGAACGGGCCTGGATGGACACCTTCCTGGAACACGGCTACATCGACACCTTTCGCCGGTTCAACCAAGAACCGCACAACTACAGCTGGTGGAACCAGGTGACTCGAGCGCGGGATCGGAACGTGGGCTGGCGCATCGACTATTTCTTCACCGACAGCGATTTCGCGTCCAACCTGACCGATGCCTTCATACTGCCCGACGTGATGGGATCCGATCACTGCCCCGTGGGCATCGAAATTTCCTGAGCTTCCCTGTCACGCTCACGCGTACCACTTTCGGGAGTTCGTCAGAAGCAGGATTTCCAGGATTATCGGATTTTCAGGATGCCGACGCCAGTGCGCTAACCAACCAATCCGGCAAATCCTGAAATCCAGCAAATCCTGCTTCTGACGTTCCCCCGCCGCAAACCAGGCACGCGTGAGGGATCCGCCAAGTTGACTGCCCGATGCCGTCGTGCTAACTTGGAGCCGTTAACAATTGAACCCTCCAACAAACGCCTGTTGGTGGCCCGTCGCTCCAACCTATAGCCGACGCCGGTTGGCACTCGGTCGGAAAGCGCGGGACAAAAGGAAATCCGGTGAAAATCCGGTGCGGTCGCGCCACTGTAATTGGTGAGACGCGCTTCCTGCGGCATCCTGCCAGAAAGGATGCCGATGAAAACCACTGTCCGCCCCAGCGGATGGGAAGGTGGAGACGCGTCGCTATAAGCCATCAGCCAGGAAGCCTGCCATCAGGGGTACTCTAGCTGCACTTCGCGGAACGAGTGAAGCAGATCTGTTGGCAGGTTGCGAATCCGCAACAGCCCAACAGGACGCCCGAAAACGAGCCCCGTTCACCCAGTGCGGACGGGGTCTTTTGCTGCCCCAACGTGGACAGCGTCCCCGCGCCGCTGGTCCTGCGAAGTTGGAACTTGCTTGAGCGGTAGTGTTCATCGGAAAACCACATGACGTCGTGGAGGACTAAGATGCCTAACGTACTGTCGAACAGTTTCAGAATTGCATTGCCAATCGGCTTGGGCCTGATGTTCCTGTTGGCGGTGGCCTGCGGGTCTCCCGCCGCGACCAGCGAGCCGGCCCCGCCGGCGGCGGGCAGCGCGCCCGAGGCAACCGCCCCGGCGGCGGCTGTTCCTCAGCAGGCGGTCGCGACCGCCACTCCGGCTCAGTCTGCGGCGTCATCGTCTCCCGCGCAACAAACGTCCGAGCCGGCGGCTGCGACCGCTGTGGACCGACCCACACTGACGGCGGGCGTCATTTGGCTGGACAGTCCGCTGGACCCGGTGGAGAGCGGTTGGGTAGCCAACCAATCGGGAATGTCGGAGAACCTGTTCCGGCTGTCAGCGACCACCCTCAGTCCCGAACCATGGCTGGCGACTGCCGCCACGCAAGTGGACCCATTGACCTGGGAAATCGAGCTTCGGTCGGATGTCAAGTTCCACAATGGAACCGTGATGGACGCTCAAGCGGTCAAGGCTTCCCTGGAGAGGACCATCCGATTGTCGCCGGCGTCGGCTGAAACATTGACCATTGACACCGTGACCGTCAAAGGAAACCAAACCATCACCGTTACCACCACAGAACCGCAACCCACGCTGCCGGGTCTGTTGACCAGCCCTGCCGTCGCCATCACCGACGCGGCGGCCGCCGACGCCGCCGGAGAGGGCAATTTCATTGCCGCCGGCGCGCTGACCGGCCCCTACATTCCCACCGAGTACATCCAGAAAGAACGCCTCAGCAGCGTGGCCAACGACAATTACTGGGGCGGCGCTCCCCCGTTGGCCGGCATCGAACACATCGCCATTCCGGACACCAACAGCCGGGAACTGGCGCTGCAGGCCGGTGACATTGACGTAGCCATCAACATATCGCCGGAAGGAGCCCAGACCATCAACGCCCAGCCGGGGATTCACAGTAGCACCGCGGGCATCGGTACCTCCGTCGTCATGTGGTGGGTGAATTTCGAGCGCGGGACGCTGGCCGACCCGCTGGTGCGCCGGGCCGTGGACCAAGCCATCGACCGGGAAAGCATCGCCGGGCTGGTCGCTCCCCAAGGCACCGGTTCGTATGCGGAACTCCTGCTGCCGGAAGCGCTGGTATCCTGCCCGGGCGTCAACGCCCCGGGCTATGATCCTGAGCAGGCCCGCGCCCTGCTGGCCGAAGCCGGCTACGGCGACAGCGACGGCGATGGCATCGTTGACAAGGACGGCCAACCCCTGGAGATCGTCATCGGCGGCTACCCCCAGCGGTTCCAGTTGCCCATCATGGCCGAAGCCGCACAGGCGATGCTTGCTGACGTCGGCATCAAGGCCGAGGTGCTCATCACCGAATGGTCCGTGGTCAAGGAGCCGGCCTGGGACCTCTTCGGGTGGTTCAACAACGTGGTCGAAGCCGGAGACCCGGTGCTTAACGTCAGCAAGTACGCCGGTCTCCGGGCCGACGCCAGCGGCAGCGGAGCCAACAACTACGGGCATTACGACAATTCCGGATTGGTGGACATCGTCGCCCGCGCCGGCTCACTGTCGCACCTGGAGGATCGGAAACAGGTAGCCTGCGAGGCCCTGGCGGTGGTTACGGAAGAAAGCGCGTTTCTGCCGGTGGCGCATGTGTACATGGTGTACGGCGTCAGTGAACGGGTCACCGGTTTCGAACCCCACCCATCCAGCCTTTATTTCTTCGACCACCGCATTGGGCTGAGCGAGTGATGCGTTGCGGCTCTTCCGGGTGGATTTAGACCACCGCAGGTATGGGAGCGTACCTGGTCCGGCGGCTGGCCACGCTGCCGCTGCTGCTCCTGGGCATCTCGGCGGTCAGCTTTGTATTGCTGAACCTGGCGCCGGGAGACCCGGCCGAGATCGTGCTGCGCCAGCGCAACCCCGGCCAGTTGCCCAGCCCGGCGGCCGTGGCGGCCATGCGGGTCGAGCTGGGCTTGGACGCTCCGTTGCCAATGCAATACGTTCGCTGGGTGTCGCGGGCCGTGGCGGGCGACATGGGGCGATCCTACGTCACCGAACAGCCGGTGGCCGCCCAACTGGCCCGCCGCACCGTCCCCACCGCCCTCCTCACGGCGGCCGCCCTGGCCCTGGCCCTGCTGGTCGCCGTGCCCATGGGCATCCTGTCCGCCCGGCGGCGGGGCAGTCCGGTGGATGCGGTCGCGCGGTTGGCGGCGCTGGTGGGCGCGGCGGCTCCTTCCTACGCTTTGGCCTACGGATTGATCATCCTGTTCGCGGTGAAACTGTCGTGGCTGCCGGCCCTGGGCTATGGTTCGGTGGCGCACGTTGTGCTTCCGGCCATCGCGCTGTCTCTTGCGCCCATGGCCCAACTGATGCGGCTGATCCGCGCCAGCATGTTGGAAACCCTGGGACAGGACTACATCCGAACGGCGCGGGCCAAGGGACTGTCTGAGCAATCCGTCGCCCTCGGGCACGCCCTACGCAACGCGCTGCTGCCAGCCATCGGAGCCACCGGCGTAAGCCTGGGCTACCTACTCAGCGGCGCGGTCATCGTGGAGACCATCTTCACCTGGCCCGGCTTGGGTCAGCTGATGGTGGGGGCGGCCCTGACCCGCGACTACCCCGTGGTGCAGGGGTTTGTAACCTACATCGCCGTAGTGGTGCTGCTGGTCAACTTGGCCGCCGACATTGCCCTGCGGATCGCCGACCCCCGCCTGCGCTTCGGGCGCGACGAGACGTAGAGGCCGATGGCGGTTGAGGCCGAGCACTCCGGGGACGTTTCCCCGTTATGGCCGTGGCCGGCGGCACGCGCAGCAGGCGTCGATGGATCGCGCTGCTGCGGGAGCCGGGAACCGCGCTGGGGCTGTTCCTGGTAACGTCGCTGCTGCTGGCTGGCATCCTGGCTCCCTGGCTCCCCCTGGATGATCCCACCGAGATCGACCTGCCCGAGCGGTTGCTCCCGCCGTCCCCGGGACACCTTCTGGGTACCGACCACCTGGGCCGTGACACTTTCAGCCGGATCGTTCACGGGGCGCGCATGACCCTGCTGGCCGCCGCCGTCACCCTGGCCCTGAGCATGACCATCGCGCTGACGGTGGGCATACTCTCCGGATACCACGGCGGCTGGCCGGACACGGCGTTGATGGGAATTGTCGATCTGCTCCTTGCCTTTCCCTCGCTGATCCTGGCGCTGGCCGTGGCCGGAGCGCTGGGGCCGGGGCTGTTCAACGTGCTGCTGGCGGCCGGCGCGGTCTGGTGGGTGGGCCACGCCCGCATCATTCGCGGGGTGACCCTGGGGGCGCGACAGATGGAGTACGTCACGGCGGCGCGGGCTGCCGGGGCTGGCAACCTGCGCATCATCCTCCGGCACATCGCGCCCAACATCCTCGGCCCGATCATCGTCATCGCTTCGCTGGACGTGGGTTGGATCATCCTGGGCATCGCGGGTCTCAATTTCCTGGGGCTTGGCGCGCAGCCGCCCACGCCGGAATGGGGAGCCATGCTCAACGACGCCCGTCCGCATCTGCAAACCGCTCCCCGCCTGTTGCTGTTGCCGGGGGCGGCCATATTCATCGCGGTACTGGGGTTCAACCTGCTGGGGGACGGGCTCCGAGACCTGCTCGATCCCCGCACCGTGCGGCCGGGAGGCTGACCGGCGCCGCCGTGATTTCGCAACGTCAGATCTATCCGACCTGGAAATTCGGCGGTCAACTACCGCTCACCGTTCCATTTTTCCGCGCGGCGCATGAACACGGTTGGATCTTGGAGCCAATCGGCGTACCCGATGCTCATCTCATCCGTCAGAAAGTCAATCCGGTCGCTCACACAGGCCGCCAGTTCGGCGTTTTCGACATCGAGCGTGAAACCGGCGCGTTCAACGGCATCATCGAGGAGCGCCACCACGAAGGCATCGCCAGAAGCGTGCGCGGCGTACCGGTTGCCGACCTCGCCCCGGGCCAGCGCGTCAATCCTCCCATCGGACAGCGCGGCGAGAAGTTCCGTTTCACCCAGTTGGTCGCCCAGATACACCACCTGGGGCATGTTGTCGGCAGGTGGCCGTATTGCGCGTCTTTCCGCCAGGTTTTCTGACGACGCGGCTGCGGTGATGAAGTAGTCCGAGCCGCCGTCCGCGACGACCTCTCCGCCCGGAGTGTCGACGCCCACGCCGGCGGCAAGCACGCCGTCGGCGTTGGTCAGACCCGTCAACTCCAGCAGGCGCGCCTCTCCGGTGGTGCCAGCCAGCGCGCCGACCCGAACGTCCGACGTCAGGTGGCCATAGTCAGTAAAGCGGCCTTCTTCCCCGGCCCGCACCAGCAGCGACTGCCGAAAAGCAATATGCCCCGACGTGAAAACCACCGCTTCCTTTCCTTCGGCATCGCGAGTCCGCATGTCCAGGATGGTTATGCCGCCGCCGATGACATCGAACTCCGGACCTGCCGACGCCAGCCAGATGTCGTCCCAAATGCCGATCCCACGCCGGGAAAGGGAAACGCCCACCCCGTCCATGGCTTCCAACGCCGTCAGCAGGTCGGCTTCGTAGCCCTGGTGAACGTCGAAGCCGGATGATCCGGGCTCGCCGTCCGCGCTGTGGCTGACCGGCGCGAAGTGGGCGTAGAAACCAAGCCTGAGAACTCGGTCATCACCAACGCACGTTTCCTCGGGTGCGGCGCCCGGATCGCAGGCAATCGACAAGATCGCGAGGCAAACGACCGCCACGGCAATCGTCGCTTTCGGGCGGAAAGCGCCGAAACCGGCGGCGAACTTGCCGCCGCTCGTCAATCGGATGACGAATTCGCCGGGGTATACCGGCTTGGCAACCGGCATCATCGCACTGATGGGCAGTTGCGGCCTCCCGTCGCTGCGCCCCTGGCCCGGCTCACGGGCGCGGCCTGATGAGCAGGACCGGCGCGCTCGAGTGGCGCACGACGCGGTCGGCGACGCTGCCCATCACCATCCGGCCCAACCCGCCGCGCCCGTGGCTCGCCATCGCCACCAGTGTCGGCTGTAGAGCCGCCTGGTCGATGATGGCCGGCGCGGGGCTGTCGTGGAGAAGATGCCGGGTTTCCACGCGGTTGACTTCTGGGCGTTCGGCGGCCAGCCGGCGCCGCACCCCCGCCAGGTAATCGCTCGCCTCCTCCTCGTCTCCGCTCATCAGCTCCTGAACCCATGTCCCCAGGGAATAGCCGGCGGCGCTCGCCGGGCCGACCAGCCGGCTCCGGTAGTAGTCCCGGGTATGGGAGACCCGCACCAACGTAACGCTCGCGTCCAGGACCACGGCCAGATCGACCGCAGGCTCCAGGGCCGCCCCGGCCAGACCCGAGCCGTCCAGCGGAACCAAAACGGCGCTGACCTCGGCCGGCGGAGCCTCATCTGCCGTCGCTCGGACGATGAGGAGCGGATTGGGCGCGGTGTGCAGGACCCGGTCGGTCACGCTGCCCAGCGCCCAGCGCGCGAGCCCGCCCCGTCCGTGGGTCGACATGACGATCAGCGCGTCCGGGTCCTGGCTGGCGTGGTCGATGATGGCCTGCTCCGGCCAGCCCCGCAGCGACACCGCCGTCAGCGGACACCCGGCCGGCCGGACCCGCTCCTGGACCTCCGCCAGGTAGCGCTCTGACCGACGCCGCTGCTCCGCCAGCATCTGCTCCAGGGCCAGCCGCGAGCTCCGGTTATGGACCGCCGGCGGCAGCACGTCGTAGGCCTCCACCAGCTCCAGCGGGATGCACAACGCCGCCGCCACCAGCAGCCCGTGACCCAGCGCCCGTTCGCCAAGGTCGGAGCCGTCCAGCGGGACTATGACCTTGGAAAACATGGTGGTCTCGATCCCTCCGCATTCATGATACCACCGGCCAACGTGGCCGCGTCCTGTTGCCGGGCCGTCAGTCGTCGTCCCGCACGGTCACGATCACCTCGCCCACCTTGGCGCCAATGGGCACGTCCCAGCCGTGGGCGTTGGCGTCGGCGATCCTGTGGATCAGCGTCACCGTCTCGTCGGCGGCGTCGGCATCGTCCAGGGCCGTTACCGTGATGGTCTGCGGCTCATCCCAGTCGGGCCAGGTCCGGCCGTGATCGAGCTGAATACCGCTGAACCACAGGAACTCGGGTTCCACCGACACCTTGCCGGGCTTGCTGGACTCGACGCCGATGACTATGACCCCGTCGGCCTGGGTGTCCAGCACCATCTGGTATTCCGCGGTCCCGCCCTCGGGCAACTCCAGCGGTCCGCTTACCAGCAGCGTCACGCCGGGGTCGTCGTTGTCGTCCACGCTCACGTCCAGGGACCGAACGGTCACCGTGTCGTACTCGTCGGCGCTCTCGGCGGCGTTCACCTTGTGGGTGATGGTCGCCTTTTCGTCGTCCTTGTCGGCATCGTCCCTCGCGTGGACCGTCACCGTCCAGCTCAGTCGGTCCGGGGTGAAGGTCAGCGACGTCGGATACACCGTAACCTTATCTTGATGGGGTGTATCGAGGTCGATGACCACGTTGCCCGTGGGATTGGTGTCCAGTCGCACCGTGTAGAAGGACGGGTGAGCTTCGGTCATGCGCATACGTCCAGCGCTACGTTCTTCTTCATCAACTATTTCGGTTTCTTCGATCCAGCGATTCGCTTCCTTCACCGGCGTGGGCGACAGCGGGCCTATGGTGACGCCCGGCCGGTCCGGGTCGGTCACGGTGACCGTGACGGTGACGTCGGTCTGGCCCGTGTTGTAAGCGCCGTCGC
This sequence comes from Dehalococcoidia bacterium, assembly GCA_965220505.1. GTDB lineage: Bacteria > Chloroflexota > Dehalococcoidia > Lucifugimonadales > UBA3495 > Bin87. Next base: position 775,242 of record CBDCQE010000003.1, on the reverse strand, counting down.
CGCTGGACACCGAATGCCTTAGCGTGGCCGTGTCGTCGGCCGCGTCGTTGTCGTCGCGCGCGGTCACCGTCACCCACTGCGGCTGGCTCCAGTTGTCGGGTGTGAAGGTGAGGCTGGCCGGCTCCATGGTTAGGTCGTCGTTGCTACTGCTCACCGCAACGGTTACGTCGGCGGTCGGCTGCGTGTTCAGTTTCACGCTGTAAGTCCCGCTGCGGCCCTCGTTGATGCGCAGCGTTTCCGGGCTGACCTGCACCCCGGGCTTGTCCACGTCGGACACGTTCACCGTCACGCTGTCCACATCGTTTTCCGGGCGCTCGTACCACGTGAGGTACTCCGTGGCCGTGGTGCGCTCGGTGTCGATGGCGTGGGCGATGGTGGTGCCCATCTCGTCGTCGCCGTCCTGGTCGCGGACCGCGCTGACCGTCACCGTCCGGCCCGGCCCCCAGTTGTTGGAGTTCAGGACGATGGTCGCCGGGCTGACCCGCACGCCGGACTCGCCGGGCTCGGCGGGGACGATGGCGGTGGTGATGTACACGTTGCCCGACGGCCGGGTGCCCAGGCTCACCTTGTAGGGCTTGCCGCTCTGGCCCTCGGTCACGTTGAGCGTCAGCGGCTCCACCTTGACCCCGATTTGGCCCGTGTCGTTGTCGGTCACGGTGACTTTGAGGGTGACGTCGGGCACGGAGCGGTACTCCCGCGCGCTCGGGCTGTCCAGGATGCTGTGCCTGATGGTCGTCATCTCGTCCGCCGCGTCCTCGTCCTCGACCCCGCCGACGGTTACCGTCCGCGGCCGGTTCCAGTTACCATCATCCGGCGTGAAGACCAGCGTGTCCTGCACTCCGCCCGCTCCGGTGTCCGTGTCCACCGTTATGTCGTTGTTGCCCCGGTAGAGCCGCACGTGCACGTTGCCGGAGGGCTGGGCGTTCAGCGCGACGGTGTAGGTGGACTCGCCGCCCTCGGGAACCGCCGGCGGCATCAGGTCACTCAGCACCAGGCCGGGCGCGTCGTCGTCCTGGATGGTCAGGGTTACGGCGGGGATGTTGGCCTGCACGTAGGCGGCCACGGCAGAGACCCTGACCTGCTCGTTCAACCCGTCGTCGTCCGCGTTGGCGCTGATGGTCACGATGCCCGTGCTCTCCAGCATGCCGGCGGGGATCATGAGTTGCTTGTTGTCGCTGAGGGTGAAGGAGGGCTGGCCCTCCGTGTCGCTGCCCGACGCCAACTCCGCCGACACGGTGATGTCCACGTCCTGGCCCGAGGCCTTGTTCAGACGGGCCGTCACCGTGGCCTCGGTCACCGCGCCGGAGTCGTCCGGGTCCGGCTCCTTGATGGTGGCCGGGTCCAGGGCCAGGGTGAGCCGGGGCAGCCCGCCGGCGCCCGTCTCCGCCCACGGCCCGAACTGGCCTTGCACGTTCACCGCCCGCACCCGGTAGCGCGGCGACGAACCCAGATCTTCGTCGGTGTCGTCATAGGACGTCTCCCGCACCGCCGCGATGAGCTTCCAGCGGTTGCTCGTCAGGCCCAGCCGCTCCACCTGGTAGTGGGCCACGTCCAGGCCGTACAGTTGCTCCACCGGCTCCCAGCTCACGGTGTGCCAGTCGATGAGCATTCGGGTCTGCCTGGTTTGCGCCCCCACCCCTTCCGGTACGGGCGCAGCATCCGATAGACCCGTGATGACGCTGTTGCTGGGGTCATGGTCGTACACCGCCACGCTGTGCCAACTGCCGTTGTTCGGAGCGCCTTCGCACTCCGCTTCGCTGGCCGCGTCAATGGTGCTGTCATTGTCAGCGTGAGGATCAAAAACAAAGTTGGGGTCGATGCAGACCTCGTAGGGCACGTGGTTCTCAACCGTCCCGGCGCCGGTCAGCGACGCCCCGGCGATGGTGCAGGTGCGGCCCTCCAGGGGGGCCATGCTGCCCAGAAGGCAGCTTTCGCCGGTGTCGTCCAATACCACCCGCGCGCCCGGCGAACGGTCAGGGCCATTGTTGACCACCGCCACACTCAACCCCTCGGCCGTCTGCCACGTCTCGTGTACCGCCAGGTCGGCAATGGGGCCGACGTGGAAGGTGTAGGTCTCGGTATCGCTATGCTTTACGTCGTCGGTGTCATGGTTGGCGCCGATGGTGAATCTCATCTGATACGTGCCCAGCCTGTTGAACTCAAGAAAAAGAGGTCCGAAATACAACGCGTAATCGTCATTCTCGTACGGGTTGCTCGCGTTAAAACCCCAAAGCACGTCTCCTGCTCTCCCTCTATTAGTTCCCCAATAACTCGCTATTCCACCATTGCTAGGTACAGTATATTCGATGCTAACTTCGCCATCCGGATCCCCATCCGTATTGTCGTCATTGTCGTCCCAGCTAGCGGATGCTGGGAAACTGTCAGCAAGCTGAACGCCCGAGCGCGATAGATCGGCAAATCCTGTGGACCAAAAAATTTCCCCGTCGTCGTTGTCTGGAGGGATTATGTAGCGGCCCGAAGGATCAGGAACGTGGACGATTACGTCGCCTGGTTGCAAAACCTCTTCCGGTGGCGTGTCTGCGTTGGCCTCTCCTTGCACAACAACCAACTGCAACTGGTCGTTGTTGGCAGCGCTGGTTCCAGCGCAGGGGTAGTCGGTCTGGCCCACACAGTCGTACCAGGTAAAAAGCGAAACCTCTCCGTCGGAGAGGATGGTCGGCACCGGCGTTTCCGGCTGCTGTGGCTCCACGCAAACCCTGGCTGTATTATCCGTACTGGCGTCCACGCCATTCACCCCTGGCGCCTCGGGGAAGCCGGATATCTCGGCCGTCAGACACTGCTCTCTTTCCTCCGCACCGTCCACCGGGCTCGTCGTCAGCTCCAGATGGAATGTATATGGACGACCTCGGGCCCAATTGCCGATAGCCAACGCCCCGGTGTTGGCGCCGCTGTTGTGTGAGTATAGGTCGTCGTCGCCCTCGCTAATCATGCCTCGGGCGTCTCCCTCCCGGACCTCGTGGCTCACATACTCCAACCCGGTGAGCCGCGTTTCCACCAGTGCATCCAGCAAGTGAGTTTGAGCTATTGCACTAACTACGTGAGGTATGAGTGAAGCCGTAATATTGAATACCACCTCCCCTCCCGTTTGCGGGGACACCGTCGCTTGGATGGAATAGCTGCCGGCCTCAAACAGAATGATGCTACTCCTGTTCTTCGGCCTCAAGAGGAGAAATTCAATCGCATTGTCGCCAAGCGTCGACGAAGGCTCTTCCGGCGCCTCATTGCCGACCTCGAAACTCAACTCCATATACTCATTTTCTTGAGTCGTAAATCCTAGGTCCACCGTGTGCTGAGACCGTCCCGCCAACTGCGCGACATTCCACACCGCCCGGTGCGGGTCGCCGCCCACGTTGAATTCCACCACGCCATGGGAAGGGTTGCTTAGTTCAATAAGGCTCCGGTAATCGCTGATCCGTTGGCTCGTGTCCACCAGGTCTGCAACGATATGTCTGCCGGCGTTGACTTCGATCTCGACCCGCACGCCATACGCGGTTTCACCGCCATGGTTGGCCACCACCAAGTAATTTCCAACAGGGTTGCCACCGGGTTGATGGCGGCCGGTAAAGACCGCCAAGTCCACGCCGGCTTGCTGCGCCTGCACAATCCCGGGACTGCCACTGACCGCCAGGGCGAGAACTAAAATAATCGATGCGAGAAATAGACGAAGCATAGGTTGGCGGTTCTCAATCTATGGGCCGGGTAGGATGCGGGTGAGGCTACCGAAACGCGGACAGCCGGTGGCCTCATGCCCCTCACCCCGGCCCTCTCCCGCAAGGGGAGAGGGCCCAAAGTGAAAATTTGCGTGGTGAGCACCAGGCAACTCGACACGTTGCTACTCGCTCAACGTCACACTGTCCTGGACCGTGACGGACCTGCCATTGGCGTCCGTGATGGTAACCCGCACGGTGTACCTGTCGTAATTGCCGAAGGGGGAAACCGTGACCTGAGCATCGTTTCGATGTTTGTCAGCCAACGAACCGTCCCAGACGTAGCTGTAGTCCTCCAGGGGAGCGCACAGGGTGCCTCCCGGCGTAACGACCGGAGTCAGAGTCACCCGGCCTCTGTCGTCAGGCTCGCTGACGGAAATCTGGACCTGAGGGTCCGGCTCCTGTTGGTCATCCAGGTTGATGACCATGGCCAGGACAGAATCCACGGCCCAATCGTCCGCATTGCCCACCTCGTCTTTGCCATCGCTCACCTGCAACCGGGGAACGTAGGCGGTCTTGCACTCGTAGTTGAGGTCAGCGCCATCGGCCACGGAGATCGCGCCCGTTTCTTCGTTGACGACGAATTGGTCGGCGTCATCGCCGGTCAGGCTGTATTTGAACGCGGTGGAGTCGGGGTCGTAGGCGACCCACGGACCAGTGGTAACCGGGGTGCCGGCGCCGGCGTTTTCGGCCAGTCGGCCCGCAACTCCTAACATTACATTCTCATTCGGCTCAGCCGTCGGTGTGATGACGACAGTGCTGGTGTTGTCATGGGTGTTCGGGTCCAGCTCGGTAACCTCAGAACTGCCGATGGTTTCCGTCGCCTTGATGGTGGCGTTCACGGTCAGCTCTTCGCCATGGGTGTTGGGGGCAACGGAGGCGGTGATGGTCAGAGTTTCCGAGGCGTCGGGGTCGCCGGCCATATCGCCGATGCTCCACTTGCCAGTAGTCTCATCGTAGATGCCGATGTCTCCGGTCGCTGTATCCACTGTCAACCCGTGGGGTATTTCAATGTCAACCACGGCCTCGGGCGCGACGTCGGGACCGACGTTCCTGGCGGTCACGGTGAATTCCACGGTGCCACCGGGGTTGGGCGCAGCGTCGCTCGCCGCTATCTCCACGTTCACGTCCGCCAGCAGACCCACGTGGAACTTGTACGTCCGCACCTCGCTGGTAACGGACCTGACCTTGGGGTCAGCGCCAAGGTGAGGTTCCGGACTGCCCTTGGCATGCACCGAGACGACGTAGGTGCCCGGCCTGGTGAACGCCCAGGCCCGGTGCTCGTACTGGCCGACCGGGACCACGATGGCGGCCTGGTCCGGATCGAGGGTGTCCCACTGCACCACATCCCTGGTGAGGAACGAGTTGTCGCTGGCGATCAGGATAGCACCCCGGTCGTTCGGGGCAACATCGAGCTCCCGGTTCGCCTCGAACTCGTAATAGATGAAGTTGTCTACCCAGTCACCGGCGCGCAGCAGCCCAGCGGAGAAGCCCAGGTGGAAAGCCTCTTCTTGCATATGCTCCTGCTCTTCGGACTCGAACACCGGCAGGAACCACACCATCCGTCCGGTCTCCGGTTGCCCGTCGTACGCCTGCCAAAGCGGGCTGTCCTTGGACACGGTTAGCGTCCGGCCTTCGGCGGGCGTCGGGTCGCCTACCTTGACCAGGTTGTGCTTCGCCAGGTCCCGGATGTGGACGATGGTGTGCCCGATGTTAACCTTGGAGGGGGAGCGGTGGGTAACCTCAACGGGTGGGTCACCAACATCCTCGTGCCTCACCGTCGGCGGGCAGGGGTTGTTGTTCAGGTTCTTGTCGTTGTCGTCCCAATAGACGTCGAAAAGCGCCACGCTGCCGCGGATTACCACGTCCGCGGGCGGGTCGGCGCAGGCTTCCGGCGTGGGATGGGGTTGCGGCGTGGGTTCGGCTGTCGGCTCCGGTGTTGGCGTGGGCGTAGGACGACCTCGCTGCGGTTGTACGGCGTCGTTGCTGCCGCCGTTGCCGGATTCGTAGGGCAGGGCGTTGGTGGTGACGTTTTCCGCCTGGGCGCCGCCGGCTGCAAAGAGCGCGACGGCGACCACGGCGACAATGGCCAAAGCGGCCACCGCCATTACGGAAAGTTGCGTTGTTTTGTGCAACATGGTAGTTTTCACTCCGTATTCGGATTCTTGCGAAGGTTTTCGGGTACAGGGGGGTAGCCCGGCGTCAGCCAAGGCTGCTCCCCATCTCTATGGTGCGCCGGATTGGTGCGTCTTCAGGACGCTCCGGCGACGATTCCCGTCGCGCGCGGGGCTGTTGGATTGCCGGCGCGTTCTCGCCGCAGGCCGCCTCCGGGGGCCGCGGGTAGCTTAGGGAGTTCATGCAAAAGCCGGGCCGCAGCGGGAACACGAGGTTCCGCCGGGCTGCTGTGGCAACAGAAGGACGGGAAAGACGGGTGGGGGTGCCGGTGAGCGGAGGGATGGCCATGGGTGCTCCGGTGGCGCCGGGCGGGCGAGATTGGGGAAGGCCCGGCGTCGGGGAAAGGCTGCGTATTCAACTGTGCAGCGTCTGGTTATGGCTGTTCGCGTCTCAGACCGCCTGGGGCCGGGCGTCCCTCCAACACCGGGCTTGACGGCGCGGTTTGACCGGAACGGGGTCCGGCCGGTTGCGCCACGCGGTCTTCGACTGTCAGGCGTCGGTCATGCCGACGATTTGAGCTCTCCTTGTTATGGTCGGCGGCTCCGGTCCGGGTCGCCCTGGCGCCCCGGATTTTCCGGGGTGGGCGGTAACCGGAGGCCAGCCGACGGAGAATATACCACGAAATTCATCATTTTTGGATAAAATCCGGCAAATCCACCATGACCTGCAATTACACACCCGGAAATCCGGCCCAATCGCCCGCCAAGCGCAAAAGGGGGAATTTGCATGGATGCACCGGATGAACGGGATGGCATGGGTTGTATGATGGCAACCAGTCCACCTTCGGGAGCCATCCCATAGCCGTAAACGGCGCATCAATCCAATCTTGTCAATCCTGTGCATCCATGCCAATTCCCCGATCTCGCCAAAGGAGGTTGGAAGCCATGACCGCCAGTCCTGAAACCCTCGAGAAAATCGCCGGGATCATCCGCTCCGAAGCGCCCAAGTACCTGCCCGCCGAGTTCGTCATCCACGACGTGACGGCGGAAAACCGGCCCGGCCCGGACGAAGAGGACTGGGTCGACATCAGGGTCATCCTCGAAGACGACCACCCCAAGCTGGATATGCAGGTCCACATGTGGTTCCGCCGGGAGATGGGCGACCTCTTCGAAAAATTGGGCATTCCCCACGACCCGAATATGTCCTACACCGACCGGAGCGAGCGGAACGCATGACCACGTCCGCCGGGGTGACGCCGGCTCCCATCGATTGGGTCAACCTCATCCAGGCGGGACGGGATCTCCTCAACCCGCAGCAAGGTGGAAAGGTGCCCACGCACGAACACGCTCGACGGGCAGCGAGCAACGCCTACTACGCCATGTTCCACTCCCTGGCCCACAGCAACGCCACGGCCCTGATCGGCCCTCCCACCAACCCGGCCACCGCCACGGCGTGGTCTCGGATCTATCGGGGCCTCGACCACACCACCGCCCGGCGGGAACTGCAGCGCAACCACCGGGACCTCTCCCTGCCGGCCCAGGACTTCACCGACGCGTTCGCTGATCTGCAGCGCCACCGCCACCTGGCCGACTACGACCCCAACGCCGTCATCACCACCAACGACGGCACCCTATATCTCGACCGGGCCGAATCGGCGATCTTGGGCTTTGCGCGGATCACGCTGGACGAGCGGGTGCACATTGCCACGCTGACACTGGTCAGGTCACGGTAGCGGCCTCCCGCACCTCGGGGCCGCCGGCCCGCACCGCCGCGCATTCTGCCGGCGTGTAATATCATATAAAATCATCACGACTCCCCGTAACATTGCCGGCAATCCGGCCCAACTGCCCCGGCAGCGCAAAATCCGGGGTCTTCGCATGGATGCACAGGATGGACAAGATTGGATTGACGCGCTGTTTACGGCTATGGGATGGCTTCCGAAGGTGGACTGGTTGCCATCATCCAACTCATACCATCCCGTTCATCCTGTTCATCCATGCCAATTCCACGGAGGTGACCGATTGAACGCAGCAGACCAACGAGACCTGGAGATCGCCGCCCTGCGGGAGCGCCTCTCCCTCCTGAGCCAGGCCAGCCGGGACATCACCGCGGACCTGGACCTGGACGCGGTGCTGCGCCGGGTGGTGGACGGAGCCTGCCTGCTGACCGGGGCCAGCCGGGGCGGCCTCACCGTCATCGACGACGCCGGGCAGTTCCAGGACTTCGCCTCGTCGGGCCTGACCGAGGAGGCCCACCGGGGTTTCGAGGACCTGCCCGGCGGGCTGGAGCTCTTCGCCCACCTGAGCGTCCTACCCGAACCGCTGCGGGTGGCCGACTTCTCCGCCTACCGCCGGGAGTTGGGTCTGCCGGAGATCGGGCCGCCCCTGGGGCCGCTGGGCAGTTTCCTCAGCGCGCCCATCCGGCTCGAGAGCGCCCAGGTCGGCAACCTGTACCTGTCGGACAAGCCGGGGGATGAGGGGTTCACCCAGGAGGACGAGGACACGCTGGGGCTGTTCGCCGCCCAGGCCGCCCTGGCCATCGCCAACGCGCGGCGCCACCGGGAGGAGCGCCGGGCCCGGGCCGACCTGGAGGCGCTGATCGACACGTCCCCGGTGGGGGTGGCGGTCTTCGACGCCGGGACCGGGGCGCCGGTGTCCTTCAACCGGGAAATGCGCCGGATCGTGGAGGGCCTGCGGAATCCGGGCCAGTCGCCGGCGGACCTGCTGGAGGTTCTGACCTTGAGACGCGCCGACGGGCGGGAGGTGTCTCTGCGGGAGTTCCCCATGGCCCAACTGCTCAGCGCCGGGGAGACGGTGCGCGCCGAGGAGATCGCCATCAGGGTCCCCGATGGGCGCAGCGTCAGCGCCATCGTCAACACAACGCCCATCGTGTCCCCCGAGGGCGCGGTGGAGTCGATGGTGGTCACCATGCAGGACCTGACGGCGGTGGAGGAGGCGGAGCGGCTGCGGGCGGACTTCCTGGCCATGGTCAGCCACGAACTGCGGGCGCCCCTGACGTCCATCAAGGGTTCCGCCGCCACGGTGCTGGGTTCGGCCACGGACCTGGACCCCGCCCTGGTGCGCCAGTTCTTCCGCATCGTCGAGGACCAGGCCGACCACATGAACACGCTGGTCACCGACCTGCTGGACGTGGCCCGCATTGAGACGGGGGCGCTGCCGGTCAGCCCCGAGCCGGCGGAGATGGGCCGGCTGGTGGACCGGGCCCGCAACGCCTTCAGCAGCGCCGGGGGCGAAAACCGCCTGGAAATCACTATCCCGCCGGACCTGCCCCTGGCATTCGCGGACCAGCGGCGCATCGTGCAGGTGCTGGTCAACCTGCTGACCAACGCGGCCCGCCACTCGTCGCCGGAGTCGGTCATCCGGGTGCGCGCCAAACACGATGGGGTGCACGTGGCGGTCTCGGTGTCCGACCAGGGACGGGGCATCCCGGCGGAGCGGCTGCCGCACCTGTTCCGCAAGTTCTCCGGGGGCCGGGCCGGGGAAAAGTTCGGAGAGCCGGGCGGGGACACCGGCCTGGGCCTGGCCATCTGCAAGGGTATCGTGGAGGCGCACGGGGGCCGCATCCAGGCCGAGAGCGACGGGGTGGGCCTGGGCGCTCGCTTCACCTTCACCCTGCCCCTGGTCGGAGAGGCCGGCGTCAGCCCGGCGCTCCCGGAACGCCGGCAACCCGCCCGCGCGTCGCGACGGGCGTCGCAACGGGCGTCGGGGGAAACGGAAATACCCCTGCGGGTGCTGGCGGTGGACAACGACCCCAACGATCTCCAGTACGTCGCGGACACCCTGGTCCAGGCCGGTTACACTCCGGTGGTGACCGGGGACCCGGAAGAGGCCCTGCGCCTGATGGAACTAGAGCGGCCCGAGCTGGCGCTGCTGGACCTGATGCTGGCCGAGGCCGACGGCGTGGAGCTGATGCAGGACCTCCTGGAGATCGCCGACGTGCCGGTCATCTTCATCTCCGCCTACGGGCGGGAAGATCTCATCGCCCAGGCTATCGACCAGGGGGCCGCGGACTACCTGGTCAAGCCCTTCTCGCCCACGGAGCTGACGGCCCGGATCCGCGCGGCCTTGCGCCGGCGCAGGGTGTCCGAGCCCCTGGAACCCTACGCGTATGGGGACCTGACCGTTGACTTCGACCTGCGCCGGGCGACCCTGAGCGGACAACCGGTGCCCCTGGTGGCGATGGAGTACCGGCTGCTGGCCGAGCTGGCGGCCAACGCCGGGCGGGTGCTGACCTACCGGCATCTGCTGGAGCGGGTCTGGGGCAAGAAGGGCAGCACTGACGTGCGGCCCATGCGCACCATGGTGAGCAAGCTGCGCCGCCGGCTGGGCGACACCATCGACCACCCCACCTACGTCTTCACCGAGCCCCGAGTGGGCTACTGGATGCCCCCGAGGGAGACCGGGGAGGCCGAGGAGCAGGCGGAAACGGCGCAGTGACCGCTCCGTAACCAGGGCGCCCGTCGTTGCCCTGGGCAACGACTTACGGGGTCAGGCAACCGTTGGCAATTGCCAACTCCAGAAAATCAGGGTCGTTGTTCAGCTCCTCAAGCGTCCGGTTGCCGGCGATGGGCAGCATACAGATCAGCGCGGCCTGCCGTTCCGAGGGCGGAAGCCGATTCAGCAACTCCAGCAGTGTCGGCGACGATGCCTGGGCTGGCCGCTCCGGTTCCGGTTCTTTGGGGAAGTCCAACTGTTTTGGATCCGCAAGGTCATCCGTCCCCCCGGCCTGTCTGACTCGCAGGTAACAGGTCCCGTCGGGTGAGTTGACCACGTATCCGCCCTGGTAGTGGCTGCTGGCCGGGTACGCCCGGACCGTCGCGTACCCGTTGCTGTCCGTGCTGCGGATGATGAACCAAACCTCGTCAGCGTCGTCGGTGAACATACCCTCGTAATCCTGCTGGGGCCAGCTCGATGGGCACGCCGGCGCTGCGATGACGGCGCGTTCCGTCAACGGGCCGACGCCGGCAAGCGCGACGATCAGCAGCGCCAGCGCGATGGTCACGGTTGCAAAAGGTATCCTGCTCACCAGAACTTCCCTCCTGTTCACCTCCGGGCCCCGCCGCTTTCGGCGTTGTCCGCGTCGCCGTCAACCATAACCATCCGCACCACTCCGGAACCCTCGTAGCCGGCGCCGCTAGCCGTCAGCCGTAGCGAAGTCCAATAGCCCAGCCGGTTGTCATCGGCCGTCGAGTTGACGGTCACGCTCTGCGGCGTTTCCCAGTTCTCCGGTTTGAACGTCAAACTGGCCGGGCTGACGGTAACCTTGGTCGATGGGACGGGCGTGACGCTCACCGTGACGTTGTCCGCCGGCTGCTCGGTCAGGCGCACGGAGAGGCTGACGCTCTCGCCCTCGGTGAAGGTGAACTCGTCCTGGCTGAGCCACAGCCCGCCGGCCGCCGGCCCCGTGCCGGACGATATCTCCCGGGAGTTGTTCAGCGCCGTCTGCGGGCCGAAATTGGCCATGGCGTTGCCGGCCCAGTCCACGAGCACGCCGGGCGCGTTCTTGGCGTAGAGGTTGTTGTAGGTCACGGTGACGGTTTGTCCCTGGGCGATGGGCTGGGTCGGTGTAATGTTGACGCCGCCGCCGGTGGTCGTGGCGGCGGTTGCGCGGCCGAGCAGGGCGTCGTCCACGTACACGTTCAGCACCGCCCGCAGGAACAGGCTGGTCTCCACGCCCACGGACTCCCCGACCACGGCCAGCAGCGGCGGCATTCCCACCGGCTCGGTGAAGTTCACGATGGCCTCGGCGCCGTCCGTGCCCACCTTCGCGTTGGCGAAGGTGGGGCGGATGCCGTCCACCTTGTGGGCCGAGTGGTCAGCCACGGCGTCATGGGAAAGATCGACCGTGGCGACTGACGTTCCCCTGATGGTTCCGCCGTTGAGGTTCAGGGCGTTGGCGGGAATGGCGATGCCGTTGGCGTCGGTGTCGCTCTCGGCCACGGTGTACTGGAAAGTAATTGTCGCGCCTTCCGTCCCCGCGTATTCTGCGGTCTTGCCCACCCCGCTAAAGTCCAACCCCAGTCGAGGCGCCCCGGTTACCTGCACGCCTCCGCTGAACTGTACTGCCACCTGGATATTGTCTCCGATGGCGTACGTGCCATCGGCTCCCGGGTTGGAGGCGACCGCGACGCGAGCAACCTGGACGATGGGCGCGACATTCGACGAGCGCGTCTGCTGACCGAATTCCTGCCACGTAGCCTGGCCATCGCCGTTGAAATCCGCCTTCAGGACCGGGTACTGATTAGACTGGCCGAAGTCCCAGGCGGTGGCGTCCCAAGCGGCGTAGATGCCGGTATTGCGGATAGGACGGACCAGCTCCACGGTGGTTTTGCCGCTGACCCCCGAGCTGGCGCCGGCGCCTACCACTCCAATATCGCTTTGCACGGTCGAATCGAAGTAACTGGCCCGCATGGTGACGGCGTTGTTGCTGGCGGAGTTGAAACCTATCAGGCCACCGTGGTATAGCCGTGTTCCGAAGCTTCGCACCCGGGCGGCAACGTAGCTGTGCTCAAGGGTAGGCTTGGCGCTGCCGCCCTGCCGCCACATTGCGCCGACCAGCCCGCCGCCCCAGGAGCTGCTCTGAGATTCTCCGGTAGCGTAAGTGGAGCTGATGCGGCCTTCGTTCCAACCCGCCAGGACGCCGACGGAGCTGTGCCCGACGACGGTGGCGTTGACCCAACAGCGTGTAATGGTTCCGCCACCGCGGTTGTGGCCCACCAGGGCGCCGAGGACCTGGACACTGCCGCTGCCAACGCGGCCGGTAACAAAACTGTCGCTGATCGCCCCTTCGTTGTTGGCGACCAGGCCGCCGAGGTTGTTTCCGCTGCCGAAGCTGGCATTGAGGCGGACGTTGACCAGCCCCACGCGCTTGATTTCGCCGTCCCGGAGATCCGCGAACAGTCCCCGGTTACTGCCGTTATTATGGATAAAGAGGTTGGATATGGTGTGTCCGTTGCCGTCGAATACCGCGGTGTACTGTCCGCCGATAGTCCTCCAGCCCTGGCCGCCATTCCAGTAATGGTCGGCGGACGTAATGATGTCGTCGCCGTTGGCGTCGAAGTCGAGGTTCCGGGTGAGCTCATAGCCCTGGCAGTCGGAGTTGCAGAACAAGCCGCCAGTAGCGTCAAAGGCCGCGAGAAATGCGGCCTTGTCAGCAGAGTCGTCGGCCGCGCCGTCGCCGTTCAGGTCCCAGCGTATAGCGTTGAGTTGCTCCAGGTTGGCGACTTCGATGAGGCCGTCCTGGTCCAGGTCCACGTCTTTTCCAGGGGTGATGTCGGCGCGGTTCCGCTGGTGCGAGCCGAACTCCGCGGCGGTGGCGTTGCCATCGCCGTTAAAGTCCACCCGCAGCGCCGGATAGTTGCGGCCAGTCCCAAAATCCCACGCATTGCCGCCGCCGTTCCACTCCGCAAAGAGGCCGGTGTACCCGGTGGGAGTAACCATCGCGTGAGTAGCCTTGCCCCGTTCGGTATCCACCAGGACGGTCAAAGTTTGCGCCCACGCATCGTAGTAACTGTGGCTGATTGTGCCGCCGGACGAGAAACCGTTCAGGCCGCCGAGTTCGTCGTCGATGGTGGGACTGCCGGCGCCACCGTACTGCACTTCACCGGTGGAGTAACTCCGGCGAATGGTGCCAAAGTTGTTGCCGCCGGTCAGTCCGCCACCGCGCCCCGCCACTATCTCCACCGACCCGGTCGCATAGGCGTCGCCGATGGTTCCGTTATTCCAGCCCACCAGGCTGCCGCCGGCCCCGCTCACGTTGCTGAGGCTCACCGTCGAGTAACTCAGGCTGATGGTGCCGGAGTTGAAACCGATCAGTCCTCCGGCGGTGCTGGCTGCGTTGCGGCCATCCAGGGAGCCGGTGGCGAATACCCGTGTAACGGTTCCCAGACTCCGGCCGGCCAGCACGCCGACCCGCCGCATATGTCCCGAAAAATTAGCGTCCGGCAACCCCAGGTTCCGCACGCGACCGCCAGCCCCAATTTGGGAGAACAGCCCCTGGTCCTGCACGGAGTTTCCGCTCCGGTTGATGCGCAGGCCGGAGATGGTGTGCCCGTTGCCTTCCAAGATTGCGTTGAACACGCCACCGATGGGTTGCCAACCGGCGCCGGCGACGTAATCGGAACCGGCCAGGTCCAAGTTCCGGGTCAGCTCATACCCGTCGCAATTCGCGCCGGAGGGACAAACCGAGCCGCCGTCGGCCACTGGGAATGCCGCGGCGTAGTGAGCAACGTTGTCAACGTTGTCCACCTGGCCATCGCCGTTCAGGTCGTAGCGTATAGCATTCAGTTGAGCCAGGCTGCTAACGTCAATGCGGCCGTCACCATCTGCATCATAATTGGCGGGCAGCGATTGCGCTTCTGCCGTGCCAATTCCCGGAAGTTGCCCCGGCACCAACAAGCCGGCAGCCAGTACCCCCAGAGTCAGCAACAAGGCTAAGATGCCGACTGGTGGTTTGTGAGTGGAGCCGTGCGAATGGTTCATATGAGCATCTCTATTTCCCGACGGTTATTGGCTTTAGCCCCTTTGGATGCTGCTTTCGGTGCTGCTGAAGGCAAGGGAACCGGAGGAGCCGCTAGCCGGCGGAGACGGAAGGGTGGAATTGTTGGCCACCGTTTGCGCTCCGAAGTTGAGCAAGGGGTTGCCGGCTGCGCCATACCTCAATCTCGTCTTGCGGCCCAAGCTACAAGCCTTATTGTATGGAATTTAAGATTACATAGTCATAACTAATTTTTTGATTAAAATCACTTATCGCTAACATTCAAGCTTATTCGCATGGTTGCGGCGATTTGAACCCAAACGGAAGTCGCAGACGCGCCCGTGTCGCGCGCAAATCCGGGAACTGCTGCGGGCTGGCAACGCCGACGTTCGGCAAGCCTTCCGGATTCCGGCTCAAGGCCGGAATGACGCGAATAATCGACAAGTTCTCGTCATTCCCCGGCGCCATGGGAACATCTACGACTTTCGCGCGAATAACGGTATGATTCGCAAGTCGGGTATCCTTATGCGTTACGGAGGTGGAAATGTGATTGACGAGCGGCCCAGCGAGCAGGACAGCGAAGAAATCAGAAGGGACCGGCTCTCCCGCCTGAGCGAGGCCAGCCTGCGCATCAGCGAGAGCCTCGACCTGGACACGGTGCTGCAGGAAGTCCTGGACAACGCCCGGTCCCTGACCGACGCCCGGTACTCGCTCATCACCACCCTGGACCAGTCGGGAGGGGTTGAGGACTTCCTGGCCTCCGGCCTCGACCCTGAGGAGACCCGGCGTTTGCGGGACATGCTGGAGGAATCGGGATACCTGGAGTACGTGAGCGACACCCCCGGCCCGCTCCGGGTCGGAGATCTGGCCGGTTACGCGAGGTCTCTGGGTCTCCCCGAGTTCGAGCCGCCGGCTCCGGTCAGCTCCCTGCTGGCCGTTCCCATCCGCCACCAGGGAGAGACCGTGGGCAACATCCACCTGGCCCAGAGCGAACCCGAAGCCGAGTTCAGCCGGGCGGACGAGGAGACCCTGGTCATGTTCGCCTCCCAGGCTGCGCTGGCCATCGCCAACGCCCGCCGGCACCGGGACGAGCAAAAAGCGCGGACCGACCTGGAGACCCTGATCAACACCTCTCCGGTGGGGGTAGTGGTGTTCAACGCCATGACCGGCGCCCCGCTGTCGTTCAACCGGGAGGCGAGACGGATCGTTGACGGCCTGTGTAATCCGGGACAGTCGCCGGAGCGGTTACTGGAGGTGGTCAGCTTCAAGCGAGCCGACGGACGGGAGATCTCACTGGAAGAGTTCCCGCTGAGCCAGACCCTGAGCGCCGGAGAAACGTTGCGCGCCGAGGAAATCGTCATCCAGGTGCCCGACGGACGCAGCGTGACCGCCCTGGTCAACGCCACGCCGGTCCTCTCGGACGAGGGAGCGGTCGAGACGGTGATCGTCACCTTCCAGGACCTGACGCCGCTGGAGGACCTGGCGCGGTTGCGGGCGGATTTCCTGGGCATGGTGAGCCACGAGCTGCGAGTTCCCCTGACCTCGATCAAGGGCTCCATCGCCGCGCTGCTGAACGCGGCGTCCGATCTGGACGCCTCCGAGATGCAGCAGTTCCACCAGATCATCGACGAGCAGACCGACAGCATGCAGGGGCTCATCGGCGACCTGCTGGACGTGGCCCGGGCCGAGACTGGCACCCTGCCGGTCTCCCCCGAACCGACGGAAGTGACCGCGCTGGTGGACCGAGCCCGGAGCGCCTTCGAGAGCGGCTGGGCCAGGCACAACCTCGACATCGACCTCGAGCCCGACCTGCCCCTGATGATGGCAGACCGCAGACGCATCGTGCAGGTCATCGGCAACCTGCTGTCCAACGCGGCCCGGCACTCGCCGGAGTGGTCCGTCATTCGGTTGTCTGCGGCGCGAGAAGGTCTCCACATCGTGTTCTCCGTGGCCGATGAGGGGAGAGGGATCGCCGCCGACCGCCTGCCCCACCTGTTCGGGAAGTTCTCCCCCATCGGCAACGGCCGAGGACTGCCGACCGCCGGGCCGGGCCTGGGCCTCGCCATTTGCAAAGGGATTGTGGAGGCCCACGGGGGCCGCATCAGAGCCGAGAGCGACGGACCGGGCACGGGAGCGCGGTTCACCTTCACCGTACCGGCGATCAATCAGGGCGCGACCGGACCCGCCCTGGGTCGCCCGGCTTCCGCAGGCCGCAGGGAGCCGGCCCGCATCCTGGTGGTGGACGACGACCCCCAGATGCTGCGGTACGTCCGGGACACGCTCACCGAGGCGGGCTACCACCCGATAGTAACCACAGAACCGGAAGAGGTTCTCACTCTGCTGGAGGGGAACCGCCCCGGTCTCGTTCTCCTGGACCTGGTCCTGGCGGGCTACGACGGCATTGACCTGATGCGCAACATCCTGAGCGTTGCCAACGTGCCGGTCATATTTCTGTCCGTCTATGGCAGGGACCAGGTCATAGCCCGGGCCTTCGAGATGGGGGCATCAGACTACATCACCAAGCCCTTCTCGCCCACGGAGCTGTTGGCGAGGATCGGGGCGGCCATGCGACGGCAGGCACTGCCTTACCGGGCCGGGCGCGCCGAAGCCTATGTCCTGGGCGACCTGACCATCGACTACGCCGAGCGTCTCGTGACCGTAGCCGGCCGCCCGGTGGAGGTGACGCCCACGGAGTATGACCTGCTGGTCGAGCTGTCGATCAGCGGTGGACGGGTGGTGCCCCACGACCGTCTGCTGCAACGGGTCTGGGGCACCCGGAAATCCGGCAGCGTGCGGACGCTCCGCACCCACCTGCTGCGACTGCGTCGCAAGCTGGGCGAGGGGGCGGACAACCCCACGTATATCTTTGCCGAGCCGCGCGTCGGCTACCGCATGCCAAGGAGCGAGACAGCAAGATCGGAATCAGTTTGACCCTTGCCATCATGTCCCCCCGCCGACGCGGAGATCTCCACCGGCGAAGCTCGCACGGAGCAGGTGCCGGTCCACCGGGGCAGAACCGGGGCTTTTCGATTATTCCCGTCATTCCGGACTTGATCCGGAATCCAGAGCATTATGAACCTGGCGACGTCGCTGGTCGCTAACCGTTGCTGGATTCCGGCTTTCGCCGGAATGACGGTTACTGGTGGTCGCAGAGCAATAATTGAAAGGCCCTGGGGCAAAACCAGGAACTGAACACAGGTCGTGTAGATCCCCAACTCCGGTTCTATTGCCCGACAGTGGTTGCTCTTCCAAACGGCATGGGTGGCCGGACATGTCCGGCCACCCATGCGCCACGGACGCCACTCGGGCCGACTACTGGATGTTGGTGGGCGGTTTTACCTGCTCCATCAGGTCGTCGTCCCACTCGCCCTCAGCAACCAGGATGGCCTTGGCATCGTAGGCGAAGGCTTCAATCAGGTTGTGGGACAGGTACACGTAGGTACCCGGCTGGCGAATGGTGTGGATGGAAGCCGCCGCCGGCCCGGCGGCGATGACCCAGGTTTCCAGGTCCAGTTCCGGCGGGTCGTTGAAGCCGCCCCGTTCCCACACGTAGTCGCCATGTCCACCGATCAGGTGGGGATAGGACTGCCGGTTCGCCTGGGAGTGGACAATCAGCACGTTCTCCCCCACGTTGGCGGTCAGCTGCCCGTCGCCCTGCAACGCGCCCGTGACCCCGTTGAACACGATGTGAGTGGGAATGAGGGTTCGCATGGCTTCCAGGTCGTCCACTGCCGACGCGGCGGCGCCGTCGTAACGTTTGAACTCGCCGTTCTCGTCACGGGGCAGATAATAATCCTGTTCGCCGATGTAGTAGGCGCGGTCGTAACGCAACGGATTGCCGGCCGGGTCTTTCAGGCCATCGCGGGGGAGCACCATGATGGCGCCGTTCATCCCGTGGGTAACGTGCCACGGCACCATGGTCCCGCCAGGCGCGCAGTGATACACGAACACGCCGGGCTTGACCGCTCGGAACCGCAGCACCACCTCTTGCCCCGGCCCCACGTGGGTGAGCGAGCCGCCGCCCAGTGCGCCCACCGAGGCGTGGAAGTCGATGTTGTGCAGCAGTTGATTACTGGATGGATTCACCAGCGTCAGCTCAACGTAATCCCCTTCGTGCACCACGATGATGGGACCGGGCACGGAACCGTTGAAGGTGAAGGCCCACATGAACGCGCCGGGCGCCACCTCAATTTCCTTCTCTTCAACCACCATCCGCACCTCAACCACCCTGGGCTCTCCGGTGTTCACCTGCTCGTGCTCCGGCAGGAACGGCGGAGCAACCAGTTCCTGGGTCACCCGTTCCAGGGTGCTGACGTCTTCCGGCGTCCAGGTCTTCGGCCCGGTCCAATAGTCCGAGGATCTCGCCGCCGTGGCCTCTCGGCTACCGCCGTCAGCCGGAACCGCTTCGGGACTGGGCAGCGCCGTGGGCAGGGAAAACGCGGGCGTAAGGGTAGGGTCACCGCCGCCTCTACAGGCAACGCCGCCGGCCAGCAATAACGTCACCGCCAGTAGAATTAACGCGGCCGGCCAAACCCTGGAAATGGTCCTGTTCTGATACGACATTTCGCACCTCCTTGCCCACCCTGAGCACAGTTTAGCCGCCCAGCATGGTGGTGCTTACATCATATCAGTTGATACGCTTCATATCAATATGATTGATCGGTACAGCATCGCAGGTTGATCATTCGTCCAAGCCGTGAACTCCGGCCGAACACGCTCTCCGGATGTCTCGCGCGGGAACCGACACCCCCGCTAGGTCTTTATGCTCGGCGTCGTTCCTCCGTCCCGTGGGTGCGGATCAGGCCTCGTTTATCCAATCACCGCACCACCAGGACCGGCACGTTGGAATGTCGCACCACCCGGTCGGCGACGCTGCCCAAAACCATCCGCCCCACACCACTGCGGCCATGGGTGGTCGTGACCGCCAATGATGGCTCCTGCCCTACTTTGTCGATGATGGCCTGGGCCACGTCGGTTGCGATGCTTACCAATCCGCTCAAAATTCCGTTGGTCATAACGAACTCAACCAATCATGGGAATTATTGCGGGATTGGTTGCACATCAATGCGCACCGGTTCGCCGCGCTGCGGGGTCAGGGTACCTTGAGTTTCCGCGGTTATCAGCACCTCGATCTCTGAACCATTAGGCCCCATGGTGTACAGGGTGAATCGGGATACCGTATCCCAAGCGGAGACCACAATTCGGGAACCGTCCGGTGACCATGAGGCGCTCATACCTGGTGCTTCGCTTATGAGATTCTTCAAGTTGCTGCCGTCAGTATTCACTACGTACAAGCTCTCCGCATACGAACGGCGGCTTGCGGGAGTGAAATCGACAAAGAGCAGTTGTCGTCCGTTGGGGGATAGTTGAAGATCGCTAATGCGCTCGAAGTCTTGGCCTAGTCGGCGATTACCCGTCGGTCGGACCCGTCGTAATTGGCCGAATGCAACACGAACGGCATCGTAGGCTGCTCATTTTCGTCTATTCCTGGTGCACGGCTTATGTAGTACAGCCGTTCATCCGACCTCGACCAGGCCGGTGGCGAGACATAACCCCCGAGGCCTCTAAAGTCCGCAGCAACGTGCCAGGTGTTAGTTTCTAAATCGACCGTCGTGATGGCCCAGGGATCATTCCAGACGGCGATGCGGCGACCGTTGCTGTGCCATTTCATATGGCCGATCCGAACTAAAGGATTGGGACCCAATTCAGTTTGGACAGAGCCATCAGGGGCCGTCACCTTGATGGTCGCAGTGTTGCCACCCTGACTGTAGGCAAGTTGAGAGCCATCAGGGGACCAAAGCGGCCTAGTTGCGTATTCGAGCTTGGCCAGGCGTTTAATGCCTTTCCCGTCAAAGTTCATAGTCTCCAGATAGTGATTGGTTATCGCGTGCACCAGCAGTGGGTGGCGCTTGTTGTAGTTCAGGTAAGCTATTCGACCTTGTGGTGAGAGGGAAGGTGAGAACTGTCCATCGTGCCGTTTTTTCGGAATGGGCTGCAGGTCGTCGCCGTGGGTGCTGATGCGGTAGATTCTACTGCGTGTGCTGAAGACGATAACGGCTCCATCGTCAGACCATCGCGGCGTGTCGTCGGCAATGAAGTAAGTCTCTCGTATTTCCATCTCCTGTGCCGCCTCGAATTGCCAGCAGGCGATACCTGGCGAGGAAGCCAGAAACGTGAAAGCGAGCAGGGCGCTGACAAGTATGCGCAACATGACTAGTCCACCGTCTGACAGAGCGCACACATGGGCAGAACGTCAAAAGGACGGGGTAAGCAGTCGGGTTCACCGTAATAGCGGACGCGGGGCAGAGCCTCCCATGCCAATAGTTGTGAGCGCAGCAGGCCGTTGTCGCCACAGTCGGGTGAGGCCGCATTCGTACGGGAGGCGCACGCCGGTTTCCGAACCATCACTCCGGGAACAGCGTCAGCACCACCCGGCCCCGGCTGTAGTCTTCACCGACGGCGGAACCGAGCGCCACCACACCGAGCCCTCCGCGGAAGAGCCTGTATTCGTCCGGTTCCAGGCCCACGTCGTCCTCGTCGATCTGCCCTACAACACGCCGCACGTCGACGTAGGCCAGGAACTGTCCACCCGGTTCCAGACTCCCGACAGCCCGCCGGTACTCGCCGTCAGACGACAGGCTCTCCTCACGGCCATCCTGGACCGCGACGATGGTCGACAGCGCGTCTCCGGTGGTGCCAAGGGTCAGGTACTGGTCGTGCAGCACGTAGCCGGGCCGGTAGCCGATTGGGCCGCCCATCACCAAGGCCACGGGCCTTCCCTGCTCGATTTCGAACTCCAGCAGTCCCGCCGAGATCTCGGGGCCCACCCAGGACGCGACCTCCGAGTCGAATTCGATGGCGGTTTCCCCCGCCAGTTCGCGTTTCAGCTCGTCCACCAAGTCGACAAACGCCGGGTAGTCGTTGAATCGCTGCCACACATCCTGCATGTCATCATGCTGGCCGTCGCTCGGCAGCAACGTCGCCCAAGCGTACGCCAGTGTGTCCGGCGGGTAGTAGCGCGCCGCCCGCTTTCAGCATCGTCAATCCGGTCGTCCGAGCTACCGCCGCGGCTTCGCCCGCAGAGCGTAAGGCTTGGGCGTGATCGCCAAGCCGAACACTTCGTCCTCGGACAACGGCTCGCCGGCCGGCGTCTCGAAGCGGAGACGGTGCAGCATCCTGGTTACGTGGAGCCAGACGGTGGTCTCGGCGAAGCGACGCCCCGGGCAGCGCCGATGGCCGGTACCGAAGGGGATGAAGGCGTTGCCGGTCAGCGCGGCGGCCGGCGAGCCGTCAGACTGGGGCAGGAACCGCTCCGGAATGAAATCATCGGGCGAATCCCAGAAGCGCGGGTCGTGGTGGATGGAATAGATGTTGCCCAGCACCTGCGCTCCCGCCGGCACCAGGTAGCCACCGATTTCGGTGTCCTCCGTGGCCTGGTGAGGTACCGCCAGGGGACCGATGGTGCGGTAGCGCATGGACTCGGCCAGGCAGGCGAAGGTGTAGGGCAGCCGCGTCCGGTCGTCCACCGTGGGCAGGGCGTCGGATCCGATGACTTCATCCAACTCATCGTGGACTTTGGCCTGGATCTCCGGGCGGTTGGCCAGCAGCAGCAGCGTCCAGTTGACGGTTTGGGCCGAGGTGTCGGTACCGGCCAGCAGCAGATCCATGCACAGGTCATTGATCATGTCGCTCTCTATCTCGCCCGTCTCCTCCTGGGCCAGCATCACCTCCACCAGGCAGGTGGGAGCCGACAGGTCGAGGCCGGGGCGGTTGCGGGCGCCCTGCACCAGGGAATCGATGATTGCCGCGCCGATTTCCGACTGCCTGACGGCTTCCTTGAGGGCATTGTTGGGCAGGAACTTCATCCAGGGAATGTAGTCGGCCAGGTTGGTGGCGGTGGCGTTGGTGAAGACCCAGTTGACGTGTTCCAGTAGGGCGCCCCGCAGCTGAACAAACTCCCCAGTGCCGTCTTCATCCCGCCCAAACACGGCACGGAACATCATCTCGGAGTTGCTGCGGGCCACCATCACCGGAGGCGACACCAACTCGCCGGCCTCGCCCATTGTGCACATCTCGTCCACCAGCCCGTTGACTATGCCCTCGACGTGACGCTCCCGCACGTTATCGAGGTTGCGGGCGCTGAGCAACTCGCGGTTGGCGAAGCGCTGCATCTGCCGCCAGCGGTCGCCGTAGGGGGCCAGCACCAAGTCTTTCCCACTGCCGAGAATATACATGATCTCGCTGACCCAGCGGTCGGCCATTTCAGATCTGCCGAAAGCTTCCTGCAGGAGGTCCGGGTGGCTGATTATCACCGTCGGTACGTTGCCGAAGCGCAGCAGGCACACGTCGCCGTAGCGGCGGGCCAGCCGATCAATGACGAGATGGGTGTCATGGCGCAGTTCCAGCAGCGACCCGAACACCGGCAGACCTCTCGGGCCTGGCGGCAACGTTGCGGGGAGGGCGGAGATCGCGGCGCTCATCGGTCTCACTCCTTCGAAGGGGACGACTCGGATATTAAAAGGTCCGACGCCTCTTTTCCACTGTACCAGAGATCGGGCTCCGCGTGGGACCGCGGCCGGCGAGCCGTACGGGGAAGGGAAGGCGTAACTCGCGCGTTACGGCAGACCGTTACCCTCGCCTACCGCGCTCGCGCCCGCCATGCGGTAACCGACACGCGGTTCGGTGCGTATGTACTTCGGACTGCCGGCGGAATCGCCAAGTTTGTGGCGGATCCTCTTCACGACGTCCCTGACCAGCCAGGCCTCGCCGACCCTCTCCGGCCCCCACACCCGCTGAAGCAGCACGCTGTGGGTCAGCACCCGCGGAGCGTTGACCGCCAGCTGGTAGAGCACCGCGTACTCCGTGGCAGTCAAATTCACCGGCTCGCCGGCCACGGACACTCGCCTTTCGGCGAAGTCGATGCTCAGGTCTTCCACCGCGAAAGGCCCAGAGGGCTCCACCTGGTACGGTTCCAACCGTTTCCGCAACGATGCTCTGATCCTGGCTCCCAGTTCCGTCGGCGAGAACGGCTTGACCACGTAGTCGGTGGCCCCCATGTCGAAAGCGCGAGCGACGACGTCGTCCTGCCCGTACACCGACAGGAAGATAACCGGCACGTCCGAAATCCGGCGGATGTCGTCCATGAGGGCGACGCCGTCTGTCCCGGGCAACATCAGGTCCAGCAGGACCAGGTGGGGCTTCTCCTCCTCCATCAGGCGGGTCACGTCGGCGGGGTCGCCGGTGGCGATGGGCGCGTAGCCCGCCTTGGTGAGAACGTCGCGCACGTACCTCAGAGCCTGCGGGTCGTCGTCCACGGCCAGCACGCGCACTTGGCTCGCGCGGGCCCGCCGGGAACGCCTCTGGGGCAAAACCGGAGCGGGAGCTTCCGGCTCATCCACGGTCGGCAACGTAAAGGCGAACCTCGCCCCCAGGCCCGGTCCGTCGCTCTCGGCCCAGATGCGGCCTCCGTGGGCCTCGACGATCCCCTTGCAGATGGCGAGTCCCAGGCCCGACCTGTCGACGCCGGATCCGGCTTCTGCGCCCTGAGCGCGGGAAAACTTGCGAAAGAGTTGCGGCATCTGGTCAGCGGGTATACCCCGGCCTTCATCGGTGACCGAGACCGCCAGATGAACTCCCTCCGGCGCGGCGGTCACCAGGATCGTCGACCCCCCAGGTGAGTACGCGGCGGCGTTGGAGAGCAGGTTAGTCAATACCTGGACGATGCGCCGCTTGTCGGCCATCACCAGGGGCAGGTCCGGCGCCAATTCAACCTGCAGGTGGTCCGTGCCGCCACCGCTCAGGAACCTCCTGCGTGCCTCGTCCACGAGCAGCCGCAAGTCCGAGGGTTCCGGCGCCACCGGCAGGGTGCCGGTCTCGATGCGGGCCACATCGAGCAGGTCACTGATCAGATACCGCATCTGGTCCGACTGGTCTCGGATGATGCGGAAGAACTGGGTCATCTCTGCGGGGTCAAGCTCGGAGGCAGTCTCAAGCAGCGTAGTGACCGAACCCTTGACGGCGGCCAGGGGAGCCCTGAGCTCGTGACTCACCATAGCCAGGAACTCGGCACGCAGCCGCTCCAGCTCCTGCAGCGGCGTCATGTCCTGCAGGGTAACGACGAACGATGTGAGCTGGACGCCCTCACCATATATTGGCGTAGCGTTGATCAGGACGCCGATGCTGCGACCGTCGGGAACACGCAAAACTATCTCCTCTGCGCGAACGGTTTCCCCCGCACTCAGCAACTCGGCCATGGGAAACTCCTTCAGGGAGAGTTCCCGTCCATCGGCACGCGCGAAGGTCACGACTTCCAGCAGGCCTTCCGGGGACTGCTCCGGCTCCCGGAGGCTCTCCACGATGCGGACCGCCTCCCGGTTGAGCGATACCGGCGCACCCGTCTGCGCGTCGAATACGACCACGCCCACCGGCGAGGTGTTCACCAGGGTTTCCAGATCGTTGCGGGCCCGCTGCTCGTCCCGGTAAGTGCGGGCGTTGGCGATGACCAGCGCCACCTGCGATGCGAACATCACCAGAGTTTCCTCGTCGGCCTGGGTGAACTCACCTCCGCGATCTTTGCCTCCCACGAAAATGTGGCCCATCAGGGCGCCTCGGTGGAACATCGGCGCCGCCAGGAAGGGCAAGACCCGGCCCGCCAGCAGGGGAATACTAAAGCCGACAAACCCCAGCGACCGGATGTGCTCCACCAGGTCGGGAATGCGCAGCGGCTCCGAGATGCCGCTCAGGGAAGCGAAGATCCGCTGGCCTTCCGGAAGCAGCCAGAGTCCTTCGGCCTCCGGAGCGGTTAGCCCCGAGGACAGGAAGTCCTGAACTTCGCCCCCGTCGTCCATCAGGGTCATCACTCCGTAGCGAGCGCGCGTCAGGGAGCGGGCGGAATCCAGCGCTCCCTGGAGCACTGCGTCGAACTCCAGGGTCTCGCTGATGCGAAGGCTCGCCTCGCTCAGACGCGTCAGGCGTTCCTTTAGCGCCACAATCTCCAGGTCCCGTTGGTCTGGCTGGGCCATGCTCATCTCCCGGATATATCCACTGATGGCCGCTGTTACGTTGCCTCTGTACCTGATTATATAATCTTTTACACAATAATTGGGCATAAAAATATTTTCATCATAGGCATGATGCTGTACTATCCCGCGAAAATTCGACAGCGTCGGGTTCGAGTGGTCAGGCTAGCGAGTGTCAGTGGCGCTCCCGCATGTGGGGCGTCAACCGTCCCCATCAGGTCCGGCGGGAGAGAGGAACATCCGTTGGGCGCCGGCGTCAGGCCGAGGGAACTTCGGAGGCCACACGTGTGGCGCGCGATTTGACGCGCCATGCACCCTTGGTTCCCCGCGCGGCGGTCGATCATCCGGCGCAATGACGCGAGAAGACTGTGTCCACGGCCACGACAGCGGACAGCCTTGGGTCCAGGTCCGCTGATGCAGTCGACGTGAACTCATCCGTCAGATCCATTTTCGAGGAATTACCCCATGGCATCAGCACGCCCAGACGATGACTGCCACGAGGAGCAGCGACTGACGATCGACCTGCCCGTTTCCATTTGGCGCTTCCCGCGCCCCGGTTGCGCGGGACCGTTGGATACCGCGGAATGGGAGCCGGACGACCCTTGTGTCGTTTGCTGCAAGCCTGTGCCTAGAGAACCTAACGCGTCCGGCATTGGGAAGCAGGGTGCCCAGCCGCTGATCCTCACTCGCGTGAAACACTTGCCGGACGGGTATTCCCGTTGGCAAGGTCGGTGTCCTCACTGCCGGGGGGCGACGGTCGACTGGTTTTTCGCTACCGACGGTGAGGCTTTCCGCTGCCCGTCCTGCGGTGGCTTCGGCTACACCGTGTTGTTCCCAGCCAATTGACGGTGGCGACGCCTCTAAGAAAACCTTCCTCCACCCAATCGTGGCACACATACCTAATCTCACGTAACCAAGGGTTCATGCGCGCGGCGCTGTTCGTCGCAGCCGACTCGGCAGCCACGCTGGGAGACTTGCGCAGCTGTGTAAACGATCATGCCCGAGATTAACGAAGCTTCCCTCCACGAAATTGAGCTCGCCTTGGGGCGATACCGGGTCGCCGTCGAGCGATCATCCCTGGAGCCTGAGTCTAAGGAGTCTCTATACCGACATGCTCGGATGTTTGTTGGGTGGCTCCGCGGTGACAACACCCTTGGACAGGGATCGAACCCAGAGCGGCACGACGGCAGCGAACCGCAACGAGACCTTAGGTGAGGGCCATGAATGAGCCTGACTTTTTGCTCCGGCTCGTCCACTATCGACTTCTCGCCGGGGACACGTGAACTTGATCCGCCGTCAACCACCGGCCTACGGAGTTCACGGGTAGTGGCCGGCCGCGTAGGCAGGTATACGACCCCAGCGCCGAGTGGTAACAGTCCTCGGGGCGGTACACGGGTAGCGCAGCGTCTCCGTACGGCGTCGCCCTGAGCAAGGTCAGGGGCGTTACTCCCAGTCCCGTTCCGCGACGCCTTCGGCACCACATCGCCGGCACGAGGTGCTTGCGAGTCGTAGCGACCCCTGCTTCGTTCCGGCTCCGGCGGCACTCCGCCCAAGCCACGCCGTTGGTTGTCGAAGTCACAGCGACTGCGATACCCACACGGCCCGGTTGCCCGGGAGCTCTCCACCGCGACCCCTCCTCGTCGCACCGCCGCGAGTCTATTGGACAACTGGGCCACATCGAAAAGATCCGAACACGCAACCGGCTTCCGTTCACCGAAAAATGCCAAAACTCGCACGCCCGATTGTGGACAGACAGAGGCCGCCTCCCTACCTTGATTATCGATTATCTATCGCAATTGCCGCCGAGAGGTCGCATACCGCGACAGCAACGGCCTATGACGCAGGGGTAGCAGAAGATGATGAAACTGGTCAGCAGTTGGAGCCACTATCTGGACTTCCAATGCAACGACTGTGGCGAGACCACCCATGTGGACGTCGCGCTAAACGTTTCCACCACGTTGGCGTGTCGCTCCGACGAGTGTCGAATTTCTCCGCTAAAGCTGGAAACGGTCACCAACGGCGACCGTTTTGTTCAGATTGGAATTCCGGTACACCCGCGGGAATGGTGGCAACCGTCACCAGCGTGACCACGGTAGCAACCGTAACCCCCGCTAGCCGTGAACGCCGCACACTACGTCAAACCGACCTCGCCGGAGTTCAGCGGTTGGCGGAACTGCCACGGCCACAGCAGTTAGCCAGTGCCGGAGCGCTTGCCGGTCCGTTCCGTCCGGTGATACAACGCTCCTCGCGCCAAGTGACCGTCCTCTGGAGGACGCATGCGTGTTTTGTCAAAGAAGTGGCTTGCTCCGCTCGCGGTTGCGACCCTTTTCGTCCTCGCGTCCGTCGCTTGCGGTGGCAACGGTGACGCTCCTACCGCTCCTCCTTCCCAGCCCGCCACCGCCACGGCTGTCCAACCGACGGCAGCCACTGCGGAGCAGCCGACGGGAGCGATGACGACCCCTGACGGACCTTTCCGGGTCGGCGTCATGGAATCCCTCACCGGCGCGGGCGAAACCTACGGCAACGTTTCCGTCCAGGCCAAGCAGATGGCCGTTGACGAGATCAATGCCGCCGGCGGCATCAACGACCGTATGCTGGAACTCATCATCGAGGATTCAAAGTGCGCGGCCCAGGACGCCATCACCGCCTACAACAAGCTCACCGACGTTGACGGAGTGAAGATCATCCTGGGCACCTCCTGCAGCGGCGCCATGCTGGGCGCCGCCCCGTTGGCCGAGGCTGATGGGGTAGTGTTGTTCTCGGGGCTGGCGACGAACCCCGACATCGCACACGCGGGGGACTACATTTTCCGCACGGCCATGAGCGACCAGCAGCGGGGCCTGGAAACAGGCAACGTCATGTGGACCGACGGCGTCCGCACGCTGGCGACGATCACCGAAGCCACCGACTACGCCGAGGGCATTCGCCGGACCTCCGTTGACCAGTTCCTGAAGCTGGGCGGGACGGTGGTGGCCGAGGAACGCTATGCCTCGGACATCACCGACTTCCGAACGTATCTCACCAAACTGGCGAACGCCAACCCCGACGCCGTTCACTTGGCTGCCCAATCGGAATTCACCGGCGGGACGATCATCAAGCAGCTGAGAGAACTCGGTTACGATGGCGCCATCTACACGGAGGACGTGGGCGCCGGGACGACGGCGCTGGAGATCGCCGGTGAGGCCGCCACGGGGGTGAAGGCCATCCTGGCCGACATCGACCCGTCCAATGAGCAGGGCCAGCAGGTGCTGCATAAGTTCAGGGAGCGCTACGACTACCTGACTCTTTCCTGGTACGTGGGTTCGGCGTACGATAACGTTTACATCACCGCCGAATGTCTGAGTCGAACCGGCAACGACCAGGACGCCGATGCGTTCCGGGACTGCCTGTATGGAATCACGTGGAGCGGCGCGATTGGTGATGGCTACAGCTTCGACGAGAACGGCGAGGTCGTCGGCCTGTCGAACGTAGTGGTCGAGATATTGCCGGTAGCTGAGCGGACGGAGGAGAACAATGGCTATCGGGTCCTGGGCCCCGCCCCCAGCGCCGAGTCCAATGTCGTCACGCCCACCGGACCGACATCCCTGGAACCTTTCCGCAACGACGCGATAGACGTCTTGACGGGCGTTGGACCAGCGACCACGGCTCGCACGCGGTACAACGACAGATGATATTCACGGAGGACGGCGACACAGCCGGTTCACTATGACAGTGTCCCCATTCATTCGAAACCTACCCAAAGCCGAACTGCACGTCCACATCGAAGGCACTTTCGAGCCGGAGCTGATGCTGTCCATTGCCCAACGCAACGGAGTCACTCTGCCCTTCTCCACCGTGGACGAGGCCCGTGACGCTTACCGGTTCTCGAACCTGCAGGACTTCCTCGATATCTACTACCAAGGCGTGGCCGTTCTGCTCACCGAGCAGGACTTCCGCGACCTGACCCGCGCCTACCTCGACCGGATGGCCGACCAGACCGTACGCCACGTCGAGGTCTTCTTCGACCCCCAGGCACATACCGCCCGCGGCGTGCCCTTCCACGTCGTCGTCAACGGCATCACGGCCGGGGTGCGGTACGGCTTACAACAACACGGCATCACCTCACGCCTGATCATGTGCTTCCTGCGACATCTTGACGAAACCGAGGCACTGGCCACCTTCGAACAAGCCAAGTCCTACCGACATTCGATCCATGCGGTGGGTCTCGATTCCAGCGAAGTGGGCAACCCGCCGCGCAAATTCGCCCGAGTGTTCGCCGCTGCCAGTGACGCCGGATTCGCGTGCGTCGCCCATGCCGGCGAGGAAGGACCAGCAGATTTCGTCCGTGAGGCGGTGGACATCCTGCAGGTGCAACGCGTCGACCACGGCAACCGCGCCCTGGAGGACCGTACCCTGACCGCGGAGTTGGCGGAACGACGCATTCCACTCACCGTCTGTCCCCTTTCGAACCACAGGCTGGGATTGGTGGACTCGCTGGCGCGCCACCCGTTGTCTGAGTTTCTCGAACGCGGACTGATGGTGACGCTCAACTCCGACGACCCCGCGTATTTTGGCGGATACGTCAACGAAAACTACCAAGCCGTGCAGGACCATCTGGGCATCGACGACGCCACGTTGGCCAGCATGGCGCGCAACTCCTTCCACGCGGCGTTCATCGGAAACGAACGGCGCAACATGCTGCTGGCGGAACTGGACTCCTACTTGTCCAGAGAGAGGCCAACGGAATGACATGGACCGCTCTGGGCGTGTCCCACAATTTCCCATACTGGGATGGATCAGCAAGCGGTCCAAGCCGTTTTGGAACTTAGATGCCGACAAGGATCGGCAATTGGTGCCGAAGGTCGGACTCGAACCGACACGGGATATTCTCCCACCGGTTTTTGAGACCGGCGCGTCTACCATTCCGCCACTTCGGCCAGGGGATTTCAGTATAGCACGGTTGCGTCTCAGCCCGGTCGCGTTGTAGCATTTAACGACTTCCTCGCCGTGCGGAAAGAGGCTCCGCGAGCCCAACCAGAAGCGAGCGATGCGAAAGGCGGAAGCATTATGGCTACCATCAAGGACCGGTTGGAAGAGGACATTCGCAACACCATGCGCGCCCGTGACCGCGAGCGCCTGGAGACGCTGCGGTTCCTCAAGAGCCAAATCCAGCTGACTGAAAAGAACAACCTCAAGGAGCTGGACGAGAGCGGAGTCACCGACGTGGTGGCCAAGCAGGTCAAGGACCGCCGCGAGAGCATCGAAATGTTCGGCCAGGGTGGTCGCGCTGACCTCGTTGCCAAGGAGGAGGCGTCCCTTACAATCCTGCTGGAATACATGCCCGAACAACTTGGCGAGGACGAAATCGAGGCCATCGCCCGCCAAGCCATCGCTGATACCGGAGCGTCCGGGCCGGGCGACCGGGGCAAGGTCATGGGCCGCATCATGCCGCAGGTGCGCGGCAAGGCCGATGGCAGCCAGGTCAACGCCATCGTGTCGCGCCTCCTGGAAACGGCGGGCTGATCGGACCTATGCGTTTCGGCATCCTGGTATTTCCGGGGACCTGGAGCGATACCGACTGCCACCACGCCGTCAACGGGGTGCTGGGGCAGGACGCCGATTACATCTGGCACAAAGAGGATAGCGTCGTCGGCTACGATGCCATCATCGTGCCCGGAGGGTTCTCATACGGCGACTACCTGCGCGCCGGCGCCATTGCCCGGTTCTCTCCGGTGATGGGCGCGGTACGCGATTTCGCCGCCGCCGGCGGGTTGGTGATCGGGATCTGCAACGGGTTTCAGATCCTGTGCGAAGCCGGACTGCTGCCCGGGGCCCTGCGGCGCAACGGGCACCTGGAATACCGGTGCCAATGGACCCACCTGCGCACTGAACGCACCGACACGCCGTTCTCCAGCCGGTGCAGCTACGGACAGCCATTGGCCGTACCCGTATCTCATGGTGAAGGCAACTACTACGCTGATCCGTCCACCATCGCCCAACTGGAGGAGCAGGGCAGGATCCTGTTCCGCTACTGCGAGCCCGACGGCGCGGTGACTGAAAACTCCAACCCCAACGGGTCGATGGACAACATCGCGGGCATCGTCAACGAGGGCCGCAACGTGCTGGGCATGATGCCCCACCCGGAACGAAGCTGCGAGGCCCTGCTGGGCTCCGACGACGGCAACCTCATCTTCGGTTCCATGATTGACGCGGGAGCCCAACGTTAGGGATGCTGCTGTCGCTGGGACTGGCGTGCATCGCGGTGCTGGGGTTCGGTAGTTCGGCGGTGCTGGCCCGCTTGGGCATGCAAGCGATACGGCCAATGCCGTCGGCGCTGGTTTCACTGGTGGGATCGACACTGCTCGCCGGCACGCTTGCCCTGGTGTTCGAGTTCGATGCGATCATCGCCATGCCGGCCATCGCCATGGTGTGGCTGCTGGGAAACGGGATGCTGTCCTACATGGGCGGACGCTCCCAGCAGTACATTGCCATCAGCCTGATCGGCGCTTCGCGGGTAACCCCCATCGTGGGCAGCGCGGCGTTGTTCTCCGCCCTGTTCTCCGTCACCCTGACCCGTCTGGGCGTGCCGGGCTTCAACGAACATCTCAACGTGCTGCTGGGCATAGGCACAGTGGTTGTAGTGTTGGGACTGGCGCTGACCAGCGGAAACTTCCTGCGGCAAAGCTGGGGCAGCGACTGGAAGTCGGTGTCCGGATACGGACTGGCGCTACTGGCGGCAGCATGTTACGGGGCGTCCACGCTGAGCGGTCGCGTGCTGACCATCCAGTTCGGGTCGCCGCTGATCATGGCCGCGGGCAGCATGTTTTTCGCCACCCTGGTGCTGGGGCCAATTTTCGGACGCGAAGCGGTGCAGAAATCGACCAGTTCCGGCTGGGCGCCCCTCTACATCTTCCTCGCGGGATTCGCTGCCGCCTGCGCCGTGATGTCGCTATATTTCGCGGTGACCCGGGAAGGGTCGAACATCCTGGTCATCGCGCCCATCGTGTCCTGCAACCCATTGGTTACGCTGGTGATGGCGCGGTTGTTCCTGCGCCAGGTCGAAACCATCACCAAAGAGCTGGTTATAGGCACGTTGATGGCCGTGGGCGGCGTGGCAATGGTCGTAGTTGGCGGGCTCATTGGTTGACCTATATTGATCGTACGACCGAAGGCAACAACGTTTCGTTTTCGCCCATTTGAGCGTAGGATTAGAAACGACTTGCAAACGCGCGACACACACGCCGCCGGTTACTGCATCCCTGCGAGGCCCGTTATGACCACCAAGCCCACCGCGCCGCCAGCCGTTGCGAGCGCCGGCCACTTTCCCAAACTGCCGCCCAGGGACGATATGCAGAGCACCCGCTTTCTCAACGAACCGGCGTATCTCCCTGCTCTTTTCAGGCACCTCGGTTTTTCCGCTACCACCGTAGTCACCAGCGAGACGCCGATCGGTTGGAACACCAGCCAACGCCGCGGCCTGCTGCAACCCGATCTGTTAATCGCGTTTGATGTTGACAGCAGCGTCATCATCGCCGAACAGGGGTACTCTATTGACTACCACGGCAAGCCGCCGGACTTCGTGCTTGAGATCGCTTCGCCAACCACCAGCCTTCGGGACGAGACGGATAAGCGCAGGGGCTATGCCGATTACGGAGTGCCGGAGTACTGGCGGTTTGACGACACGGACGGGCAGCGCTACCAAACCGCTCTCGCGGGCGATCGTTTGGTGAGTGGGGCGTACCAGCCAATAAACGTAGTTGAGGTGAGCCATGCCCGGTACCGGGGGCACAGCGCTGTGCTGGGCCTGCACGTGTGCTGGGAGTACGGGCACCTGCGTTGGTATGACCCGGAAACGGGGTACCTGCCCACCTACTACGAAGAGACTGACGCGCGCATCGCCGCCGAAGCAGAGCGGGATGCGGAGCGAGCCGAACGCCTCCGGCTGGAAGCAGAGATCAGGCTTCTGCGTAGCCGATAGCCGCCGACCAGTTTGGCCGTGGCGGCTGATGTCCATATTCAGAGTCTGCAATGCCGGTTAGCAAGGAAATTCTCGACGAAATCGCGCTGTCCCAGGCGGAGTACGACCTGATCGTCGACCGGCTTGACCGGGAGCCGAACCCGGTTGAACTGGGCATGTTCGGCGCCCTCTGGAGCGAGCACTGCGGATACAAACACTCGGGTCCGCTGCTGGGAATGCTGCCGTCGCGCTCTGACCGGACCCTCTCCCAGGCCGGCGCCGAGAACGCCGGCGCCATCGACATCGGCAACGGACTGGCGGTTGTTTTCAAGGTCGAGTCCCACAACCACCCGTCCGCGGTGGAGCCGCTGCAGGGGGCGGCAACCGGCGTGGGCGGCATCGTGCGCGACATACTCGCCATGGGAGCGCGGCCCATCGCCCTGCTGAACTCCCTCCGTTTCGGCCCGCCGGACACCGCCGGGAACCGACGGCTGCTCAAGGGAGTCGTGGACGGCATCGGCTGGTACGGCAACTGCATCGGCGTTCCCGACGTGGCCGGCGAAATCTACTTCGACGACTGCTATTCCCAGAACCCTTTGGTCAACGCCATGTGCGTCGGCATCGCGCGTATCGAGGACCTGGCCAGCGCGGCCGCCGACCGACCCGGCGACGTGCTTCTCCTGGCCGGCGCGGGCACTGGTCGCGACGGGATCCATGGCGCCTCCGGTTTGGCTTCACGCACTTTTGAAGAGGAACAGGAACTCCGGCCCACGGTGCAGGTGGGCAACCCCTTCCTGGAGAAATCGTTGATCGAGGCCTGCCTGGAAGCCCTGGCCACGGGCCGGGTGCGCGCGTTGCAGGACCTGGGCGCAGCCGGCCTCACCAGCGCCGCGGTGGAGTCGGCGGCGCGCGGCGGTCGGGGCATCGCGCTGGACATCAGCCAGGTGCACCGCCGAGAGTCCGGCATGACCGGCTACGAGGTGATGCTGTCGGAGTCCCAGGAGCGCATGCTGCTAGCCGCCGCGCCGGAGCACGTGCCCGCCATCCGCGAAGTGTTCGACAAATGGGACATCGTGTGCCGTCCGGTGGGCACGGTCACCGAAGAACAGTACGCGCTGGTGACCGACGGCGCGGAGCAGATAGCCTCCGCTCCCGTGACCCACCTGACCGACGCTCCTCGCTACCGGCTGGACGGCCAACCTTCCGCAGATTCCCTGGAACGGCAACGACTGCGGCTGAGGGACGTGCCCATGCCCCCCGACGCGGAAACAACTCTCCTGCGACTGCTGGCCTCGCCCAACATCGCCAGCCGCCGGGGGGTATACCGCCAGTACGACCACCAGGTGCAGACCAACACTGTGATTGGCCCGGGATCCGGGGACGCGGCAGTGCTGCGGATCAAGGACACCGGCCAGGCGATCGCGGTGGCCATTGACGGCAACGGACGCCAGTGTTTCCTTGACCCCTACCGGGGGGCGCAGATGGTCGTGGCGGAGGTCACGCGCAACCTGTCCTGCGTCGGCGCGGAACCCCTGGCCCTCACCGATTGCCTGAATTTCGGCAACCCGGAGCGGCCCGGGATCTACTACCAACTGGAGCAGTGCATCCGCGGCATGGCCGGGGCGGCCCGTGCGTTGGGCGTGCCGGTGGTCAGCGGCAACGCCAGCCTGTACAACGAGAGCCAGGGCGCCGCCATCTTCCCGACGCCCATCGTTGGAGCCCTCGGGCTGCTGGAGGATGTCCAGAGACACTGTAACGCTGGTTTCCCCGAAGAAGGGTTGACGGTGATACTCCTGGGCGCCGGCCGGCTGACGGCCCGCGCATCCGACCTGGCCGGCAGCGAGTACCTGAACACGGTCCACGGCATGGTCAGGGGCCGCCCGAGGATCAATCTGGCGCTGGAGCGACGGGTGCAGGGCTTCTGCCGCAGCCTCATTAACGAGGGGCTGACCAGGTCAGCCCACGACTGTTCAGACGGCGGCTTGGCGGTGGCGTTGGCCGAGTGCTGCATTTTAGGCGATGGCAGGATCGGCGGTAGCCACTCCGTGGGATTTGCAGCATCCGACGAGCTGTCTAGGAACATTCCGGCGCGGTGGGATGCGGCGCTGTTCGGAGAGGCCACATCACGCATCGTGGTCTCTGTAGAATTGGAACACGTAAGTGGCATACTTGCCTCGGCCGGCGCGGCCGGAGTGCCGGCGACGATATTGGGTCACACCGAAGGTGACCGGATGCGGATTGCCGGTCTGGTTGACATGCCGGTGGAGGAGTTGGCCGGCGCGTGGTACGGAGGATTGGACAGCGCATTGCAATAACACAGGAGGAGAAATGCAGGCTATAAACAAACTGGCCGGCGCATATCTCGTCGGCATTTCAATCGCAGTCGCAGTTTTCTTCATCATTAACGTGTTCCTAGTGAACACGATCAGTGTCCTTGCCGTATGGCACGTCCTGGACGTCCTGATGCTGGTCGGCCTGGCGTTGGGAATGGGTTTCAACTACGCCCACAAGCGGCGGGCAAGTGGACGCGAGCCGGGTGATCCGGTTACCCGCGGCTACCTGGAGGCAAACCTTGTCTTCTACGCCACCATTGTGGTCACCATACTGTTCCTGCACAACTGGTTTGCGTTCCTTGCCACGGGCGACGTCAGCCAGGGCGATAACCACACCCCCTGGGTGATCTGGGCGGTGGTGGACACTGCGCTGCCCATCGTGCTGGCCGTCACCGGCTGCCGGCTGTGGCGGGAATCTTCCAACGCGTAAACCGCTCCCGGAGGCCGGCAATGGTGTCGCTCCAACGCAAAACAATCTACCTGGCCAACCCGTATGGCTTCTCGGAGCAGCAAAAGACACGCCTGCTGCCCGAACTCATCGGAGCGCTGGAGAGCCTTGGGCTGGAGGTCTGGGAACCCTTCGGGCGCAACAACCAGGTCGACTTCTCCGAACCCGGCTGGGCGCACCGGATCGCGCTGGCCGATGTTCGGGACGTGCGCGACGCCGACGCGATCTTCGCGGTGGTTAACGGCACCCCGCCCGACGAGGGCGTGATGGTCGAACTGGGCATTGCCATCGCCCTGGGCAAGCCCACGTTTCTGTTTCGCGACGACTTCCGGCGGGTGACCGATAGCGAGGAGTACCCGCTGAACCTGATGCTTTTCGCCGGCCTGCCGGAACAAGGGTGGCAGGACTACTACTATACGTCTGTCGCCGAGATCACTGTGTCGGACAAAGCGTTGGCGCGGTGGACGCGCAACGGTCTCTGAACCGCTTGCCCAACGAAAACGGGTCCCACCGATCGGATGGGACCCGCTGTGAACCTCATGGCACTCGCGGTTAGCTGATAGCGATCACTTCAGCCTCTTCGGCTGTTTCGGGGCGGTCCGCCTCCGCCGAACCGTGATCGTCGACCGGCGGCGCGGCGATGGCGTCGCTGGGGGATGGACCTTCTTCGACCGGAGGATCATAGGGCAGTCCCAGCCGGGCCGCCAGCGCGTATCCGACAACGGGGTGCTCCCGGTTCAGGCCAAACACCCTCCGACGCCGTGACCGGTTGGTTTCGGGGTCCCTGAAGTTGATGTTGCGATACTGGAACATTCCATTCGACATCAGGGCTCGGACGTAGCGGGTGATAAGGTTGCGCGCGACCATTTCGGGAGAGTCGCCCCAGTGCTTGCGGACGGTGGCATCCTCCGCCTCAATTCCGGCGGTGAGGGCCTCGCTGATTTCGTTGCACAACGCCTGGAACATTACCGCGTCGGCGCCGTCGCGGTCCTCTAGGAAATGGCTCATGACGACCAGGTCGGCGATGCGCGCCGCGTCACCGTCGGTATCATCGGACTGGGGCAGGTCCATGGCGCCGATGGCTTCCTTGAGGGATCGCTCGATCTGGCTTTGTCGGTATGTGGCCGCGTCGCTGACGGCGGGTTCAGGGGCCTCCGCCTGTGCCGGCGCGGTCTGGCGGTCTCGGTAGCGGCGATCTCGGGGTCGATCGTCGAATTCCCTGGCCGCGGGCTGATCCAGTCGGTCTGCCTCGCCAGCGTCGTCGTCATCGGCTGCGGCTTCAGCCTCTTCGTAGGTCTGGGTGTCCTCCAGGTCGGCCTCGTCATCGTCCCGGGCAACCGGTTCGGGGTCCGGCTCGTCGGCCATCAGGATCCAGTCCACCAGGTCGACGCTGCGTATCTTGATGTTGCCCTCTTCGGCAACCCGCAGCATCAGCTTCTTGAATCCGGAGAAGCCCAACTTGCGCTCGTCGAAGCCAGCGATGCGACGCACCAGACGCTGCTTGAGCGACGTGAGGAGCAGCGTGTGCCCGGCCGCACGCTCGGTTCGGATCACGTCCTCGATGGCACGGATGACCTCGGGCAACTGGTGCCGGCCGGGATTAGCCAGGGCAGCAGGTTGTTGCTGGCGACTGCGCTGAGCGGGGGCGCGGTGGAAGCCAGGTTCGGGTTCGTTGTCAATCGGATCGACGTCCGCGTCGTAGAAAATGAGGCCGTCAACGTGGTCGGCCATGCGGCGGGATGTCGCCCAGGACACGCCAACCACCAGGACGCGCTTGCCGACCGCCCGGAGGGAGTTGATGACGTGGATAAAATCGGAGTCCCCGGATACGAGGACGAAAGTGTTGATGTTGGGGAAATTGTGCGCCGTATCGATGCAGTCCGCGGTCATTTTCACGTCAACGCTGTTCTTGACGCTGACAGTGCGACCTGACTGGTAGGATCCACGCAACGGCAACCGGGTGGGTACGTACACCGGTTCGATGCCGGCGGCGTACAGCGACGGCGGATCATGGATAAACTGGCTCGCTCCCTTTAGTTCGGGAGCGCGGGATACCCAGTCGGCGTATGCCTTGCCGACGACAACGCGGCCGTGGTTGGAGACCTCTTCCTTCAGCGCGGAGACATTGGGCGTTCTGCCCCGTACCGCCAGGCTGATTTTGAAGTTCTCCCAGTCTATGAATAATGCTACGTCTTCACTGAATGCGGCGTTGCCATTAACCTGCTGAATAGCGATGATGTTACCTCGACTTGCTCTACTGACGAGCGGGTGTCGTGAAAAAGTGTAATGGGGTTGGCTGAAAACCGTCAAGTTTGCTAATGCCCATTACCCAGGCGAATTGCCAGTGACTCCGGAAGCTCTGCCGCCAATATCCCGCTTTGCGCCCCGGCCAGGTCGTACTCGACGCGGCGGTGGTACAGGACGCCACATGCTCCAGCCTCGCTGTCGTACAGCAGGTACGACGCCCGCCAGTCGCCGTCACGGGGCTGGCCCACGCTGCCGGGGTTGACGATCATCCGTTGCTCCGGATCCAGGACCACCGGAGCCGAGGGGTCCAGGAGTTCAACACCCGCGCGCCCGGTGTCTTCGGTCCAAACCAGCGGGTAGTGCGAATGGCCCACCAGGCAAAACGGCGTTTCCATCAGG
Source organism: Dehalococcoidia bacterium (assembly GCA_965220505.1). Taxonomy (GTDB): domain Bacteria; phylum Chloroflexota; class Dehalococcoidia; order Lucifugimonadales; family UBA3495; genus Bin87. Next base: position 736,522 of record CBDCQE010000003.1, on the reverse strand, counting down.
GCAAAGGTCGCCATGGCCGCCGGCTCGCTGATCAGGTATTCCATGACCGGTTCGCGCAGACTGCCGTGCACATGGGTGAACGAGCCCATCCGGCGCATCTCGGGCATGTCGGCAAGGTAAGACATTTCATCTTCGGTCAGTTGTTGGGCTGTCCACAAGGCAGCCGCACGCGCTGCACCATTGAACAGGTCCGGGTTCAGCTTGCCGGTCACAGCGTGGTCGTGGTTCCCGGCGATCGCGACGTGGGGCAGCCCCCGCAATCGATCGATGCACGCCCTTGGATCCGAGCCATAGCCCACCAGATCGCCAAGAAACCAGACCGCGTCGTATCCGCCGGCGCCTTCGGCATCGGCCAAAACAGCTTCGAAAGCCTGCAGGTTGGAGTGGATATCCGAGACGATCAGGGTACGCATTGCCGTTCATGGTCGGCGCGCGGACGTGAGCGAACCGTCGGACAGTGCAGAACCGGACACACGGGTCTCAGCAATCTTCGGCCGCCAGGCTGATCGACAGCACCCGGTCCATGCCAGCCAGGTCGGGCTCGACAGTAATCTCCGCATCGGGAAAGGCGGCGGACGCCAGGGATCGAGCCTCGGAGAATTGCTCGGGGTCCATTTCCAACAGGATCACGCCGTGGGGCTTCAAGCGGGCGCCTTCGCCGCCGTGCGCCGTTGCGGCCTGCGATAACAGGCGCCGGATGTGGTCCAGGCCGTCGGCTCCGCCGTCCAGCGCGGCCGCCGGCTCCCACTGGATTTCCGGTTGCAGTGTCGGTATCCGATCCGTGGGCAGGTAGGGCAGATTGGCGACGATGACGTCCACCGGTTCGGGCAACGGCTCAAGGAGGTCGCCCTTCAACAGGGTAACGCGGTCGGCGACGTTATGCATGCGCACGTTGTATGCAGCGACGTCCAGCGTCGCGTCGTAGGCGTCGCTGGCGTAGATCCGCGCCGCCGGCAGGTGTATGGCCAGGTTCACCGCGATGGCCCCGGTGCCCGTACCCACGTCGGCAATTACAATCTCCCGGCTTTCCATGCCCATGAGCGCCATGAACAGGGCGTGCTCGACCATGGTTTCCGTCTCCGGACGGGGGATCAACACGTCCGGGTTCACCAGCAGGTTGACGCCGTAGAACTCCCGATAGTTCAGGATGTAAGCCAGTGGCTCCCGCGTTAGCCGGCGGGTCACGATGGCGGCTAGTTGCTCCTCCTGTTGGGGAGAGACCTGCGACTCCTGCTCCGCAAAGATGGCCTGGCGCGGCATCCGCATCACGTCCATCACCATCACCTCCGCCTCCAGCCGGGCGTCCGGTATCTCTGCGGACTCGAGGTTGCGGTGGGTTTCCTGGATTACAGTGCGCAGGTTGGGCATACGTCTCAATCGGCAAGGGCGACCCTGCGGCCGCCCCGGAACATGTTGGTCGTCGATATCGCGATCAGGCGGACACGCTGGCCAGGCCCCGTTCCTGGTCGTCGGCGATCAGGCGGTCGATGATGTCGCCCAACCCGCCGTCCATGAGGCGCTGCACCCCGTGCACCGACAGACCGATCCGGTGGTCGGTGATGCGATCTTGTGGGTAGTTGTACGTCCGTATTTTCTCGGAGCGGTCACCGCTTCCGATCTGGGCCTTGCGGCTGTTGGAAATGGCAGCCTGGTGGCGCTCCTGTTCCGCCGCATACAGCCGGCTGCGCAGGATGGTCATGGCCTTGGACTTGTTCTTGTACTGCGACCGCTCGTCCTGGCATACCACGACCACACCGGTGGGTTCATGCACGATCCTGACCGCCGTGGCCACCTTGTTGACGTTCTGACCGCCGTGGCCTCCGGCGTGGAAGATGTCGATGCGCAGGTCGTCCTCTTTGACGGCAACCTCGACCTCGTCGGCCTGCGGCAGCACGGCCACCGTGACCGTGGAGGTATGGATGCGACCCTGCGTTTCCGTCTCGGGCACCCGTTGGACGCGGTGCACGCCAGCCTCGAACTTCAGCCGGCTGAAGGCGTTGTCCCCGTCGACGGAGAAAGCGATGCGGCTGAAACCGCCCAGGTCCGACGGGTTGGAGTCCAGTATCTCCACCGCCCAGCCCTGCTCCTGGGAGAAGCGCTGGTACATTCGGTAAAGGTCGCCGGCAAACAGCGAGGCTTCCTCCCCTCCGGCGGCAGCATGGATCTCCACGATGACGTCCCGCTCGTCGTTGGGGTCTTTGGGGAGCAGGGCGATGCGCAACTGCTGGGCCAACTGGGAAATCCGCTGCTCGACCTCGACCAGCTCCTGCTGGGCCATCTCCACCAGCTCAGGGTCCCCGCCCTCGCTGACCAGCGCCTTGAGGTCGGCCTGCTCTTCAAACAGCATGCGATGCTGTCCGTCAATGCCCACCAGTTCCTCGAGGCCGGATCGTTCCCGGTTCAATTCGCGGAGCTTGGCATAGTCTGCAGCCACTTCCGGTCGCGCCATCTCGTCTTCGATGGACCGGTAACGATCCACGATAGGCTGCAGCTTGTCGAATATATCTGCCATCACACACCGCGCAAGGTTGGGAAACTGCCCGAGATTATAACTTAGCCCCCGGAATATCTACAAGCAGGATACGCCCAAACCGTCAAACCGGACCGCCGTCTCCGGTCGCCAGGACCAAGGGCCACTCCGACGTCCGGACCGGGCTGAAGCGCCGACTCTTCAGTTGTTCGGGTTGCCATCATCCTCCGACTTGTCGTCGCCACGACCGCGGATCCGCGTGACCAGGTCCCAAACGAACGAGCCGATTTCACTGCCGGCAGTCACCAGCGCGGAGATTCGCGCCGTCGTGTCCAGCATGATGCACGAAGCCGCCTCAAAATTGGTCGCCGCCCGCCGGATCTTGGGATATATCTTCAACGCCACCACGGTGAGCGCCAACGCCGCTACGGTCACCATGACGGCCATAACGATAATTGCGATGTCTCGGATAATCGACACGACGTCAGGCGACATAAAACGCTGTCCTTCCCATCGGGGCACAAAAAGCGCCGGGACGACGGTCCGTTCAACCGTCGCCCCGGCGGACGGTCCAGGCTAATCTTCGGCGTCCAGATCCGCGTCGCTGTCGCCGGCGGCTATTCGGCTGCGGATGCGCTGCCAGTAATCGCGACCGCGCTCGACGGCCTGATTCGCGCCCTGCGTCAGCGCCTGTCGCGTTTCCCGTCCGCTGCGGGGCGCCAGCAGCATGCCGAGGCCAACCCCGATGCCGATGCCGGCGGCCAGCAGGACCAAATCACGTTGGGTGCGGTTCATATGAAACCTCCTGAAATTGACTGTACGTAACCAATTATACAACGCCGGGTCGCCTTGGCCGGCGGGCCCGTCGTCACCGTTATGACCAAACCGGGGTCGATCAGGATCGATTTGCACGTTGTTTCACCGGGTACGCGATCGACAATATATCGTATCTGCGAATATAGTATATTATGTATAGCAATAAAAGTCAAACGCGCTGGTTGAGGAGGACGTACCCACCTGCCGTCGGCGGATCAGACTCGCTGCTGCCAGCGGTCCTCTGCGACCGCTACCGGCCCGTCGTAAATCGACCGCGCTTCTTCGATCAGAGCTTCGGTGTCTGTGTGGTAATCGTTGTGGATGTGCGTGATGGTCAACCCGCCCACGCCGGCCATCTGGGCGATGCGCGCCGCTTCCGCCGCCGTGGAGTGCGCGGTGCCGTCGGCCATCTCGCGTTTCGCTTCGGTACAGAGCGCCTCGTGGATCAGCAGCGTCGCTCCCTGTGCCAAGTCCGCCAGGTCGGGACACCAACGGGTGTCGCCAGAAAACACCACGGCATGTCCGCCCGATTCAACCCGCCAGGCCAGTGCTCCCCGGATATGGTTGACCTGCGTGGACCGGGCCCGCACGCCAGAGGTCAATTGCACCCACTCCCCCGGCTCAGTGGGACGGAACACGATGGACCTCCGCCCGTCCCGCCTGAGGGCTCCATCAGAATCAACGATGAGCCCACGAGTCGGCAGGGCCAGCAACGTGCCGATGTCGACCATCGCCTGCTCGGAGCCGTAGACCTGCATTGGTTGTTCTTCCGCAACTCTCCGGCTGCGCTGCATCTCGATGTGCGGCAACCCCTCGCAGTGGTCGGCATGGCTGTGGCTCAAGAGGCAGTGGTCAAACTCGGCGGGCGACATGCCCAACTCGTGCCCATGCCGGAGTACCGTGTTGCCCGACGCAGCGTCCAGCAGGATCCGCTCTCCCGTAGGGCAATCGACCACAATGGCGGTGTGGTTCCGCATGACGCAGCCGCCCGCGCCGGTGCCCAGATAGCTGATAGTAAAGCCCGCTTCAGTCATGTGTCCCTCCAATCAAATCAGCAATCCCGTCCATCCTGTGCATCCATGCAAATTCAATCAACGCAGCGCCACGCGCGAATGGGGCAGCACCGCCGGGTTCACCAGGAACTCCGGCATCCGACCCTGCAGCACGTCCACCGTGGCCTGCGCCGTGCGGACCTCCAGCTCCAGCACCGACTGCTGGGACAGGAAGGCGACGTGAGGCGTGACGATCACGTTGTCCATGGCGAACAGCGGGTGGTTCGCCGGCGGCGCGGACGACTCCATCACGTCCAGCCCGGCGCCGGCGATCTGCCCGTCCCGCAGCGCGTCGATCAATGCCGGCTCGTCGATGATGGGACCCCGGGCGCAGTTGATGATATACGCCGACGGTTTCATGAGCCCGAACGCGGTGGCGCCGATGAGTCCACGCGTCTCGTCGTTCAACGGCGTGTGGACGGTGACGTAATCGGATGCTGCCAGCAGGTCGTCCAGCGTCGCCGCCGACACTCCGTCGGGCAACGCGGCGTCGGCCGGCAGGTAGGGGTCAAAAACCAACACATCCAGCCCGAAGGCCCGCGCCTTGTCGGCCACCGCCCGCCCGATGCGCCCGAAGCCGACGATGCCGATGGTCTGGCCACGCAGACGGGTCAGCGGGTGCGGCGACGGCGTGCCCTCCCAGCGGCCGGCTTTGGCCACGCTATCATAGAACCCCACCTGCCGGTTCCAGGTCAGCAGCAGCGCCATCACGTGGTCGCTGACCTCATCGACGCAGTAGTCGGGCACGTAGGTGACGGGAATGCCCAGCTCGGTTGCCACGTCCACGGCGATGTTGTCCACGCCCACGCCGTACCGGCTGATAACCCGGCATCGCTCCGCCGCTCGCACCACCGCCGGCGTCACCTGCGCGAAGCAGGTCATGATGCCATCGCACTCTGCCGCCAACGCCGCCAGCGTCGCCTCCGATCCGTCCGGCGCCTCAACGACTTCAACCCCGTCGCCCAGGCCGGCCACCAGCACCTCCCGCTCGGGCGCGGTGGAGGGCCAGACGAAATCGGTGATGAGGATGCGGGTGGGGGTGGGCATCATTCAAACAACGTTCTGGGCAGACTGGATTGGCGAATGACTGACATCAGGGTGCCGATACGCAGTTCCCGATGGTCCGGCACTGGCACGGTGGTGGTCCTGTCGGATTCAACTTTCTGCATCACTATGTGGCTGCCTCTTCGCCGAGCCTCCGCAAATCCATGCGCGGACAGTATCCCACAGGCTTCCCGGCCCGACATCACGCGCAGCCTAGCCAACGGCAACCTCCACTCGGGTGATGTACACCTCGTCGTGCAGCCGCTCCTGTATTTCGGCCTCCGACGCGACCTCGAAAAACAGCTCCAAAGCCTCGATCAAATTGCTGCGAGCTTCACCTACGGTCTCGCCTTGGCTGGCGATGTCCAGTTCCGGGCAGAGAGCGACGTACATATCGTCCTCACGTTCGATAATTGCGGTGAGTTGTCTGGTCATCACCTCTCTCCTGGTAAATTTCGTTCGCTGCAATTGCAGCCTCACCTCATCAGAATGGCACAGTTGGGCAACGATTTGCCAAGACTAGGTTAATCCATAGGACGTTGCCGATAATTTCGCAAATCTTCTACAGTCATTTGATCAGGTTCAACGAGTTGATAGTGCTTCTCTGACACTATCCTAACGTCGTCGTCCTGTAGTTCAAACTCGAACAGGGCAATGGTGTCGTTCTCCATCATTTGAGCAGCTACCGGTCGACAGATGAGTGCGCCCCATCTTTCCTCGCACAGGGAAATGTCTTGTTCAAGTTGTACTCGCCCGATCTGATCACGTTCAGATTTCGCTTGCACAGGCACTATGTACTGCGCCCCTCGCCGGTCAACTCCCACGTAGATCTCGTCCGTTTCGATTTGCCCGATACCTTCAACGGTGGTCCTCAAATGGTTTTGCAACGAATAGCAAGTTATACCCAAGAAGGTGTCTATCAGGCGATTGTAGCGTAGCCGCGCCAACAACGATTGCTCGTCGCTCTGAGAATGCTGAGCCACAATTCCCGGGGTAGCATCTGGAATCTTGGTAAGGGCAAGGTTTGGATTGGGCGCGATGGGTCTGTCGGGGACCAATACGAGCCGATAGATACTTCTTCCGCCGCTTCTCCAGATCCACGTTTCGCCATCGGACGCAGTTTCCATGATCGGGGAAGGGCTTAACCCTCTGTGCCGGAAACTGTAAGGTATGTCTCCCACGTTGCGGGGACGCTCCAAGCCCAGTTCCTCAGCTGCATCAATGAGGTCTTGCCGAGTGAATTCAATCTGACGGGAACCCCGGACATATTTGTCGAAGAAAACTTTCGTCAAAATCTGTTCATACCTGTTTGGCTCGTGCATCAAAAATACCTCTCGTCAGTCGTTTGACCATTCCATCAGCACAACTTCCTCCCGTAGGTGTTGACCAGTGGCGGTGGACAACCTGGTACGAAACAGGTCTATACCAATCACACGATAACCTAACGACTCAGCAATGTCTGCCAGTATCTGACCAGTAGGTATCATCACTCGCAGGTATGATGCTTGATCTCCTACCACATAAGCCAGTTTCGCGCCTGGGTGTAGAACAGCTCTCAAAGAAGCAAGGTGTTTGAACATACCTCCGAAATACAGTTTAGTAACTCTAGCATACAGCCGTTCAAACCCCGATGTTTTCCCCAGTTCAATACGCCGGCGCTCTATTGCATCAGCAATTGACATGATACTCCGGAAGCTTGCAACTGACTCATCATCGGTATCGTCTTTGTAAACCCCTCTGGTATTTGACCGCAGGAGATCCTGCTTGACCTGCCGCAGTTCGTGCCGGCTGCTAATCAAGCCCAACATCACCGATTCTAAGCGAGTGGTCCTGGTATAGTCCTTTTCGTTGGGGTACGGTGGAGAAGTGATCACGGCATGAACAGACCCGGGTTCTAGCGCCCGATCCATATTTCGAGAGTCGAACCTGATGACTCGTGCCGGGACTTCTGATCGATCATGGACGAATCTTAGATCGTCGGCCATCCGCTGAATGCGTTCACCCCAAGCTTCCAAGACCGGGGCATCGGCTTTGATTCGGCCAACTCCAACCTCGGGGCCAAACTTCAAATTGCTCACGCCGTTCACCAGTGCCCCCGCAAGCGCCAGTCTCCCGATGTTGCGGAGGCTGGCGTCCCCATGTTCGTCAATCTTGCGCAATAAGGTTAGCACCTTCAGCACCGGCCTGGGGCTGATCGAGTTTTTTATTAGCAATCGGAATTCTTCGGGACTCAGGAGACCAAAGGGTAAATCGTCAGACTGGAGATTTGGGTTAGCGTGAGTCAGCACGGTTTTCTCGGTATTTTCCATTGCCGTGCTGAAAGATTCCGCGACCTGCCCGGAATACGCCAGCACGCGATCAGCGCTCACCGACCAATCGACCTTGACCGAGCTGGCGAAATGCGCCATCGGGTGGGAATCCATTCCCACACTGGCGATGCCGGATTTCTTCGCTTCTACTAACGTCGTGCCTGCTCCACAGAAAGGGTCCAGGACGACATGGGAACTATCGATGCCGAACTGGTCGATGTACGTTCTAACTAGATGAGGCGGAAACGAAAGAACGAAGCGATACCAGTCATGCACTCCCCGGTCATCCGGCAGAAGCTGGTTTTGGTTGTTTGAACGACTGCCAACAGGCATCGATGTTTGGTGAGACATTGGCTGTGGCATTACAGCGCAACCTCCACCTGCCGCGTTTCGACAGTGAGCGGCAGGCCCCGTTCGGCGCGCACTTCCATGCAGAGCTCGATGGCTTCCCGGATGTTGGCCAGCGCTTCATCCTTCGTTTCGCCCTGGCTTACACAGCCCGGGATAGATGGGCATTCCACAATCCAGACGCCATCTTCGTCCCGGTCAATGGTCACCGTGAGTTTCATGGCTCAATCCTCCCTGCGCCGGGTCAATCGCCTACGTAAACGGCGTCGGCATCATGCCCACCGGCACTTCGATAAGGCTCGGCGCGTCGGCGGCCAGGGCTTCGCGGAGGGCTGACTCCAGGGCTTCCGGGCCTTCGGCGCGGGCGGCGCGGACGCCGTAGGCTTCGGCCAGCTTGACGAAGTCGGGGTTGTGCAGCTCTGCGCCCACGGCGCGGCCGTTGAACTGGTTCACCTGGTCGCGCAGCACGTTGCCGTAGGCGTTGTCGTTGAAGACCACCGCCACCGCGTTGATGCCGTGCTGCACGGCCGTGGCCAGTTCCTGCGAGTTGAACAGGAACCCGCCGTCGCCGCACAGGGCCACCACCGGCCGGTCCGGCTGCGCCACCTTGGCTCCCAGCGCCGTGGGGTAGGCGTAGCCCAGGTTGCCCGAGTAGCTGGAGGTGATGAAGGTGCGCGGCTCGTAGGTGGGCCAGAAGGCGCGGGCGTAGTAGCCCAGCTGGGTCATCCCCGACACCAGGATGCCATCCTCCGGCACTGCCGAGCGCACGGCTTGCAGGTACGACTCCTGGGGTTCCGGCCGCAATGCAGACTCCTTGCGACGCTGGCGCAGGGCCTCGGTCTCGGCGGCAAAGGACGGGCGGGAGCCGATGTCGATGGTCTCGGCCAGCCTGGCGTCCACCTGCTCCATCACGGTGCGCGCGTCGCCGGCCACGCCGTAGGTGTTCTCCCAGTTGCGGCCCAGCTCGTCGGGGTCGATGTCGATCTGCACCACGCGCTGGCCGTCCAGCCACATGGGGAAGGCCATGCGACTGCCCACGCCCAGGATTACGTCGAAGTGGGGCTCTTCCTTGGCCACGGGGTCGTTGCGCAGACGCAGCGCGCCCAGGGCCAGGGCATGCCGGTCGTCGATGACGCCCTTGCCCTCGGCGGTGGTGATCACCGGAGCCTGCAAACGCTCGGCCAGCCGCACCAGCGCCTCCGACCCCTCGGATGAAATGACGCCGCCGCCGGCCCAGATCAGCGGACGCCGCGCGCCGGCCAAAATGCGGGCCGCCTCGGCTACCTGCTCGTCGGATGCCGCCGGCCGAGGATAACCCTCCGCCTCGATCAGCGTGACCTCTTTTTGCTCCGCCATGGTCTCCGGCGGCATCTCGATCTCAACTGGCCGCGGTCGGCCGGTGGTGAGTTGCCGGAAGGCTTCGTGCACCGCTTCGGGCGCTTCCTCGGCGGTCATCATGCGCCGCACGTACTTGGTGATGGGACGGATGCAGTCCTGCTGGTCGTTGACCTCGTGCAGGATGCCCCGGTCCGCGCCGATCAGGTCCCGCTCGATCTGGCCCGACACCACCAGCACCGGCGACGACGCCGAGTAGGCGGTGCTTATTGCCGCCGAGGCGTTCAGCAGACCCGGGCCCGGCACCATCAGCGCCGTGCCCACGCCGCCGCTGGCCCTCGCGTAGCCGTCGGCCATGTACGCCGTGGCCTGCTCGTGCCGCGTGGTGATCAGGCGGATGCCCGGCACGTCGTTCAGCGCGTCCAGCGCGTGGTAAAGCTGCACCCCCGGCAACCCGAAGATGACGCGCACCCCCTCCAGGTACAGAGAGCGCATGAGAGCCTGGCCGCCGGTCATGGTGGGCATGATGAAACCTTCCTGAAAGCAATGATTAAACCCGACGCAGCGGGCCGGCCTACGATAGCACAGCGTCCCTACCCTGTCATTTGAGCCGCGTCACCCGCTCACCCGGCGACGTCAGGGAGTCGAGCAGGCGGCGCGTGGCCAACGCCACCTCGTCGACCGCTTGCGCGAAGGCCGCCGCGTTGGCACGTGAGGGTTGTCGGTAACCGCTGATCTTGCGAACGAATTGCAGAGCCGCTTCCCGTACCTCAATATCGGTTGCCGGTGGGTCGGCTTTGCGTAGCGTCTTGATGCTTCGGCACATGGGTGGTTGCCTCCGGTGATGGGTCGCGATTGCCGCGTTGCTTCCCGCTATGTTACCCTGCGGCGCCACCAACCTGTCGCGTTCGGAAGGGTCGATGATCACGTTCAATTGCACCATCCAGGAGGGGATAGTCCCCGAAGACCTGAGGCCCCGCCTGGCGTCCGAGTTGGCCCGTATCTCAACCGGATTCGTGGGCGGCAACCCCGACGAGGTGTCTGTCAACTGGATCGAGATCCCCCACGGTTTCGGCTTCCGCGGCGGCCGGCTTTCCACAACGTCCGCGGTGCGTGGCGAGATCCCGCCCGGCCTGCAGCAAGAAACCCGCGTGGAACTGATGCAGTCCATACAGGATATGTGGATGGACCTCACCGGCTGCACCACCGACGAACTGGTCGTGTCCGCGCGCGACCGACGCGACGGCTAGCCCAAAATTACCGGCACAAGGAGCAGACAATGCCGCACTATCGCTGTTTCATCCCCCAGGACGCCCTGTCCTTCGACCAGAGGCAGGAGATCGCCCTGGCTTTCACCGACATTCACTGCGGCTCCACCGGCGCGCCCCGCAGTTTCGTGTCCGTGACCTTCCTGGAAACTCCGGAGGGCCAGACCCACGAGCACGGGGAGGGCTACTACCTGGACGGCGGCAACCGCGCCGGCCGATCCGAGGAAGTCAAGCAGCAGCTCCTCGCCGACCTCACCCAGACATTCGCCAGGGTCGCCGGCGTGTCGCCGCAGGACATCCCCGGCCGGATCACCGAGAACCCCGCGTCCTGGACCATGGAAGGCGGCTTCGTGCTGCCCGAGCCGGGCCAGGAGGGCCCCGAGTGGTACGCGGCCGCGGAAGCCGCCGCCGCCGATTAGCATCGCCCCGGCAAACCCTTACGAGGACGGGGGCAGGGCCAGCACCTGCCCCCGATTCGTGCATGCGTGTCGAGCCCGGGCGCTCTGAGGCGTGGACATGACGACTTCGCCCACTGTGTACATCCTTACGGGTGCGCTCGTCGTAATCATAGTAGCGACGCTCTGGTTGCTGCCGGCGTCATCATCGACCCAAACTGCCAATGCTCCCCTGCCCTGCCCGAACGTGCCTGAGAATGACGCATTGAGGATAGACGCTCAATACTACGCCAGGGACTTCGGAGTGAGTGTCGAAGAAGCCGTGTGCCGCCTGGCCTTGCAGGGCGAGGTCGGACCGTTGGAACCGGCCCTCCGGTCGGGGGAGCCTGACACCTACGCCGGATTGTGGATCCACCACGAACCGGATTTTGGCGTGACCGTGTTGTTCACCGAAAACCCTGAAGCCACCCTGGCGCCCTACGTGGTTGACCATCCCCTGCAGGGGATCATCAAGGCCCGCAAAGCTGAGGCGTCGTTGCGATACCTGGAACAGGCGCAAAACCGAGCGCACGCTCTTGCCAGCGCCACCGGTATTCCGGTCGAATCGAGCATCAACGTGCCTGAAAACCGCGTGGAACTCTACGTCATCGACGTGAATGGTCTCACCAGGGCTCTCAGGGAAGCCGGCTCCCGGCTCCCCGATCACGTCAAGATCGTCAAGGTCGATCAGCACAGTTCACCTGCCTGAACGAGATACGCCGGCCCGACCACCTCGATTCTCGTCCATCCCCGGTTGTTTCCTCGAAACTATGGATATCCAGTCGCCCAAATCTATTCCGTGTCTGCTGCTGATCACGGCGCTAATCGCGTTGGCTTGCGGCCGCCCTCCGGCGCCGGCGCTGGAGGATCCCGCATTGACTCTGCCGGCTCCGCTGCCGACCCGGGAGGCAACGGCGACCGCAACAGTCGACCCGACCGCTCCCAGTCCGGCTCCCGTAGCGGAGCCCACGGCGGTCACCTACGACTCCAACCGCACCATGTTCAGCATCTGGCACGGTCTGGACCACCCTTCGGAGGCGACCCTCGGCGCGCTAGCGGATACGCAGGAGTACGGTGACAAATCCCAGGTCTTGGTCATCCTCGAGGCGCTCAAGTTTTTCCGAAATCGGGATACCCTGGGACAGGCTATAGACACACTGACGGCCCTCACCGGGCAGGACTTCGATTTCGACCGCCGCTTGTGGCGAGAGTGGGTCGGGCCTCGCATGGACGAATATGCCCCGCCTTCGGAATACCCCCGCTGGAAAGTGGACTCGCTGGCGCTGATCGACCCGGCCATTGGCGCCATCCTGGAACCGGGCATCACCCGCTCGCGGGTCGACCTCACCGAGGTGGTCTGGGGCGGCGTTCGGCTTGACGGCATCCCGCCGCTGGAGCAGCCACCCCACATCCTGCCGGAGCAGGCGACCTGGCTGTGGCCTGGCGACCGGGTCTTCGGCGTGTCCATCAACGGCGAGCACCGCGCGTATCCCTTGCGCATCATGAACGCCCACGAACTCGCCAACGACGTGCTGGGGGGCGAACCGATCTCGCTGGTGTATTGAACCCTCTGCGGCACCGGAATCGTGTATTCCGGCATCGTCAACGGGGAGCCAACCACCTTCGGGACCTCCGGCCTCCTTTACCGCAGCAACAAGGTGATGTACGACCGGGCCACGCGCTCGCTTTGGAACCAGTTCATTGGCGAACCGGTGATCGGACCCCTGGCCGATTCGGGCATCCGGCAGCCCTTCTTTCCGTCGGTGGTCACCACCTGGGAGGAATGGTTGGCCGAACATCCGGACACTACCGTGTTGGACCGGTATACCAATGTATATCCGCCCGACTTTTACGTACCCGAGAACGACCCCAGGGCTATCTACTACGACTACTTCACCTCGGACGAGGTAATGTTCCCGGTATGGAATCGGGATATTACTTTCGAACCAAAAGCGGTAGTGGTGGGGTTATCCATTGGCGACAGCGCCAAGGCCTACGGCGTGACGGACCTGCAAGAAGTGCGGTTGATCAACGATACCGTAGGCGGCCTCAACGTGGTCGTGGTGGCATCACCCGAATCGCGGGCTGGCCGCATCTACGAGCGCGGCGAAACTGTGTTTAGCCTGCCAGAGGCTGATGACCCAAACATGGCGCCGACCACACTGGTTGACGAAACCGGCGCTCCCTGGCAGGTCACGGAAAGCGGACTGGTGAACGCGGCTGATCCCTCCGCTGTGTCCCCACGTATCCCCAGCCTGACCTCGTTCTGGTTCGGCTGGTTCCAGTACCATCCCGACACCGCGGTCTATCAGCCGGCGCCGTAATGGGTCGGGGTGCACGTCCGAGCGGCCGTGCTATAATTTTGTCCCGCCCTTGGGTGTTTTTCATGGTCCGGGTGCGTTTTGACGGCACGGACCACCGCGGAGAGGTGCCAGAGTGGACGAATGGGCGCGACTGGAAATCGCGTAGGGGTTTACGCCTCTCGCGGGTTCGAATCCCGCCCTCTCCGCCATCTTACGTCGTGAATCGGCCAAATCAACGGCCATTTCCTACTCAAATCAAGTAGGGAATGGCCCTTTTCATGTCCGGTAATGTCCACTGAAATCCGGCTACATCCGCCAAAATAGTGGTATAGTATTGGTATAGTCTGGAACCAGACCTCATGACCTCGAAAAGCAAACGAAACGCCCTTTCCGCGGTTTTCGTCCAGTCGGCCCATGAGACAGGTACGTACTCGGACGGCGGTGGCCTCAATCTCCGGGTGGAGAAATCCGGGGCCAAGTATTGGTTTCAACGCGTGACCATTGACGGGAAGCGGCGGAATCTGGGCCTCGGTGGCTATCCCACGGTTTCGCTGGCGGAAGCGCGCAAAGCCGCTTTGCTCAATACCCGGATGATCCGGGAGGGCCGTGACCCTTTGGCAGAGAAGAGGGAGGCGATCGCGGCTCGGCAGAGACCACCGACGCCGACGTTTGCCGAAGCGGCCGAGACCGTAATTGAAATGCGGCGTCCGTCCTGGACCAACTCCAAGCATGCCGCCCAGTGGTCCAGCACGCTCGCTACCTACGCGTTCCCCAAAATCGGGTCCAAGCTGGTCACCGACATCACCAGCGCGGACATCCTGGCGGTCCTGACGCCTATATGGACTGAGAAACCCGAGACGGCAAGCCGGGTACGCCAGCGCATGGAGACAGTGCTGGACTGGGCGGTTGCCCAAGGTTACCGTATCGACAATCCCGCTAATCGTTCAATTACGAAGGTACTGCCCAGGATGCCACGCACCAAGCAACACCATGCGGCGTTGCATTACAGCACTGTTCCACAAGCGCTGGAAAAGGTGAGACAATCGACAGCGGACACAGTCACCAAGTTGGCATTCGAGTTCCTGGTGTTGACGGCCGGCCGCAGCGGCGAGGTCAGGCTCGCCACATGGGATGAAATAGATAGGGATGAACGGAAATGGACGGTGCCAGCCGAGCACATGAAAGCGCGCCGCGAGCATAAGGTGCCCTTGTCAAAAAGGGCCTTGGATGTTCTGGGGTTGGCGAAAGAGTTGTCCGATGGGTCTAGCAATTTGGTGTTCCCCGGTCTGCGCGGAATGCCGTTGTCCGACATGGTGTTTACGTCCATGTTGAGGAGGCTTGAAATTCCGGCCGTTGCCCATGGGTTCCGTAGCAGCTTCAAGGACTGGTGCATTGAGTGCGCTAAAACCCAGCGGGAGGTGAGTGAAACTGCGCTGGCGCACAACCTGGGTAATCCAACCGAGCAGGCTTATGCGCGGACCGACATGTTTGAACCACGACGGTCTCTGATGGAAGCATGGGCCGCCCATTTGGCTGGCGGCGACGCCGCGGATCAGTTCGAACCGTCGAGCGATCCAAACGCTTAAACCGGCACCGATTGTCAGCTTGACCGTGCGTGTGATCTTCTTTCTCGATATGCCCCGATATTCCGGGGCTCAGATCATCTGAATTGTGAGCAACGAATCCCGGCGTTCATAGCATTCGGTCCTGTGAACCGCGTTGGCGGGACAAGCATCGCGTAAATATCGACTTGGGCAACGGGTCGACCGGTCGGCGGTAGGGACCACCTTCCGGCGAGTTCCACATAGGGCACCCGGAAAACCCACTGAATTCATGGGCCAGGTGGTCAGGGCAACCGGTCTCACGACGTGAAAGTTCACGGCATAGATTGCGGTCTTTAGCCCAATTCCGACTACCCGGCTAAAATCGGCGTATGCGTCGAACTCCTCGGAAGAGTTTCTCGATTTGCCCCCGCGGTTTTTGTGCATGGTAGCGCCCGGTTCATTTGAGGGTTCGGAGCGGACCTCCTGTGATGGCTGGACGGCATCGGTTGGTTAACGCCTGCTAACAGGCAGTAAGACCAGGTGGTTGCTGTTGAAGTCGAAGAAGCGATTGCCGGCGTTTAGAAAGCCAAGGCGGACCAGGTCGCATCGCTGCACAGAGTCATGAGAACCAATAGTCCCAACGATGATCGCGTCTCAGAGGGTGCGTGACAATTGGCGTAAGGTGCGCGGGTGATCCTTGGAATGAGACGACCGTTACGCGGGTGGGATAAGCAGGAAATCTTAGGCAAGCAATTTGACCGATACCCATTGAGAGGAATTGGCTCCTCTGATGGCTCCTGACACGGGAAGAGGCCATCCCAGAACCACCGACTTGTTCGATGTCGTGAACGGCATCCCGTACGTCCTGCATGGCGGCATATTCCGATCCCCCTGAGGCGGACCCCCTTGGGGCACTGTTTGGTGGTACTTCCGCAACTGGCGGGATGACGTCACCTGGGAGAGGGTAGAGGGAGGTTTTGCGTTCCCGAGGTTGTGAAGCTGCCGTAGGATCGTCTACGTCCAGCGCGGTCATCATCGACAGCCAGTCGGTGAAGACCGCGGGAAAAGGAGCCGCAGGGATAAGACGCTGGTAAACGGGTAGCCGGCCGCAAACGGCCTGCCTGAGGCGGACTGCTGGCCGCGGAAGTCCACGACGCCAGCATCCAGGACCGGGACCGCGCCATGCTGGTGTTGGCCAATCTGCCGGGTCGATTTCCCCGGTTGCGGGTCATCTGGGCCGATGCCGGCTACGCTGGCCACCTGGCGTCTTGAGTCTGGGCCACCGGCGGTTGGCTACCGGCCGTCGTGCGTAAGCCAGACGAAACCCATACTGACCAGGTACTGCATAGACTATGGGTGGTGGAACGCACTCTGGCTTGGTTGAGCCGGCGCCGATGTATGAGCAAGGACTGCGAGGAGCGAACCGAAAGCAGCGAAGCCTGGGTGCATATCGCCATGGTCGACCTCATGCTCAGACGCCTCCAACCTGCTTTAACTCATTTGTCTCACACGCGCTCAGGATTTTAACTTTACCGTTCGGCGTGGGAGACGGTAACGCTTCTTGTCACACTGCCTGAATAGCGTGGTGAATAGCAAGAAAGCCCCGATTGGGAATCGTGGTCGTAATCGGTGCGGGCTTGCCTGGCGCGGAGGGTCTGCGTTCGAAGAGTTGCGTTGCAACGGACTGTGTGAGTTTCAGTAAGAGCGCGGGTCCGAGCCTGGCGACGTCTGCGCGCCAACTCCGGTCAAATTACTGGACCATCCGGTTGGTGCGACGCGAAGAGCCGCCACCTGACGCCCTCGCGACGAGATGACGGGAACGTCACCGACACGTTTCCTCCATCTGGCTAATGATTTTGGTGGGACTCCTTGATGAGGCGGCAGCATGGCAGAAATTTCGCGCCGGCCTGGGCAGTTGACCAACGACCGCGCTGTGGAATCCGGTGGCCCGGTTTTTATCGTGCGACACGGCATATTCCCGAGAAAATTTGCGCCGGCAGGGAGGAAAATCCCGGCGCACCCGATTCCCTGCCCTAAGATGTCACTGAATACAGCGACCCGCGCACGATGGATCACGAGCGTTGACATCATGAGTAGCCAAAAACCCTTGTACGACCATCGGATCATGCGCTTGGATGAAGTTTTGTGGGCGACCTCGTTGTCAAGGACGCTGCTGTACGAGCTGATCAAAATCGGGGCATTCCCTCCGGCAGTGCGCGTCAGTGCCCGGCGTGTGGGGTGGCGGCAGGGCGACATCATGGAGTGGCTTGCCTCTCGCCCACCCGCAGAGTAACGACGTTGCACAGCTTAACGGTTCGACAATCATCTGGCACTTGTGCCGGACAGCACGGCAGAGCGGATCGATCGGGAATGTGGGATTGGGAGCTTCGAAGTCCAAGAGCAGCGCAAAACTCATAAAAATTCCAGTCGCCGAGGTCGATGACGCCCGGAATGTCGCCAGTCACGGTCCATTCTTCGCTGTCGACTTTGAATTCACGACAAACTCAGTATCTCCAGGTTGAGGAGGCTCCCCAATGCTTGATCGGCGCCGAAAAGACCCGACCGAATTTGCCGCTGAGATCCTCGCGATCGAGTTGGCGTTATGGCAGCAGCCTCTGGCCAGCGTTGCCGATCTTCTCGCTCGGCCTGACCTGCTGTGGGCCAGTAAAGGCACCATCAAAAACCGCCTCGGCTGGATGGTTGAACGTGATTACATCGGGTTCGTGGTCCGCGGGTGGACCCAACGCGCCCAACAGCGCTTCTACCTGCACACTAAAGGAATTTGGGACGTCATGGACCGCCTGAGTGTGCCCCTGGAGTGGAGCGTAACCGAACCTTGCCTGAAACGCCTGCTTCGCCAAGGTCCGGCGGTAGAGCTCCTTTACGAGGTAGCCCCCGTGCTCTGGACATCTAATGCGGTTCACCCGCTGTGGCGACAGCCGATGCCCATGAAACGGTTGCGATTGATCAGCAGCGGACCCATCATGGCAGTGGCCGAATACGAACTCCGGGCCCCGGGCGACGCCAATCCGTCCCGAGTATTGGTAGTCTTCGCATGGTATGGCATTCGCCCCAAGCGGTCTCGGATTCCCGACGACATGAACAGCATGTTGGCTCAGACCGACATGCAGCAGGAACCCGGTGTTGAGTCGCCGCCGGCCCCATGCGGCCTCGTGATTTTGGCGGCCGATCGGCTGGCTGTCCTCAGAGCCAGACGGGACCTGCACGCTGACGTCCCACGAGCGATCATTACCCTCAGAGATCGATCCGGCGACGGTGTCATCGAAGCCCTGCGTCCAACTCCAGACCGAGGTCGGCTCCCGGTTGTTACCAGGCCTGCGGCGCGCATTGGCTCTCCAGAGCACTTGCCCGACTTCGTGGCCATCGACAACGTGCAGTCATGTCTACGAAAGGTATCCGATCACCGCATCCTCGTTGCCCTTGAGGAGTGGTCGGGGTGCAGCGAACGCCAGTGGGGCAAGCTGTCCGGCGATCCCAAGGAATTCGGTGAGGCGGTGCGACGTTTCATGGAGAAAGGTCTCGTCGATCGCGATGACCGACTCTCGCTGCATCCGACTGGCTTGGTCCAAGAGTGGGCTGTGGAACGGGACCGTCTGGCTCGACGCCGGTCCCGGGGTCGTCCGGGAGCTGAGCGAAGCGGAACAGGACGCCGCCGAGGGCACATGAGGCGACATGAGGAAGGATTGATCGAGTTGGCGATCGCGTTTCGGCGAGCCGGCGCTTTGGTCGAGCCTGGATGGAAGTTGAGGCTCAACCTCGCCGGTGGCACGCAAATTGCTCCGGACTTGTGGGCCTGGATACCGGTGGGAGACGGACGCGCGGTCTGGCATGCCGTGGAGTACGAACGCTCAGCCAAAACTCCCCAGGCCATCGAGAAGAAATTGTGGCCCTACCGCGTTGCTCACCAATTGGGCGAATCCGTGCCGATGCTTATGGTGTGCGAAACGGAACGGGCCAGCGCCCGGTTCGCGGAGCAGCGCGGCGCCGTTCCCATGTTGGTCGCGAAGTATCGGGACATCACGCACGGCTTTCACCTTGCGAAACTGGTGTGGTTATGGAACGAAGAGGCCACGGACGTTACCCACTTATCCACAGTAGCATGGTGGACCGGACCTCAACGGGAACGACTGGAATACCTGCTGTGGGAAAGGAGGGTTTGAAATATGCCAAAGCGAGACGCAATGACACCCCGAAGATTGAAGTTAATCCGGCACCTGGGCCAAAAGCCTTACAGTGCCGCCGAAGAGCTGAAGCGGTGGCCTGATACGGCATACACTACAATCGGGGAAGACCTCAAATGGCTGGTGAGAAAGCGGTACGCGAAGCGCAAGAAGTTGGGGTGGATGAGGGATGCGCAAACGCGTTTCGCGCTCGTCGACAACGGGATGGACATATACCGGGAGCAGCAACACGAACTCGCGGCAGAGAGGACGACCGAACTCGATCCGGATGAGGTGCTCAACTGGGGCCCAATGCTGGAGTGCGCGTACCACGCGGCACCCTGGGCTTGGTCAGTCCACACAGTTGAGCGGGCCCCGAAGATAAACCGGGAAAATGAGGAAATCACCATGCCGCTGAACTGCCCTGCGGTGGATTTCATCTGGATCCCCCAAGGGCCGGTGCATGCTGTCGTCAATCACATCGACTCGCGAAGAACCAGGAAGTTCAGTGTCCCGTTAGTCTTCTTCGGGCCGCACGTGCCGGATGACGTCCTGTACCTAAGCCCGGATGACCTGTTCAATGGAATGACCACCTGGTCCGACACGCTCTTCCACGAACCGGCGGCTCCGCCCGGGGTGGTCATCTTGGCGGCAGATCCCCTGGCCGCTCTCCGAGTCCGGCGAGAGGCGATGCCGGACGTGCCCAAGGCCATAATCTGCTACGGCATGTTCGCCAGCCCTAAGCGGCGCTTCGGTGTTGTATCCGTCGACAAAATGACGCGGCCCACGTACCCGATGGGCGAAGTGGTCGGTCCAGCGCCACATCTGGAATACGGAATCCGGCGGAAAACCCCGTCGTTCCTTTGGAACCGCACTCGTTATCGGGTGTGGCAGGAAATCGTCGAATCCACGGGCATCCGATTGTCTCATCTGGCCAAGCAGTGTGGGCTTCCCAAGAGCCAGACCACAACCATGGTCAACGATCTCGAATCCGAACGACTGACGGTGCAGATAGGTGCGGCGCTTTACGTCAAGAGCGCAAGCCGCTCCCTCCTGGCGGAGCACAGTCGTTCTGACTACAACTCCGTCACTGCCAGGCTGGGGCGAACTCCGACTAGGCCTCCTAATCGGCAGGAGATCAGGCGGGCGGGCGCCCTGTCCGATCTGAAACTCAAAGCCAAGGACGCCGGCATGTTCGCGTGGGATGGCCGCCGGGCAGGTGTTGGCGATCCGGACGGCGACCAGTGGTATCCGGACCTTTGGATCGGAATCCGGGATCCGCTGGAGTCCAGCGCCCCGCGGCTTCAAGATATGGGGAACCAACAGCAAGATGTTCCGTGGCCCGAGGTACCGGAGGCGGAGGTCCCATTCCTATTTTTCCCACTTCTCTTCGAGCCGTCAGCACGCGCCCTGCGCACTGTGGCGGATGTTCTACGACCCCTCCGGCCCGTTTTGCGTGGTGAAAACGGCATTTGGGTAGCGCTGGTGGTGTGCGGCCATGATGAGGCTATCCAACAGTTCATCGAGATCGGGAATGACCTTAACCTACTGGTCACGACCTATCGCCAGTGGGCGGACTCTACAACTCCGCTTAACGACGTCAATTTGTTTGTACGCCACACGAAGACAAGGCGCCCCGTGCCCGTACGTTTCGGCGACCTAATTGCCCACGCGCCGAAAATGTGGCTGAACTGGTCGTCATAGACTGCGGTTTGCGAAAGGGTTGCGTGAACATCGGCCAGTTCCATCTTCGCGTCGCCAAATCTGCGAGCAAGACAACAGGTGAGCCGTGGGAACCGTCCCTAGAAATTCGGCCGGGAACCCGGACTGATTGCATAGGGAGTTATACTCCGGCCATCTGAGTTAGTGGAGCGAAGTGCGAGTGATGCTGGGCATTGGATCTGACCAGAGGAGTGTGTGGGAGGCGAATCAGTTGTGCTTGGATGCGGACTGGCCACGGCACTCCTGTTGGAAGCCGGCGACAAGGTGAGCGACGCTGATGCCAAGGCTTGGGCCGATTTCGACATCCGGTGGAGGGCGGCCTTGGGGATTGGGATTAGGTATCGACCTTTCGCCAATAGTAGTACGGTGCCGATGTTTCGAGCCCGGTTGATCTTTCACGACCGGGTGCGTGAGGGGTTTGAGCAGAGCCTGAATCTGGCTCGAGAACGATGACCCGAAGCGGGGTCGAGGAATGGGGGTGCGCTGGGCACCACATACATCTCTCTGCAGGGACATTGGCGCGAGGAGCGCATTTTCGAGATGGCCAGGCCTTGGCGCTATACCGGGTATACCCCGACAAAATTGCGGAGTGTGACCGCGCGATTGAAACTCAACTGGAGCAATTCGACAACCGCAGCGACGATGCCATTCCTCCGGCCAAGGTCACCAGGAAGGGCATCCAGGGCAACGCGCCCCGCTTCGATGTCCGCAGCCATCTGTACCGGATGACTGGGGTGGATCTGACTCGTATCGACGGCGTGGACGGCTACACCGCGCTGAAGGTGATCAGCGAAGTCGGCACGGACATGACCAAGTGGCCCAGCGCCAAGCACTTCGCCTCATGGCTGGGGCTGAGCCCCCACAACCGCATCACCGGTGGTCGGGTCATCAGCTCGAAAACCAAACCCAGCGCCAACCGTGCGGCGGCGGCATTACGCCTGGCGGCCAACGCCCTGCACCGCTCCGACAGCGCTTTGGGTGCCTTCCTGCGGCGGAAGAAAACCCATCTGGGCTCGCCCAAGGCGATCACTGCCACCGCCCACAGGCTGGCCAGGCTCATCTACTCCATGCTGCGCTACGGCCAAGAGTACGTGGACGCTGGGGCTGAATACTACGAAACTCAGTATAAGCAGCGGGCTTTGCGTGCAGCCAAGCGCCGAGCCGCGCAACTTGGCTATCAGCTCGTTCCTATGTCCGATGCTCTGGAACACACTAGGCACGCACCTCCCAGGGCGCCAGTTGCGGCGTGAACACTCAGGTTAGTGAGGAGACCCTCCTTTCCACCCTTCACATGTAGGCCCTTTCCGCGGGAGAGCGTCTCTCATCCCAGCGACTTTCTGAATAGACCCGTTCTTGGAGAATGACAGTGATGCGGTCGGACACGGTGGCTCCGACGGGTGCTCACCGTCGTAGCCTGGGGAGAACATTTGCAGTACCCCATAACCCGTTTACTGCCTTCCTGATAAGGGGAGAGTATTTCAACGCTGCTGTTCCAAGACTCACTAAAATGGGGAGAGAATCTTACCACCGGCATATCCCACGTGGACCATACTTGAAATGGGGAGAGCATATTAACGAGTCCGCATGAACGTGAGCAGGGATCGCCACCGACCGACCCTTAGAGTGGAGAAAATCTTCCCGCAATCAATGCCCGGTTCGCCTTAGGTTGTTAGGCATTTTTTAGTACGATATGGGGATAATGTATTGGCATTATAGCCACCAGAACTCGTAAACTGTAAGGCGCAGGGGTTACCAGTCCACCTTGTGTAATGTCGCAGAGAAACGGGAAATTCCGTCAGACAAATTGTCAGGCAATAGGCAAGACCCTTTGGGGACGCGGAGGCGGTCCCCTAGCTGGACTGAGCCCATAGCGAAGGCGTGGGTTACAGGGTAACTGCATATCGGGCCGAACAAGTCATGCGAGCCGTGCGGAGAATCTCCGGCGCAGTCATTCATCCTCAAAAGTAAGTTTGCGGTTTCCAGACCGTTCACCCAACCTCGGGATACGGTTGCGTCCCGTCCGCTGGTAGGATAAACGTCATCCTCGTTGATGTTGCACAGGCTTCCGCGTCAAGGACGTGGGCGGTTGGTAGAGCCTGAGTTTTCGGGTGGTTGCAGAAGGTGAGATAACGACGGCCTTTGACCCATTCGTCGTGTTGCTCGGCCAGCACCGCGCCGACCAACTGATTGATCGCGGCCCGGTTGGGCAAGATGTCTACTACGCCGGTGCCCTGACGGATCTCCTTGTTCAGCAGTTCCAGCGGGTTGTTGGACCAGAGTCGCTGCCAATGTGAAACCGGGAAGACGGTGCAGGCGAGGATGTCGGGAATGGCATCCGCCAGCATCTCAGCAGTCTGGGGGAGGTGTTCTTGCAGTTGGTCCACTACCCGATCGGCCTGAGCGTGTACTCCCCTCGGGGGAGGGCTGTTTGTGGATGTATGAAACGCCACGAACTATATACCGGTAATCTGCGAAACTGCCAGGAACTATAGGCCAGTTCGCCAAAGTCTATGACCACGGGTGGGCGCCACCACGGCGACCATTACCGCACTTCGATTTCGAGGTGCAGCGATGGCGTACAAGGCGGTGCTCCGAGCTGAAATACAGGAAGTGATCCGCCGCTGGCAGGCGGGAAACATCCAACGGCAGATAGCAGAAGGGACGGGGTTGTCGCGGGCGACGGTACGCAGGGACCCCTGCTTTCGCCGGGACACGGTCTGGCGTCGACGAAAGGGGAGGGGATTGCACAGGGAGGTCCCGCTCCCAGCGAAGAGCAGTTGAGCCGTTTGGCTGGGATCAGCCGGGGCCGTCCCAAGCAAGTGGAGACGCCGGTTGAAGATAATCTGGCTCCGTGGTCTGACCAGATTTACCAGTGGCTCACCGGCGACCGGTTGAAGGTGACGCGGGTTCAGGAGTTACTGGCGGCGCGGGCTGCAGGGTGTCGTGCACGTCGTTGCGTCGGTTAATCCGGAAGCGGAATTGGGGAGGGCGCAGTGTCCGCATGGTGCGGATGGCCGACACCGAGCCCGGTGAGATGGCCGAGGCTGACTTCGTCAGATTAGGGATGATCAACGATCCGGCCACGGGCAAGCGCAGGGTGGTGCGGGCGCTGATCATCGTGCTGTCGTACTCGCGGCATTGTTTCGTCTGGCCGACGCACAGCCAGAAGCTGGAGGACGTGATCGCCGGTTTAGAGGAGACGTGGGCTTTTTTTGCGGCGTGCCTCGCTATCTGGTCATTGACAATTTCCCCGCCGCAGTGGCCGGACCGCACCCGTTGCATTCTTGCCTGACCCGAGGATTTCTGGAATACTCCCAGCACCGCAACATCGGCGCGGATCCGGCCCGGGCCCGTCATCCCAAGGACAAGCCCAAGGAAGGCAGCGTTTCGTTTGTCAGGGAGTGACCCTTCAAGGGCGGCGATTTCAACGGACTGGCGCATCTGCGCAACGAAGCCCAGCGCTGGTGCTTGGAAGTGTCTGACCGGCGGATCCATGACACCACGCGACGACAGCCGCTGGTGGTCTTCCAGGACGAGGAGCGTCACGTCCTGCTCCCTGGGATGGTTAGCCCTGCGAGATCACCCACTGGGGCACGGCCAAGGTGCATCCCGACCATCATGTGGCTTGTCAGTACGCCCTCTACTGGGTGCCAGCATCGTCCTGCCCGCCTGGTCAGAAAGTGGAGATCAGGCGGACAGCAAGCTGGAGGGCATCTACCACCGGGGCAAGCTGATCAAGGTCCAACAGCGTCAGCCTCGCGGCGGCCGCGCCACCGACGTCGACGATTACCCCGCCGAGCTTTCCGCCTACACCATGAAGTCTCCGGAGCGTATCAAGCGCGGCGCTGCTGGGGCCGACGGTGGGCCAATTCGCCCAACGTCTCTTCGACAATCAGCATCCCTGGTAGAAGATCAGGCAGGGGCACAAGCTCATCCGCCTGGGCGAGCGTTACACGCCTCAGCGCCTTGATCCCGCCTGCCAGCGTGCCCTGGCCGTCGACCTCATTGACGTGCACCGCGTGGGGCGCATCCTGGTGCAGGCTTTGGAGCAGGAGACCATGCCTCAGCTTCCATTACCCATGGCAGCCGGTCGTTCCGCCCGTCCCGGCTCCGTCTTCGCCCTTGCTGCTAGAGGTCGATCATGACCTGCATCACCGAACTCACGTCCTCGCTCAAGCGGCTGCAGCCGGGCCCCATGGCCACCACCCTGCCCGAGCGCATCGCCCTGGCCCGCCGTGAACATCTGGACTACGCCTCCTTCCTGGAGATCATCTTCAGCGACGAGGTCAACCGCCGCGCCCAACGTCGCATCGAACTCCGGCTCGATGGCGCCGGTTTCGAGGAGACCTGCCGGCTGGTCCGCCACAGGCGGATCGACTAGTCGGCGTCAATCACCCTGGATCGCCGGCTCCTGGACGCTGTTTTCTCCCTGGAGTTTCTCGACAAGTATGCGCCTCAGGCTGATTGGCAAGAGCTTTCTGGCCCAGGCCCTGGGTTACTCGACCATCGGCACTGGCCACACCGTCCGTTTCATCCACGCCGAGACCTCTCCAAGGCCATGGCACAAGCTCGGGTCGACAACTCACTGGACCGCACCTTCCGGTCCTTCCTGACGCCCGACTTGCTCATCCTCGACGACCTGCGACTGCACCGGCTCAAGCCAAAGCAGTCCACCGACCTCTACGAACTCAACCTTTATCGGCATCGAACTTCCAACCTCGTCATTGCCAGCAACCGGGCCGTGGACGAGTAGCTCAGCCTCTTCGACGATCTCATCATGGGCAACAGGGCCCTCGACCGCCTGTCCAACGCCAGTTACCAGATCGTCATCGAAGGCACCAGCTACCGGGAACGGCTGTCGCCACATCGCGCCCTCCTGGGCGCCCAAGGGGGTGATTGACCAGCCAACTACAACCTGATATTTGTCACAACACCGCGCTTCCAAAGTGGACTAATGTCCGTGGAAATCGCCGGCCTAATCCCCCTGTAAATCGACAATCAGACCCCTCCCTGCCGGTTTCCCATAATGCCTGTGTACCCAATATCAGCGGTACAGTCGAAACGAGGCGGTGCAGCATGGTGAAGCAACGGAACCGGCGCGTCGAGGGGGCCCCCTCTGTCAACTGGAACTGATGTCGAGTTCGGCGAGACCCGACGCAGGGAAAAGGGTTCAACCGAGAAAACCCGATGTTCCGCCGCCACCGGCCGCGGCAAGGCGAGATGAGGACCACGATAGTGACTACACGCAGCACGAGCTTGGTCGGCTGCTCAGGAGCCGTGGTCCGGCGTCCCGGGACCGGTTGCGCGCCGCCGTGCGCGCACAGCTGGTCGCAGACCGGGAGAGCGGCGCAGATACCGTTGTGGACGTGATCCTGTTGAACGACCAGGTCCTCTGGGATTGGGACCGGTTCACGATTGCCAGGGAACTCGATATCAAAGTGCGATTTCAGGAATACGTCGGCGGTGATCCGGTTGCCTTCCTGTGTGCCCAGGGTCTCCACGAACGGCAGCTGAACCAGACCGGAAAAGCGCTGAGCGTCGTGTCCATGTGCGAATGGCGCGGCAGGGGAAGGCCCCAAAAATCCACAGCCACTGTGGATTTTCCGACTGACACCGGCCGTCTGTATGCGATCGACGAGATGGCAGACCTGGCCGGAGTGGGTACCACGTTGATCAGCCAGGCCAAGGTGGTGTGGTCGCTTGGTTTGGCGGAGGACGTTGCAGAAGGGAAAGTTGGCTTTGCCGAGGCATACCGGCGTGCCCGAATGGTGCGGGACTCGGAATGGGAAGGGGAGGTGTTGAACGGGAGAATGCCCTTTGATGACGCTTATGAGCGTGCGTTGGCGAACACACCCGATGTTCCTGCGGCGCCCCCCGTCAATCGAGATCCGTCAGGTCGCTGATCGAAGAGGTGCGTGAGTTGAAGCGGTCCAAAGCTGCGTTGGTGGAAGAGTTGCGGTCGCAAAGGGAGGACAACGCGGCGCAACGTTCAGCGGCTGCTGCCACTGCCATGGCGCTGGAGCGTGAGCAAATCAGGGCCGAAAAAGCGGAGGCCGAGGTGGATCGACTGCGTCCGGAACTCACACGTGTCGGACGCCGGGCCTGACCATTGCAGGTCGCAGGATCAATCGGGAACTCGATGGACATTCATTGCTACGCCGACATGGCGGTTCACGAGGATTCGAACATTGGCCGCACGGTGCCGCCTCGTGGCGAAACGCTGCAGTGTCCGGAATTCTCACCAGTTATGAACCGATGAACATTGCCATGGCTTATCCTCCTACCAACCCTGATGCGGTCCAGCCTTGTGGATATTGGGCTGCGCCCCGAGCAACGATACAGGCTCAGCCGGGAGAATGGCGCGGCGTCCGCGCTCCTTTGCGGGGCGGGACGACCCCGGTGATGTCGGCCTCCCGCGGCGGACCCCTGCCATAGAGGTTGATGGAGCAAACGGCACCGAGCCTGACCAGCATTGCCGGCAGTCCTGGTCGTGAGCCTCCTGCTGGACCCTTTGGCTGCGTTCTCGGGGCGGATTGTGGTTAGTGTGACGGAATTCCTGGGGTCGGACAGCTTCAGGAGGCAGCGGAGGCTCGGCGTCCTTCCGCAACGAGTGCCGGACGGTTGCATTGATCGGGCCCGCGTTGATGCTGCAGTTCCGGGCGGGCGGCTGTCATCTCTGCCCCAAAGCGCGGTTTCCGGCGCGGAAGACCGTGATGACCGGCTTCGGGGCGGCTCAGCGCCCCCTATGACGCCGATGAGGACCGGAAGCCCATCTGGGGCTTCCGCGATGGGACCGCTCCGACCGAATCAATGCCCTCCATGAGCGCCGATATCTCCGCCAGGGCCTGCCATCGCTCCAGGGGATGGTGGAGCCGATATCCGGCCGCGGCATCGGCCAGGCTCCCGGTGCAGCGCTCCAGGCCCCAGAGCAGCGGGATGCGGCTTCGGCGGGCCAGGCGCTCGATGCGCCGGTCGGGGTCCGTATCGAACAAGACCAAGGCCGGTGCGACAGTTACAGGGCGGTTCAGACGCGTCTGCAGGGTCTCGCTGACCAACAGCGCCTCGACCCTGGCCTCTTCCAGCGGCGACTGCGTGGTCCGCGGGCCCGACCCGGTGTCGACGCACCACTGCCCACCCCGCAGAGAGTAGCGGCCGTACTTCACCGTCAGGCAGAAACGGCCGGCACCGAGCAGCCAGGTGTCGAACACCGGCTCCGGTGGGTCGGCTCCAGGACACCAATGGCGCAGGAAGAATGCGGACACTCCGTCGATGCCGCCGCGGGTCAGCAGGACGGCGGTGGCCCGGTCCTGGGCGGCATGTCCATTATCGCGGTGTTGGGGATGGAGGTATTCTGGTTGCATTAGCTTGCTCCTTTACTACGCGCCATCTGGGCGCGGTTCTTCGTGTAGGATTTTTGCCAGGCCGCCGCTTGCTCCACCTCCGCCCACGCGCCGGTGTAGTCTCAGTCAGGCCGGGTCTTTGGCTGGTGGTTCTTTCGGCGGCGGTATCGTGACGGCAGGCGACTGCCCTTTGACCGCCACGTCGCCGTAACGCGACCTCGGCCCGAGCCAGAGGGAGCATAATGCGCGTCATGCGGCGTAGCGTTGTTCCCGACGCGATAACATCCTGTGACAATGTTGCCCCCAATACGGCCGTCACGCGGCGGACAACATGACTACGTACAGCATTAGAGAAGCGACGGCCTACCTCAGCCGGATCCTGCGGGATCTGGACTACGGTGATGGGGCTCGACGATCAATCAGCGGTAGATGCGTAGATCATGCGGCTCGCTATCAGTATGGCCGCGGCCATCCCGCTCCTGAGCATCGTTTGACTGACCGGAATATCGTTTGCAGAGTAACCAGACCGGTGATATTTGCGGACGTAAGATCAATCTGGAAGCGCGGCGCTCTGACAGATACCAGGCTTGGTCGATGACCTCTTTCTTTGCTGCCCAGCAGGGGGCGGTGTGGCGATAATCTCTCTCCGTACCCGGCCTTCTTGAGGACGATCCTGCAGCTGGGGTTGACCAGGTGGTCCGAGGCGCCGCCGTCCGGAGAGAGGTCGTCACAGAAGCTTGTGCGGCTCATCCACGGCTCCGTCGCTGGTGGTGACGAGGCCATCGGGCGCGGCGCTGCTTGCCGCGTTCGTGGAGCCTGTGAACGTAGTTTTCGCCCGTCTTTCGTCGCCGTGTCCAGGTGTGGTACAGTGCCCGCGTCAGAGACGCGGGCGATCCCGCAGCAGTCCCTATGGACTGGCAGAGCCGTCAATCGTGATGGGGCCTCATGGTCCCTCTTGCGGCGGCTTTTGCCATCGGGATGCCAGCGTCTCTGACACAGCGCCCATCCGAGACGCAAGGGGGGCTGCCATTCCGCGCCGGTGCCCGGGCGGTCTTCGCAGACACCCTCAGCGAGCATATGGGGTGTCAGAATGCGGTACGGATATACAGGCAATGTGGCCGTAGCCGGGCAAGCGTCGCTTGTCCAGGTACTCACCCGACGCAACGGATGCGGTTGTCCCTGCCCCATGGCCACTGGCGGGCTTGGTCTGAAACCACCGCCACGGGCGACGCAGACGGTACGCCAGACTAACGAAGGAATGATTGCGGCCGCCGAGACACCGCACGAGGCAGTCGGTTGGCTGCCTCGTGCCATTCAATGGCGGCGGGCGTCCCGGACTACAGCCACCGGTTCGTTCCGGAAGAAGGGCCGGTCATCATTCAGAGCAGACCGTCTCACCAACCGGAACACCGTTCATTCTCAACCGACATATATCTGAGCCAGTTGAGCCCATCGCACCAACGGTCTGATGGAACGATTGGGTACAGGTTCATTGCGAGGAGCACGCGGCGAAATGACAACCAACGGATCCCCGGAACAACCCGAGCAACCTCGGCCCCAAGGTGATCCACCTTCACGTGGACCCTTTGGCATCCCCATCAGGTGGCTGGTCATCGGCGGCGGAGCCGGTGGTGTCCTGCTCATCATCATCGTGACGCTGGGTGTGGTTCTTTCCGGCGCCATCGGCGGTGGAAACCCGCAGCCCGGGTCGGCGTTCGACCTGGTTCCGGATGATGTCCAGCTGTTGCGACGATCAAATATCCGCGAGATTCTGGACGACGATCTTCTCGCCGATGAGCTCTATCCAGATGGCGTTCTCGGCGCAGAGCACCTGGGTATCGGCGACGACAACATAAGCCAGTTGGTCACCGCGAGGTGGGAGAACGGCGCCGTAGATGTCATCAGGGGCAGCTTCAACCTTGATGACGTCAGAGATGAACTGGAGGACGCCGGCGCCGAGGAGGACTCCTACCGGGGGTACGAAGTCTGGGATGACCAGAAGGGCGGCGGGATCGCCCTGTTCGACGGATACATCATTGCGGCCAGGTCGCTTGAATCCCTGGAGAGCGTTCTCAAGAACCTCCACAACAGTTCCGGTTCGCTGGAACGGGCCGATGACGACAACGAAATGAAGCGGATGCTCGACAAGCTCGACGAGGGTTTTCAGATGCACGCCGAGGTGGGACACCTGTGCGCTGTGGAACGCTGCCAGGGATACATCACCGCACTGACCGAGGTTGACGGCGACGCCGAACAGGCCACCGTGAAATTCGCACTCCTTTTCCGCAACGAACGCGCGGCCGAGAGAGCGGCCGACGACTACGACGAAGTGGCGGACTTCCTCGAGCGCGTGCAGGGCATCGACATTGAAGATACCGAAGCGGAGAACAGCTTCGTCGTGGGTCGGGCCGTTGAGGATTTGGGAGTCGACAATGGCGGGTCTTCAACTGCCGGAAACCACCCTGAACCGACCGCTTCGGACCCCGCGTCCTCCCAGCGCGCTCGCTGGATATACGACTGCGACGCTCTGGACCTCTCCCTCGATCGGGAAAGAGGCATCAACAATCTTGCCGAATTGGAGTTCATCGTGATCGGGGGAGAAAGGCAGTGCGCCTGCGCGTACGACCACCTGCTCTCAGAGTATGGTCCGTGGCGACCTCCCCCGCTCTCCGAGGTGTACGACCAATCCTCCAACGTCGGACTGAACGTGGAAAGGTATAACTCCGATACAGTCCTGTTGCGAGACGCGTCGGGAACACCGGGTCGCACCATACCATACTATGGCCATGTGGAAGACTTGCTGGACGCCAGCAAACGCTGTGTCGGCCGTTGACGATGGCGGTTGCAGTTCTCTCACCAGCGAATCAAGCTGCGTTTCAACATTGGTGCCGGCTCATTGGCTTTTCGTAGGCGGAGCCGTATCAGGGCGACACGTCTGAGCAGGACCAGAGATCCCGCTCAGACGTGCTCAACCGCTACGAACCCAAGTCATCAGGCAACGGATCTTCGCTGCCGGATGCAGCGTTGACGCAGATGTTGACCACGTCCACGTGCTGGACCATCAGGTTGCCCGTCACCCAGTTCCAATATCGGTTCAAATCAGTAATCGAAGGTCTTGGGGCCGAGCGGTCGGGGTCCCTGATCTGGCTGCAATTTCGGGTTGCGGGGAGGTGCAGCCGCCATGCCCGGGAACTGATACACCATCGAGTTGACCACGGAGAAACGGGAACAACTGAACCGGTTGATCCGGGCGGCAAACACGCGGCGCCCAGGGTCCCCCGAGCCCGCACCCTGATGAAGATAGATGAGGGCTGGACCGTACCACAGATTGCGGCAGCCCTGGACGTACCGGAAGGCGCGGTGGACGGCGTCAAGCGCCGGTACGCCGACAAGGATTCGCAAGGGGTAGTGCGGGATAGGGTCCAAGCGGACCACTTCCGCAAACTGGACCAGAAGGGGAAGGCCGACCTGATTACCCTTGCGTGCGGCGACGCCCCAGAGTGGCATGACCACTGGACGTTGTCCGCTTCAGCCGGACTGGCCGACCAGATGGTGGAGTTGGGTCTGGTGGAGAGCCATTCATACGAGACGGTGCGGCTCAACCTGAGAAAAACGTCCTCAAGCCGTGGCGCAATCAGTCCGCCTGAGGCGGATGCGTCCCCAACGTGGGCGGCGAGTTCTTGGCGGCCCCCGTATGCAGTATCGGGCAGGCTATGGAGGATGTGCTGGACCTGTACGCAGAGCCCTACGGCGCTGACCGTCCGTGGTGTGCTTTGACGAGACTTTCAACTCCGCCAGAGGCGGGCAGGCCGACGTCAGGGCTACGAGTATCGCCGCGCTGGCACCCGCAACATCTCCCTGTTCTGCGAACCGCTGGCTGGCTGGCGCCACGTGGTGATCACCCACCGGCTCACCATGTCGGATTTTGCCCGCCAGATGCAATGGGTTGTGGACGTGGCCTATCCCGACGCTCCCGTGATCCGCGTGATCCTGGACAACCTGAAAATCCACCGCAGGCCTCCCTTCACGAGACAATTCCACCGCCGCGACTCGTCACATCGTGAAACGCCTCGAGTTTCACCAGTGCCCCAAACACGGTAGTTGGCTCAATCCTGTCCTGAGGTTGCCGAAGGGATGAAAATCGAGTTCAGCGTATTGACCGGGACTGCCTGCAGGGACGCCGCGGCGATGAAGTGGCATTGGCTGGAACAATCGACGCCTATCCGATCCGACGCAATGTCACCAGGGCCACCATCAACTGGAGTTTCAGCGCCATGATGCCCGCTCCAGGCTCCATCGCCCTATCCCCGCAATTCCTGGGTTGATCCGGTACTAGCGCTTCGGCCGCCAGCGCACATGCTCAAGCCGGTCGACCGTCGCCACCCTGACGGGAGACGCAGGATGCCCATCCTCAACAGAGGTGAACCGCTGCCGCGCCAGCGCCCCATGGTCAATGTACGGCCAGCAAGGCAGATCGTCCCAGACCGCATCAAACGCCGGCGCGGGCGGCCGCTTCCGGCTGCCCGTGAGCACCAACAGGTTACGGGCACGGGTGCAGGCCACGTAGTACTGGCGACGCCGATCGTGGTCTACGCCGCGGTCGGCTGGTCCATGGCCACGGCGAGGGCGGTATCGTCTCACCAAGCCTTCAAGCTCCCCAGCCCGCCCCGGTGGTTCCGCCGTGGCGACGATCACCACCGGCCACTCCAATCCCTTGCTGGCGTGCATGGTCATTATGCACAGCTTGCCCCTGGGCAGGCGCGCCCTACCACGTTGCCCGGCCCGGCCCGAACCCAGAGGGTCGTCAACGGAGGCATCGTCGCTGTGGTGAACGGGTATCCGTTCGCCCCTGAACGCTTCGACGTAGGGTCGGACCACGTGCTCCCTGACGCTGTGGACCAGGAGCGCGATATCCGAATAGTCGGCCACGATCCGGTGCGAGCGCAGGAACCGCACGACGTCCAGCAGGTGTTCCGCCTCCTCTTCGCCGTCACGACCCCACACGGTGAAGACGGACGGATAGTCGGGATGCGTGCCGGGAGCGTGGGGCGCCATCTCATGGTGAGACACATGCGCCCGCGGGTCGCCCGCGTACCGAGGGTTGTCGGCGATCAACGCATTGCAGACCCGAATGATGCCCGCATGGCTGCGGTAGTTGGTGTTCAGCCCCAGCGCTCGGCAGTCTTCGAACTGATCGGGGAAACCCAGCAGCGCTTCGGGACCCGCGCCGCGGAAAGCGTAGATGCTCTGATCAGGATCGCCAACCACGGCCGGATTGCCGTGGTATTCCCCAACCCGCAGCACGACCCGCTCCATCAGGCGGGACACGTCCTGGTATTCGTCCACCATGATGTGTCGTATGCCCGAGCCATAGCGGTCGGCGATGCCGTCATCCGCCAGCACGTGGTCGGCCCACAGCAGAAGATGGCTGAAATCCACGCAGCCCCGCTCCAAAAGCGCATCCTCGTAGGCCACGTAGGACAGCCCGATCAGCTGATGAAGACGGTTTCCGGAATCGACCATCCGCCAGGGAGAGATGCACTCCTCGGTGATGAGGTCAAAGACGCGGGCCCCGTTGGTGAGGACCTGATGCGCATCCTTCCAGCCGTAGCTGGCGAGCTGGCGCTGATAAGGACCGAATATCTCGTCGAAGTGCTCGTGCATGAACGCCCGCTGCGCTTCTCGGGTGAGCACCCGGTGGTCGGACCAGAGGCCGATGCGGCGGTGATGTTCCCGCAGGACCCGGTGGCTCAGGGCGTGAATGGTGGCTATCCGGACCCGGTCCGCGTCCCCTCGGTAACCCACGGCATGAGCCGTGGCCTCAAACCGCTCTCTCATCTCGGCGGCGGCCAGGCGCCCGAAGGCCAGCAGCACCGTCTCTTCGGGAGCGCAGACGTCGTGGAGCAGCAGGTTGATCAGGCGCCAGATGATGACGCGGGTCTTGCCGGCTCCGGGGCCGGCCCGGACCAGCAGCGGCCCCTCCAGATGGCCGACCACCTGAAGCTGCTGCTGGTCCAGGCCGGGGTCTGCACGGTGTATTCGGGATGAGATCGACATTGGGTTGGTTCCTTCATGAGTTGGGCGGCGGGACGAAGACGGAGGAGTTCCGCCATCGTCCCGCCTGGTATCGTTGGAGAGATTGGTGGCGAGGCGAGGTTGGGGGGCCACGCTGGCGACCCACGCCAGCGGATGTGAACCCGGAGAAATGCTCCCCACCCGCGACCACGCGTGGATCGGCGCCCAGCGGGACGGACTCAGTCGGCGCCTCTCCACCGGCATGGCCTTCCGCGCGCCTACTCATCGGACGGCCGGTCCCGGCCGTTGCCGACGATGTCGCCGAGAGCGGCGATGATCTCAGGACTCAGCGCTCCCTCGAAGTGGACGTGGACTGACCGGTCGACGGAATGGTGAAAGTGCTCGATGTGTCCCACTCTCAGGCGATCCGCCTCCAGCACCTGCATGTCTTCCCCGTCACGAATCTCATCTCCGGGCCGTTCGTCACGATCCCCCATTGGGTACCTGGCCCGGCCCTTGGTGATCGTCCGCACGTCGTCGTCGATGACGTCCGCGTTGGGCGGGAAGTTGATCCCGCGCTCCCGGGCCACGTCCACCAGCTTGTCGACCAGGTCCCGTTCCTCGGCCAGAACGTGAACCCTGCGGTAGTCCGGGTCGGACTCGAAGGACGGATCGAGATCCTCCATGTCGGGAAAGAGCACGATGGTCACCACGAAGGTGTGGTACCCACGGCGTCGGGGCAGAGCGTCCATCAGACCCTTTGCCCCGCTCCAGGCCTGTCGGAAGGGAGACGGTACCTTGACCCATTCTCCGTTCTTCCACAGCTGCCATTCTCCTCCCGTTTCCCGAAGCACGTACCGGTAGGTGCCTCCCTTGACCTGGATGGCGAACAAGGCCACGTCCTCGATCCAGACCACGAAGTCCACCTCGGCGGACCGCCGGTCAAACTTGCGCTCGTGGATGAACAGCCCGGGCAGATCGCAGCGGAGCAGTTCTTCGTAGACACGATGCTCTGCTCGGCGCAGAGGGTCGTCAATGTATTCCTCGTCAAAAGGCTTGAATGCCTCCATGAAAGTCTCCTTCTGTGTTGTGTTGTGTCGGCGGTTGGTGAATTGGCGGCCGGAGCGATGACCAAGAGTCAGCCCCGCCATCCTCAGGGGAGGCGGGGCTGAGGCAATCGACCGGGTCTCGACCGCGTGCCAGCCATACGGCTGGCCTTGCGGGCACGCACCTTGGAGCATGCCCGCGGGTGTTCATTTCACTGGCTTTCTCCTGGATATTGGACGTGTGATCACCGTAGCTGGATCGGGTGGCTAACCAGCCATCGACGCTTCCTTGGCCGCGTCCACACGGATCTGGCCGTCGGTTACGACCAGGACTTCGCCAGCAATGCTTTCCATGTTGACCCGGTCAGACACGCGGCGGCTCCGGGCGATCTTGTTGAGATCAGCCGGCAGGTTCTCCACGCCCCGATCACGTGCATGCTCTGGCGCCTGGCCAGGTTTTCGATGGCATCGTCGGGCGGCATGTCGGGGAACGACAGCACCCGGGACGACGAACCAGTTTTGGGACGCGTTCGCTGGCTCGGCGATGTCGTCGTGGGGGTCCACGGCGCCCAGCTTGGCCTCATCCAGCGGGAGCCGTAGGTTCAACCATCGAGCGGTATCTGCGTAGCCAACACTCCTCACGGGGTCCGACGAGGCACGAGAGCGGGCGCCTGGCGAAGGTTCTACGTCTTCAGCCAGGCCCCCTATGGTTACCGCAAGGTCGCCGTCTGGGACCAGGGCACTCGGCGCTACAATCTGGAACTGACCACGCAGCATCCGAGGCGGTGGAGTGGATCTTTGACCTGCGCCTGGAGGGGACCTCGGAGTTCGAGATAGCGGCGGAGCTGAATGCCAGCCGCGCTGGCGCGCCGTCCACCAGTCGCTGGAATACCAGGGACGTGCGCCGGATCCTGGCCAACGAGGTGTACTGCGGCACGGCCGTGGCGGCACGGCAGGACATGCGGAACGCCGACACCGCAGTGCGGGTACCCAACGCCTTCCCGGCAATCGTCACTCAGCAGGAGTTCGAACAGGTGCAGCGGATGGCATAGCGGCCAGTCCGCAAGGCGGACCGTGTACCTGGAGATACCATGGAACGTTCCCGGTGCGCAACCGATGAGCGTTGGCCAAAAGCACGGTTGCTGCGAGCCGACGCGGGCTGCCAGTTGGGGGTGGACGTCAGAGACGTTACGGCCGCTGAGCAGTCAGGCTGCGGCTGGATTGGAAACGACATCTCGTCCAATGCCGTCGAGTTGGTCAACATGCGCCTGCAGCAGCCCAAGAGTGACCTGTTTCATAACCGATTGGTTACGGCCCGTACCGACATCGACACCCCGGTGCTCCACCGCCAAAACAGGCACGTCCTGTTCGGTGAACAGTAAGGCCGGTGCAACGGATGGCGCTGCGAGTTCCCATTCCAAACCTTGGAAGTTGACCATGTCGGTCCCGCAGAGCGAAGACGGCCAGGACGGGGACTGCCCAGGCGCGGTTGCCATGCCCAGTTGATGACTTCGGGCCACCCTGTCGTGGCGGACCTCTCCAATGTCAACCTTTTCCGCCCCGCACCCGGTCCCATGAGGGTGAGTACGGAGCGGAAATTCGGTGGCCCTTCATAACCTGTCAACTGGTTACACAGACATCCCCAGATTGCTACTGACCGTTGACGGTGAACGCCGTCCGGTTGGACAACTTCCTCCCGTCGGCCGTGCAGACTGCGCCCTGAGCCGAGCAGTTGATGGCGTTCGGGAGCGTAATACTAACGCTGCCGTTGCCGCTGGGCTGGACGTGGATCTCCCAGCGCACGTTGCTGGGTTTGTCCAGCCGCTTCGCCCTGGTGACCTCGCCGCCCGTCACCTGGAAACCATCGTCCCGCAGGTCCCGGAAGCTAAGCTGTACGTTCTCGCTGAACCGCAACTCGAAGGTGAAGGCCGTTGACCCGTCGTGGGACGCCGGGACGTTGACGGTGTTGGCAACCAACGTAGGAGCGCTCAGCAGCACTTCCTTATTGCCGGCGTCGTCGGTGAACGACACCCGCAACCTGATCGGTCTTCCCGCAACGGCGTTGGACACGGTGAAGGTGTTGCCGTTGGTGCCTCCGATCTCGATGTCGGTCGTGCCCTCGCCCGGAGTCCACGTGGTGCCGTCATCGGTAACATCCACCGTGTACGGGTTTCCTGCCGAGCCGTCGGTCACCGTGTTAACGATCCATTGGTAGCTGTAGTTGGCATCGTCCAGGCCGTCGGCGTCGGTGATGTTCGATAGGTCGGCGGTCAGGAAGTCGCCCACATTGGCGGTGCCACTGATAGCCGGCAGTCCAGCGGCGGGACGATTGGGCCGAGCCGCCACCGTTGTCGTCGCGGCACTGGTGAGAGACTCCGAGTTGCCTCTGTCGTCTTCGAACGACACCCGCACCTTGATGGCCTTGCCCTGATCGGCGTCGACCAGCTCGTAGGTGGAGCCTATAGCTCCGGCAATGTCGGAGTCGTTAGTACCGTCGTTGCGAATCCACTGGTAGCCGTAGGACACGTCGTCGAGGCCGTCGGTGTCGACGATACCGCTGGTGGAAACCGTCAGAGTCTGGCTCACCTGGGCAGTGCCGGTGATGGTGGGCGCACCCGTAGCTGAGCTGTTGGGACGGGCCGTGACCGCGGATGTAGCCGTGCTGGTCAGCGACTCGCTGTTGTTGCGGTCGTCGGTGAAGGTTACTTTGACCTTGATGGTCTTGCCAACATCATCGTCGGTGAGCTCATAGGTCGCACCCGTGGCGTCCGGTATGTCACTGTCGGTTGTCCCGTCGTTCCGTATCCACTGGTACGTGTAGGACACGTCATCCAGGCCGTCGGCGTCGACGATGTCTGACGTGCTCGCCGTGAGCGTCTGCCCCGCCTGCGCCGTGCCGTTGATGCTGGGCGCCCCCGTGGCCGCTGTGTTGGGACGGGCGGCAACCGTTGCGGTGGCCGCGCTGGTGAGTGATTCCGGGTTGCTCTGGTCGTCCGTGAAGGACACTCGTACCTTGATGGTCTTGCCCACGTCATCGTCAGTGAGTTCGTAGGTCGAGCCGGTGGCGTCCGGAATGTCGCTGTCGGTGGCTCCGTCGTTACGTATCCACTGGTAGGAGTAGGACACGTTATCAAGCCCGTCGTCGTCTGTGATGGCCGACGTGCTCGCCGTGAGCGTCTGGCCGGCCTGCACCGTGCCGGTGATGCCGGGCGCTCCCGTCGCCAGGTTGTTAGAGCTGGCGCTAACGGTCGGGGTGGCCGCGCTGGTCAGCGATTCCTGATTCCCGTCGTCGTCCTCGAAGGAGACCTTGACCTTGATGGTCTTGCCCGCGTCGGCGTCCACCAGCTCGTAGGTCGAGTTGGTGGCGTCCTGGATGTCGCTGTCCACGGTGCCATCGTTGCGAACCCACTGGTAGGTGTAGGACACGTCGTCCAAGCCGTCCGCGTCGGAGATGCCTGAGGTTGACGCCGTGAGCGTCTGGCCCACCTGCGCCGTGCCGCTGATGGCCGGCGCTCCCGTCGCAGGTCTGTTCCCAAAGTCCGACGCGCTGGTCGACGCCATCATGAGAATCTCTGACCACCCCGACGTGCCCCCCGGGCCGATGGCCCGCACTCTGACGAACCACAGGTGGCCCTCGTGCAGGCCGTCCAGGACGGCGCTGGAGCCGTCGTAGGCGATGGTCATGTCCCCGTGGGGCAAGTCCACCCACTCATTGGTGTGGGGATGGTCATACTGCACCTGGTACGAGGGCGCCCCCTCAATGTCCTGCCAGTCCAACGCCACCGCCCGGTGCCGCGGGTGCGTCGGCTCTTCCAGGACCGGGGTGCCCGGCGGGCACTGGCCGGACGACTCCGGACGCGTGTCGCCCTCGACTACCTCAGGCACGTCCACGTCGGTCCAGTCCGAGGCGCTGGTGGAGCCTATCTGCATTATCTCTGACCACTCCGACGGCCCGCCGCAGCCCAGGGCCCGCACCCGGACGAACCAGAGGAAGCCCTCGTGCAGGCCGTTGAGAGTGGCGCTGGAGCCGTGGTTGGCGATGCTCATGTCTCCGTGGGGCAACTCCACCCACTTGTTGGAGTGGGGGTGGTGGTACTGCACCTCGTACCAGTCGGCTCCCTCGATGTCCTGCCAGTCCAGCCTCACCATGCGGTGGTGCAGGTACTCGGGCTCCGCCAGCACCGGCGTGCCCAGGCCGACTGCGCCGGTGCCGGGAACTCCGCTGGCCTCCTCCGAGGCCGGGCCGTACACGCGGCGTCCGTCCTTGATCTCGTCGGAGTTGGCAGCCGACACCCTCAGGTAGTAGGTGACGCCGTTGGCCAAATTGGTGATGGTACGCGTGAGAGTCGGGGCGCTGACGGTGTAGCTGTCACTGGATTGGTCGTAGCTCTGGCCTTCCCTGCGCAACTCGATCCGATACATCTTGACGGCAGCGGTGCCGTTGTCCTCGGGTGGAGTCCAGGTTACGGTGAGCTGGTGGTCGCCACGTTCAATCGTGGGCTTGCCCGGTTGTCCAGGCGGCCCGTCGGCCCAATTGCCCTCAGCGGCCCGGGCGGTCCTGCCTGCGGTGAAGGTGGTGAACAGGAAGGGGTCCAGGTCGCTGGTCAACGACGCACGCAACTGGTACGAGGTGCCCTCGGTCAGGTCGCTGAGGGTGACCGTCGCCTTGCCCGTGGACGGGTCCGTCTTACCCTCGACCACCGTCCAGTCCTCCTCGGAATGTGCGGGCTTGTAGCCCACGAACACCGGCACCGCCACGCCATGACTGCCCCGCAGCGCCACCTCCGCCACTGCAGTGGTGTCGGTGCCGTCGACCAGCTCGACCGTGCCCAGCTTCGGTTTGGTCACGGGCTCGGTGGCAGCGCTGGTCAGAGAGTGGTTGTTGCCCGCGTCGTCGGTGTAGCGTACTCGGACGCGCAGACGGTTGCCCACGTCGTCCTGGGTCAGCGTGTAGGTCGCGCTGGTGGCGCCGGCGATGTCGCCCTGGGAGTCGTCGGCCATGCGGACCCACTGGTAGGTGAACGACGCGGTGGTCAATCCGTCGGGGTCGTTGATCCCCGAGACGTCCGCCGTGAGCGTCTGGTCCAGCACCGTCGGACCGCTTATGGTGGGCAGGCCCGTGTCCGGCGCGGCGGGCGGACCGAGGACGAGGACGAGCAGGTAGGCGGTGAGCATCCTCCCATCGGAGGTGCAGATGGCGCCCTGGGCGTCGCAGTCCGGCGTTATCACCATCGAGACCGTCACCGCGTCGTTGGAGCTCGGCTGCACGGTGATCTCGAACCGTTCGGATTCGGAATCGGCTACCCTGCGGGCGGAGGTGATCGAGCCTCCCGTGACCTTCAGTCCGTGATCCTTGAGGTCGTCCGCGCTGATCGTCACCTCGTCGCTGAGCGCAAGGGTCATGGTGAACGCGGAGCTGCCGTCGTGCATGAGGGGGTCGTCCTGGAACTCGGCCACCAGCTTCGGCTTCGGCGCTCCGACCGTCGCGCAGGTCGGGCAGTTGTCGACGTTCTGCTCCTGAGAGCTGTTCTCGAATCCCTGGAAATGCCCCTTCAGGGAGATGCGCATCGGATTCGGCGTGGTGGTGGGCGTCCCCGACCAGGCGCCGGACGACGTCAAGGGGCGGTACACCATTTCGTCGCCTATGGACCAGCCGCTTCGGCTTTCGCCGTCCTCGGAATCGGACGAGGTGACGGCCACCGAGAAAGAGTTGTCCGGACTTTCGAAGACCAGCCAGTAGGTGGCGGAACCGGCCAGACGGCACCCGCCCGGCGCGACGAACGAGTCCACGGTCCCCGCCGTCAGAGACGGCGGGGTGCTGAGCGTGCACACCTTCGCGTTCGGCCTCGGGGCCAGATCCCTGGATGAGATGTGCGAGCTCCAGACCGAAAACTCGAGGCCCGACGTGTCCGTCATGTCCGCGTAGGGATCGACCTCGACGGACGTGAGATCGAAGGGGGCCTGGCTCGACCCCGTCTCGAAGCTGACGGCGCCGGCGTTCTCCGGGTTCAATATGATCCCTGAACCGAACCTTGTCTCGTCCAGATTGGAGACCAGAGTCTCCGGAGCGGATACGGTCCGGTTGACCCAGGTGCTCTGCCGGAAGTCCTGGTCGCCCATGCAGGTCACCCGCTCATCGCCGTCGGCCCCGTAGATCCAGCAGCTGTGCCAGCTCCCGACCGAGGGCAGGCGAGCGTCGTCGCGGGAGGGCGAAGAGGCCGGGTTCGACCGGCTGGCGGGATAGTTCGGGTTGTCCCTCTTCAGGAAGATCTCGTTGCCCCAGCAGACGACGCGGTCGGTGGGCGCCCCGACCCTCGTCCACGGGCCGTTGAGGACTTCGTCGAAGCCGGCGCCGTCGGTGAAGCTCGCGACGACGCGGAGCCGCGAGCCGTCGTCGGCCTGACCCACCCTGTAGGTCACCGACGTCTCGCCGGAGATGTCGGACCACCCGCCCCCGTCGTCCCGCTGCCACTGATAGTCCGGGGCGAACGGCTGCGGCAGGCCGTCGTCGTCGGTGATCGTCGAGGTGTCGGCGCGCAGCAGGTCGCCGATCCGGGCTCCTCCGCCCGGCCCCGTGGCGCCGACCATGCCGTGCGGCGTCGCCCTGCTGCGGAACCGGTAGGTGTAGACCTTGGACGTGCCGGTGTCTAACGATTTTTGGAGGCCGAAGAAGGTCACGCCGTTGAACCAGAGACCGTGGATGCTTGTGACGGTCGAGGGGAAG
Organism: Dehalococcoidia bacterium; assembly: GCA_965220505.1. Classification (GTDB taxonomy): domain Bacteria; phylum Chloroflexota; class Dehalococcoidia; order Lucifugimonadales; family UBA3495; genus Bin87. The sequence continues at coordinate 694,571 of CBDCQE010000003.1, read as the reverse complement.
CTGAACTCGAGGTCGGTCATCCGCGCGCCGTCGGAGATGCGCCGCGCCTCCACCGTGTTGCTGTCCGAGCCGCCGACCCACAGCACCTCGCCGTCCGTGTACATGCCCCTGATTTTCAGACCGGTGGAGAAGGAAATGGTGTCCAGGAACTTGCCGAACTCGTCCTCGTCGGTGTCGGGATTGTCCCAGATCGAGTAGACGAGCACGGTTCTGCCGGTGTTGCCGATGAACAGTCGACGCCCGTCGCTGGCGTTGCCCATCGACGCGAAGACGCCGATGGCGGGAGAGACCGTGTTGTCGTAGTGCTTGAAGGTCTTGGTTAACTCGACCGAAGGTCCCAGAGAGTATCCATACGTGCATGCGGTTAAAGTATCGGGGAGGCAGAAGACGACATCAGTCGGAGGCTGGCGCTCCGTGATCCACAGAAGCGTTCCGTCGCCCGTCAGGTTGAAGGCTTCATCGTTGATCAGGGAGAAGCCCTTCGACGTGTCGTGCGTGCCGTACTCGTTCGCCTCGGTGGCGGGATCGTTGCGCAGGTGGTACGCGAATACCTGCTTTTCGTCGGGGTCCAAGGTAAAGAGGGTCTCCCCGTCCGACCACATGCCGGTACCCGTTTGTTCGTCCGCGTGGAGGTCGAAGCCTTCGAAGACGGTGTGGTCGAGGCCGTCGTCCGGCTGCTCGCTGTCGCCGCTCCCGGCGACGCCGCCCCCCGGCGTCTCCGCCACCGCGCAGGTGTGGTACTGCCCGCAGGAGACCGACCGCCAGCTGTACCCCGCCGGAGGCTCCGGCATGCCGTAGGCCATCGGCGTCCTCGTCCCGTGCTTCTCCGAGATCACGTTCCCGTTCCAGGTCTGCGGGAAGCCGACCGCGCCGGCGTGCTCCCGGCCCCAGCACCGGATCGAGCCGTCGTTGACGGTGGCGCAGGCGTGCTTGCCCCCTACCGAGACCGAGCTGTAGTAGAGGCCCGAGTCAAGATCGGGCACGTTCAGCACTCGGAACTTCATCGGATCGCCCGGGGCGCAGCGCTCGTCGTCTGTTTGCTCAAGAATCCCATTGTCGGTCTGCAGGTTGCACCGGTACTTCGGCGATTCCCCCGCTCCGCCGTCCGACTTGATCCCGTGCCACGCTCTATCCCATTGGGGGCCCGTCATGCCCGCGCAGCCGACTTCGCCGTTTGACCAGAGCACGCAGGTGTAGCTGTGCGAGGTGTTGGCCTCCCGGTCGTCGGCCAGCACGCTGCCGCCCGCGGAGACCATCACGACGGTCGCCCCCGAGGGCTGGTCGATCCAGTCGACCCTGCCGAAGTCCTCCTCCGGCTTCTTGCCCCGCTCCGGCTTCTCGCCGTCGACCAGCTGCCCGTCGTCGTTGCGGCCCCAGCACTCGAAATCGGCCTCGTCGGTCGACGCGCAGGTGTGCCAGGGGCCCGCGTCCACCGAGACGAACGAGCCGCTCGTCGCCGACACCGGGCTGCTCGGGGCTTGGCCGAAGCCGTCGTCGCCCCAGCACTGCACGGTCCCGTCGTCGATCAGGCCGCAGGTGTGGAACTCCCCCGCAGATACCATCGTCCAACTCTTGCCCGAATCGAGCGTCGGCACGTTCAGCTGGCCCTCGTCGTTGCGGCCCACGCAGCCGACGTTGCCCCCGGCGTCCAGGGCGCAGCTGTGGTACCCGCCCGCCGAGACGTGCGGCTGGCCCGGCACCAAGCTCGGGGCGAGGGTGATTTCCAGCGCCTCGCCGTAGATCGCGATCTCCAGCGAATGTCCGCCGCTGCTCCAGTCCAGGCTGTTCAGCGCCGTGCCGGCTTTGAGGGTGTTCCTGATGCTGAAGCCAGGCAGCTTGCCCGAATCCTCGGCGTCGGCTGTGGTACGCCGCAACCGATGGTCGGTGCCGCCGAGGTGCTCCCAGACCAGCACGTACTCGGTGTCCGGATCCAGCATCGCGCGCGGCGGCGCCTCGAAGAACGTGTGGCCCGCCTTGTACTCGTCCGGGTTGATCAGATCGAAGACGTGCTGGTCGGGGTCGGCGTTGGAGTCGGCCGTGTAGATCGATACCTTGACTGAGGTGCGGCCGTCGGGGACCTTGCTGTCCGAGCCCTCCACGTTGACGTCGACGCCCCGGAACCGGTAGCCCAACGCGTTGGGGCCGGTCGTGAAGGCGTTGGTCGCGAACTTGTTCGTGCTGGTGACCGAGCGGTAGCCGGCGTCGGTCTGGCCGAAGTTCTGCACCATCGCGTGCAGCGGCTCGCCGAAGATGGCCATGTACGGCGTGTGGCCGGCAGGCAGGGCCACGTCCGTGTTGGTCCCCGTCCCCATCCCCGTGTTCGGGGCCGTCGGCTCGTCGAACCCCGCATGAACATCTTCATCCTCGCCGGCGCCCGCTGGAGGGAAAGTGCGGGTCAATACACTGAATAACCTGTCGCCAAAAACCTCGAGCTTGTGCACGAACGTGAACGTGCCGCCGCCTCCCACAGTCGCGCCTTGCGGAGCCATCCATTCGTTCAAGCCTGCCGTGTTGCGGGTATTGACCAGCCTGAACAGCCTGGTGCCGGTCTCGGTGCCCGCATGCAGGTCGAACGGGTCCGCCATGCCGCCTCGCACCCCTGTCGTGTCGTCCTGGATCTGGGTGAAGCCGCGGACGAGGTAGCGGTCGGCGGGGCCGGTGCTCAACGTGTAATAGACCCTGTCGCCAATCGAGATGATTTCCTGGTCGCCCCCGTAGGGAATGGTTAGGTTCGCGACCAGGATGCCCCGGTCCCTTCTCGACCCCTCGACGGCCATGCGCAGCACGCCGCTGCCGCTCGAGGTCGCGTCGTTGTAGATGATCGCGCCCGGCTCGCCGCCCGGGTCCTGATCATCCGAGGTCGTCTCGGTGATCGACAACGAGCCGCCGAAACCCGAGAGCGCGATCCAGTAGTTGACGTTCTGGTACGCCACCGCCCCTCCGGGGGCCGTGAACGTGTTCAGCCCGGCCTGCAGGGAATCCGGGTTGACGAAGTCGAAAAGCTTGTGATCTCTGTCGCTGTTCGGGACCCCGTCGATGCCGCCGATCCACAGCGAGACGGTCAGGCTCTGCGGCGCCGCGGCCAGGTCGATCGAGACGCTGTCGATCTCGTAGCCCTGGCCGTGCTTCCCCAGCCTGAAGCCCAAGTAGTAGTCCGAGGATATCATCGTCGCGGCTGAAGGCGACTGCCCCGTGTTGGCGACCAGCGGCCGCGGGGGTCGCGAAGGGCCGACGGGTTCGAGCACCGGCCCGAACGGCAGGCTGGTGACAGACTCCGCGTTGCTTTCGTCGTCGGTGAACGAGACCACCACCTTGAACAGGTGGCCGCCGTCGGCCGCGCCAAGCCGGTACCTGTTCGAGTTGCTTCCGATGTTGGTCTCCGACCCGGTCTGTCCGTCGATGCGGATCCACTGGTAGTCGTAGTTGAAGCTTGTATATTGGAACCCTCCGCCCCCGCTCCAGGGGAGTCCGTCGTCGTCGTCGATGCTCAGAACGTCGGCGAACAGGAAGCGGCCCTCCTCGGTGAGCAGGATTCTCGGCTTGCCGGTGGCGGCGTTATTCGCCTGTGCGTCCGACGTTCCGGGCATGAGGACGAGCGTCGCTAGTGCCAGGCCAATCAACAGAGCTCCCAGACCTAGTGGTCTCCGCCCCCTTCGAAGCGCCCCGCTGCCCGCCATCACGCCGGCGGCGATTCTGCGCGGGAGTTGGGCGGAAGCGCTTCTCCCCGTGATGGAGACGGTTGCCGCCATGGCCAAAAGGGCGACCGACTGTGGCAGGGATAGCGCCTTGGCGGCGAGGCTCCCGGAGCGAAAGGTGGCGAAGGAACGGAGAGTCTGGGCCAGACAGGACCGGTAATTGCGGCGGTTCATCTTTCATCACCTTGGAATGTGATGGGTGTGGGCGTGTGTGATTGGACAAACGCTCCGGCCTGGCACATAGGGTCGAACGCCAGGCTGTGGGACCGGTAGCGTGCGCTCACCAGTCGGCCGACCTGCGTCGTGGGGACGTCAGGGCCAATGAGCCACTGGGGCGGAGACTGTCGGCAGGTTTGGAGCCCCCAAAGTCGAGGGGGGGGGCAGGAAGCAGCCAGGCTACGGCGTTTGGCTTCCCTTACCCGCTCGGTCGCGGGGTCCGGCATGCTTTGGCACAATTCGTTCATGCGGTAATCGAAAAGCATTCTGTGGTCCGTTGCCGGTTTGGTGCTTGCGGCCGTTTCATCCCGGCGCTGGCCATTGGCGGCGCCGAGAAATAGTCGGGAAGATTAAATAAACTAGGCCAACCGCCAACAAGGTGGAGACGCACCTCAACGGCGGCCGGGATTTGTACCGCGGACCGGCAGTGCCCAGATACCGAATCGGGATCCCAGCCGGGTACGGTGGCACCGGTCTCGGTTCGGGACAGGTACAGGCATCGGGTCCTCCAATACAGGTCGAACATGAGGCAACCGGCAGTACCGGTCCTGTCCCCACACCTGGAAACAGGACCGGGAGCAGGTTGAGGGCCGGCGCTGGCTGAGCGGCGCTGACGGGGAACGGACCAGGAACGGTTTCCATTACCGGTTGCGGGTTAGCGTGTCCCATCTGGCGGGTTGCGCCGGTCGTCGTTTGCGGAACGCAAGGGGGGCCGAATGCCCTCGTCGCTACGAATGCGCTCGCCGCCCGCTACGACGGTCCATTGACGGTGAGGGTCACGGAGCCGGTCAGTCTCTGGCCGGCGGCAGTACAGACTGCGCCTGGGTCGTCGCAGTCGGTGGTGGGTGGCAACGTTACCGTCACGTCGCTATCGCCGTGCGGCAGCACATGGATATCCCAGCGGACGTTGCTGGGCTTTTCCAACCGCTTGGCCCTCGTGACCTCGCCGCCTGTAACCTGGAAGCCGTGGTCCCGCAGGTCTTTGTAGCTCAGCCTCACATTTTCGCTGAAGCGCAGCTCGAAAGCGAAAGGCTCGGAGCCGTCGTGGGACTCCGGCGCGCCGGAGAAGGTTGCCGTCAGCGGCGTGGGAGCAGCCACCGGTTCTGTAGCAGCGCTGGTGAGCGACTCCCGGTGGCCGACATTGTCCCTGAACGACACTCGCACTCTGATGGCTTTGCCCTGTTGGGCGGCCGGCGGTGTGTAGGTCGATGATGTTGCGCCCGAGATGGCGGTCCCGTCAGCGAGCCATTGGAAACTGTAGGAAACGCCGTTCAGGCCGTCGCCGTCCGCGATGTCCGCCGTGCTGGCCGTGAGCAACTCGCCCACGCGGACGCTGCCGCTGACGGTTGGAGCCCCCGTGGCCGGGTTGTTGGGCGGTCCGGGAATGGGGATGCGAAGAGCGCTCGACAGCATGTTGCCGCCAGCGGTGCATACCGCGCCTTGGGCGTTGCAGTCCGTGGTGACGGGCAGCGTGGCCGTCACCTGGTGGACGCCGTCCGGCGCTACCGTGATGTTCCACTTGAGGTTGCTTCCCGGCGCCTGTCGGCTAGCCGCCGTTATGGCGCCACCCGACAGGTCGAACACGTCTTGCTCTAGGGTCTTGTAGCTGAGCTTCACCTCTGCGCTGAACGCCAGCGTGAACGTGAAGGCATTCTTGCCGTCGTGTCCGGACGGGGCGCCCCTGAATGTCGCCGTTAGTTGCGCCGGCGCATCTTCCGGAACCTCGGTGTTGAAAATCGTGCCCACCCCGACGGCGTTGCCGATGCCCACGCTTCCGGTGGCGTTGTTGAGGTTCAGCGTCATCGTCTGGGCACTGTCCTCGACGTTGTCGTCGATGACAGGCACCTGCACGGTTTTGGACGTGTCCGAGCCCGTGAAGGTGAGTGTGCCGCTGACGGCGGTGTAGTCCTCATCGGCCCACCCCGTGCCGTCCGAGGTTGTGTAGTCCACCGTCACGGTACCGGTGACTCCGGCCGGTCTTCGCAGCGTCACCACGAAGTCGAGCGTGGCGTCGGTGCCCTCGGTTGCCGAGTCGTCACTTACGGACAGGCCGTCGTTGTCCCTGACCACTACCCGAACGTACGGAGCGGCGGTCACTGAACCGTAGCCGCTCACGGCATGGGTGAGGGAGACTTCCTCCTGTCCTTCGATGTCCGTGTCGTCCGTGGCGTTGACGGTTACGGTCTGCTCCGTGGCCCAGTTCAAGGTCGTGAACGTCAACGTGGACGGATTGAACGTCACCTCACTGTCGCCGCCGCTCACCGTAACCGTAACGTTGCCGGTCGGCGCAGTGTCCAACACCACGTCGTAGGTGACCGACGTGCCCTCAGTAACGTAGACCCCGGCCGGATTGACGGTGACGCCGGCCGCGTCGTTGTCAAGGATCAGCACTTCCGCCGATGCCATCTGGCCGGCCGTTACCCCGGAAGGGGGCCGGATCCCAGCGCCAGTTGCACGGCCTCGAGGGATTCGCTGGCCGAGTCGTCCACGGCGGTAATCAGCAGGAACTTCCGTGTTTCGTCGCTGGCGAAGGTGAGGCTGGCGGGCCCACCCGCCTGTGCCGACGGGCAGGGGTCGCAGTCGGCGAACTCAGCTTCGGTGAATACCGCCGTCTGGTAGTCGTCCGTTACCGCTGCCTGCCTGCCTGAGGGCGTGCTCCAGGCCAACGGGACCGTTATCTCGCGGCCCGGCGCCCCGCTGAGTCGAATCGCCAGGATCATCGTGCCGCCTTCCCTGACGCTGTACCAGTTAACGCGGTGCACACTTGGCCCCTTGGTGTCTTTCTCGAAGGACACGGTGATGTCCGGGTCTGCGGCCTCGACCACCGCCGTTTGGTCGGAGACGACTTCCTCATCGAAACCGTCCTTGTCGGTGTACGAGACCTCGACCTTGATGGTTTTGCCTTCGTCTGCCGAAACCAGGTCGTAGGTCGAGGAATCGCTGCCGATGTCGGTTTCCATCATGCCATCGACTCGCACCCACCGGTAGGCAAAGGTACCCGGCAGGCCGTTCTTGTCGGCTACGTCATCGTCGCCGGTACCGACGTTTGCGGTCAGGGTTTTCCGCACCTGTGCCGTGCCCGAGATCCCGGGCTTGCCGGTGGCGGGGGAGTTGTCAACCATCAGCGCCACGGCGACAAGGTCTCCGTCGCTCCAGCTGGGCGGTTTGGTCCAGTACGGGCTGGAGTTGAGGTCGTTGAGGCTGGAGAAGGCGTAGTCATTGCCGTCCACACCTAGCACCCAAGTGGCGAGGTCGTCTGCGGATAGATTGGTTAATGCTGGGCTCGTCTGCAAATGCAACTGTGAAGCACTGACGTACAGGAGATCGAGGGTGCGAGCTACCGAGTCATGGCTGAAGCTGTCGCTGGTCAACGACCCCAATGAGCTGCGGAAGCCCGTGATGCTGTCCGTGCTGTCGTGATCAACCGTCAGCGTCGTCCACCAAATAACCTGCGTCGTGTCCGAGTCTTCGACGGCTGTCGCGGACTCGCTGGTCAGCGCTTGAACGTAGCTGGCGTCATCGGTGAAGCTAACCTTGACCTTCAGCGTCTTGCCCACGTCGCCGTCGGTGGGGTAATACCGCGGCGCCGTCGCGCCGTCGATGTCGGACTCGGTGCTGTCGCCGTCCACGCGGATCCACTGGTACGAGAAGGAGACCTCAGTCAGGCCGTCGGCGTCGCCGATGCCTGAAGTTGAGGCGGTCAGCACATCCCCGATCCTGGGCGTTCCTGAAACCGTCGGCCCGCCCGTTGGCGGGTTGTTGGGCAGCATTTCGCCGATACTGTCGGTGGGGTCGCTAATCAGGGGACCTTCGGAGTTGCTGGCATTGTCGGTGAAGGTGACCTCGACCCTAATGCGCTTCCCCTGGTCGTCGGTGACGAGCCGATAGGTGGACGAGGTTGCGTTGGTAATGTCGGACTCGCTGCCGCCGTCGACGCGCACCCATTGAAATCTAAACGTGGCCGGGAGCCCGTCGGCGTCGCTGATGCCCGACGTGGACGCGGTCAGCGTCCGACCTACCCGCGGGATGCCTGAGATCGTCGGCTTTCCCGACGCCGCGTTGTTCGACGACGAATTGGTGCTGCCGCTGCCCGGCAACGACCAGCCGCCTGTACCGTCGGCGTTGCTGGCCCGCACCTGTACCTGGTACAGGGTTCCAGCGGTCAGCGAGGAGATAACGCTGCTGGTGCCGGTGCCCGTGTGGTTCCAATTTGACCACGAGCCTGAGGTCCCCGCCCGATAGCGGATGTCGTAGTCGTCGACGTCGGGTCGGCCGGACGTGTCGGGGGTGGTCCAGCTCACGTCAAGGCTGGTTGTGCTGCCCGTAGTGGCTGACACCGTCGGTGGTCCTGGCGCGGGCGGCGGCTCGTTCACGTCGTTGACGGAGATGGTCACCTCGACGGAGCCTGGATTGCCATGGCCGTCATCGGCCTGGACGATCACGGTGTAGCTGCTTTTGGACTCGTGGTCGTAGCTCACGCCGGCCTTGGTCTTGATTTGCCCGGTACTGGCGTCGATAGCGAAGAAATCGGCGTCGGTGCTGTTCTCCGGGTTGACCAGCGAGTAGGTGAGGGTGTCGCTTTCGCCGTCCGTTGCCGTCACTTCCGCGCCCACGTCCACGTCGGCTCCGCTGTTCTCGTCTACTGCACGGGTGACGGTGGCGGCGCCGAAATCGGGACGCTGGTTCACGGGAATCGTGTGCTCGGTCTTGGAGTTGCTGTTGGTGCCGGCGTCTTCAACCGCACCGGACGCCACGGTTATCTTGATCTGGTCGTCCACGGGCGAATCCACCGGAGTGATGCGCGCCTTGTAGGTATGGTCGGTGTTGGGGTCTGCCACAAGCGAGCCGACGACCAGCGTTCCCTGATCGACGCCGATGTCATCTTCGGCGAAGCCGCTCACTTCCTCATTGAACGTGAACGTAACCTCGAACGTCTCTCGGGGCGCCTTGGTCGGCCCGTCGATGGTCACCGTAGGCTTTCTGGTGTCGATGCGGGCAGTGGCGCTGGCCGAAGAGTTACCCACCCCGTCGCTGGTGCTTTGCACCTCTCCGGCGTCGATGGAGATGGTGACCACTCCCTCGTAGCCGCCGTTGGGCACCACCGTCACGTCCCAGACCTTTTTTCTGGTGCCCTCTGGCAGGTTCCTGTCACCGCTGACGTTGGCCGGCACGGTCGCCCCGCTGGTGATCTTGATGTCGTCGTCACTGATGTTGCCGCCCTGGTGGAACTGCCAGTCCTGAACCGTCTCAGTGATGTCGTCAACGGTTTCCACGGGTTCGGAGAAGGTGAACTTGGCCTGGAAGTTCCCGTTGTGAACGCCTTCGGGTACCGAGATGTCCACAGTGAGTGGATCGACGACGTTGAAGGCGCGGCTCACGGGTCGGTTGCCGCCGACAGCGGCGTCGGCCGCCAGGGACATGATGATGCGCTTGTCCTTTACGTTGGGGTCGGCGTAGTATTCGTGGTCGACCGTCACCGTAAACCAGTGATGATGGGTGCCGCTGTTGGGACTGCTCGAGCAGGGGGTGGTGCCCATGGCCCGGAGGTAGCAGCGATGGTTGGAAACCGTGCCATGCATCACCGCAAATGCCGCTAGGGCATCGGCGGCGTTTGCGAACGGCCTCGTGTTGGGGCCTCCGAAAAGGAACAGATTGAACTCACCCCCCGCGACGTCGACGCGGTCGGACGTGTTTTCGATGGCGGGTTTACAGCCATCGGCTTCCTCAGCAGAATGGCAGAGGTAATACTTGGCGTGGGACTCGTTGTCGATCACTTCGACGACGGCGCTGCCGGCATCCTCAGCGCCCGGTGCGCCATTACCGGGAACGTAGTCCATGCCAGTCTGAACGGCTGCGGTGACCCGGCCGCCGATAACACTGCTGGCCAGCACATGGCCGACCCCTTCGACCACCGGCGCCTGGTCGGGCACCGCCTCTCGAGTAGAGTCGTTGGTGGTAGCGACGCTGAGCGACGCCGTTGAAGAGCCGGCATCGAAGGAAACTGACACTGCCGACATGTAGTCGGCTGGCGACGTGACCACCGTGCCTTGTTGGGTGACCATAACGGTCACGGTCAACGCCGCGGTGGTGTCGCCTGTGCGGGTGAGCGTGTAGGCTGCGGCGGATCCTTCGGTCACCTGGACGCTGTCGGCCTCGATGGTCACCACCGTCTCCATGCCGATGGTGGCAGTGGGGTCACTGGTCAGGGTTTCGCTGTTGCTGAGGTCGTCGGTAAACGACACAGTCACTTTGATTTTGGCGCCCACGTCGTCGGAAACGAGGGTGTACTCAGCCGAGTCGGTACCGATGTTGGTTTCCGTTTCGTCGCTGGCGACGCGCACCCACTGGTAGGTGAACGAAACGTTGCTGAGGCCGTCGGCGTCGTTGATGTCCGACGTGTCTGCGGTGAGTGTCTGGCCGAGCTGGGGCGTACCCGAGATGACGGGCTTGCCGGTGGCGGCGTTGCCCGCCGAGTTCAAGGCGTTGAAGCCGTCGCCAGTGTCCGGCGCCCCGGTCGCCAGCGTGCTGGCGTAGACCTTGTCGTTCCGGTTGTCCGCAGCCCATACCGTGGTCCCGTCCGACCGGATTCCCCGTGGCTGCGAGTTGTCGCGGTGCGGCGCAATGCCGTTGTAGGCGTCCAGCGCTTGGGCCGGCTGTTGTGCGAGCGCCACCAAGGCTGCGACCAAGGCCGCCAGCGCTAGCAGGACAGCTGCACTGCGACGCCGGACGCACCGGGCATTCTTCCGGCGTCGTACCAGATAAGCGGCCGGAAGTCGGGGCAGCAGATGGTGAAGGAACGGTGGCGCCGGCTGTGTTGGCCCTGGCTGTAGCACGGGGCGTAGCCTTGGTTGGTCGCCGCAAGGAGCGACGGCGACCGAAGCAGGTGGTTGACGCGCATCCATCAAGCCACCTGCCCGCGCGTCGGCTTGATTGGTCCGGTTGAGAGGTGTATCACGCATAACGGAACCGGTGCCGCGGAATCGCGCACCGTGAGTTCAGTGCGGCGGGTCTGGCGCTGAGCATGGATTCGGTTCTCCTGACCGGGAAGGAGCGACGTCCAACCCGACTCCTTTGGTGCTTGGTTCAGGCAATCCCGCGCACATTGTCCGTAGCCGGCCGGCGCACGGCCCGTGGACACCGCATAGGAACGGGAGCACCCGAGTGGCATTCCTGCCACCGGGTGCTCCTTTGAGCGAGGATTACCCTCTCCTTCGCCCTTGCAGCCAGGCTCCGGATGGTCGGAGAGCGCCCGGGCTTTCCCCGCTTTGGGTGGGACGCTCGGTCGTTCTCCGGTTGACCATCTAGCTCGCCACCGGCTGCTTCAACACGCACGTCCCGCCAGAGAGGTAGTAGTCGCCGATCCCGGCGAGTTCCTCCCTGGGCAGGCAGAGGCCGCTATTGCGGTTCCCGCTCTCCCCCTGGTAACGCGTGGTGAACTTGGTGTTCTCGCGTGGCCAGGCCGGGTCCGTCACATCGAAGTCCGGGTCGAACGAGGCTTGCGCGATATAGTGGTAGTTCGGGGTCAGGCCGGTGATCGTGAACGTGTACGAAGTCGTGCCTGCCGCGATCTCGACCGTCGACATCTCATTGGCCGGATTGGCCATGCGGCGCGCGAATAAGTGCTGTTGCCAGCGCCGGTGCAGCGTTCCCGCGACCGGCATGTCAAGCGTCACCTCGATGGTGGCCGAGTTCTCGGTCAACGCCGTCGTCTCGACCGAGAGCACTTTCGGTGACAGGTCGAGCAGCGAGAGCGAAACCATATCGCCGTGCGACCAGCTGAGATTCGAAGCGTTCCAGGTGAAAGAGATGTAGTGTTGGCCGTCAGCAACCGGAGCACAGGGTCCGTCGGGGTACCCTAATCGGTAGTCGCACATGGCCCAGATTGAGTTGAAAGCGAGACGGGACGTTGCGTTGGCCGAGCGGAACTCACGGTTGCCGACTTTGAAGACGAAGTCGAACGGAATGTCGTTCGACTTCCAGCGACCGTCGTTGCGCCCCACGTGGATCCACATGGTCAGGCTGCCATCATCGAGCAGGACTTTGTTGATGTCGTACTCAACTCCTTGGCCAGTGTCGACACCATCCCATCGGAATCGATCACTCGAAAGGGACCCATGAATGTTTTTCGTGTATCTGAGGTTCCAGGTCCAGGACCCGTTTGAATGCTCAACCCCCGTGCTGGCGTCTCGTTGATCGCTCGTCTGGGTGTATCTGATCTGGTATCCGGCTTGGCCATTGGTCGTGTCTACCTGCATCGTCGACTCCCAGAGCACGATCCGGTTCAGGCTGTCAACATCGCCGATCGCCGGCTGGCCTTCATAGTTGATGACCGGCGCCTGCGGGAGCGTTGTGAACGTGCGCGACTTCGTGTAGTCCTCGAGGAAGTCGGACTGCCAGGAAACGTCAATCCTGTACTCGGTGCCGGGCGTCAGCAGTCCGATGTCGAGCTCGACCTGTTCGCTGGGCTCGTCGAACGAGATTGCCCAGGTGCGCGGCTCGGCTTCGCTGTCCCCGGTGTCGGTCAGCCGGAAGTGCAGCGTCTCGTCGTCCAGCACCTGGGTCAGGTTGACCGAAACCTTGGCTACCCGCGAACCTACCGCTTCTTGGAGAGCGCCGATCAGGTTCGGGTCGATGAACTGCTCGATGCTGTTCAGCGAAACCTCGACTTCGTCGTCCTTAGACCAGGAAAGTCCCGTGTCGGTCCACATCCAGCGCACCCAGCTCGACATCACGCCGTTCGAGCGGTGGCCGCGGTAAGAAATCGCCGCGTCGCTCAGCAGGAAGTCGTCGTCGCCCAGGCGCAGCGCCCATGTGTCAGCCAGCGTGGACAAATCGAGTTGGCCTAGCTGCTTGTCGGTGCTAAAGCTGCCTGTCGTGCCCGTCATGTAGAGCGTGCCCCGGTAGCGGTACAGGCTTTGCACAGTCACGTCGTAGCCCTGCCAGGTGAATGAGGTATCGCCCAGCGATCCCTTGTTCGAGACGAACCCCAGATTGGCGTAGCTCTTGCCCACGGTCAGGGTCGTGCTCCAAGCGGTCTCAATCACGCCGTTGATGATCGGCGTCTCAACCGCGACTAGCTGAGGCTCGGGGGTCGGCGTGGTGGCCGAAACCTCGGACGTATAGTCACTCGTCGTCGTCGCGTTCTGAATCGTGCGGATGGCTGCGACCCGGTAGCGATAGGTAGTCTCGCCTTCGCCGGAGGAGTCGGTGTATGCACTGTTGGTGGAGCCGGTATCGGCCACCAGCTCAGCGAACTCGCCACCAACCTCGGCTCGCTGGATGGTGTAGCCGGTAATCGCGCTGTTCTTCGCCTGAGGCCGTTCCCACTGCAGCAGGATCCCGTCGGCCGTTTGCCGCGCGCTCAGGTTTGAGGGCGCAAGCTGGGCCGCCGTCGCCGTCGTGATTGAGGCGCCAGCGGTCCAGTTGCTCTGATTGGAGCCGTGCTGCGCGGCGATCCGATACCGATAGGTGGTGCCGATGGCGACCGTCGCATCGCGGAAGACCTGGGTGTCGGCGCCAAGGGAGTCGGTCAGCGTCGTGAACTCCCCGTCGGCCGTTGCGCGCTGGATGGCGTAGCCGCTTAGGTTGGCGTCGAACGAAGGGCGCGTCCAGGTGATGGTCACGTTGGCGTCGGCCTCGCGCAGCAGCAGGTCGGTCGGCGTCAACTGCGCTGCCGAAGGCGTGGTGGTGATTGTGGCCTCGGCCGTCCCAGGCACTGACATCGCTGCCACGCCGTGCGGCGACCCGGTAACGGTACGTCGTGCCGGTCGAAACCGTCGAGTCGTCCATCGTCGTCGTTGAGCCCACTAGGTTCCATAATGCGCCGGCCGCCGACGAGTCCGAGCTGTCGAAGCGCTCCACGTCGTACGAGGTCACCTGGTCGGCGTTGGCCGACGGCGCATTCCAACTCAGCGTGACCGTACCGTTCGACTCCGTAGAGGCCAAACCGCTGGGTGCCAGCTGCGCCGCCGTCGGCGTTATCGACACCGACGCCTCGGCCGACCAGCCGCTCTGCTCTGCACCCCGCAAGGCCGCAACCCGATAGCGGTAGGTCTTCGCGGTTTCAACCGTCGTGTCCGAATAGTTTGTTGCTACCGAGCCGGTGTCGGCCACTAGTGAGGTGAACTCGTTTTCCCCTTCGCCACGCTGGAGAACGTAGCCGGTAACGTCGTCGGCTTGTGATTGCGGCGCCGACCAGGCCAGGGTCACGCCACTGTCGACGGCTGTTGCCGTCAGAGTGGTGGGCGACAGCCGGGCCGGATCAGGCGTAGGCTCCGGCGTCGGCGCCTGCGTCGGTTCCGGGGTAGGTGTAGGAGTCGCGGTCGGCTCCGGTGTTGGAGTCTGCGTTGGCTCGGGCGTAGGAGTTTCTGTAGGCTCCTGTGCCGGTCCCTGGATCGTGATAGTCACCGCTTGGGACAAGGGCTTGTCGTCCGCCGTGCACACGGCGTCGTCATCGTCGCAGTCCGTGGTCTTCGGCAGCGCGAGGGTTACCGCCGCGTTTGACGAGGGCTCGGCGTGGATCTCCCACAGGGAGTTGCTGCCATCGACCCGCTTGAACTTCCGAGCGGTGCCGTTCTCCACCGACAGGGCCTGGTCCCGCAAAACCCGGTAGCTCACCGCTAGCGGCTCGCTAAATTGGATTCGCAGGTTGAAGGTCTGTCCTGATCCCCCGTGAGCATCGGGCACCGTGTCCTGGACAAAGCTTGCCGTTAACGGTTCAGTCTGGGCTGAGGTCGGCCAGGCCAGGAAGGCGAACAGGGCCAGAGCCAGCAGGGCTCCTGCTGCGACCGCTGCCCGGGTGGGGGTCAAGCCGATGGAACTGTTGGTAAACATGTGGCTGGTTCTCCTATGGGGTAGCATGGTGTCCGGACTAAGCCACGGGCCGGGTTACGGGCGTGGCAGTGTGTTGTCTAAAGATTCGGACCGCGACCCCGGATGTTGCAGGCGCGCGCAGGGCAGGGATAGGCTGGTCTGCCAGTTTGTCGTTTTTGACGCCGGGAACGTCACGCCAGTGATGGATAACGGTTTGGCCTGGGTTTCTCTGGCGATGGGTGTGCCCCCCCTCGGCGCTAACAGTTCGACATCAGCAGCGCGGCCGCCGTGGCACCGGCAGCTGCCGCAGTCGTCGATGGAGCCGTTCGCAGGCGCCCAGCCTTAAGCTGAGGACGCGGGAACGCCCTGGTCGCCGTCCGGATACCAGGGCGGGTTTGCTTTTCCTGCGCTGCGGCCGGGACGCGAAAGTTCCAGGGTCCGTTCGCAAATGCTGTCATCAAGGGGGATGAAGTTCTCCGTTTTGGTTTGGTGTTGTTGACCGCTTCAGTGCTGGGCTGGCATGACGCTGGGCCAAAGCCACAACATCACGGAAATTTAAAATCTCGGCCCCGGGCCAACAAGGTGGAAGCGCACCCTATGGCCGACGGAATTGCGTACCGAGAGCCGGAGATGGCCAGATACCGGACACCAGTCCCCGCTCAGGTACCGAAGCACCGGTTTCCATGCGGGACGGTCAGCAGGAGTCTGTGCATCATGAACAGAAGGGAAGGCGGCTACTCGTAGCTGCCTTCATCACTCCACGCATTCCGGACGGCCATGTTCCAATTATTGGTTGCCGAGCAGGCCAAGTTGATTGACGAAAGGTTGGAGCCGGGCTCAAGTGCCAACGGTAGGCCGGGCCAACGTGAAGGTGGCTGCTGATGTGTTGGCGCCATGTCCCGGGGCCATCGACAATTGACCCGCGACCATGGAGACGCATCCCTGGCTCTCCGGGTCTGTCTAGCGTATAGGCTGCGGGCCTTAGCGGATGTGAACCGACCAGCAGTCGGATGCGTACCGGGTTAAGGAGCCTACATTCACGCCATAATGCAGTAGACGGAATTAGGAGCCCTCACACCACAGACGGAGAATCCCATGGACGTGCCGACTATCCATACCGTAACGGGCGCCACCGGGTACACCGGGCGCTACATTGCAAAACTGCTGCTGGAACGCGGCCACCTGGTTCAGTCCATCACGGGCCATACGGACCGGCGCGACCCGTTCGGCGACCGGGTGTCGCTCTACCCTTTCAACTTCGACTGGCCCGAACTACTGGTAGAAACTCTCCGCGGCACCGACACGCTGTTCAACACCTATTGGATTCGCGACAACTACCGGGACAGGTCCCACGAGCAATGCGTCGAGCAGACCAAGGTGATGTTCCAAGCCGCCAAGGATGCTGGCGTGCGCCGCATCGTCCACATCAGCATCACCAACCCGGACTCCCGGTCTGACCTGCCGTATTTCCGCGGCAAGGGGGAACTGGAGGACGCCCTGCGGGGCCTCGACATCTCCTACGCCATTCTACGTCCGACCGTCCTGTACAGCACCGAGGACATCCTGATGAACAACATCGCCTGGACGCTGCGGAAGTTCCCGTTGGTTCTGTTGCCTGGCCGTGGTGACTACGACATCCAGCCGGTGTTTGTCGAGGACTTGGCGCGGCTGGCGGCCGACGCAGCTGACACCGACGACAACATCGAGATGGACGCTGTAGGGCCAGAGTTGTTCACCTACGCTGAAATGGTGCGCCTCGTCAGGGACAAGACCGGATCCCGCTGCTGGGTCGTGCCGTCTCCCAAACCGCTTACCTACTTGGCGGGTCGCATACTGGGACACTTCTTGAACGACGTCGTCCTCACCAGGGACGAGATCAAAGGATTGTCACGTGGTCTGCTCGTGGCCAAATCCGGTGAACCGTCGCCGGCGCCGACGCGCCTGACCGAATGGCTCGAGCAAAACGCAGAACGCTTGGGTACGCGCTACGCCAACGAGGTGCAGAGGCACTACGGCGTAGGTTAAGGCGCTCGACCCGTTTAGCTTTTAAGCGTCTAGGTCGGACACATCGAAACGGCCAGTGGCTAGCAGCGTCTCCAAGGCGCGTTGAGCGTTGTGTCGCACTTCTTCATCTTGGCTGGACAATCCCGCCTGTAGAATCCGCTTTGTGGGTTCAGGCATCATGTATCCTTCGCTTGGGAACCTGGCCACCAACTTGGCGAAACACTCCACAACCAAGTTGGTATGCTCCGGAATCATTTCACAAATCGGAGCCCAGTGGTGCCAGAAAGTACTGTCACCGAACTGGCATGTGTCCAGTGCGCGGGAGTATGCGGCCAAGCGCCATTCTGCGCTGAGGCAACTTGCCTCCAACCATGAGTCGAATCCTGCCAACTCAGCGGGGTCTCCTGCCTCGAGACGCCATTCGAAGAAGGCTTCGTATCGCTCCCTCGCAGCGTTGTCTAGCTCGCCGTCAACGTGATACAGGCGCCGTCCAACATTTTCGAATAGGTCCACCCAGTGCTGTCGTCGCCCATCGGTCGCCTGATAATAGGCCTCAAGCGGGCTCCCTGGCCCGCGTAGCGGGATGATCCCGCTGACTCCGTAGATGAGCAATCTCTGACCCAGGACGTCCACCAGCGGACCTAGGGCGGGGTTATTTTCTGCCTGCTGTGGCAAGGCTGGCACGGCGAGCAAGAAGTCGTCTCCTAAAATCTCGTAAATCCGGCGGTGCGGGTGATGGCGCTCCAAGAACTCGCCGAAAGAAATTGTCCAATGTCCGACATCGTGCTGCGGGAAGAAATCGCCTTTATGCTCCTGCGCCCAGTCTTCATCCGTCGCCAAGGCGTCCAGATAGGCTACGCCGAGGATTGCTCGCTCGGGAAGCGATAGCTGTAACTCCGCTCCGGGGGCAAATCGGCTCTCTAGGGTTCGGGTAATTCCTGAAACATCGGCGTCCGGGTTTTGCCTTCTCAGCCAACGGCCGCATCGCAGGAGGTCCAGTAGTGCACGGCTACGGGTGTTGTTGATGGCCTCGCTCATCCAGTCTTCCCGTCCAATGAATACTCGTTGGTCTTCATCCAACCGCCAATCGTACTCCGTACACAGCCTGCCCAACAGGGCAACGAGTTGGTTCCGGACGGGCTCGGACAAGGTGAGGTTGTTTTCCGCAGCTGCCGTGACGAGGGTGCCCAGCAAGTCCCCCACGGCACGTCGACATTCTCCCCAGTGGGGATACTCTCTAAGGCGGTCGATGGGCGAGATACTCGGCTCTTGCTCCCGGTCCGGATGGGATAGTACCCATTCGCAAAATCCCAACCACTGGTCCAGGCGGGTGAAGTCCCCTGTTTGAATCTCGGAACTCATGGCGCCGACCATTCTGCGAACATAGATGGGCCTTTCAATCCGATTTCGGTTTTCCAGCCAGAAGTTCAGGCGATCGGAGTTTGGGATCACAGTCCGACGGAACACCTCCCCGAATGCTTCTGACAGCGCGTCGATGGTGATCTCCACCAACCAGTCGTTGGGGTCATAACGCTCGTCGTCCCAAACATTGATGTAGGCCAGCAGTTGCTCGTCTTCCAAATCGGTCAGGATTTCCACAGACCATGGGCTTTGACTGCTGATCATCCCAGACCGGGCGGGTCCGACGGGCATGTAATCCTCATCAGCGATGTTTGCAGTGGCCTCAGCTTCCAATCGGCGGAAGTAGTCCAGGTATTCGCCGAAGAGAACTTCCTCGAAAGGCCGAAGCTGCATCCGATGAAAATTGCGCTGGCGCTGCCGGAATAGGTCGTCAGAATAGTTGTCACCCACAAACTGGGCGAAGTTTTCCCGGTCCGGACCTTGTAGGATGGCGTCGAAGATCGTCGTCAGCTCTTCCTCGGTGAGCAGGCCGTCCCCGAAGGTTTCAACGGCGGCGCGGATCATCTGTTGAAACTCGTAATGGTGTTCCCAACGGCCATAGTCGGGATGTTCGGTGATTTCCTGGCGGATCCAAGGTTTGGTCTGGTCGTCTGGATGCAGCGCATAGAGATGCTGGCGGAGTCGCCGAAAAATCCGCCAGGGTCGGGAGCGCAGATGCTGATCCAGATTCGCGGCCGAGCAGTTGTTGACCGCCCAAGCTTGTTCGCATGCGTAGGTCATGGTGTAAACGAGGGCGTCGCTGGACCTCAGCACTTCGTCCAACGGGCGCCGAAGGTTAGGATGCCAGAGCTCAGAATGGTCTCTACCCTCTCGTGACTCGATTTCATCATGGTGGATTCCGTCGCGGGTCAATTGGTTGACCGCGGAGATGAGGATACCCGCTACCTGGTTAGCATCAGCGGTTACTAGGGGCCGAATGCCTTCTTTCAACGCCTGCTGGTAGTGCCACGCTTCGAGGCGGGGATATGGCCGAAGGTCCGTTGTCAGATCATCAGGGTTCTCCCGACGCCGTGTCTGCTTCTCATCGCGCTCTGGATCCGGCTCGAAGTAGACGATTCGTTTTGCCAATTCCAACGCAGCCGTGGTCTGCCCCTCGTTCGTCCAGTGGATCAGCAGACTTGGGAGCCGATACGGCAGGCTTCGTCGCGAATTCCTCGCGTACCGAAGGACTTCAGGAAGCAATTTTGCCGATTGCTCCCCGGGAAGTTGCAGCGCGATATCCAAAATGCCTTCATGGATCCGAGGGTTATCGGACTCCGCCAGCTCCTTCATGATTTCCAGAACTTCATCCGGCGCCAATGTAGAAACTCTGGACAGGAAGCGCATCGGCCACCATGGTGGCATACTGATCTCTCCGTCTTCGGACACTTCAACGCCGGGAGGGTTGGTGAGATGACCCCGCTCCCTGAGCATGGCAATCCAAGATGGATCTGAAGCATGCACGAAAAAGTACCTGTAGTTCGCGCCCCTGCGGCCGATCAACTCGAACAGACGATCCTCGTCCTCGGCTGACCTGTCGACGCGGTCTAGGATTGACTGGATTTCCTGTTGGTCCTGGGCCGTAACGGGCGCCAGCAGATCCAATACAGTTCTTTCTAGCGTCCTCAAACAACGCATGAAACCTTCTTCGTCGGAGGTGTGATGGTGGGCGAACGCTTCCAACTGCTGCCATAGTGAAACTATCTCGTCTCGCTTCCGACCGCGCGTTGCGCTGTCCATCTGGTCAGCCATGGGATCGATATGCGCAACTCCCGCTTGGATTTGATCGCTTCGGGTAGGCTGTTGATGGTTTTGCTGGAAATAAGTGGCTGCGTCTTCAAGGGTGCGAGCAAGTTGTCGGTCGATCTCCTGTCCTTCCCATCCGTCCTGGTAACGCTGCCGGTCACTGTCGAAGCGGGTGTACAGTCTGCTGCGTTGCTCGCGGAAATTAGGGCGGTTCTGCACCTGGGCGTCCCCTTCTAAGACCACCCGGGGTAGTTTCTCCAAGAGTTCCCGCAATGACTGTCCTGCCTGTGACCATCGGTCGGGATTGTATCTATTGCCTATTGCGTAAAGGGCGCCGAGGTACCATCGGCTGAGTGGGTACCGCTCGCTTTCGTACACTTGGAGTGCATCAACGACCGCCCGTTGTTGTGAGGACAGTTCGAGGGGCATCGCCCACGTGAATCCTTGAGTATCTTCCGTCATTTTTTGCTCCTCGTTCGTATGAGTACAGGTTGCACGAATTCAGGCCGGACCGCAACTCTGATTCTTGTGGACCGCGGGTTATCAGAATGGTGTGGCTTCTGTCCATGGTATTTTCCAGATTGCTCTTTCCCGCCGGTATGAGCCATACTTCCAATGTCGAGCGCCTCAGCACCTCGTTGAGGTGCTTTGGCTCGGTTGCGGCGCGAAACCCAGACCGCACCGAGAAGTCAGTGTTCCCCAGTCGCACGGGTTCCACGTAGCAAGCCGTCAACCACCCCGGCGTCATCAACAAGACGCAGCCCCGGTGATGCCTGCCCTGATGGTAAGCCAATACCAATAGCCTGGTGTAATCGGCGGGCGACGACGAAGCTTCCAGCAAGGTCAAATACGCCCTAGTGAAACTTCCATGTTTTGCCGGGTTCATGGCCTGCTTGTCGCAGCCCAATGGTGAATCCCAGAAGCGGCAAGCGGATGAAATACGCAGGTGCCACCACCAACAGGACCGGCTTGGTTAGCCGTCTGACAAACCTGAGAAGGTTCTGGCGATTCGGTCCATGAGCCGCCGATTCCCGTATGACCTCAAATCTCATCCCTTGGATATCTCAGGTCGGGTTCAGAAACTGCCCAAGCATGACCCTGCTCGGCAGTGGCACTACAGAGCAGCATGGCCGCCCGATGAGGCGCGTTTCCCAAGTCCCGGGTTTGGGCAAATTGCGTCGGTCCGTCCGCGTGAATGCTGGGAAGGCCGGCCGGCCGGCCTTAAGATTGGAAGGTGTTCCCTGCTACCGGCCGGTTCCGGGGCGTACCTGATGCCGAAACCTGCATCTGGCTCGCTATCCTTCTGCAGGGGCGTCGATATTCGGGGTGCGGGAGATTTCCGGCAAGTGGTGGATGGCTTTGATGGCGCCGGCTTCGGGTACCAACGTGATGTCGGGCGAAAACCAGCATTGGAGGGACGCCGGTAAGCCCCATACTCAAGGGCGGGAAGTTCATTCTTCATCAGAATCGTCGTCCAGCAAGCCGTTACGGACGGCCCACACCACCAGGCCCTGCATGGACTGCACGCCGAGTTTATCCCTGATGGAGTACACGGCGTTGCGTATGGTCAAAGGTCGGTTGCCCCGTTTCTGAGCAATCTCCGCGTAGGACGAGCCTTTGGCGAAAAGTTCGAGGATCTCCCTTTCCCTGAGGGTCAATCGGTCGTATCCGGACCGCTCGCCGGCTTTGGGCTCGGAACGGATTTCGGCGAATACCCGTTGCAGCACGTCCGGCGGCACTCGGTACTCTCCGCTCGCCACTTCCCTGACCGCGGCGAGCAGGTGTTCCTTGCCCGAGTATTTTTCCAAATATCCCTTGGCCCCTGCGGCCAGGGCGTCGATGGCCGCGTCCTCCGCCGAAGCCGCCGTCAGGATGATCACCTTTGTTTCAGGAAGCGCTCCCATGATTTCCCGACAGGCGTCGACTCCGCTCATGCCAGGCATCATCACGTCCATAATGATCACCTCGGGCCGCAGATTGCCCGCCATGGACACAGCGGTCGGCCCGTCGCCGGCATGGCCCACGACTTTGAACTCACCGGACGCTTCGAGAACCTGCTGGAGCCCGTCCCGCATAATCTGATGATCGTCAACCACCAGGACTCGGATGGGGCGGTCATTGAGCGCATCAGTCATCTCTCCGACCTCCCACATATGGCATTACGCACGTAACGGCCGTGCCCGCACGGGCACCGCCGGGTTGGACCTCGAGTCGTCCCCCAACACGTCCCGCGTCGGCTGCCATGTTGCCAAAGCCATGTCCTTTCTGGGCGTAGTCGTCGGGGAGGCCCACTCCGTCGTCGGTTATAGACATTCGGAGACAGTCATGCCGAAAATCCAGCTCGATGGTGACGCGGTTTGCCTGGGCGTGGCGCAGTGCGTTGGTCATGGCGTTGTGGGCAACGGAGAACAGTCTGCTGCGCGCGATGTGAGACAGTGAGGGTTCACTACCGTGCTGGATCACTTCGGCGGGTATGCCCGTGATGGTCGTGAACGTGGACGCGTGTTGCCGCAGCGCGGTGCCCAGTTCGCGCCCCTGGAATACCAAACCCACGTTGATGGGGTGCCGCAACTCCCACATGGCGGATTTCGAAAGCGCGTGTATGGCTTCCAGCCGGGCGACCTGTTCCTGGTTAGCCAAGTCCTCGTTTTCGATGGCCGATTCCAGACCGAGACCGATCAGATACGCCGACTGCGCCACGGTGTCGTGGATGTTCTGGGAGATCTCGATGCGCTCTCCCTGCATGACCATCTCGCGCTCAACCGCGGCTCGCCTCCTGGCCCGGTCGTACCGGGCCACCAGGTTGACGGCCATGGAGATCGCGTACATGGCGACAACTCTGGTGAAGAGCACCTGTTCCTGCTGAGCCGAGAAGTCCATTCCCGTCCCAACCGTAAAGCAAAGCGCAGAGTACCCGGCCGCAGTCAAAGTGGTCCAGCCGAAGGTAAGCCAAGCTGACGTGAACACCACCGCGAACATGGCCAGGGCCGGATAGCAAAAGTTCACGAAAGAGCTGTGAAAACCGCCGGTGACCAATATGCCGACACCGACCGCCAAAAGGTCGGTACCGTGCAGCGCCAGCAGCCAGGTGGGTGTCAGGCTGCGGTTGGTGTGCAGCCGGTAGTGGGCGTAACCGTTGATGAACATCGGGACCACGGCGTACACGGTGAGCAGCCAGTATGCGTTTGCCCCGTAATCCACCCGGTAGTTGTTCATTAGGAAGCAGGTGATGAGCACAAGCCACCGCACCCAGATACCGATGCGGGCGCCGTACCGCAACTCATCCGGGTCGATTTGATTGAAATGGGAATGCAGAGTCGCGACATTTATCGGTGCCCTGCTAAGCATTTTGAACCTCAATTGTGGGGTACTCCTGTTTGGTAATTTAATCGTTGTATTGATACCGTCAAGGTACATATGTACTGCCATAAACCGGTATCAATTGGCGTTTTGCGCACGGTACAATCTCAACTTGTGCGTTTATTCACAGTCTTGTCATCATCCGTGCAGATTCCGTTGGGAACGTTGCCACGGCGTGGGTTCCGATGCTTTTTGGCCTCGTTGTAGGCTCCGGATCAACTCCGTTCACGGCGAGTTCCGGGAGCCATGAGACCGCCGGGATCGCGAATACAACACCGTAGCCGAGCATCGGGAACAAAAACCGGGTCCTCAGCCATCGACCATAATGGGTGGCCCAAAGGACCCGGATGTACAGAGAGAAGATGAATACAACCGATCAGGTTTGTGACGGACAGTCAGGCCGGAAAACTCCGAATCGCCTTTCAGGTCTCGCCAGGTGCGATAAGGTTCCGGCCGTAGTACTCGCCCATCAGACGTTTCGGGCGGAGCAACACCGCGGCAACGGTTCGACCCGAACTGCCAGCGCATGGATTTGCCTTGACGACCTGGCGAATAGATACCGAGGGCAACCTCAAATCGGTCGCGGAAACCATGGCCTGGCAAAGGGGCTATTGCCCTCCTCTGACCAAAAAACCCGATCTGGCCACGACCACCTGCATGCGACCGGCATCGCGAAAACCGGCTGACCTGAGATGTGCTCTCACCTGGCTGAATCGCGGACACGGACCGGCGCTATGTCCATGCACTCCTCGGCATCAAATGCCACGGTTAGCGCGGTCTCGCTCCTCGAGGAAAGTTGCCTGACGGTGTTGTTGGAGGAGCGTGCAAGGTATCAGCAGCACGGGTGGTTGTCCGCGTCGGAAATGGCCCAACGTAGCGGACTCACACGCTGGCTCGGTCCGACGGTCGGTGGAGCGGTTGCGGGACGGGTACTGGACAACCTGCTTGGCGCGGGGAAGGTGGAAACCACACCTGGGATGCTTGCCGCACCATGTTGGCGCATCGCCGAAGAAGAGGCGCGTGCCAGGCGGTTGCATCAGACAGGCGGTGGGTGAACCCGAACGGTTCGGCACGGGACAAAGAAAACGGCACTCGTTGGACGCGCAGGCCCCAGGTCGGCAGCCGAGGTTGCGGGCGGACCACCGATTTTCGGCCACTTCTTGGGATGATGGTCCATGAACCCAGGGAGTGCCCGCGCTGGTCGTCATACATGTTAGCAACCGTTGCAGATCTAGCATCCCTTGGAGGCTCTTCAATTAAGAATGAAGTCCCTCCGGGTCAGGAGCAGACCCCCGGTCCTATGCACTCTGGAGCAACGGGTCTTGGGATTCAGCCATCGGAGTTGAAGCTGCTTGAGTTCCTTCCGTGTATACTCCCGTCCCGAAGTACAATTGTCGGGGCGTTTTCCCGGCGGCCAGACATTCTACGGCCTCCATTCAGAGGCGATTGCTGTGCGCCAGCCAGAAGATATCGAAGCCCAGAACACCAAAAAGTCCCTCGTAGGAGAACTATTCGCGGCGTTTCTCTTCGGACTGTTCGCTCCGATTATTTTGATGACGGGCGGTTCCTTCCCGAGAAATCAAAGCAAAACGGCTACGATGACGATCCTGGTGGTGTCAGCCGTGGTTTATGTAGGACTGTTGGCCGGCGGTTTGGTACTCAGCCTGGTGTTTTTGGACAGCGAGGGCTGACTTCATTAGTCGTTTACGATCGCGGCGTGAGATCCAACTCTTCAGGGAGAAGGCTGCCAGAAGGGTTTTGGGCAGAACCGCCGACGATCAATGTCCAAGACGTTGTCTGCATTCATGAGCTCCACGCGCATGCCAGATCCTCGTCGACAGATCCGGTAGTCGGTTTACCTGGGTGGCATAGCTCAAAAGGTGTCAAGGCGACGACCATCGTCGGTAGAGCGGTCAGGTTGCGATTCGCCCATCCGTGCCGTTGGCCTGGCGCTGAGCCGCTCAGTCGTCCGGTCTGCCCGTTGCGAAAGGCGACGACTATGTCGGTGTACTCTGGGATCCACCTGTAGAGTTTCCCCTGACCATCCTGAAAGTCGAAAGAGAATTGAGTCGGCGATTCGCAAGCGCCCCTACTCCCGCCAAAGGATACCGAGGCAGTTTCCGAGCCATCGAATGTCGGCTTGCCCGCCCAGTAAGCGTTGCTCGGCCGATACGAGTAGTTCGGTCAGCGGGGCAGGCGATATGAAGGTTCCCTGTCTATTCTTGCTATTGGCATCCGCGGCTGTACTGGCAGCTTGCTCAGGTGATCCTGTACCCACCGCTGAGCAGGCCGTTGCGCCCACTGATCCAACTCAGATCACTTCGCCGACACCTTTCTCGCCCGCTCTCACCACAACCGAGACGCCGACCCGGCCGCCTCGCGCGGACCCGGGCCCTACGCGAATTGTCACGCCGCAGCCGGCGCCCACAACCGGTCCACTCCCCACCCTCCAAGCCAAACCGCCTCCCTCGCCATTGGCCCAAGAGCAGAGGCCAACAACGGCAACGCTCGATGATCTCGTGTTGCACCTCTCCCCAGAGGAGGTCGAGTGCCTTCGCCCATTCGACATCGTAGACAGGAACCTCGTGTGGGACTCTGGACCGTTCAAACCGGATGAGGTGTGGGGGATACGGAACTGCCTGTCAAATGAAAGCCTGAAGTCTCTCGTGTTCATGCTGGATGTTGAGCGGTTGGAGGCGTCCAGCGACCTTACCATTCATTGCTTGAGCGCCAGCTCATTGCGGCATGTGTTTCCGGATATATTGCGCGAAAAAGATACGGACGCCGAGCAAATGGAGGCGATATTGGCGATACTGATGAGCGCAGTCCTGATGGCAATAGAATGCTCGACAGCCGGTGAGTTGGCGGGCATGGGGGTCACATCGGATGTGGAAGCCAGGATGCGCTGCATTCTTGAGGAGACGGATGGCGGCGCAGAACTGGCTTCAGCCATGGCTGGAGGCAGCGCAATATCCGGGCTGGGCTTGTTCGACCAGGCGAGCTTGAGCTGCGCCCACCACGTGCTGGACAAGGAGAGCTGGCGTACACCGCCTGAGGTAGTTCCCGAAATTGTGGAAATTGGGAAATAAGCCAGTTCAACTGCCCATCCGTTGCTGCGCCGCGTATTTTGCTTGAGTCCCAGCCTGAAAATCGTGGGTGGGACCGAATTTGCCGCTCGTGCATCTCGTGGTTGCCCGCTGCACGGCACCAGCTGGCTGACGGCAAGGCACTGAGGACAATGCGGGAACGCGGCCGCGGTGCGTTTGAACTGTCAATCGGGGGAAAGCAAGAGTGCGCGTCCATCGCTGCGTAGGGACGCATTTCGTCGCTTCGGTTGACGAGCGATGGCACTCTTTCTAAACTCCGCGACACGGAGCAGCGGTTTCCAGCGCTCCGCACGACACGGCTTTCAGATCAAACGAACTCAGGGGAACAGATATGACGCGTCAACGGATTGGTGTAGTGGTATCGGCCGGAGACAGCAACGCAGCTCTGGCAACTGTGGAAGACCTGGAAAGGAGGGGTGTTGGCGCCGCCTGGATGACCAGTGGAAGCGCAGGAGGAGGGGACGCGCTCAGCGTGTTCGCCGCCGCTGCCCACCGGACCGAGGACATCCTCATGGGAACTGCGATCACGCAGACATTCCCCCGTCACCCAGTCGCAGTAGCGCAGCAGGTGTTGACCTTGGCCCAATTCGCCCCACAGCGGTTCCGGCTGGGGTTGGGCACCAGCGGCCAGTCCGGCATGGAGCAGATGGTTGGGGCCAACTTCAGAGCGCCGCTGGCGCATCTCCGTGAGTACATTCGCATTCTCAAGTCTCTGCTCCAGGAGGGCGCGGTTGAGCACTCCGGACGCTATTACCAGGCCCGGAGCACCATTCCTGACCCCGTGGATGTACCGGTGATGGCGGCCGCACTTGGGCCTAGGGCCTATGAGATCTGCGGCGCTGAGACGGACGGAGCCATCAGCTGGGTCTGCCCGCGTCCGTACCTTCGGGACGTGGCATTGCCCGCCATGCAGCGGGGAGCCGAGCGTGCCGGAAGGGATACCCCTCCCCTGGTGGCGCATGTGCCGGTCTGCGTTCACGACGACGTGGAAGAGGCGCGCCAAGCCGTGGCCCGACAGTTTCGGGGGTTCGCCCGCGTGCCGTTCTACGTCAACATGTTCATCGGGGCAGGGTTCCCTGAAGTGTCGGAGGGTTCGTGGAGCGACGGGATGGTAGACGCGGTGGCGTTGTGCGGAAATGAAGCCCAGGTATCGGAGGGTTTGCAGGGGATGCTGGACATGGGCGCCTCGGAGCTCATGATTTCCCCTGTGGCGGCCGGCGACAACGGGGAAGGATCTCTGGAGCGAACCTTGGAGGCGGTGGCGCAGTTCTCCCGGTCCCTGGCTGATTAGCTCCCAAGCTCGCCATCTGAAAGTTCCCAGTGGGTTGAGCAGACCGAAACTCTCGGTGCGAAAATGCCGAGGTAAGACATCGTCGATCACGCCGAGATTTGGCGGCAGTTCAGATCCGGTCGTGACGAAAATACCGGCTCGCGTCCACGTTTGTGGAGATAGGCGCGCTGTCGGCCATGGCTTGGATTTGAGGGTGTCCCGCGTCAACCAGATTTGCCGAATTGCCGTCGATTAGTTTAGCCGGTTCACCTCCTCTGACTGCCCCGCTGCAAAGACAGTTGCTGGCTCGCTGGACCGGGCGCATCGGCCTGTGCGAGCCGGTAATCACCACCGAGACCCTCCGGCGACGCTTCTTCTCCCGGAGCGAACGGCTCACTCGCAAGGCTCGTCGCCTCACCCGGTATTTCCCAAGGACTGGCTCTAGCAAACCCAGTTCAGGTCTGCCTTGTCGAGACTGCGCCCCCTGCCACTGCCTTCCTGACGCCACCCTCGGCCTTTGACCTGTCTACTATGACGTCCCGCGCCTGGCTGATCAGCGCCCAGGCTGGGCCCCTGATGGTATCCGCCGGCGATTTGGGCTGATGATGGCTTCCGACGCCGCTACCACGGGCCGTAAACATCCCTTGGTGTGTCAGACACAGGCCGCATAGTTTATTCCGACCATCACCACGGCCTGGCAAACATCTTTGCTGGCCCCGCCCGCCCTCACCTGACCGGCAACACCACGTCGTATCGCTGGATTCGGGATCTGCTGGCAACCAAGCTCTTCGGGAACTGCGGCATCCGGTGTGCACCTGCCACTCGAAAGCCTTGTCGGAGTTTCATCGATCCCGGCCGTTCCCTCGGGAATCTCTCCGGGCAACGCGGCGAAAGGGGGTCAGGTCAGGCACCGACCCCGCCGTTCGATTTAGTCTGCCGACTGCCACTCACAAACACCGCTCCGCCTCGGAACGGATGTAGTCCCGGAACTGCTGGGGCAACCCGGCTGCTTCGGCGGCCTGCGCGTTTTCCCGGATGCGCTCCGGGCGGGAGGTGGTGGGTATCGCCGAACTCACCCGTCGGTCGGATATTACCCAGGCCAGCAGGGCCTGCGCCCAGGTGTTGATGCCGTAGTCCCGCAGCGGCGTGAGGTCGGGCTGCCGCTTCAACTCCAGGACGTAGCGGCCCTTCTGCAACGGCTCCATCACCAGGACGCCCGTGCCCAGTTCCTCGGCCAGGGGCAGCAGTTCGTCCGCAACGTTCCGGTTCATCACGTTGTAGGGGATCTGAACCGTATCCACACGGCCTTGGCGCATCAGGTCCATGATGGTGGGGTAGGCTTCAGGCACCATCGCAGACACGCCCAGCATGCCGATCTTGCCCTCTCCCTTGAGTCGCTCCAGTGTGGGGAGGTGGGTCTGCCAGTCGATCATGTTGTGGACCTGGAAGAGGTCGATGTAGTCGGTCTGCAGCAGTTCGAAGGAACGGGCGATTTGGGCTTCGCCGGCTGCCTTCCCCTCGGTGCGCACCTTGGTGGCAATGTGGAACCGGTCCCTGCGGTCCTCAGTGATCTCGCCAACAACTTGCTCCGCGTTGCCGTACCAGGCGGCGGTGTCGATCAGGTTCACGTCGCTGTTCAGGCAGTTGTCCACGATCTGTCTCCGGACGGCGATCTCATCGTGGTCAGCAACATCGAAGGTTCGCAGGGTGCCCAGGCCGATGACAGAAACGTCCAGGTTGCCAAGTTTGCGGTATTCCATCTTTGTTGACCTCGCCCAAGTGCCTGATGCAAGCATGTACCCGGGGGATGCGCGGGATCTGCTCCCAGCGGTTGTACCACTTACCACGCCAGCCCGACCAGTCCCGGACATGGCCCATGTACCATCATCAGTCTGATCAGTTACCGTCCATGTGAACGAGACTGGCCTCGGCCCTACTGCCCCACCGCGGCCGAAACCACAGCCGCCGCATCCGGTGCGCATCTTTTATCCGCTCGTTCCAGCGCTATTGACTTCAATATTCGAGTGGGGTCAACCTGAGATGGAACGGGCGGTCGAGCGTCCCCCCGCACGGTATGGATTGCTGTTCCCACTCTTACCGGATTCCGGGACAGGTTTGTCAGGACGACACGAACCGAAGGTGAACTAACCATGGCCCAAACGACCACGCTGGATGAATTGATCGGCAAGTTCGAGGTGCTCCTGTTCGATTCCGACGGTGTCCTGGCACGGTGGCCCGGTGTAGTTCCGGGGGCTCCGGAAGCGATTGACCGGCTCAATTCGCTGAACAAGCCCTATTTCGTCTTGACCAACGACGCCTCCGCGCTTCCTGGGACCCGCGCTGCACGGTACCGGGAACTGGGGTTGGACATAGATGCCGATCGCATCATAACCGCAGGGTCCCTTCTGAGTGCCCATTTCTCAGAGCTTGGCATCACTGGTTCGAGATGCGTGGTGTTGGGAACGGAAGACAGCGCCGAATACGTGCGAGCTGCCGGCGGGGAGGTGGTTTCGTTTGAGGACGATTTTGACGTGCTGGTGATCGGCGACCAATTGGGCTTTCCGTTTCTGGAGGCGACGGGGACGGTTCTGACGAATTTGTTTCGGAAGCTGGACCGAGGAGAGAAACCCCATCTCCTGCTACCGAACCCAGACGTGATATATCCGGAAGGAGAGGGCTTCGGCTTCGCCAGCGGCGCTGTGGCGTTGATGTTCGAGTCCGCCATGGCGCTCCGGTATCCCGCCCGGCACGACCTGGTGTTCACTCGGTTGGGCAAGCCGCATCCCGCCATGTTCGAAGAGGCGTTCCGCCGGTCTGGGACTCGAGACGTGGTGATGATCGGAGATACGCCGGGCACGGACATCAGAGGAGCCAATCACGTGGGGATCGCGTCGGTACTGATGGGAACCGGGGTCGCGATTGCCGATCCGTCCAATCTGCTGGAAACCGACAGACCTACATATCTGATGGCATCCCTCACACCCTGACCGGGCGCCCCACCAAAAGCACCTAAGGGCAGCAGACCTCACACGCTCCCATTTCGCTATCGCGTGGAACGCTGCGCCGTGTCGTTCACGGCAACCGAAACACGGCCCGCAACAATAACGCGATTGCGGCGCTTCACCCAGGATGATAGTTCGATGGAAAACGAGTACGCGTGAGCCGTGACCGGCTCTGGACGGCCAATCGCCAGCAGAGTATCTTGCGGCTCGTCACCTCCCATGGTGAGATTTCGCCGACATCACCCAGAGCAATATCATGGGGCGGAAATACCAAGATATGCGCCGGAAAGCGGTCGCCCAATTCGTCCAGTGCCGCCGCCCACGAGGTTGAGACATGCCTGAACTCCACGAGCTTTCGGTGGCAGAAGCCGCCGCGCAGATTCGCGAAGGAACCCTGTCGCCGGTGTCGCTGGCGGAGTCGCTGCTGGCGCGCATCGACGCGCTGGACGGCGACCTGCGGGCCTGGGTCACCATTGACCGGGACGCCGTAATGTCGGCGGCGCGGCAACGGGAAGTGGAAGTCCAACGGGGCGACCCGCTGGGGCCGATTCACAGCGTGCCGGTGGGCCTGAAGGACATCTTCTACACCGAGGGCATGCTCACCGCCTGCGGATCCAAAGTGAACGCCGACTTTGTGCCCGACTTCGACGCGACATCGGTGACCAAGATCAAGGCGGCCGGTGGCATCATCCTGGGCAAGACGGTCACCACCGAGTTTGCCTCGGGCGACCCTTCGCCGACGCGCAACCCGTGGAACCTGGAGCACACGCCCGGCGGCTCCAGCAGCGGGTCGTCCGCGGCGGTGGCGGCGCGGATGGTTCCGGCGGCGTTGGGCTCGCAGACCGCCGGATCCACCTGCCGGCCGGCAGGCTACAACGGCATCGTCGGCGTAAAGGCCACCTACGGGCGCATCTCACGGTACGGGGTGGCCCCGTTGAGCTGGTCGCTGGACCACGTGGGCATCCTGACCCGTACGGTGGCCGACGCCGCTCTGATGCTGACCGTCCTCAGCGGCGCGGACGACAATGACCCTGGCGGCCTGCGAGAATCGGTGCCCGACTTCAGCGCGCAGATGGCCGAGCACGACCGGCCCCAGCGCATTGGGCTGGTGCGGCAATACTACCAGGACTATGCCACGCCGGAGATGTGGGCGCACACCGAGGCCATCGCCAACCAACTGGCGGAAGCAGGCGCCGAGGTCGAGGAGATACCATTGCCCGACAGCTTCGCCGTGGTGCATAGCCTCCGGAGCATCGTGTCGAGTGTCGAGTGCGCAGCAGTCCATGAGGTCAATCACCGTGATCGCTCCGGCGACTATGGACCGAGCATCCGCGCCAGCATGGAAATGGGCATGATCATGCCGACATCGGCCTACCTGAAGGCCCAGCGGCTGCGGCGACAGTTCCGGGCTGACCTGATCGAGATGGTTGCCAGGGTTGATGTGGTGATGACGCCGGCGGCACCCGCGCCGGCTCCCCGTGGCCTGAACACCACCGGCGATGCGGCGTTCCAGGTTCCATGGACGGCGGCGGGGTTGCCCACGGTAGTGGTATCGACGGGCCTGAGCGAACTGGGGATGCCCATGGCGGTGCAGTTCGGCGGGCCGTGGGCGCAGGAAGGCCGGGTTCTGGGCGCGGCGCAGTGGTGCGAACGCATTGCCGGGCTGAACCAAGCGCCGCCGATTGGGTGACATCGTCAATCGCACCGCTTTGGCCTGCCACCAACATCATCGGTCTGTGGGACAGTATTCCTGGCCGGGCCAAGACCTCGGGGCTCCGTGATCGCCTGCGCTGGCACAAATCACCGATCGTACCCCAGCGAGTGTGCGGTATGATCCCCAAGAGCTTGCCCACCACCGGCATCCATTGCTGGAGAGGTTGTATTGACTGACGACAGACGCCTGGCGCGCCGAGAGCGCACCGCCACACATAGTCTGCGAATGGCAAGAGTAGACGACGACCGTTCTGAGCCCCTATCGTCGGAAACGCGCTGCCTGCAAATCCTGCAAATGGGAGATACGGAATGGGACGTTCTCATGGCGCTCTGCGTGCACATTGGGCTCGATCAGGCAGAGTATGAGCCATCAGGCATTGACTGGTCTAATGAAGCGTATGACCCCGTGCTGCAGGCGGTTTGGGACACTGCAAACACGCCGCCGGTCTTGCCAAACGATGACGATGACCCTTACCAGACCATTCCTTTCAACCCTCAGATCAGCCGTTATTTTCACGCTCGGGTGGCGGCCGGCCTGCTGATGCAGGTCGATGAACCCGCCATGGCTTTGCGGTATCTGGAAGAAGCGTATGACCTCCTGCCGCCACAGACGCAATGCCGCCTATCCGCTGACATTGAGTGGTACGGAGCCAGGAGGGTCCGGCCTCTGCTTCAACGACTCTACGAGGGTTTCGGGGACTACGAGCGCGCTCTCCAAATGTTGCGGATGACCGGGTCGTTGAGCACGTCTACTGATCGAAACGCCATGTCCGAGGCATACCTGGCCCGGTGGACCCTGCAATTGACGGCAAGCGCCCCAGTCTCCGCGGTCCGCCGGCTGCTGGATACCGTGCATTCGTTCATCTTGGACGCCGATCAAGTGGATGACGAGTACCGCGAGTCCTTGTCCGACTGCCCTAGAGACACCCGAGAGTTCTGGGCCTGGTTCTATGGCAAGATAGTCGGCTGGTTACACATCAATCATCCTCACCTGAACCACGCGCTCCGGCACGAGTTGACCGGTTCGGATTGGGTGCAGGGGTGGCCGGCAGTGACGCTATTGGCGGAACCGACGGGCAACTGGTCGGATCATAGGGAGACCTGCATGTCCCTCTACGAAACAGCAGATCTCGAGTACAAGAGTTCACGACCGTGGAACTCCAGGCAACCGGCACACTTGAGCCCTGAGAGCGACTTGTACTGGGCGATGCGGGTCGGATACTGCGATGCTCACATTGAGGCGGTCGGCGACACGGGCAGTCCCACCTTTGAGACGATTAGCGCACAACTGGATGACCTCCAACAGATAGCCTCCGCGAGCGCACTACGCGCATTGCGGTTTCAGGAGGAATCAAACCATCGCTTGTCGGACCTGAGGGACGCCATACCCACCGAGGATGCCGCCAGGGATGCCATCGCAGATGCCGTAGGGAAGGAGATGCTGAACGTTTTCCCTGTTTCCTGCATAGAGCATATGATTGGAGCTTGGCTGGCCAGCCGACAGGGGCGGCCCGACGACGCGCGCGTCGCGACCGTAAAAGCGATCGAAGCGGTGTTCAAAGGGTTGGTCAGAGACAAGCTGACAGAACGCTCGCCAGATCTGAAAATATCCATTCCAGGTCGAAAGAACCGCCGCCGCTCTGTGACTTTGGAAGAAATCGACCATTTGCAACTCAGCATCTGGGCTGACATCCTGAGCAGCCTACCATCTCAGCAGGATGGAGACTATGCTGAACTAGCAACGGCGTTAAAACTTGCCTTCCCGTACGTGGACTTTAGTTCATTGGCCAACTGCGCCACCACCTTGCGCCAGTCTTGGAAAATGCGCGGGGCTGCGGCACACGATTCCGTCGAAGAATCTTACGACGAGGTTCGAGATAGTACCCAGCAACTGTGGACTATTGCGGTGGGCTGTCAGGCTTCGCCAGGCCTCATATCGAGGCTCTGCGCGGCTTTGGGGGCGAGTCCTGCTGGAATGCGCTCTCAAGACTGATACAGGACTGTGACAAGCTGGCGATGTCGTGTGCCAGTCGGAGAAGCGACCGGAGGGAGATTCGCCGAAGCTGACGGTGGTGACATCCCGGGCACTCTTCCAATCGAGCGCCTGGTCCAGGTCGATAGTCTCGATGTGGGACTGGCCGTCATCGCCAGTGTAGGAGTCTGAAGGTTCCCATCCTGTTCCTCTGTTTTGGTCTGCAATGGGTACGGTCAGGCCGGGGCTGAAGTCTGTTGGGCTTCGACCCTGGCGATGAACTCCAGGAGGTGCGCGGCGTAGAAAGTGGATTTCATGTGGTAGCGGTTGGTTGCGGTGATGCCGGGGAAGGTGCTGTCGTGCGGACCACGGACTTATGAACAGCAGCATGACGTCGCTCCTTCGTTCTCCGTGCTCGGTCGGGCAGAGTAATAAAATCAAAGCCGTGAGCGGAGCAGAACCATGACGATGAGCCAACAGGATAAAGCACGCCTGCTCCAGACGCTGCAGGACGACCCGGCATTCCTCTCTCAAGTCCGCAGCCTGGTCCTCCCCGCAAAACTGGTGCGGTTGCCCGAGAGCTTCGCCCAATTCGCCACCTACGTGACGGGCTTCATCGAGCGGCAGGAGCAGTTCAACGCGCGGCAGGCGGAGACCAATGCCAGCGTGGACCGTCGTCTGCAGCGCATCACCGACGACCTGGGCGACCTCAAGGGCCACGTGGCCGGCTGCATCGCACGCGAGATGGCCGACGATATCGCCGAGCAGTTGGGCTACGAAATCACCCAGCAACTCAACGGTAACGACGTGCGAGACATGCCGCGCGGGTCCACGGCCAATGACATTCCCGCCGGCGTCCGGCGCAGCTTCTACGTGACCGACCTGGTCGCGAAGGTTCAAGACCAGGACGGCAACCAACTGTTCATGGCGGTCAAGGCATCCTACACTGCCGACGAACGCGATACCCAGCGTGCTGTCCGGAACGCCGAACTCATTGGGCGGTTCACGGGCATGACCGCCGTGCCCGTAGTCGCAAGCCTCGAGAACGACCACACCGTAAGCAGTTGGTAGACGACGGATACGTCCGGTGGTTCCAGTTCCAGTCGCGAGATCTGCAGCCGCAGTAACCCCGGGACGATCTGACGGCACGACAAGCTCCGCCGCCTGCCCGCTCGGGCGCCACCAGTGGGCCCTCACACGTACCCAGTTCGTCATCGCGAGGAGCGCAGCGACGTGGCGATCTCGTTACGGTTTCCGGGTCTGTCTCCCTGCCGAGATTGCCGCGCTTCGCTCGCAATGACACTTCGAGTGAAACCGGGTACGCATGAGCCAGTGGGCCTTCTTGACCGCTAACGACAGGAAATGGCCGGAGGGCTCAGGCGTCATCCACAATACAGGTCAAGCCTAGGGCGTCGGGTCAGTGTGGCGGGGGACCGAATGATCTGGCAGGAAAGTCGGTTCTCTGGCCCGGGCGCGTCGTCAGCGGGTCAGGCCCAAACCTAACCGCTCAGCGGGCTGGCGGATCACCAGCGGCGGTGAGGGACGCGCTCGTATCCCACAGCCTGGCAGCCAGTTCTGGATCGTAGCTGATGCTGGAAGACGGCACTGGGCGGCAGTCCACGAAATACTTGACGGTCACACCCTCCACCTCGGGCGATACGGCGAGGTACACCGGAGTCTCCGCTCCCTTTTCAGGGGCAATGCCGCAAACTCCAATGAAGCGGTTGACCACGCGACCCAGCAACCCATTGTTTCGGGCGATGTTGGTCCGCGCCTGGCCGGGATGCAGAGCATTTGCCATGATATTCTCGCCCTCCAGGCGCCGCGCCAGCTCGTAGGTGAACAGGATGTTGCAGAGCTTGGAGAGTTTGTAGGCTGGATATCCTCCATTACCTGAAGGCTTGGGCAGGTATTCCAGCCGGAACTTGCCCGGCGACTCATGGGCACAGGAGGATATGTTGATGATCCGGGCCCGTGGCGCTTTCCGCGGATGTTCCAGCAGCAGGCGGGTCAGCAAAAAGTAGCTCAGGTGGTTCAGTGCGAAGGTCATCTCGATACCGTCGGCACTGCGCCGGTCGGACAGGAAGATGGCTCCGACATTGTTGAGCAGCAGATCCCGATGGGGTACCAGTGCCATCGCTTCGGCGGCGACGCAACGCACCTCGCACTGGGACGAAAGGTCGGCCAACGGATGCTCAACGGCCGGGTTGCCCGTATCGGCGATGATCTGCTGCACGGCGGCTTCGGTCTTGGCGAAGTTGCGGCCCAAGATGACCACCCTGGCGCCCATACGCGCCAGTTCGCGGGACGCCGCGTAGCCGATGCCATCGCTGCCGCCGGTTATGAGATAGATTTTGCCTTTCATTGGGTTATTCATGGGAACACCCTCGGCCATCATTTGTATCACGCGCATGGGGCGCAAGTCGGCACATCTCGTTGACGCCGAACCGTGAGGGGAGCGCCGTCCATCATATAGCTGATCTGCACAACCCGTCCCAACATATGCCTCGTGTCGGTCACGGAGATATGGTCACGTTGACAACCCGATCCTGGCCGGAAGTTGGTGACCATTGTCATGACTACGACCACTGTATAATGGAGTAGCGATAGCCACACCCGCCCCACAGGAGCGACGACCATGACCACCCACAGCGGCGGCGGCGCCCGGAGCCGGACGATGAAGGCATCCGAGTTCAAGGCCAAGTGCCTGGGCCTGATGGACGAGGTAGCCGAGAACGGCGGCGAGATCGTCATCACCAAAAACGGCAAGCCCGTCGCCAAGCTGACCGCCTTTCACGAGCGGCCCAAGACCTTATTTGGCGCCGGCCGAGGACGGATGAAAATCCTCGGCGACATCATCTCGCCCATAGACGTCGAATGGGAAGCCCAGTGTGACCCGGACCGGGTGATTGATCCATGACCATCGCGGACACCCATGCCTTGGTGTGGCTTTGGACCGGTGACGACCGCTTGGGACCCAACGCCAGAGCAACCATCGACAGCGCGCTGCGGGACGGTGATCTCGCCGTATCTGCGATGACGTTCTGGGAAGTGGCGATGCTGCGTGCCAAAGATCGTCTGGACTTTCCAGAAAACGTCAACGCATGGCGTCGCGAGCTCCTCGGCCAGGGCCTGATCGAGATCCCCGTGGACGGCGTGATCGGCATCCGCGCCAACGAACTTCCCGATTTCCACGCCGATCCGGCCGACCGAATCATCGTCGCCACCTCTATGGACGGGCACCAACTGGTCACCGCCGACCGCCGCATCCTGGATTGGTCCGGTCAGCTGCGATGCGTGGATGCAGCCCGATGAGTGCTGCCCAAAAAGCCCGCGTATCGCGGAAACAGTATCTGCTGGGATGAACCGGCGCGTCATTGGGCCAGCAACTCGTACAGGCGACGGTTGCGCTCCAAACCGGTCCGGAAACGAGCGATCGCGTCGGTCTGTACCTCGTTAACGGTCTAGCATTCAACGTAGAGTCGCATCGCATCTTCGAGCGTTGGCTCGAAAGCACGACCTTCCACGCGGGCTATCTCCCGTATCGAGGCCAGCAGTTCACGGGACAGGCACCCCCTGAACTGCTCCTTTGCGGTGACCATTAATCTCATTCCCGATTCAGGGTCGTTCCATTGTGGTGTCGGCTGCGAAGTTAGGTCTAGGCTTGCTGAACAGCGCGATGCAAATGGCGTCCCATGGTGATGGCAGATCAACCACGTTGTGAGGCACGCGGTGACGTCCAGCGGTTGACCTTGCAGGGCGGCGAACGTACATTGTGCCGACCCTCACGAGCGCTGGGGTAAAACCCGATGAAGATGGGATGTGCGTTCCGATATGACTCTCCGCTTTGTTCACGCCGCTGATCTCCATTTGGACAGCCCGTTCAGGGGTATCAGGGCAGCCGCGCCCGAGAATGTAGCCCGGGCGCTCTACTCGTCCACCTTCGATTCCTACCGAAACATTATCGATCTCTGCATATCCGAAAGCGTAGATGCCCTGCTGGTCGCTGGCGATATCTACGACGGCGCCGACCGCAGTCTTCGCGCCCAACAGGCTTTCATCGACGGCCTGCACAGCCTGGACTCCGCCGGCATCCGGTCGTTCGTGTGCCACGGCAATCATGACCCGCTGGATGGTTGGGAAGCGCGGCTGTCGTATCCGGACGGTTGCCACCGGTTCGGGGCTGAATTCGAAACAGTCCCGGTCTTCCCGGATGCACCGGAGCGAGGATTGGTTTACGGCATCAGCTATCCGACCCGGGATGTGTACTACAATCTCGTTGCCCGGCTTGGGCCGGTGGACGAGAGCGCATTTACCATCGGGCTGCTGCACGCCAACGTGGGCGGCAATCCCGACCACGCGCTTTATGCCCCTTGCTCGCTGGACGACCTTGCACAGTCGGGGATCGACTACTGGGCGTTGGGGCACGTTCACACCCGCCAGGTCATGCGTGAGCGCGCTCCGACGGTGGTGTATCCCGGCAACCCCCAGGGCCGGCGCCCCAACGAGCCGGGAGCGCGGGGCGTTTACCTGGTGGAGGTGGACGGCGGAAGCATCAGCCTGGATTTCCGCCCCACGGATACCGTGCGCTGGGAACAGGCGAGCATGGACATCAGCGCACTGGACACCGAGCAGGACCTGATCGATGCCATCGACGATGCGATGCAAAACCTGCTGGACGGCGCAGATGGCAGGTCGGTGGTGATTCGTGTCACGCTTACCGGCCGGGGCGAACTTAACAGGTTCCTTCGCCAGCCCAGCGCCGCGGATGATCTTCTGGCTGGTGTCAACGACCGATGGGCTGACCGGCTGCCGTTTTCGTGGTGCGAACGCATCCAGGACGAAACGGCGGCGACCATCGACCGCAACGCCCTGCGGTCCGGAGAGGACTTCCTGGCCGAGGTGCTGCGCACCGCCGATCAGATCAGGCAGGATCCCGCCACACTCCAGGATGGACTGGTTGAACTCTACCAGCACCGGCGATTCAGGCAGCACCTTGCGGCTTTGACCGAGGAGGAGATCTCGTCGCTGCTGGACGAGGCGGAGGCGCTGGCCGTGAACCTGCTCGCCGAGGATGACCACTGATGAGAATAACCGGCCTGCATATCGACGGTTTCGGGCGGTTCGCCGACCGCAGTGTCGGGCCGCTGGAACGCCCGGTAACGGTCTTCTACGGCCCCAACGAAGCCGGCAAGAGCACGCTGCTCGAGTTTGTTCGTCGGATCCTGTTCGGCTTCCCTAACCGGCGCGGCGGGACCAACGAGTATCCACCCCTGGCCGGCGGGCGACACGGCGGCAGGGTGATGATCACCACTGATGCGGGGGAAGCCATCACCATCGACCGGACACAGGGACGGGGCGACGGCCCTGTATCCCTCACCACAGGCATCGGCGACACGCTTCCGGACGGCGAACTGTCGAGGCTGGTGGGGAACCACTCGCGCAACGTGTTCCAGAACATCTTCGCGTTCACGCTCGACGAGCTGAACGATCAGAACCGGCTCAGCGACGACAGCGTCAACCTGCAGATCTACAGCGCGGGCATCGGGGCGATGAAACTGCCCGGCGCGTTAGCGGCATTGGATCGCCAGAAACGCGAGATTTTCGTTCCGCGCGGCAGCAGCCAATCGATTCCCAAAATCGCGACCGAGATTGACCGGACGAACTCCGAACTGCAGCAGATCGCGGGCCACGCCACCGAGTATCGCCGTCAGTCAGACCGACTGGCCGAGATCGAGCGGGAACTGGGTGATGTGGTCGCTCGACGCCTGCAGATCGCGTCGGAACAGGACCGGCTGGAGAACCTTGAGCGCGCGTGGGACCATTGGAACGAGCTGATCAGTGCCGAACAGCGTCTGAAAGAACTCCCGTTGGTGGAGGCGTTCCCGGAGAATGGGGTCATCCGCTTGGAAACGCTGGAAGCCCGGGCCGCAACCGCCACCGAGGAACTGTCCGCCGCGGAGGAACGGGTCAAGCGCATCAGGGCCAGCGTTGACGAGGAAATCGAACACCTGACGATCCTGGAGCGGTCAAGCGAGGTGCGCGCGCTGGAGCGTGCTCGCAGCGCGTTCGACCAGTCGGTGAAGGACCTGCCCGAGCGACGCGCCGAACTCGCCAGCAAGCACTCTGAGCTGGAAACCTCGCTGGCGAACCTCGGGCCCGACTGGGACACGGAGCGTCTCGACCGGTTCGACCTGTCGCTGGTGGTACGCGAGGAAGTCGCCAACCACGGCGAACGACTCCAGAACGCTCGGACCGCCGTCGATAGGTCGCAGACCGTGTTGGCGCAAGATGAGGCGACGCTGGCGGACGCATTGGAAGCCACCCAACGGGCGCAAGCAGAACACGATGCAGCCGCACCTCCCGCATTGGACGAAAACGACATCCGCGAACGCCGCCGGCGAATCCGACAATCCAGAACCACACTGGACGAATTGGGCCGTGCCGAAGACCGGAGCCGGGACCTGCAGGCGCAGATCGGCGACGGGCCCGAACCCGGCACGGCAGGGTCACCGGCTGGACGCTCCCGACTGCTGGCGGGCGCGCTGGGGGTGTTGGGCGTCGTGATACTGGTGGCTGGTCTCTGGCTGGCGGCGGCCACCACCTTCGGAGCCGGCGCGATCCTGGCCGCCGTCGGCGCGGTCCTGGCCACGGTCGCGGCGTTCTGGTTCATGCGGGGCCGCACAAACGGACAGCCCACGGCTTCACCGGCGTCGTCGCGGGTGCGTGGACAAATCAGGGAGGCGGATGAGCAGTTGGCGGGGATACGGGCACATCTCCAATCTGATGCTGACGCATTGGGCCTCGATGCTCTCGACGGGAACACGTTGCTGGAAGCTGAGGAAGGACTGGACGCGGCTGACGTGAAACTCAGGGAGTGGCGGCAGTTGGAGACCACGCTGGCCCAGGCGACCGAACGCGCCGAGCGCCAGACGCAGCGGCGAGATGAAGCGCACCAGACCGTCCAGGATGCTGAGGCGGCGCTGGAGGCCGAGCAACAGGCGTGGCAGGCGTGGCTTGAGCAGCGTGGGTTGCTGAGCACCTTTCTGCCCGACAGCATCCAGGAACTGCGCACCCTGGTGGACCTGGCGCGAACCCATCACCGCGAAGTGGTGGAGATGGAAAATCGCATCGCCGCCATCCAGACGGACATCGGTGAATTCATCGCCATGGCCCGTCCGCTGGCGGAAGACCACGGATTTGCAGCGGAGTGGGGCGACTACCCCAGGGTCGCCGGCGTCGCCGACGACATCATCGACCTGCATCGTGACGTAACCGAGGCAGCGCGAAAGCGCGCTGACGCTGAGAAGGAATTGGAGGAAGCCCATCAGGACCTGGAAGCGCGGCAGAACGGCCGACAAGAGGTCGCCGATCTGACCAAGGCTCTGCTGAAATCCGGTGAGGCTGAGGACGCGGACGACTTCCGCAAGCGAGACCGAGTTTTCCAGGATCGGGCCGGCCTGACCGCAACCATCTCCGGCGCCGCGGAACAGATGCAGCGCATCAGCGGGCCGGGCGACGCGCTGGACACGCTGCGGGACACGCTGGCCAAAACCGACGTCCAGTCCATCCGCGACGGCATCCGGCAGTGCGAGACCGAGCTGGAAGAGATCGACGCGCTCCGGTCTGAACTTGACACCGAACGCGGCTCCATCCGGACGACGCTTGAGGGGCTCGCCAGCGAGGAGGACTCATCGCGGCTGAGATTGGAGCGGCACCGGCTCTCCGAGGAGTTGCAGGGACACGCGCGGGATTGGGCGGTGCGCGCGATTGCCGAGAGCCTGATCCGGCAGGCGCAGAGCAAGTTCGAGCAGGAACGGCAGCCGGACGTGATCCGCCACGCCGAACGCTTCTTCCACGCCGTCACCGATGGCGCGTACCAAACCGTCTTTTCCCCGCTGGGCAGTTCCGAAATCAACGTGATGGACGCCGCC
Organism: Dehalococcoidia bacterium; assembly: GCA_965220505.1. Lineage (GTDB taxonomy): Bacteria > Chloroflexota > Dehalococcoidia > Lucifugimonadales > UBA3495 > Bin87. Next base: position 652,339 of record CBDCQE010000003.1, on the reverse strand, counting down.
GGCAACGTCAGGACACCGCAACAACTGAGCCGCGGCACCCGCGAGCAACTGTTCCTGGCCCTGCGGTTCGGCCTGATCCTGGAGATGGGCCAGCACTCGGAACATCTGCCGGTCATCGTGGACGAGGCGCTGGTCAACTTCGACCCAACCCGCGGCACCAAAGCCGCCGGCTCATTCATCGAACTCTCCGAAACCAACCAGGTGCTGGTCTTCACCTGCCACCCGCAGATCGTGGATTGGTTCATCGACGCGGCGGCGCAGCGGGGTGCCAACGAGCCTGAGGTGGTGAGGATTTGACGAGAGGATCCGATGTGCCGGGACGCACAACCGTCCGATGCGGTGACGGCCAATGATCACTCCGCATCGATATCGTCGAAGATGCTACGCTCGCTCTGCAGGGTTATTGGTATATCTACGGTTCCGATTAGTTGATTCTCGCGCTCGCTATGGGTTTCAGTATGTTCATCGATCCAACTGTAAATCATTGATAATTGCTGCTCGATGTCGTCGACAACATCCTGATCATTTTGGAAGTAGTCCCCCAACGCCCAGAAGAAGCTTTTCAAAGAATACATCCAATCGTCAGGTGGCGTATCCTCATCCCAACTGTTTTCCTCGCTTTCCCGGATGTCCTCGAGGTCGGCCAAAACCTCATCCCTTACGGATTGGATTAGCTCAGAGAATTCGTCTGGCTGGTACAAAGTGCTTATTTTCTGATTCGACAAGGCACCCGCGTCCCAAGCGTTGAGCAGGTACCTACTTGCCGTATCCAGGAAACGTTTTCTACTTATGTCGGGCAACAGGTCAAGTTCATGAATGCGCAGAACTAAAGGAACCTCCGGCACATAGTCCAGCGACCTTCCAGGCTCGGAAATTTGGTCCAGGAGGTCTGGATGTTGGTCCAAATACAACTGGAGGAATTCGTCCGAGCAACGTCTTGCAAGAAACCCCCATAGTCCGTGTTTAGCGGAATAACGCGTGAGTTCATCGGGATGGCACTGGGCGACCACGTCAAGTTCATCTAGTTTACCCATGACTTCGATAAACAGGGACCTTGGTACTATCGTAGCCCTTTCAATGCCAACGTCTCCGCAGGTGATTTGAGCGACCAACTTGTCTGGGTCACTGCCTGCTACGAATACGGCGAGGTGCTCGGGATTCTCAGCCAAAACCGCCGCGTATGCGTCGCCGATGGTCGGATGCCTGAATTGCCAAAACGCCTCGCCATCAATGTGAGAGCGGTGAACGAAACTACCAGCCAGCGAGGTGGCTGCAGAGGTGCATCCAGCCAAATCACTGCCGAGGCGGCCGATGGCGTGCTGTTCCAATGGTTGCAATTCTATGGGGCTTTGCAGGCGCCCCCTGCGCAAAAAGATCAACGCTAAGATCGCGCGACTATCAGCATCCAGCCCTCTGATCGTTTCTTGGAGAAACTGCTCTCGTCTTGCAACGAACCGATCGATGGAAGCTTCGTGAAGTAATAGGGACTTTGTGAACGATGAATCTCCCAACCTGCGGGCGGTTTCAGGAACGAAGCGCGCGTGTACCGCTATGTCCTCAAGGAAGGGTTTTATGGCAGTCCGAAATGAGGCAGGTTGATTTCCAAGCTTGATGTGGTTGTACAGGATTTGCCGGCCTTCATCTTCAGACAATTCGTGCACGTCGATGACTACTTGGCTTTCATTCAATAACGGAAATGCCGACTCTTTCAGTCTGTTGCGGACTTGATTGTATATATAGTCGCGAGAGGTCAGAACTATCTTCGCGCCACGCCGGACCATCGTTCGTACGGTCGGCCAAGCCCTACTCCAACTGTCGACAAGAGCATCGTCTTGCTGAGTGACGCCAAATGCATCGTCAATCCAGAAAAACTGGGTCGATTGATTGGTGTTCCAGTGTTCGACCATCTGCGCAGGATCGCGCAAGACGAGCGTAGGGGCGTTCCAATTGTCCAAAGCTGCCATCGCGAGAAGCGATGCTATTGTGGTCTTCCCAGCGGCGGGTTCACCGATAAGCAGGACAAATCCGTTTTTGTCCAACGCTGCTGCTGCCCTGCGATAGGCGTCGGTTCTAACTACCTTGCTGATATCCTCGCGCATAGTCTCCAGGATCGCTCGCGCTTGGGCGTACGCTCGTTCGTCTAATATTTCGCTCAGGTCTCCCAACCCATACACGCGGGGCACCAGCATGCGAAGGCGTTTGTTTTCAATGATTTGCCTATTCAGCCACGATGCCTCAAATATACGCACGTGCTTGACGCCGGCGTTCTTGAACATCTTGATGATTCGTTGGTGCGAAGCCCCGGTGATCGTGGCATTGGTCATCAGAATGTAGGAATCGCAAATGCCCTGTTCGACTAGCGCTTTGGCCTTGTCAACCTCTTCGGAGATGCCAGACGGCGTGAGACGACCATCGGCCTTAGCGGTGAACTTGCACTGGATCACGAAAGAGCCTTCAAGGTCTTCGTGACCATCGGGGTTCCATGCCCCTTTGAACGCGCCGTCCCTGCCACCGTCATTGGAATCGGCAAACGATTCCAAAGTCTGGCCGAGAATATCACCGCCGATGGTGTGACACAGTTGCTGAAAGCTGTACCAACCGAGTTTGTGCAGGTCGTACATGACAGAGAAATCATCGGTCAGCCGCTGTTTGCCTGTCAACCACCATCGGCCCGCACCCCAAACCACCACGAAGTCGTCCAGGTGCGCCCGGTTCAGCGGGTTGGTTCGGGCGATCAGGCGCCGGCAGGGCAGGCGGGCGTAGATCAATGCGGAGGTCGGCGATCTGGTCCGGTTGGCCGGCGATGCCGCGACGCTGGAGTGCGGCCAGCATATCCTCCTGTCGCGGCTGACCAAACGCGAGCCGGTAGAGTGCCAGCGATTCCTGCAACTGATCCCATCGGTCCTGGTCGCGGCTCAGCGGAAGGGTCATGATTCTGCGTTGTATTCGAGCATCTCCTGGATAGATCCAGAAGGGTGAAAGGCCACCCACGGCGTGATCGCCTTCCACTGTTGCGGCCTCGAAAGCTGCGCCCCAGGGGTCCGTAACGCCGTTCTCCAATGCCGCCGACCGGTGGGCGGCCGCCACGTTCTTGCGGATCGCGTGCCCCTTGTAGCGGTCCACCCTGCCCTCGCGCTGCTCGAAATCAACGGGGTTGCCGGGAAGGTTCCAGTGCACGATGGAGTGGCACCACCAGTGAAAATCGACGCCCTCCTGCCCGATGGAAGTCGTCGCCAGAACGAACGGCCAGAACGGCGAATTGAACGCCGCCCTGACCTCGGGAAGTCTGGCTTCCTCGTGGCTGCGTTGCGTGCTGCCGAACCGCAGGGCGTACCGGCTGGGGAACGCGATCCCCTGGTCGTCGAAGTGGTCGATGTCAGTGGCTCGGTACACCGACTCCCTCAACGCGATGGCCCGCCGTGCGGTCAACGCAAGAGAGATCAGCCCCTCATCAGTCGTCGTCGTGGACCCCGAGTCTCCGGCAAGATGGTGAATATACTCGTCGAGAACGGCCTGGAGCCCGCCATCAATGCAATACCGAGCCACTTTCCGCCAGTAGGCGCCGGTGCCCTCCGCGTCTTGGCCCGACCCACCGTAGATGCCGTCCAGGAGCAGCACTGCCTCGGGACGGACAAACAGAGTGCGCAGGCTGGATGCCAGGATGGCGGCAGCTCGCCACCTGCCAAACTCGGTTACCTGGCCATCGGCCCGCCTCAACCGGTTCAATGCCCTCCACGCGATGTTGCCGGGGGCACCCAGGCCCAGGAGAGCGATTGTCTCCTGCAAATCCGCTGGACGTTCCGTGCCCGGCGTCCAGTCTTCCAAAGCGGCAATCATCTGGCCGACGTGGGCGTCCAGCGCGCGGCGTCTATCGTCTGCATCGTGATCGTCCGAAATGCCTGCCAATGCATCGACCACGGTACCGCGGGGCACGCTGACAAGTTCAGACGCAAGAGCGCTGTTCCGCTCGCCCCGCACGGATGCGAACCAGTACCACGCCGCGCTGTTGGTGGACCTGGTGTCGCCGTTTGGCCCTACCAAGTTATCCACGCGCTCTTTCGCCCACTCGAGTAGACGATCCACACCGGACAGTTTCGGGTCGCCTCGGTGTTCGCGGGCGGCATCAAACGGATCAGTCTGTGATGCCAGCGTCGGCTGTGGCCAGAACAGCCCGAGCGCTGACATCGAGGATGGGCGATTGCTCGTCATCCGATAATCGAGACGGCTCGATATGGAAGCTCGGTCAGCAGCCGTATTCACGGTATGCCCGGCTTGCGTGAAGATCTGCCGTTCAATCTCGTAGCTCAGAAGCGAGGCGATGGCCGACGGCGCAGCCACCCAACTGGAGAAGATGAGACTCTTGGTGATAGCGGCTGGGTCGATGGACGCGTACGGGCCGGCCAGCGCGTGATAGGGAAGGGACGGAGGCATCCACAGCAAACGCCACCAACCCTGATCAAGGGTCTCGGCGGCCAAGGCGCGCATCCGGGCATTGCCCCATTCGAGCGGCTGGAACTGCTCAACATCGGATTTAGAGATCCGCTGCGCTCCGTGGAACAGCGGCATCAACTCAGTCCGGCGATCCGGATCCTTCATGTTTACACGCAAATTCTCACCGACGCGATATCCTCTGAGGAAATTGAGGAAGTATGGTGATGACTTCCAATACTCGACGGTAAGCGGAGCCCTCACCGCGTCCGCAACTTTGCGCAGTGCGACGAAGCCGTTGAAATCCTCGGCTCTAATTTGGTGCTGTCTGAGGTTCCCGTGGACAGTGATCGCGGGGTCGTTGCCGGATGGCCGCTCCGTGCGGGCGATCCACTTCCTCAGTTGAGATTGCACCCGATCACGGGCGTCGACGGTGGGTTCGCCGGAAAGCGCGGCCTGCCGCAGTTGGTCAAGATCAGTGCGCACTGTGTCCACGGCGGAATCCGAGGCGGCGAGGAAATCCAGAGTCTTCAGAAAGTCCGCGTAGTGCCCGCCGTCATGGCCGGTTTCCTCCGCATACGTGAACGGCTTGTACGGAGTGGCTGAAAGCAGCAGAACATGGGCGTCAGGATGATTGAAAAGATCGTCAGCCAACTCGGCCGCATCGCCACCGGTTTTGACATCGAGCAGGTCCCGGAAACGTTGAAACTCGTCGAGGATCACCAGGTCCGGCTCAAGCGCGTGCAACGCTGACCGTGAAAGCATCCTGCGCAGTTCACCGACGACTATCCGCGCCGCGTGCTGCTGGCTATCGTTCAATGAGCTGCGCCCGGCGACCCCATCGATCAACGAAACCAGAGACGCGCGTTCCTGACTTTGGTCAAATTCCCTGAGGAACGTCTGTCGAATTTCAGGCTCAAGGTTGTCTGCGTCAACAGCAGCGACGCACTGGTCGCGGAATTTCTGCCATGTGCTCACGCCCCCCTGGAAGATCCGCAGCGCGGCCGTGGCTCGCGCGCCCCGCAATCCCAGGTGATCGCGCAGCAGCACGTAGAGCACGGCGCGCTCCTCCTTTCTCCCCATCTGGTGCCCCAGTTGGAAGGACGTGCCCGGCGTAAACGCCACAAATGTGATCGGTTTGCTCCCGCCATCACCCGTGGGCTTGAGCATCTCGGGCATCGTGATCAGCAGGCTCAACCGGGTCGCAAAGCTTGGGCTATTCGAACCGGTGATGTTGAGCTTGCGGATGTTCTGAGCGGCGATATCCGCGTTGGAGCACACGTACACGATGTCGATGCGGTTCACATGGTCGGGTCCCTGCAGGTGTTCGATGGTTTGGGCGATGACTTCCTTGGCAACGTGCGTCTTGCCCAATCCCGTCTCATCGGCCACGAGGAAGCGCCGGGTCGAATCGGAGTCTCCGTACAGGCGCTGGAATGCGTAATCCGCTGTTGCTCGTTGAAAAGCGCTAAGCGACGCCCCTGTACCCGCTTTGTTCCCCTGTGTCATGAGTAGGTCTCCTGCATTGCGCGCCGTGCCTCCAGGGCTGGGATCCACACGTCGTCCCAACCGGGCGGGAGTATCGCTATCCCACTGGACGACCCACGCAGATGCTCAACGATTGTAGCCAGATGGTCGATGGAGTCCGGGTTCTCGGAGAGGGCGCGCGCCAGCAGTTCCAGGACGCCCTGGCCGGCGCCCGTGGACCAGCTTCCTCCCCAGCTGCCCGTACCGGAAGCGCTGCCCGCCAAGCTTACTGAACCAAAACCCATGAGCAGGGCCAAAAGCCGCATGAACTTTTCGGGGGTGTCAATCTGCCTGGCAAATATCTCGTGATAACGGTCCTCCGGCTCACCTTCCAATTGCGAGCAGATTACGGTGGAGCGCTCGATGACCGTACCCTCATCCATCCGGCTGACAGTCAATCGAAGAAACGGAGTGACATCTGCAATCTCGCGCGGCTCCAGCTCGATATCGACGGCTTCGCCAGGACGGAGTTCATGGGTTTCGGACGGCCGGTTATGGGGTGCGATCGTCACACGAGTACTCGCAGGCACTCGCGGCATTCCGGAATCCGCTGTTATGAGTGGGACCCAACCGTCAGATTGCTTGCTTACGGTGGTGCGGAAAGCCACTTGGGCGGCGATGTCGATGAGTAGCCCTTCAAGCGCCCGCCCAGCGGTACTGGTTTGATCGACCACTGGCGTCTCGGACGCAACGTACTGCGTCAGCAGGGAACGCAGCGGCGCATCGTCTCCCACGAGCGCATCAACGCCAAACCTGGCAACCGGACCGACTATCTCGCAGAGAAACTCCACGTTGCCGCCGAATGCTCCATCGGTGGCGTTGGCCGAGCCGACGAAGAGATGAGCCAGCCTGGCGCTCTCGATGACGAAGACCTTGGCGTGCAGGTTGGAAAGGAATGCCCGGTTCTTTTCCTCCCCGTCGTCATCCGATGAGAGTTGCGATGCAGGGTCAAGTTCGTACACGTCCAGGCCTCCGAGGGTATCTCGGTCAAGCGTCCCCAAGTCCTCGCTCCGGGATATCAGCGCTGCCTTCTGGCCAGGCCTTGGCGTGAGTACACGCCGGATCAAGCCATCGCGGACGAACGGTGAGATCACCAGCTTTCGATAGCCGCTGAAATGCTCTTCTATCGGAAAGGAGCGCGCCCGCGGCAGTCCAATGGGATGGAAGTGAACCCCGCGCGCGCCATCGGGCGGTTCCCAGTCAACCCGCGTCAAATCCTCTGCCAGCTGCGTGAGCGCGTCGCGACGCTCGGGGGGCAACTCACCGACGGCAAAGTCGGACAGCGCGGCTATAAACCTGCCGAGTGGTGCGTTGTTCGCAATGGGCCGTTGATCCCTCATCCATCCGTCAAGCCACAGGATGGTATCCCAACTGCGGGAGGCGGTTAGGTTCCGAGAAAGCACCACGAGCCGGTAGCAGGGCTCATTCGAGGAATCCATGAAACGGAGTGCCCAGACCTTCGGATGGAAGATACGACCTGCTCTGGGTCGCCTGACCTCGTGGATTGATTTCTCGAGCAGCGCCACCAGATCGGACGGCCAACTTGCGGCACTGATGGCGCCAGCCTGGCAGAAAATGTCCAAGCGCTCGCTCATCCGGCGCAGCGCCTCCATGATCTCCACAGGGTCTGGATTCTCGTCGAACCGGAAACCCGCGAAGGCCAACGGCGCCATGAGGGCCGTTTCGAGGTCCAGCGTGAATGTCGTCGCCACGGCCCGATCCAGCGAGCATCCCGGAGGGGGTCGTAGCGCGTCCAGCAGCAGCGCGCGATTGTCAGGGGCGAGCATGGCTTTATTTCCTGCCCTCCGCGATGTCATTCAGCAGGCGGGCTACCACCGGCCAACGGAAATTGAGGCGGCCGGATCCGGATGCCCCTCCCCACTGGCGCATGAGCCGGTCGTTGGTAAGCCGCGCCTGGCCGCGTTTTTGATGGATTTCTCGCTCTCGAATCAGGTTTCGGGCCGCTTGATCGCCTGCCAGATCCAGCCCACTTGGTCCGCGTACCAGGCCGACCCATCGAGTCACGAAAACGCGCGTAGGCGGCGAAACCGGCTTCCCCTGCGCTGCAACCAGGGCCCATAACTGGTCCAGGTCCCACTCTGCCAGGGCATGTTCCTCCACCTCATTTCTCCACCGGCCAAGCCAATGGGCGAAATGGTCCCGTCGCCCCTCATGCTGGGGAAGCCCCAACTGGTCGGCGCGTTCTGCCAGGAGCACGTTGTAGAGCAGGGCCGCTCCGTGCATCGCAACGGCGAACCGCCGAGCCTCGTTCAGCGCGTCGCGAACCTGGTCCCCGGCTAAATTGGCCTCGCCGTCGTCCCAGGCGAACCGGGCGATTTCAGGGCGTCGGTTGCCTTTCCCGACCAAAAATTCCAGCAGGGTGTCGGGCGCAGCTTGGCTGATGCGTTCGGCAAGCCAGGTCGCTTCGTCTCGCGTCAAGGCGAATTCGCAACTGGCGAGCGCAAAGAAGTCCTCGGGAGGCGCCGGCATCGAGGGATCCCAGACCGACTCGGGGCGTTCGACAAACTCCGTCGCGTCATCCAGAGATCGCGAGACTTGACGCAGGCCCGCGATCTGTGCGGGATTTACATCGTGCCTCAAGATTCCGAAGCGACGCAGGCTGTTCCAATAGATGGTGGAGGGCAGGTTTTGGACTCGCTCACCCACGACCCCTCCAATCAACCCCGAGGTATCTCCTCCGTTACCCAACGCGCCGATCAGCCGCCGTTCCTGCGCATCTACCCAGGAAGAAAGCTGTGATCCCTGGCGCCCGCGGCGGGCGCCTTCGCGGTAAAGCCATGGGACGAACAGCAGATACCGAGCCCGAGTGAGCAGCACAGAGGTTCCCGGGAACAGAGTATCGCTCAAAGCATCCCGGATCTGGCCGAGGCCCAACTCGTCGCGGCTCTCAGGCTGGGAGAACATCGCAACGATCTCCCGAGCACGACGCTGATCGGCCTCTGAATAATCGAGCCAGGCAAGAACGGCGGACGGCATATGCGGCTCCTTTTCGGACTTTGCACACAGGGTAACGTGGTGGGTTCAGGGCGAAACCCTAAGAAAGCTTTAGTTGGTACTGCTACTCACGATGTGATACCACCAATCGTAAAGAGGGTCTCGACGGCCGGGCACATAGTTGGCCGCTGATGACATAGTGATTAACGCATCGCGCAATTCCGTTTCTGAGACAGTCGCCGACCATTCCTGCAAGATCTCCAGGGTAGAGACCAGCACTATGTCTGGGGATCGCTCACTCAGCAAGCGCCTGGCTTTCCGGTCATCAATCCCTATGGCAAATCCGCGACTGATGGCTACGGATCCGGTGAGCGCTTCCCCGTCGTCGATGATCGACGCCAGCATCACGAAGTAAGCCTGTTCAATCGGTGCATCCAAATCAAACGTTTCGACGAGACCCTCGCAGATAAGAGAAGTCAAGTCCACCGGGACCACGCCCTGGAATTCGCCGCAGACGCTGGTGCTTCTGATGAACAGCACTTCGGCGTCCAACACATAGTGGGCCACGCCGAGCCGCCTTTTTATGGCCAGTGCGATATCATGCAGGCGGCCAGTGCCGTACAAATTGAGCAGGCAGCTGGCGTCCAGCAGGAGGACGTTGGTGGCTTGCTGCTCTCCCACTAAGGTTCCTACCCCCTGGTACCCGTCACTCGGCTCGACAGATCAATAGGAATCGCCATCAACCCATCATCGCCCATCAGGCGCAGGGGGTTGGTCATGCTCTGTACCGTTTGCCGCGTCGAAAGGCGGTCCTGCCTCAGCAAGCGACACAATTCGCCCTCGGTCAGCTCGCCTTCTTCATAAGCTTGAACCGCCAGCAACCTGTAGCGCAGCGGTAGCGGATCATCATCATGTGGGTAGGCGACGAGCCCCAGTTGCTCCTGCGCCTCTCGGACCTTGAATCCTCTATCGCGCAGTCGTTCCCAAGTACTGCCAGGAAGTAGATTCAACCCTTCAAGACGCAGCATCATGGCCTCGACCGACACGAAATAATAATTGGCGAGTCGGCATATCTCGGCGGCGGTGACGTTTCCTTCGGCGGCGCGGGAAATTTGGTAGAACCTCCGACGCAACCCAGTCGCCGGCATCAGCAGCGCAGCGGCAAAAGCATCGGCGAGCCGCTCTGATGCGGAGACACGCCCGATGCTACTCACTAGGGTCACTTCGGAACGAAACCGACTGGTGAGAAAATGACCATATTCGTGCGCCAATGACCATCGCCGCCGCTCTTCGGGATGGCGCGCATTTATGGCAATGCAGCCACCCAATTCTTCCGTGAAAGTGAAGATCCCAGCGAGGTTCGATGGCAAGTCTGCGTAGAAAATACGCAGCCCCACTTCGTTTTCGAGAATCTCTCTCAGGTTTAGGATCGGTCCATCCCCAAGTCCCAACCGATTTCTTTCGGAGGCGGCCACGTCTTCAGCAGCATCCTCAGGCGGAAAGCCGGAGACTGCATACTGGGCTGGATACGATTGCTGGGGGCTCATCCCGTTGACCGTCTCCAAGTACAGGTAGTCTTCACACAGGTCCTGGAAATCGTGGACTCCTTGATTCAGCGCCTGCTGAGTTTCTGCTCCCCTGGTATCATTCAACGCCGTTCGGAATTGAACAGAAAAATCACTTACGGTTTTTCTTGAGCCTATGAAGTAGCCTACAGGCCTGCCATAAAGCTGGGCCAGGCTGATCAATTCGCCTGGCCGAATACGGCGATCACCTTTTTCAAGAGCAGTGACGGTAGTGCGTGCCATGCCCATAGACTCGGCGACGTGCTGCTGCGTCAGACCGCGAGCTCGGCGCGCTTCTTGAAGGCGTTGTCCCAGCAACTTCGGGTCAGCAGTATCAACAAAAGATTCTTGCATTGGACCCTCCTACACCGAAATCCCGACAGCTTCCGAAAACGCGGTCCACTCTTGAAGGTGATCTTGGAAAAGACCAAGCAGGTTGGTCTCAGCCTGTTCACTGGTCAGATCCTGCTCGGATGCGATTACTTTGACGGTTATGAGCAATTCTGGAAAAGCAGTCGCCAGCTTTGCCCAAGGATTTTCGGAGGCGAGGCAACCGGCTATCTGCCTAACTTGCTCGGACATCACCATGAATCCATGGGCTTGATCCTGATCAAAATTGCGCTGTGACTGAAAGATGTCGCATCGATACGATTGCCCATGATCACGGTGCGATAATCCGCTTGAATGAAGAGCTTGCCGACGGAGGACACAGGACGTGCAGTGACCGCATTGGGATTGTCGGCGCACTCGCTGAGGGTAGCCATCACACGACATCGTTTCGCTGACCACGTCCGCGAGACCGGATGGACGTAACGACCTGCACATTTCGGCTTTGGTGGTGAAGAGATACGGGTTTCTGATTCGGCAGGGTCGTCCCAATGCTGACTCGAACAACTTTTGTGCCATGCACAGCGACCGCGGATGAACGCCGCGGTAATTGTCCGTACCGATCTGAGTTGCGTTGAGGGGTAAGTTCAGTGCCCCAATGCCGTTTTCGTAGACCCAAAGGGTGTCTGCGCCTGCCTGCATGGCGGTGATCGCCCCAACGGCAAGGAAAACCAAAGCGCGGGTACGCTGACCTTTCTCTTCGTTAGTGCTGCCTCCTGCGCTTATCCCGTAAGGCACGGAAACGTGCCACAGGTTCTGCCCCTCGACAGGCAGCGTGCTGCCACAAACGGCTCTGATCCTGCGCACCTGCCGCTTTTGCTGGCCGGCAAGCCTGTCGTGGGTACGACCTGATACCAAGATGCGGGTGCCACCCGGGGAACCCAGCGTGTGTCGTGCCAAACCGGCGAGGGAATCGAGGCCGCCGCTGAACAGCGAGACCGAAACGGGCATTTTTGGCGGCAGCTCGAACAAGAAATCTTGCACGCCTTGGGCTTTATTGGTTTCCCTCGAACCGACAAACTCAAACGCCCAAACGTCTCCGCTGATCCACCTTAACAACTGTTGGAGTTGCCGCGTCAGTTCTGGTGAAGACCAGACACCGGGCTGGCGCACCGGGACCCGCAGGTTGAATTTGCGTTGACCCGTAGCCACGCCACGGTATCTACGAGGAGACTGTCGGTCTGCCGCATATATGAAGCCAACGACATCGAGCAGGTCTGCGGCTGGTGCCGGCAGCTCTTTGGCAAAGGTCCGCGACAGAGGGTCTCGGTCGATCCAGAAGAGCCGCGCGGATCCGTGCCATTTCTCTTGATCCGAAAAATCGTACGAGTATTCAAAAGAGATCATAGAGATCGCCCTGCGGAAGAAGGCTTCAACGGCCGCCCAGCGAGTAGGTTTTCGTTGAGCAAATCGCTGGTGCTTGCTTTCTTTGCGAGGCGTGAAGGCGCACGCAATCCTTTGCCGTCTGTCCTGGTTGTGAGCTTCTTGGCTAGTTTCGCCAATTGGGGACGCAGAACATCCTCAACGGACCCCTGCCAGATCGCGGCCTCATCGTAGTTGGCAAATCGCTGTTCGTAGAGCAATGGCTGCCGGGCTTTGGCGAAATAGTAACGTTCAACCAACGCCAAGCACGTATCCTCCGTCAAACGATCTCCTAGGTTGGGGTTTTCCCCGGACCATTCTGCCGTTTCCAATTGGACGATCAGAGACTTCGCGACGTCTGCGGCGACAGCTGTATGCACATGCCCATCTTCAACCTGAACAACGCTATCGAGGGAGTCAAACGCGGCCATCACGCCGACCTCACGTGCCTCGGCTAGAATGCCGGCAATTTCGTCGAGACTCGGCACACCACCATTTCGGCGCAATACCCTGCTCAGCGCAGTAACCAGCTTGTCGCAGATCTCTTCTGTGGTTGCGTTACCATCGCGCGCATATCGGTACGCTGCAATCCACCCAGGCCCGAATGGCTTTTCAAAACGATCGCGTTCTACCATCGAGAACTCCTTGGCCGTCAGCATTTATTGAAGTGGGCTGACATTGTCAGCAATTATAACACGCACATACTGTTAAATGTCATTCGCGTAACAGCCGACCTTGACCGTGAATGGTCAACCGAGCAGGTCATCCAGGAACTCTGACGCCGGCTTGACACCCGTAACGAGCAGGCGATCCCGCGCCCTGGTGCAGGCAACGTACAGCAGGTTTCGTTCCGTGTTATACACTTCGTCGAGGTCTGCCTCGTCGGTGATCTCTTCGACGCGGGATTGCAGCGGGATCACTTCCGCATCGCAGGCCACGACAGCAACGGCGCGGAATTCCAGGCCCTTGGCCAGATGCATGGTTCCTATCGTCGCGCAACCATCGACCATTTCGTCCTGGTCGTCTAGGACGACAAATGGCAAGTCGGCGCAGTTGGCAACCGAAATTGCCCTGTCCATCTGGTCCCGGGAGCGCACGAAGACCCCGACCTCACCTGGCTGCAGGCCATCCGAACCTGGCTGCAGGCCATCCGAGAGGCCTTGCTTGAGCCATTCGGTCACGGCTCGAGTCTCGCCTTCCTCATCGTCCAGCAACTTCACCGTGGGCATTGGCCCATTGAACATGGATATGGTGCCGCTGCGCTCTTCTAGGTTGCCGTCGGCGTCGGCAATTTCAGGGTCCAGCAGGCGGTCTGCCTGTGCCTTGATCTGATGCGATGTCCGGTAGTTGACGCGCAGCGTCTGGGAGCGGCCGCGAATGTCTACGCCCGACTCTCGCCACGAGAACGGCTGCTGGAAGATCCGCTGGCCCAGGTCGCCCGCGAAGAACAGCCCATTCTCCCTGCCGCCGGCCAGCGTGGCAAGAAACCGCAGTTGAGGCACGCTCACATCCTGGGCTTCGTCCACCACCACGTAGTCGAAAGGCCGTTCGCCCGTTTCCCCCAACGCGGACGTCAGCCGCCCGAACAGCGCAGCCCGGGTGGTTAGCCCTTCCCGCACCAAACCAGACTTGACCCATTCAAACACCGGCCACAGCGTCTTGCGTTGCGCTTCGGAAAGCCGGCGTTGGCGGCCCGCCCGCCGGATACCGCGGTAGTCCTCCCAGGTATCCAACTGCCAGCCATCAACCACACGCTCCCATTCCGTGCGCAGGAACGCCGCGGAGAAACTGCTGCCGCGCCACTGGACGGCTTCCTGGATGAGTCCTTCTATATCCCGCCGGTCCGCCAGTTTGGGTTTGCTGAACCGCTCGCCGTACAGGTCTACCGCGACGCTGTCCAACGACGCGACAGTGATACGGTTGAGGATCGCACGGTCGTGGTTGGTCAGCAGTTTCAGCTTGGTTTGCAGCAGACGCGCCAGTGCGTCCGAAAACGTGGTGAAGAGCACCCGGGCAGACGGGTTGGCAATGGCCAGGTGAGCCGCTCGATGCAGGGCCACCACCGTCTTGCCGGTGCCAGCAGAGCCGGACACCCGGGCCGGCCCGTTGTAGCACCGTTCCACCATTGCCTGCTGCTCGGGGTGAAGGAATATAGTCCACTTCTCCCAGGGGTACTCCAGCGCGACGGCCAGTTCCTCCACGTTCCGCATCACCCGGAAACGGCGCAGCGCATCGGGATGGTCGAAGGGGTCGGCGCCCGACGGCGCGGGCAGGGACGGCTGCGGGTACTTGCCCACGGCTAATTCCAGCAACGCCTCCGCAGCCTCGGTGGGGAGGTGCTCGGCCAGGTCCAGCACGCCGTCCTCGCTGGCAGCCCTCACATCGTCGAGCCATTCGACAGGCACGCCGTAGCCCAGCAGTTGGTCATGCGGTATGTGGGCCAACAGCGGCGGTTTCGGTGGCAGCGCAACGACAGTCTCCACGTACACGGGCACCGCAATTTCCTGGACCACCTCACGCAGTTCGACCAATTGGGCGGCGCCGGTGGTGGGATGGGCCTCCAGCTTGCGTCGCTCCGCCCACCGGTAGGCGTCGTCGTGGTGCCCAACGAAGCAAAGAACGACATCCTCGCCGGCGCGGTGGAAAATGATGCGCAGGTCCAGGTTGACGCGAGCCGACCAGAAATTGGGGTCCCTGGTGTTGCTCAGTTTATGCACGCCCAACCCTGGCTGGGACGGATCCGTTTGCAGGTCAAAGGCGGTGGTCTTGGCGGCCCGCTGCTGCTCATTGGGCAGCCGGCCGAGACTTGCGGTGAACGTGTCGGCGATGCGGAAGTGCATTTATACACCTCGGTACGATATTTTAACGCACTCGTTCCCAGGCCAGTTCATATGTCGATGTCCAGCGAAAATGTCCGGTTAAGTGCTCAGGGAAAATGTCCGTTGGTCTTGTCCTGAGTGGCTAGGTAAGCGGCCCGTCTGGCAGTCCGGTTGATGGGCGGAGCTGGCAGTTCCAGGTACTTCCTGACCGTGTTTCGGGAAATACCCAGTTCCCTGGCGATGCCCCGTAGGGAGACGCCCTGGAGCCTGGCGTGGTGAACTGCTTTCCAAAGGGCCTGCTTGCGCGGGGTAGCCTCCCGGGGCGGTGGAGAATCGGTCCTGTCGGGTTCAGCATCCTCCTTGCGCTGGGGGACGGCGGCTTCCAGGGCGGCCAGGCGCTGAAGTTGCAATCTGGAGAGGCCGTGCCGCGTCAGGTTCCTGACCACCTGGGCCATCTCCGGGGTGGGCGCCAGAGCGCCGTTGGAAGCTCTCAGAGCGCCGGGCCTGGGCGGAGCTTCCTGGTGGGCAATCACTTCCCGGTTGTGCTGGACCATCAGTTGTCCGTCGCTTTGCTCCAGGACCTCCACCCTGGCCCCGGCATAGCTGGGCCGTTCCTCACTGGGAAGCAACTGGAGGGTGCGCCACTGGAACTTGACGGTGTTGTCCCTGGCCACCTGGCGGGTGTGCCTGAAGCAGAGGACCCGTTCCAGAAAGATGGATGAGTCCAGGGAACGGTAGGCTATCTGGGCCTGCTGGGCCGGGACGCGGAACTGCTGGTTGAACCGGGGCAGGAAGTCCCGCAGTACGGCGTTGGCCTGGTCGATGGTGGCGACTCCCGCCAGCCTGAGTTCACTGACCAGCCGGTCCTGGAAGGTGCCCGCCATACGCTCCACCCGGCCCTTGGCCTGGGGAGAACGGGCGAAGACCTGCTCAATGCCCAGTTCCTGCATGGCGCGGCTGAAGTGCGTGGCTTCCACCGGCGGCTGGATATGGCGGGGCTTTCCGGCAAACTTGAAGACTCCGTGCTGGTCCCCATAGAGAGCCAGGGGAAGCCCATAGCGTCGGATCACCCCTTCCATCAGCAGGAAGTAGCCGCGGGTGTCCTCCCCAGGCTGGAAGACGGCGTTGGCGACCGTCCCGGTGGCGTCGTCCACGGCCAGCAGCAGGACGAACCGGGGTCCCCGCTCCTCCAGCCAGGCATGGTGGCTGCCGTCAATCTGCAGGAGCATGCCCTCTTGGGGCATCCGCTCCCGCCGTATCCGGTGCTTGGGGGGACGGTGCCGCCTGGCGCTGGGCAGGCCGTGGCGGTTCAGGAGACGACTTACCGTCTGGCGGCTCAGGTGAATGCCCTCCCGTTCCGCCAGCACCTCACTCAGGTGGCTGTGGTTGAAGCCGGCGTATTTCCCGCTGGCCAGCACGATCACGGCGGCGGCGATCTCCTCGGTGAGCGCGTTTCGGGGCCGGCGGCCCCGGTTGCCGTGGGACAGCGCGGCGGCTCCTTCCCTCCGGTAGGCCGCCAGGATTCGCCTGAGCTGGCGTTCACTGATTCCCATGATCTCGGCCGCTTGGGTTCTGGGCAACTGATATTCCAACACGCAGTTGAGTACCTGCAATCTGGTTTGCTCTCGCTGGTTCAATGTCACGTCCTTCATATAAGGACATTTTCCCTGAGCAAATTACTGAGGACATAATCGTAGAGCAATCACAGTTCATAATCCTCCAAACTGACCCACTCTCGCCCCGTCAACCACACTTCGTCTATCTGCTGTGGCAACTCCGATGCCTTTATGATCCCGACGATGTCCTCGTCGGTCACGGTATCGTCTTCTCCGAAAAATTGAACGACAAACAACCTCTTGCAATCGGCAAAATCATCAAATTTCGGTGCCGCCTTATTCGCTTCCCGATCAAACCTGTCGGCAAACCCCTCCAAAGCGGCTTCTCTACGCAGACGGAATTCTTCCGGATCGAGATCCCACGAAGAAGACACGTGAACGCACGAGCAGAACCCAACACCTTGATGCGGTTTGTCAATTTCATGCGACGCCAGCGGCCGAAATCCCCATCGCAGCGGCACCTGGCTACCAATCCCTCGTGGGGATTTGGCGGCGGCGTGATTGGCCACAATGAGACTACTAATCTGCTTAGCGAATGCGCGGACCTGCTTTCGGCTTTTGCCTTCCAAATCGGCCTCATAAAAAGAAAGTTGATATAACCCGTCGTTGACCTGCTCCCGCACAATGTTAGCTACGTCTCCTAGAAGTTGGTGTTCCTTACTGTGATCGCGTTGGTGCATTCGAGGCCAAACCACCGACTTGCGTTCTATGACCACAGGGGCTTCACCTTCACATTCAAGGAGCAGTTCTGGACGTTTGGGAGTCTGATCGGGATTCTGGTCCCCCTCTCCATAAACGTCCAAACACGCCGACCACGTGTATGAGGTACCATTCATTGCGTTAAAACTGGCGACAAAATCCCTGAGATGGAACCATTCGCAGTGGCCGCTCGGGACAAGGCAGCTGAAGATCACTTGTTCCATGAGAACTGGCGCTCCTTTTCGGCGGTGGTTAGGCGCAAAAGTGGTTATTGCCGTTTCCGAAACCTACCGGTGCGGGCAAAGCACTGCGGTCCATCATAAACAGGTGCGTTGATCGGCCAGATTCGGTGGCTTCTCTTATCCCACCCGAAACACCTTCATCACCTCGTCGCCCAGGTGGTTGATTACCTTGACGGCGATGCGGTCTGTTTCGGGCTTGTCGAACGGACGCGAGGTGTCGCTGTGCATGGTGGCCCAGGCGTCGGCGTCGATCTCGGCTTTCAGCGTGGTTTTGAGGGACCGGTAGGGGTCGCTGGCGCCGAGGAAATAGGCGTGGCGGACGAAGAAGCTCTCCTGGTTGTAGTCGGTGTCGATGAACCAGCAGGCGATGCCCTCCGGCCCGTCGCTGCGCACCTCGCCGGTGTTGGGATGGAACACGTCCACGCCGTTGACCCGCACCTGGACCTGGTCGTCCTCGGCCTCCAGGATGTCGATGTCGGGCTCGCCGAAGATGACGAACAGGTTGCCGTTGCCCGTGTTCTTCAGCTCGTCGGCCATGTGCAGGTCGGCGTTCATGCGGGCCTTCAGCACCGGCACCCGCCCCAGGCTCTCGAACTCGGTGGTGTGGGCGTCGTAGTTGAAGGCGCAGGCGATGAGCACGTCGAACCCACACTCGGCGGCCTCCCGGGCTGCCTCTACCAGGTCGGGACGGGACAAGGTGCCGAACTCGGGACCAATGAAGATGCCGGCCCGCTTCTCCAACCCGGTCATGGAGTCATCATCATCGCCGCCGGCCCCCTCGATATACTTGCCCTCAGCGCACACCAGCCGGCCCGGCCAGGGCATCAGCGAGGTGAAGTTGATCCGGTCCTCCTTGTGGGCCTGCTGGACGCCCGAGCGGCGCAGGTTGTCCAGGATGATGGACCCGAAGTCGTAGCCGGTCCCGTAGCCGTTGCGCGGTTCGGCGATGCCGTCGAGCACGTCGCCGTTCTCATCCACGCCCAGCACCCGGTGGGGCGAGATGCTTTCCACGGTGAAGGGTCCGGCGACGCGCACCTTGCTGCGGTCCTCGTGAGGCTTGTCGTACAGGTACTCGTACTCGGCGTGGGCGGCGATGGAGGCGTCGATCTCCTTCTGGCGGGTGATGCGCAACTCCCACCAGTGGGCGTGAGCTTCCTGTGCCGCAGCCGACCAGGACTCATCAGAGTCCCGGGGGATCTCCCACTCCTCCCACTGCTCATCCAGCCGGCGGTTCAGCGCCGCGCGGGCGCGCTCCATATCCTGCTGGTAGTTGTCCCAGATGACGTCGATCTCGGCGTTGTTGGCGATGTCGCGCAGGGTGATGTGGGGCACGCGCTCGTACACGAAGCCCTGGCGCACGTTGCCGTAGGTGGGCATCTGCGAAGGATCGCGGCGCGACAGCTCGGCCTCCTTGACCTGCCCATCGCGGCTGTCGGCCAGGATGTAGTAGGGGTAGCGGGCGCCCATGATGCGGGCGCGGGCCAGGGCCAGGGCGACGCGGGAAGTGTCGATGGTAATCCACCGCCGGCCCCACTGCTCGGCCACGTAGGCGGTGGTGCCCGAGCCGCACGTGGGGTCCAGCACCAGGTCGCCCGGATCAGTTGTCATTAGGATGCAGCGTTCGATGACCTTAGTGTTGGTTTGCACAACGTAGGTCTTTTCGTCAGTGAACGCCCCGGTTTGGGTATCAACCCACAGGTCAGTCAAGGGGGTTACAGAAAAGTCATCTATAAAACGGACATACGACAGTGAGTTTGGAGTGGGATATCCCAAACGCCAAGACTTGGCGAGACGATCCATCCCCTGAACGTTGGTTTTCCAATACCCCCGCCCAGGTCGGAAAAGATGACCTTCATGGGTGTAATCGAAGCCGGTCGTTGTGCCGCCACTCTGTGATTTGAGGTTGTCGTGGCGGTACACCCTCACTTTGGATAACGACGACTGATCACGGGACCGCTCGGGAGCGGACATCGGCCGTCTCACAAAATCATCCGTTTGCACACGTGTAAAGCGGTTGCCGACATCTTGATCGAGGCCGCTAGGTTGGAAAAGTTGTCGGTATTTGGCGTTGGGCTTACTCTTGGCATACCAAACTAGGAAATCTCCGCTGCCGCCGATGAGTGATCCACCCAAATTAGATGTAGTTTTAAAATATACCTGAGTGACAAAGTTTCCTTCCCCAAATACCTCATCCATCACCGCCCGCACCCGGTGGACGTTCTCATCGCCGATCTGCACGAAGATGGAGCCGGAGTCGGCCAGCAGGGCGCGGGCGACGGTGAGGCGGTCGCGCAGGTAGGTCAGGTAGGAGTGGATGCCGTCGCGCCAGGTGTCGCGGAAGGCCTTGACCTGCTCCGGCTCGCGGGTGATGTGGGCCGCGTTGCCGTCCCGCACGTCGCGGCTGGTGGTGCTCCACTGGAAGTTTGAGTTGAACCGGATGCCATAGGGCGGGTCGATGTAGATGCACTGCACCTTGCCCTGCAGTCCCTCCCGTTCCGCCAGCGACGCCATCACCTGCAGGCTGTCGCCCAGGATCATGCGGTTGGACCAGTAGCCGTCGTGCTGGTAGAAGTCGGTGCGGTCCGCGCCCTCGGGCAGGCCGTTGAAGTCGGCGAACATGTCCGCCTGCACGCCGGCATCCGGCCGGCCCTTTTGAGATTGCCGCATCAGGTCGGCGATGAGCGCCTTGGGATGCACCTTCTCCTGGATGTACAGGGGCGGCACGTTGACCACCAGGTTGGACAGGTTCTGCTTGTCCTTGCCGCGCCACACCAGCTGGGGGTCAAGGTCGCGGTTGCGCCGCTGGTATTCTTTCTGCAACGGCGATTCCTGCTCCTCCCGCACCATGGACTGGTACTCGGCGGTGGGGATGTTGGTGCGGGTGTCGTCCTCGTGGCGCAGGGCTTCCACGGTGCGTTCGCGTCGGCGGGGGCGGGGCATGGGGGTTCCTCCTGGGTGATGCAGCTGTGGGGGGTCAGCGAACTACTTCAAGGGCCGAGCCATCGATCAGGCGGTAGAAGTAGAAATCCTCGTCGTTAGTGAACACCCGACGCAGGGAAAGGGTTTCGGCCGCTGCGATCAGGGAAGCATCGGCCAGGTCCATGTGCCGGGGTCCATATTGCCGCATCAATTCGTCCATACGGTCAGCTTCGGATTCGGTAGTGAGGTGGATACGCAACCGTCCCGTGCGTCGCGTATCCCAGAGGCGATTCTGTAGATAATATCCGCCATCCCTTCCCAGGAAGTGCATCGCTTCAGTAAAACACTGCCAGGTCGTGAGCATCACCATATCGCCCAAGGTTTGAGATATTGCAACGCATACTGGGTGATATGAATCATTGGGATCGTTGAGGGCCACCAACGGGCCGGTGTCAGTGAGGATCATCGACGTCCGGCCAGCTAATGTTCAGGAAATCCAGGTTGTACTCGTTCATATACGGGCGTTCATGGGCAAGAAACGCGATATAGCGTTGGCGCCCCTCTTCGCTCTGGTGGCTCTCCTGTTCCAAGAAGAGGAGATATTTCTCCCGGTCGCTCAAGTTTTGCAGACCATCCGGCAGTTGGCGTCGAAACTCCTCAAATTGGTCAAACCTTTCCCATTGGCGCCGGTGCTTTTCAGCAAGATCCTGCGCATACTCTTCGCTTTGGCTCCGAGCGGGATTCTCAACCTGGGGTTCGTTGCCGTTGACGCCGGTCATCGAGTTGGAAGCCACGGTCTGCCCACCTCTCGTTTCGTCGCTGCGGCGATAATCTACCATCTGCCGCAAGTTGCTCTCTATATCGTACACGTCGGTGAACTCGGCGAAGGCCCAGCGCCCGAAATCGCCGGCGGCGTTCACGCCGGGCAGCCAGTAGGAATCCATGGTGTTCTTTTTCTCGATGGCATCCTCGCCGCGGTAGCCCTTGATCTCCACGATGAGGTTCAGCGGATCATCGTGGCCGTCGTCCACCCGCAGGATGAAGTCGGGGATATAGGTGCGCGGGATCGAGCCGCACCGGTAGGGCACCTCCAAACCCAGGTTGTGGTTCTTCACGTAGGCCAGAACCGCCGGATGGGACTCCACGACCCGGCAGAACTCGGCCTCCCAATCGCTGTCCAGCACGGCCAGGTTGACGTGACACTTGCGGGAGTCGGTGGTCCACAGTCCCGGCTTCGACGTGGTGAAATTCACGTACCGCGTGGACCCAACTGGGTTGTACGGGTCCAGCAGCGCGCGTACCGAACGCTCGCCGGTCCGGCTGGTGATGGCGGCGGTGATGCGGTTGCACGCCATATCCGCCAGTTCCTGGTACATGAGCTGCGCCGGATAGGTGCCGCCCTGGCAGACGAGGCAGGTGTCCAGCCACTGCTTGACGACGTTCCGCAGCTTTCCGAACAAGTGCAACTTCAGGTCTTCGTTGGGGTCGCGCCACCTGGTTTCCAGCAGCCGCTTGGTCAGGTGCAGCACCAGGCTGGAGGTGCGCAGGTCGCCGGTGTGGACCAGGTTCAGATCAACACCCTCGCCGATGATGCCCTGGTTGCGGGTCACTGTTGGGCCGATCAAGTCGGGTGTCAGGCGCAAGCGGGAACCGTCGGTAAAGTTGGCGATGAGATCCTCCTTGGGCGGATCCTCCCGGTAGCCGGAAACGTGCGGGAAGGTTATCTCCAGGTGGTCCCGGTCCGGACGGACGGCGTGCACCTGCACGGTGTTCCGGCGCGGTCCCGGCCTGACCACCACCGGGCGGGCGGTGAAGTCGAAGGGAATGCCCAGCACGTCGGCGTATTCCACGTCGAACAGCCCGTCGTCGTTCAGGTCGTAGGACTGGCGCCGCAAGGCGCGACCGACCACCTGCTCGCAGAGCAGTTGGGTGCCGAATGCCCGTACGCCGAGGACGTGCGTCACGGTGTTGGCATCCCAGCCCTCGGTGAGCATGGAGACGGACACGACGCAGCGGATCTCTCCACCCAGCCGGCCCTCCTTCCCGACAGTATTCATCACCTCCCGAAGCAAATCGGTGTCGGTGATATTGTCTGCGGCCTCGCGATCACCTGTCCGCTCCAACCGCTCCGCACGGAATCGGTCAACCTGCGATTCGGCCGCCTTCCGGAAGTCGTCGCTGAGCTTCTCGCCGGATTCCAACTGTTGGCTGTCGATGAGCAGGGTACGGGGGATCGAGTAGCGGTTGGCCGATTCGTCGAAGTTGCGGAAAAGCTCCAGGCGCCCATTGTGCAGCGTGGTGGAGCCGTCTTCGTTCTCCCGCTCGAATCCCGATATGTAGTCGTAGACCAGCTTGGATGTGGACGTGTTGTTGCATACCACGATGAAGCAGGGAGGAACGGTAGCCCCCGACGCCTGCCACTGCTCGAAGGTCGTTTTGTAGTGGCCGTAGAGCGCTTCCAGGGCGGTCTGCAATTCCACGGGAATACCCAGCGGGTCCAGGTAGGCGTTCTTTCCACGGCCGGCCCGGGGCATATCCTCGCGAATGTGTTCCCAGAGGTTACGGAACACCGGCACCCGCTCGCCGGGAATGTTGTCGGCGACGGGAACGCGGGGCAATTTCACGATGCCGCACTCGATGGCGTCCATCAACGAGAAGTCGCTGACGGTCCACGGGAACAGGGTGCCCTCGGCATATCCCGAACCGCGCAGGAAGAAAGGTGTGGCCGACAGGTCAACCACCTGCCGGACGCCAAGTTTGCGCTTGACTATCTCCAGACCTGAAATCCAGAGCCTGGCTTCTTCGTTATTGCGATTAGCCTCCTGTCGTTCCTCCCTGGTCAGGCTGCGCTCGTCGTCCTCGCCGGGCTTGCGCCGGTAGCAGTGGTGCCCTTCGTCATTGAGCGCCATGATGTTGCGGAGACCCATCAACTCGGGCATGACCCTCTGGATCATTTGGCCCTCGGATTCCAGCGTTGCAACGGGTTCGCCGTGTCCCTGCAACAGGTCCCGACCGCCACGAGAAATTTCCACGCGCTCGCGCTGGCGCAGGGCGTGATAATTCGTGATAACGATCCTTGCCCGCTGCAGGTCGCCGAGCATGTCGCTGGGCACCAGTTCACGGCTGGCGTAGTAGCTGTCGGGGTCGTTGGGTTGCAGCACGCGAAGGCGGTCCTTGATGGTCAGCCCGGGCGTGACCACCAGGAAACCGTTGGTGAACCGGCGGCTGTTTTTGTGACGTATGGCGTTGATGGTCTGCCACGCGATGATCATCGCCATCACGGTCGTCTTGCCGGCTCCGGTGGCCAGCTTCAGCGCCGCTCTCAGCAACTCAGGGTTGGCTTCGTTGTTGGCGTTTTCCAGGCGCTGGAGGATGCGGCGCTCGTTCTGCCCCATCCTGGGCGCAACTTCGGTGAGCCAGATCAGGGTCTCAACGGCCTCTACCTGGCAGAAGAAAGGACGGTAGTGGCTGAACTTGTGCTGCCGCCAGTGGAGCAGCAACCGCGCAGTTTCCGGCGTTACGCCCCAGTCGCTGGGCGACGGGATATTCCGCCAAGCGTCCACGTGCCGCCGTATTTCGTTCACCGCGGCGGTGACGTCGTACTCTTGCTCTTCGGTGGAAATACCCGCGCCTTCATCCATCGCCAGCCGGCCCTGGGGTCCACGGGCCCGTCCGCGCTGGCGCGGCCTGGGGATGGGCGTGATGAACTCGGCTCCGCGTCGGGTCGCGATGATCTGTTGGGTAGGCTGGCCTTCGTCGTCCAGCTCCCAGTGTTGCGTGGGGTATTCGTACGGAGAGTTTATGATCGGCTGGTCAAAGAAGGGATTTTCCATGATTCTCCTCACCGAAAATGATACCGTGTTTGCCGTTGACTATCAACTCAACAACGGCTACCATTCAGACAAGAGGTCTAACCATGGATTTTCCGGAGCGCCTACGAGCCCTACGCCGCGAAGCTCGCCTTAGCCAGCGCGGCTTGGCGGATCAGGTCAACGTTGACTTCACCTATCTCAGCAAGATCGAAAACGGCCGCGTGGAACCGCCAAGCGAGACCGTCCTTAAAAATATCGCGAGAGTGCTGGCCGAAGAATTGGGATTGGACGAAACGGAATTGTCGGACGAATTGATCACTTTGGCCGGCAAGATCCCGTCGGACTTGGCGGACACCTTGGCCCGTAATCCTGGGGCGGTGCGATTTCTACGGTCCCTTGGTGAGGATGTGCGATCCGCCGACGAATGGCAAAGACTGATACAAGGTCAGGAAACGGAATAATGGTCGCAAACAAATTTTTGTCGGATGCGCAACTTGAACGGCTGGCGAATCGGCTCCTGGCCCGATACGAGGAACGGTACGGGCCGATTGCCCGTCCCCCAGTGCCGGTTGAAAGCATCCTGGAGGATATTCTCGACCTGAGCATCCTGTGGGACACAGTCCCCGAGGAACCGGGCCAGTCCATCCTGGCCGGGCTGGATCCCAACAACCGTACCGTGGTGTTCAACGAGACCAGGCTGGCGCTGATTGAGGAAACGCCCGGTCTGTACAACACCGTTCTGGCGCATGAAGCCGGGCATTGGGAAGCGCATGTGGATACGGCGCTCCTGGAACAAGCTCCGCTGCCGCAATTCGATCGGGAATTCGGATGCCTGTACCGGCAATCCGGGCCGGGCGGAAATCCCAGGGAACGGCAGGCTCACCAATTTATGGGGTTTCTGCTCATGCCCTCGCACCTGCTGCAAGAGACCATCCGCGAGATTGATCTGCTCAACTGGCCAAACCTGTACGCTTTGCGAGACCTGTTTCAGGTGACGATCACGGCGCTAACGGTGCGGTTGGCCAGGCTCAACCTGCTCTACATATCGGACGATCGAAAGCTGTATCCATCCCGCCAGGTGTATGAGGGCCAAATGTCGTTGGCCTTCTGACCAGATCGACGAATACGCCGATCCGAAATCCGCACCAGTATCTCGGCGGGAGCGAAACAATGAGGGGACAATGCGCCCGATACGTGACCAGCCAAGCGCAGCAGGTCCCATGCAACCGACCTTGCGTCACGTTTTACTGCAGTCAGCACAGCGGGAGAGGTTCCGTTCAGCCTCACCCTCGTCATTCGCGGGCAATATCAATCCAAATCACCATCTGATTGTGAGGTCCAGTCATGGAGTCATTACGCGCCGTCGCCAGAATTCTCCGGCTGAAATGCCGCCATGACCTGGCGGATTTATTGGGGCAAGCATCGCTAGAGTTCGAATTCGTCGACCTGGGATTTCCATTGGGCAACATTGATGCTGATGTGGAGATAGTGGACGCGGTGATTTTGGCTCCGTACATGGACTGCGAACAGATGCGCGCACTGCCTAACGACGACATCTCGCTGTTGCTCGATTGCATCAGGGAGATATGGCCCTATCGTGGCGGCTTTCAGGGTACGGTGATTCGGGACCTCGTGTTCCGCATTGACCCTGGCTCGCTTGACGATGGCCCAGAGGACATCTTCGGGTCCCTTACGGGCTGGCCTCGAGTCGACCGGACGATGGACGAGATACGTTCACGTCTTCAGGAAGCGTCGACCGAAGAGCAGTTCCAAGCGGTAGGGGTTCTTTGCCGCGAAGCTCTGATATCGCTTGCCGGTTCCGTCTACGACCCCGAGAAACATCCCTCGACCCGGGAAGATGGAACCGTTCCCAGCGATACGGACGCCAAACGAATGCTCGACCGATACATAGAGGTGGAAGCTGGTGGCGGATCGAACGCCGCCATCCGCAGGTGTGCCAAGGCCGCGGTCGATCTGGCCAATGAAGTACAGCACCGGCGCACCGCCACGTTTCGAAACGCCGCATTATGTGCTGAGGTTACTGCGGGAATGATCAATGTCATCGCGGTTCTGGACGGACGCCGTGACCCTGGAGGTATGTATAACAGTCCCGCCGACGGCGCCTAGACAGGCGCAACAGCGTAAGAACAGCTCGTGTATGTTGAGGCTCAGCTGCACTCAGGGCTGCACGCACACGAGACCAAGACCGTGGCGCGCAACTCAATGAACATCCACCAAGGAACGACGGTCGTCGAACTGAAAGGAGATGTTCTGGAAGGCAGTTACTACACCGGACGGGGGCGCATGACTTACGGCTCGGTGAAATTGACCCGTGCCGGGCAAAAGTAGAGCTTGCGTAGGAGAGACAACCGTGAAACTGACTGAACTCATTGCTGACGCGCCCTGGCGTTGGGCCAGCACTTACGCGGAAACCTGGCCGCACGAGTACGTGCTGCTGCAAAAGGACAGCCAACGAGAATTGCTGGTGGCCGTGTGTGAGCGGCTGAACGACGGCGAGGGCGTGCCCGGCAGGTTCTTCTCCATGCGCAATCAATACCTGTTCATTGGAAACCACAAGTATTGGTTCATGGCGGCCGGCGACACCATCAAGGAAGTTCTGGATAGCGAGAATGACGAACGGGAAGTCGATTTGAATCGAGCGCGGCTTTATCGCGACCGCCGTGATTTCGTCATCCAGGATGGCGATACCGGAATGTGGTACGACTATCCGGCGAACCCGGCGACCATGGACCGCACCGATGTTCCAACGGTGGATGGGTATGTTGCCCGATAGCGCAGCGGACAATGCCAAGGAACTGGCAAGCCAATTGACGGCATTGGACGCCCTGGCCGGGGATCTCGCATCGCTGGATGGGTTAATCGACACCAGCGGTCAGCAGGAAGATGGAGTAGATTTGTTCGAACTCCTGAACCTCTGGTGGCAGGAGGACATACACTCCCGACTGCTGACCTGGCTGCTGGCCCCCAAAGGCAGCCATGGCCTGGGCGACTATTTCCTGACCGGCTTCCTGCTTCACAGCACGGAGCGGGCCAGAAACATCGGAACACCGACCGTAGCCGAAGACCGTATTCGCGGCATGGATTGGTCAGGCGCTGCATCAGAGCGAGAATGGTACACCGTCGTGGATGGCGGCGGCGGTTGGCTGGATATCCTGGTGGTGAACGAGGCCCTCAAGACGATGTGTGCTATCGAGAACAAAATCCTCTCACCGGAGAGCGGTCGGCAACTCACGTTCTACCAGAAAGCGATTGAGCGTGATTATTGCGCATTCGACAGGCATTACGTGTTCCTGTCGCCCACAGGAATGGCTCCCCAACAGGAGGAGGACCGATCAACCTGGACACCGGTGAGCTACGACGCCGTTCTCGATTTGGTCGAACGCGCCATGGCGGAACATGAGGATGACCTTCACCCAAACGTGCAGATTTTGCTGCGGCAGTACGCCGACACCTTGAGGAGGAGAATAGTGCCGGTTCCCAGCGACGTGCAAAAACGTGCCCGAGAAATCTACATCGCCAACCGCGATGCGATTGAACTGGCTTATCAACACAAGCCGGACTACTATGGGGAGACAGTTCAATGCCTTCGGAAGGTCATTGAGGATCAAGAAGGTTGGCAGCTTGGCCTGGCGACCAACGGCTATCTTCGCTTCGGGTCGGTCGATTGGACCACATTTGAGCGGCTGCAAACTGGGAACGCATTCGCGGCTATGAATGATCTGTTGCAGTTCCAGTTCTATATCACGGATCAGGTAGTGCAGTTCCAATTGGTGCTCTATCCCGGAGACGACGCGGACGTAAGGCAGCGCATATGCCATGCCGCGCGCGAAGCGGGCAATCTTTTCTCCGTCGTCAGCGAGGTAGTTCCAGCAGGCTCGGTGGTGTTGTATGACGGGGGCAGTATCCTTGACGCCGATGACTATATGAACTGGGACGACCCGCCCGTGTGCGAGAAGGTGTCGCTATGGGCGTTTGACTTTGCCGCCAATCAGTTCCCCGCCATGAACGAAGTGATAGTGCAGTGTCTGCGGAGCTACGCGGACCAGTAAACCAGCAAACTGGTGGGGTTTTGTCGGAGATCCCCCGCGCTGTAAACCTCTGAAACCAACTAACATGTTATAGGTGAAACGATCCAAGCTGGTCGTGACTTGCCATGTGGTCTGATAACGAAACCAATCGGGACTTCTTGAACTTCCGCTGCGTGGCGGACACTGCGGCGGAGATGGTCGTCCAGGCCAATGGTCAGCCATTGTCCTTGGGCGTCTCCGGCGGCTGGGGAGTCGGGAAATCCTCCATGCTCAAGCTTATCTCCGATTCGCTAAAAGCTCGGGGCGATGACCGCTATTTGTTTGTCGAATTCAACGCCTGGCTTTACCAAGGATACGACGACGCCCGTGCGGCGCTTATGGAAGTGATCGCGAGGCAACTCATTGAGCGTGGCGAAGAGACGCAAACCGGGCTAGAAAAGGCCAAGATGCTCCTCGGGCGGGTCAATTGGCTGCGACTCGCGGGCTTGACCGCTGGCTCTGCGTTGTCCGTTGCTGCCGGGGTACCACCTCTTGGATTGATAGGTGCTGCGTTGTCGGCGGGGAAAAGCCTTGTAGAGGGCAACTTCGGTAGGGAAGACTTGGAATCCGTCCAGACGGCTGGGAAAGCGCTGGTCTCTGACACAGAAGCTCTCGTCGCGCCAGTGTCCGAGACGTCCCCTCCTCGCCAGATTCAGGACCTACGGGAACACTTCGAGGCTACCCTCACTGAAATGGACGTTACTCTGGTGGTGTTCATCGATGACCTGGACCGCTGCCTGCCTGCAACGGCTATTGCAACACTTGAGGCAATCCGGCTGTTCCTGTTTCTTCCTCACACTGCCTTCATTATCGCCGCTGACGACCGCATGATCCGACAAGCCGTGCGTGTCCATTTCCAAGGCGCGGACCTGGACGACAATCTGGTCACCAACTACTTCGACAAGCTCGTCCAGGTTCCCGTTAGAGTTCCTCCTCTTGGCACCCAGGAGGTCAGAGCCTACTTGATGCTGTTATTTATCGAGAACAGTGAACTCAGTCCGGACCAACGTGAGGTCGTCCGCGAGCAAGTATGTCAGCAATTGTCGGCTTCCTGGAGGGGGAGTCGAGTGGATTTGGCCTTCGTGTTGCGCCTCATAGACGAGTGCCCGGAAGCGCTTCGCGCCAACCTTGAGCTTGCCGACCGGCTCGCTCCTCTGATGACTACCGCCAGGCAAATCGCTGGCAATCCCCGTCTGATCAAGCGGTTCCTGAATACCCTCGCCATTCGGCTGTCTATCGCACGAGCGCAGAATGTCGCCGTCGACGAAGCGGCTCTGGCCAAGATGCTGCTCTTTGAACGTTGTGCCACCGAAGATGCTTATGCCAACCTCGTTTCGGCTATCAGCGACGGAGACGAAGGAAAACCCGCTTTTCTGGCTGACTGGGAGAGACAGGCTCGGGCCGGCGAGTCGATTGAAGGATTGCCCCCAGAGTGGACTGCCCCTTTCATTGCAGAGTGGCTGGCGCTTCCACCCGCTTTCGCAGAATTGGACCTTCGAGCGGTGGTATACGTCAGCCGTGAACATATGCCGATAATCTCCTCGGCGGACCAACTGTCTTCGGAAGCGGCAGGAATGTTGGAGGCGCTCCTCCGCTTGGATGGAGACTCTAGCTCAATGCTTTCGGATCAGCTGCGGTCCCTTTCCGGGAGGGAGCTAACCTTAGTTACCGAAAGGCTCATGGTCAGGGCGCGCCAGGAGCAAGATTGGGGTACGCCCCAGGTTCTTTGGGGACTGCTGACCGTTATCGAAACGGACCAGGAACAGGCCTCGCCCTTTGCTCGATTCCTGGAATCACTTCCTTCTCCACGCCTTAAGCCTGACATTGTGCCAGCCCTGTATGGTTACAACTGGGCGCAAGGGGCCTTGGCGAAGTGGAAAGCCAACGACGAAACTCCGCAGGCTGTAAAAACGGCCCTAGAGGTGATGGGGCGGGAGGATAACTGATGGGAACGTCGGCATCAAGCTCCGGACCCGGAAGCGGAGTCCCCCTCATTCCGCCGTGGGTGCCTGAGCCTGAGATAGACCCAGAAATAGTACCGGAAGGGGAACAAAATCCGGAGATTGACGAACCCGTAGTCCCGCAGCCGGCACCACCCCAGATCGCGCCAGCGGGTCGGTTCAGAGGGGCTAGGGTCAACCTGGGGCAATTCGCCGACTCAGGCTCACAAGGTGGATTGAGGCGAGGACTAGGCCACTATGTGCGTTCCGGGCTCGGTGGTTCAGGGAATGCGTCACGTAGGATGGCCTCTACGGCCAGAAATGCCGGAGCACTCTATGGGGTGCTCCGAGCGTTGGGTAGCGGCGCTCCGCCACAAGTCGATCTAGGCATTGACCCGGCGGGTCTCGCCGGCCTCCCGGCCCGTGAGATCGTAGACCGCATCGCAGAGGCGCTCAGTCCCAGCGATGGAACTCTGGACACGGAAGCGAGCCGGACATCCATCTCTTGGGCAATGTGCGAGTTTATGCGCAGAGAACCTGGCGCGGACCTTCTTGCCCTCACGTTGGAGCAGATCTTCCTCACGATGGTGTTATACATCGGTGCAGATATATGCTCTCGTATCGAGTTGGACGTCGGGAAAACCATCTTGGAAAAGGCGCCGGACCCAGCCACAGCCGTTGAACGTGTACAGGAAATGAAAAGATTTGTCCGTCAGGTCGTGGCTAATCGTTTCCGTCGCCGGTCAGCAGATGCTGCTCCTCTCACTCAGCGCGAAGCCTCGCGACTAGCAAACAGGATCATCCAAGATACGTTCGAAGTCTTCGAGTCTTATCTGTCATGAGAGTGATTTGCAGACAAAACCCGGCCCCAATTGCCCGTACGGATGGGGTTTCGTTTTCCCTATTTTCAGCACCGGAACAACACGGGGTCGGACGCGTTGGTGCAACCATCCCACGAGACTTGCGCCGAGAGGGCGTCTACCCTTCGACACGAGCCTGGGATTTCTTGGCTTTGTCGCTGAGCGTCGCAGCGGCCGATTCCGGTTGCCTCCGAAGCCAGAGTCCTGATGGTTGGACTCGAAGCATCCAACTGGAAGTGGCGGTAAGGGAACCAGAGTTGTGGAACACACAGGCTAGGTCCCTCGATACCGCCCTTCAATTTCTCACGGGAGACATTTGGGAACTCACGTTTGTTCCGGGCGGTATGGCTCCGCCTAGAGCACGTCGTCACACCAGGAAGCGCCTGGACGGGGATTGCGCTTGTCTCCTCTCGGGAGGTGTCGACAGCCTGGTCGGCGCAATAGACGCTGTTGCTTCAGGAAGACGTCCGGTCCTGGTCAGCCACATTTCTCAAGGTGATGCAGACCGACAGCGCCGCTTTGCGAAGAGGCTCGGGGAAAACCTTTCGCATCTCCAATTGAATCACGATGCCAGTCCCCCTGGAGAGGCAGAGCGGTCGCAGCGTGCCCGGTCAATTGTGTTCATCGCGTATGGAGTGCTCGCATCGTCCGTGCTTCCGCTGTATCGTCGTGGGGACGTGGTTGAACTATTGATTCCCGAGAACGGCTTCATCAGCCTCAATGTCCCGCTGACTCCGCTCCGTCTCGGAACCTTGAGCACTCGCACGACGCACCCGCTCTTTATCAGTCAGATGCAAAACATATTGGATGCTCTGGGGCTTAACGTGCGGTTGTCCAATCCCTATCAGATCAAAACTAAGGGAGAAATGCTTCACGAGTGCCAGGATCAAGTTCTACTCCGGGAGTTGGCGTTCCACTCCACGAGTTGTGGACGTTTCATGCGTTTCGGCTACCAACATTGCGGGCGTTGTGTTCCTTGCTTGGTCCGTCGCTCGGCCTTTTTGAGTTGGGGCCAAGGTGATGGAACTGACTACCATTATCATGACCTATCGATTGAGGATAGCCAGCATCGCGATTTCGACGACGTTCGGTCTGCGGTTTTTGCTGCCCTTTCCGTAGAACAACTAGGGGTCGAGGACTGGGCTGGCGACGCCCTGAACCAAGTCCGACTCGGCGACCCTGCACCTTATACCGACCTCGCGGAACGGGGTATTAACGAACTACGTGCTTTTCTTGAAGTTGTTGGTGCCATGTGATTGATTTCCACTGCCACCTCGACCTGTATGAAGACCCTCAAGGCGTACTGAGGCAGGCTGCCAGGCGCAGGTGCTTCGTTCTGGCGGTCACTACCACCCCGCTTGCGTGGGAAGGGACACGGGCGCTTGTGGGCAGTACGCGGGGAGTCCAGGTGGCGGTTGGACTCCATCCCGAACTCGCTGCTACACGTTACCGAGAAGTCGGTAGAATCTGCGACTTGGTGCCTGAGACGCCCTACTTAGGAGAGATTGGGCTTGATGGCTCGGAACGGCATCGCTCTTCGCTGTCGATACAGCGGCAAATTTTCGACTCGGTGCTTAGCGCTTGCGAATCTAACGGGGGGAGAATCATGACGATCCACTCCCGTGGCGCGGCTTCACTTGTGCTAGACCATTTAGAAGCGCATCCGAAATCGGGAATACCTGTTATGCACTGGTTCTCCGGAACGCACAGCCAGCTTGCAAGAGCCATAGACCTCGGCTGCTGGTTCAGCGTCGGTCCCGCGATGCTTCGGGGGGAGAAAGGTCGGCGCCTTGCATCTTTGATGCCGATTGACCGAGTCCTAACGGAAACGGATGGTCCGATTGCCAGACGACGTGGACAGGCTATGATGCCTTGGGACGTCAGGGAGGCAGAAGCGCAACTCGGAACGTTGTGGAACCGTTCCACAGCCGGCGTTCAACGATTGTTAGCTCGGAATCTTCGGAATCTCGTCTCCGCACATGAACACTGTCGATCTGGCTGAGCATGATCCACTAATTGCCCAGATTCATCTGCGTGCGATGGCGCGCCCCAGCTGTGCAAAGCGCAGGGCTGCCCATGTCGAGAATGGCCGAGGACAACGCCATCCAATTGGTATATGTATTGGTATATGAGCACTCCAAAACAGCGTATTGTCCGCAATGTTGAGTAGCAAAAAGCGGCAAAATAGACGGACGCCCTCTCCGCCATTTATACATCGTAAATCACTGGTCACAACGGTCGTTTCCTACTTGATGCGAGTAGAAAACGGCTATTTTTTATGTCCAGCAATGTCCCGTGAAATCCGGCTCAATCAGCGAAAAAATGGCACACGGAATGGTACATGGAGCGATATTCTAAAACGGGGCCATGACTACCTCGAATGGGCCAACGTCACGATGATCAGCGAAGGGCAGGATCCCATCTCGGAAAAGCGAGAGAAAAACTGGCTCGGCAACGTCCGCCCACCCCAACTTTCTCCAAAGCGTCGGATATCGTCATAGAAATGCGGCGTCCAACCTGGACCAACGCCAAACACGCAGCCCAGTGGACCAGCACTCTCGCCACCTACGAGTTCCCAAAGATAGGGTCCACGCTGGTTACCGACATCACCAGCGCGGACATCCCGGCGGTTCCTGACCCCGATATGGACGGAAAACCGGAGACTGCGAGCCGGGTACGCCAGCGCATGGAGACTGTACTGGATTGGGCCGTAGCCCAACGCTACCGAATCGACAACCCTGCCGCTCGTTCGATCACCAAGGTGTTGCCCAAGATGCTACGGCTCAAGCAACACCATCCGGCGTTGCATTATCGTGATGTTCCGCAGGCGCTGGAAAAGGTCAAGCTATCCACCGCTGACGCAGTCACCAAATTGGCGTTCGAGTTCCTCGTGCTGACGGCCGCCCGCAGTGAGGAGGTCAGGCTCGCTTCTTGGGATGAAATCGACTGGACCGAGCGGAAATGGACAGTGCCGGCTGAACGGATGAAAGCGCGCCGCGAACATCAGGAGCCACTGTCCAACCGGTCGATCGAAGTGCTCCGACGGGCTGAAGAGCTGACCGACGTATCATCTGATTTGGTGTTCCCCGGTCTGCGGGGCAAACCGTTGTCGGACATGGTCTTCACGGCGATGTTGCGACGGTTAGACATACCGGCAGTAGCACACGGTTTCCGGAGTAGCTTCAAGAAAGGTGCGCCGGTTATTCTTGGAACGAGACAATCGTTACGCGGGCGGGATAAGCAGGAATCCTTAGGCAAGCAATTTGACCGATACCCATTGGGAGGAATTGGCTCCCTTGTTGCCACCTGACACGACAAGAGGCCAGCCCAGAACCACCGACTTGCGTGATGTGGTGAACGGCATCCTGTACGTCCTGCTTGGTGGCATAGGCCGGTCCGCCAGAGGCGGAATACCCATCCGCCCGAGGCGGACCGCCTAGGGGCACTGTTTGGTGGTACTTCCGCAACCGGCGGGATGACGGCACCTGGGAGAGGGCAGGGGGAGGCTTTGCGTTCCCGAGTTTGTGAAGCAGCCGTCGGATCGTCTACGCCCAGAGCGGCCATCATCGACAGCCAGTCGCGGAAGACCACGGAAAAAAGGGCCGCAGGGATACGACTCTGGTGAACGGGTAGCCGGTCGCGAACGGCCTGCCTGAGGCGGACTGCTGGCCGTGGAGGTTCACGCCACCAGCATCCGGGACCGGGGTCCGCGCCAAGCTGGTGTTGGCCAATCTGCTGGGTCGATTTCCCAAGTTGCGGGTCATCTGAGCCGATGCTGGCTACGCAGGTCGGCTGGCGTCTTGGGCTCGGGTCACCGGCGGTTAACTGCCCGCCGTGGTGCGTAAGCCAGGCGCGTCTCATACTGTACAGGTGCTGCCTCGACTATGGGCGGTAGAACGCACTCTGGCTTGGTTGAGCCGGCGCCGATGTTTGAGTAAGGGCTGCGAGGAGCGCACCGAAAGCAGCAAAGCCAAGTATTACAACGACGGGTTATGGAGGAAGGCCGGAAGCATCGTGACTGAGAGTAGCGCGGCGTCTTTCGTGGGAGCGTCTGGCCCGTTCGTTGCGTTCCTGAACGTCTGCCCGCCATTGCCGCAGTTCCCGGGGTCCGAACCTCTCTTTGGGCAATAGCTCACGCACCACTCGATAGACTTGGGGTCGGGTGATCCGGGGCATCTTTTTCCCCCAATCCTGTTGCAGCGTCAGTAGGAAAGCCCCGGCCAGCAGGCACATGGTGATGTGGTGGCACCAACCGGCCCAGAGCCGGCCCCGTGCTTGATACGGGGTGCGGGTTTCGTACTCATCCATCCCCACGTCGCTCTGCTCGGTTTCGAATTCGATTTCGATGCGCCACCTGGAGCCACCCACATAGGTCAGGGTTTCCAGGAACGTGTCCTCCGGAGCGTTGGACAGGCAGTAGCGGGGCTCGCTGCCGTCCCGGTTCTGACGATAGACCGCCCAGAGGATTTCGCCGGGCTGGCGTCCCTTGGTTGCTCTGACCCGCTGGGCGCTGTACAGGTGTGATCTATGCCGGCTCTGCCATACGGTATCCTACGCCCGGTTCGGTCAATATATACGTAGGGTTGTCGGCTTCATCGCCCAGCTTGCGTCTGAGCCGGCGTATGTGGGTGCGAACCACCTGCGGGTCTCCCGCCGTCGTCACATTCCAGACCCTTCGCAATAACTGGTCGTGGCTCAAAGCCCGGCCGGCGTTCATGGAGAGCACTCGGAGTAGATCGTATTCAATAGGAGTCAGATGAACCTCCAGCCCGTCCACCTGGATACGGCGTCGGGAGTAATCAATGGACAGGTTTCTCATCTCAAAGGGCTCCGTTGGTTGGTCGTGGTCCGGTCCGACGTGCTTGCGCAGGGCCGCCCTTATTCTTGCGGTCAACTCGGTGGGCGAGAAGGGTTTTGCCATGTAATCGGCGGCGCCCTGGTTGAAAGCGCGCTCGATATTCAGGTCCCTGCCGTACGCGGTCAGGAAGATCACCGGTACTTCCGAGATGTCGAAGATGTCCTGCATGAGTTCGATGCCGTCCGTATCA
The DNA here is from genome assembly GCA_965220505.1 of Dehalococcoidia bacterium. Lineage (GTDB taxonomy): Bacteria > Chloroflexota > Dehalococcoidia > Lucifugimonadales > UBA3495 > Bin87. The sequence continues at coordinate 616,072 of CBDCQE010000003.1, read as the reverse complement.
GGAAATACCAGGTCGAGGAGCACCAGTTGCGGCCTCTCCGATTCTATCAGTCGTACCGCTGCCTGCGGATCGGCCGTGACGATGGGCTCATAACCGGCCCTGGAGAGGATGTCGCGGACCTGCCGCAGTGTTTGGGGGTCGTCGTCCACTGCCAGGATACGAGCGTGTTCGTCTGCCCCTTGATGCTGGGGACCCGTATGACGGTCAGGCCTGAATTGCCGACCCGAGTCGCCTTGCTCCGCGACCGGCAGCGTAAAGGTAAAGCTTGCTCCGCGGCCTGGACCTTCGCTCTCTGCCCATACCCGGCCGCCGTGGGCTTCCACGATGCCCTTGCAGATCGCCAGGCCCAGGCCGGAGCCGGTGGTCTCCCGCCCACCGGCGTCGCCCTCGATCCGGACGTATTTTCGAAACAGGTGCGGCAACCGTTCGGACGACACGCCCAGGCCCTCGTCCGTTACGGAGAAGGCGACGTGCAGGTCCTGCAGTTCCGCCGCAACCCTGATGGTTGAGGATTCCTTCGAATACCTGGAGGCATTGGACAGCAGATTGCTGAAGACCTGGGCCACGCGCTGGCGGTCGGCCATGACCGGTGGCATATCGGGAGGCAGGTCTATCTGCAGATCGTTGCCACCCCCTCTGCTGACGAAAGAGGTCTTGGCCTGGTCGATGAGGTCCGCCACGCCGGATGGTTCGGGGCTTACCGAAAGCGTTCCCGTCTCGATGTGGGCCACGTCCAGCAGGTCGGTGATCATCCGGCGCATCCGGTCCGCCTGGTCGTTGATGATCCGGTGGAACTGGTTTACCTCGGCCGGATTCAGGTTTGCGGTGTCGTCGAGCAGGGTGGCCGCCGATCCTTTGATCGATGTGAGAGGCGAGCGAAGCTCGTGGCTCACCATGGCGAGGAATTCGGCGCGCAACCGCTCCAGTTCCTCCAGGGGAGTCATGTCCTGGAGCGTGACCACCACTGACTGCATCTGGGCGCCGTCGTCGGAGTAGATGGGCGTGGCATTCACCAGGGTGGTGACCGACCTGCCGTCGGGCACTTCAATTACGATCTCCTCGGCGCGAATGGTCAGGCCGCTACTCAGTCGCTCCGCCAGCGGGGAATCTTCCAGGGAGACCTCACGTCCGTCCATCCGGCGCAGGCGGAGGATTTCCATGATCCGTTCGGGCGGGCTGTCCGGATCCCGCAGGCCGTCGATGATGCGCAACGTCTCCCGGTTGTATGAGACCGGGTCACCGGTCCTGGCGTCAAAGACCACGACGCCTACCGGGGAAGTGTTGACCAGGGCCTCCAGATCAGCCCGGGCCCGCTGCTCCTCCCGGTATCTGCGGGCATTGGCAATGACCAGGGCGGCCTGGGACGCGAACAGTTCCAGCGACTCCTCGTCCTCGTGGGCGAACTCCGTGCTGTCCTCCCCGTTGGTCAGGTATATGGAGCCGATCCTGACGCCCCCGTTGCGGATCGGCGCGACCAACAGCGACTTGACCGCAACCGGCGGGCGCCACTGCGTCATCCCCATAGACCGCATGTAACCAGGCAAATCGTCAATCCAGAGGGTTTCGCTCACCTCATTCAGGTGTGTGAACAAGGGAGCGCTCTCCGGAAGCTGGGCTAGCATCTGATGTTCCTCGGGCGTAAGGCCGGAGGTGACGAATTCCTCAAACGTCCCGGCGTCGTCGAGGACCGTGATGCCGCCGTACCGGGCGTACGTGAGGTCGCGGGCGCTGTCCACCACATCCTGCAGCACGTTGTGGAAATCCAGGCTCTCGTTGATGCGCCGGCTGGCCTCGCTCAGCTTGGTCAACCGTTCCCTCAGCGCCGTTGCTTCCAATCTCGGTGGATTTCCCATTTTCAACCTTCGTGTTCCTCTCACATGGGGACTGGACCCGCAACCCCAGCATTTGAAGCCAGCCCTCCTGCGAACCGTCCACTGTTGCAGTCCCGGATTATACGGCCCGCCAGAGCAATTGTCATAGAGATGTAACGTTGTGGTTCATATCGTTATGGATACGTCAGAGAGCTTAGAGCAATACTCGCCGACAACGAGCCGGTCCGTCTTGCGAGCGGCATAACCCACTGAATTCCCTGCGCTGCTGAAAGGAGACTCCAATGGTCAATCAGCCAAGCACGGCAACAGCTTCAAGATCAGCAACTAACCGGGCGCTTCTGGCAAAGGCCCTTGAGGACTCGGCACTCAACCTGGGAAACAAGGAGTACCTGGAACTCCGCAGGAGGGTGGCCGAGAAAGGCCTGCTGGACCGGCAGTATGGGTACTACGCAATCAATATCCTCGCGGCCCTGGCGGCCCTGACGCTGGGCGTCGCGGTCATCATCCTGGCGGACCAGCTGTGGGTCCGATTGATAACAGCGACCTTCATGGCTGTGGTGTTCATGCAGTTCAATTTCATCGGGCACGACGCCGGCCACCGTCAGATTTTCCGTTCCGCCCGGTACAACGACCTGTTCCTGATACTTGCCGGGTTTGTGACGGGGATTACCCCCAGTTGGTGGCTGGAGAAGCACAACGCCCACCACCGAAATCCGAATCAGCTCGAACTGGACGACGACATCAACATTCCGATCTATGCCTTTACCGAAGAAGGCGCGCTGCGGAGCCGTGGTCTGGTCCGATTTATCGTCAAATACCAGGCCTTCTTCCTGTATCCGATGCACTCGCTCACTTCGTTCATCTTGGTGGGCAAGGGCATCGGCTACCTGCTCCGCCGTCGGCGGTTGCGCTACCCGGTGGCCGAAGTCGCGGCGGTTGCAGCCGGCCTGGGCCTGTATTTCGCCGTTCCGTTTCTGTTCATGCCGGCCTGGCACGCCGTGATTTTCATAGTCGTGCATCGTGCGTTGGCTGGGCTGTACATGGGGTTGGTATTCGCTCCCAACCACAAGGGGATGCCGGTACTGGACGCCGGGATGCGGCTGGATTACATGCGACAGCAGGTGCTCACCAGCCGCAACATTCATTCCATCCCCTTGATGGACACGGCGTATGGAGCGCTGAACCGCCAGATTGAGCATCACCTGTTCCCCAATATGCCCCGCAACCGGCTCAAGGATGCCCGGGAGGTGGTGAAAGCGTTCTGTGCGGAGCGGGGGATCGCCTATCACGAAACGGGGTTCTGGCGGTGCCAGCGGGAAATCCTGGGGTACATGCACGAGATCGGGGCGCCGCTGCGTCGAAGGTCCGCGGAAAGCCAACCCATGGACCCCGCAGCCCCGGCCGCCCCACGCTCCCAGCGGGTTTAGCCATCGGAGCAGCGAGGCGATTCCCTGTTTGTTCAAAAGCACGCCGTGAAGAAACTGTTATGACTTCGTCATATATGTGGGATTGTCAGAAATATCATCGTCATGTGCGAAAACCTAACATTGGCGGCGATGTTGCATTTCATCCCGTCCGGTCACAAGGAGGCAGAAGTTGAACACCCAAACCGTCACACGGAGCCGCGGACGACTACGGTATTGCCGCACCGGTCATCATTCCATTGCTGAAGATAACGCGCCGGCACCAAATCTCAAAATCGCGCTGGTCTCGCCCCGGGGCCCGCTCTACAGGCACCGGACCGGAATCTGGAAGAAGTCGATGCGCTACGCGCCTCTCACGCTGACGACGCTGGCGTCACTGGTGCCTCCAGAAATCGACAGCGAGGTAACGCTGGTGGACGAAGGGATCACCGACATCTCTACAGACCTGGACGCCGATCTGGTCGGCATCAGCGTCATCACCGGCACGGCTCCCCGCGCCTACGAGTTGGCGGACCGCCTTCGGGCCAGAGGTATCTCCGTGGTGCTGGGTGGCGTGCATCCCACCCTCATGCCCCAAGAAGCCGCCGCTCACGCCGATTCCGTGGTGGTCGGCTATGCCGAGCGGACGTGGCCGCAGCTGCTGAGGGACTTCGTCAGCGGGGAGATGAAACCCCGCTACGACCAGGGAGCGGATCTGACCCTGGCCGATCTTCCCATTCCCAGGAGAGACCTGCTCCTCCGGCGGCACTACACCACGACCAACACGATTGAAGCCACCAGGGGGTGCATCCACCGCTGCCAATTCTGCGTCGTCCCCTCCGCCTGGGGAAGCCCGCTGCAGAAACCGGTAGGCGAGGTGGTCGAGGACATTCGCCAGATGGGCGCGCGCCGGCTCATATTTCTCGATCTGAACCTCATCGCCGACATCGACTACGCTAAGGAACTCTTCACCGCCATGGCTCCGCTGGGGGTGAAGTGGGCCGGGCTCGCCACCACCATCATCGCCAGGGACGACGAGTTGTTGGATCTGGCCGTCCGGAGCGGATGCCGCGCCCTGCTGCTGGGGTTCGAGTCACTGGTCCAGGGTTCGCTGGACGAAACGCGAAAGTCCTTCAACATGAAGAATGATTACCACCAGGTGGTGAGGAAGCTGCACGACCATGGCGTCGGCGTCATGGGCTGCTTTGTGTTCGGGTTCGACCACGACACCGCCGACGTATTTGAGTGGACCGTCGACTTCGTCAATGACGCCAACATCGACCTGCCCAGGTACGCCATCCTGACACCATTCCCCGGCACCCCCCTGCATTCGAAGCTAGAGCGGGAAGGCCGCATCCTGATCAGGGACTGGAGCCTGTACGACGGCCAGCACGTCGTGTACCAACCTCGAAATCTCAGCCCCGAAGAACTGCTGTCAAGGACCGAGTGGGCCTGGAAGCGTACCTACCGCTACCGGTCCATTGCCAAAAGATTGCTGGGCTCGCGGATCCAGCTTCCGGTCGCCCTGGCGGCCAACCTGGGATACCGCTTCTACGCCAACAATCTGCACACCTACTACAACTGCGACTGGATGGTCGAAAAAGGAGCGGTGGCAGCATGAGAATCACGCTCATACACCCCTGCATCGGCCGGCGCATCGGCGAACCGTACATCCGGGGGTGGCAGATGGAACCCCTGGCTCCCGCGATGCTCGCCTCGCTGACCCCCGGTGATGTGGAGGTCAAGTTCTACGACGACCGGATGGAGCCCATACCCTACGACGAGCCCACCGACCTGGTGGCTATCAGCGTCGAAACTTACACGGCCAAGAGGGCCTACCAGATAGCGACCGAGTACCGCCGTCGTGGCATACCCGTCGTAATGGGAGGTTTCCACGCCACCCTGGCCACCGATGAGGTGTGCGAATACGCCGAGTCAGTGGTCGTCGGAGAGGCTGAAAACCTGTGGCCCCGGCTGGTTTCCGACTTCCAGAGCGGCCGGCTGCAACGGGTATACCGGAGCGACGCCCGGCCCGCCCTCGACGGCATCAGGCCGGACCGCACGATATTTCAGGGCAAGAAGTACCTCCCCATCGGCCTGGTCGAGGCGGGCCGGGGATGCCACCTGCGCTGCGAGTTCTGCGCGATACAGTCGTTTTTCAGCAGCACCCAGACCAGGAGGCCGGCGGAAGACATCGTCGACGAGATACGGCAGATGGACAAGCCATTCATCTTCTTCGTGGACGACAACTTCACGTCTCACGTCGACCGGGCCAAGGACCTGATGCGTCAACTGGCGCCCCTGAAGATCAAGTGGGTGAGCCAGGCCAGCATTCACGCGGCCCACGACGAGGAATTCCTGCGCCTCGCCCGGGAAAGCGGGTGCCAGGGACTGCTGGTTGGGCTGGAATCGCTGAACCCCGACACGCTCAAGCGCATGAGCAAGACCTTCAACCTGATGCGAGGAGGCCCCGACGTTGCCTTCGCCAATCTCCGCAAATACGGGATCAGGCTCTACATCACCTTCATGATGGGCTACGACGGCGAGGGCATCGACACCTTTGAACGGAACGTCGCGTTCGCCAGGGACAAGAACTTCTTCATGGTGTCGTTCAACCACGTCACCCCGTTTCCCGGCACCCCGCTCTACCGCCAGCTCCAGCGCGAGGGCAGGCTGCTCTACGACCGCTGGTGGCTGGATCCGGAATATCGATACGGGATGATGCCCTTCGTCCCCACCGGAATGACCGCCGAGGAAGCGCGAAAGGGATGCCTGGAGGCCAGGGCCAGCTTTTACAGCCTTCCCTCGATCCTCAGGCGCAGCCTCGACTTCAAGGTCAATACCCGGGGGTCATTCCTGTGGCACTACTTCATCGTCAATTTCCTGATGCGCCGGGAGGTCAGTCAACGGGAAAACTATCCCCTGGGCGACGAGTCCTTTTCGGGAACGCTCGTCAAGGTCAGTGAACCAATTCCCCTAGACGTCGAGCGCTTTCCGTCCCGCGAATTGCAGCACGAGGGTTACCGCCGGTGAAAGACTTCAGCATTGGACTGGCCACCAGGGAGGACGATCCGGCGATCCGGCGGTTGCTCTCCGAGAACCCGGTGCCCGGAGACGTTGTGGTCACCTACGAACGAGAGCCCGACTATTTCCTTGGCTGCAACGCCATGGGGCGCTTCTGGCAGGTGGGCGTGGCTCGCCACAACCCTTCGGGCCGGATCGCCGGCCTGGCGTGCCGGTCAACGCGGCCGATGTATGTCAACGGAAAGAGCGAAGAGGTCGGATATCTCAGCCAGCTGAGAGTGGACCGTCAATTCAGGGGACGATGGCTGGTGGCTTTCGGGATGAAGTTCGCCCGGGAATTGCATGGCGACGGGCGAGTGTCGGGCTACATCACCACCATCATCGCGAACAACGACGTGGCGCGCGGGATACTGGTGGAACGCCCCCGGGACCACCACCCCACCTACCGGGAAATCGGCCGGCTGGACACCATCGCCATCATTTTGAGAAGGCCGCGGCCGGCGGAGCGGTCCCCGTATGAGATCGAGCGAGGCGCCCCCGACCGGTTGGAAGAGATAGTCGATTTCCTGAATGCTGAGGGTAGCCGAAAGCAGTTTTTCCCCGCCTACGAAGTGGCCGATTTCCAGGCGGGAGCATCGACGCCCGGCCTCGATCTGAACGACTTCTTTCTCGCTCGCAGGAACGGCAAGCTGGTGGGTGTCGCCGCGCTCTGGGACCAGTCGGCATACAAGCAGACGGTTGTGCGTCGTTATTCCCGAGGGTTGAGATTCGGACGGCCTTTCTACAACGCGTTTTCGCGTATTGCCGGAGGTCAGCCCCTGCCCGCCATCGGGAAGGCTGTCCATCACGTGTATGCCAGCTTCATTTGCACCGAGGGCAACAGCCCGGAGGTATTCGGCGCCATACTCCGGCGCCTCTACAACGAAGCGGCCACCCGCGGCTACGCCTACCTGTCGGTCGGCCTTGACAGCCGCGATCCCCTTCTTCCGGTGGCCAGATCATATCCCCACATTTCCTATCCCTCCAACCTGTTCACAGTTTGCTTTGATGAAGCGGGAGAATTTCATGCGAAACTCGACGGCCGGCTACCCCACATTGAAATCGCCACGCTCTGAAATCTGGACGCCGGAGCCGGTACCTCATGGCAGCAGGTCCACAGAGAACCGGCCCAGGGGAAGCGTGCGGCTGGTGGAGGACCTCACGGAAAGAGAACGGGACCAGATGTATGCCCTGATGAACCGCTACTTCGCCGAGGTCACCAGGAATCGCTTCGAGGAAGACCTGGCGGAGAAGACCTGGGCCTGCGTGATACACGATGCCCAAGGTGGACAGATAGTCGGGTTCTCCACTCTGATGCGCTTTGAGGCCGTGGTGAACGGCCAAAGGGTTTCGGCCCTGTTTTCCGGCGACACCATCGTCGCCCGCGAACACTGGGGACAGCAGGCGCTGCACCATGTGATGGGGGATCACATGCTGGGCCTGGCGGAAAGATCCCTGCCCACGCCCACGTTCTGGCTTCTCATCAGCTCCGGTTACAAGACCTACCGCTTTCTTCCCCTGTTCTGCCGGGAGTTTTTCCCCCGTTACGATGCCGCCACCCCTGCCGGCGTGCAATTCCTGCGCGACAAATTGGCCGCGATCAAATTCGGCGCGGAGTACCACCGGGAAGCGGGCGTGGTGCGGTTCGCTGAACCCGCTCCCTTGCGGCCCGGAGTTGCCGAAATAGATCGGGTTCGGCTGAGGGATCCCCATGTCGCCTTCTTTGCCCACGCCAATCCGGGCCATTCCATGGGCGACGAGCTCGTCTGCATTGCCCAGCTTGCTCCATCGAACCTGACGGCCGCAGGGCATCGTTTTCTCAGGAACGCCGAAACCGCAGTAGGGAGACTGAATACCCATGAAGAATTGCACTCCTTCCAGGGATAGGCGTCCGGGCAGGCTGGGGATGCTCCGGCCCGTCCGTCACCGTTCCGTCAGTGCTGCGGCCGCCAACGGCCTCTGGTGCCTGTCCCTCGTGGACGATGCGCTGGCATTCCGGCGGGCACGGCGGGACGTAAGGGGAGCGCAGACCAAGCTCCTCACGGGCCTGATCCGCAGGAACGCTGGCACCGAGTTCGGTCGACGCTGGAGGTTCGACGCGGTGCGTTCCGCTGAGGACTACCGGCGCCGCGTGCCGCTCTCAACCTACGACGATTACCAATCGGACATATCCAGGATCATGCAGGGGGAGCAGGGAGTGCTCGCCAACGATCCGGTCTTTCTGCTCGAGCCCACCAGCGGCTCCACCGGCCCGACCAAACTCATCCCTTACACGAAATCCCTGAAGGCCGAGTTCCGCCGGGCCATAGCCCCCTGGGTGGTTGACCTGTTCCGACGGGACCCGCGTCTGCTCTCAGGAAAATCGTACTGGTCCGTCAGCCCCGTCAGCCGGTCTTCCGAGTGCAACGGGACGGCCGTCCCCATAGGATTTGAGGACGATAGCGAGTACCTCGGGGTCGTCGGCAGAAAGCTGGTCAAAGCTGCGCTGGCCGTTCCCACGGACGTCCGCTTCATCGAGGACATGAACGCCTTCCGTTACGTCACGCTGCTGTTCCTCCTTCGGTGTCGCAGCCTATCCGTTCTGTCGGTCTGGCACCCCAGTTTTCTGACCCTGCTGCTGAAACCGCTGTCGGAGTGGGCCGACCAACTGTCCGGCGACATCGCAGCCGGCCGGATAACGCCCCCCACGCCTGTTTCCGCTGCACCGATGGACCGCCTGCGGGCGCGGCTGCGACCGGATCCCGGCAGGGCACGGGAGATCAGGAGACATCTCTGCTCGGCCATGGATCTGGAGGCTTCCGCCGCCAAGCTGTGGCCCAATCTGCGTCTGATCAGTTGCTGGGCGGATGGCAACGCCGCCCCGTACGTGCCCGCTTTAGCGGCCGCTTTTCCCAACTCAACTGTCCAGGCCAAGGGCCTGGTTGCCACGGAGGGCGTCGTGTCCATTCCCGGCCACGGACAGCCCGGCGGGCTGCTGGCCGTACGGTCGCATTTCTTCGAATTCCTGCCCCGGGGCGAGGTGCAGGGGGACAATACCCTTCTCGCCCACGAGTTGCGGGAGGGAGAACGTTACTCGGTGGTCATCACGACCGGTGGCGGCCTGTATCGCTACCAGACGGGAGATTTGGTCGACGTCGTCGGTCATGTGGAGTCCTGCCCTCTGCTCAGGTTTGCCCGGAAGGAATCTCACGTATCAGACCGGTTCGGCGAAAAACTGAACGAGGAGCACGTTCAGCAGGTCCTGGACTCCGGGCTCGCAGAATACAACCTGTCTACAGACTTTGTGATGCTGGCCTTCGATGACGCGCTCGGCGACCCCTCCTACGTCCTCTTCGTGGAATCGCGGTCGGCCACGGACCTGGAACTCCAGTCCCTGGGGAGCTATGCCGAGGAGGCTTTGCGGCTCAACTACCACTATCGCTATTGTCGGGACTTGGGGCAACTGGAGGGCGTCAGGGTGTTTCGGCTAGGATCGGGCGCCCACGAGACTTTCACCCGGCACTGCCGGGAAAATGGGCAACGGATCGGCGGCATCAAACCCTCGCCCCTGAACACGCAAACCGGCTGGACCGGGATGTTCTCCGGAGCCCTGCTGAAGCCAATTGGCAGGGATTAGCCTCCAGAGCGTAAACCACGAGAGCAGGTTCATTTCAACGCTTGGCGCCGGGTCGCCGAGCGTAACTCGCGAAGCCATCCGGCCCAGAGAAGGGCCAGGAAACCCCATTCGAACCCGGTCGGCACTCAGCTGGAGGGATAGTGGAAACTGTAATCGGAATAACGCTGGCAGTGGCCGCATATCTAGTGGGGTCGGTGTCACCGTCCTACCTGCTGGTGCGTTTCAAGACTGGCGAGGACGTGCGTCAAACGGGAAGCCGCAACGCGGGAACGCTTAACACCTACCACCGCCTTGGGATTGCGGGCGGCCTGGCCGTCCTGGCCGTGGACGCTGGCAAGGGCGCGCTGGCCGTCCTGGTACCGACCCTGGTCGGTGCTCCGGCATGGACCATATTCGCGACCGCTCCCCTGGTTTTGGTAGGACACAATTGGCCGGTGTGGCTGCAATTTCGGGGCGGAAAGGGCGCAGCGGTGCTGCTGGGCCTGTCACTGACCTTGTTTCCCGTAGTCACCGCCGCCTGCCTCATTACCGTCGGTCTGATCATGATCATATTTCGCAACGTGGTCTTGGGCGCTGCTATGGGATACGTGCTCGTCTCCATCGCTTTGATCATCGTCGGGACTGAATGGCAAATGGTGTTGTTGAGTATCCTGCTCACGGTTCTGGCCGGGGCGACATACCTATTTGGATTTCGCAGGCAGATCTCGGCGTTGGTCCAGGATAAACAGTGGCGAAGATTGCTGTCTTTCCGCTTCGTCGAATAGCCGCGTCCCCGAAGCGCGGGAGCATTTCTCATCCCTTCGGCGCGCCGACACACTCATCTTTTCAGTGGATTAGTGCTTAGAGGAGAGCGCATAAAGATTGCCATCATGGGACGCCACGTAGAGCATATCTCCCACCACCACTGGGCTGGCTGAGATCTTTCCTCCCGTCTTGAAATTCCATTCCTCGTTGCCCGTCGAGGAGTCCAGGGCATAGAGAATGCCATCCTCGGAGCCGACCAGTAACGTGTTCCCGGTCACGATTGGACCAGCCGTGATTTTCTTGTCCAGTTGGGTTGACCACCGCTCCGAGCCGGTCCCGATGTCGAGGGAGACGACCTTGCCCCCGGAACTAGCTACATAGACCGCGTTGTGGGCAGTGGCCGGACTGAGCGCCACGCTGTCACCGATACTGGAGGCCCAGATAGCTCCCTGTTGGCTAGGCACACTAGGCAGCAGGCCCCACACAAACAGATTGACCCTGGTGGCCCACCAGAGACGTTCCAGAGGATAGGTGCTGCTATTCCAATCCAGCGACCATACGGTCCCCCGATGAGATACGACCAAAACTTGGTCCTCGTGTATCGTAGGGGCTCCCATTATGGGCCAGCCCGCATCGTAGACGAAACGGGGGCGACCGGTCTTCGCCTCCACGATGTGGAGCAAGCCATCTTGAGAAGCCACGACCACCCTATCGTCACGGTAGGCCACCGGCGCGACGATCCATCCCCCAACGGTAAGGGTCCAGCGTTCCTGGCCGGTGGCGGCGTCGAGAGCATATAGATGCCTGTTGGTGGAGCCAATATAAACCGTCCCATCGGCCACAATAGGCGAGGCAAGCACCGGGTTGCCGAGGTCCTTTTCCCACCGCAGCTTGCCGGTTTCCAGGTCCAGAGCGATAAAGCGTTTATTCCGTAAACCAAAAAACAGCAGGTCACCCGCGATGGCGGGAGCGGTATCGGAAGGGACAAGAGTGGGGAATTCCCACACCGGCTGGCCGGTATCTCTCTCGAGAGCCAGGACACGACCATCCCCGGTAGTAATGTAGATCCGGCCCGCCACGACCGCCGGAGCAGCAAGAATGGGACGGTCCGTGTCGTAAGTCCACCGCAATTCTACCGGCGTCTGCGGACCTTGCTCCATAGTAGATGCGCTGTTCTGGGGCGTCCGTAGGATCTGGGCCCAGGTTTCGGAGCCGATAGGCGCGCTAATCCTGGTGGTTGCCTCGGGCGGGGGGAAAATCAAGGAGGTCACATTAAAGCTGATCGTAACCCACCAGAGGATCAGCCCCAAGACCACGGCAATGCCAATAGTCCAGGGACGACGGCGGACGAAACCCCAGAAGCGGCGGCGTAGATGCGGACGCTCGTCAGCCGACATCGGGATGAAAATCGTTATCTAGGCGCGCCGGTTGACGCGGTCGCATGGAACATCAGGGTGAGGTGTCCGTAGCTGGAAGGCGCCTGTTTTCGTTTCGAAGATCCCCTCGCTTCGTTGGGGTGGCGGGATTTTTGCTCGTCCACAATCGCCAAGTCGCCTGGTTCAGATTACCAAACTAACGCCAAGGTGGAATCCAAATTTAGCGACGATGCAGATCCATTTCCGCGGCCACCCGAAGTGCTTCCGCCATACTGGGAGGGCATTCCCGCCCCTGCCCTGCGCTCAGCCTCGCCCAAATGCGCATTTCGCCTTGGCATCGGTTTAGGTATTGCCACGCAGTTTGGGGTCCAATGCGTCCCGGATCGAGTCACCGAACAGGTTGAAGGCCAGCACGGTGATGGTAATGGCAACCCCGGGGAAGATAACCAACCACCATTCCGGCTTGAGAGTGGCTGCCACTGCGCCACCCAGCATGTTGCCCCAGGTGGCGGTGGGAGCGGGCACTCCGACACCCAAAAAGCCCAGGGACGCTTCCAGCACGATGACCCCTCCCAGCTGGGCGGTCACCAACACCAGCCAGGGGGCAAAACACTGGGGCGCTATGTGTAACGCCATGACTCTCAGGTCGGAAGCCCCAATGGCCCTGGCGGCTTCTACGTACGCGTTCTCCTTAACGGAAAGGGACACTGAGCGAATCACCCGAACCGATAACGGAATGCGGGTAATGGCGATGGCCACTATAACCGTGAACACTCCTGCTCCCAATCCCAACAGCAGCACCATGGCCAAGATGAGAGTTGGGAAGGACAGGAGCAACTCGACGATTCGCTGGCTGTAAATATCGAACCTTCCGCCCAGGTAGCCGCTGGCGATACCCCACATCGCGCCGAGTGCGTCCCCAACTATGACAGCGACGAAGGCTACCAACAGGGATATGCGCGCTCCATAAATGACCCGGCTGAGCACGTCTCTGCCGACACGGTCAGTACCGAGGAGGTACTCCGAATCGGGAGGCTCGTTGATAGCCGTAAAGTGCCCCTCAATCGGGTTGTAGGGGGCTATCACGGGCGAAGCGATAGCAACCAATATTATGACCGCCAGGACTACGCCACTGGCAGTTCCCACTGGCTGCTTTCCAGCAAATCTGCGCAGTCCCCGCAGTACCCTCGCGGTGTACTCCGCGACGGTAGTACCAGTCTCCGGTGCGGTTACAAGGACACTCGGATTCTCTGCCATCTAATAACTCCCTGGGGCTCAAGCCGGGTGTGTCTGAATGCTCCGGTGGTCGGCTCGTGCTAGGAGTAACGAATCCTGGGGTCAAAGTAGGCATAGGAAATGTCCACCAAGAGATTCAGCACCACGAAGATCAGGCCATACAGCAGGACCAAATTCTGGATCACGATGTAGTCCCGTTCCGTAAACGCGACCACCAGCGTGGATCCCAGACCCGGTACTCCGAAGGCTTTTTCCACGACGACCGACCCTCCGAGGAGAAATCCCAAGAGCACTCCCGACAGGGTAATGACCGGTAGAATGGCGTTGCGCAGGGCGTGACGCAGGATCACCCAACGCTCCGCCAGCCCCTTGGCCCTGGCAGTGCGGATATAGTCATCTCGCAACACCTCTAGTAGAGTCGAACGGGCCATGCGCGCTACGTAAGCTGCCTGGCTGAGGGCCAACACCAGGGCTGGCCCCCACACAATTTGCAAGTTAGCCCACGGGTCTTCCCAAATGTGGATGACTCCAAAAGGCGCCTTATAGTGCCACCCCAGCAGTAGCACGAGTACGATCAACGTCCCTAGCCAAAAGTTGGGGATCGCCAGGAACAATATGCTGAAGAATCGGGCGACGTAATCGCCGAAGCTATTTTGCTTGACCGCAGCCAGTATTCCAACAGGCAGGCCGATAATCCAGGCAAGGACGATCGCCAGGAATGCGATCTCCGCAGTCAACGGGCCCCGGTGAGTTATGGTTTCCATGACCGTGTCACCTCGCCAGAAGGACTCTCCCAGCTTCAGGGTGAACACGTCTCCCATCCAATTGACATACTGCTTCCAGAGAGGATCGTTCAGGCCCAGGCTGTCAAGAAGCCTTTCCCGGTCGGCTTCACGGAGCATTCGAAACCCGTCTTCATCGCTGAACATGACCGCCAGGACGTCTCCGGGCAGGATACGCATTGCGGCGAAGATGATGACGGTTATCACGAAAATCGCGGGCACCGCCAGTATGAGCCTACGCGCGATATAGGTGTGCATCTTCGTACCTTCATTCGACTGGGATGGGCCGGGCTGGGGTAAGCGTTACCGCACCGGCGTGGAGCAGCTCAAGGCTCGGAGGGCCTCCTACCTGTCGAGCCACACGGTATCGTACCGGTTGCAGTTGTAGATGCCACAGCCGGACTTCCGCACTACGCCACCGACGTAGTCGTACCAGGCGTTAAAGATTATGCGCCAGTGATGCGGAGCCATTGGCACTTCGCGGTCCAGAATTACAGTTGCCTGCTCCCACAAAGCTACGCGCTTGCTTGGATCCAACTCGGCGTCAATCTGGTCCATGATGGCGTCAAACTCGGGGTTAGACCAACGAGAGAGGTTTTGAGCGCCCCCGGTCTTGTAGAAGTTGGTGCCGTAGTCCGAAGGGTCCATCAAGTTGGTGCCGATGGAACCCAGGCCGATGTCGAAAATCCCGGTACGCATGTCTTCTTGCCACTGGCCCCCTTGAGGTGCCCTTAGATTGGACTCGATGTTCAGATGGACCCTCAGCATCTCCTGGACTATCGGCGCCATCACATCCTCCCGGGGAGCCCATCCTCCACGCACCGAGAAGTCCACGTCCTTGATACCTTCGGCGTAGCCAGCTTCAGCCATCAAGGCCTTGGCCTCCGCGATGTCCGCACTTTTGTCGACCGTAAAGCCCGGTTTGGTCAGCAAAACCTCGTCTGTAGGGGAGAAGGCCATATTCGGAGGGGACCAATCAACCACGACTTTGCCGAAGAGCCCTTCGGTGGCTTCCATGATCGCCCACCGGTCCGTGATCAGGTGAATTGCCCGGCGCACTCTGGGGTCGTCCCACGGTGCTCCTTTCTCTATGTTGAACCACATGGCGTTGGCGGCGACACCTTGCCAAATATGGTTTGTTGTAGCCGGGATATTGTTCATCTCGGCGACGGCTTCGGGGCTGATGTTCCAACAGAAATCTACCTGGTTAGCGATGCAGAGGGCATCCCGTTGCGCCGTTTGGACGGAAAAGATGGTCACACCATCCAGGTAGGGCAAACCTTCGACAAAGTATTCGGTATGCCGTTCGGTTTCCCACGTCTCTCCCTGGGTGAAGTCTACGAACTTGAAGGCCCCGGTCCCCGGGCCACCACCTTTGAGTTGTCTCAGGTCAAACCCGTTCTCCTCCAGGGTCTTTTTCGAGTGAATTACATTCCACTCCACCGCGAATGCACCCAGGAAAAAGCCGCTCGGTTGCTTGAGTTGCACTTGGAATGTCGATGGGTCGGGAGCCGAAATTCCTTCGACGATTGGCGCCAACAAGTCCTGCCGCAAGCTCGTAACGCCTTCGGGAGGATCCAGAATACGACTCCAACTGGCGAGCACGTCATCAGAGGTCATAATGCTCCCGTCGTGAAACTTGACCCCTTCGCGGAGCGGGAAAGTCCAGGTCAGGTTGTCTTCCGAAACTGTCCAGTCCTGAGCCAGGTCAGGGATGATCGTGTTACCCCCGTCCAGCGGGTTGTACCGTAGCACCCCGTTGTATTGCTGGCTCATGGGTTCCGCGGTATAGGCCGTAGCCGATTGCATCATGTCGTAGTGCGCCGTATCCGCAACGGTAGCTACCCTGAGCGTCCCGCCCTGCTTCGCGTTGGGATCGAGGAGAGAAACCGATCTGGAGTCTCCCGCAGCGGCCACCGGTGTGGGTATCGCAGTTGGAATCTGCGTGGCTACGGCGATCTCCCGGATCCGAACCTCCGGAGTCTGTTCTGCGGCAGAAGCCGGGGTCTGGTCTGCGGCAGAAGAAGGTGTGGTGGCTTCAGGTGTTGGGGCGGCGGCGCCCCCGCAGGCGGCCGTCATTAGCAATATCGGAATCAACGGGGCAACCACAATGTTCTTGAGTACCCTCAATGATCGGTGCGTCATTTTCGACCTCCAGACCTTCGGGATTGAAAACCGATAGTCGTGCCAGGGGGCTAGGTGTTCCAGGGTTGCGGTGCGACGAGTTGCCCGTAAAAGCCAGGAGATTTATAACGAAACATTGGATGATATGAGGTCCATTTTATCAAAATCCACCATAATATAAGCAAATACCTCATGTATTCGTCGCAATCGGGTGCAGCGTAGAGTAAAGGATCCCTTCTGTCAACAGGGCGACTGCAAGTCACAGGACGATTGCAAAGTCACGTTGGCGGGGGTAGAAATACGGCAGCAACGCAGCGGTGAGGTGTGAGATGACGCCAGCGGTGGCCGGTTCCGTGCTCGAGAGTTTGGAGTGGATACCGGATCCGCGACGGCGACGGGGAGTGCAGCATGACCAACCTGACCAGCCTGTTCTTGGGCAGCAACCGGTTGACCGGCCCCATTCCGCCGGAATTGGCCAACCTGCCTAACCTGACCGGCCTACACTTGGCCAAGAATCAGTTGACGGGCCCCATACCGCCGGAACTGGGCAATCTGACCAACCTGATCAATATTTCGCTGAACAATAACAATTTGACTGGGTCTGTTCCCCCGGAGTTGGGCAACCTGACCGCCTTGTTTTACTTCACACTTGAAGAAAACCAACTGACCGGCTGCATTCCGCGGAAACCGGAGAGCGAGAGATTGCGGCACGAACCCGCCTTGCCATTGTGCCCTTAGCTGGACCTTGTACAAAACGTGGACAAATCATAAGAGCCGTCCGCGACCAGGACACCATCGACGCCGGCCGCACCACGGCCGCCGAGTACGCCGGCGTGTACGTGAGCAGACTGACGGTGACGGTGAACGTCGTCGACAAGCCCGGGGTGCAGGTCAGCCCGGAGACGCTGCGCATCGCCGAGGGCCGCAGCGGGGGCTATAACGTGAAACTGAACACGGCGCCGAAGAGCGACGTAGCCGTTACGGTGAGCAGCGACGACACGTCCCGCGTCACCGCCAACCCGGCGTCGCTGACCGTCACGCCCACCAACTGGAGCAGCTTCCAGCGGGTGACCGTCAACGCGAAACCGGAGGGACGACAACGAAGGCCGCCGGGCGCAACCCGACGGCCTTCGACGGTATCGTATTGGCGACCCTGACGGTCAAAGCCATTTACAAATCCACCGCCCAGCGAAAAGTCCGGAGTACGGTACGCTCAGGCACCCGGGTCCCAAACCCGAACGCCGACCAAGCGTAAAATTGGACGGCGCGGCCGGCTTACGGCTCCCCCGCCGGAGTTTTGGGGCTGGCCATGCGGTAGCCGACTCGGGGCTCGGTGAAAATGTAGGATGGGTTGCGGGCGTTGTCCCCCAGTTTGTTGCGGAGACTCTTCACAAAGGCCCGCAGCAGCTGCAGGTCGCCGGAATACTCCGGCCCCCAGACTCGTTCCAGCAACTGGTCGTGGGTAAGCACGCGACCGGCGCCGACGGACAGCTCGGAGAGCAGCCGGTACTCAGTGGTCGTCAGATGCACCGGCCGGCCCGCCAGCGTTACGCTCCGCTCGGCGTAGTCGATGGTCAAATCCCCCGACGTGTAGGGCTGGAGCGGGCTGCCCTCGTCGGACAGGGCGCGCTTGCGCAGGGACGCCCGGATCCGGGCTACCAGTTCCGTGGGGGAGAAGGGCTTGACGATGTAGTCGTCGGCGCCCATTTCCAGGGCCCGGGTGATGTTCTCGTCCATGCCGTTGCCCGACAGGAAGATCACCGGCACGTCCGCAATGCTGGACACCCGTTTCAGCAGTTCAAAGCCGTCGGTGCCGGGCAGCACCAGGTCCAGCAGCACCAGGTGGGGCTGCTCCGAAGCCAGCAGGTTCTCCATTTCCCGGGGATTGCTGGCCACGATGGTAGCGTAACCGGCGTCATTGAGGGTGTTGCGCAGATACCACAACGTCTGCGGGTCGTCGTCAATGGCCAGGATGCGGGTCTGTTCCGACGTGGCGAAGGCGTTGATGCGCGTCCGCTCCCGGTTGACCGCCAGGGGAACCGGGCCCGCAGCGTTGCCCATGTCCTCGGCGATGGGCAACGTGACGTTGAGCCGGGCGCCATGGCCCGGGCCGGCGTTCTCCGCCCAGATGCGCCCGCCGTGGGACTCCACGATGCCTTTGCAGATGGCCAGGCTCAGCCCCTCGCTCACCGGGTTTCGGAGCCCTTCCGGGTCGTCAATTCGTGAAAATTTGCGGAACAGCCGGTCCAGTTCATCAGAGGTCAACACCCGTCCCTGGTCGGTAATGGAGACCCTGACGTACACGTCGTCCTGGGATGCGGACACCGTAATGGCGGACCAGTCCGGCGAGCGTCGGGCGGCGTTGGACAGCAGGTTGTTCAGCGCCTGGAGCGCCCGCTGGCGGTCCGCTCGCACCGGGGGCAACCCCGGGGCCAGATCCACGGTAATCACGTTGCGGGCCCCGGCTCCCAGAAAGGCGCTGCGGGCCTGGTCAATCAGATAGGACACCTCGGTGGGTTCCGTATTCACCGACAGCATCCCGGCCTCAATGTGCGTCATGTCCAGCAGGTTGTTGATCAGGTTGCGCATATGGTCGGCTTGTTCGTCGATGATGCGGAAGAACTGGCGGGTTTCAACGTCGTTGAGGGGAAAGGCCGAGCCGAGGGCGGTGGCGGCGGAGCCTTTGATGGTGGTCAACGGAGAGCGCAGTTCGTGGCTGACGATGCCGAGGAACTCGGCCCGCAGCCGCTCCAGATCTTCCAGCGGCTTGATGTCCTGCATGGTGACAATGGCAGAAATGACCTCGCCGTTTTCCGAACGGATGGAGGAGGCGTTAACGAGAATTGTGATCACCTGACCGTCCGGGTGATGCACGACCAGTTCCTCGGCGCGCACGGTTTCGTCGTGTTCCAGCACTCGGGACAGCGGGAGCTCCTCGTGTGGAATCTCGCTGCCGTCCATGCGCCGGAAAGACATCATGCTGCGGCTTTCGTCCAGGGTGCGCCCCTGAACGTAGGGGCTGCCTATAATCCGTTTCGCCTCCTGATTAATCGAGGTGAGAACCCTGGTCCTGGCGTCAAACACCGCCACGCCCATGGGCGACGTTTCAACCAGAACCTCCAGGTTGGCCCGGGCCTGCTGTTCGCTCCGGTAGTTGAGGGCGTTGGAGATGGCCAGCGCGGCCTGGGAGGCGAACATGACCAGGAGGTCTTCGTCATCACCGGTGAACTCGCCGCCTCGTTTATCGCAGAGGTAAAGGCTGCCCACGCTCCGGCCCAGGTGACTGATTATCGTGCCCAGGAAGGTGGTTACCGGCGGATGGTTCTCCGGGACGCCCACCGCCCGGGGGTGGTCAGCGACGCTGGCCAGGCGCAGCGGTCCCTGGATTTCGTTCAGGTAGCCGAGGAGTCCATCTCCGGTGGGCTGGCTGCCCACCCGGTCAACGTCTTCCGGCGCCATGCCGGATATGGCCAGGTTCTCGATGTCCCCGCCGTCGTCAAAGACCAGCAGCGCGCCGTATCTGGCGTCGGCGATCAGACAAGCCCCGTCCACGACGTTCTGAAAAATAGTGTTCAAGTCCAAGCTCTGGGTGATGAGGAGGCTGGCCTGGCTCAACCTGGACAGTCGGTCGCGCAACTCCTCATTCGTCTGCCTCAGTTGGTCGAATCCCTGCACCGTTTCCTCTCCTTTGTAGTTCCAACTAATCCCATGACATTATTTGTTCACTATTGCGTCGACGACGGGTATGGTGAAGGTGAAGCGGGCGCCCTGCCCGGGGCCGGCGCTCTCGGCCCAGATGCGCCCGCCATGGGATTCCACAATCCCCTTGCAGATGGCCAGGCCCAGTCCCTCCCCCACCGTGCGGCGACCCTCGTGGTCGTCAATCCGGGAAAACTTGCGGAACAGCCGGTCCAGGTCGTCGGGGGTCAAGCCCTGCCCCTGGTCGGTAACGGAGACCACGACGTGTGCGCCGTCCCGGGAGGCGGTAACGTCGATGGCGGACCAGTCGGGGGAGTACTTGGCCGCGTTGGACAGCAGGTTGTTCAGAACCTGGAGCGTACGCTGGCGGTCGGCCCGCACCGGGGGCAGCCCCGGGGCCAGGTTCACGGTAACCACGTTGCGGGCTCCGGCTCCCAGAAAGGCGCCGCGGGCCTGGTCCACCAGGAACGCCAATTCAGTAGGTTCGGTGTTCACTGACAGCATCCCGGCCTCAATGCGCGTCACGTCCAGCAGGTTGTTAATCAGGTTCCGCATCTGGTCGGCCTGCTCGTCGATGATGCGGAAGAACTGGCGGGTTTCGGCCTCGTTGGGAGGCAACCTCGAGCTGAGGGCGGTGGCGGCGGAGCCTTTGATGGCGGTCAAGGGGGCGCGCAGTTCGTGGCTCACCATGCCCAGGAAATCGGCACGCATTCGTTCCATCTCTTCCCGGGGCCGCAAATCCTGCACCACGACGATAACGGAGGTTACCTCGTCGTCTTCCGAGAAGATTGGCGCGGTGTTGAAAAGGGTGGGATAAGCTGAGCCGTCGGCCCGGACCAGGACAAACTCGGCGGCGGTCATACTCTCGCCGTGGTTGATGGCGCGGTCCACCGGCCTTTCACCGTCGGCAACCTCCCGGCCGTCCATGTAGCGGAGGCCCCGAGAGCCGCGAATTTCGTCCAGGTTGTCCCCCACGCCGTATTCGTAGCCGACAATTCGCGCGGCCTCCTGGTTCATAGCGGTAACGTTTCTGGTCCTGGCGTCGAATACCATCACGCCTACCGGCGTCAGGTCCAGCAGGGTGGCCCAGTTGGCGCTGCTCTGCTGCTGGTCGTGGTGGTTGAGGGCGTTGGAGATGGCCACGGCAGCCTGGGAGGCGAACATGACCAGGAGGTCTTCATCTTCCTGGGTGAACTCGCCTCCGCCCAGCTTCTGACAGAGGTAGAGGCTGCCCAGGTTCCGGCCGAGGTGGCTGATGCCCGCTGCCAGAAAGCTCTTGATGGGCGGACGGTTTTCGGGAAGGGCCGCCGATTCGGGATGCTCGGCGATGTTGGCCAGTCGCAGCGGCTGCTGCAGCTCGTCCAGGTAGCCCAACAGCCCGTCGTCCGCGGGCCACTCTCCCAGGTCCGCAATCTCGTCGGGGCTCAGGCCCGAAATGGTCAGGTGCCCCATGTTCCCGGATTCGCCGAAGACCAGCAAGGCGCCGTATTGAGCATCGGTGATCAGGCAGGCCCCGTCCGCCACCCCTTGCAGGATGTCGTCCAGGTCCAGGCTCTGGGTGATGAGCAGGCTGGCCTGGCTCAACTTGACGAGACGTTCGTTGAATTCCGCGCTCGCTTGCCGCAGTCGGTCGAGTTCCTGCAACGTCTTCGCTCCTTGTGATTATGTAAGGGCTGTTGTGGAGGCGCATGATGGGCAACCTCCGATTGGTATGAGCGCCTGCCGTCGGCGACGCCATCAATGCGACCAGTCCGATGTGGCACTGTTCGAGAGACAGCTTTCTACCTCCGGAGTGATGAGCCGAGCGGTAGCATATCAGCATATACGTTACCGTCAAGTGACTGATACGCCATCAAATATAATGTCTTATAACTATGCACCGAATGCGGCAAAATTCGCCCCGCTGACGTCGATTTCCGTCGAGAGGACGAGTTGGACAAACCGAACCAGCGATACTGGCGGATGCGAGATCTGGGTTAGCGCCTCTCCCGCCTGAGCCTGTACAGCCTGGCATCACTCAGGACCGGGATTTCAACACCGTGCTGCCGGGAGCGCTCGACTCCGCCCGTTCCCTGACTGGAGTCCGCTACGGCGCCATAACCCTGGGGGACGATTCTCTGGGCCCGCCGGATCGTCGATAGCCGGCCGCAACTCGCTCCACGCGCCAGGCGCAGAGGCCGACCGGGGTCGGTATCAATCAGTTCAGTTTCGTGAGCCCGGCGGAAAGTTTCATTGTTTCTTCACGGGTTAAGCCGTGTTCTTCACCGAAATTTCACGGGCGCTCCGTAACATATTCGCCCGCGCCCAACTTATCAACCGAACACGGCGCGAATTGCAGCGATTGCCGGCGCCGCTGTTGAAGCCGGCGCGCTTTCTGTGAGGGACTGATGGTTACTGCTCGTCGTGTCGAGCGTATCGGGGTGGGCATTGCCGCCCTGGCTTTGGCGGCCGCGTTGTGCTGGGGCTTGCTGGCGTCGGATTTGCCCGTTTCTGCCCAGGAAGGCACACCAACACCCACGCCCGAATTGGAACCGACGGCCATAACCGTCAGCATCGCCGACGCCGCCCCCATCACCGAGGGCGAAACGGCGACGTTCACCGTGAGCCTGTCCGCAGCCGCCGACGCCGACGTGCCCCTGACCTGGCAGGCCGGCGACGCCTCCGGTACGGCGACCATCCCCACCGGCGACTTGTCCGCCGCCATCGCGGTCGCCACCGAGCAGGACGCCGTGGACGAGGATGACGAAACCCTGACCGTAACCATCGCCCTGGGCGACGACGCGCCGGACGGCGTGACCATTGCCACCAACACCGCCGCCGCCGTGGTCAGCGACGATGACGACGCGCCGTCCGCGCCGTTCGCGTTCGTCTCTTTCGTGCTCAACGATACCGACGTGGAACTCTCCTGGACGGCCAGCGAGAGCCCCGGACAACTGGACGGCGCGGCGGCAACCGTGACGCGCTACGAGTACGACATCGACGGCGACGCCAACTGGCGGGACGCCGGGCTGGCGTCGCCCTTCACCGTGTCCGGGCTGGATACCGCCGCCAACACCTACGCCTTCCGTCTACGCGCCGTCAACGCCGTGGGCGCCGGCCCGGCGCTGGATGCGGCCACGGTCACGGCGACGCTCGTCCCGGCCGCTCTACCCGCCGTGGCCCACCGCCCCCGCGTGAACGAGGGCGAGGCCGTTACCTTCCTGCTGAGCCTGCCGGGCGGCCCGGCGGCGGCGGACATCGCGATAACCTGGACCGCCGCCGGCTCCGGCGACAATCCGGCCACCCCCGGCGACGACTTCGCCGCCTCCGGCACGGCCACCCTGGCCGCCGGCAGCGACTCGACGCAGTTCGACGTAGCCACGATGGCCGACGCCGTGGCCGAAGAGGACGAGACCTTTGCCGTCAGCATCGTCTTAGGTGGCATGGCGCTGCCGGCCAGCACGGTGACCATCGCCAACGTCATCCCCGCTGACCCGGTTCCCCCCGGCGCGCCCTCCGCGCCCACGGACTACCGGGCGCTGGTGGCCGAGGACAGCGGCGGCGTCTCCCTGCTCTGGGGGCCGCCGGCGGACCCCGGCGAGTTTGAAGGCGAACCCGCTCTCGTCACCGGCTTCGAGTACTCGGTGGACGGCGGCCCCTGGCAGCCCACCACCCCGGGCGCCCTGGGCCACGTCGTCCCCGGCCTGAGCAGCGCCGCCGGCCACACCTTCCGCCTGCGCGCCCTCAACCACGCCGGCGCCGGCGCGCCCACGCCGCCTTTCGAGGTGAGCCGCGTCGCCTTCGCCCACGGCACCGGCTTCGACCACGACCTCGACAACGACCACCTCATCGAGATCACAAACCTGGAACAGCTGGCCGCCATCTCGCACAACCTGTACGGCAGCTGGCAGGGCAACCACGGCAACGCCTTCCCCTCCCCCAAGCCCAACATGGGCTGCAAGGACCACGTCTGCCAAGGCTACGAGCTGACGAAGGACCTGGACTTCCTGGACCCGGATAGCTACGCCAGCGGCCGGGTGAACAACGACTGGACCTCCAACGCGCAATGGCGCTCCGGCGGCAAGGGCTGGACCCCCATCGGACTGCTCAGCGGCGGCAACGTGGGCTATTTGGAAACCACTTTCGAGGGCAACGGCTACACCATCAGCAACCTGTACATCCACCGCACCACCCGGGACTTCCTGGGGCTGTTCACCGCCATCGGTGAGCGGGGCACCGTCCGCAACCTGGGCCTGTTCTCGGTGAATATCCAGGGGCAGACCGGCGCGTACCAGTACGCCGGCGGCCTGGCCGGCTTCAACCACGGCAACATCTGGCGCACCTGGGTCACCGGCGACGTCAAGGGTTCCCGGGAAGTGGGCGGCCTGGTGGGCGGCAACCGGGGCAATGTCACCAGCAGCTACTCCCACGCCTACGTGGAGGGCTCCTCCTACCAGGTGGGCGGCCTGGTGGGGCGCAACGAAAAAGATGCCATCGTGTACTTCAGCTACGCCACCGGCTCCGTCCACGGAGCCGGCGCCCACGACGTGGGCGGCCTGGTGGGGCTGCACAAGGGAAGCCAGGACGGCCAGCACGTCCTCATCCGCAATTCCTACGCCACCGGCAAGGTCACCCTGGGCCCCGGCGGAGCCCGGCGCGGCGGCCTCATCGGCGGCGGCTCCGACTTCAGCCGCGTGCAGAACAGCTACTTCGACTACGAAACGGCCGGCTTTTCCGCCTCGGACCAGTTCGCCCAGTCCTCCCGCAACCTGCGCTTTCCCAACGCCAACAGCAACCCGACGCCTTTCTCCGCCTGGGACGACGACCCCACCCGCGACGCCTGGGATTTCGGAAGCGATATCGAGTACCCCGCCCTGAAGGTGGATTTCAACGGCGACAACACCGCATCCTGGCAGGAATTCGGCTACCAGCGCCCCGGCCTGCACTTCTCGCCCACGGAAGTGGCCCTGAACGAGGGCGAAACCGGCCAGTACACCGTCCGGCTCACCATGCCGACCCACCAGGACGAGACCGTTACCGTGCTCATCGGCCGGGAGGCCGGCAATTACGCCCCGGTCCGAGTGCGGCAGGGCGGCGTGGACCTCCACGTCGGGAGCATCTACTTCAACCGCCACGACTTCAACAAACCCCAGACCATAACCGTGGCCGCCCTCCAGGACGCCGACTCCCGGGACGAAGCGGTCATCCTGAACAACGTCGTGTCCACCAACCAGCGCAAAATCGGGCACTATCGCGGTAGCTTCCCCACCCTCATCCGCGGCCAGGTCAACGTGACCGTCGCCGACGACGAGACGCCGGCCATTATCGTCGCCCCCGACACGCTGCGGATGTTCACCGGCGAGTCGCAGTCCTACACCGTGAAACTCAGCGAGCAGCCGACGCAGACGGTGACCGTCCTGGTGGGCCGCGCCGACCCGGAGAACGTCGCCACCCTCAGCGCCACCGGCCGGGGCGCGCCCCACGGCCAGTATTACCTGGACTTCACCCCGGACAATTGGGACCAGCCCCAGACCGTAACCGTCACCGGCCAGCTACGCACCGGGGCCAACGCGCCAACCTACCCGTCCGTGCGCACCTTGACCCACACCGTACACGCCAGCGACCCCCACTACGCCAACGCCGCGGCGGTGACGGTGGAGGCAACCATCCTGGTCCGGCCCACGGGCGGCCTCATCCCCATCCGTGACCTGGAAGAGCTGAACGCCGTGCGCTGGGACCTGGACGGCAACGGCCAGGCCGACCCCGGCGTCAGTTCCACCAACAGGACCGCCTATGCGGCCGCTTTCAGCGCCGACGCCCGGTCCTGCGCTCCCACCTGCTCCGGCTACGAACTGCTGACCAACCTGGACTTCAAAGACCCCGCCAGCTACGCCAGCGGCCAGGTCAACACCGCCTGGACCGGCGGCAACGGTTGGGCGCCCATCGGCTCAACGCTTGGCTCTAATTCGGAGTTCGCAGGGGCTTTTCATGGCGGCGGACACACCATCTCCAATCTATTCATCAACCGCGACGTGTCCACAGGAGTTGGCCTTTTCGCCGCAATCGGTCTGGCTTTCGATGAGACTCCCGCCCACGTAAAGGATTTGAAACTGGAACGGGCAATTGTACAAGGGACCACGATCGTGGGCGCCCTGGCAGGATCGTTGCAGCACAAGGCCAAAATCACCAACAGTTCCGTGGCCAATGGCAGCCGGATCCGGGGCGGTACCGACGAAGGAGACAAAGACTTTGGCGGCCTGGTCGGCTTCATGTATGACGCCACGGTGGAGAACAGTTACGCCGAGATCGACTACGTGGGCGGTGAAGATAACCTGGGCGGCCTGGTCGGGACGATGCAGAGAGGTTCCACCATCACCGGCAGCTACGCCATCAACAATGACTTTCGGAACGGTGTTTCAGGAACCAAAACAGTCGGCGGCCTGGTTGGCTGGATGGACAGCAGCACGGTGCAGAACAGCTATGCCAGGATGAAGAGGATGCGTGCCATTGACCAGACCGGCGGTCTGGCCGGCCACGTATCCAACGGCTCCACCATAACCGACAGCCACGCCAGCATCGCGTTCCTGGTGTCCTCGTCGTCCCAGGGCGGCGGCCTGGTCGGCCTCCTCGAAAGCAGCACGGTGCGGCGCAGCTACGCGGCATCCAGTCTGTCAATCGGAGGTGACGGAAACTACGATTACGCCGGCGGCCTGGTGGGACGGGCCACCGGCAGCGACATCATCTCCAGCTACGCCCAAGTCAACATCGTACCCAGCACGGATGTTACCGCCTACCAGGCTAACTATATTGGCGGCTTGGTAGGCAGCCACGAGGCAGACGACGACGTTGACAACGCCGGCGACGGCGCCGCCGGCGGCGGCATCATCGCCAGCTACGCCACCGGACGCATCGTCCAACCTCACGGCGTCACCTTCGGCGATGCCGTCGCCGGCCTGGTGGGTTACCTGAGGGCGGGTTCTGGCCAAGGAAGCAATGCAACTAACGCCCGCATCGTCACCGCCTACGCCACCGTCAGCCACGGCAGCGGCGTCTATGGCGTGATAGGCAAGCGTTACAGAGGCACGATCTGGCATCCCTACTTTGACGGGGATGTCAATCTCGCCACGGCCAGCGACGAGCTCTATCCTGGAACGGCGGCGGCGGCGCACAACAGCACTACGGCGCTGCAATCCCCTACCGGCTACACCGGTATCTACGCCAATTGGGACGTTACCGAGAGCGGCGGCGTCGATATCGGCAACACCGCCGACTTCTGGCACTTCGGCGCCAACGACGATTACCCCGCGCTGAACGGCCCCACCGGCGACGGCCTCACCTGGAAGGACTTCGGCTACCAACTGCGGGAAGGGCCGACGCTGACCGCTCCGGTTTGCATGGAAACGAGGAGGGTAGACGGCGCTTGCCCAATTTCCGGAGACGCACTGACGTTGAACTGGACGCCGGTGGATGTGTCGCACTGGCCCTCCGACCCGCCCGCAATCAGCTACTTCTTGTACCGGGACGGGCAGGTCCTGGCCAAGGTTGACGGAGTTGCCAATACGCAGTACGTGGATGCAACCATCGATCCCAACAAGACCCACGAGTACCAGGTCATGGCTCTGGTCAACGGCCTGCCCGGCCGCCCCGGCAACGTCCTGTCCATAAAGGTGAGCCGCATTCCGTCCCTGCCCCAGGTGCCGGACCAGACCTACACGCAGGGCATCCCCATTGAGCCGTTGCAAATGCCCCGAGCCGAGGGCGGAGACCCGCCGTTGGAATACGAGGTATATAACGATCCTGATAATCCCTTTCCTCCCGGCTTGATGCCCAAATACCCGGATGATGATACGAGCAACCCCGGCGTGATTTCCGGTACGCCAACCGCAGCGGGAACCTATGAGATGCGCTATCGCGTCAGAGAAACCACCACCTATAAGGTTGAACAGACTGATGGAATGATTCTCGACGCATACGACATCAATCAGAAAGGGTTCACCATCACCGTGCTCGCGCCGGACCTGCCCGGGACGACGCTGCCGCTGTCGCCGCAGGTCGAAACCCGCAGCGTGCGCGAAAACGCCCGGCCGGGCCTGCCGTTAGACGGCGGCGGCCCGTTAACCCCGACCGGCGCTTCGCTAACCAACCTGACTTACAGCCTGCTGGATTACGAGGATGATGACGATTTCACCGTCGATACGGACGGCGTCCTGCGCACCAAGGACGGCGTTACCTATGACTACGAAACCAAATCCCTCTACGTGCTGGCGGTGCAAATCTGCAGCACCGACCCGGACGCGCCGGATGACCCAGAGGTATGCGAGCCGCCCATCGGCGTGAACGTCAAGGTGATCGACCTGCCCCCGCCGCTGCCGCCGCCTAACCTGGTGGTGACCGCCCGAGACCAAACCAGCCTGAGCCTGCGCTGGGACCCGCCCAATAACCAATGGAGGCCCGGCCTGCCGCCCATCCTGGGCTATAAACTGGTTTATTGGGTGGAGGACGGGGTCGGCCCCCAAGGCGTCGAGCTGCCGGTCACGCCCACCACCACCGTGCTGACCGAACTCGCTCCGGACACCAATTACTGCTTCCAGATGCAGGCTGGCAGCGTCGAGGGGTACGGCTCACTTACGTCCAAGCAATGCAGCAGTACCCTGCTCCCCAACCACCCCTATTTCACCAGCAGCGCCGCTTTTATCGTACCGGAAAACACGACCGCCGTGGGTACGGTGACGGCCCTGGATGGCAGCATGGGCGACCGCACTATGAGTTACACAATTGGTGCGCAGGACCACGGCGACAGGTTCGACATCAACGCCAACACGGGAGAGCTGTCCTTCAAGATGGCCCCGGACTTTGAGACGCCGGTCTGCGCCACCCCGGGCAACCCGTCGGGCAACACCTGCACCCTCCAGGTAGTTGCCACCAGCTCCAGTTCGGACGCGGGCGAGCCGGATTACAGCGCAACGCAAGAAGTAACCGTAACCGTAACCGACGTGCCGACGCCGGAAGCGCCCGCCGCGCCGGTTGCGGCCGGCCGGCCGAACAACCGGATGCAGGTTAACTGGCAGGAACCGTACAATGCCGGCCCGCCCATCACCAAGTACGAGATACGGCACAAGCTGAAGGACGACGCCGATTTCGTCCCGGCCAACGTCCGGGTCTATACTCCGTTATCCGGGCGCCCGCCCTCCCCGCCGGAGGATTTCACTGTCACCATCATTGACAGCAGTTCGGTGCAACTGTCGTGGGCGGCCAGCGCCAACCCCGGCCTCCTGGATAGCGGCGAGGCCGCAACCATCCTGGGCTACCAGTACGAAATCGACGGTAATGACGACTGGCGGGAAGCCGGGCTGACGTCGCCCTTCATCGTATCCGGCCTGGATACCGACAACAACACCTATGTCTTCCGCCTGCGCGCCCGCCACGCCCAGAACGTCAGCGACCCGGTCATCGGGGACGGACCGGAAAGCGTCAACCGGCCCAGGTCCTTCGGAGTCTACTTCGGCAGCCTGCTCGCCGGCACCGAGTATGAGTACCAGGTGCGGGCCATCAGCAGCGAGGGAGCGAGCCCCTGGTCGGATTCCGGCTTTGGGCGCACTCTCGCCGTGGGCGGCCCCAGCTTCACCAGCGCCGCCGAGTTCACCGTGCCGGAAAATACCGCCACCGTGGGCACGCTGACCGCCAGCGGCGATCCGACCCCCGTGATCACCCTAACCGGCGGGCCGGATCGGGACAAATTCGTCCTCAGCGCGGATAACGTGCTGTCCTTCAAGGAAGACGAAGACGACCCGCTCCTGTTCCTGCCCGACTTTGATAACCCGGGCGACGCCGACCGGGACAACCGCTACGTGGTCATCGCCCAGGCCGCCATCACGCCAGGGGACGGTCTGCTGGCGGACCAGACCATCATCGTAACCGTGACCGACGCTGGCCCGCCGGAGGCGCCGGCCGAGCCCCAGGCCATGGACCCGACGCTGTACACCATCACCCTGCAGTGGAACGCCCCAGAGAACGGCGGCCCGGACATCGTGGCCTACGACGTGCAGTACGGCCCACCCGACGACGGCGAGGGAGCGACCAGCGTGGCTGCGTCCACCGAGGAAGACCCCGACGGCCCGGTCCCGGCCACCGAAGGCGGCTCCTTCATACACAACGTCAACGAAGGCACCGCCACCACGGTCACGGTGCAAAACCTGGAGGAGAACACGCAATACGGCTTCCGCGTCCGCGCCCACAACACCGAGGGCGTCAGCCCCTGGTCGCCCCGGGCCGCCGCCGCCACGACCAGCAACGACGCGCCGTACTTCGCCGCCATCCCTACCTTCGAGGTGTGGGAGAACACCACCGCCGTCGGCACGGTGACGGCCACCGATGACGACGCCGAGGACAGCATCACCGGCTACACCATAGCCGGCGCGGACGCGGCGAAGTTCGGCATTGACAACGCCGGCGTCCTATCCTTCAACACCGCGCCCGACTTTGAGGCTCCGGGCAGCGCGGACGGCGACAACACCTACGAAATCGAGCTGACCGCCACCAGCGGCACGGGCGAGCGGGAGGAAACCACGGCGCCGGCGTCCGTGACCATAACGGTGCTCGACGTCGGCCCGAAAACGCCGGCCGCGCCCACCGTGACCGTGGCGTCTGCCACTTCGCTAACCGTGACCTGGACCGCGCCCACCGTCGTCGGGCCGGCCATCGACGACTACGACGTGCAGTATCGCGAGAAAGACAGCGGCCCCTTCATGGACAAAGCGCACGACGGCACGGCCCTTACCACCACCATCACCGGGCTGGACGAGGACCAGACCTACGAGGTACGGGTGCAAGCCAAGGCCGGCCCGGAGACCAGCCCGTGGTCTGACTCCAGCCAGGTTGGAAACCATCCGCCCCAATTCACCAGCCCGAACATCTTCACGGTGGAGGAAAACACCACCGCGCCGGTGGGCACGGTGCAGGCGGAAGATACCGATAACGAGGACAGCATCACCGACTACTCCATTACTGGCGGCGCGGATATGGGTCATTTCACCATCGCCGCCGCCACGGGCGTGCTGACTTTCAACAATCCGCCGGACTTTGAGCTTCCGGGCGACGCCGATAACAATAACGTCTATACCTTCGAGGTAACGGCCACCGGCGGCACGGGAGCGCGCGCATTGACGGCCACGCAGACCATCACCGTTACGGTGATCGATGCCGACACGGAAAGTCAGGACGCGCCCATCGTGGACGTCAGCGACGAGCCTCCGGTGGACTACGACCTGGACGATAACGGCCTGATTGAAATCACCAATCGCACGCAGCTCAACGCCGTCCGCTACGACCTGAACGGCAACGGGGTGGCCGACAACACGGCTGACGAGGCGGCCTACGCCGCCGCCTTCCCCCGCATCATGGAGAATATGTGCGGTGCGGCCTTCACCGAAACCGCAATTCAGGGCAATCCCGGCCCCTGCGTCGGCTACGAGCTGGCCACCGACATCACCCTGTCGGGCAGCTGGACGCCCGTCGGCGGGAACGTGCCCCGCAACTCCGACGCGCCTCAATCCCCCGTCGGCGCATACAACGCCGTCTTCGAGGGCAACGGCAACACCATCTCCGGCCTGCGCGTCAACCTCAACAGCAGCTACAGCGTGGGCCTGTTCGGGGTCACCAGCCCTCGGGCCGTGATCAAGAACGTGTGCCTGGAGAACGTCAACGTGCGCGGCGACCACCTGGTGGGCGCGCTGGTGGGACAGAACCGGGGCACGGTCGTAAACTCCTGCTCCACCGGCCAGGTGCACGGCAACGCGCTGGTGGGCGGCCTCGTGGGCTGGAACCGGGGCGCCATCCGGAGGAGCTACTCCCAGGCCAGCGTGACCGGCTTCGACTACACCGATCGCGATTCCCCCTCCGGGACCATCCAGCCGGTCTGGTCCACGCAGCTCGGCGGCCTGGTGGGCGGGAACTACGGCACGATGGAGGACACCTACGCCACGGGAGACGTGACCGGAGTGGGCCACGTGGCCGGGCTGACGGGCTCCGTCTGGAACAATGGCGTGGTCCGCCGCAGCTACTCCACCGGCCCACCGCTCTCGGACCAGGGTAATAGCTTCCTGGTGGGAGGGCTGGTCGGCTGGATATTCGGCGGCACGGTGGAAAGCGGCAGCTACTGGAACACCGAGACCTCCGGCTCCGGCTGGGACGAGGGCTTCAGCCAGATCAACTGGTACGGTGTCTTCGACGGCGATGGCAAGACCACCGACGACCTGCAAGACCCCACCGGCGCCACCGGCATCTACGCCTTCTGGGACGCGAATGTCTGGAACTTCCGCAGCGCCAACGACTACCCCTGCCTGGCCGGCGTGGGGACCTGCCCCGGCGAGGCGGTCCAGGACAATGATGGGGCGCAGATGAACCGGAGGGTCGGCGTCACCGTCGCCGCCGCCAACCCGCTGGCGGTGGGAGAGGGCGGCGCTGCCGACTACCAGATGTCCCTGGCCGGCCGGCCCACGGGCTACGTGACCGTCACGGTGAGCAGCAACAACGGCGACGTCTCGGCGCGGCCTTCGAGCCTCACTTTCACCCCCGGCAACTGGGATACGCCGCAGACCGTAAGCGTCCGCGCGGCCCACGACGACGATGCGGCGGACGACGACGCCACCCTCAGCCACGCGGTCCGCGGCGCCGACGAGTACGCCGGCATCGCCGCTGACGCGGTGGCCGTGGCCGTAAGCGACGACGATACGGCCAGCGTGACGGTGCATCCGACCCGCGTCAGCCTGCCGGAGGGTTGGACCGGCTCCTACGGGCTGTCGCTGTCTCACCGGCCCGTCGGCGACGTGCAAATCCACATATCCAGCGACAACCCAGACGTTGCGCCGTATCCGGACCCGATCATCTTCACGCCGGACAACTGGCAGACGGAACAGCTGGTCGGCGTCCCGGCGGCCCACGACGACGACACGGCGGACGACGTGGCGGTCATCCTGCACGCCATCCTCGCCGCCCCCGGTTCCGGGTACGACGGCGCGTGGGTTGACGGCGTAATCGTGTCCATAACCGACGACGACGAAGCGACGGCCCAACCGGCCCAGCAGCCGGAGCCGGAGCCAGAACCGGAACCGGGCAGCGTCACGGTGAGCGCAACTGACATGCCCATCCGCGAAGGCGCCGCCGCGACGTACACGGTAATCCTGGACGTAGAACCTACCGGGAACGTGGTGATCACGGTGAGCAGCGACAATGGGGACGTGACCACGCAGCCGTCTCAACTCACCTTCACCACCGGCAACTGGCAGAGCGCGCAGACGGTAAGCGTCAGCGCCGGGCAGGATGGGGACAAGGCGGACGACACCGCCACCCTCAGCCACAGCGCCAGCGGCGGCAACTACGACGGCGTAGCGGTGGCGTCGGTAACCGTCAGCGTGACCGACGACGACAGCGACCGGGCGGCGCTGGAGGCGTTCTACCAGGCGACGGGCGGCCATAGCTGGACCAACATCGGCAACTGGCTGAGCGACCAGCCGCTGAACCAGTGGCACGGCGTAACCGCCAACGGGTCGGGGCAGGTTACCCACCTGTCGCTACGCGACAACGGGCTGAGCGGCTCGCTGCCCGCCGCGTTGGGCAAGCTGGAAAGCCTGCAAGTCCTGTCCCTGGACCGCAACAGCATCAGCGGGTCGCTGCCGTCCGAGTTGGGCAACCTGTCCAACCTGACGCGGCTGGCGATGAACCGCAACAGCCTCAACGGAGCCATACCGTCGGAGTTGGGCCGCCTGTTCAACCTGAGCATCATCGGCCTGGCCAACAACAGCCTGAGCGGGTCGCTGCCGGCCAGCGTGGGCAACCTGAGCGGTCTGACCAAGCTGTCCCTGCACGACAACACCGGGTTGAGCGGGCCATTGCCGTCCGGGTTCACCAATCTGGCGAACCTGCAACGGCTGGCCATCGCCAACACCGGGCTGTGCGCACCCAACGGCCAGGCGTTCACCGACTGGCTGGACTCGGTGGATGACCTCACTCCCGACCCCGTGCCCGCCTGCGCCTCGCCATAAGCGCGGCAGGACAACGGAACCGGTGGGGTGGCGCCCCACCGGCTCAAATCGGGGTAATCATACCAAATTGACCTAAAAGTAATCAGTGAATTACTAAATTGGGGCATATCGTTACACCAGTGTAATCCCAAATTGTCGTATAGTACGGAGCCGTAGGTCCGGCGACGAGATAAGACCGAGGCTCGGGGCGCGCTCACCTTGGCGCCCACGCTGATTGCGGATTGGGGACTGCCATTTGTCGGTGAGGGGCAGGCGGCGCTGGCTAACGGTGCGGAGGAGACTGCTGACGCGCATAGCGTCACGGCGGTCTGGGGCGGCCAGCGGAGATACGTCGAGAGCGGGGCTGTTGGCGTTGATCCCATCGTGGGGATGTCCAGGATGGACGGCCGCAGCTTCAGCATCGAAGCGGAGCGGGGGGCAGAGTCGTCATACAGGCGAAGGTCTAGCCGGAGAGGATCAGGGCGCGGCGCGCCTGAATCAGGCTGGAGATGATTGGATGACCATTAACAGTAGCGGGCACCGCATCGCTCAATCTCGCCTCTTCAAGCTCGGGTGGCGAACTCCCGTGAAAAGGCCCCTGATCGCCCTGGCTGCTTTTCTCTTCCTGCTGACCGTGGGGTTGTTCCTGTCGTCTGTCGTGCGCGCGGCGCCCGGTTTGCCCCAGAACGTCATGGCGCAGGCGGTCTCCCCGACCGACAGCGCCATCGAGTTGACGTGGGATGCGCCTTCCGGCGGCGACCCCGTCGTGCGGTATTGGACCAACATAAGAGAGGATTTACCGACGGAGGTATTTGTGGATCCAAAGGGCCAGGCGCCAGACGTGAGGTCCGTCAAATACGAGATGCTCAAACGCGCGACGATGTACGAATTCCAGGTGACCGCCTGTTCCAATATGAACGCGCCCGCTAAGGCCGGCGCAGACTGCTCCGAACCCGTAACAGTGAGTGCTGCGACAACTGCTTCGCCGCCGAAGGCGCCGGCGAACCTCATGGCGCAAGCCGGCGAAGAGGTGGGCATCGGCGATTCCACTATCCGCCTGACCTGGAGCGCCTCGACTGACGACGGCGGCAAGCCCATCACCCACTACGAAATCCAACGCCGGACACCGGGCGGAACCTGGGCTTCCGCCGATACCGCGCGAGTCGATCCGCCTTTCACTGATCCGCTGCAATATGACTACACCGGCACGGCCAGCCAGGCCTACGAATTCCGGGTGGCTGCTCACAACGCTGATGCCACCTCGAATTATTCCAACGTGGCCAGTATGCTAGGCCGGCCCGGCGCACCCACCAATGTGATCTACACCGGGACCAGCTCCACCTCGGTCAGCATCTCGTGGGACCCGCCCGACAACACGGGCGGCGCCGCGCTCACCGGTTACCGATACGAGCATTCGTCGGACAACGGCGGCAGTTGGACCGACGCCGGCACGACTTCCGACGCATCCACTCCAGTCACCGGCCTGATGCCCGACACCGACTACCTCTTCCGGGTGCGCGCCGAAAATGCGGACCGCAACAGCGTCTACTCCGCAAACGCGCGGCTGGAGCAGGATTACGACGCCGACGACAACGGCCTCATCGACATTATGAACCTGGCCCAGCTCAACGCCATCCGCTGGGACCCAAACGGCGACGGCGCGGCCGACAACTCGACGTACACGTCCGCCTACGCCGCCGCCTTCCCGAGTCCCGCCGCCGGCATGGGCTGCGCGGACACCGACGCCGATACTGACCCGGGCCCCTGCGCCGGCTACGAACTGGCGGCGGATCTGGACTTCGACACCGGCACGGCCGATGACCGGACCGACGACGACTACCACGACGGCGGGGCCGGTTGGCTTCCCATCGAAACGTATTCCAGCGTCCTCGACGGCAACGGGCGCGCTATCGCCAACCTCCACATCAACCGTCCTTCTTCCGAATCCGGTGTGGGCCTGTTCTCATTCCTCGGTGGAGGCGGCCTGGTGCGGGACCTGGGTCTGACGGGGGTGGATGTCAACGGCAGAGCGCGCGTCGGCGGCCTGGCGGGCATTTCCTTCGGGACCATCAACGGGAGTTACGCGGCGGGAACGGTCCGCGGCAACCTGGGAAATACCGGCGGCCTGGTGGGCGATCAACGCGGCGCGATCATCAACAGCTATGCCCTGGGAGAAGTTCACGGCAACAGCCAGGTTGGCGGCCTGGTGGGTTCCAACAACGTCGTCGGCCGGGGTGTGACCGGGAGCTACGCGGCGGGAACGGTCAGCGGTCGCACCCAGGTTGGCGGCCTGGTCGGCAGAAACAACGACACGGTCAGCCGGAGTTTTGCGGCGGGAACGGTCACCGGCAGCAGCATCCACATTGGCGGCCTGGTGGGCGAGAACGGCGGCATCAGTATCGGCGACACGGGAAATATCATCGCCAGCTACGCGATGGCAGCGGTGAGCGGCCACTCCCGGGTTGGCGGCCTGGTGGGCGCGAACCTCAACACCGGGAGGATAATTGCCAGCTACGCGGCGGGAACGGTCCACGGTGATCCCACAGACGGCGCCGAAATCGGCGGCCTGTATGGCGTGCTCAACCTGGCATCAAGGGATTTCAGCGGAGAGCTAACCGCCAGCTACCACGACCGGGAGCTCTCCGGGATCGCGGACGACCATGGCCGGACCACCGACGAGTTGCAGTCGCCCACCGCCTACGGCACGGGCACAGACATCTATAGCACCTGGAACGTGGACCTGACGGCGACAGCAACAATGACGACCCGTGGGACTTCGGAACCAACGAACAGTATCCGGCCCTGCGCGCCGACTGGAACGCCGATACCACCGCCACCTGGCAGGAGTTCGGCTACCAGACGCGAAGTCCGCTGGCCCTGATGGTGACACGAGACAGCGACGCGCAGGCGTCGGTGTCCTGGCCGGACATCACCGAACCAGACTGGACCGGCCCGCCCCCGGCGTCCTATGTTCTCTACCGCGACGGCGCGGCGCTGACCGGTTACGACGGTCAGTCGCTGACCCATACTGACACGGGACTGGCCGCCGGGCAGCACTATGTCTATCAGGTGGCTTTGCTGCTGGACGGAGTGGAATTCAAACGCAGCCGGGAAGTGTCCACCGAGGCCGCCTCCCTCACCACCAGCCCGTCGCCTCTGACCGAGCGGACGCTGCACGGCGCGAGGCTTACGGTGGACCTGGCGAGGGCGGAATACGTTTCTGAACTGCTGCCAGAACATTTCGAACTGTCGCCAGCCACCGCGGGCCTCTCCATCGCATCCGTGGTCCGGGTGAGCAACACCCGGGCTATACTCACCCTCGCCTTCGGCGGCAACATCGGAGCGGACCTTGAACTGTCGGTGACGGTCGCAAGCGCGGCGACCATTGAGGCGGAGACCCTGATGACGGATTCGGTGACGGTGACGCCGGCGCCGGTTCCCGACCGGGTGACGGGCGTGGACGCCACCGGCGGCTCGGCCAGCCTGGACGTGACCTGGGAGGCCGCCGACAACGCCGACGGCTACGTGGTTGAGTGGCGGCTCGCGGGCGAAGCCCTGTACGAGCGCAGCGTCAGCGTCCCCGGCGGTTTGACGACGCAGACGACCCTCAGCGACCTGCTGCACGAGACCGCCTACGACGTGCAGGTGTACGCGACCAGCTTTTATGCCAGCGACGGGCCGGCCTCGCTGACGGTCACGGCGACGACCCTCGTTTTCATCGAGCCGCCCCCACCGCCCCCACCGGCTGACGCCATCATCCTGCACACCGTCCCGTGTCCGCTGAGCGAGGGCAACCTGGACGGGGCGACGATAACGCTGGCGCTCCTGGAGCGGGCCAACCTGGCCTGGCAGTCTGACCTGCGCACGGACCACTTCACGGCATCGGGCGTGCCCGGCGTGTCGGTAACCGGCGTGGCCCGCCTGTCCGACGAGCAGGTGGCGCTGGTCCTGGCCTACGACGACACCGACTTCGACGAGGACGCGACGCTGCTGATTCGCATCGACACGCCGGCCCTCCACTTCGGCGGTCCCATCAGCGCCACAACCACGGTCGAGGCGTTGGTGGAGACGTCGCCGGGGCAGGTAACCGGGGTGCGGGTCACGCCCGGCCCCCGGCGCATAACCGTGAACTGGGACGCCCTACCCGGCGCCCACGGTTACAAGGTGCAGTGGCAGAGGCAAGCCCAGGACTGGCAAACGGACCGGCGCGAGGTGAGCGGCCGGCAGCGCACCCTGGAGGGGCTGCGTCCCGGCACTGACTACACCGTGCGGGTCGTCGCCACCAGGGACAAGGCCCCGTACGGAGAGCCCTCGGCGGAGGTTGCGACGGCAACGCCGGCCTTCCGCGTCCGTGTCTCCGGCACCGAGCCGTCGCCGCTGACCGAGTACAACCTGAACGAGGCCACGGTGACCATCGACCTGGAGGGCGCGGAGTGGGCGCTGCAATTACACGGCCCCAGGCTGGTCCTCAACCCTAACCTCATCCGGCCCCAGGGCCTGCCGGTCTCGGTCGAATAC
Source organism: Dehalococcoidia bacterium (assembly GCA_965220505.1). Classification (GTDB taxonomy): domain Bacteria; phylum Chloroflexota; class Dehalococcoidia; order Lucifugimonadales; family UBA3495; genus Bin87. The sequence goes on along the minus strand of CBDCQE010000003.1, from coordinate 577,682 downwards.
GTGGAACGGGTGTCGGCCTCGCGGCTGAAGGTCACCCTGGGCTACCGCGGCGGCGACATCGACCAGGAGGCCACGCTGACTCTGGAGCTGCACGAGGACACCAACGGCTGGGCCGAGACGGAGGTGGAGATCACCGTAAAGGCCACAGACGAGGCGGCGCCGAGCGATGTGACCACTGTAAGGGCCACGGGCGGGGACAAAGAGGTCAGCGTGCGTTGGGATCCGGTCGCTGGCGCCACCGGCTACAATCTGGAATGGAAAGGGCCGGGCGAGGAATTCGGCGACTACCGCCAGGACCGCCGCCGGGTCATTACGCCACATACCAGTCACATCATCCGCAAGGGCCTGGAGTCCGGCACGGAGTACGCCGTGCGGGTCGCCGCGTTCATACCACGCATCGGATACGGCAACTGGTCGGACCCGGTGACGGCGACCACGAAGTCGGCCACAGAGCCGAAGCCGCCACGGACTGCCCCCAACATGACGGCCAGCGTCACGGTGGACCCGCATCGCCTCACCCTGCCGGAGGGCTGGACAGGTTCCTACTCGTTGGTTCTGGACGGCCAGCCCACCGGCGACGTGACCATTTCCATGTTGAGCGACAATCCCGACGTTGCGCCGTATCCCAACCCGATCATCTTCACGCCGGACAACTGGCAAACGGAACAGTTGATCGGGGTGCCGGCCGCCCACGACGGCGACGCGGTGGACGACACGGCCGTCATCAGCCACACGGTCAGCGGCGCCGCCGAGTACGCCGGCATGGCGGTGGCGTCCGTAACCGTCACCATAACCGACGAGGACACCGGCGGAATAACGGTGAGCGAGACCAGCCTGAACGTCCGGGAGGGCGGGGAGGCCACCTATCAGGTATCGTTGGACACGCAGCCACTCGGCGACGTGAGCATCTTCGTGGCGAGCCACAACGTAAGCGGCAACGCCGATGTTACGGTGGAGCCGGCCAGCCTCACCTTCACTCCCGACAACTGGCAGTCCCAGACCGTAACCGTCCGCGCCAACCAGGACGGCGACACGGCGGACGGCGAGATTGTCATCACCCACAGTCTCTTGACCACCCCCGGGTCCGGGTACGACGGCATCGTGGTTGACCCCGTGGCCGTCAGCGTAACCGACGACGACGACACCAACCGGGCGGTGCTGCGGGACTTCTACCACGCCACGGGCGGCGACGGCTGGACCAATAACGCCGGCTGGCTGAGCAACCGGCCCCTGGGCGAGTGGCACGGCGTGACGACCAACGGCCAGAGCCAGGTAACCGCTATCGTCCTGGACGGCAACAACCTCAGCGGCAGCCTGCCCGCCGAACTGGGCAACCTGTCCAACCTGACCCGCTTGGCCCTGAACCGCAACAGTCTGACCGGGGCGATACCGTCGCAGTTGGGCAATCTGTCCAACCTGAGCATCATCGGCCTGGCCCGCAATAATCTGAGCGGTTCGCTGCCTGCCGAGTTGGGCAACCTGAGCGGGCTGACGCGGCTGTCGTTGCACGACAACGCCGCGTTGAGCGGCGCGCTGCCGTCCGGTTTCACCAACCTGGCGAACCTGCAACGGCTGGCTGTCGCCAACACCGGCCTGTGCGTGCCGGACGACGAGGCGTTCAACGATTGGCTGGACACGGTGCCCGACCTCACTCCAGACCCCGTGCCGACCTGCACCTCACCATAAGCGCGGCATGACAACGGAGCCGGTGGGGTGGCGACGCTCTACCGGCTCCATGTCGTTCACAATCCGGTCGGGATGCCTGGGCCAGATGCGGCAAGTCGCTGTTGCCCACCAGCAGGTCGGAGACCTACAGCCGTCGCTGTTCGATGCGACCTCCATGCTGGCCAACTTGCGTCTCCTGGGCTTCATCCAGTTCCCGATCCAGACGGCGGTGGTGTTCTACGACAAGGTGGCCGGAGGAGTAGTCAGATGAGCTGGTGGCGAACCATAGTTGCCGTGATTGCGGGCTTGATCGCAAGCCAAGGGGTCTTTTTTCTTCTGGGTATGCTTGCGAACCGCCTGTACCCCACTCCACCAGAATTGATGGACCCTCAAACCCCCGAAGCTACGGCGTTGCGGGTGGCCACGACCGCTGCAAATTCGTTGCTGCTGGTACTGGTTGGCAGCGCTCTGGGCGGTTTCGCCGGCGGCATCGTTGGTGGTGCGGTTGCACGCGAGAGAGCAATCGTCGCAGTCGGCATAATCGCAGGGCTGCTTTCCCTTTGGGGTTTCTACTCCTGGTATGTCTTCTATCCGGCCAGACTTTGGTTTCCTCTTGGGCTGCTGACCTTGTTTCCCCTGTTCACCGGTTTGGGAGGTTTCGTAACGACGCTTCTACCAAAGAGGTAGATAGCAGACAAATGGCGCCGCGCAAAATCTTGGAATTCCAGGCGTCGATTCTCGTGGCTTTTAGCAAGGAACGGAGGAATTCAAATGCTTAGAGCCTGTTCACACTGTGTATCGTGACATTATGGCGGGTCGAGGCAGCGAGGACGTCGCTGCCTCGAGCTATCATTGGTCAAACTCGGCGAGACGGCCAGAAGCGCGCAATGTTGGGAGCCGTATTGCGCCATGCCTTGATTTCCGAAACGCTAGTATGCGCTCTGGTATCATCCGCTTATGCCGTCGTCCGTCAAGCAATTGTTGCCCCACCTGGGCTTGTTGCTCATCCTGGCTGCTGCGCTGGGTTGCTTTATCTTTCTGTTCAACCTCTTCGCAGGTCTCCAGTCCCCAGACGACACGGGACTGCTGGCCCGGTCGGATACGTCGGCGACTCAGCTAGAGGTCTTGAGCGGCGCTCAACTCACCGCCGTGTTCGCGTCGTTCTTGTGCTTGGCGCTGGCGGTGGGAACAGCCTGGCTGAGTTGGCAACGGTTGAAAGAGCCGAGGGGCAAACGTCTTTTGACGGGATTATTGAGTGTTGTCTGTGCCGCGGCGTTTTTTGCCCTGGCACTGTACTTGGGCGCGGCCGCGGCGACGCAACGGAGTCTTCCCTATGGAGACCTGCCCTACGACCAACATCAGATCGATCTAATTGGGGTCGAGCCTTTGGGGCTAGCGCTGCTGGCCGCGTTCATTCTCTCGGTGGCGGTAGTGGGTATAGTCAGACCTCGTTTGGTCATTCTCCCGGTTCTGGTCTGGCTGATCATAGCCTTGTGGTTCGGAATGTTCGCATCCGATGCGATCCGGGGTTTGAACCTGTTTGACCGGCCCGCGAGACTGCAACCGGTGTTGGCGTATCAGGAGATCGTTCAAGAATACGTGCCTGAGGGGCAGGGACCCGTCGCGGTGGGTCCTGCCCAAATAGCGCCTGAGCCGGACGCCGCGCCCGATCTATCCTCGCCCAGCCTGGAGGATAACCCCGATGGAACGCCCGGCCCGGATGCAGTGCAAGACCTTGTTTTGGATTTGGGAAGCCCAGACCCCGAGACCGCCGGAAGCGCGGCGGCGTCCCTGGAGGGAATCGGGGCCGAAGTGACCGGCTTGGAGACCGGAGGCTTTTTGGTCGAATGGGCTGGGAGCGTCTATTCAGTGCCGGGTGTCACCGCCAGGCAAATCGGTCCGCCCGAACCGGTATCCGCATTCTCGGTCCGGGGCGCCACCGAAACCGGCTACCTGCGCACGGCGATTGGTGATGCCTATACCGGCGGGGCCTGGACACAGCACAATCCATTGGAATTGCCCTACTCGGCAGGTGAGGATGTGCGGTCTCTGGTGGTTCACGGGATGGTTGACCCCTCATCCGAGAACACCGTTCCGCCTCCGGAGCCAGAATCGGGGCTTTTGTCCCACAATTGGATCGCGCCGGATCACGCCAATCGCGATCAGGAGATCACGGTCGCTGCGCACGCGCCCGGCGGTTCTCTGCCGATAGGGCCGTTAGCGGTTTCCCTGAACCTGGACCTGGTGAGTGACGACGGCAGTTACGCCCCATTCGCCGGTACCTTCGATACTGAGTTGACACCGAGCCACTACTCCTGGGTTTCCAAGGTGCCGGAGTTTTCCCAGGAACAGTTGCTCGACGCGGCGCCGACATCCGACGAGGCTTATCTGGGTCTTCCGGCAAACGTGCCGTCCCGGGTCCGGGATCTGGCCCGCCAAGTCACCGCCGAATACGATAACCCTTATCTGAAAGCGCGGGCGATCGAGGATTTTCTGCTGCGTGAGTATGCCTATGGCTTCACCGACTCCCAGACCCCCGAGCGCCCCCTGGATCAGGACCCCGTTGACTGGTTTCTCTTCGACAGCCGCCAGGGTACCAGCGGTCAGCTGAGCAGCGCTTTCGTGGTGATGGCGCGGTCGGTGGGGATCCCAGCCAGAGTGGCCTCCGGGTGGGCGATTGCCGAGGTCGGGGTTGAGCAAACGGTGACTTCGGACCAGGCGCACCAGTGGGCGGAAGTCGGTTTCGAAGACTTGGGTTGGGTCATATTCGATCCAACCGGATCACGAGGAGCGCGAGCGCGGGCGAACCGGCCGGGCGTCTGGGAAGCGGAGCTTGAACGGTTAGCGCACATCCTCCATACGGATCCGTCGATAAGCGGTCGCGTGGCCGCAGCAAAGGATCTGGCCCGATTCAGCAAGAAATCTCCATTGCCGGCATCTCGGGTAACGAAGCCCCTGGCCGAGGCTCTCCGTTCTGATGATTCCGTCTCGGTACGCTCGGCTGCAGGTCAGGCTCTCGGCTCAGTGGATGATGACTCGGTTCTTAAACCCCTGGCGATGGCAGCCACATCGGACACAGCCCCTGAAGTGCGGATCTCCGCCGTTCGTGGCCTGGCAGATACGGAGCGTGACGAGGCGATACCGGGAATATCCGAAGCCCTTTCGGACACGGACCCGACGGTGCGGGATACGGCGGAAGATGCTTTGGCGGTGCTGGGAGCCGAGATCACCACATTGGAAAATGGCGGCCGGCTGGTGGTCAAGAACGAAGCCGTGAAAGCTCTGGTGGTCGGGGCCAGCGCCGCCCAGGCTGCTGCGCCCACGCGCATTCCGGTGTTTGAAGCCCGCGGTTCGGCCAACACGAGATACTTCAGGGCTGCCGTGGGCGATGTTTACCAGAATGGCGTTTGGCGCAGTTCAACCGTGGTGGAATTACCCTACCAAGCCCGGCAGGGAACCAGCGATTTGGTTAACCGACTACTTCCCGACCATCTTGGCAACCTTAGTACCGGAAATCCGAATCCGCAGTCGGCTTCGTTGGCGTGGCCCACCAGCGCTATCGGACTGCAATCTTTCGAGGATCGGATAACGGTATCGTCTGCCTCTGATGACCCATTGCCGGCGGGGCCGTGGCCGATCTCTTTGGGAACGAGGCACATTTCAACCGATGGGCACTACCGGCCTTTCAGCGTCACTTTCCGGAGCAATCGACCGCGGAGCACGTATTCCTGGTCGGCTCAAACGCTTCGTCCGACCGTCGACAGGCTGGCCCAAGCCTCGCTCTCCGACGACCCAGCGTTTACGCAACTGCCCGACAACCTGCCCTCCCGGGTTAAGTCTTTGGCTTCGCGAATTACCCGTGATCACGCCGCGCCATACGCCAAAGCTAAAGCCATAGAATCGTATCTCCGCACCAATTATGCTTACGCGTTCGCCGAACCAGGCAGCGCACAGCCACCCATTGGTCAGGATCCCATCGATTGGTTCTTGTTTGAGGCAAAAGAAGGCACCTGCGGACAGTTCAGCAGCGCTTTCGTTATCCTGGCACGGGCGGCGGGAATACCGGCGCGAGTAGTGTCGGGATGGGCCGTGTCCCCTCAGGAGGATTGGCAGACGGTGTACGTCGATCAGGCCCACCAGTGGGCGGAGGTGGCCTTCGACGGGTTGGGGTGGGTAACGTTTGAACCGACCGCTCCGGCCGGCGCGCCGGGGCGGACTCCCGGGTTTGAGGACGCATTAGATGATGCCGCGGAAACGGCCGGCGACGCTGCCGCCAGCGCGGTGCTGGAGGAAATAGCGGCCGACAATCCCGACCTGGCGCGGGCTATTGAGCAACAGTTGGGCGGCGCCGGTAGGGGTGGTACGCCCGTCGCCGATCAATTGCAGGGACTCCTGGAAGGAGATCCGTCCCGTAATCCCCAGGACGCGGCGGAAGCCCTGGCGGAGATTGGCGCTCAGATTACCGCGTTGGAGAACGGAAGCGTTTTGGTCAACGGGGCTTCTGGATTATGGTGTGTTCCAGGGACCACCACACGGCAAGCCCGCGAGCTTCCACCCGTACCCGTGTTCCAAGTCACCGGCGGGGTCAGCGCTGGGTATCTGCGCACGGCGACCGGCGAGCTCTATTCGGGCGGAGGCTGGAGCCAGGTCGATCCGGTGCAACTGCCATACCGGCAGGGAGACGGGTTGCCGGTCCTGGTGGAACGCAATCGATCTCATTGGGACCTGTCCGGGTTCCCTATGGCTCCAAGGGCAGCAGCCGGCCTGTTGGCTTGGCCCAAGCCGGGATACAGCACGCTGCTGGGCCTTGACCGGATTGAGGTTTCGGCTCACCCGGAGGTGGGCAGCATCCCCGCCGGTCGCAAGCCCATGTCGTTGCGCGCGGACCAGATTATGACTGACGGGTCTTACGCTCCCTTCAGCGCCACCTTCGTCTCCGCAGGTAACCCAACCGAATATTCCTGGATCGCACAACACGTTGAGTTTCCACGGGATCAATTGGTGGGCGCCACGCCGCTGGCAGACGCTGCTTACACCCAACTGCCGGAGGATCTCCCGTCACGAATCCAGGACCTGGCTTTGGATATTACTTCAGGGCACGACAGTGCCTATCTAAAGGCCAGGGCCATCGAGCACTTCCTGCGCAGCAACTACGCCTATGCTTATACCTCCGAAAACACCGACGCACCGCCGCTCGACCACGACCCGGTGGACTGGTTCCTGTTTGAAGCGAAAGAGGGAACCTGCGGCCAGTTCAGCAGCGCCTTCGTGGTTCTGGCTCGATCCGTCGGACTGCCGGCCAGGGTGGTCTCCGGCTGGGCCATCGGTGCGACGCAGCAGTCGCGGACGGTCTATTCCAACCAAGCCCATCAGTGGGCTGAAGTCCCGTTCGAGGGCCTAGGATGGATCACCTTTGAGCCTACAGGAGGGGGCGGAGCGACGTTCCGGAGTTCCGAAACGCCCGATGCAGCGGCGAACGAATCACAGTCTCCTGACCCCCAGCCTGAGGACCAAGACAGCTCTGAAACCGAGAAAAAGCAAAGCCAACCCCAAGGCCCGCAAGAGACGATTACCGAAATTTCCCAGTGGCCAGCCCAGACCCGACTGGGAGCGCCTTTCACAGTCGGCGGGACCGTCACTACCGCCTCTGGCGCGCCGGTGGACGGTGTGGAGGTGGAGATCTTCATCAATGAGAAAAAAGAGAACGGTGGGATCAAGATCGGGACAGGCGCCGTCGAGCGCGGCCGCTATTCGGTGGAAGTCCATCTGCCCACCCGGTTCGCTCGCGGCGGCTATCAACTCATCGCCCACGCTATAGGCAATTCCGAATACGAAGAGTCCTGGAGCGATCCGGAAATCAAAGTGTACTCCGGCACCGGCCTGCAACTGGCTGGGCCGTCCGAAGTTTCGGTGGACACCATTGCGCAATTCTCGGGCCAATTGGCGGAGGAGGTCGCCGGTAGCCTGGCCGACCAGGAAATCCAAATCTCCATTGATGGTCAGCTCGCCTCGCCAGCCTATACCGACGCCACCGGCCGGTTCGAATTCACGCATACTTTCGTAGAGACGGGCGAACACACGGTTGGGGCGAGATTCGTGGAATCGGATTTCCTTCTGGGGAACGAGGCTCAGCTCGTCCTCAGCGCCACCATGCCCAGCGTGTTGGAGATAGAGGGACTACCACAAGTACGTCTCAATGAAGATTTCCCCATTGAGGGCCATCTGCAGGACACGCGCGGTCACCCATTGGCCGGGCAAGATGTCGCTATCGCGTTGGCTGGAAGTCCGCCTCATTCAGCCACTACCGATGAGCGGGGGGCTTTCCAGATTAGCGGAGCAATCCACGACACCGGTATCCATGCGTTGGTGGCTACGTTTGGCGGCGGCGGCGATATCGAACCCTCTTCGTACCAGACCTCCATCAAAGTCCTCGAGCCGGTTTCAATCGCTCTCGACGGAGACCGGGTCGCCCGGGTGGGGCATCCCTACGGCCTGACCGGAAAATTGTCCGGGACCGATGGCAGACCCTTGCCGGGTTCGCAAGTCGGAGTGGGAGTGATGGACGGAGCTGGCACGGTGGTCGATACCGACGCCGACGGTTCCTTCCACTGGGAGCGAGTGTTTGACGTTGCGGGCGAGGTCACCGTGGAGATCGGGTTCGCTGGCACCCCCGACTTGGAGCCGTCCCGGAGGTTGTGGACGATCGAGGTGTCCAAAGTCCAAATCGCAGTGGATACCCCGGAGACGATCTCCCGCGGAGAAGACCTCATACTGCGCGGAACGGTGGTAGTCGGAAGCCAGGCTGCGCGTGACGTCGAAGTTGTTGTGACCGGACCAGATGGTGGAAAGATAGCCGGTCGCACCAATGCCGCCGGTTCGTTCGAGGTAGCGTTCCCGGTAGAAGACGATGTGGACAATGGCCGGATGGCGCTGGAGATAGCCGCTCCGGAGCTGGAAACCTCCGTCGACGCCGCCATTGAGGTTGTATCTACCACCAGCATCATCGTCGTACCGCTGGAACCGGTCAGGCCGGGTGAGCCGCTTCAGCTGGGAGCCCGGCTGCTGGATGACCGAGGAAAGGGAATTGCCGGCGCTGTCCTGCGATATGGTGAAGATGAACAAGCGGCGAGCGACGTTGACGGCGCGGCCGTTTTCACAATACAGATCCCTGATGTGGCTGAGCCTGAAGTGATCCCGCTGACCCTGCGGTTTGACGGCGACCAATGGCATCTTCCCGTAGTCTATACGTTGGGACTGCCGGTCGCGCCACCCGCGTTCGATTGGCTCCTCTGGGTGGGCCTCCCCTTGGCCCTTGTCCTGTGCACCTCGCTGGCTTACGTCATGGGACGCAAGCGGCTTTCCTTCGCCCCGGTTCGCCGGCGCGGAGAAGGCTCTGTCAACGATCCACCTACCGTTGGGGCCGCAGCCCCGGTTTCTCGCGCGGGTGATCATCTGGAGGAAACCGGCCGTGCAGAACGGGATGGGAAGCCAGCCCAGTTGACCGCAGGGACAGAGCCGAAGCCGACGGCGGACACCAAATTAGCCATACACTTCCCGGATCTGCCGCCTGGAACCGACCGGATCTGGCGACTGGGTGAGATCGTTCGCGCCGAATGCAGGCTGACTTCCGTGGATGAGAACCCGCTGGCTGGTATGGATTTGTACTTGGTGTGGGGGGATTCTGACGACCCCATGCTGCTGACCACCGACATGGAAGGCAGGTGCGTAGGCACCTGGTCCGGTGCTGAAGAGGGAACCCACCGCGTCTCCGCGCGCTTCCAGGGAGACGAACGCTATGCGCCATCTTCAGCCAGCGAAGAGTTTGTACTGCGAGGACCGGTCCCCACCGTGCTGGCGGTGAACATACGGAAATCAGCGGATGATCTGCCCGATATCTGGGGTACCGACGAAAAAATGGCGGTGGAATTTCTTTTGGCGGACATCCACGGGCGGCCGGTGACAGGACGCCGCCTCATAGTGTCCATTGGAGAGACGGATCAGCCGATTGAGGTTATCACCGATGCCTCCGGCACTGGTTATACCGACCTGGTTGGACCCGTTCCCGGGTCATACCAAATAGAGGCGGATTTCGCCGGCGATCTGGACTATCTGCCCGCATCCACGGCTCGACAGATCGAGCTGGTGGAGTTCCGCGAAGACGTGGTGCGTCGCTACAACGACTTCCTGATATGGGTTCGCGAGCAGGTGCCCAACATTCCCGACCAGGCAACCCCCCGGGAGGTGGAGGCGCTGGCCGTGGCCAGCGGGTTCCCCCTGGACCAACGGGCGCTGGAAGAGGTTATCGCCAGGTTCGAAGAAGCGGACTACAGTTTGCACGAGATCAGCCGAGCGCGTTTTGAATCGATGTATCGGGCGTGCCGGCAACTGATGGCGGATCAGGCAAGTGACGGTCACTAACCGTGAATTGGGCACCACGTTCCTGGTCGCAGCGGTGGCCATAACGGTCAGTGCCCTAATAGTTGCCTGGGGCACTGCTCCGTCGTTGACCCTGGCCGGTTCGGGTATCGGCATAGGTCATCTGGTCTGGCCGGTAATGTTCGCGGCCGCCGTCGCGTTTTTGCTGCACCTTTGGATCTGGACATCGCGTCCGCCCCGTTCCAGGACGTGGCCGGGCTTGCCAAAAAAGTTGAGCCCTGAAGCTGCGGCGTACCTGCTGAAGGTGGCGGCGCTTTTCCGAGACTCAGCCTGGTCGCTGCTCCTCGTCGGTGCCTTGGTATCCTGGGCCGGGACTCGGGATGCCACCGTCGTTTATTGCAATATCATCGCGCTGGCCGGCATCTCCCTGGGATTATTGGCGGGACGCCCGACGGCGATCGTACCTTTGCCGCTCTGGGTTGCACTGCTTCTTGGAGGGTTGAGCGGGCTTATAGAAAACCTGGCCGAACCACGGCTTTATTACGGCTTGCTGGGTGGCGCCGGGTTGGTGCTGACATCCATGGCCTCTGTGGACTTGATCAGCTTACGGTTTCCCCGGGCCGGCTCGCTATTTGGGTTTCCTCGCTACCGGTTGCTGGCGCTGGGAACAATCTCGTTGCTTTCCTACCAGAGCTGGTCCGCCAAGTATGGGTTTCTCGAATCTCCACTGATGGGGGGCCTGGCGGTAGCCGTAAGCGCCACCTATCTGGCCGATGTTCTGCGCCTGGCGCAGGCCGCGGTTCCAACCGGCCGGAGCCTGGTTTCCGGGACGCTAAGGTCGGCAGCCGACCTGTGCCTGGCGGCCGGCTGTGGGCTGGCAGTGTGGGCTTTGATCAGCGCCCTCCCCAACGTTAGCGCTTTGCTCTTGGGCCAGTGGCCGAATCACCAGTTCGGACACGCCAGTTTGGCCCATTTCAGTCATGTATTCGATGCCAGGTACCTGATAGCGGCCTTCGCTGCGGGGCTGTTCTACGCCGTGCGTCTGCCCAAAATGATGGATAGCGACATCTCGGCGCGCTACGTGCTCGTGATCAAGGCCGCCGGCTACGGTCTGGCCGGTGTGTTGGCCTGGCTGTCAACGGTGCAACTGGCCCCTCTGGGTCATGGCTACCCTCTGATCGGAGCTACGATAGGCTGTGGCCTGTTCGCAGTGGCCCTGGCGTTGCTCGTGGGGGTCTTCACATCCAATTGGAGCGGGCTCGCGAAGGTGACCACGGACTGGTTCTTTCAATCTACCGCCCGGGCGTTTTGGTTGGGGGCAGCGTTGGTCTGGTACGGACTTCTGGTGCGGCCGCTACTCTACGACCTGTTGTCGTTCGCCCCCTTATTCGAGTGGGTAGTGGTGCTGGCGTTCGCCGTTTTCGCGCTTTACCGCATGAGGCAGACGGTGCGGTCGGAACTGCTCCCAGAGACCCCAGCGCCGCCGCAGTGGAGCGATTGGTCCCGTCATACTCCCGATACCCGGGAGCACGACGATCCCAGGTTGGATGCCTTATTGGGTCCGTTTCAGCATTTTCTGCGTACTGGCGAATGGAGTTATGTTTGGCGTTACGTCTTGGCGCTGCTGCTTCGGAACCAGGCTTCTCTGGAGAATATTCCAGGGGTGTTCGAACCGATGAGACGCTGCCACTTGACGGCCCTCAGGCCCGGCGTGTTTCGTAAACCCTCACAGAAATTGCTCGAGAAATGGAGACGCCAAGCCCTGGCGGAAACCATGGCGAGGGCCGAAAGGGCACTCTCATCGCCGAAATCACCCATAGAGACCCTGAACGAAAACGGGATTCTGTTGGAGGCAGCGCCGTTTCTGACCACGGGCGATGATCCAAAGCCTTTAGCTGTCTTGCTGGTGGCGGCGTACTGGCAAAACGGCGCTGATATCGACGACGCCGCAGCACTCTGGTTCCCGTTGATTACCTTTGATGACCGTGACGCTCCACCATTTGAGTCCAAGTTCAGGAAAGTCCTGGATCGCCTTTCTCGCAGGCACGCCAGGAGGAAAGAGCAGTGGAACCGCGCCCGCCGGCAGCGTATGCTCGACGGAGCCATAGCGCACCTTTTCGGTGAAGGAACTTGTGAAGACTTGGCGGTCGGTTTTACAGATTTGGACGTGTTGACGTCCTTTGGGGACAGCTGGAAGTACCGCAGGCATCGAGTACCGCAGCGTCGAGCCGTGGAGGTAATCCCTCGCAACAGTACCAGGAGTTTGGTACGCCCGGGTGAATACCCTAATGGTTACTCGATGTTGTACAGACTGTCCAGGAAACCAATTCTTCCCAAGGGTCACCTTCATGGAGCACGGGTTGAGGATGCGGTATGAGCCAGATCGACGTCGAAGAGGCTGGAAAAGCCTGTGAACGAATTGTTGACCGTGTTGCCGAAGTGTTCGTAGGCAACCGGTTGCTGCTGCGGAAATTGCTGGCGGCCGCGCTGGCCAATGGCCATGTGCTGTTCGAGGACTACCCGGGGTTGGGTAAAACGATGCTGGCCAAAGTGTTCACTCGGGCCATAGGCAGCGAAACCAGAAGGGTTCAGTTCACGCCGGATGTGCTGCCGGCGGACATTATCGGCACCAGGGTCTGGCGACAAAACACCGGCGAGTTTCAGTTGGTGAAAGGACCCATATTCACCAACGTCCTGCTGGCCGACGAGATCAATCGAGCGCCCCCGAAAACGCAGGCGGCGCTCTTGGAAGCCATGGAAGAAAGACAGGTCACCATAGACGGGGAAACATTGCTCCTGAACCCACCCTTCCTGGTGATCGCCACCCAGAACCCCATCGAACAGGAAGGAACCTATCCCTTGCCCGAAGCGCAGTTGGACCGCTTTTTGTTTCGTTTGGCCACGGGCTATCCCACCAATCGAGAGCAGGAGAACGAAATTTTGCAACGCCGTATTGATTGGCAGAAGGATGACCCGTCCCAGGACCTCGAACCGGCGGTGGACCTGGCGGGTTTCCTGCAGTTGCAGAACAGCGTCGAGATGGACGTGTACGTGGATCAGGTTATTGTTGACTACATCACGCAGCTCGTCAGGTTGACCCGCGAGGACCCCAGAGTTGCCGTTGGCGCCAGTCCCCGGGGAGGATTGGCTCTCCTTAAAGTCGCCCGGAGCATGGCCCTCATACAGGGCAGAGACTTCGTTATCCCCGACGACGTGAAGTCGGTGACGACCGACGTTCTGGGACATCGCGTCATCCTTAACATCGAAGATATTCTCGAGGGGGTACAGCCTCAGCAGGTGGTTCAGGACGTAGTTGACCAGATCCCAGTGCCGACTGAACTGGGACGCCGGTCGGCCGTCTGATGTTCACGGCTTCCCCGGGCCGGTGGCTGGCCCCGGCGTTCCTGGCAATGTTGATTGCACTTTGCCTGGGCAACTTCGTATTGCTTGCGGGCGCTGTTTTCCTATTGGTGCTGGTGCTGATCGGCGCCTCGCTGTCCACTCCCCAGAGGGTGGTTCTTCACCGAAGGTTGCCCCGTTCCGTTTGCTGGGCCGGCGATTCACTCGATGTTGAGCGCCAGCTGGAAGTCGATGGTGGCATGGGAGCCGTTTACGTGTACGATCCGCTGCCGGGGGAAACCGAAATCGCCAGTGGCAATAACCTGCGAGTAATCTGGCATTGGCCCGGGGCGAAGACCTATGACCTATCGTATCGGATCCAGTGTCCCAAGCGCGGCGTGTTCGTGCTGCGCGAGGCCCAGTGGGAAACAGAAGCTGCGTTGGGTCTGAACCGGCGAAAACAGGGCGCCATCGGGCCTCCGCTGGAGATTTCGGTGGTGCCGCGCAACCAAGCCATCAGAAGGGTCAACGAGATCCGCGGCCGGGCTCACAGCCGCCGTTCCGGCGAAGACGTGGCCGTCGCCGGAATATCCACCACGGACTTCATGGAACTCCGTCCTTACAATCCAGGGGACCCGATGCGATCTGTCAACTGGAAGGCCAGCGCCCGTAACTCCGGCAGCTTCAACCCGTTGTTGGTCAACCAATACGAGCCGGAAGGCAGAAAGGCGGTCTGGCTGTTTCTGGACGGCTCGGACTACATGGAAGTGGGATCAGCGCTGCATCCATTGATCGACGAGGCTGCGGAGGCTTCGGGCGCGGTGGCCCAATACTACCTGACCAGGGGCTACACTTTGGGCGCGTACGTGTACAACAGCAACAGCGAAATTCTGACGCCCGAACTCGGTCAAAAGCAGTTTCAGAGGCTGACCAATATCCTCACGAGGCTCGAACCGGGCGCTTCACAACAGAATCTGGCGGAAGCGGTAGAAAAGTGCAAGGGCTTTCTGTTCCGACTGAAGCCGGAGGTCTACGTAATAACCCGCCTGGATGTTCACTACTCCAGATGGGCGACCAGATCACCCGATCAAGATAGCTTCTTCCGAGGTATCAGGCGGTTAGTGACCATCCGCCGGGGATACCGACGGTCCAACCAGGTCCGGGTCGTTCACCTGGAATCGGGGGGATTCCAAGGAGCGGATACTCGACTCGAGGAACAGGCCCTCGGGCTCATGCGGCGGGAGGTCGAGCCTCTCGTGGACAGGCTACACCGGTCGGGGGTGTCCGTGATGCGGTGGGACCCTATGAACGAAGATTTCGCCGCGGTGTTGATGCGAGATTTCTACGCACCCAGGATATATTCATGATCCGGTTCGTCGTCGTTGAGTCCTTCCTGATCGGGTGTCTGGTGATCCTGGCGGGCTACTCGTTCCTGGAGACTGCCGGCGGACCTTTGGGCCTGAGCGCTCACGATGCCGATGCGATATGCTGCCAATACCTTCTCCGGTGGGAACCCGAGTTCATCATCCCCGGGGTTGTAATTATCTGCAGCGCGCCTATCGCGGCCTATTGGCTGCTCCAGAAGCTCGGGATGGCCCGATCAGCATTCTGGTCGCTCACCCTGCTCACCATCGCGTTCCAAACCCCGGCGATTTTTTCCCATGATAGTATCGACTGGCTCCCCGCCAAGTCGATCCCATGGCTGACGACGGGGTTGAGCGTACCGACAGTGGCAGCTCTGCTGCTGTCGTCCCTGGCGCTTTTGGTGACGTTGCATCGGGTTGCCGACCTCCGGAGAATGTACGCCAATTTCGTAGGTCTCGGCATTGACCACGAAGAGCGGCGCGCCGTGTTGGTCAGAGAGATCATAGTCCTGGGAGGACTGGTGGGGGTCAGCCTGGCCGTTGCCGCCGCGCTTTTGGCCGGCGGATTGGCGCTGGCTGAACTCGATGGCGTGTTGGGTAGATCTCCCTGGACTGTATTGACCGTAGGCTCTGCCGCTCTGTGCTTGCTGGGTTACTTCTTATACCTGTGGCTTCGTCGCAACCGGTCCGTTTAACTGTTGTCTGGCCGGCGGGCCGGCGCGCAATCCAGCAGGTGGTTCTCTTCATCCGTGCCGCCGCCTGTCCACAAGCACACCATTAAGCCCGGTTGATCAGCGATCTCGGACGAGAGTTGAACGGTGACCGTTAACAGGTTGTCCGAATAATAGTAACGGTTAGAAACCCAGTCGCTGGGTCCCGCCCCGCAGGGCGCGGCCATGCTGCGCGGGATTACGAAACCATAGAAGGCGTCGCCATTGTCCGCCAATGAGACATTCCCAAAGCCGCAGCGCGGCCCGGCGGGCACAAAATTCGCTCCTTTGTCGATCCTGGCTCTAAAGACGAGATCCCCCGTTTCCGATATTTCGGGCGGCTGTTCCCAGTTGACATACATGGAGAGCGTCGGTGACGACGGTGTGACCTGAAGACGGCTTGCTGACTGCGGTGAGGTGTTCGGGGGAGCGGCGCTTTCGCGTGCGCTGGCGGGATTTGCCGGGGAGGGTGTTGTCTGAACAGCAAACGCCACCGCTACCGCCGCCGCTATAGTAGATCCCACATCCGGGGTCGGAGTTGCCGTTTCCGTTTCCGCTGTCGGCATTTCGTCCGCCGGTGAAAGCAGCAACGCGGCCAACACACTCGCCCCTATGATGGCAGCGACGATAAGCAGGACGGGAATTAGCACCAGGACCAACCGTCTGCGATTCCCTCGCCGCGTCTCCACAGCGGGCGCCAAAGCGGCGTCCTCCGTTTCTGGATATTCGGCAGGTTTGCTAACATCGCCCTGGTCCGGCGGCGGAACGCTTTCCTGCTCCGGCGCCCGTGCGTGTTGGTTGGTCCTTGTGACCCCCTCCTGCTGGAGGTCAGCTCCTACGGGTGGCAGGGCGGGCTGCCCGTCGGCGTCGGGAGGCGAGACCTCTCTGACGGCCCCACTCGCTTCCGCACCGGCCTCCGAATCAGCGTCTTGCCGCTGAGGAATAGCGGCTTCTGCTGCCGTCGATCTGGATAAAGTCTGCTCCGGCGGGTCATCTACGTCGGTCTCTGAATTTGCTGTTAGCAGGTGCGTTTCGCGTATGCTGCCGTTCGCATCGTTCCGTCCCGCAACATGGCTGCCTAGCTTGTCGGAGCCAAATTGCAGTGGGTCATCCTCGTAGATAACGGCGTGGTCCCCTGGAACTTCGTACAACGTGGCGCCGGCCGTTCGCGAATGACTTCCTGCGGGATCCCATCCCACGAAACGCTGCCTCAAGGAGTTTCGCCGAGTTACACAATCGTTACACCGACAGGCATTGTGATGGCGACTCTCCATGATTCGATCAGGACTCCCCCGGTGAAACGGCGCGGACATTGAGCCAGTGATCGCCAAGGACTATGTACCCCTGAGCGCGTGGCGATTTTGATCAATATCAGTTTGTGGTTTCCCGGTCAATCACCTCCTTTCACGCCCAGCAAAGCTTGGTGTCATAGCCTTTGTCCGCCAACAGACACTCCGCCGTGAAACCCTCAATCAATGCCCGGCCTTGGGTACAATCCGCAGCAGTGCCGGCGGTCAGTATCATCCGTACCGGCATCCCGTGGGCGTCCACTGCCAGATGGAACTTGCTGTTCAGCCCCCTTTGGTGCGGGCCATGGCCTGATTGCCGCCCACGGCTCCGGCAGCATGGAGATGCGCCTTGATATGACTGGCGTCAATCAGCAACCACTCAAAATCGGGGTCGTCAATGACTGCTTCCAGCAGTTCGGCCCAAACCACCTGATCCCGCCAACGGGAATAGCGGCGATGGGCGTTTTTCCAGTCGCCGTAGTCCGTGGGCAGGTCTCGCCAAAGCCTGACCCGTACCTGGTACGGGGGCGCGTCGGTGCGCAGTATCCAGAACACGGCGTTGGGGAACCGGCGGTTGTCCCCGTGTCGTAGCACGGGGCAGGCTCTGGGTTGGCCGGCCCACCTTGCCTTTGCCGCCGGGCAACAGCGGTTCCAGGGTTTGCCAAACTCGGTCGGAGATGTCGTGCCGGCGATATGATGCCGCCATATGCTACCCTGCCTTTGACCCGTGTACAGCATCAATTTATCATCACTCATTAATTTGACGACAGGCCTAGTTCAATCCCAGGAGCGGCGCAATGCGGAAAACCTGTCGGAGGCGGTCGCGGCGACGCCGCGGGTGCTACAGCGTTTTCTTGCTGAAGCCCGCTGGGATGACGACGCGGTGATCGGCCGGCTGCAGGAGTATTTGGGACCCAGGTTGGCAGATCCCAGAGGGGTGTGGGTGTTGGACGGCAGCGACTTTCCCAAGCAGGGGGTGAAGTCGGTGGGGGTGGTCCGGCAGTATTGCGGGGCGTTGGGAAAGATTGCCAACTGCCCGGCTGGGGTGTTTCTGGCCCATGTGGGACCCAGGGGTCGAGCGCTGGTGGACAAGCGGTTGTATCTGCCTGAGGAATGGACTGGGGATGTGGGCCGGTGTGGGGCGGCGGGAATACCGAAGCAAGACGAGTTGGCGTTGGAGACGCTGGAGGAAGCCCAAGCCCGGGGGCACCTCAGCGCGCAGTGGGTGGTTGGGGGTTCTGCATTCGGGATGTCGCCCACATTGCGGGACGGCCTGACGGCCGCCGGAGTGCAGTACGTTTTGGACGTGCGTCCCGATATGACCGTATAGCCGCTGGATCCCACCTGGACCAAACCGCCGTATCCGGGTAACGGACGTGCCGGCAAACCGAGACCCTTGCGCGAGGAGCGGCAGACCATGGTCCAACGCAGCCTGGCGTTGCCGAAAGAAGCCTGGCGGGAGATCACCATCACCGCGGGCAGTCGGGGACCGCGCGCCTACCGTTACAGCGCCCAGCGGGTCAGAGCAACCAAGCGACGCCAGCCCGGCGAAATCCTCTGGGCAGTCTATCGTCAGAACCGGGACGGCAGCGAGCCCCGCTACTGCCTGTCCAACGCTCCGGAGGACGCGATCCTGGAAACCCTGGCCTATGTGGGCGGCTCCAGGTGGCGCATCGAAACTGAGTTCGAAGCGGACCGTTGGGCGGAATCAAGGTGCTGGACCTGAAAGATGATATCGCCGGGTCTTTTTGTGCTCGGTTGCTGGCTGACTACGGGGCGGATGTGCTCAAGGTTGAGCCCATCGGTGGGTCGGCGATGCGGCGGGTTGGCCCTTACTACCGCAACGGCCCGCCATCAGTGCGGTGTGGTATGGTGCGTTTTACAATTGTCTGACGACACATCTCGAAGATGGTGGGAATACCCTCCCCGTTGCCATGCCGCCATCCCTGATCCTGCGGATTACAGATACCGTCTCCGGCCGAACCGCTGCCCTGCGGTTGGACGACCCCGCCGACCAGGAGGCGCCGTTGGGTTGTCTGCTGGAACGCTACCTGAAGGACGCGCCAAACGACGACCGACTGATTCGCACCGGCGCCATTACGACCGACGGCCTGCTGGCCATGCGCAACCTCCAGGATCTGGTGTACCGTTCCGACGACTCCGGCCGGCTGACTGATGTTTGCGCGGGCGTGAAGTTTCTCCAGGAGGGCCGACCGGCCGGCCTGGACCAGCCGGTATCGATTCAGTCAGCGGCAGCCGGCGACGCTCTGCTGCAATTGATCGACGTGGCGGTGGACCGCACCGACGCTGGTTACGACCGCAACTGGACCGGCTTTCACCGCCGCCGTTGGAACCACGACCCCCATTGCTATGAACTGTTCGTGCGGAGCGCCGTGGCTGCGGCCTATGGATCGAGGGAAGCAGACCACGCGCTGCGGGCGGATACGCCCAGCCGGCAACGAAAGTTGATCCGCGCGTTGGCGTCGCACATCTGGAACAGCGACTTCGAGAACTACTCACGTTTCTCGAACGACGGCTTGCGGTTCAAGACCGGCGACGAGACCGTGCGCAACATTGCGGCGGGCGCCGGTGGAATCTGCGCCGAAAAGGTACAGGCGTTGAAGTTCCTTACCGACCACTTCGAGCTGGAGTCGGAATACCTGCTGGGCGGCCCCAATGCGCCGGGGCCCGTGCCGGCCGGCCGGTTGCGGGAAATGCTGAACACCTTCGATTTCCGCTTCGCAAAGCGCCATATGCGCTACTGGCAACACGCTGCCCTGCTGTACTGGCTCGATGGCGAGCCTCTGTTGGTGGACGCCACCAACGGCAATATCCCGTTCCTTTTCCTCCGCGGTGAGGCCGCCAGACGCCTCTTGGCCAACGACGCGGAAGGAAACCGCCCCAGCGTGTCGGTGCAGATGGTGGCGGAGGCGGAGGACTACCACTATCACCGGGTCGATCAGGACATTCCTCAAAACCTGTTTTTCGCCCTTGAAGGTTGGTTAGATGATACCGACCTGGTTCAGGTCTTCGAGAACGAACTTGGTCTCTACCTGTCCGACCGGCACTACGTGATGCCGCTACCCTATCGCAGCGAGGGGGAATGCCGGCGTTTGAAACACCGGTACGGCGAACTCTGCCGGAACGCCAGATTTCGGGCTGACCTGAGTGCGGATTGGACACTGGACGGGCCGGTGGGCCAGGAACTGGCCGCTCGCAACCCGACGGCAGCGGCTGGCGTGCTGGCAGCGCGAGACAAACTGATCGCCCGCTACGACTGGTGGGACGGTCCGGGCCATCGGGCCGGTCTGGCCGTAATCGCTCTGAAACCGTCCTCCGTGGCCTCAGCAGCCGGGCAAACGCCATGAGCGGAGGCCGGACGAAGTCGAAACTTCGGATGCACGGGATGCGGCGCGTGCGCTCGTGGGAAGACCGGATCCTGCATCGCATCCGGGCCCTCCGGAGCGAGCAGCGGGTTGCTGACTGGTCAGACCGGGAACTGCGAGCGGCCGTATGTGGTCTGAGTGATGGGTTTGAACCCTCGGATTCCATGCCCGAGGAAACGCTGGTCCGCGTGTTCGCAGTGGTTGACGAGACCATCCGGCGCCGTCTTGGGTTATGGAAAATCTTCGACCTGCCGGATGGCGACGACGAGCCGAGCATCGTAGACGCCCGCAGCAAGCTGGCCGCCACCGGCCGGGGTCGTTACCAGGGGAGCGATATGCTCCTTCCGGCAGAGTTTTACCGTGCGGCCCGCCGCCGGACGGATGGCGACACCCACGGACTGCACTTTCGCCCCACCGATCAGCAATTGCTGGCTGGCCTGCACCTTTACCACGGTCGAATCGTGGAGATGGCTGCTGGCGAGGGAAAGACCGTGGCCGCCGCCTTCCCGGCGGCTCTGTATGGTCTGATGGGTCGCACCGTTCACGTCGTCACCGCCAACGACTACCTGGCCGCCAGGGACTGCGACCTGCTGGCGCCGGTGTACCGGGCGCTGGGCCTCACCGTGGGAGCAGTGCTGGACCACATGGCCGGACCGGAGCGCTGCGTGTCCTACGGCAACCGGATAGTCTACGGCACGCTGCGCGAGTTCGCTTTCGACTACCTGCGGGACCGGCTGGTCATGTCCCCGAACGAGCAAGTCCAGGGGCCGCTGGACGTCGCCATCATCGACGAAGCCGACCAAACGCTGCTGGATGAGGCTGTCACCCCCCTGGTCATCGCCGGCGCGCCTGTCCTCAGCCGGCGGACGATCATACGGGCCGACCGGGTGGTGCGGCAACTTGTGACGGAGCAGACCAGGTTGGCGGAAGAATGCCGGCACGAGCTGAACCAACGTCTCGAAGGTGGCCAGGCCGATGACCGGTCGGCAATGCTGTTGGCCCGGGTGATGTTGTCCCAGCCCGACGACGAAGCCACGCGCCGGCTGGCCGCTGCCCATCCCCGCCTGCGTCGGCGTGCATGGTCCCTGGTGGATGCCGACGGCTCCGGCCGGCCCCACCCGGAGGTTGAGGAAGGCTTGCTCTGCGCGGTGGATGCGGAGCGAGGCAGCTTGAGCCTGTTGCCCGAGGGTGTAGCCTTCCTCGAGGCTCGCCTTGGTGACTTCTATTCCGCTAACGCTGTCGATCCGGACACCGGCGGGGACTCTCGCCGGGCCGTTCGGCGGTCCAACCTGGTCAACCAGGTGCACCAGTTGCTGCGGGCCCACCTCCTGCTGCGCCGTGGGATCGAATACGTGGTGGACGATGACCAGGTGGTGCTGGTGGACCGGGACACCGGACGACCCCGGCCCGACACTCACTATCAGGACGGATTGCATCCGGCGGTGGAAGCCAAAGAAGGAGTGCCAATCCACCCTGACCACCGCAACCTTGGGGAGATCAGCGTCCCGGGCTTCGTCCGGCGCTACCGCAGCCTCGCCGGCCTCACCGGAACCGCTCAAGCGGCGGCCGACGAGTTCCGCCGCTTGTACGGTTTGGATGTGGAGGTGGTTCCCGACGCGCGCTGCGCATCGGCCCGGCGTTTCGGCCGTCGGGACCTGCCCAGCCGGGTGTATGCTCATCCCGACGACCAGCTGAGCGCCGTCGTCGACGAAGCCCGCTACTGTCAGGCGTGGGGCCGACCAATGCTGGTGGCTACGCGGACGGTCTCCCAGTCGGAGATCATCAGCCAACGATTGACGGAAGCCGGGATCATCCATCGTCTGCTCAACGCGTCCACCAACCAGGATGAAGCGGACACTGTTCGTCAGGCGGGACAGCCCGGCGCCGTCACCGTAGCGACCAACATGGCTGGTCGCGGCACTGACGTGCTTCTATCGTCCGGTCTTGACCGGCACGTCCTGGGTCGTTTCGTCTCCCTGCTGGAAGAAACGATAATGGCCGACCCCGACGGCCGGACCGTGGAGGTGCGGGCCAACACCCCCGGAGAAGCCGACCTGCTCACCCGGGCAGTTGAAGCGAACCCCCAACTGTCGGCCCGCCGTGTCGGTAGCGACCGGTTGGTCGTGCATCCGCGCGGGATGACGCCGGCCCTCCCGGCGACCGGAACTCTGGAGTTCGGACTGGGCCTTCACCTGGTCAGCACAGAGTTCAATGACTCGCCGCGGGTTGCGTTGCAACTTCAGGGACGCAGCGGCCGGCGGGGCGCGTTCGGCTCCACCCGCAGCTTGTTGGTCAGATCCGATCGATGGCTGGCCGGCCTAGAGTACGGACGTCCGGCGCCGGACTCGGCGGGCCGAGTTTGCTGGGAAGGGCCGGAGCTGGAGCGACAATTGCGGCGCCGGCGCGAGGCCGCCCAGCGGGATGCATCCGGTGTGCGCGCGCTGTTGCTGGAATACGCTGCGGTGTTGGACACCCACACCGACGTTTACTATCGGTCCCGGCAAGAGACGCTGGTTGCCGGGCCGGACCGCATCGGCCGGTGGGCGAATGACGCGGCGCGATCCGCCGCATCCGGTCTCGTCGGACGGCATTTCCCCAGTCTCGTCGCCGACGATTATGCTCGGCGGTTCGCGTCCCTGGCGATGGAGCTCCTCGCCCGGTACGGCGTGGATGCCGAGCCGGCCCGGGGCTGCCCTCTGACCGGGTTGGGAGGCGCGTTGGCCGAACTGATCGATCAGCATCTGGCGGAGCGGCGGGAACGATTGGGAGCGGCACAGTTCGGCGAGTTGGTGCGATTGCTGCTTTTGCAGGCCGGCGATGAGCTATGGGAAAATCACCGGGCCGACCTGAGGAGTATGGCAATCGCATCTCGATTGGATGCGCATGGGCCGAAGACCGCGATAGCCGAATACATAATCGCCGCCGCTGATGCCTGGCAACGTTTCCGGCATGAAGTGTCCAATCGCTTCCTTTCCCAAATGTTGCATTTTCCCGTCGTCGGATTGACTGGCTCACCGGAGGATGGCCCCGAGCCGCCTTCGCGGTTGGCCGTGGACCCGCGGCTTGCCGAGCTCGTATCTTGAGTTGTGCCTCTCGATGCCTCGTCCGGCACAAAGGAGTTGACCGATATGGCGCCACGAATCAGCCGAATCGCTCTGGCCGTGTCCGCCGGCAGTTTATTGGCGGGTGCGCCCGTGTTGGCCGCCTGCGGACCTTCCGACAGCGGTCCCAGCTACAGCCAGTGGGCGGCTACCGACGGCGCCGCCGGACGCATCAACCTGGACGACGTGCAGGAAGCGTTCATGGAGTCAAGTAGCGCCACCGAATTCGAAGACCGGGTCAATGAAATTTACGAAGGCGACGGCCTCATTCTCATTCGCGCCCGCCAGGACGGCGACCGCCTCACCCTGGAGGGCTGGGAAGACCTGGACGCCAACAACCAGATCGACGATGCCGTGGACGACCAACTCTTTGCCATCGTCAAAGAGGACGACCAGCACGAACTGCGGGGCTACCACGCCAATTCGTACTACCACAGCCACTTCGGCGCCGGTGATTTCCTCTTCACCTACCTGATAATCAGCAGCCTGACCCGTGGTCCCTACTATTACCAGACGGTCCCGGACCGGGCGACGGACATCCGCAGGGATCGCTCCTCGTATCGCGGTTCCAGCCGTTACGATTCGCAGCTGGAACGCAACCGGCAGTACACCTCCCGCCAGCAGACCTTCGCCGGTTCCAGATACCAGGATGCGGGACGCAACGTGAGCTCGGGGCGTCAGACCTACCAGCAGACACAGCGGTCGTCGGGCGCCTTCCGCAGCAGCAGTTCTCTGACGCGCGGCAGTTCGTCCATTTCCCGCAGCTCCACCATCGGAGGCGGCGCCGGATCGACCATATCAAGGAGCAGCGGCCTCGGTGGTTTCAGCGGCGGCGGCGGCCGGGTTCGCTTCCTGGACCGGCCGCCGGGCGACCCCGCGACGCGTCCCGCCTGGCTGGCCTGAGCCTATGGACGGAGCCTATGGACGGAGGTGACGGCGCCGGCCTTGCGGTATCGGTGTGGACGAACCGGTTGCCGGAGGATACGGCCCTGCAGGTTGACCTGCCCGGCGAAGCCCGACGCCTCACGCTGCGTCGGTTGCTGGACCGGCTCTTCCCGCCCGATGCCGACGACCGCACTGACACCATAGCCCGGTTGGACCGGCGCGCCAATCCTGATCTGCCGGCCTGCTACGCGGAGTTGGTGACTCTGACGGAACAGTGGCGGGCCGGACTCTGCCGGCTGTTCCTGACCTCGGGACGCGGTTGGGGCCGGCCGGCCCACCTCGACGATCCGGTGTCCGCACACTTGCAACCGCCGCGCCTGTGTCGCCGTATCGGTGCCTGGGACGACGCCGAACTGACGCTGACGATTCTTCCCGATTATCGGCCGATAGACTGGGCGGTGGCGCAGGGGTATGCGGCGAACCGAGACCACCTATTGGACTGGATGCAGTCCTGCGCGCTGCTCTACTTCGTGGACAAGCATGGCTGCGCGGCGCCGCTGCCGGCCAACCTCTCCGAATCAGACCCATGTCGACCCGTGATCTCCGGTTTGTACCGCCGCCGTTGTCTACGACCTGGTGGAGATGGCGCAGGGTCGGAAGTGGCGCCGGCCGGCCGTGAGATGATTCGCGCTCTGCTGGCGGAAACGGAGTCGCTGATCGACAGTTTCGACCTGTTCAAGGATGCTCGCTGGAACGAGGACACGCAGGAGGCGGAGTTCGACAGCGGGCGCGGCGCCGACTTGCGGGTTGAAGCTATCATCGCCGAGGGCCTGGATCCTGTGCGCGCCGTGTTCCTGCTGCGGCTCTACGACGGCACCCTGGACCCCTATGCCGACCAATGGAAGCGGTTGGTCAGCGACCCCGCGTGTTTTGACCGACTGCTGGAGCCGGTGGTGAACCGCACCCTGCCGCCACCTCCCGACGCGGTTCTCGCGGCCATCATGGAGGACGGCTACTCGCTGCTTGAAGCTCGTTCGGAAGCGGTTGCCGAAAGTCAGGCACAGTCCAAAATCCGGCGTCGTCTGCTGACCCAGCAACTTGCCGGCGCGTTTGGCGCCCAGCATTGAACGCGACGATCTGGATGCTACCTGCGCCACACGGTCAGCGTCGCATTCAGATGGCTAGGAGCAATATCAGGGCGGAGCTGACCACCACCGCGGTTTCGACGAAGGCCACGCCCACGTTGCGCCCCCCGGCTACCTGCTGGGAAACGCGGGTGTGGGGCAACAACACGAGGTCCACCGCCAGCCGCAGGACGTACAACAGAACGAAGCCCACCACCGAGTAGACGACAAACTCCAAAATTCCGGCCTGCCAACCGACGAAGTCGCCGAAGGTGGCCTTGAAGCTGACGAGGCCAATTGCGATCAGGTTGCCTCCCAGGGCGATGCCCACCGCCGGGTTGTCGCGCTCAATTTCGTCGTGGATGTTGAAGGGCGTAGTCCATTCGTAGAACAGGGCGAACAGGATCAGGACGCCCAGGCCCAGGCCGAAGAACGCCAGGGCGTTGAGCGGGCCACCCTCGCCAGCGATCGCTCCAGCAATGACCAGGCCGGAAGCGACGTTCACGCCAAATTCCGCTGCTGCCGCTCCGGCATTCTGATCCTGGATGATTTCGCGCTCCAGCTCAAAGCGGTACAACACCAACCGGTCGGTGACCAGACGCATCAGGTTCAACGCGACGATTCCGGCCAGTGAGTACAGGAAAACCCACAGTACTTCCAACCCGAAGGCGCGGTCGAACCCCAGCCCGACATAGCCGTCTCCGCCCAGCGGCTCGTACAAGGCGCCAAGGAATACCAGGATGATGCCTGCCAGATAACCGGACAGACGCAGCGCTACCGCAAGGTTGCCTTTGGTTACGATCTCCTCCTCGATGCGGTGGCGGGTAACGGCGTCCCTGGCCAGTTTCGCCAGGGTCAGTACCACCAACCCCAGGGCCACGTAGACCAGCCCGCGGGGAAGGTAGGTCAATATGTCAATCAGTATGTCCACCTGTCACGCTCCACACTCAGTCGTATCGTCATCGGGCCTCTGATCGCTCTCCCGGGTATAGCAGCACGTTATCCGGGTCGATGATTTCGCTGAAGTGGGCTTCAAAAGGCAGGCCTTCGAACTTGGTGATGGCGAGCATATCCCGCCCATCGTCCGCCAGGAACTCCCACATGTAGAAGCCCTCTCCCTCGCCGGCGCGGTCGCCCGGATAATAAAACGCCGCGAAACTGTTTCGGTAAGAATAACGCCGTTCTTCGAGGACCACGCCATTGTCGATCGAGTGCGCTTCGTCCATGGCGATGAGGTCGTCCTCGGTCAAGCCGATGGCGTCCAGACCCACGGGCCGGCGTTCCGTGGTCGCGGTGACGAACAGGTTGTCGCCGTCCTCTGACCACTCCAGCCAGACCTGCCGGCGGGTGTCGGAGGCCACCAACTCGCGCCACTCGATGCCGCTGCCGGCGTACCGATGGACCTGCTCCACCACCAGATATGCGTCGTCCAGGTCCAGATCCAGACCGTGCACTACCACCACGTCTCCGACCCGTGCGGCGTGGATGCTGTTGTCAACTGCCAGGCGATCCGCGAGACCGGACGGCCGGTTGTTTCCACGGCCCATGAGGCGGCCGAACAGCCGGCCCGACGATGATTGTTTGCTCATGGCGGCCTCCTCGGCCGGAGGGAGAATGGGAACGAATGAGACCGGGCAGCCGTATGGTCGTCAGGTGCCACATTATAGCCCAGGGTTACGGTGCACAGAGGTTGGCGCTGCTTGACCGCCGCCGGCGACGCCCATTATGCTCTGTTTATATCAATCGTCGATGGAGGCTGCCGGATGCGGGGTTTGGGAAGAACCGCTGGGATTTTGCTGGGACTGGCCCTGCTGGCCCTGGGCATCTTGATGGTCCTTGGCGTTTTGGATTTCCTGCTCCGCATCGCCGGCGTGCTGTGCATCCTTGCGGCGGTGGTGATGTTGGGGATGGCCTTCTTCGGTTCGAGACGCGGCTATTGAACTGCCGTTTGATAGACTGGCCGAGCCCGGGGTACTTCGTACTCAAATACCTTCAGGAGTAAAGTGAGATCATGGGCATGTTTTCCCGGATGTCCACCATTGTGAAATCAAAAATGAACCGCCTGCTGGATTCCGCGGAGGACCCGCGCGAAACGCTGGATTACTCCTATGAGAAACAACTGGAGATGCTCCAGAACGTCAAGCGCGGAGTGGTCGAGATGGTTACCGCCAAGCGACGCATCCAGCAGCAGGCCGACCGGGTCCAGGAGAACATCGCCCGGTTGGATCGGCAAGCTCGCCAGGCGGTGGACGCCGACCGCGACGACCTGGCCCGCCTGGCCCTGCAACGCAAGCAGACCGCCTTGATTGAGCTGGAGGGGCTGGACGAGCAGATCGCCGGCATGGAGCGGGAGCAGGAGAAGTTGACCGAGGCCGAAAAGCGACTCCAGGCCAAGGTGGACGCCTTCCGCAACAAGAAGGAAATCATCAAGGCTCAGTATACGGCGGCCCAGGCCCAGGTCCGCATCGGCGCCGCCCTCGGCGGCATTTCCGAGGAGATGGGCGACGTTTCCCTGGCGGTGCAACGAGCCGAGAACAAGACTGACCAGATGAGGGCCAAAGCCGGCGCCATCGACGAACTGGTGGCGTCAGGTGTGCTTGATGACATCACCGGCCCCCAGGACGACATCGAGCGGGAACTGGCGCAGATTTCGACTTCCAGCACTGTTGAAGCCGAATTGGCCGCGCTGAAAAACTCCAACGGGACCGCTCCGCCCAGCGGTGCCAGCGCCTGACTGATCTTTCCGCAATACTGGAGCGCTAAACGTGATTGTACGGATACTTGGCGAGGGACAGTTCAACTTGCCCGGGTCGGCCATCGATGACCTCAACGACATCGATAACCGTATGGTGGAGGCGGTGGCCGCTGAGGACGGCGCCCAATTCCAATCGCTGCTGGATGAGATGTTCCAACTGGTGCGGGACCGGGGCGAACCGCTGCCCCTTGACGAATTGGTGGAATCGGACCTCATCCTGCCCGAAACCGATCTCACGCTGTACGAAGCGGAGCACATCTTTATCGGCGACGGCCTGCTGCCTGGCTAACGGGCCGGTGGAAGCATTGTCGGGAGACTCGCGGCCGGCCCATCACCGCTGGCTGCTCCGTCAGACGCCGTCGGTTTTCCCTGACGGCCCGGTGATCTCAGCCCCGGTCAGCGGCCGGCGCACCGCCGCCGGGTCCACGCCCGCCCGCAGTGCGGCCATCACGCCGGCGGCTTCCCAGTAATTCTCCACAATGTGCAGTTGGCCTGCGGTCCACGGGAGTTCCGTCAGGTCGTTGCTCATCAGGTTGCGGTTCTCCCTCACCGCAATGGTGGTGATGCCCTGCTCCAGCGCGGCCAGGGTCGGCAAACCCACGCATCCGTCGGGAATCACCAGGCACGATACATCGGCAGCATTGAGTACGCTGTGATGACGACGGGCTTCGGGCTCGGTAATCAGCCGGGGACTGCGCTGCAGCCCTTTCAGGATGCACTGGATCATCGCCAGCGACACTGCCTCGGCTGCCATGCGCGGATCAACCACGCCGGGGTCCGCGTTGGCTATCTCCCGGCTCTCCAGCATGGGCGCATGGGCCGACGGCACGTCATAAAGGGCCGAGACCGTGTGCGTCAGCATCGCCTCCACGCCGCCCCAGGGGTTGACCATATCGCCCATGCGGTCAAAGTATTCAAAATGGTACCCGGCCGGTACGTCGATCAGAGACGTGATCGCCACCGCGTCATATTGGCTTCGCCGACGGTCCAGTTCCGCAAACAGGGGTTCCAGCCCCCGCACCCGACCCGCCGCCCTTCCCGACCGGGCATACCGGGAGTCCATCCGTAAGCCCTGTTCCAGCCGGAGAACCTGGGGCCTGACCAGGCCATACGAGGTCCGGGCCGCGTTGATGGAGTTTATGGCCGCGTGGACGAATAGCTCGTCGTCATGAGGGCCAAGCACCACCAGCAAGCGATTGTTGCGGACCCGTTGCAAGCCCAATTGGCCCTGCAATAACCGGGCAATGACGCTGCCCTCCACGTACAGGCAATTTGCCGGCATTTCGATGACGTCCGATGCGTTTACCACGTTGGGATGGGTCACCAGCGTGTCGCATACCGAGGCGAGCAGGGCGGCCACCGGCATCGCGTCTCCCGCGTGGCCGCCGATCTCTGCCCCCACTCCGGTGGGCACCAGCAGGACTGCGTTGAACTGCTGGGCGTTTTCCAGGGTGCGGCGGTCCAGGTCAAAAATGGACGCCGGTCGCCGACGGCCCTCCAACCCGCGGAGCAGGCCGATTTCGCAGTGGTGCCCTTCCTGATCGGAATTCGGTATCCTTACCCTGCCCGTCACCGCGAGCCTGATCGGAATCTCGTCCGCTTGCAGTTGCTCCGTCACAGCCTTGCACAACTGCGGGAGCAGGTCGGCGTTGAGTCCGCCGGTGGGGACTATCAGCTCCCGTTCGTACAGCTGGGCAGTGGTCATGACGTTGCTGATGCTCCCCATCGCGACGCGAAATCGTCGTAGGTGAACCTTCGTTTGGCGATCAGATTACCCTCCGGGTCGAGGGCGTAAATCGTCGGCAGATTGACGCCGTTGAACATATGGGCCTTGACCAGGGTGTAGGCGCCCATGTTGAGAAACACGACCCGGTCACCCACCGCCAATGGAGCGTCAAAGCGGTACTCGCCAAACACGTCCCCGGCGAGGCAGGTACATCCCGCCAGCGTACAGGTCCACCCCCCGGCGTCGCGGTGCCCCAAAATGTCCGGCTCGTATTGATACTCGAACACCTCCGGCATGTGGTTCACCGTAGTATCCAGGATCGCCGTCCGGTGGTCGTCCCGTGTCTGGACATCCAGTACCGTGGCGACGAGATAGCACCCCGCGCGTATCAAGGCGGCGCCAGGCTCCATGATCGTCTCCAGGCCGCAGCGGCGTTGCAGCAAATCTATCGTACGGTACAGGGGCATAAGGTCGGGGACGTCGCCCGTGGATTCATCCTCGAACAGGTACCCGCCGCCCAGGTTTACCCACTGCAGCCGGCCGTCCTCCAACCGGTGGCCCAGGGTGGAGCGAATTGCATTCACGGTAGCTTCCAGTTGGCCAAAGTCGGTGGCGTCGCAGTTGGTGTGGAGCAACAGGCCGGAGACGGAATCCGGTTCGTCTAGCACTTCGGCAACCGTCGCCAGAGGCTCGCCCAGCCGGGATCCGGGCCGGCACGGGTCATAACGGGCATCGCCGATGAAAGACAGCTCAGGATTAACTCGCAGACCGTATCGGACCGACGGACGCAGGGCGTCTCGATAAGCGTGCCACTGACCGACCGAGTTGAAGGCAACGTAGTCGCAAAGCAGGCCCAGTTCCGCTGCATCTCGGGGCCGCAGGCCGGGAGTGGTGAAATGCACCGTGCCCCGGTCGCCCAGGACCGACCGCGCCAGCTTCGCCTCGAAGAGCGAACTGACGGCGAAACCGTCCAGATATGGGGTCATCAACTCCAACGCATCGCGAAAGCAGAAGGATTTTACCGCGAAAAGCGCCCGGCAGCCGGTCCGTTCCCGGATTTCTGTTGCCCTCTCCAGCAGCCGGACGATGCCGGATTCGTCGTAGATGAATGCCGGGGTTTCCAACCCTGCGTCTCCGGAGATGACGGCTTCAAGTTGTTCAGACCACGCTGAGGCCACGTTCATCTGCCTTCAACTCAACCATCTGCCTTCGTTGCCACTGCCGAATTTCGGCGCCCCTGGACCGACGTCGTTGGCCGCCACTGGTGGACGCACGTCGAAATGCCGAGACGTGGGCTGCAAATCGTACAGTGACCGCGCTGACCCGCACCCATGCCAATATTCAATTCTCACAGTATCCCGGTTCTCACAGTATTCCAGTGAAGGATGGTAACAGAATGGACACGGTTACGAGTTCCGACAGTAGCCCAGACCGCCGGCCGAGTTTGCGCGGGAGTGTACGCGTAGTTGGAAGCGCCCGAGGCCAACCCCGAAGGCAACCCATGGCCTCAGCGCCTCCAATCCCACTGTCGCCCCGGTCTTCGCACTATGCCCGCTTGCTCCGCCAGAGTGTCCAACGGCCAGGCTTCCGATCAGTCGGGCGCCAGGCGACCACCGTCGCAAGTATGCAGCTTTCGATGAGGGCGATCCAAATGAATGACCCGGCTTCCCAAACGAACATTACCCCACCCAAGTAGAATGAGCCCAACGATCCACCCAACGTGCCCAACAGGATTATGGCCAGAGCGAGTTTCCCAAAATGCCGCTTGGGCAGAAGATCCGCCACCAGTACCCAGGGGAGACTGATCAAGCCGCCCCGTACCAACAATAGTAGATACCCGCCTGCGCCCGGGTCATCAGAAAGCCAAACCCACCCTGCTGCGGGCAGAGAAAACACCGCCAAAGCGATGAGCAGCCAACTTACGGGAAGGAAATCGGACGCTGCGCCCCAAGCCAAAGCTCCGATTCCGCCAGCCAGGGCCAAGGCTTCGTACTCGGCATTATGAGCGGTGCCAGCTGACGCGGTCGCCGCCGTAACCCACCGGAGATGCAATGAACTTGAGGCGAATCCCATAGCCGCAACCAGGTGTACAGCGGCGGCCGAGACGAAGCGGGCTCTGACGCCGGGAACGGCGATGGTCTCTCGTAGGGTCGGCCCTGATTCGTAGGCCGCCCTGAACCACCGGGGGAGAAGCATGTAGAGCGCAATCCCTCCGGTCAGCGCCAGCGCCAGCGCGAACCATCCGACGGGGATGTCAAAATCCCAGTTGCGTACTGCTCCCCCTCCCAGATTGGCCCCGAACACCAGGCCGAGTGCGCCGATAAGCGTGCCCCTGAACCGGGTGTAACCCTTCGCGACGATGGCGTAGAAGACCAGGGAGTGGAATGCGGCTCCTCCGGCTCCGACCAGGAAGAAACCGGCGGCAGCGACGCCGAAGTTACGGGAAAGAGTTACCAGGACGAGCCCGAGAGCGAGGACGCCGGCGCCGGCCGCCATCATTCCGTGGGGTGGGCGGCGGTCCACCCAGATGGCTGCCAACACCACACCAAAACCCCCCAGGCCAACCACGAGGGCGAGCCAGCCAACCCCCATAGCCGCGCTGTTGAGCTGGTCGGAAACATGCCAAGTCCAGGAGGCGCCCGAAGTTCCCATATCCAGGAGTAGCGCGGCCACCACCAAAAGCAGACCCAGCTTGACGTCGGGATGCCGGATGAACGTCGACATGCTCGCCATTGTAGCGGCCGCAGAAGGCATCCTCGCGCCCAAAGCCCTGGTCGAAGACGATGTCGGCCACCACGAAACTGCGGCGAGTGTCTTCGGCTTTGCTGATGTGTTCCATGCGGGCAATTGCGGCAATCTCAGAGATCGATCCGGGACCCATCAAGTTCATCCCGACGTTTCAGCCTCGAACAGCAGCGCCTGATGGGAGTCGGTGAGCACTACCAGCCGGTCGCCGAATATCATGTAGCGCTGCAGCTTGGGCAGAAGTTCCAGATAACGTTCGGCCTGCCCGGCTGTGTCCCGCTCACCATTCTCCTCTCCGTCCCCGCGTGGGCATCGTCCGTCCGGCAAATCATTGGAGAAAGGGTCCAACCCGGCCAACCCTTCCGTGCTGCTCTCTCCCGGCTTCACCATGGAGAGGCTCAGATCGTCGCGACTGTATTCTCTGCCATCCACGGTCCCACGGACGGTGGTCTCCGTGAACCTGGCGACGATATCCGACCCGGGGAGCGCATTCTCCACACATGGTGGTCCTCCGGCTCGGAATTCATGCCACCGTACCTCGATGAACGACTGGAGACGCCAATCCACGCCCGATATGTCGTCCACAACCGGCATGAGTTCCTCAAAGTCCAAGGAGGATCCGTTGATCGTGCGGAGTCGGAGGAACCTGATCCCGCCCTCTTCGCGCACGGCGTGTCCAGTAAGCCAACCGAGACCTTCCAGAAAATCCCCTGCCGCTCCATCCGGTATGTCGGTTGGCCGTTTGATTCCAACGCCGGTCACGGCCATGGACCGGACGCGGATGTTCGTGCGCCATTTGTCGTACTGGGCCACGAAGCCATAGCCGGCGACGGTTCCTCCCACGAATGCCTCATCCCAGAAGGCCAGCGTGGGCGATATGCCGCGGGGCGCCTTGCCATCGATGGATGTGAGACGCCATGCGGTGCCGGTCAGGTCTTCGGCTACCCCGACCAGCGGGGATTTGTTCACCATTACCAGGCGGAGGTTTCCCGACCCGTCTCTGATTTGCAATCGGTTGTCCAGAACCCGGTACGCGTTTGCTTCCGCCAGGGCCGCCCTATAGTTTTCGCTGCGGCGCCCGATGAGTTTTTCAGGGAAAGGGCACCCCGCGAGTGTCCGCGTGAACCCGGGGAACGAGATGGTCCCATCGGGCTGTGCAACGCGGGAGCCATCCTCATGGATGCCGGCGAAACGGTTGCACCCATCGTAGCCGCCGGCAGAGTCTTCGTAAGTGGAAAGCGTCAGCGCGGTTCCCCATATCCTGATCACCGGTTTTCCGTTCAGTCTCTGCAGCACCCAGATCGGGCCATCGGTGGACGTCGGACCCGGGGCTGCGGTGGGTGGGTCCTGAGTTGGTGTGGGTACGTCCCCTGAACCTCCGCAGGCCAGAGACAAAGCGAGCAGGAGGACCAACATGCAGGATGTTGTTACGAGTTTCATCGGCGAGTAGAGTCCCAGCAGGCGGCGCATCAGAAAACGGGCGGCATGACGACAACCACGGCGTCAGGCGTCGCGGAAGCGGGGCATCCGTCCCAGAACTACAAAGGTCTTCATGGGCTCAAGGCCAACCAAACCTCGATCATCACTTGAGCACCTCCAACTCTTGAGGCGGCGTCGCCAGTATGCCGGCTGGTTCCATTACGAGCATGCCTCTGATCAAGTAAGTTCCTGCCGGGACGGGTTCGCCCCAGTTGTCTATCTGCTCCCACTCGCCTGCCAGCACGAGTTGCTCACCGGGTTCCAGGTTGATCTCCCTCATTATCGCCGGAAAGGTCTTTCCGCACCTCCAATGCCAGACCTCCTGGTCATTGACCGTTGCGACCACAAAGTCATGGGGAGGCCGGCCGGTGTAAAACTGCACGGGTCGTACGCTGCTGTTCGTGAGCGTCAACTTCATCGATACAGTCTCCCCGTAGTCAGCCTGGGAAACCACCTCCAGAGTGTGGTCGATGGCGCGGCGCAATTCCTCGCTGGGAGCTGCTCCGAATTCGATGCGCGACAGTGCGCCGCCCTGGCATCCAACTTCGATATCGATGGCTTCCCTCGGGACCTTCGCCCGCGCTATGGCCGCCTCCAACTGCTCGCGGTCTCCGCGCAACGGCACCAAGCCGAATTCAATGCGCTTGTTCCGCGCGTCCACTCCGCTCCAGGTGATGCCGCGAACTCGTCCTACGGCCTCTTCCTCCACCGCCCGGAGCCAGGACTTCAGTTGCGCAACGCTGGGGCCTTCCTCGGCGGGCCCAGGTGAGACCGACCCGGTGGGCGGACGCACGGCTTTCGCTACGCTATGGGATAAGGGACTCGGTGTGGGAAACTCGAGCAGCGGTTTTTCAGTTGCGCACCCAGCGATTCCGGTGACACTCAACGCCAATAAGACCACCGTGAACGCCAACACTTTGCCCAACCGGTTACGGGAAACAGAGCGTATCAATTCGCTGGTTGCCGATAATCCGCGTCGAATTGGCTGGTGCAATTCGGATGACCTCATCAATGTGGGATCCCTTCCACGTTCAATGCGCTAGTTCCTCTCGTCCAGGCTGGATCGGGCGAGGCCACAAATCGGGCGAGGCCGCAAAATTGTCCAGCGGCTTCTTCTGCCACGTCGCTTCACCATGCCTTCAGGTCTTTTCGGGAACGGTGCCGTGCATCAAGAATGCTATCCCAGAGGCCACGGGATCCGTTTCCCCGGAAAACCGCGATGCCAATTGGTATCAGAAAACTGAACCCGAAAACGAAAGAGAACACAATGTACAACACGGGAAACGTTAGCCGTCGATCCCCGGAGCAACCGGGACCGGCTCAGCCATCCTCCAAATGTCGGAATGCGGGCATTCTAAATCGCGGCTGCCTCCGCCGTGCCACCGCAGCCTGTCGTGAGCATGGACCAAGTGTGAGTCGTCGTCCGATGCAACCAAGATCACTGCGCATTGCAGGCGGTCATGCGCTGGACGTGCTGACCGCGCCCGTCGGGTGGCGAAAGCATCTGGCGTTGGCGCAGTACCCTCCACCACGTTTTCGTCCTCCCCATACCGGCCAACCCTGGCACAGTTATAATTCGGTTCATCAACCAACCGGCAGATGACCCGCTATCCACGCTAAGCCCGAAGAGGTTCAGGATGACCACCGCCGACGCCAAAACCACCAAATCCCCAGGCCGTTTCCGATTGCCGGATCCGCCCCAGCGCGAGCCCGACGAGATGACCCAGTACGACCAACTGTTCAAGACCGGCAACTCATACCACCTGGCTCAGTACCTCGGCAACGCCGACACCACCTTGGTGGAGGCCGACCGCTGGATGATTGCCCATCCCAGCGACGACCGAACCAGAGCCCGCCGGCCCGACCTTCTCGTCGCGTTTGGCGCGGACCCGGCCGCCTACGAAGCCAGCAACGGGTACGTAGTCTCGGAGCAAGGCAAACCGCCGGACTTCGTCCTGGAAGTCGCGTCGGTGAGCACGGCGGAAACCGACGTGGGCGCGAAACGGGAAGAATACGCAGCCTTGGGCATCTTCGAGTACTGGCGGTTCGACCGGACGGGCGAATTCCACGGCGTCAGACTGGCCGGAGACCGCCTGGTCGAAGGAACATACCAGCCGATCCCGATTGATGAACTGGAAGGCGGCAACCTGCAGGGCCACAGCGCGGCACTCGACCTGGACCTCCGATGGGAAAACGGACTTCTGGGCTGGTACGACCCTGAAACCGGTCAGCACATTCCGACCTACGAAGACGAGCACGAGGCACGCATTGCAGCTGAAGCCCGCGCCGACACCGCCGAAGCCCGCGCCGACACAGAACATAGCGCCCGGGTCGCCGCCGAAGCCCGCATCCGCGAACTTGAAGCAAGGCTATACGACCCAGACGGCTGACGAAGTTCGATTCCGCGCCGCCACATCCCCAACACCCTGTCCCTGCCGACAGGGTGTTTCGTTCATGGCCAGTTCACGAACGACGCTGGCAAACCGAGCCACGCCCGCCGACGCGTAATTACAACTGGCGAAACGGGCGACATGAACTCATGCCGCCCGAAACCGTGCGGACAGCGACAGGAAACACCTGATGACCATCGTCAAGTTGACAAATCGCGGCCGCTGGGCAGGATCATCCAGGCGAAACCGAGGTCGACGGTCATCTCCCGTTCCTTCCCCTCGGGAAGGTGGTCGGGATCGATGTCGGTCAGGGCCTTGACCAGGGTGGATTTACCGTGGTCGACGTGGCCGGCGGTGCCGATTACGAACATGGTGGGTATCCGAGAGCGTCGCTGATTTACCCATCACGAGGCTGGGCGCATTATGCTTGACGCTCCTTCCATTCGATACTAGACTGGTATCGATAGTTGAGCCGGTGACAAGAGGCCCGGGGCCTCTTCCGGTGAGAGTTGGCCACTCTCGCCCAAAATCGGATAGCCGGCTCGTTTTGCTGTAACGCTAGGCCGTTTCCCTTCCTCCGAAGGCCTCAAACTCCGACGCTATCTTGTCATGGATCCGGGCGTACGCTCGGGTGTCCGAACGCTCCCATTTCCTCTGGATCGCCCAAGCGCAGTAGTCGGCGACCTGTAGCAACGGCGCCGTTGCAGACGGCCACATTGTGGAAGCCAAACTGCCTGGCGGAGATTGCGCATCTACGATGTTTTCAACCGTGGTCTGGAATTCCGAGCGCATATCGCGGGCTCCAATTGATGCCGCTATCAGCAACAATTCGTCGTGTCCCGCCACCAGGTCAGGGATCAGTCTCGTAAGGTGGAGATACCAAGCGAGGCTGTAAAGTCTTGGTTGCGAGCGTCTTCCGGGATCCGTCTTGCGCTTCTCCAAAATCGTTGCGTCCACCCTGAAATCGTGTCGACCGAGCACTGCAAACACGCGGTCGCGGACACGCTGCTTATCGTTGGTGGCATGGAAACCACTGGCCAGCGGTTCCCCTTCCCACGCCAGTTGACGACGTAGGTCCATCAAATCGGCTTCGATAGCATGGCTTGCCACGACGACCGTGGTCAGAATGAAATATCTGCTGGCCCCCGGCCCGTTGCTGAAGTCAAAATTGCCGGATTCGTCAGCGTAGACGTACCTCCGCATCTATTTCACTCTCAACGGGAATAATCGCTAAAACGCCGGCGCCCGCACTGGAGCGCCGGCGTCGTGCGCCAACGATCTGAGCGTCGTTTAGTTATCGAAATCGGTGATGACGCTGCGGCAGACGCTTTGGGCCTTCATGTCGGCGAAGGCCTTGTTGATCTCTGAGAGTGCCAGCTCCTGGGTGACCAGCTCGTCCAGCTTGAGCCGGCCCTGCTTGTAGAACTCGATGTAGCGGGGCATGTCGGTGCGGAAGCGGTTGGAGCCCATGGTGCAGCCCTGGATCGCGCGGCCCCGCCGCAGGAAGTTGCCCGCGTCCAGCTCGATCTTCACGCCTTCAGGCACCATGCCGATTATGGTGGCCACACCGCCGGGCCGGAGCATGTTGTAGCAGTCCTCGGCGGTCTGCTTTAGGCCGATGGCCTCAAAGGAGTAGTCAACGCCGCCGTTGGTCAGGTCAATGATGCGTTCCGCGACGTTGCCGGCCGTGGCGTCGATGACGTCGGTGGCGCCGAACTCGCGGGCCAGGCCCAGCTTGTCTTCGGTGGTGTCGATGGCGATGATGCGCAGGGCGCCGGCCAGCGCGGCCGCCTGCACGCAGTGAATGCCGATGCCGCCGCAGCCGACCACGGCCACGGTGCTGCCCGGCTCAACGCGGGCGGTGTTCAACACGGCGCCCAAGCCGGTGGTGGCTCCGCACCCGATGAGGGCGAGTTGCGGGAACGGGATGTCGTCGTCCACCTTGACCAGCGCGTTCTCGTGGACCAGCATCTCGGCTGCGTAGGAACCCAACTGGGCGAACTGCGTGATGGCCTCGCCGTCCTTGCGCAGCCGGGGCGGGTCGTCGCGCCTTCGCGTTACCGCCGTGCGGTCGCACAAGTAGGGCTGGCCCCGGGTGCAGAATTCGCAGGTCCCGCAGAACACCGACAGGCAGGAGATCACCGAGTCGCCGGGCCGGACGTAGCTGACCTGCTCGCCCACCGCTTCCACGACTCCGGCGGCCTCGTGTCCCAGGATGCAGGGCATGGGGGTGGTGTATAGCCCCTCGACAAAGTGCAGGTCGCTGTGGCACACGCCGGACGCGCCGGTTCGCACCAATACTTCTCGCGGGGCTGGCGCATCGACCTGCACATCTTCAACAACTACGGGTTGATTAACTTCGCGCAAAACTGCTGCTTTCATCTCACTGTCCCTCCGATGTCAACCCCACCGGGCTGGCCGGTGAGTGTGGCGCGAGATTAGCACCGGCCGCCGGCGAGCGTCAACAAAGCCATCGCGAGCTACAGGTCTTGTGCAAAGTCATTGTCAGAAGCAGGATTTGCCGGATTTCGAGATTTTCAGGATGTTCATAAATCCCGAAAATCCTCTAATCCTGGTAATCCTGCTTCTGACAGTTGCCGCCGGTATGGACTTTGCGCAAGCCCTGGCACCACGGGCCGCGGCCTTTGCCATGCAACGAAATGCAGTACAATTGATGCCCGAACCTTCCTGTTCAGAAAATCGTAATGAGGGAACCGAATCATGTTCAAAAGCTTTAGCGCATCC
The DNA here is from genome assembly GCA_965220505.1 of Dehalococcoidia bacterium. Classification (GTDB taxonomy): domain Bacteria; phylum Chloroflexota; class Dehalococcoidia; order Lucifugimonadales; family UBA3495; genus Bin87. The sequence continues at coordinate 538,603 of CBDCQE010000003.1, read as the reverse complement.
TACGCCGGCCACGTGGTCGACAGCGAACTGGGTTTGGAGGGGACTCCCGCCAACGACCGCTGGTACTCCAATGATCAACTGGCCGAGGTTTTCGACTGGGCCCTGGACATTTCCAGGCACCTGGAGGACAACGGCTACGATGAGTTCTGGATGGCCGAGCACCACTTCCAGCCGGAAGGGTACGAGTGCATCCCCAACTTGATCATGCTGGGGCTGTACCTGGCGTGCAACACCAAGCGCCTGAAGTACGGCTGCGGCTTCAACATCACGCCGATGTGGCACCCGCTGCGGCTGGCGGAGGACTTCGCCATGGCCGACATCCTATCCGGCGGCCGCATCATCTTCGGCGTGGGCCGGGGCTACCACTCCCGGGAGGTGGAGACCTTTGGTTCGCCCATGTTCGACGGCGACGCCAACCGCGAGCTGTTCGAAGAGCAGGTCGAGGTCATGGTCAAGGCGTTCAACGAGGAAGCCTTCTCGCACGAGGGCAAGCACTACCAGATACCGGCGCGGGTGCCATATCGCGGTTACACCCTGGAAAAGCTGAGCCTGGTGCCGCGGCCATTGCGCCAGCCGGTGGACATCTGGCAGCCGCTGGTGTCCGGCAACCCCAAGGGTGTGGATTTCATGGCCCGCATCGGCATTAAGGCGATGGTAGCCAACACGCCGGAACCGGCCCGACACGAGCGGCTGACGATGTACCAGCAAGCCGCCGCCAAGTACGGCAGGGAACTGGAGCTGGGCGAGGACATCGCCCTGGGCTACCGCTTCTTTATCGGCGCCAACCGGGAGCAGGCCATCAAGGAAGCGAAGCCCTACTTTGAGGAAGCCATGAAGTTCGCCGCCCCGCTGGGCCTCATGCGCCTGGAGCAAGACCAGATTGAGGCCGTGGCGAACCCCGGCCTGCGCCGTGGCGTCCACCTGCCCACCCTGGAAGAGGCCGTGGAGAGCGGAGCGTGGCTCTGCGGCTCGGCCGACGACATCGCCAATGCGCTCAAGGAAGACGAGGCGCGATATCCCGGCGTCGAACGGGTGAACCTGGGCTCGGTGATGGGGATGCCCCGGGAGGTCTTCAAGGACCAGTTGTCCCGGTTCGCGCAGGACGTCATGCCGGCCTTCAACCGAGGCTAACGCGCCCGTCCGGAAACGTCAACAGCAATGGGGCGGGTTACTCACCCGCCCTCATCATTCGTGTTCCCAGAATCGCCTACCGCTGCTTGGGCAGGGGCGGACGGGTGAACCAGTGGTAGCTGTAGGCGCCCTGTACGCCCCGCACGAAGGCGAACAGTAATCCTCCGTAAATCGCCAGCCATATCGCGTCGCGGAAGCTGTCCAGGGTTATCAGACCGAGAAGGATCAGCACGATCCGGGACACGACGAACCCGACGGCCAACAGGACTGCCGCCGGCCGCCAGCGGCGCATCACTCCCAGCGCCAGCAGCGCCAATACGAGACCTTCGATACCGTAGTAGATGAGCAAGTTGGCCGGCGGTATCGCCGGGGCGCTGCCCTCGACTTCGGACACCGCAAGGGCGGGAGCGACCATCCAAACCACCAGCACTCCTATCGTCCAGACCCACCACACCAGACCACAGACCCAGGCCCAGCGCATCCAGCGGCGGGCCTGCTCGGGGTTGGCGGCCATCATCCGCCCGCGCCATCCGGGCGGGCGGGGATATTCAACGGTCTCGGGGGCCGGTTCCGGTACGGCTCCCGGCGGCTCCGAGGCCATAACGGGCTAGTTGTCTTCGTCCAACAACGGCAGGGTGGTCCAGGTCACTCCGTCGGGGTCTGAAGACAGACCCTGCTCCCCGATCATCCGCCGCAGGTCCAGGAGAGTGGCGTTCACCTCGCCGGTGACCTTCTGCCAATCCGGTTCGGGCGGGAACCAGTAGGGGGAATTGATCCGAACCACCTGGTTCTGGGAGGAGTTGAAATAGATACCGAAACGCGCTGCTTGTTGCTGCATGATGACTACTCTTTGCCCGGCGTCACGGGGGACGCCGGGCGGTCGGTGTGAGTTTGGTCCTATGTTGTGGAGTTGCTACAGGATTTCTTTCTTGAGGATGAGGCGTTCCAGCCCGTACTTACGGCTGCCCATGATGCCAATGATGCCGGCGATGGCGAACCACAGGATAGAAACCTCACCACCGGAAGCGGTGAAACCGCCTTCGGCCGGGAAGATGTGCGGGGCAATACCGTTGGGGAAGTGCATCATGAAGTACGCAATCACCATGGTTACGCACAAAGCACCGGCGCCGAGGCGGGTCAGCACACCGAAGCCGATGAGGAGGGCCGAGATGAACTCGATCCAACCCGCGACGTAAACAATGTCGGGGGGCCCACTGCCGGGCGGTGGAAATCCCCACATCTGGAATGCCTTCTGCGCCCCGTGCAGAGAGACAAGGAAGGCGAATATCAGCCTGAATAAGAGATAGAACTCGTCGGTGAACCGCACGAAGATACGGCCAAAGATGGACGTGTCCGCCGGAGTTGCGTTATTTGTGGCCATAACATTTTCCTCCGCAGCTAGTTATTTCACCCCCATCCGGCAGGCGACGCTGCGACAACGATGTTATTACGAAAATGTTAAATGTGCTACCGAATGATCTGTTCAATCGCTATGGTTTCTTCGCGACTCGGGCCGGTGGAAATGATCTGGGCATCGCACCCAACGAGAGCTTCGATTCGCTTCACGTACGCCAGGGCGTTGGCCGGCAACTGCTCCGTTTGTGTCGCGCTGGCGGTGGGTTCCATCCAACCCGACATCTTTTCGTATATGGGTTCGCAGCGCTCCAGCAGGGCGGTATCGGATGGGAAGCGGTCCAGATCCTTACCATCGGCACGGTAGCCGACGCAGATTTTGACTTCTTCCATGCCGTCCAGGATGTCGAGACGGGTCAACACAATTCCGGTGAAGCCGTTGATCTGGCGGCTGTAGCGGGCGGCCACGGAATCGAACCAGCCTACCCGCCGGGCCCGGCCCGTGGTGGTGCCGTATTCGTGGGCTTTCTCCCGCAGGTCTGCGCCGGCCTGGTCGTGCATTTCGGTGGGCATCGGTCCCCCGCCGACGCGGGTGGAATAGGCCTTGAACACGCCGAGGACACCCTCGATGGACTGGGGGTTTATGCCCAGGCCGGTGATGGCGCCGCCGATGGACGGCGACGATGACGTTACGTAGGGATACGACCCGTGGTCGACGTCCAGCAGCGTCCCCTGCGCGCCCTCCAGCAGCACGCGCTTGCCCTGTTCCAGCAGGTGTTGCACCATCTGTTCGGTGGGACGGACCATTGGCCGCAGCCGCTCTCCCCACTGGCGGCAAAGTTCGAGTATTTCGTCCGCGTCCACGGGGTCGCCACCGTACACGCCGGTGATGACCCGGTTCTTCATCTCCACGGCGGCCTGCACCCGGTCGGGCAACTGCTCGGTGGTATCCAGCAGTTCGCCAACGCGGATGCCGTCGCGGGAAGCCTTGTCCACGTAGGCCGGGCCGATCCCCTGTCCGGTGGTGCCGATGGCGCCGCGGCCGCGAGCCTTCTCCTGAAGCTCGTCCAGCAGGATGTGATAGGGCATGATGACGTGGGCGCGGTCGCTGACGAACAACAGGCTGGTGTCGATGCCCTGCTGCTCGAGGCCGGAGATCTCCCCCAGGAGCACTTCGGGATTGACGACCACGCCGTTTCCGATGATGCCGGTGATGCCCGGCCAGCAAATGCCGGAAGGCACCAGGTGGAGCTGGAATTGTCCACGCTCGTTGATGACAGTGTGTCCGGCGTTGTTCCCGCCGGCGTATCGCACCACGCAATCGGATTGGCCGGCAAGGTAATCGATAACTTTACCCTTACCCTCGTCGCCCCACTGTCCCCCGATTACGGCATAAGCCGGCATTGTTCTGTACTCCAGGATAATTTTAGAAGCTAAACCGAAAAATCGCCCCCGCAGGCTCTTGCCAGCGGCGGCACGACTCTTAGTGTGCGATGGCGTTCGTCGGCTAGGCGGCAAGTATAGCAGAAACCCGTATGGGGTAACAGGCCGAAGGCTTCGGAGACGGGCGCCCGCGCACGCCGAAGATCAATCCGAATCTGAGACCCGGATCTCGCGTTGGCGAGCGCGCTGGTCCGACGATCAGCGAACCGCTAGTCCGAAATCGTCAACCGCCATATCCGTCAGGTATTCACCGATGGCCAGCGACGATGTGGCGCCCGGCGACGGAGCGTTGAGCACGTGCAGCGCCCGCTGGCCCCGCAGGATATGGAAGTCGTCCAGGATCGCGCCGGAGGTGGACACCGCCTGGGCGCGCACGCCGCTTCCGCCCGGTTCCAGGTGCTCGGCGCGTATTTCGGGGATCAACTTCTTGAGGTCGTTGACGAACACGGACTTGCTGTAGGAACGGTGCATTTCCTGCATGCCCGTCTTCCAGTGGCGCGCGGTCATCTTCCAGAACCCCGGGAAGGCGAGCGCGCCGGCGGTCTCTCCAACGCTGATGTTGCTCTTGCGGTAGCCCTCCCGCGCCCACGCCAGCACCGCGTTGGGACCGGCCTCCACATAGCCGTGAATGTTGCGCGTGTAGTGCACTCCCAGGAAGGGGAACCTGGGGTCGGGCACCGGATAAATCAGGCCCTTCACCAGGTCTTCGCTGGCCGGCGTCAGCTTGTAGTACTCCCCGCGGAAGGGGATGATGCGCACGTCGGTCTCCTCGCCCATCATCTTTGCCAACTTGTCAGCATAAAGCCCGCCGCAGTTGATCACATGCCGCGCCTGAACGGCTCCGCGTTCGGTCTCCAGGGCGGTGCCTCCCGAGGTTTGCCTGCTGCGTATCACCGCCGCGCCGGTGAAAATATCCCCGCCCGCCGACTGGAACTTTCCCGCATAGGCATTGGCCACCCGCACGTAATCGACGATGCCGGTGTGCGGAGCCCACAGCGCCCGGACGCCGGTGGTGTGGGGCTCGATCTCCTGCAACCGCTCGGGGCCTACCATCTCGAGGTCCGGCACGCCGTTGGCGACGCCGCGCTCGTACAGGTCGTCCAGGCGGCCCAACTCGCTCTCGTGGGTGGCGACAATCACCTTGCCGCACGGATCGTACTCGATCTCGTTTTCGTCGCAGAACCGGATGAGGCGGTCTTTCCCGCCCACGCAGAACCGCGACTTCCACGAGCCGGGCCGGTAGTAGATGCCGGAGTGAATGACGCCGCTGTTGTGACCCGTCTGGTGCTGGGCCAACTGCTCCTCTTTCTCGATCACAGCAACACTGAGGTCCGGCGACCGTTCCAGCAACTGCATGGCCGTCGACAGCCCGATGATGCCGCCGCCCACTATGGCCACGTCGTACTGCCGCTCTTCCACCGAGTTGGAGGCGCTGGTATTTGTCATCATATCGTCCTCCCAAACTTGGGAAACTCATTTGCTGTTGAAATCACCGTTAAAAACGGGATCGGGCGCCGTGTCACGCATAAATCCCTGACCGTACTCCGACGCTGGAAACCCGGTGCTTCACCCCGCCGGCTGAACCAGCAAGATGAAAATGATATTGCCATCCTGGTCGTGGCGGTGGTTGGCAAGAGCTGTCACCATTTCGTTGGTTTGACGTATCGCGACGGCAGCTTCAATCAAAACTCAGACCGTTTCCACGATTGCGCCGTTGCCACTATACGAACCGTCGTATTCCGCAACAGACTCGAACGTCGTCAGAGCCGCCTGTGCTTCTTCCGCTCGTTCCGTCAAAGCCTCAACCACAATCAAGGCTATGGCGTCGGCGGCATCGGGATGCGCCAGCACGTTGGAGGCTGAACTCGGCTTGGGGATGGATACGCCATCGGCAGCCATATTCTCCAAATGACAAGCCAACGCCTGCCTCGCTGTTTTGCAGGCGTCTTCAAGAACGCTGCCGTCAGCCGTGCAATCAGGAAAGTCGGGAAAGCTGACGTCGAAAATCCCGTAGGCGTCGCGGCGTACCAAAGCAGCGTAAATCCGCTTCCCGCCAGCGCCCGTTACCGGCCGCAGCCCAATACCATGGGCGAGAGCCTCGGATATAGGCTCCTCATAATCAGGCAAGTCATCCAGTTCATCCTCAGTAAGCGGATGGCCATAGATTTCTTGGTACTCGTCAGATGCCAGGAACGCCTCAAACTCGGCCCGCGCTTCTTCTTCCGTACGCTCCGGCAGCGCTTCCACTACGATTAGAGCGATGGCATCAAAAGCGTCTTCGTGGGCCAACGCTTGGTCAGCAGAGCCCGGCGGCGGGACAGCTTCGCCATCCACGCCCAACCCTTCGAGGTGCAGAGCCAGTGCTTCCCGCGCCATCTCATGCGCTTCTTCCAGTGTGCTACCCACAGTAATGCAGCCTGGCAGGTCCGGGAAGCTGACCCCGTAATCACTGTCCAAGTCTTTGTGAACCAAAGCGATGTATGTACGTTCCATATCAGCCGTTCCTTTGCCGTAACCTGATACCCGACAACCGTTCAATGTTTCTCAGCGTCCCTATTGGGACGTCCTTGCGCGGATGCGGTACCGGTACAGTGGCCGGTTTGGAAGGGTGTTTCATTTGGTGGTGCGATCCTTTGATGCGGTCAACATACCAACCATCATCCTCCAGCCGCCGTATCACCGTCCTGCTGTCCACGCCGGCATTATACACTCCGCGTTCCGTGCCTCCGCGTTGCGCCAGCGGCCGGCCGTCGGTATCCTTGCCTTGCCATGAATCGCAGCGAAGCAAAACCTATTCAGATGATCACCGAGTTCGCCGCCGGCGTCGCTCAAGCGGACATCCCCTTGCCGCCGACCGTAGCCGAGTTGTGCCGCGAGATGATGCTCAACGCCGCCGGCGCCGCCCTGGCGGGGGCGGCGCATCCCGACGGCGTTGCGCTGGCGCGTGTCGTGCGGGAGATGGGCGGCAACGGTCGCAGCACCATCATCGGCATGGGCATGCGTACCTCGCCGGTGTATGCGTCGCTGGTGAACGGCACCTTGGTGCGGCTGCTGGACTACGACGACAACGCCGTCGGGACAGGAGCGCACGTCACCGCAGCCGTGTTTCCGCCCGTGATGGCGTTAGGCGAGATGCACGGGTACTCCGGGCGGGACGTGCTTTCGGCATTCGCCGCCGGATGCGAGGTCGCCGCACGCCTCAGCACGGCTGATGCGACGCGCGGTTCGGCTGGCGCGGTGGGGGCGGCGGTGGCATCGTCGATGCTGCTGGGATTGGACGCTGAAGGCTTGGGCAGTGCGATGGGGTTGGCGGTTGATTCAGCGAACGGCGGCAGCGGGCACGGTTCCGCCGGCGCGGCCGCCATGTCGCAAGGCAGAGCCGCCATGCAGGGAGTGATAGCCGCGCTGAGCGCCGAGGCCGGAATTGATGGGACGTGCTCCAGCCCGACGTTTGGAACGGCGGAGCTTGCCGACCTGGGCGTCCATTGGCGGCTGGAGGATCCAGGGGTCACCATCCGTTTGTATCCTTGCCATGCGGCAAGCCACAGCGTGATCGACGCCATTCTCGGCCTGGCCCAGCTGCACCGATTTGAGCCGTCCGCCGTCTCTTCCGTACACATCGGAGTTACCACCGGAACCACCGAACAACTACCGCACGTCCTGCCCGCCGACGGTTGGCAGGCCCGCCGTTCGATCGGGTTCATCGCCGCTGCCACCCTGTGCCACGGGGCTCCGCTGATCAATTTCTTTTCCGAACCGGCAGTTCGGGACGAGGGTGTACGGACCATGATGGAGCTCATATCCATCGAGGCCACCCTGCCAGCATCACCGTTGGCCCTCGATCCGGCCGAGGTGGCGATTACCCTCAACGACGGCCGCACCCTGCGCCATCGCATCGACCACCCGCGAGGATCGCCGGCCATGCCGCTGGACGCCGAGGAACTGGACGCCAAATTCCTCTATTGCACTCGCTATATCCTGCCGGCCGACCACATTGACGAAGCGGTCAGCAGTTTCCGCGGCATCCTCGAAATCGACAACGTTACCGGAATGGCATCCGTACTTGGAGGTTAAACACCATGAAAGGCATACGCGCCTACGAAGTCGGCGGACCCGACGTGCTGAAATATGAAGACATGCCCGAACCCACCGCCGGCCCGGGTGAAGCGATCGTTGCCATCCGCAACATCGGGGTCAACTACACCGACGTCTCCAGCCGGAAGGGCACCAACCCGCCGGCCGCGTTCCCCTGGACGCCCGGGCGTGAAGCATCGGGTGAGGTCGTCGCGGTTGGCGATGGTGTCACCGAGGTTGCCGTGGGCGACCGGGTTGCCTACGCCATGCACACCGGATCCTACTCCGAGCAGCAGGCGGTACCCGCCTGGTTGCTGGTGCGCATTCCTGACGACATGGACTTCGAGACCGGCGCGGCCACACTGCTCCAGTGCATGACCGCTCACTTCCTGGTCAACGACATCGCTCCGCTACAAGCCGGCCAGAGCGCGCTGGTCCACGCCGGCGCCGGCGGAATGGGCCTGCTGCTCATCCAGATGCTGAAGCGCATGGGCCTCCACGTGTACACCACCGTGTCCACTGAGGAGAAGGCGGCGATGGCCCGCGGCGCGGGCGCCGATGACGTCATCCTGTACACCCGGCAGGACTTCGAGGAAGAAGTCCGCCGGATGACCGACGGCCAGGGCGTCAAGATCATCTACGACGCCGTGGGCGCAACGACCTTCGAGAAGGGCCTGCGCGTCCTGGGTCGGCGGGGCTGCATGGCGCTGTACGGGCAGGCCGGCGGCCCCGTAGGAGCGGTGGACTCGGGGATGCTGCGCAACGGCTCGCTGTTCCTCACCCGCCCCACCCTGGGCGACTACACGGCTACGCGCGACGAACTGCTGCAACGCGCCGAGGAATGCCTGTCCTGGGTACAGTCGGGGGAGATCAAGCTGAACGTCAGCCTGAACTTGCCGCTGTCCGACGCCGCCGAGGCCCACCGCCGCCTGGAGGGGAGGGAGACCACGGGAAAGATACTGCTGACGCCATGATATGCTCAATATATCTACCCCATTCCCTGACTGAACATTGGAGAGGGAAAATGACGGCGGACTCCAAACCCCAACGGATTTATCACACCTGCACTACCGCGGAATTCAAGGAGCAGTGCTTGCAAATTATCGCCGAGCTTGCAGAGTGTGGCGGAGAGGTGATCATCTTCGACGGAGATGAGCCAGTAGTTCAAATTACCCGATACCAGGAAGTACACGACCCTCTCCGAGGTTCGCTCAAGGGTCGTGTGCAGATTCACGGCGACATCGTATCCCCGCTGCCACCGGAATGGTACGCCTTGCGCACCGACCAGGATGAGGAGTGGTACGGTCCATATACTGGCCAAGATGAGGAGCGCCCTGCTTGATACTGCCGGACACTCACACCCTGATCTGGTATATGGAATCGAACTCCAGGCTGGGTAGGGAAGCAAGCGCCAGAATCGAAAGGGCCAAACGACAAGGCGATGCCGCTTTCTCCGCCATCTCTGTCTGGGAAGTAGCCCTGCTTCTGTCCAAAAGCCGCCTCACGTTAGACGTCACCGCCATGCAGTGGCGTCAAAGCCTCCTAGCCGCCGGACTCATTGAAATCCCGGTTGACGGCGCAATCGCCGCCCGCTCCGTCGCCTTGACCGATTTCCACGACGACCCCGCCGACCGGATCATCATCGCCACCGCCCAGGAGGGACACCAACTGATAACGGATGACCGTAGCATCCTGGACTGGACTGGCGCCCTCAACCGTTTCCCGGCCCGCCGTTGAACCGGAGTCCATAGCAATGGTTAACGTACGTATTCATACCGGAGACCTCACACCTGCAACCCAATCGCTTGAAGAATACTTCCGAGATGGCGGGGTTTCGATCATTCAAGCCGCGTTTGAGCATTCGTACTTCGTCCAACCGGACAAGGTAAGAGCCAAATTGCAATATTACCCGAAACGCGCCCGGACTAGCCGAGAACATTATCCGGGCTTGACAAAAGGAGCGCACACCACGTGGGACCAGGGAGACGGTCGTCCAATTGTCCTGGATGACAATTCACGGGCCCAAATGGCTTGGGAAAAATACACCAGCAGGAAGATTGTCCGTCGCACAGGTTACGGATTGAGACACGTCTGGGGAAATACCCATAACCCCGATGCGTTCACGGCCGGCTGGAATTTCTGCTATATGCCCTTTTGGGCCGGTATGTTGACGGAAGACCAGCACCCGCACAGAGAATTGCAGCGAGCGATCCGCCAGGCTTCGTGGGATCTCTACTTCAGCGACAATCCAGTTTGCGACCCGCCTGATTTCGTAGAGAACCCTGACCTGGATTTGATTACGATCTTGGGTCAGCAGCCGCTTCTTATTTTGGACCGGGAAACTCCGATCAAGTCCACAGGCCAACGTCGACAAGTATCTAACGTCGAAATCGGTGGAGAATTCATCGAGCATGTGAAAGAAATCAGGTCAGCAACTCACCAAAGTTGGTCCAACATCTGCAAAGCTGTCAGAGCACTCCAAGGTAAGGAACACCAGCCTTTTGGAACGCCCAACGTTGCATCGAGTGCAAAGTCCTGCGTACGCAAAATCCAGCGAGAAACCGGATTGACCTATGCGGAACTCGAAACCATGCTGCATGAAAACGGCTTCTGCCAATCCCGTTGACGCTCCCAACCGCCCGCCATACAATTGATCCCGCAAATCCGAATACCCACAAGCCGTGAAGGGGATTAGTACGCGTCCAGCGAGGCCCAGAGAGCCGGAGTAGCTGTGAACCGGCGCCAGGCGCAGACGTTGAATGGACCCCGGAGCCGCCCGTTGAAAGGCCGCTACCCCAAAGGGAGTGGAGCCAAGTAGGACGGGCCGTATGGGTCGCGTTATCCGCCCGCCGAACACCGTACGCAGGGTGGCATTGCGGCCTACAGGCTCGTCCCGCAGGGGACGGGCTTTTTCTTTTGCTGCTGTCGCCCAACACTCCTGGAAATCACGATATGACAATGTACTACCCCACCCTTGATCAGGTCCGCGCCCTGGCCGGCCAGGGCAACCTCTGCCCGATATACCGAACCATCAACGCCGACCTGGAAACCCCCGTGTCAGCCTACCTGAAGGTGGCGCGTCCGCCCTACTCCTTCCTGCTGGAGTCGGTGGCCGGCGGGGAACGCATTGGCCGCTACAGTTTCATCGGCACCGAGCCTTACGACGTGTTCAGCACCGGCGCCGACCAGCCCTCGGGCGCGGTGGACCCGCTGACCCTGGTGCAGCGTGAAATGGACACCTTCCGGCTGATTCCCGTGGAGGGTCTGCCACCGTTCCACGGGGGCGGCGTGGGCTATGTCGCCTACGACGCCGTGCACTACTTTGAGCCTCGCGTGCCCATGCCGGAGGCCGACCCCCAGGGCCTGCCCGAGTCGGTCTTCATGTTCACCGACACGCTGCTCGTGTTCGACCACCTGCGCCACGACATCAAGGTGGTGAGCCACGCCCGGCTGGACGGCGGCGACATTGCCGAGGCTTACACCGCGGCCACCGCCAAGATCGAGCGCATGGTGGATCGTCTCTCCCGGCCGCTGGAAATCCCGCCGGAACTGCTGGCGACACCCGCGCTGCCCGCTGGCAGCGAGACCCAATCCAACTTCACCGTGCCGGAATACGAAGCTGTCATCGAGAAGTGCATTGAGTACATCTACGCCGGCGACGTCATACAGGTGGTGAACTCGCAGCGGTTCAGCCGCCACACCGATGCCCACCCCTTCCAGGTGTACCGGGCCCTGCGGGGCAGCAACCCGTCGCCGTATATGTACTACCTGGACCTCAACGGGTTCCAGATCGTCGGCGCGGCCATCGAGACCGTGGCCACGGTCCACGATGGCACCGTCTCTACCCATCCCATCGCCGGCACGCGGCCACGGGGCCAGACGCCGGCGGAGGACCTCGCCCTGGAAGAAGAGTTGAAGGGCAGCGAAAAGCAGCAGGCCGAACACATCATGCTGCTGGACCTCGGCCGCAACGACATCGGCCGCGTCAGCGTGCCGGGCACCGTCAGCGTCACCCAGTACATGGACGTGGAGCGGTTCTCTCACGTCATGCACCTGGTGTCCCACGTGGAAGGGCAGCTCAAGCCCGAGATGACCCCCTACGACGCTCTCCGCGCCTGCTTCCCTGCCGGCACGGTGTCCGGCGCACCCAAGATCCGCGCCATGGAGATTATCGCCGAGGTGGAGCAGGAGCGGCGCGGGCCCTACGGCGGCGCGGTGGCCTACTTCAGCTACAACGGCAACATGGACACCGCCCTGGTTCTGCGCACCGGCATCTTCAAGGACGGCGTCATGTACGTCCAGGCCGGCGGCGGCGTGGTCGCCGACAGCGTAGCCGAGGACGAGTACATGGAGACCCGCCACAAATCCGGTGCCATGATGCGCGCCATTGACGTGGCCGAAGGGGCCGTCTAATTGTGTCACTGCGCCCTAAGAGTCGCCGCGGAAAATCGCGCAAAGCCGGCGCTCCATCATCCCCTCAATCCTGTTCATCCATGCAATAACGCGAGGTCGAAATGCTCAAATCATTCTTCCACACCGGCTTTATCGTCAAGAACCTGGAGGCCGCCGTCTCCTTCTACTCCGACGTGCTGGGCCTGAACCTGACCATGCGGACCGAGCGCACCGGTGAGTTTCCCACCACGCTGCTGGGATTCCCCGACACTCACATCAAGGGCGCGTTCTTTGACATGGGCGACGGGCACCAGCTGGAGCTCATCCAGTACATGAACCCGGAGGGCGGGTACGCCGACTTCGACAAGAACGACGTCCGCGCCGCGCACTTGGCCTTCTACGTCGAGGACATTGACGCCTTCTATGAGAACACCCGCAACCGGGGACTCAGCTACCCCACGCCGCCGGTCCCGATGTACGACGACGCCGGCAACATGGTGCGCAAGGCGTCCTACTGCCAGGACCCGGACGGGAACTGGCTGGAATTGGTGGAGCTGTACTGACCCAAACCGTCATTCCGGCGAAAGAACAGCCTGCCCTGTGCTTGACATGGGGTCACCCCGTACTCGATACGGGGCCGGAATCCAGAGAGCTGAGATATGCTGCTGCTAATCGACAACTACGACAGTTTCACCTACAACCTCTACCAGTACCTGTGCGAGTTGGGCGCCGAGGTTGAGGTGGTCCGCAACGACAAGACCACCATCGAGGACATCGAGGCGATGCAGCCCGAGGGCATCGTGGTATCTCCCGGACCCTGCACGCCTCGGGAGGCTGGAATCTCCAATGACGTCATCCGGCACTTTGGCCCCAAACTGCCCGTGCTGGGCGTCTGCCTGGGCCACCAGTGTATCGGTGACGCCTACGGCGCAACGGTGGACCGCGCCGGCGAGATCCGCCACGGCAAGACCTCGATGATCCACCACGATGGGAAAGGGGTGTTCGCCGGCCTGCCCAACCCGTTTGAGGGCATCCGCTACCACAGCCTGGTCATCTACCCCGAGACTATGCCCGACTTCCTGGAAGTCACGGCCTGGACCGACAACGGGCTGATCATGGGTGTGCGCCACAAGGAGCTACCCGTTGAGGGCGTCCAGTTCCACCCCGAGTCGATCCTGACCACGGTAGGGCACGACCTGCTGCGCAACTACCTGCGGCAGGTGGAGGAGTTCCACCGTCCCGAATGATTATCGGGACGGCAACCGTTCTCAGCTGATCTCCGCGATGGCTTCGATCTCGACGTCCAGGCCGGGCTCGGCCAGGGCGGTGATCTCCACCAGGGTGTTCGCTGGGTAGGCGCCCCCGAAGAACTCAGCCCACAGCGCTTCCTGCGTTTCGCGCCCTTCCTGCCAGGCGGGGACGCTGGTAACGAAGGTTGTGATTTTCACGATGTCCGACGGTTGCCCGCCCTCGGCCTGCACGATTCGCGCAACCCGGTCCAGCGTTACCCTCGTCTGCTCCATCATCGACTTGCCCTGGGCATCGGTGCCGCGAGCCGTGCAGCCGGCGACGAACAGCAGGTTGCCCACCTTCACGCTGCGGCTGAAGGTCGGGCCTGACGGCGCGATGTCCGGATGATTGTTCCTGGTCTTCTCCATTCCTATCCTCCCAATCAATACGGGTTCGGTTGGCCTGTTGTCGAAGGGTTGCGCGTATCCGACGGCATTGCCGCCCCCGCATCAAGTGCGGGGTGACATTACTTCGCTCGCAATGACGTTTCGAGGCGCGACGGTTCAGGCGTTGCGGAACTTGGGCATGACGTGCTCGGCGAGGAGTTTGAGCGAGCGGTGGGTCGCTTCTGCTGACATGAGCCCGCGGTTGGTAAGCATCAGGTTGCGGATGCCCAAGCGACGCATCTCGTCCAACTGCTCGGCGACCCGCCGCGGGCTGCCCACGAGGTTTTCCGGCGCATCAGGATCGGGCCGCTCCCCGTAGGACTCCTTTTGTATGGGTGGCGGCTGGTAGGACATGGGAAATTCCTTCGGGTTCCACTGCTCGCGGTAGTCCTGGATGGTGGTGTAGGCGACCAGGTTGGCCGGCAGGAACTCGTCCATGGCCTGGTCGTCGGTTTCCGCGACGTGGATCTCGCGCCAGACCCAGATCTGCTCCAAGTTGCGTTCGATTGCGTCCTCGCCGAATCCCGCCTCGGCCATGGTGTCGCGGTAGAGGGCGATGTCGGCAGCGGTGCTGTTGATGGAGCGGCCGCGGAGCAGGATCGGACGGCCCATGCGCGCCATCTCGATGATCGACTCGCGGTTGATGCACGCGCGCGCCAACGGGGGATGGGGTTTCTGGTAGGGCCGGGGACGCACCGATGGGAACGCGACCTGGTAGTGCTCGCCCTGGAAATGGACATTATCCTGCGTCCAGGCCGTGACCATCAGCTCCTCGGCTTCTTCCATCTGGGCCGCGCCCAGCGCCGGGTCGGTGCCGAAACCGGTGTACTCGAAGGCGTTGTAGTTGGAGCCCTTGGCGGTCCCCACCACCAACCGGCCCCGGCTGAGGTTGTCCAGCAGCGCAGTCTGCATCGCCACGCGGACGGGGTTGTGCAACGGGAGCTCGATGATGCCGAAGCCCAACAGGACTCGGCTGGTTTTCACCGCCACCGCGCCGGCGAACACCAACGGGTCTCCGTAGACGCACTCCCCGGTGAAGTAGTGCTCGGCGAACCAGATGGCGTCGTACCCCAGCTCTTCGACCAAAACCGCTTCATCGAGGCATTCCTGGATCTCCACGTCGTCGCGGGAATCGTCGAATTTCATGGGGTAGAAGAAATGGCCGAAGCGCATGGTCGCACCGTAACAGCAGTGGGAGTTCGGGGATTATAGCACCGAGGGGTTCGCCGGCATTGAGGCTCCACCACGGTGAATTGACAGCAAGGCGGGCGGCGCTCCGCAACGGAGATCGCCGCCCGATGGTGGACCTTGGGAGTTTGGCACCGCAGCCGGAATGCTAGAAGCGGTTTTCCAACTCCACGATGATGATGTCCGCGTCGCTGCGGCGGGTGTCACTCATGATGCGAGCCCGGTCGATGGCGCGGAGAGCGTCGAGGGTGAACGGCTGCCAGGTGTCACGCAGGCTCCGGAAGGCCTGTTCTTCGCCTTCGATTGCCGCTACCAGCAGGCGATGGACGGGCTCCAGGTAGCCGGACTTGGGGAGGCCGCGCACACTGTCGCCCACGGCGTCCATGTTGGCGCTGAACTCGGTCAGGGATTCCAGAACCTCGATCCGGTCACATCCGCCGTCGTCGGCCCGCCAGGAGTTGTAGTCAGCGTGGAACCGGTCCCACGTTTGCATGAGGCGGTCATACTCGAGCTCGAACAGGGTGATGTCGTTCAGCGCGTCGGCGGTGTCCTCGACGGAAAGATCGTCGACCACGTCGGACAGAGCCTCCAAAGCTTCCTCGCTGTCCTTGATGCTGGCGTCGATGTCCTTGAAATCGGGCAGCTTCGCAGTGTCCTCGTCCTTATCCTCCCCTTCTTCCGCTTCTTTTTCTTCTTCCCCGGTTGAACTCTCGGCAGCCGCGCTGAACGCATCCACCTCGGCTTGAGCCGCCTTTTCCAGGGCCTTGATCGCGTCCTTCCCGCCCTTCAGAGACGGCAATTCGTCAACGGCGGCGGCAATTGCCTCCATCTTTTTGGTCAGCGCCTTGAGGCCATCAATAACGTCGGAAACTTCCGCGTCATCGGCCCCGTCGCCCAGCTTGTCATACTCCGCGTGGACCTCTTCCCAGTCCTCTACAATGGCTTCAAACGCCTCGGTAAAGGCAGCGATTTCTTCCGGGTCTGCGGTCTCTTCCAATGTCGCCCGCAGTTCCAGGGCCATATCCTTGGCCTCGCGCTGCGCCTGGGACGCCAGATTGCGCTGGATTTCGACATTTTCGAACAGGGAGACGTTGCCAGGCTGCCAGCGGTCGCGGAGCTGCCGGAAGGCGGTCTCCTCATCTTCGGCAGCGGTGATCAGCTTGTCGGCGAATTCCCCGGTGGTCTTAGTTCGGGTCAGATCGCGCGTCGCTTCGGTGACGCTGCTGAACTCGATGGCGAACCCGCTCAGGGCCTCGGTCATCGTGGCAGGATGGCACATGGTCAGATCCGCGCGCCACTGGTCAAAGTCGTCGTGCACCAGGTCCCAGGCTTCATTGATGCTCTGCCGCTGTTCGTTGAAATCGGCGAGCGGGGGAGGTTCCATCGCGGGCGCCCGCGTGGTCATTGCCTCCGGCGCGGCGCTGGGAGGAGAAGCCTCCGGTTCCTGAGCCGCCGGAGTGGTGCAGGCGATCATCGCGAGCAACGCCAGCGCCGAAACGAGCAGGGTCAGCCGTTTGGGTATGGTTTTCATGAACTACTTACTCGCTCCCGCTGCAATGCTTACTCCGATTACTTCGCTAACGAGATCGGACCTGAACCCGCCGCTCAACAGTGCCGACACCGCCCGGTTCAAGGCCGTCGGGGTATCGGCCAGCAGTATCAGCACGTGCCGCCCCCCTTCGCGGTCCAGCACGGTGAGCGTCGTGCCGGAGCGGTCAAGTTCGAGGCCGGATGGCATTCCCACCGTATCGTCGACCCGAACTCCCGCCGCCTGGAGGTACTGCCGCACCTGCAGCGCATCGTCGTGCAAACCCAGGAACACGGTGTCGCGGCTCACGTCTTCGGTTCCCTGGATGTCCGCAGAGATACCGTATTCCTCCAGCCCATTCTTCAGGTTCGCGGCGCTGCCCAGCAGTTCAGGCTGCCCGAGCAGGATCTGGACGCCGTCATCGGGTCCGGTCTGATAGAAGTGAGGGAAGTCGGCCAGGTCGAAAACGCGGTCGCTGGTCGTGGCGAAGTCGATTATGTTCGATAGCAACCGGTCGTTGTCGGCCGTGGAATCGTACGGCGGTATCATGAAAGTGAAATCGGAGATCGCCAGGACGTTCCGGTCGGCGGCCCGCGCCATCACGTAGAGATCGCCGTTGTTTTCCGCCACCGCGGACTCAGTACGGGCGTCCACGACGGCCAAACCGGGCCCGGACGAAGTGATCGACCCGGCGGTAAACAGCACGACGGTATCCAAGCCGGAGGTCAACTCGTCCGGCTGGAAGTCGCGCACGAAAATGTTCTGGAAGTTCTGGTCGTTCTCAACCTGGTTGTACAGGTAGTCCGGCCGGAACTGCACGCCAAACCGCTGGGCCAGCGTGTTCATCTGGTCGCGCCGGCCGGGGTCGGAAACCATCACCAGCTTGCCGCCCTTGCGCACGAAATTTTCTATTGCGTCAACCTCGCCGGCGGAGTAGGCGACCAAAGGCGTTATG
Source organism: Dehalococcoidia bacterium (assembly GCA_965220505.1). Lineage (GTDB taxonomy): Bacteria > Chloroflexota > Dehalococcoidia > Lucifugimonadales > UBA3495 > Bin87. The sequence continues at coordinate 520,863 of CBDCQE010000003.1, read as the reverse complement.
ACGATAAGGCTGTCCGCCTCGCGCAGTCGCTCCGTGTACTGATCGAGCCGGTCCGCTTCCGATGACCTGGAAAAGTTGCCGAGCAACTCCAGGTCGTAACCCTGGGCTACCACGCGGGTTCTCAGTGTCAGTATCTCTCGGGAGGAGAAACCGTTGCTGTGGAGGGTGTCCAGCAACACCAGGCCGCCGGAGCGCTCACCGACCGACGGGGTCCATTGCGTCCCGTCGTTGGCGCTGGCGACGGCATGGGACACGTAGCCGATCTCCACCCGCGGCGGGCCGGCGTAATTGCCGCGATAGAAAACCAGATAGGCGGCGGCGAATGCCACACCGACAAAGACCACCAGGAGGATCAATATCCCCGCGAGCTTAGCGGCCATAGCCCGCATACAGGTAATAGATATTCGGCTGCCCGACTTCTATCGGGAGGTTCGAAAGTGGGTTCACCTGTTCCTGACCCAGGGCTCCCATCAAGGGCTGCCCGTACTGATCCTCAGAGGCTGCGCCGTCCCGGTCCGATTGTGACGCGGTGGAGTCGTCGGCGTCATCCGCCGTTACCTCCCCCGGCGGCACGTAGGAGAGTTGCGCGCGCCATCCGTATTTCTCGAAAACCGCGGCGTTCACGTCGGTAATACCGTATCTTCCAACGCCGGCCAGTTCCGCCGCTTTTTCGACCCCGTCGCCGGTTACGCCGATGGCATCGACCATGCCCAGCGACACTGCCTGCGATCCAGAGTAGATGCTCCCTTCCAGCAGCTCCGCCTTGGTCATCCTCAGCCGGTCACCGCGTTCTTGGATCACCATTTGGGCGAATCCTTCCTTCAAACGGTCGATCAGCTCGACCCAGTGCTGCCTCGACCCGCCGGTCAGCTTGTGCGGGCCGGTGGTCGTGATGATTTCGGGCAAAATCGGCGGCAGCGTCCCGCCGGATATTCCGACCACCCCGACGTTGCCGACCAACGACGACGGCTGAGCGTAGATGTAGTTGCCGGCCATGGACATCATGTAGCCGCCGCTGGCAACCAGGCCATTCATCACGATTACCACGGGTTTTTCGTCACGGAGACGCCGGGTATGGATGTACAGGCGCTCGCTGGAGGATGCACCCCCGCCCGGGCTGGAGAGGGAGATCACCACCGCCTTGATCGAGTCGTCCTGCAGGGCGTAGTCAAGGTGCTGCCCGATCACGAAGGCGGAGCCTTCATCAATGACGGTGAACGGGATGTTGATCACGCCAACAGAAGGCTTGCCCGGAGCGACGAAGAAGAATATCACCCCGCCGATCACGAGACCGAGGATCACGGCCGCCGGCCCGGCGACGTACCAACTGGTGAGAGATCTTAGCAATTTGTTCAGTGTTTCCATGATAGGGCAAATATCCTACCACAGGCACGCGCGTCACACACAGCCGCCTATCGACACGGTTATACGCATTGAACCTTGCATCGGTTTCATGCCGCCGGTACGATCTTGCGTATCTGCTCCACCCATCAGCCGCGGGGAGATCCGTTCATGCACCACTGGAACGTCGGCAGCGACATCTACATCGGGTGGCCCGACCACGGCGCCGCCGAACGCCGCTATACCATCGTGGATGTCGACCTTTTCGGCAAGGTGTTCCGGGCGCGGGTGACCGACGGGCAGCGACAGGGCGGGTTCATGGTGATTTTCGATTGCCCCAACATCGTGCTGGAGCAACTGGCCGAGCAGGCGTCCCACGCCCTGGGTTTCCGCGTCATCGTATCCAACCTGCGCACCAGCATTGAGGGCAACATCGTGCGCAGCTTCGACTACGAGTGGTATCCCACTCCGGAGTACGAAGAACGGCCCCACGCGCTGGCGACCACCCTGGCCAGCCTGTACAACGAAATCGCGCCGGGCCAGGCGGGCTAGCCGCCTCCGCCCGGTATGTTCGGGTGACCCCACAGCGGATGCCGGAAGGTCGGCGCCAACGCCGGGTTGAGTTCGCGCCTGGAACGAGCAGCCGCACCGCCGTCATGGGTGTTACTTGCGTCCGCGCCGGTCTCATCGGCGTCATGTGAAGCTGATCGTCTTCGTACCGTAGGAGGGGCGCGGCGCGCCGTCAGCCGGTTCAGGTGCATCGCCAGTTCCTGCAGGCTGTGCAGGTTGTGCGCGGGCAGAAAGTCGTCAATGTAGGGAAGCGCGGCCTGCATCCCCCGGGTCAACGGCTCGTAGCCCGGCGACCCGAGGAGCGGGTTGAGCCAGATGAGGCGGTGGCAACTGCGCTGCAGACGTGCCATCTCGCGGGACAGCAGGTCGGGGTCGCCCCGGTCCCACCCGTCGGATATGACCAGGACCACAGCGCCGCCGCGCAGGACGCGCCGCGCCCAGCGGTAGTTGAACGCCTTGATCGCCTCGCCGATGCGGGTGCCGCCGGCCCAGTCGGGCACGGCCCGGGCAACCTCAGATACGGCGCGATCGACCCCGCGGTGCTCCAGGTGGCGGGTGATGCGGGTCAGGCGAGTGGCGAACAGGAAGGCCTCCAACTGCTGCCCGCTGACGGCGACGGTGTGCACGAAGTGGAGCAGCATACGGGTGTAACGCTCCATGGAACCGCTGACGTCGCAGATCAGCACCAGGGGACGAGGCTTGGTTTTGCGCCGGCGATGGGCGATGTCCAGCATCTCGCCGCCGTAGGACAGGCTGCGGCGCATGGTGCGTCTCAGGTCCACGTCGCGTCCGTCGCCCCAGGTGAGCCGGCGGGTGCGACGGCGGCCCAGATCCCACTGCAATTCGGCCATCAGAACGCGCGCCGCGGCGACCTCGGCGGGGGTGTAGTCGGCGAAATCCCGCTGCCGCAAAACCTCTCGGGCGCTGAAGGACCGCTGCAGGTCCACCACGGGCTGGCGGTCGCCGGCGTCGTCGGGATCGTCGTCGCCCGGCGGTCCGTCGGAGGTGTCCTCGCGATGGGGCATGACCCGGGGCGTGCGATAGCGACGCTCCTCGCCCATGGAGCGCAGGTCGCGCATGCTGCGGCCGTGGGCCGGCCGCCTCCAGAACACCTGGAAAGCCTCGTCGAAGAGTTCCAGGTCGCTGCGACGGTGCACCAGCAGCGCACGGGCTGCCAGCCGGAAGTCGTTGCGGTTCCCCCCGATGGGCACGAACTCGGTGGCGCGCACCAGGTCGAGCATGTTGCCGGAGCCCACGTCCAAGCCCAGGCGGCGGAGCACCTCGCCGAACATCAGGAGGTTGGACAGGATCGTCCCGTCGCCGGCGTCGGCCGGCGCGGTGTGCAGGTTGACGCTGACGCCGGTGGTCATGCACCGGTAACCGGGGAGGCCTCGGTACGGTCAACGTTTTGTATCGTAGTCTGAGGAAGATTGTCTCGCCAACTGGCACCGTAACAAATTTCCGTGGGGGTCAGCACTTCATAGTCGCCCCAGAAATAGCGGGCGTGGGTCTGTTTGATGGATTCCACGGATGCGCCGCCCAAGACGACATACTCCATGCGGACCGGCTTGCCTGCTTTCAGGCAGGCGTTGAGCTCGTCCAACTGATCAATGTCCAGCTTGTAGAGGCGCTCTTCAGCATCATCAATGTTTTCGTACACCGTGATCCTGGTGGGAACCTTACCGTGCCGGTCGTGCTCAACCAGAAAATTCAGGCTCATCTTTATCCTCCTGCTTCTGGCCAATCCCGGTTACCCGGAATGGGCCGATATTATCACATCCCTCGCTTGGTCGATGTCAGTTTCGGGCAATTCAGTACCTTCCAAATCACACCGCCAGGCTAGTTCCGACAAGTCTTGCAACACATTGTTGACTTCCTGTAGACCACCGCCGTATTTGATGGAAATATCGTACCCCGCCGCCAACTCGGAAACCATCTGCCAGAGGTGCTGGTTGCGCGTCTGTACCTGGATTTCCATAAGCTGGCCCCAATAGCGAATGTCGAAGTGGACTGCTCGATACCCGAACTTGGGGCTGTCGCTTTTGTCGTCAACTTGCTGGACATCGTAGGTTGCCAGTAACCGGGCAACCACAGCCTGCTGATCAGCCCTGCTGGATACGATGATGCGGCAGCCAGCCAAGTCAGTTACTTGAGACAAGCTCAGCTCAGCACGCCGCTCCATCTTTGCAGCCACCGTCTCAACTCGCTTGGTACGGGAACCTACTTCGGCATTCGGAAACAAAGCTCGCAACTCCGTCTCCAGATCGAACCTGAGCCGGTTTAGCACCCTTCTGTAACTGCCGTATCTCCTCCGGTCTGCATCGGTAATGCCTTGCCGTAGCCGTTCGCCAAGTGCGTCAATTTCGTCGTCCGTGAAGGGCGTGGTCATTTCACTTCCTCCAATCGTATATCGTCATAAACATGTCAAGCTCGGTTGCTGCGGGGCGGTGTCTCACTGCCAAAGCTGCGAGGCAGCAGCGCCGCGGCGACCACCCCCAGGGCGGTCATTCCACCCACGGCCAGCACACCGATGACCAGGGACCCGGACATCTGGGCCAACGCCCCGGCGATCACCGGGCCGGCGCCGAAGCCCACCGCTCCGAAGGTCTGCACCAACCCCGATAGCACCGACACCTCTCGCGTCCGGACGTTTCGAAACTCGAAGGGCAGTATTTCCATGGCCGGAACGAACACCCAGGCGATCCCCATCCCGGTTAGGGCCAGGGCTGCAATCACCACGTTGCCGGACAAAACCGCGCCCACCGTGGCGACCAGGTTCAGCGCAGCCGGCAACAGCACCATCAGTCGCCGGTTCGTGATGTGATTGAAAATCCAACTGCCCACCAACGCCCCCGGTATCAGGACGTAGTACAGGAAACCGAACAGCACGCTGCCCGATGTAATCTCGATGCCCCGGTGCTGCTCCAGGATGGTGGGCAGGAAGGTCAGGATCGTCGTCCAGGACGCCGACAGCCACAGCATGACCACTCCCAGCAACCAGGCGTGGGGATAGGAGATCAACGAGCGGACCAAGGGCGGCCGTGCGTTCGGGTCCTGATGGGGATCGGTATCCGTTGGGGCGTCCGGGTCCGGCACGGCTGTGACCGCATCCTCCGGGCCCTGGGCGGACTCCCTCGCGCCCCAGGTGAGCGCGGCCCACACCAGCAGGTGCGCCGCCATGATGGCGCCCTGAACGAAGTAGGCCCGTCGCCAGCTGTCCAGCACCACGATGATGATTGGCCCGAAGGTCAGGGCCGCCGCCATGAAGGTGGAGTGCATGGACAGGCCGATGGACGACACCTGGGAGTACTGACGAGGCGCGGCCCACCAGCGCAACAGCAGCGGCCGCGCCGGGGCCATGGACGCGTGGACCAGCACCGTCAGGAAGCGGGACGCCAACAGGGTCCAGAAGCCGGTGGCCAGGCCCTGGCTGAACAGGAAAGGCGCCATGAGCGCCAACGCGGCCAACACCCGTCGGTTCGGATTGAATCGCGCGAAAAGCAGGCTGAAGGGGACCAGCAGCACCGCCGGCGTGCCCCACCAGACGGCTTGCAGAATGCCTATCTCCAGGTAACTGAGATCCAGGTCCGCCTGCACAAAGGGGAGAAACAACCCGAGCCCGTAGGAGGACAGCACCACCGTGCTTTGGTGGGTCCGGTTCAGGAGCAGCACAGACCACGCCCGCGGCGACGTGGTGGCTTCGGAACCCGGTCGCTGGGGATCGGATAATCCGCTGGCTGCTTCCCTGGCTGCCAAGGTCAGGCCGTGTCCGCGCCGGCGTCCCGCGTGGCCCTGGCGAGATTGCGGAGGCTGGCCTCGGTGGACGGATGCTGGCGACCCAGCGTCTCGGCGCGGTCGCCGGCGTTTCGCAGGTGCAGCGTGGCCGCTTCGTCGTGCCGACCGACCGCTTGCAACGCGTTGGCCAGGCTCCCCCGGCTGCGCAGGGTATCAGGATGGTTCTCGCCCAATGCGGCGCGGCGCGCCTCGAACAACGAGGCGAACATTTCGATGGCCACGTCGGTGTGCCCGGCAGCGTAGTGACAATTGGCCAAGCTGCTCCGGTAGCGCAGCGTTTCGAGGTGATCCGGCCCATGCACCCGCGCGCTGCCTTCCGCGGCGAGGTTGAACCAGCGCAGCGCCTCGTCGAACCGACGGGCGGCGCGGTAGGCGTGGGCCAGCCGGTGCTGTGCGCGCAGGGTGTCCGAATGGTTGCCGCCGCTAGCCCCGAGTTGGGCGTCCAGTTCGGCAGCGCGACGGGCTATGCGCTGGTTATGAGGACCGGTCATGGCTGCATCGTCCGCAGTTCGCCCATACGCGAGACATCGTAACCGCCCAGGGCATCAACCGCCTGCCTGAAATCGGGAGCGTTGAGCAAATCGAGCATAGGCTGGAGGTGACCGCTTGCGTAATGTTCCACGGGGATGACCAAATCGTACTCCTCATTCAACAGGGGAACGAATTCCAGTTCCAGGGCGCGGGCCGCGGAAAGGACGCCCAAACCGGCGTCGGCCGACCCGCCCGATACGGCTGCCGCCACCGCAAGGTGACTGTATTCCTCGCGCTGGTATCCGATGATATCGTCGGGCGCCGCATCCATCTGCTGGAGGCGGTAATCCAGCAATACGCGGGTGCCCGATCCCCGCTGGCGGTTGACAAACCTGACCTCGGGCCGCAGCAGGTCTTCGAGTTCCGTGATGCGCAGCGGGTTCCCGGGGGCCGTCATCAGGCCCTGGGTGCGCCCCACCAGGCGGACGATGGCGACGGGCGTATCCGGCAGGTAGCGGCGGACGTAGGACGTGTTGTACTCACCGGTCTCGGTGTCCAGCAGATGGCAGCCGGAGACGTGGGCTTCGCCGCGCCGCAACGCCAGCAGCCCGCCGAGGCTGCCCACGTGGGCCGACGCCAGGTTTACCGAGGGATGACCACGCCGCAGGAAGCTGCGCATGAGGTCCAACGCCAGGTCGTGGCTGCCGATGGCGACGATGGTGTTCTCCACCTCCTCCAATGGGCGGAGCAGTTCTACCTCCACCTGGGCGCCGGCGTCCATTCCCTCGGTGTGCCTGGGTATCCGCACGATGCCGTCGGCCCGGACCAGGGACATGACCACGCCGGCGCCCCGCTGCACCGGTGTCGCGATCATCTTGTTTCCCACCCGCCCCACCGCGACGCGCAGGAATTCATCCTCGCCGGTGGGCGACACCACCTTGCGGGTGATGTTCGCGCGGATCCGGCGGCGCGCGGGCATAGACGACCCCAGCAACCGTTCCAGCAGCGGCATCAACAGCAGTTCCGCGGTCAGGGCCGCCGATACGGGGTAGCCGGGTAACCCCATGACCGGTTTGCAGGTTGCCACGCCCAGCGCCACCGGATGCCCGGGACGAACGGCGATGCCATGCACCTGCAGGCTGCCCAGCGATTCGATCACAGAGGCGGTGTAGTCCGCATCGCCGGCGGAGGAACCGGCGTTGATGGCAACCACGTCCGACGATTGCAGGCCCGAGGAAACGGCTTCACGGATGACTTCAAAATCGTCCGGCACCGGGTCGCACACCACGGGCTCGCCACCCCATTGGCGGACCAGGGCGGCGAGGATTAGCGAGTTGAACTCCGGTATGTCGCCCGGCTTTCGCGGCGCGCCGATGGGCGCCAGTTCATCCCCGGTGGGAATTATCGTCACCCGGGGACGACGGCGCACCGGAACCGTGGTGAGGCCGGCGGCGGCGCAGGCTCCCAGGTCGGCGGGGGTGATGCGATGGTTTTCCGGCAGCACCAACTCGGTGGCCACGATGTCTTCGCCCAGCGGCCGGACGTGCTGCCACGGCGCGACGGGATCGGAAACCTTGACCGTACCCGGATCCTCCGGATCACGCTGCACGTGCTCGATCATCACCACGGCGTCCATGCCCACCGGCATGGGGTCTCCGGTATCGACCCACACGGCCTGGCTGCCCACCGCCAAAGCCGTCGGCCGTGCCTCGGTGGCTCCGACGGTGTCGGCCGCACGCACGGCAATGCCGTCCATCGCGGCGGCATCGTAGTGGGGCGACGACGCAACGGCCCAAACCGGCCAGGCGGTAACCCGGCCCACGATGTCGGGAGCGGTCAGCGGGGTATCCACGGCGGGCATCCGGCCCAGGGCTCCGGCCCGGTTCAGGGCGTCGAACCAGCGGGCCGTCGCTTCTTCCAGGGGAATATCCTGCAGGAAGTAGCGACGGTGTGACCGGTGCGGTGTCGGGTCCTCCATCGGCTCACAACTCCCGTACCTGAACCGGCTCACCGGCATAGATTCCGCCCGCGTCCGCCGGCACCCTCACCAACCCGTCCGCCCGCACCAACGTGAAGATAAAGCCGCTCTTGCCCCACACGGGATGGGCTTTCACCATCCCGTTGCCGCTACCCAACAAGCGCACCGGCACGTAGTCTTCGCGCCCGGCGGCCGATGGGATATCCTGCGCCAGAATTGCCGCCCGTTCCGCCGGCGGGGGCGGATGGACGCAACCCATGAGGCGGTACGCCGTCGGCCGTAACAGGAGGCTGCTCACCACCATGGCCGACACCGGGTTGCCCGGCAACCCGATGACCGGCTTGCCGTCGCACAGGCCCACGATGGCCGGCTTGCCGGGACGCAGCGCTAGCCCGTGCACCAGGGGCCCGGGTTCGCCAAGCTCGGCGACGATGTCCACCGTCCGGTCGCGGGCGCTGACCGAGCTTCCCGCCGACAGCACCAGCATGTCGGATTGAGCCAATCCCTGCCGCGCGGCGACCAGTTGTTCCTCGTAGTCGTCGCCCACCAGGCCCAGAGGAAGCGCAATCCCGCCGGCGGCGGTAACCTGCCCTGCGACGGTGTACGTGTTGATATCCCGCACCTGTCCCGGGCCGGGGGTCGCGCCCGGGGGGACCACCTCATCACCCATGGACAGGATGCCCACCCGGGGTCGTCGGGCCACTTTGATTCGCTCGATGCCCAACGCGAGCAGCGCGCCGACGTCCTGGGGTCGGATCACGTGCCCCGCCGGCAAAACCATTTCGTCCGCCCCGACATCCTCGCCCGGCTGGGCAACGTTCTCGCCGGGAGCCACCGGCCGCATCACCTCGATGGTGTGCTCGTCAATGGCTTGGGTGTGCTCCACCATGACCACGGCATCGGCGTTCCCCGCCAGCATTCCGCCGGTGTAGGCCACCGCCGCCTCGCCGACTTCCAGGCTGACGTCGGGTGCGCATCCCATGGGCACCTCGCCCACCAGCGTGAACCAGGCCGGCAGTCCGTCGCTGGCTCCGTAGGTGTCCGCCGCGCGCACGCTGTAGCCGTCCATGGTGGAGCGGGGAAAGGCGGGGAGCGATTCCGGCGCCGGAATTTCCGTGGCGACGACCCTTCCCAACGCGTCGACGGTTTCCACCGGGCAGGCCCCCGTCGCCGGTCGCTCCGGAAGGAGATCCAGGAGCAACGCCAACGCTTCCTCAGGAGGCAACACGTTGAAGAATTCCGGCATCGTGAATGCGATGCTAACTATCCGCGTTGGGATTGTCAAAATACCCCCTTTCGTAAATCGTCAGAAGCAGGATTTTCGGGATTTTATGATTTGTCAGGATTGGGAGATCTCCATCACGGAACGGTTCCAATCCTGATAATCCCTGAATCTTGAAAATCCTGCTTCTGACGTTTCCTCCCGGCAAACTGGGCACGGCGACGACTTCGGCAGTGCTAGACTGGCGAAGCACGAGGAACGAAACATCGACGATCATTCAGGGGGCAAAATGGCAATCTATCGAGTATTTTCGGACGCCGACGGCGAGAGCCACATCGAGGATCTGAACCTGGAGGAGCACCCCGAATTGGGGGCGCTGATCAACGTGTCCGAGGTGCGCGTCCAGGAGTTTGACGGATCACGGCAGATGGACTTTCATCCCCTGCCGGAGCGACGACTGATCATTCACCTTTCCGGCGAGGTCGAGATCGGGGCCAGCGACGGCTCCAAACGCGTACTCCGAGCCGGAGATATCCGGCTGATGGAGGATGTAACCGGCAAGGGGCACTCCCACCACGACCTGTCGCCATCGGGCGCGGTGTACATCCTGCTCGACGACTGATTTGCCACGCCACCCGTAGGCATGGTGGCAAACGGGTGGCGTGCACAGTTGCGGTGTGCGGAGCGGTTCGACGCACCTACGTTGCGATGGTCGGTATGTCCAGGTCGCGCACCAGGTTGGCGAACTGGGCCACGTCCTCATCCACAACCTGCTGCAACGCCGCCAGTTGTTGGTCGATCTCGCCGGAGAGGTAGTCGAAGACCTGGTACGCCTGCTGGGGAGGCGCGAAATCGGCAGCAGCGACCACCGCGGTGACTTCCGCCAGCTTGCGGTTGAGCCGCGCCGGCAGGTTCAGCCGATCCCGGGCGCCGCGGTACGCTGACTGGATGAGTTGCTCTTCGATCTGACCCAATTTCTCCTTCACCGACGCGGCCGCATCTCCCACCGCTTCCGCTGAGGGATGCCCCTCGGAGCGACTGACCCACTGGTCCACCTGCTGGCGGACCCGGCGTAGTTGGTTGATGCCGTCGTGAGTTTCCGACACCTTGTCGCGGATCTCGATCAGGAACTTGAACTGGGCGTCGAAATCTTCCTGAGTGGCCCCCACGCGGGGGTCCTTAACGATGCGGAAGGTCTGGGTCTGGACATCGTCGCCGACCCGCAACGACACTTGGTACTCGCCGGGCGAAGCCAGGGGGCCGATAACCGCGTCCTCGGTGGTCTTGTCCTCGGGCACCTTGCGGGCGTCCGGATAGCGGAGGTTCCACACGAAGCGGTTCATGCCCGGTTGGGCCGGCGCCCGGGGCTCCGCGGCATCCGCACCGGCTTCCGGTGGTTTGCTGGAGAAACTCTGGATGACCTCCCCGGCCTCGTCGAGGATGGTGAGGGTCAGCTCCTCGGGCGCTTCTTGCAGGCAGTAGTGGATCATCGCGCCGTCGGGCGGGTTTTCCCCGGCGTCCCACATCTTGCGCACGGTCTGGCCCGCCGGCCCCAACGACTCGCTGTAGGTAACGTCGGCGCCCAGGCCGGCGCGGTACATCTTGCCGGGGCTCGGCTTCCGGTCCCGGAAGGGCGACCGGACCCGGTAGGTGTCCCGGGGTTGCAGCAGGACGATAGGCTGGTCGGCCAGGGCTGGCGCAAGCTGGCGCAATTGGGTCAGGTCGTCCATGATCCAGAAGGAGCGCCCGTGGGTGGCGGCGATCAGGTTGTCGTCCTTGATCGCCAGGTCGTACACGGGAACCACGGGCAAGTTAGCCCGCAACGGCTGCCAGGAGTCTCCCTGGTCGAATGACACGTACGCTCCCGTCTCGGTGCCGGCGTAGAGCAGGCCGGGGCGGGTGGGGTCTTCGCGCACTACCCGGGTGTAGTCGTCGTCGGGCAGGCCGGCGGTTATCGATGTCCAGGTCTGGCCGTAATCCGTGGTCCGGTAGAGCATCGGGCGGGTGTCGTCGAGCTTGTAGCGCGTGGCCGCGATGTAGGCCGTGGCCGGGTCGTGGGGAGAAACCTCAATCATGCAGATGAGCGTCCACTCCGGCAGGCCGTCGGGCGTGACCGCGCCCCACGTCGTGCCGCCGTCGCGGGAAATATGCACCAGGCCGTCGTCGGAGCCGGCCCAGAAGACACCCTGCTGGTGGGGAGATTCCACAAAAGCGAAGATGGTCGCGTAGACCTCGGCGCCGGAGGTGTCCTTGGTGATGGGGCCGCCGGAGGGTTCCAGTGTGGACGGGTCGTGGCGGGTCAGGTCCGGGCTGATGGCCTCCCAGCTGCTGCCCAGGTCCGTGGAGCGGAACGCCACGTTGCCGGCCACGTACAGGGTCTGCGGGTCGTGGGGCGAGAACATGATGGGATAGGTCCACTGGAAGCGGTACTTCATGTCTTTCGCGCCCCAGCCGGTGTAGAGCTCCGGCCACACCGTGATGATCCGCACCTGGCCGGTGGCGTGGTCGTAGTGCAGCAGGTTGCCGCCGCCGCCGGCGGAACTTCCGATGGCTCCGGAGATAACAGTGTCGGGATCATCCGGATGCAGGGCGATGTAGCCACTCTCGGAGTTGCCCACCACGTAACAGTCGCCCCAAGGGATGGCGCCCTTGTGCGTGCGGGACGGGACGGAGATCGCGGTGTTGTCCTGTTGGGTGCCGTACACCCGGTGGGGAAAGCGGTTGTCCGTGGTCAGGTGGTAGAACTGGGCGGTGAGCTGGTTGTAGATGCTGGACCAGGTCTCCCCGCCGTTGAAACTGACGCAGGCGCCGCCGTCGTTGCCCTCGATCATCCGCAGCGGGTTGTTAGGGTCGATCCAGAGGTCGTGATCGTCGCCGTGGGGCGTGGTGACGCGGCTGAAGTTGCGCCCGCCGTCCACGGACTTCCAGCACTGGTAGTTGAGGATCCATACAGTGTCCGCGTCCTGCGGGTCGGCGAAGATGTGCTGGTAGTACCAGGGACGGCCTTGCAGGTCGCGTTCGTCGCTGACCAACTCCCAGGTGTCACCTCCGTCGTCGGAACGGTAGACTCCGCAGTCTTCGGCCTCGATGGTGGCCCAGACCCGGCCCGATTTGGCGGGGGAAACGGCGACGCCGATGCGGCCCTTGAGGCCGCCGGGCAGGCCGGGGTTGTCGGTGATCTCCGTCCAGGTGTCGCCGCCGTCCACGGATTTGAAGATGCCGCTCCCTGGGCCGCCGCTGATGAGGCTCCACGGGGTGCGGCGGGTCTCCCAGATGGAGGTGTAAAGGATGCGCGGGTTGTTGGGGTCCATGGACAGATCGATTGCGCCGGCGTCCTCGCTGCGATGCAGTACGAGTTCCCAGGAGTCTCCCCCGTTCCGGGAACGGAAAACGCCCCGCTCGTTATTGGGGCCATAGGCGTGTCCGAGAGCCGCCACGTACACCAGGTCCGGGTTGGCGGGATGCACCCGCACCCGGCCGATGTGCCGGGTGTCGGAAAGGCCCACGTTGGTCCAGGTCTGCCCGCCGTCGGTGGACCGGTACACCCCATCGCCGTAGGTCACGTCGCCCCGGATGCACGCCTCGCCCATGCCGGCGTAAATGACGTTGGGGTCGGAGGGCGCGACGGCGATGGCGCCCACCGCTGCGGTGTTGAAGAAACCGTCGGACACGTTCTCCCAGTAGGTGCCGCCGTCGGTAGTCTTCCACACCCCGCCGGCACACGCGCCGAAGTAGAAGACCATGGGATTGACCGGATCGCCGGCGACCGCCACCACCCGGCCGCCCCGGGGCGGGCCGATGCAACGCCAGCGCACGGCGCCGAGTAGCTCCTGGGGGACGTAGGGGGCCGGGGCCTGGTCCTGCCGCGTTTCGCTGGTCGTCATTGTCACACCTCCCGCTCGGGGTCTGCACTCGCCAGGGATCTCTTGCCAATCGCCCCGGCGGATGCCCGTTGGGGCGATTATCCCCTTGCGCAACGGGGCGTGTCGAGGGGACACTTGCGCGAAGCCGTCAGGAGTTTTTGGCCGGCTGGGGAGATGACGTTGGTATCAGCGGTTGAGCAGGAAATCAGAGAACTGATCCAAAAGGATGGACGGATCACCTTCGCCCGGTTCATGGAAGCCTGCCTGTATTCGCCGCGTGGAGGCTTTTATTCGGCCCGGGGCGACCGGATCAGCGCACACTTCGGGACGTCTGCCACCAGTCACCCGGTTTTCGGCGCCCTGATCGCCCGGCAACTGGAGCAGATGTGGCAGATACTGGGCGAGCCACCGGTTTTCCACGTGATCGAGGTCGGTTCCGGTGACGGCTCGTTGGCCCGATCCATCATGGACGCGTGCCGGCGCACGACGCACCGGTTCGCCAAGGCACTGTATTACGTGGCAGCGGACTACGAGCCCGGATGGACTCAATCACCTGGTGGCACGTTTGACCATCCGGATACGCTTGTGGGAATTCAGCGAGTCAGAGGATCAGGACTTGGCGCGTTCCGAAACATCGTCGGCTGCATCCTCTGCAACGAGCTGATCGACAACTTTCCGGTGCACCGGTTCGCCATCGAGAACGGACAACTCAGGGAGATATTCGTCACGACGGCCGGGGCGAAATTCGTCGAAGTCTTGGGTAAGCCGTCAACGCCACGACTTGAAGCCCGGCTGGACGGCCTGGGCCTGGCTCTGCCCGAGGGATACCAGGGCGAGGCAAACCTGGCGATGGAGGACTGGATCGGCCAGGTTTACGGGGCACTGGATCGCGGGTTCGTGCTCACGATTGACTACGGTGAACTGGCCGAGGACCTCTATTCGCCGGGAAATTCTCAAGGCACGCTGGTCTGTTTCAACCGCCACGCCATCGGCGGCGACCCATACCAGGATATCGGGCAACAGGACATCACCTGCCAGGTGGATTTCACGTCGCTCATGCGGCTGGGTGAACGGGACGGACTGGAAACCGTGGGCTACACGCTACAGCGCCGGTTCCTGGAGAACCTCGGCTTCAACGGGTTTCTGGACGACCTGGAGACGCAGGGCCTGTCCGCCGCGCGCGCCGAGCTGAGCCGTATCGCGATGATGACGCTGGTGGACCCGGACGAATACGGCGACTTCAAAGTGCTGGCCCAGGCCAAGGGGGTTGAGCCCGGTGGCGAGCTAACGGGGTTTCAAGGCTCGCAAAACTGAGGGACCCATCAGACGGTCCGCTTGCGCGTGGCGCATCGTTCACTGCCCGCCCATTGGCGAGCGGGCATGAAAACGCCCGGCGGCTGGTCGTAGTTCAGAGACGCGCCGCCGAGCGATCAATTTGCTACGCTCGGACGAGTTCTAGTCCGGCGACTTGCTGAACATGATGAACCCGTTGCTGTCGGGGGTGTTGCAGCCGGCCAGGGCGGTCTCGGCTCGCACCGTTACCTGCCGCGCGCCCGCCGTCCCGCGGAGCTGCTCGAGGCTGTCCGAGAAGAGACAGGCGCGAGTCCGGCCGGTTCCGTTGTTGCCGCCGCTGGACATGAAGGGATGCGGCCCTTCGACCCGTATGTCGTCGGCGTAGAAATCGTGGGCCTCTCCCAGCTTCACGCCGTGCCACTGGAATCCCTCGAGGAATTGTTGCGTGAACGTGAGATAGCCGTCGTAGGGGTTGAAGACGTCGACATCGTCGGGGCCGAGGCCCGAACCCTCCCACATCCTCCGGGCCAGGCTGGCTACGGCCTCCTGGTGCTCTTCCAGTGTCGACATGGTGCTCCGGCCCCGGCCGCCGGTCTGGGCGTGGTTGAGCACGTAAATGGGCTTTTGCCGCAGGTCCTTGGCGCGTTCGGCGGTGGTGAAGATGAAGGCGGCGCAGGTGTTGACCGGGCGGTCGCAGTCGTAGATCACCAGCGGTTCCTCGATCACGCGACCGCTCAGGTAGTCC
The DNA here is from genome assembly GCA_965220505.1 of Dehalococcoidia bacterium. Taxonomy (GTDB): domain Bacteria; phylum Chloroflexota; class Dehalococcoidia; order Lucifugimonadales; family UBA3495; genus Bin87. The sequence goes on along the minus strand of CBDCQE010000003.1, from coordinate 505,585 downwards.
TCGCGGGTGAGTTGGTAGGGCTCGTGCAGCGCGTAGTAACTCCAGGGAGTCATCAGCCCGTTGCGGCGCAGGTTCAGGCAGAGATCGGCCAGTCCGTCGTGGGACGTGCCGTACTTCTTGCAGTACTGCTGGAAGATCACCAGGTTGTTGAACATGGCGCCGCTCTGGTAACCCCACGGCAGGGTGAACGCGCTGGGCCCGGGCGCCTCCTCGCTGTTGTTCGCGGGATTGTTGTGCCCGTAGCGTCCGGCGAGGTTGACCATCGGGTACCACACCAGGGCGGTCTCGCACCGGCCGTCGCCCACCGCCTGGGCAGCCAGCCCCATCATCGGCCCGATGTAGGGCGCATCGGACACCCGATACTGTATGTTCTTGAGCCCCAACTCCCGCTCAATCCACTCGGCCGAAGCGTAGGTCAGGCCGTCCTCGGTGTCGTAGGGCGGGTCAAAGTACGGGCGCGGCGCCCAGGTCTGCTCGGCGCGTGTCTCCGGGCTGGTGATGAGCCCGTCGATGTCGTCCAGGGATAGGCCGGCGTCGGCGATTGCCTTCAGGCAGGCCTCCTTGGTCAGGCCGCCGCAACTCCGGTCCATGGTGACGCCGTCCCAACGCCGGTCGATGTGGGACTGTCCCCAACCGACCACGGCGACTTTGCCCCGGTGCTCCCAGAGCCCCATCCCTTCCTGAAGTCGCATCCAACTCCTGTCGCTAACCATATCAGCCCCCTGTGCCCTCGGCACTGTTTTCCGTATTTCGTAAAGACGCGAGCGACCTAGGTTGTGTTGACGTTTTGAAACCCCATACCGTCATTCCGGCCTTGAGCCGGAATCCAGTGTTCCAAACAAGCCTAGCATCTCGAGAGTATCTATGCTCAAACTCAATGGATTCCGGCTTTCGCCGGAATGACGGAAAATGTCAACATGCGCTAGGTGACCACCCGCCACTCGTGGACCAACTGGCCGGTGCTCGTTTCCTCAAATATCAGCTCGACCGGAGCGCCAACGGGAACCTCGCCCGGGGGCGTGCCCGGCAGGTTGGACAGGAAGTTGATGCCCGGGTCCTCGTCCAGGGTGATCACCGCGAAGTTGATGGGCTGCGCCGACCGGAAGCCGCGGATGCGGGAGTCGCGGATCACCATGTACACGTCGATGTGGCCCTTGCCCTCAACCTCTTTCCACTCGAAGTTGTCGGCGGAGCCACACTGGTCGCACCGCTGGGCGGGCGGATAGTGCATCCGCGGGCAGACGGTGCAATTCTGCAGGACCAGGCGACGCTCGTTGCAAGCATCCCAGAAAGGCTGGGTCAGATCATTGGGCACCGGACCGGGTCTCTCCAGCCCTGGAATCGTCGACATGGTTCTCCCCTCCTACGGGTCGCGCGCTCCGCGCATTGCGGATGGCGGCATCGTCTGCGCGGATTATATGCAAAGCGACCCATTTGACCATAGATATTTGCGAGTCGATATTGGGCGCCTAACCCTGGCCGGTCCCGTTGTTGATCCACGGCTCGCTAATTCCGGCATCCATCCAGATGAAATGGAAGCCGGCTTCCAGAGCGAGCTGTCGGTCCATCTCGGTATCGCCGATATGGTAGTACTCATCGGCCCGGAAGCGCGACCTGACATCGGGAAGGTCCTGCTTGTGCGAGATAAAGCTCACCTCGATGCGGTGCCGGTCCCATATGGATTGCTGCACCGGCAGCGGGCGGTCTGATGAGCTGCCGATGATGCACCCGTGAGCCTGTGCCTTCCGGACCATGCCCATGGTGATTGGCCCGGGCGGGTCCCCGGCTTCCAGGGTTCCGTCGATGTCGAAACTGACCAGTACTGCCAATTATTGCCTTCCTTCGCGTTGACGCCTACGGCTCCCCGCCCGCCGACGGGTCCGCCCACTGCACGACGCCGCGGGTGCCCAGTTCCTCGATCTCCTGGTCGGCGTATCCAAGTTCACGAAGCAGGGGCCTGGTGTGCTGCCCGATTTGGCTGGAGGTCCGGTAGATACCGGGGGTAAGGGAAAACTCGACCAGCCCTCCATAACGGCGATACTTACCGATGTACGGGTGCTCGACCTCGACACTCAGATCGTTCGCCCGGGCGTGGGGATGGTCGGCGTAAAAATCTCCCTCCACGGCTTCGTCAGCCTGGACACAGCCGACGTCAGCAGCAGTCAGCAACTCCTCCCACTCGGCGGCGCCGGCGCCGGCGAAGATCGCAGAGATTTCAGCGACCAGGGCATCGTCGTTGGCCTGTCGCGCTTCCGGTGTTGCGAAGCGCGGGTCGGCCAGGAGATCCGCCCGTTCCACAACGCGGCAGAAAGCCTCCCATTCGTCCTGGAACAGACAGCCCAGGAACACCCAGCCTTCCCGGCACCGGTACAGGCGATACAGGGCGTGCAGGCCGTGGATGTCTTTGTCGGGCAGGGTGATGGGAGGGCGGTTTTTGTGGTCGTAATACTCGTCGGCGTTGGTCCAGGCATTGGCGTTGAGCATAGTGAGTTGCACGGGCTGGCCCATGCCGGTGGTTTCGCGCGCCCGCAGGGCCAGCATGACGGCCGTGGCCACCGCCGGCGAGGTGTTCTGGTCCGGCCCCCAGTTGGACTTCATGAGCCAGCGAGTCGCCTCAACGGTCTCCTCGACATCCATCATCTGTTCCGGAGGCGGGGGCATGCCCCGGCCCATCTGACGCATGGCGCCGCCCATGATGGCGCCGGGGATGGGGTGTGCGCCCGGACGGCGCGCGTGGGGCCCGTGCTCGCCGTAGGTCGCCATCCAGACGTGGATCAGGCGGGGGTTTATCTTCCGGCAGGTCTCCCAGTCAACCTGGAGGCGCTCGGGTACGCCCAGGCGGAAGTTGTGCGAGAGAACGTCGGCCTGGGCGATGAGCTTGTGGATGATCTCCTTGCCCTCGGGGGTCTGGAGGTCGATCTGAATGCCTTCCTTGCCGGCGTAGGTCCGCGCGTCGGCGACTGCCACCGCAGTGGAGCGCCGCCCTTCGTCCAACCGGCGGTCGGTGGCGTCGACCTTGATCACCCGCGCTCCCAGGTCCGCCAGGAGCGCAGCGCCGTAGGGTCCGGCCTGAATCGTCGCCAGGTCGAGGACGGTGATTCCGGCCAGCGGGTGCGGCGGCGTATCCGCGCCGTTCGCCTCGGTGGAGGCGGTACGCGCGGATGGGGAATTCCCGAGGCGTCCCAGCACTTCGGCGTTGTGCTGCCCCACGTCCGGGGCCGGTCCGCTGGGTTCGCCCGGCGTTTCCTTCAGGTCGACCAGCGGGGCTAGGGTGCGCATGGGGCCGACGCGGGGGTCATCGATGGTGACCACCGTGCCGTTGGCGACCACGGCGGGATGGTCCATGGCCTGGACGCTGGTACGATAAGGCTCGGCGGCGATGTTGCCGTCCTCGAGATAAATCTCCATCCATTCGTCGGCGGTCTTCTCCGCCTGCTTCTCCAGTATCTCCCGGCGCAAAAGTTCCTGGTTCTCGAAATTCAGGGCAGGAACCCTGGCGAAGCGCTCATCCTCCAGCAGGGGGCCGAGGCCGATGGCCTTGAGATGCCCCTGGATGTGCGGCACCCGCTGGTTGGCGTGTTGCAGCCACGCGCCTTCCCTGGTGCGCACGGGAACGTATCCGATGGACGAAAGACCCCGGCCGCGGGGTCGCGCAGGAAACCGCTCCGGGTCGCGGCGCCGGAGTTGCATGTTCACCAGCCCGCCGTCGCCGACGTTGTTGTCGTGGGGCGAAGCCAGGGTCTGGACGATGCTGGTCTGGACCCACTGCCCGTGTCCCGACAGGTCCCGCACGCGCAGGGCGCCCAGGATGCCGCGCACCGCCGCCTGACTGGCGTGCCAACTGCCGGTGTTCACTGCCGAATAGACCGGGCCGTCGCGGTTGGGTTGTCCCTCCAGGTTGAGCATGCGACCGGCCTTGGCCGCGACAACGCCCTCGTATCCTTGCACCCGGCGGAGCGGTCCCTTTTGCCCGAAGCCGGTGATAGAGCAGTAGACCAGTCGCGGGTAGAGCTGAGACAGGGCATCGTAATCCAGGCCCCAGTCCGCCATGTCGCCGGGACGGAAGGACTCGACGAGGACATCGGCCTCGGCGGCCAACCGGATGGCCTGCTCGCGCCCCTCGTCGGTACTGAGGTCAAGCACGATGCCTTTCTTGCCCCGGTTCCACGAAATCCAGGCCGGCTGGAAGCGGAACGGGTCACCGCCCGGAGGCTCGACCTTGATCACCTCGGCCCCATAGTCGGCCAACACCAGGGTGCAGAGTGCCCCCGGCATCCCCAGCGAGAAATCCAGGACGGTCAGGCCTGTACATGGTCCTGCCACGGTTCACCTCCCCGTTTGGCCGTTTGGGTTCCGGTTTGCCAGGATCGCGGCCCGTTGCCCGGCACAAAGCTGCGGTTGGCGCAGATCGGCAGGAGAGGTCCGGCTGGCGATGGTTGAGTTCGCAGCACGAATCGGCTGGTGCGCACGAGTATGCAGTCCGCCCAAGATGTGCGTCAACCTCGCACAACCGCGACGGCAGGGCTCTCGCATATGCAATTACAGACCCGTCACTCCGGCGAAAGCCGGAGTCCATACACCGCCAGACGCTTGATTCCCGCAACGAATCTAACGATTTAAGCCACTGGATTCCGGCTTTCGCCGGAATGACGAGAAGTTAAACCACTCAAATTCGAACGCTACTTCCTGTCCATCCTGTGCATCGATGTAAAACTACCCCCGTCGTCAAAACCGGGTACCGTGGGGAACGGCCGCCGTTGCCGGGCCGGGGGTCGCCTGCTACAATCGGCCGGCGTTAGCGTCGCTGCCATCCACTCACATTTCCCAAGCGCGACGGACCCAAGGAGTTGGCCATTATGTCGTGGCGTTTCAGCCTCCTCAATCGCTTTGAAGACCCCCCGGGTGGCATCACCGAAGGGCCGGCATGGAACGGAGAAGTGATACTTTTCACACACATCCATGCCAGCAGAATATATGCCTATAACCCCAAGTCGGGAGATTTCTCCGTTTACCGCGAAAACACCAATCGCACTAACGGACTGGCCTTCGACTCCCAGGGCCGGCTGTTCGGCTGCTGCCAGAATGGTCGGGCGATTGTCCGCTTCGATCCGGACGGCAGCATGGTCACCGTTGCCGACAACCTGGACGGGGTACCGCTGAACACTCCCAACGACCTGGCCATCGACTCCCAGGGCCGTATCTGGTTCACCAACCCGTGGAACACCGGCAACATCGATCCCCACGAGGTCGAGCAACTGGACAATCGCTCGGTGCTGTGCGCCGTGCCCCAGGCCGACGGTTCCTACCAGACCGTCCGCTCCACCTACGACACCACCATGCCCAACGGCATCCTGGTGTCACCCGACGGCAACACCCTGTACGTCGCCGAAAGCAACAGCGACCGGATCGAGATCGACCGTGAGCTTCGCGCCTACCCCATCAACGCCGACGGCACCCTGGGCACCTACACCACGCTGCACACCTTCGGACGCGACGCCAACCGGGTGCACCGGGGAATCGACGGCATGTGCCTCGATGCCGACGGCAACATCATCGCCACCGCCGGCTGGCCCACTGGCGGCCCCGGACCGATGCTGTACGTCTTCTCGCCCACGGGCAGGGTCATAGAGACCCATCCCGTCGCCGCGACGCGACCGACCAACGTGTGCTTCGGCGGCCCGGATCTCAGCGACGTCTTCGTCACCTCCACCGACGGCCATTTCTTCCACGCCAGCACCGACCGGGTCGGCTGGGCGATCTATCCATAACGACAGAACCGCAACTCCAATAACAGGGAGGTCCCGGTCATGACCACGACCATGACGCCAACTCCGGAACCGGAGGATGACCCCTTCGATCAGGTGGAACGCCAGATCGACTGGGTCGAGCAGCTGGAAAACGTCAGGGTACGCCACGAAAGCCTGTCCGCATCCCGCGACGTGGTTCCCTACGTTGAAGCTTTGCGGGAATCGATAATCAAGCTCGCCGGGCGGCAGACCTACGAGGACCTCCAGTTGCTGCACGGCAAGGAGGCCGCCGACCTGATTGACACCGTGCGGCGGCGGGACCCGGACGACTCCTGGAACGGCGCCATCAAGCCGGCCCTGCTGCGGGAAGGCTGATCGCACTTTCGGAGTGCACGTTAAGCAACCAACCGGGTGGTGTCTTCATGCAACGCAGACGCTTGAGCAGCTACGGCATCGGCCGCGACCAACTCCGCCAGGGCGGCGGCCGCGGCAACGGCAACGACCACTTTGACGAACTGGTCGGAAGTGTCGAGTTCTACGTCTACCAGACCCCAGGCCGGCGGGTGAAAGGCTTCGACAGTCTGAAGCTTTTCGCAGAAGGCGAAGGGTGCGAGTTGCTCTACACCGCCGACGCGCCGCCCGAGTTGTCCGACTACGAAACCCTGCGCATCACCCATCGCCGGTCCGAACCCATACCCGAGACGGTGCTGAAGCGCGCCCACTCCTGGGCCCACCGCAACAACTTTCTGCACAGCTTCTTCAAGCCGATGTACCGTTAACACCCGGAACACCTGACTTGTGCGAGGGCGAATGATCATTCGCCCTTATGCGTGTCGACTCTGGCCTCGATCACATGAGCGTCCCCACCGTCGCGGAACGGGCCATCCGCCGTCGCATCGCCCGCCACGGCCCCATCACCTTCGCCGAGTACATGGCGCGGGCCCTGTACGGGCCCGGCGGTTACTACACCCGCAGCGACGCCGGCGCCGATTATTATACGAGCCCGCAGGTTCATCCCGCCTTCGGGGCGTTGCTGGCGGTCCAGTTGTTCCGGTTCTGGCGCCTGCTGGAGCGGCCCAACCCGTTCTTCGTGATCGAGCCGGGGGCCGGCGACGGCCTGCTGGGGCGCGACGTATGCAGCGCCGCCAGCCGTCTTCCCGAGGGTTTTGCCGGTTCGCTGCGGTACGTAGCGGTTGACCGCCGCCCAGGGGTCCGCGACACCCGCGATCCGGCACTCACGAAAATCGCTGGCGACGCGCGACGACTGCCTTTTCGTAAGGTCGCCGGCTGCATAATCTCCAACGAGTTGCTGGATGCCCTTCCGGTCCATCGGATGCGTATGGAGGATGGGCACCTGCACGAGCTCTACGTCGGCATCGAGTCCGACGTCGCGGACGGCTACGAGGGGCAGTTGATGGAAGTCGCCGGCGACGCATCAACTCCGGAGCTGGAGCGGCGCCTGGCCGACCTGGGAGTTACCCTTGCGGACGGGCAGACCGCTGAAATCTGCCTGCTGCTCGACGATTGGGCCGCGTCGGTAGCGTCGACGCTGGATACGGGGTTCGTCCTCACCATCGACTACGGCCGCAGCGCGGTGGATCTCTACGACCCGGCGCAACGGCCCCATGGAACCCTGGTGACCTACCGCTCGCACCGGCAGACCGATTCGCCACTGGTGGATCCGGGCCGGCAGGACATCACGGCCCAGGTGGACTTCACATCGGTTCGTCTCGCCGGGGAGCGGGCTGGGCTGAGTACCGTGAGGGAGTTGTCCCAAGGCAGGTTTCTCACGCGTCTCGGGCTGCAAGCCATTCGCCGCAATGGGCCGCCGCGGGAGGTCGGAGGCGGCGGGTGGATCACGATCCCACTGCATCCCGAGGGTTCACTCCCCGATGCCCTGGACGTGCCCTCCACGCCGGCCCGGGACGACGCCCGGGATTGGCTAACCGGGCTGACGCACCTGGCCCGTCCGGGCGGATTAGGCGATTTCCGCGTCCTGGTGCAGGCCAAGGGAGTTGCCGCCGAACGTGCAGTGGCGTCACTTTCGTGGTTGGACGAAGAGGGTACGTCCGGAGATTACCGGCTATCGCAGTTGGCCGCCATGATTCCCGCCGACGCGCTGGCGCTGGACTTGGAGCGGTTCCGGCTGGGCCGGTAATCCGGTGCTGCAATCGGCGACGGGCGTCGGTCTGCCAGCCGCAATCTGCCCGGAGTATAATTGCCGATGAAGACTTTTCTCATCATATCGGTCATCGCCTATGTGATTCTCACCATCGGGGGCGCCACGGCTGCGCTGACCGCCACCATACAGATCTACACTTTTTGGGGGCGTGAGCTTCCCGAAATCTTGACCGCAGCGATTATCAACACGGCCGCAATATTTGCGGCCACCAGCTTCATTGGAGTGTTGGATATGTTCATGACATTATGGACCCTGCTCAAGAGCAAGGACTGGGAGGAAGAGGCGCGCAAGGAACGGGAAGCTGACCGCCAGGCCCGGGAGAAAGAACGCGAGGAAAACCGCAAACTCCGCGAGGCGGAACTGCAGGCCCGGGAGAAGGAGTTGGAAATCAGCCGCCAAGCCCGCGTCGCCGAGCAACAGGCTCGCGAAAAAGAGTTTGAGGCCAACCACCAGTTGCGCGAGGCGGAACTCCAGGCTCGCTTACAGTCCATGGAGGCGGAACGTCTCGCCCGTGAGCAAGCCATCAGGGAAAACCGTGACTTCCAGCAGCGTATCCTCGACGAGTTGGCCGCGGACCGAGCGGCGCAAGCTCAGATGACCTCACGCGTCATGGACCTGCTGGAGGAAATGAGCCATCGCCTGAACGGCGACAGCGGCCGCGGCCGCCCGGAGTGACGCCATGGCCGGCCCGCTTGAAGGCATCAACGTTGTCGAGTTCTCCACCATGATCGCCACGCCCACAGCCGGCATGTTGCTGGCTGACATGGGCGCCAACGTGATCAAGGTGGAACCTCCCTGGGGCGACCTGTGGCGCTACGCCCAGGCCGTGCTGCCCACCGACGGCCGGCCCTTCATGGCCTACAACCGGGGCAAGCGTTCCATGACGCTGAACCTGACCAGGCCGGAATCCGCCGACGTGGTGCGCCGCCTCACCGAACAGGCCGATGTGGTCCTGGCCAACAACCGGCCCGACGTTGCCGGCCGATTTGGCATCGACTATGACACGCTGGCCGGTATCAACCCGTCGATCATCTACTGCGAGGGATCGGCCTTCGGACACGAGGGGCCCGACTCCTACCGGCCCGGCTACGACATCATCATCCAGGGCATGTCGGGCATCGCCACCGCCGAGGGCAAAGTCGTAAACGGCGTGCCGCAGCAGATCGTAGCCAGCCCCCTGGTGGACACTGCCTGCGGGCTCGCCCAGGCCTGGGCCGTATGCGGCGCGCTGTTCGCTCGGGAGCGCGGTGCTTCTACAGGTGAGAAGGGCAAGGGTCAGAAGCTGGAGGCATCGCTGCTCGGCACCGGCCTGCTGATGCTGGGCATGCGCTTCGTGCGTATCGACGGCATCGACAAGGCGCCGCACGCGGAGATCATGGAGTCGGTGAACGCCATGTGGGCTGCGGGAACTCCGTACCCCGACCTGCTGAAAGTCTACGATGCCCAGCACTTCCAGTCTCCCGGCAACATCTACTATCGGTTCTACCAGACGGCCGACGGCATGATCGTGGTGGGGTGTCTGAACGACGGGCTGCGTCGGAAGATGCTCGAAGTGATCGGCATCCACGATATCCGCTTCGAGGAAGGCTACGACCAGCGCTCGCAGGAAGCCGCGGATTTCGGGGCGAAGCTCATGACCGATGCGGAGGAGATCTTCAGCGGCAAGACCAACAGCGAATGGCTGGACCTGCTGGATGCCGCCGGCGTTCCCGCCGGCCCGGTGCGCTTCGTCGAAGAGCTGTTCGAACACCCGCAGGTGGAGGCCAACAAACTGGCTATCGACGTGCACCACCGCGACCTGGGCACGGTGCGCATGGCCGGGCCTCCGGCCACCTTCACCGAAACGCCCCTCGAGCCGGGCAACCTTCCCGCCCTGGGGGAGCACACCGAGGAGGTGCTGGCGGAGCTGGGCTTCGGGTCGGATGAAATCGGACAGTGGCGCCGGGAGGGGGTGCTATAGTCCGTTTATGCCAGAGTACGTTTGGGACGACGCGAAGAACGAATGGCTGCGACGCAACAGAGGGCTGTCCTTCAACGACGTGGTGTATCATTTGCAACATGGCGGGTTTCTGGCCGACATACTTCACCCCAACCAGGTGCAGCATCCTGAAGAGCGCCTGTACATCATCGGCATCGAGGGCTATGCGTATGAAGTTCCTTTTTACCGCGTCGATGACGTTGAAACCCTGATGACCGTGTACCCCAGTCGGAAGTACACACGACAATACTTGCGCTGAACGGAGGCGACGATGGCCGGCGATAATAATGACAAATCCAACCTCCCTGACCCTGATGACTACTGGCCTTTCCCGGACGACTTGGATGAATACGAGCGGGAGTTTTCGGAATCCCTGGAGGGCTACAACATTCTCCCAGACCCCAACTTTGAAGAAAAAAAGAAGCGCGCCGAGGAAACGGCCCGTCGTACCCTAACCAGCGAGCATCCGGGGCGCATAACCGAAGAACTGAGGAAAAAATTGCCCCCCGGCCTGTTGGCCTACTGGCGTGGCGAAGCTCCCACACCTTACTCCGACCCGACGGGTTGGGATGAGTTCCGCAAGACCCTTAAGTCTTCCGATGACTTGTGGCGCATCAAGCCGGCAGGGTCTGGCCGAGATATGGACCATCCACAGGATCAACCTGAAGGCACGCCATATACTGAAGATAACCCTGAGTAGTTTCCGCTAATCCAACACCCGTCCGTGCGCCTTTGAGAGAGTGCCACGGTCCCGCTCCGGCTACCATAATTTCCCCAACGCGCGCCATTGGCGATAGTCCTCTGGCGATACGAAGCGAGGTGCGCACATGACGCAATCCCCCGGCATGGCGGTGTACGGCGCCTTGTGGTGTCCGGACTGCCGCCGCTCCAAGCAGTTCCTTGCGGAGCACCGCATCCCCTATCGCTGGGTGGACATCGAGCAGGAGCCCGAAGCCCAGGAAACCGTCCGCCAGCTAAACGACGGCCGGCAGATCATTCCAACCATCGTTTTCGATGACGGCGGTCCCATCCTGGTCGAGCCTTCCAACGCCGAGTTGGCGGCGCGTCTCGGCATCAACCCGCAGGCCAGCCGCTCCTACTACGACCTGATCATCGTCGGGGGTGGCCCGGCGGGTCTGACGGCTGCCATCTACGCCGCCCGGGAGGGGATGGACACACTGATAATCGAGCGTGGCGGAGTCGGCGGCCAGGCTGGTTCGACCGAGCGTATCGACAACTACCCCGGGTTCGCCGAGGGGATTACGGGCGCTGAGCTGGCCGACCGTATGCGGGAACAGGCCGAGCGCTTCGGCGTCGAGATCCTCGTTGCCCAAACCGTGGCGTCGGTGGATCCCGGACCGGAAACCGGTGGAGTGCGCACCATCACCACCGAATCAGGTCAGGAGTACCGCGCTCCGGCCCTGCTGCTGACGCCGGGAACCCGGTATCGCCGGCTCAACGTGCCCGGCGAGGACGACTTCATCGGGGCTGGCGTCCACTTCTGCGCGACCTGCGACGGCCCGTTCTACCGGGACATGGACACGTTGGTAGTGGGCGGCGGCAACAGCGGTGTGGAGGAGGGCCTGTTCCTCACCCGGTTCGCCTCCCACGTGACCGTGCTGGAAGTGGGCGAGCGGCTGCGGGCCAGCCAGATCCTGCAGGACAAGGCAGTGGCCCACCCGCAGATGGACATCCGTCTGAACACCGCGGTTCGGGAGTTTCGGGGAAATGGCAATTTGTCGTCAGTGCTGGTTGAAGACCTCACCACCGGTCGGCAGGAGGAGTTACATCCCGCCGGCGTGTTCGTCTTTATCGGGCTCGATCCCAACACGGGTTTCCTGTCGGACACCGTAGAACTGGACCAGCGGGGGTTCATTGTGACGGATACGGGCATGGAGACCAGTCGTCACGGGGTTTTTGCCGCGGGCGACGCCCGGGCCGGCAGCACCAAGCAGGTTGCCGCTGCGGTGGGAGAAGGGGCCGCCGCCCTGATCGGCATCCGGGCCCACATGGAAGAGGAGATCCGCAACCGCGGTTACAGGGGAGACAACTGAAAGGGACGAGGTTGGCACCCCGTCCCGGAAAAATGAAACGACGAGGGGCGACCAATCGGTCGCCCCCGTGTTTGGCTTTGGGGATTCAGCCCCGCGCTTTACCGCTGGTCCTCCGTGAAGGAGTAGTAGCGCACGCCGGCCATCGGGATACCGTAGCCGAAGCTGAAGACCCGGGCCTCTCGCTTGTCCTCCGACCTGGTGGATCCGTGCTCGTTCAGCACGTCGGCCATGTCCCGTTCCACCCGGTCCACCAGCAACCCGGTCTGAGCCCGGGTTTCTTCATTGGTGAGGAGTTTTTCGTTGGTGACAACCATCGTTGCGTACCTCCTTGGTTCATGCTATCTGCATATCACTTGATACGAGTCATATCATACCTGATTAATCGGAGATTGTCAAATGGCATTGCAATGTGGGTTAAAAGACGAGGGGGCGACCGGTTGGCCGCCCCGAGCGCATCACCGCGCCTTCTCGCCCTGCCGCCTTACGTCTCCGGCACGAAGCTGTAATACCGCACTCCGGCCATCGGCACGCCGTACGCCAAGGTCGGCGGGGAGATGCGGCAGGCGCGCTCCGGCGCGATTTCTTCCTTGTGAGCCCCAAACTCGGTCAATGCTTCAGCCAGATCCCGTTCCACTTGCTCGGTCAATAGCCCGACAGGTTGTTCTTGATCCACGGTGACTAGACGTTCGTTGAGGGTAACCATCGCTCCTAGCCTCCTGTATCGGTGTCGCTTCCACATTGCAAACTGGAATTTTGGTTATCATAAACAGCGATAACGGTGATGTCAACCCTCAAAGGCTAAAGTTCCACGCCTTTCCCAATCCATCGTCAGAAGCAGGATTCACTGGATTATTGGATTTTCAGGATCGCGGTCTCGCTCAGCGCCATCTACTCAATCTTGATAATCCATAAATCCGGCAAATCCTGGTTCTGACGATAGCTTACCCGGCGCAGGCGACCGACGGCGTCACTCCATGCGCCGTATCCGCGGGGAGCCCAGCATGGCGGCGACGTTGATGGCCACGAGGACCGCGCCGTTGATGAGCAGGGCCCCGGGCGCTCCGACGAACCCGGCCAGGGCTCCCACGCCAACGTGGCCCACGGGGGCGAACCCGACGCTGAGCACCCAGGTGCCCATGGCGCGGCCCCGTTCTTCGTCCGGCACCAAGTCCTGCATGAGTGTCTTATAGAGCGTATCCACGGCCATGGCGCACGCGTTGACGAACAACAGCACCACCATGAAGGTGTAGATGTTCACCGATAGCGAGAACGCCATCAGCCCGCCGCCGAATCCCAGTGCCGTTGCGAGGGTCATGAGCCCCTTCTTTGGAGCCGTCCCCAGCCCGGCCAGTATCCACAGGCCCAACAACCCTCCCGCCTGACGTCCGGCGGTCATAACCCCCAACCCCGTCGGCCCCACGCGCAACACGTCCTTGGCGAATACCGGAAACAGCGTCATGTGGGTGAAGCCCAGCACCTCAGTAGTTGCGGTGAGGAACATGAGCATCAACAGAATGGGATACTGGCGCACCAGTCGCGCGTAACTCGTCAAGTTCGCCAGGACCGATTCCGACGACGCACGCAGCGAACGCCCCTCGTTGTAGATCAGCAGGGTGGCGCCGGCAGAGGCTGCGTAGAACGCGGCGGATGCGATGAACTGCCAACCCGGGCCGACCAGGTCGATCATGGCGCCAGACACCAGGGACCCGATAATACCGCCGCCCTGCATCGCCATGGCAGCCAGGGCCAGCCCATTGAGGGCGAGACCGGATCCCACGATGTCGTAGGTAAAAGCCTGCCGGATGGTGATGGTGAAGGCCAGCATGCTGCCGAGGGCGGTCACCAAGGCAATCAATGCCCAGACGTTGACGAAACCCTGGAGCAGCATCAACCCCATCAACAGCGCGACTGCCGAGGCCGCCAGAGTACCGACCCGCAGGAGGGTCCGTCGCGACCACCGGTCGGCGATGGCTCCCGATAACATACCCAGCACGAAAAAGGGCAACATCCTGGCGGCCGCTGCGACGCCTACCATGAACTCCGACCCGGTTAGCTCGTAGATAAGCCATCCGACGGAGACCTGCTCCATCCCAGTGGCCAGCGAATAGAGGGCCGTTGACGCCCAGAGCAGGCGGAAGTCCTTGATGCCGAGGGATGCAGCCCAGTTCCACATGCCTTTCACAGGCCACGAATGATACACCCGCCCGTTGACGTTCCCCAATCGTGCGGGCAACCGGTTTGTTCGCGGGTTTGTGCCGCGCGGCGCGACGCCGTTTTACCAGCCCCTATGGATGTTGTACACTTACCCCAACCTTCCTTAGGCAGACGTGCTCGTGGCGCAAGTTACCGTAATCGGCACCGGACTCATCGGCACTTCCCTGGGCCTGGCCCTCCGCGCATCCAGCCTGCGCAACCTCACCGTGGTCGGAACCGACGCCGACAGCGCCGCCCGTTCCGGCGCGCAACGGCGCGACGCCTTCGACCGCGTGGAAGGCCGCCTGGGCAACGCCATCGCGGAGGCAGACATCATCATCCTGGCCACACCGGTTCTGGCCATGCGCGACCTCCTTGAGGGCATGGCCGACTACCTGCCCGAGGGCTGCGTCGTCACCGACGTGGGCAGCACCAAGACGCAGGTCCTCGAATGGGCCGACGAGTTTCTGCCCGACTCGGTGGATTTCGTGGGGGGGCATCCCATGGCCGGCCGGGAAACGCCCGGGCCGGAAAACGCCGATGGCACCCTCTTCTCCGGCAAGCCCTACTGCGTCATACCCAGTCCCCGGGCCAGCGAGCGCGCCGTGGGTGAAATATCCACCCTGGCCGAGGCCGTGGGCGGCGTGCCCTACTTCATCAGCGTGGACGAGCACGACAGCTTCGTCGCCGCGGTGAGCCATCTGCCCTTCGTCCTGTCCACCGCCCTGGTCGGCTGCACCAGCAAGTCCGCCAACTGGTCGGACATCGGCCAACTGGCCTCCTCCGGCTATCGCGACATCACGCGCCTGGCCTCGGGTGACCCGGTGATGCACCGGGACATCTGCGTCAGCAACGCGCAGCCCATCGTCGCCTGGATCGACGCGTTTATACGGGAGCTCTACGAATACCGTAAGCTCCTGGATACCGACGGCGAACCACCCGACACCGACGCCGTCGGTACTCTTTTTGAGGACGCCCGCCTGGCCCGCAACAAGTGGATGGCCGGGGAGGTCAATCCCCGCGCCCGCGAGTTGGAGAACACTCCCGAATATCCGACGTTCAGCCAGTCCATGGGCCAGATGTTCCTGGGCGGCTTCGCCGACCGCGCCCGCCGCATGATGATGGGCGGGCCGCCTAATGACCGTCGAGGCAACGACCGCGACTCCGGCAACCGTCGCTGACCGGGTGGCGTTTCGAACCCTGCTTCGCCCGGCCGTATTCCTGCTCTCGCCGGAACCGACGGTCACCGGGTCGGCAACATCCTGTAAATCCTGTCCATCGATGTCAGAAAAACCGGAGGAACGCAGGTGGAACAGATCATTCGCAGCCCCGAACGCCTGGCCGGCTCCCTGGCCGTGCCCGGCGACAAGTCCGTATCCCACCGTTCGCTGATCCTCAACGCCGTTGCCAACGGGACGGCTACGGTAACCGGTCTCTCTGATGGCGCCGATGTGCAGTCCACTGCCGCCTGCCTGCGCGCCATGGGCGTTGCCATAGATCCCCTGGACGAGCCCGGCAGTTTTCGCGTCTCCGGTCCCGGCGCCAACCTGGACGAGCCGGCCGACCTGCTCGACGCCGGCAACAGCGGCACCTCCATGCGGCTGCTTTCCGGCCTCCTCGCCAGCCAGGACTTTCTCGCCGTGCTCAGCGGAGACGGCTCACTGCGTTCCCGTCCCATGGGCCGCATCGTGCAGCCGCTGCAGCAGATGGGCGCGTCAATCATGGGACGCAACGGCAACACCCTGGCTCCGCTGGCCATCCGGGGCGGCAGCCTGCGCTCCATCGAGTACGAAATGCCGGTGGCCAGCGCGCAGGTCAAGTCCTGCCTGATGCTGGCCGGGCTCACGGCCGCCGGCCCCACGGTGTTGCACCAGCCGGCGCTGTCGCGGGACCACACCGAGCGCATGATGTCCGCCATGGGCGCCCGGGTCGAGACCGACGGCTTGGCCCTGACCCTGCATCCCGCCGAATTGCAGGCGGTGGATGTGGCGGTTCCCGGCGATATCTCCTCTGCCGCTTTCTGGATGGTTGCGGGCCTGATCCACCCCAACGCCCGGGTGACCATTACCGGCGTGGGCCTCAACCCCAGCCGCGCCGGCATCATCGATGCCCTGCAGATGATGGGCGCCGGCGATGCTCTGCGGCTCGAAAACGAGCGCGTGGAGGGCGGAGAACCGGTCGCCGATGTCGTGGCATCGTCCGCCAACCTGAAAGGCATCGACCTGGGTGGCGAGATCATACCCATCATGATCGACGAGTTGCCGGTGCTGGCGGTAGCCGCCTGCTTCGCCGAGGGCGATACCGTCATCCGCGACGCCGCCGAACTGCGCGTCAAGGAGTCGGACCGCATCGCCACCACGGTATCCGAATTGACCCGTTTGGGCGGCAGCCTGGAACCCCGAGACGACGGCATGGTCATCCACGGCGTGGGCCGCCTTACCGGCGCCGAAGTCGAGAGCCACGGCGACCACCGCTTGGCGATGTCCATGGCCGTTGCGGGCCTGGCCGCCTCCGGAGAGACGACCATCCACGGGGCAGAGGACGCATCGGTGTCCTATCCCGTATTCTGGGAACACCTCGCCGTGCTGACCGGCGACGGCGACTGATCCCGACACTGCCCAACGCTGAAGAGGATATCGTGGAACCGACATCTCCCTTCGTTGTCTACGCGCCTCTGATCCTTGCCATCGTGAGTGCGCTTGGATTTGTGGTAACCGTCGGCATACTGATGTTCAGTCGGGTGTTCCGATTGGGCAAGTTTTTCGCTGAATTTACTGCTTTGCAGGTAACCGTCGCCGATTTGCAGGTAACCGTCGCGGATAACAAGACCGAGTTGCAGCAGGCCATCGCCGACAACAAGGCAGAAATTGCCGATCTGCGTCAGGAAATGCGGGACGGTTTTAACCGGATTGATGCCGGCTTGCAGGAATTGCGGGGTTACTTCGTCTCTCACCTTGAGCATCACGCTGACTTTCCGGCTGACGACGACTAGGTCGGGCCTGCGGGCAGGGGCATCGGGCGGCAATGTGGGTACCCATGAGTGAGCTGCCGCAGGCCAGCCCGGCTCCGCCTTTGCTGGTGGTGGTCTCCGGCCCGTCGGCATCGGGCAAGGGTTCGTTGATCAGCGCTCTCCGCGATCTGGGACGATCATGGCACTTTGCCGTGACTGCAACCACGCGGCCCATGCGCGAGGGTGAAGTGGACGGCAAGGACTACATCTTCCTGGACGTGGACACCTTCCTCCGCATGCGAGAACGAGACGAGTTGCTGGAGTCGGCGCAGGTATACGACCGCTGGTACGGCGTTCCCCGCCAACAGGTCCGTGACCCTCTGATCGCGGGCCGGGACGTTATACTGGAGATAGATGTCCAAGGCGCGGCCACCATCCGCGGCATTGCGCCCGAGGCGCTCACCATCTTCGTGATGCCCGCCAGCATGGATGAATTGCGTCAACGCTTGGCCGGCCGGGGTACCGAAGACCCTGCGGAAATGGAGCGACGCCTGCATGAGGCATCCGTCGAGTTGGGCCGGGTGCACGAGTTCGACTACCGCGTGGTCAACCGCAATGGACAGTTGGACGACGCCGTCCGCGAAATTGACGCGATCATCGCCGCCGAGAAATGCCGGGTGAACCCGCGCCTGGTCCAGTTCCTCTAGTCCGGAGAACAGAATGACGACACAGACCGAAACACCACTGCGTCCTCGCCTGCCCGACTGGCTCAAGGTCCGCATGCCCGGTGGCCCGCGCTACATCGAGCTGAAACAGCTCATGCGCGACAGCCAGCTGCACACCGTGTGCGAGGAGGCCCAGTGCCCCAACATCGGAGAGTGCTGGGAGCGGTCCGCTGCCACCTTCATGATCCTGGGCGACATCTGCACCCGCGCCTGCGCCTACTGCGCCGTCACCACCGGGCGTCCGGGGACGCTGGACCTGGGCGAACCCTTCCGGCTGGCGTCGACGGTCAAGCGCATGGGCCTGAAGTACTGCGTAATCACCTCGGTCAACCGCGACGATCTGCCCGACGGCGGGGCCGGCATCTTCTCCGCCTGCATCAAGCAGGTCCGGGCCGCAGTTCCCGACTGCCGCGTGGAGGTCTTGATCCCTGACTTCGACGGCAATTCGGATGCGCTGGCCAAGGTGGTCGCGGCCCAGCCGCAGGTCTTGAACCACAACATCGAGTCGGTGGAGCGCGTGTTCCGCCGGGTGCGCCCCAAGGGCGATTACCGGCAGTCGCTGGCGCTGCTGCGCCGCGTCAAGGGACTCGACCCCGACATGCCCACCAAGTCGGGCATCATCGTTGGCATGGGGGAGACCATCGACGAGGTGAAGCAGACCATGGCGGACCTGCGCGCCGTGGACTGCGACCTGCTCACCATCGGCCAGTACCTCCGCCCGTCGATCAAGCACATCCGCATCGATCGTTTCTACACGCCGGCCGAGTTCGAGGAACTGCGGGAAGCCGGCGAGGCCATGGGCTTCAAGCACGTCGCGTCCGGCCCGCTGGTCCGCTCCTCTTACCACGCCGACGAGCAGCACGACGCGGCGACTGAACTAAAAACGTAGATATCCGCACGCCTTCAACACCCGTAGGCTACAATGGCCTGAAGACGATCGGGCGCAAGGCGAAACTATGGAAACGTTCATCCTGTACTTTGCGGCAATAGGGATGGTGGTTGGCGCGCTCATGTTGCTGGGCAGTGTCGGGACGCTACTGTACGTGATATTTATCCGAGGTAGAGGTACTCCGACCGCTTCGTCTGGTTCTCACGTCGCCACCGACAACCCTTCCGGGCATAGCGGCGCATGAATGACCGCACTATCGTCGCGGGTTTGGTTATAGCGGCGCTGTTCGCCTTGATAATCCTGGCAGGCAGCGCCCTTGTATGGTTAGCGGCGGTATCCGGCCACCAGCCAACCCCGGCTCAAAACACGCTGATAGCGTTGGCAGACTGGACGGTGAAGGCTGCGGTAGGTGCCCTGCTGGGCTTCGTCGGCGGTGTGGGCTTGGCGCGGCGTAATGGCAGGCTGGAAGCGGAAAGCACGTAGCGCCAAAAAATACACGTCCGTTTCATCGGCACGCATGCAGGCTATCACCGCATCAATGCTGCGGAGGTGTGACCATGGCCAATATCCCTCACATAGCCAACGAAGAGGATTACAACCTCGCATTGGCACGCATGGACGAGATATTTCACGCCGAAATCGGCACGCGCGAAGGCAATGAGCGTGATCTCCTGTTTGATCTGATCGAAGCGTACGAGGAGCGGCACCATCCTGTTGATATGCCCAGCATTCCCGCAGCTATAGAGTTCCACATGGAGCGGCTTGGGCTTACGCCTGGCGATCTGGCTCCCTTAGTTGGAAGCCAAAAGGCGGCAGCGGCGGTATTATCGGGCAAAATGGACATTACTATCGCCATGGCCCGAGCATTGCACAAGCATTGGGGAATTCCCGCCGAAGTCCTTTTGCAAGAGCCGTCGAATAAGCCCGAGCAATAAACCACTCAACGAGCAGGCTATCGACGCGGAGAGATGCCCCGGAGAACGCCAGAAAGGCCGGCGGTGCCGACCAATTCGCCTACTCTTGTCCCCACCCCACCGGCACTACCTCGCGGAACTGGTGCATCGCCTCGATGTGCTGGTCGACCGAACTCAACGGGCCGCGTCGGGCTTCGGCCATGACGTGGGTGCCGCCCAGGGACTGCCAGCCTTCCACTTCAGCCAGCCATTCATCCGGTGACTTGTCGGGCATGCGGATGCGTCCGGAGAGGCCCACGTCGGCGGGTTGTCGTCCCGCCTCGGCGATGTAGGTCTGCATCTTGTCCAGGACCGCCTTGGCAGTGTCGCCGGGCGGAAAGCTGGGGAACCATCCGTCGCCCATGCGGGCGATACGACGCAGGACAACGTCCCGTGGCACCGGCCCGGCCGAGCCGCCAGCGCCGAACCACACGGGTATGGGTTGCTGCACCGGCAGCGGCTTGATGCCGGCCGAGCGCACCGAGTGCCACCGGCCGTCGAAATTCACCACCTCCTGCGTCCACAGGGCGCGCATCAGGTCGATCTGTTCCTCGGAACGAATGCCCCGGTTGGTGAAGTCTTCCCCCAGTGCTTCGAACTCCACGTGGTTCCAGCCCACGCCGATGCCCAGGGTGAGCCGCCCGCCGCTGAGCACGTCGATCTCCGCCGCCTGCTTGGCCACCAGCGCCGTCTGGCGCTGCGGCAGGATCAGGATGCCGGTGATCAGGCGGATTTTGGTCGTCAGGGCCGCGATGAACGCCAGCGTGGTGAGCGACTCGTGGATCACGCTGTGGTGCGTGTAGTAGCTGCCGCGAACATGCTCGTGGTGGGCCGGATCAGCGCCGAGCACGTGGTCGGCGATGAACAGGTAGTCGAACTCCATGCCTTCCACCGCCTGGACGTAATCACGGATGGCGTTGGGGTCTGGGCCGATTTCGGTTTGGGGGAAGATTGCGCCGATTTGCATTGGGACCTCTTTGAGTTTTACATCGATGGACAGGATGAACAGGATTTTGACTAGCGGCGGTATTCGTCGCCGCAGTCGCCGATGATCCTGTAAAGGTCGCGGGCATTGGCCGACACGGTTTCGATGGCCTGATTGTCGTCATCATCCAGATGAAAGCCGAAGAGACGGGCGTTTTCGGCGATGTGTTCCGCCACGCCCAGCCGGGCGCCGATGATCACGCCGGCCACGGCGGGCTTCTCCAAGATGTATCGCTCGGCAACGTTCGCGATGCTGACCTCATGCTTGTCGGCGATGCTTCGCAACACCGAAAGAAGCTGCTGGAAAAGCGGCCAACCGCCCCAGGCGTCGACCATCTGCTTGTACTTGCGCAGGCTGGCGGTGTTCAGCTCGGCGGGACCGGGTTCGGGTTGGCCGAGGAACCGGTCCGAGAGCAGGCCACCGCAGAGGACACCGTAGGGCAGCAGCCAGACCCGTTGCTCCTCGCAAACTGCGGACATCTGCACCTCGGGACGCCGGTCAATCAGCGAGTACTGCACTTGGTTGGACACCACGCGGATGCCATTGTCGGCAATCTCCCGCAGACGTTCGGTATCGAAATTGGTCAAAGCCACCCGATGGATCTTGCCCTCGTCGCGGAGAGCAGCCAGTTGTCCCAGGGCATCCAGGTAACGCTTGTCGCGATACTCCCACCAGTGGAATTGCAGCAGGTCGAGACGCTCGACGCCCATGCGCCGCAGTGAGATGTCCACGTTGTTCTCGACGATCTGCCGCGTCATCGGACCCGGGCGCGGCACCCACTTGGTGAACGCCTGTATTTCCGACAGCGCCGCATCACCTCGTTCGGATGCCAACCGGCGGCGGAACTCACCGATGAAGTCCTCGGCCGGCCCGTAGTGGTCGGCCAGGTCCCAGGTGGTGAAGCCGGCGTCGTGGTAGGCCAGCATGGCATCAATGGCGGCAGAAGGATCGATGCGGCCGTGGGCGCCGGACACTTGCCACATGCCGTTGAGGATGCGGCAGATGGGAAAGCCTTCTACGAAACGGAGGCGGGATTCGGTGGGCAGGGTCATGGCGATGCTCGTACATTGGTCGATGTGGGCATCGCGATTGTACCATCCTGTTTATCGGGACATGAGAGCCTGTGTTAGCATGCGCGCAAGCAACCTTGGATTATCGCTTCTACCCGCCAGCACAGGAGGCACCGCCATGACTACGCAACAGCCCATCCGCATCGGACTGATCGGCGCCAACATCCACCAGGGCTGGTCGCCTCGCGCGCATCTGCCTGCGCTGGCGGCACACCCTGACTTCGACCTCACTGCCGTGTGCACGACGCGGCAGGAATCGGCGGACGAGGCCAAGGCGGCGTTCAATGCCGGCAGCGCGTGGGACGACTACAACCGGATGCTGGCCGACGCGGACATCGAGGCCGCCACCATCTCCCTGCGCGTGCCGAGCCACTACGAGCCAACCACCGCCGCGCTGCGGGCCGGCAAGCACACCTTCACCGAGTGGCCGCTGGGCCGCACCACCGCCGAAGCCATCGAGATGGCCGACCTGGCCCGGCAGCAGGGGGTCAAAACGGCCGTGGGCCTGCAGGCGCGGGCCAATCCTGCCATCGTGCACCTGCGGAACCTGGTGGCCGACGGCTACGTGGGGCGGGTGATGACCTGCCACGTGCGCCTGATGCGCGAGGGCGTCCTTTCACGGGACTCAGGGCGGACCTGGCAGCGAGACAACGAGCTGGGAGCGCACACCCTGACCATCGCCTGCGGACATACCATCGACGCGCTGTGCAGCGTCGTCGGCGAGTTTGCCGACGTGGCCACCGTGGTCAGCACCCAGGCCACCACCTGGCACGAGTCTGACACCGGCCAGGACCTGCCCGTGACGTCGCCGGACAACATCCTGGTGAGCGGCAACCTGCAGGGCGGCGGCGTGGGTTCGGTGCAGATCGGCAGCACGCCGTGGGCCGGCAGCGGCTACCGCATGGAGATCTACGGGGAGGAAGGTACGCTGGTGGCCGTCTCGGTGGACTCGCCTCAGCTGCAGGCCGTGAGCATTCGCGGCACGCGCGGCGGCAGCAACGAGTTGCAGGACCTGACGCCAGCCGAGGAGCTGCACCTGGCTCCCGAGATACCCGCCGGGTCGCCGTACAACGTGGGCCAGTTGTACAGCCAGTTCGCCGCGTCGATCCGGGGCACGAGCAACGGCGACGCGCCGCCGGACTTCGACCACGCGGTGGGTCTGCACAAGTTCATCGACGCCATCCGCCAGTCCAGCGACGAGGGGAGGAGGGTTACCGTCGCGTGACGTGATGAGGCGCGGTGATACAATGCCGGCAGTTCACCAATTGGGGCAGTTGCCATGACGACCACACCTGAGATCAGGACAGGCACCCGGATGACCCTGGCGGAGTTCCTGGACTTGCCCGAACAAGAGCAGGGCTGCGAGCTCATCGACGGGGTTGTGTATATGGCCGCTTTCCCGGTTCCTGACCACCAGTTCCTAGCTATGGCTTTGAGCGGCTATATGTTCCAGCAGATAATGGAAACCGGGCTGGGCATCGTGTATCAGGTGGCCGGCATCGTGGTATCGGACAACAGCGCTCTGGGGCCGGATATTGTGGTCGTGCGGGCGGAGCGTGCCGGCATCATCGG
Source organism: Dehalococcoidia bacterium (assembly GCA_965220505.1). Classification (GTDB taxonomy): domain Bacteria; phylum Chloroflexota; class Dehalococcoidia; order Lucifugimonadales; family UBA3495; genus Bin87. The sequence goes on along the minus strand of CBDCQE010000003.1, from coordinate 482,287 downwards.
CCCAACCGTCATTGACGGCGGCCCGCCCGACATCGTAGTGGAAGTGCTGTCGTCCGACCGGCGCGCGGACCTGGTGCGCAAACGGGAGTTGTACGAGGCCGCAGGCATCCCAGAATACTGGATCTTGGACGGCGACTCCGACACGCTCACGGCGTTGGAGTTGGGCGACGATGGGATCTACCGGGAGCGCGCCGTCCTGACCACCGCGGACACCCTAACCACACCGCTCTTCCCCAAGTTCAGCCTGCCCCTGGCGCAGGTGTTCGACCATCCGGCGCGGATCAGGAGCGCCAACCACTAGCCCAGCAACGAGGGGCGCTGGGTTGGCTCGGGGTAAAATGACCGCACTGCGAACGCGATGGCGCCAGGTCGTGCAAAAGTGACAACGTCGATCCACATATACAGCGGAATGCGTATGACGCCCGAGGAATTCCGCAACTTGCCTGAAGCGGGTCCACGCTGCGAACTACTGGAAGGGGTGTTGTACCTGATGCCGGAGCCGGCGCTTGATCATCAATTTCTGGTGCAACTCCTCTGGAAATACCTCTTTGACCAGTTGACGGTGATTGGCCTCGCCTACACCTACATTCCCGTGAACGTGATCGTCTCCGGGGATGATTACCTGTCCCCGGATATTATCGTCGTCCGCGCCAGTCGATCCGAAATGTTGGGCGAAGTTTGGGTCAACGGCGCGCCTGACATCGTGGTGGAGGTGCTCTCCACCGATCGTGACCGCGACTTGGTGGACAAACGCCAGTTGTACGCCCTTACCGGTGTGCCTGAATACTGGATACTGGACGGCGACGCCGATACGCTCACGGCGCTGGAGCTGGCTGACGACGGAACGTACCGTGAACGCCCGGTGCTCACCGCCTCAGACACGCTGACCACGCCGCTCTTCCCGGAGTTCAGCCTGCCCCTGGCGCAGGTGTTCGACCACCCGGCGCGTATCCGACGCCAGGAATAATCCGCCGCGCCGGACCGCAAAAACTGAGGGGCGGGTGTGCAACCCGCCCCTCTTGCTTTGCCCGGTGCCGTGGCCGGTTAGTCGGCGGTGGTAGTCGCTGTCGCGCCGGCGGTGGCGGAGTCGACGATGGGCTGGTTGGTGCGGGCGTCGACCTCGAAGGGGGAGTAGAGCTCCAACTCCTTGCCCATCTCGCGGACGGCGGGGATGACCTCCTCGCCCATGAGCCGCAGGCTGCGCATCTGGTCCTCGTGGGTCATGGCGCCGTCGCCGTCCCAGAAGAACACGCTGCCCGGGCGCAGGTACTCCAGAACCTCACGGATCTTGGGAATGACCGTCTTGGGCGTGCCGGTGATGATGGTGCTGTCGGCGACCTGGTCCTCGAAGGGCCGGCGGTTGGTGCCGAAGCGGCCGGCGGGCCCGAAGGCGGCGGCGGACAGTCGGCGCGACGTGCGGGACGTGTGGCCCGGCAGGTTCATGATGGCGGGGTTGATGCCGCCCTCGTTGCCCGCCAGGAAGGGGTTGCTGACGCCGGACAGGTACTTCCGCCCGACTTCCTCGGCCAGTTCCTCGGTCTCGTCGACGTGGACCTTCCACAGGTAGGCCACGTTCTGCGTGCCCGACTCGTAGCCGTTTTCGGCGGCGGTGTCGTGGTAGAGCTGGAAGGCTTCGCGGGTGGGCTCCAGGCGGGTGGCCAGGAGGACCAGCGGGTAGCGGTGCTCGGCGCACCACTTCACGGTCTCCACGGACACGGTGGACGGGATCCAGATCTGCGGGTGGGGTTCCTGCAGGGGCTTGGCCCACGGGTTGACGTAGCGGTAGTGGAAGTGCTTGCCCTCCCAGCGCCACGGGCCGGGCTCGGTCCACGCCTTGATGATCAGGTCGTGGGCCTCCTCGAACCGCTCGCGGTTGAAGTTGGGCGGCGAGTTGTGGGACCAGCTCTCCCGTCCGCCGCCCCGCACGAAGCCGGACACCAGGCGGCCGTGGGAGATCATGTCGATCATGGACAGCTGCTCGGCCAGCCACAGGGGGTCGTCCCAGATGGGCAGCACGTTGCCCAGGATGATGATCTTCACCTTCTCGGTGATGCGGGCCAGGATGGACGCGCCGACGTTGGTGACGCCCTGCATGCAGAAGGGCGTGGAGTGGTGCTCGTTGAGCATCACGGCGTCGAAGCCCATCTGCTCGGCGTAGACCTTCTCGTCGAGGTAGCGGTTGTAGAGCTGGGCGCCGATGTCGGGTCGGTAGTGGCTGTTGGAGATACCCAGGTCGGTGCTCTGGGTGCCCATGAGGCCGGAGTTCTCATCCTGCCAGGGCTGCTCGGTAAAATGGCCAATCAGCATAGCGGCCTCTCCTTAGTTGGGAGTGCGGTACGGGTGGTTCGATGATGGCCGCAGTTTAGCAGGGGCCGGGTGCGGGGGCAAGGTTGGGGAGAGTAGCCTAGCGAAACAGCGGATTGGCTTGGTCAACGCGCTCATAAGGCGCTCGTTTATTCCGACGCTGGTACTTTCCAGCCTGTTCCAATCGCTTTAACCAATCTCCCGCCTGCTTGTTGGAGACGTCGAGTTGTTCCGCAACTCGAGTGGCTGTAATTGGCTGCTCCATTGATGCAAGAATTTGTTCAACTGCCTCCAATAGAGCGTCGGCAGCGGTCGTCGCCTGCGCGATCTCCGTGCGGGTGGCTGGGACAGGCCGAATAGATGGCTCCTCTAGGTCATCTTGGGGCGCCGCGATCCCTTCGGCGGAATCCAGCGGGAAAGCGGATTGTTTGATGACTTCATCCTCAGGATTGAATTGTTTACCATCAATAACGTCGCGGAAATCATCGGCGGTTGCAGGATTAGGCCAAGGGAGTGCGCCCCTTTTTTCCAGAGCTTTTAAGCCGTTGCTTATATCGCCTTTTGAGCGAACAAATATGGGCACAAGACTTAGCTTGTCCAGTTGCTCAACCGCACCTGCCCAAGTACCGCCTTTATTGTAATCGGACTCAATAACCAGTCCAGCATCGGCGAGCGCATACACTAGCTTGTTTCGTTGCATAGCGTTTCCAACATTGAAACCTGCCTTTGGGTCGTAAGGGGAGATAAGGACCAATCGGCTGTCCATCAATACGTCGCGGTTCTCGCGTTCCATGGCGGCTTTCTCAAGGCTATCAGCGAGCACACCTACGACTGTACCACACTCCGCTAGCGCTCCATGCATAGCAGCGTAGTCAATCCCGCGAGCACCACCGGAAATAACCGTACATTGTGCTACGGCTGCTGAATGTCCGATGTTCTCGGCGTACTCCATCAGTTCGTCGTCTACGTTGCGAGAGCCTACTACCGCCAATCCGCCAGTTCCTAGCAAAGTTGCGTCGCCGCAACCGTAAAGCACTGGCGGGGCTGATCCTCCCAGCCGACGCTTGAAACGCTCGGGATAATCGGGGTCGGCGCGACTGACGACCCAGATTGCCCGGGCTTGCCAATGGTCAATTGTCTGGCTGAGCAGAAATCCACGTTCCAGGAGTTGGCTCATCCGCTCGTTGTCGAAATCTAGCAAGGATTCGATTAGTACCGCGCCGGCATCCGGGCCCAACAGATCGGCTGGTTGTCGTCCGCACTCGTGGAGCTGGCGGGCCAGACGGTCGTATTCCGACACAGACAGCGGTTTCACCGAATTTGACACCGTCTTGTTACGCCCCGCCAGCAACGGAGCGGTCAACAGCAGAATTGCTTTAGCGTTGGATGACAGTTCCGTGTTCATCATCCTTGCCTACTCCCGGTGTCCGCAAGCGCGAACGGAAACACTGCACTGCATCCACTCTCTCGCAACAATGCTGCTGCAACTGTGAATGTCCAGCCGGAATCTACCATATCATCTACTAGCAGAACGGGGCCGGGCAATACCGGATTCTGCGAAAAGCCGAGGGAACCTTCTACATTGCGCGCCTGTTGGGCACTGTTTTGCATATCCTTTTGCTCCGGCCGGTCATCGGTTTTGATCAGAACGGTGCGAAAAGGCAGCCCGAGAGTAGCTGCCAACCGCTCCGCAAAATCCGGTACTAGATTGGGGTGGCGCCGCGACGGGATACAGGTCACCCAATCCGGCGCTGGCTGTGGCTGCCATTCTCGTATTATCTGTGCCGCTGCTGCCACCAGTTCATCTGCGAAGCGATTGTTGGTATATTTGCCGACATACACCAGATTGCCCCAGCCGGCATCGCGCCAATAGCATAGCGCACGACCGGCCTCTGCCTGCAAATGAGCCGGTATCCTACTTCGATTAGCCCACTGCCTGCGCTGGCTAATCACTATGTTGGTTCGGCGCAGAAATTCGACGGCCTTTAGCACAGTTTCCTGTTTTACACTGTCGATAAGTGGCGGTAAGTTCGGGGTCCGAACGCCTTCAGGATCGCCATCCAGTGCGCGGATGAGGAACTCCATATGGCCGGTATCCAATGCCACATACTCTTGCATCTGTGCCTTTTCCGTGTACCGCAGGGCAGTCAAGCGTTCCGCGCGTTCCCAGAACTCGTTGGCTAACTTTGCCGGAGTCAACTGCCACCGTCTGTCTTGCTTGGCAATCGGTGCCGGGGATTCCAGAGACAGCAGTTTGATGGCCCGGTCAAGTCGCCCTGAGCTGATGTTGACGGCTTGAAGTAGTTGCGATACAGGCAGCCCCGCCGGTGCGTTTGCCAAAGCGCCAATCACTTGATGGACTTCTTCCCTAGTCGGAAAAGCGCTGCGGATGAAAAAGTCCGTAATTTCCGTGTCCTCAACGCCACTCAACAGCACACCATATGCGTTGTCCAACCCCCGACCGGCACGTCCGACCTGCTGGTAATAATGTACTACCGAGGCAGGTGTCTGGTAATGGATGACAAAAGCTAAATCAGGCTTGTCGTAGCCCATTCCCAATGCCACCGTTGCCGCCAAGGCCTTGACGCGGTTTTCCAGCAGAGCATCTTCCAACCGCTCTCGCTCATCCCGTTCTTCCTGATTCCGGGATCCGCCCATATACGGATGCACGTTCAAACCTTGGGACTGGAGCCAATCGGATACCTGTCTAGCGTCACGTCTGGTCAATGTGTAAATTATTCCAGAGCCTGGGATCTCCGGCAATCGTTCCGCCAACCACGCTAGCCTTTCGGCTTGACTCGGCATCCAGATGGTTTGCAGCAGCAGAGAGGGGCGGTTAAGGTCTCCTCGCATCGTCGTTATGTCGGGGCCAAGTATTTCCGTCAGGTCGTCCATCACGCGCTTGTTCGCAGTTGCCGTTGTTCCAAGCAACTGGATGTTTTCCGGCAACGTGCGGGCGATGCGTTCAATTCTCCGGTAGTCGGGGCGAAAGTCGTGGCCCCAATCGGAGATGCAGTGCGCTTCGTCGATCACCAGCATCGATACCCGTGCCGCCATATCGGAGAGGATGTTGGCGACAAAATCTTCGTTGGCCAGTCGTTCCGGAGAGATGAGCAGGATGTCTACTGAGTCGCTGCGTATCCGGCGCGCCACGTCATCCCATTCGTCTTTATTGTCGGAATTGATGGTAACCGATCGAACGCCCATTCGTTCCGCTGCCGCCATCTGGTTTCGCATCAGCGCCAGCAAGGGCGAAATCAACAAGGCAGGACCAGCACCGCCCTCCCGCAGCAGTTTGGTAGCGATGAAATAAACAAAGCTCTTGCCCCATCCCGTCTTCTGGACAACCAACAACTTGCCACGCCCTTCCACCACATGGCGGATAGCTTCCTCCTGACCCTCGCGGAACTCCGCATCGGGTACGCCGGAACCAATGCGGAGGAGTTCAAGGGCCCGTCTTTCGTCGTAGTCCACTTTGTTCACTGTCGGCTGTTAGGTTGGATCAATCATAACCATTCCAGATAAATCGTTGTCAACTGCCCGGTGTCAGTAATTGTTGGGATTGCCCATAGCCGCGAAACGCGATGGTACAATCGCTCCACCCAACCGTAATCGCAAAAAGAGGTCCAAAACCATGTCCATCGACGTTGCAACTTCCATTGCCCGCATCCTCAAGCAGGAGGGTGTCGAGTGGGTTTCCACCTTCCCCGTTTGCCGGGTGAACAACGCCCTGGGGCGCGAGGGCGTGCCCATGATCATGATGCGGGACGACCGCTACGCCGTGGCGCTGGCCGACGCCTACTCGCGGGTCACCGGTGGCGACCGCATCGGCGTCTGCACCGTGCAGGGCGGCGTCAACGGCGCGGGCCTGCAGTACTCCTTCCCCGGGCTGGCCCAGGCCTTCGAGGACAACTCGCCGATGCTGTGCATCACCGACGGCATTCCCGCGGGCAGCACCGAGAACACCATGTTCGACGTGACCACCGCCCTGAAGACCATCACCAAGTGGTTCGGCTACGTCGACCGGCCGGAGCGGACGCCGGAGTTCCTGCGGCGGGCCTTCTCCATGCTGCGCAGCGGGCGTCCGGGTCCGGTGGTGCTGGCCATCCCCAACGCCGCCGGCGTCTACGACGAGACCGCCGACCCCTACTTCCCGGTGCGCGGGTACAAGTCGGCGCCCGACCCGTCGGACGTGGCCCGGGCCATCGACCTGATGATGGACGCCGCCAACCCGCTGATCTACGCCGGCGAGGGCGTCATCTACGCCGGGGCCTCGGAGGAACTGGTGGGCCTGGCCGAGTTGCTGAACGCGCCGGTGATCACCACGCTGAAGGCCAAGGGCGCGTTCCCCGAGAACCACCCGCTGTTCGTGGGCGTGCGCGGCGAGCATCCCATCGCCTACCTGAACAAGAGCGACGTGATCCTCACGGTGGGCAGCAGCCTGTCGCCGGGGCGGTTCACCCACGGCATCCCCAACGCGGCGGGCAAGACCATCATCCAGTGCAACCTGGACGACCTGCACCTGAACCGCATCTTCCCCACGCACCACGCCGTGCTGGGCGACGCGAAGTTCACGCTGCAGGCGCTGGCCGACGAGGTGTCGCAGCGCACCGACGGGGCGGGGCGGGCTGCCGGCAACGTGGTGGCCGAGGTCCGGGAGACCCGCGACGCCGGCCTGGCCGAGTACCGCGAGGCCATGGCGTCCAGCGACACGCCCATCAACCCGTACCGCGTGTTCGGCGACATGATGAAGGTGCTGGACCCGTACAACTCCTTCGTGACCCACGACTCGGGCAACACCCGCGACCAGCTGAGCACAGTGTACGACACGCTGATCCCGCGGGGGTTCCTGGGCTGGGGCAACATCTCCACCCTGGGCTTCGGCCTGGCCGGGGCCATGGCGGCCAAGCTGGCCTATCCGGAGCGGCAGGCGGTGGCGGTCACCGGCGACGCCGGCATGGGCTACATGCTGGGCAACCTGGAGGTTCCGGTGCGCCAGCAACTGGGCATCACCGTCGCCCACGTGGCCAACGGCGGGTTCGCCGGCTACGGCCCCGGGTTCTGGGGCGACGGCCATGACCCCTACACCCACCGGGTGATGGGTCCCGAGGACGTGAACATGTCCCGGGCGGTGGCGGAGTTGGGCCTCTACACCGAGCGGGTCACCGAGCCGTCGGACGTGGTTCCCGCGCTGGAGCGGGCCATGGCGGCCAACGGCGCCGGCCAGCCGGCGTACCTGGAGTTCATCTGCTCGCAGTACCCGCGCTACGGCGGCTTCGCGCCGAGCAGCATCGCTCACTGATCGTCGTTACATTGGAAGGCAGGCGGAGCGCACGGGGCAGCGAGCTCCCGTTTAGCCGTTCCGCCTGCAACCTTACATAGGTGCGACCGTGGAACTGAAACTGGACATTGACGAACACATTCTGACCAAGGTCAGCGCTATTGCCGGCGCGCGGGATACAACGGTGGCCGCCATGGTGTCAGAGTATCTGACGTCGCTGGCGAACAGCATGGCTGGCGATCGTAAGGTGCAAGCGGCCGAGCTTATGGCCACATTCGAGCGATTGAGTCGGGATATGGGTCCCCGAACGTGGACCAGGGAGGACTTGTATGACCGGCCCTACCGTTACTACTACGGGCAATAGGGATTTCTTCGACGCCAATGTACTAGTTTATGCTATTGCAAACAGTGAGTTGGAAAAGCAAGCGTGGGTCAAGGGATTGCTGACCGAACAGGAATAGCCGGCGTTTGGAGGGTTTGGCAATGGCACAACTACGTCCGTACCAGACGGAATTGCTGCAACGGGTCCTGCACGCATTGGAAACGGACGACCGCAAGCGGGTGATGATGCAGTTGCCCACTGGCGGGGGCAAAACCGTTATCGCCGGCGCGCTGCTCGCTCATTGGCTCAAGGCGAACCGACGGGCGGTATGGCTGACCCATCGCAAGGAACTCATTGAGCAAACCGGCAAGGTGCTGAACCGGGAGGGTGTTCGCACGGTTATTGATCCCCGCTGGCGGGTAGGGGCGGAAGCACAGGCAAGGCGCGGCGCCGCGGTTCTCCTAATGGCGCAGACTACCGGCCGGCGCGCCGCCGAGGGTAACGTATGGGGTGGTTACGATCCCGACGACCTGATGGTGATTGACGAAGCGCACCACTCATCCGCCAATGGTTATGAGCAGGCGATGGAGCAGTGGCCCGGCATGGTACTGGGCATGACCGCGACTCCTTGGCGACTGTCTGAGCAAGAGGGGTTTGACCATCTATTCAGCAGCTTGGTCCGCGGACCGCAAATTGCGGAACTACAGTCCGAGGGCGCGCTGTGCAAGTCTCGAGTATTGGTGCCGTCTGCAGAACAACGCATAATCGGCGGCCGGCCCGGTCAAATCGGCGATTACACGCCATCAGGAATTGTCAGGGCCAACGCCGGCCCACGAAGGGTGATGACCGCAGAGGCCGTGAATCTTTGGAAACAGTATGCAGCCGATAGGCCCACCATTGCCTATGCCGTGTCCCAGGAGCACGCTCACAATCTGCAAGCGTTTTTCCAGAGCAATGGCATCAGGGCGGAGGTCATCCTGTCCGATACCCACCGTGAACGAAGAGGTGCGGCGATTGCCGGCTTCAAACAAGGGTACGTCAGGGTCCTGATCAACGTGCTCGTCGCGACCGAAGGCTTTGACCTGCCCGACGCATCCTGCGTGATGATGGCGCGCCCCACGCTGAGCCTGTCGCTGTACCTGCAAATGGTGGGACGAGGGCTACGCCCCAAACCGGACGGCGGTGACTGTCTGATCCTGGATTTAGCAGGGAACACACTAACTCACGGGTTGCCCGAAGCCCTCCGGAGTTGGTCGCTGCCACCGCGCGGCGAGCAGGATCCAGACGAAACAGTTGGGTCGATGGAAGACGTCAAGGACTCGGGAGGCAAGTCCTGCGGGCGTTGCGGCCGTCTCCGGGGATGGAGGTATTGGGAGTATGAACATCATTGCGGCAATGCTCACGATTTGGTGTGCGACCTTTGCCACATCGACGCCCACATTGCGGCCCGCCTGCCGGTTGACCCTCCCTTGACCACGCTGGTTGTGCCCGAAAAACACTCAGAAGGGTTGGCGCGTATCGCCGAGTGGGCCACATTGGTTGCGCTGTACCATGCGACAGACGGGCCGAATTGGATACGGAAGGATAACTGGTTGACCGACGCTCCTGTGGAGGAGTGGTACGGTGTGACTACTGATGACAACGGGCGTGTCAGCGAGTTGCGTCTCTTTGCGAATCAGTTGAGCGGCGAGATACCGGCTGAGTTAGGTAAACTTATCAATCTGACATTACTAAGTCTCGCCAAGAATCACCTGACTGGCGAGATTCCCCATGAATTGGCGCGCCTCACCGAACTGACTGGGCTGGGTCTCTATAGCAACCAGTTGAGGGGCGAGATTCCGCGCTGGTTGGGTCGCCTCGTCAATCTAACCGGATTGGGATTGGGTGACAACCAGTTGACCGGGGAAATACCGCGGGAGTTGAGCAGCGTCACCAGTTTGACGGAACTGGACTTGGGCAACAACCAGTTGAGTGGTGAAATACCGCAGGAAATGGGACGCCTCGTTAACCTGACTGGATTGAAATTGGCTGGCAACCAATTGACTGGGGAAATACCGCAGGAGTTGGGACACCTCGCCGACTTGATGGTCCTCAACCTCGCATTCAATCAGTTAACCGGGAAAATACCGGGGGAGTTGGGACGCCTTGCCAAACTAACTGAATTGGGATTGATCGATAACCAGTTAACTGGGGAAATACCGCGGGAGTTGGGACACCTTACAAACTTGAGACGCCTCTACCTTGACGCTAACCAGCTGACCGGGAAAATACCGCGGGAGTTGGGGTCCCTCGCCAACCTGACCGAATTGGGATTGAACGGCAACCAGCTGACCGGGGAAATACCATGGGAATTGGGATACCTCGTCAACCTGACTAAATTGGAACTGCTCGGCAACCAACTGACCGGGGAAATACCATGGGCATTAGGGCGCCTCGTCAACTTGACACGCCTCTATCTCGACTCCAACCAGTTGACTGGAGAAATACCGTGGGAGTTGGGACGCCTTGCCAGCCTGACTGCGCTGGATCTCGGTATGAACGAGTTGACCGGGGAGATACCGCAGGAGTTAGGGCGTCTTACCAACCTTACCTACCTGCGGCTCAGGGACAACCAGTTGACCGGAGAAATACCGAAGGAGTTAGGGGGCCTCACCAAACTGAACAGCATCTACCTTAGCGGAAACAGCAGGCTCACTGGTTCCATACCTGAAGAGTTGCGCACGGTGAATGACAATGATCTGCTTAAGCTACTCGTTGAGATTTTGAGCAATCCTCGTCAGTAGCGGCCCGTGAACAGGATGTACAGCAGGCCCCCCAGGATGGCGACCGCCGCTATCGCGGTCAGGATGGCCGCGATGTTGACGATGATGAAGTACACGGCGAAGCCGGCCCCTATTGCGGCGGCGGCGATGGCCGCGATTTTCAGGATGGTCAGGATGCGCTCCCGGTGGCGGTCGATGGCGTCGTTGAGGCTGCGACAGGCGGCGACGGTTTGGCGGATTGCGCCGTGGGCCACGCCGGCGGCGTGGAGCGTAGCGCGCGCTGCTTGGCGGGCGAACCCGGCCAGCCGTTCCCGGCGGTTCCGGGGGCTGCCGGCGGCAGGGCGGATTTCATTCCGAACGGTGAACGTCACGTAGAGGTTGCCCCTCCGTTTGGGATTGCGGAGATTGGGCAGGCCCTCGTCGCGCCGGCAAACCTCCCGTCCATCGGCATACTTGGGGTGCAGCGGCACGGTCACGGCGCGGCCCAGCACGTCCAGCCGGTACTCGGACCGCAGCAGCAGGGCGATATGGCTGACCTCCTCGGTCAGATGCAGGTCGTCGCCGCGACGGGTGATGCGCTGATGAGGCCGCACGCTGACCAGCAGGTTGGTTTCGCGGCCGTGGTCGGCTCCGATGTACACGCGGCTGCCCGTGGCGACGCCCGGCGGAATTTTGGCGACGATGCCGAGGTCATCCAGCCGGCGGGAGCAGCCGCGGTCCACTTCCTCCAGGGTAACGAACACCGGCCGGTCGGGAGTGGGCAGCACGACGAATGAAACATTGAGGTCGCCTCGACGCGCCGGGTGGTGGCGATGGGGCAGTCCCTGTCCCTGGGCGCAGAAGGTCTTGCCCTCCAGGAACTCCGGCAGTAGCGGAACATCCACCCGGCCGCGCAGGGCTGCCAGGCTGACCACGGTACGCCGCACGGCGTCGGCTTTGTGAATGGACAACTCGGTGTACAGGTCGGCGCCCCGGCGATGGAATGAATCGTGTCGCTCCACCGCGATAACCAGGGTGCACGGCGAGCCGTCCATCTCGACGAACGGGAAGCGCTCTCCCTCTTCAACTCCGGGCGGGATGACAATTTGCCGCCGGGAGCCGTCGTAGCACCGATATTCATGGACCAACCCGGAGTCGACCATCTCCAGCGGGATCTCGAAGACGAACTCCTGGGCCGTTTCCCGCTCCCGGCGCGCGCTGCCTGGCTGACGGCCGGCCGATGGGGGCGGGTCAGGCGGTGGGTGATTGCGATTCCGGCTCCGGTCGTATTCCGCGCGCCGTTCGGGGCGCGACAACGTCTCGTAGGCGGCGTTGACCCGCTTTGCCCAGGCTTCGGCCTGGGGGTTGTTGGGATTGCGGTCGGGGTGGATCATCTGCATCAGCAGACGATAGGCGACACGGATGTCCTCCGGGCTGGCTGTAGGTTCCACGCCCAGGGTCTCGTAGTGGTCAGGCATGGGCGACCTCCAATGTCCCGTTCTCAGAAGCCGAAGTTGCAGACGTGCCCCTCGTTGCAAAGACTACAGAGATCGGTGAAGCACACGAGACAACGCCGGCTGTGACGGCGGCAGAAGACTCCGTAACAACCCTGGCAGCGGGCCGTGGCCCGGGCATCGCAGACGCCGACGCCCCGGGGCGCAAATTCGCATTCCATGGTGATATCCTCCGGTAAATGGTATTGGGATTTTTGAAACTAGGCGGATTAGGGCGCCTGTGTCAAATTTGCCGGCTTTGAGGATTTGCAGGATTGGGAATATCCTATAATCCTGACTATCCTGCTTCAGACAATTGCCGCCGGTAAGATGAGGAGGTGAACGCCATGCCCAACGCAGTCCTGGTGGTCGACATGGTGCGCGGGTTCATGGAGCCGGGGCACAACCTGTACTGTGGCGACGATGCCCGCAGCATCATCGAGCCGGTGCGGGACTTGCTGCGGCGGGAGGCGGAAGCCGGCTCGTCCATCCTCTTCGTCTCCGACCACCACCTGCCCGACGATCTGGAGTTCCAAATGTTCCCGGTGCACTGCGTCATCGGGACGGAGGAGCCGGAGGTGATTCCGGAGTTGGCCGAATGGGTCGGCGATGGGAACGTCATCCCCAAGAACCGCTACAGCGGCTTCTTCAACACCGACCTTGCCGAACGGTTGGCCGCGCTCGACCCGGACAAGATCATCGTGTGCGGGGTGTGCACCGACATCTGCGTGATGCACACTACGTCCGACGCGCGGAACCGGGACTACACGGTGGAGGTGCCCACCGACTGCGTGGCATCCTTCGACGCCGACGCCCACCGCTGGGCGCTGGACCACATCGGCAGGATCCTCGGGGCGCAGGTAGTGTAAATCAGGCGCGGGCCTTCAGCATCAGAGTATCGCGCCGTCCGGCTCGTTGAGCATCGCCTGGCGCAGCAGCGGCACGGGCGGAGCGCCCCAGGACAGCGTGGCGTCGTGGAACCGGCGCAGGCTGTAGGCTGACCCCTCCTGGCGGCGCCAGTCCTGCCGGAGCTTGAGCAGCATCAGCTTGCCCAGGGTGTAGTTCAAGTAGCCGGGATCGAAGGTGCCGCGCAGCGCCTCTCGGCGGGCGGGGTGTTCCTCCATGTAGGCGTGGGCCTGGAAGAACTGTGTCGCCTCGTCAACGGTCATGCCCTGGGCGTGCATCCCCAGCGAGCACAGGTAGCGGCAGTTGCGCACCAGGGCCTCGAGGAGTTGGGTGAGCCACAGCGCCGGGTTGTCGCGGCCGTACTCGGTCTCCAGCATCATCTCCTCGGTGTAGTGCGCCCAACCCTCGGTGAAGGCGTAAGACGTGGCGACGCGGTTAATCAGGGGCAGGCCGCCGCCGTAGCGGTTGTGCAGGTTGTGCACGAAGTGCCCCGGGTAGACCTCGTGGACGCTGATGATCTGCAGGGTGTGGTAGTTGAAGTTGGTCAGCCACTCCTCCTGCTGGCGCGGCGTCCAGTCCGGCTCCACCGGGGTGACGTAGTAGAAAGCCTCGGTGGCGACCTCCTCCAGCCCGCCGGGCGAGTCCATGGCGGCGAAGGCGTAGCGCATGTAGGATGGCGTCTCGGTCACCTGGCAGCGCTCCTCGGAGGGGACGGTGATGATGTCGTGGTCGATGAGGGCCTGGCGGATGTCTTCCAGCATGGCCCGCGTTTCCGGTATCAGGGCATCCGCGGCGGGATGGTCGGCGGCAACCTGGGCGACGGCCTCCCGAACCGACTTGCCCGGAGCGCCGATCTGAGACAAGAAACGGGCCGCCGCTTCGTCCAGCCGGCGCAGGTTCTGCTCCAGGTTGGCCTGGCCGATGGACAGGACGTCCAGCAGCGGCGTGTTCACCCCCTCGCCCACCTCCAGCATCCGGCGGTACAGGTCGGAACCGATGGCGAACTCGGGACGGATTTCACGGCCCTGCAACCGCTGGGCAAAATCAATCACCGCAGCCCCGGCAGTTTTGCGGGCAGCGTCGAATTCGGCGGCCACATCAGGAGCGATAGCCGCGCATTGAGTGGAGGCATCTGCCAAGCCGGTGTTATAGAACGACGCCATACCCCGATAGGCTTCGACGGCCATCTCGCGAATGGGTTCTCCCAGCTCGGTATCCGTGATCCCATCCAGCGTGTTCAAGAAGTCAGGGACCTGTTGCAGGACCGCAGTGGCCGAGCGCAGGCGGTCCGGCAAAGGCGCGTAGTCGCGCTGCACGTAGCTGCCGACGCCGATGTATCCGACCTGCCGCTGCGGGTTGTTGTGCAGCGTCCGCATTTCCTCCAGGCTGAACAGCTCGCGCCGCAGGAACATCTCCAGCAAGCTGCGGGACAGGAGTTCCATCCGGGCGTCGTCATCAGCGACGGACCTGTCGGATTCGGGCAACGCGGAGAGCTGGCCGAGGGACCGGTGCAGCTCTTCGATGCGACGAGAGACGCGGCCACCGGAGAAATCCGGCAGGCGGCCATCGTACTCGTGGCGGCCGATGCGGCTGCCGGCGGTGGGCACGAACTCCCAATGCTCGCGTATGGCCCGTTCGGCCAGGGCGTCGAAAGCCTGGTTCATTACGTGTCTTTGCATTTGAACCGGAGGGTAATACAGTTTCGGCTAGGTTCAGAGTTTCTCAAATCTTTAGCTCCGAACCGATGAAAGTCGTACAAGGCCCTATCAGATCGGTGTGTTGTATGGTCAACCGAGCGCCGAATAGGTCCGGACACGAGGGAATCATAACGCATTAATCCATTCCTGGAACCGACAGGGCAATCCCCGTATCCCATTTCGGATCGCGGATGAGACATCTCGGGTATAGATCAACGACATCATAGTGTGGTCCACCTTAATTCTCGCCCTTCGTGTGAACCCAAGTCCGCCGTCGCCTAATATGCCGTCTAACGATGCGAGCACGTCATCCTGCACATTCCCGCCTAGTATGGAATAGGTGGACAGCTGTAGTAGGACGGCGCCTTCTACCTTCCGCAGCTCACGTAAAGCTTGCTGAACATACTCGGGGTACAAATTCCCTTCGTTTCGGTCGACAACGTCCCGATGCCTGTTATACATGTATGGGTCGAACGAAACCAAAGTCAACGAGCCTGGAGGTAGGCCAACTGCAACGGGACTCGGCAGCCCGCAATCGAACCTGTCCCGCCAATTGCCCGGGTGCACTTCAACTAAGTCGCGTCCGTGTTTCGTGTTTACATGGTCTCTCCAATCATTAAGCGTTACGATGGTACCCTGGTGATTCTCACACAGCAGCATGTGAAAATCACGCGCCCAAACTTGGTGCACAAAGTTCGCGCTATTGGGATAGCCTACATTGGGAGCCAGTTGGTACCACGCCGCTCCGTAAACCGATGCGTCATTGGCTAGACCGTTTCGCGCCTGTGTGAACGTGGGATCGTTTTGCTCGGGCGGATCGGCGATCGGTGCCATAGAGTGTGCATCTATGAAATTCAACCCAGGCACTCCCTGACTTTGTACAATATGCAGCAGTTCGCAAAGCGTCCAATGCTGCATAAGATTACCGGAATTACCCTTGTACTTAGTCATACGCCGCTCCCGTTCTTCCTAAGCCCGGGCGTGTGGCCGCAACATTGGGGCGACCAACTGGCCGCCCCCATTATTGATATCGTCAGCGTCCGGTTACGCAATCAGCTCACTGATGAGGAACTTGGGCTCGATGTCGGTGAAGTTTTTGACGTCGCCAACCAACTCCCGGCCGTGGGTCTTGAAGCCCTCGTGCACACCGTCCACGTCGTTGAAGAAGAGGTAGCCGACGGCGGTGTACATCGGCGGCGCGTTGGGGTCGGTGTCGGAAATGCCCTTTTCCACGTTGTAGTAGCGCATCCCGAAGGTGGTCAGGCGTTCCTGCACCAGGGGCATGTGCGTGTTGCAGTAGTAATCGAAGTCGAAGGACTTGCCTCCCTCGTTCTCGTAGAAAACGGTTACTTTGATCATGTTATTTGGCTCCTGCGAAAGTCGTCATCCCTGCGAAAGCAGGAATCCGGTTGTGGCTGACTGGTCAGTGGTAAACGTTGGTGCCGGACCCGCCGCCGGCGGCGATGGTCTCGCCGCTGATGGCGATGCTGCGTGGCGAAGCGAAAAACGCGACCACCCATGCCAGCTCCTCGGCATCGACGATGCGACGGGTGGAGTTGCGGGAGGCGGCGCGCCGTTCGATCTCTTCGACGGTGGTGCCTTCGCGTTCGGCCTGTTCGGCGTACATCGGCCCGCTGCGCTCGGTGCGCGTGGTGCCGGGATGGACCAGGTTGACGCAGACGCCGTCGCCGCCCAATTCCTCCGCCAGGTACTTGGTCAGATTGGACAGGCCGGAGTTGCGGACACCGGCGCTGAGGTTGCCCTCCGCCCGGCGCGCCGACAGGCCACCGACGTTGACGATGCGGCCCCAGCCCTGCTGCTGCATGTACGGCGCGACGGCGCGGGCGCAACGCAGGTAGCCCATCACCTTGGTGTCCAGGTCCAGCATCACGTCCTCGTCGCGGATTTCGGCCAGCGACCCACGGGCGAGACCGCCGGGCGCGGCGGCGTTGTTCACCAGGATGTCGATGCGCCCGCCCAGCGCCTCGGCCGCCTGGGCGACCATGGCGTTCACCTGGTCGGTGCTGGTCATGTCGGAAACGATGGGAACGATCTTGCCGCCGGTGTTGCCGGCAATGTCCTCGGCCGACTCCGACAGCGTATCCGCGTAACGGCCGGTAATGACTACACTGCAACCGTCGGCCGAAAGGACCCGCGCCACCGCTTTGCCGATACCGCGACTGCCTCCGGTAACTATCGCTGTTTTGCCGTCAAGTTGCAGATCCATGCTGGGCCTCCCGGTTGAACTGGCGGCATTGTACACCAGGCAAACGTCAGGGGGCAGGTGTGACACCCGCCCCCTGGTACTGTCGAAAAGAGCCTTGCGGCGTTCGACTAGGCGACCTGCACCGTGGCGCCAGCCTCTTCCAGCTTGGACTTGATGCTGTCGGCGTCTTCCTTGTTCACGCCCTCGCGGACGCGAGCCGGGGCCGATTCCACGAGTTCCTTGGCCTCGCGCAGACCGAGGTCGGTCACCTCGCGGACGGCCTTGATGACGTTGATCTTGTTGGCGCCGAAGTCGGCCAGGGTGATGGTGAACTCGGTCTGCTCGTCAGCGGCCGCGGAAGGCGCGTCGTCGGTTACCACGCCGGCTGCCGGCGCGGCGGCAACCGCCACCGGAGCGGCCGCGGAGACGCCGAACTCTTCCTCGATGGCCTTGACCAGATCGGCCAGATCCATCACGCTCATGCCCTTGATCGCCTCGAGAACTTCCTGGTTCACTGCCATGATTTTTGCCTCCTGATGGTTGTTTACGCTTTGCCGTGGGATGATTTTTGCTATTCCGCAGCTTCCGCCGGCTGCAGTTGATCGATCCTGGCCTGCAGGACGTAGGCCAGGCTGCTGATGGTGGCGTTGAGCACGCTGGCCAAGCCATAGAGCGGCGACTGCATGGCGCCCAGCAACTGGGCCACGAGGACGGGTTGGGGAGGCAAAGCCGCCAGCCGCGAAACGTCCTCGGGTTGCATGGCATCGCCCTGGCCCACCACCGCACCATGTACGGCGAGCGCGCCAGCGCTGGCCTGGGCCGCCTGGTTGACTGCCTTGGCTATGGTGGCGGCATCGTCGTAGCCCAGCGCGATGGCGGTTTGGCCCGTTATGACGTCTTTGAGCTGTGGGATCTCCGCAGCGTCGGCGGCGCGGCTGAGCAGGTTGTTTTTCACCACGACGAATTCAACGCCGCCGTCGCGCATCCTGCGGCGGAGGTCCACCATTTGGTTGGCGTTCATGCCGGAGTAGCCGGTGGAGATGATGATGGAACTGCGTTCCAGCTTATCCTTCAGCTCGGCTACGCGATCGATTTTTTCCTGGGTTGGCAAGGTCTGCTCCTGGTTGAGAACGGTCAAAAATAAAACCCGCGCTCCGAGACGAGAGCGCGGGCAATTCGGCGCGCGTGGCCTTTGGGCCAGCGGCGTTGATCATCCACGTATGCACCGGATCAATCCGGCGTGTGCCTCGGCGGGTGGCTGGCATGGCCATTATTCCCATGGGGAACCCGCTGTCTCGGGCGTAGTAACGGTATTCGGTTGTGCAGATCAGTCTAGCATCCCCTCCGGGGATTGGCAACGTGTGAGATGTTTCTCATCAGCCTGTAGGCTGAAGTAGAGGCGATAAAGTACCAACCAAACGCCGGACTTGATCGAGACCGTTCCGGACCATTTCTTCGCGGAGCCAGCCCTCGTAAAAATTGGTGTGCAGAGTCGATGCTCCAGAGAAATCGTAGCTGATGTTGTAATCGCCCACCTCTTGCGCCAATCGGCTGGCGACCTCGAACAAGCTGTCGTGACTGCCGTGTTCCCAACCGCGATGTTGCGCAATTGCTTTAACGATCTCAACAGCCGCTCCCCATCCCTTCTCCGATGCCTGGCGAAGATCACCGGATTCGATCTCTTCGAAAGCCTGTTCCAGAAACGTGGCGGATGCGGTTTGGTACTTCAACACCTGCATCATGCGAATTCGCCTCCGCATTCACCTGATCCGGTTATTACGGATCGTGGCTGTTGAAACTGCCTCCAGGGTGGGGTTGCCGCTTTTGAGCGGGGATAGCTAATCGGGCTTCAGCGTCTGGAGCGTGCCCACGTCAACGGAGAGGCCGGGACCCATGGATGACGTGATGTAGGCGGACTTGATGAACGCGCCCTTGACCGCGTCCGGACGCTCACGCATGACGGAGTCCATGAACACGGTAAGGTTGTCCATCAAAGCGTCGGTCTCGAAGGATGACTTGCCGAACTGCCCGTGGATGATGGCGGTACGGTCGGTGCGAAACTCCAGGCGGCCGGCCTTGGACTCCTGGATGACCCGGGGCAGATCGCGGGCGGGCACCAGGGTGCCGGTGCGCGGGTTGGGCATCAGACCGCGGCGGCCCAGGACGCGACCCAGTCGGCCGATCTTGGACATGATTTCCGGTATCGCCAGCCCCACGTCGAACTCTACCCAGCCGCTTTCAACCTGAGCGATGAGATCATCGTCGCCCACATAGTCGGCGCCGGCCTGGCGGGCGATGTCAGCGGCCTCGCCGTTGGCGAACACCAGCACGCGCACCTGCTTGCCCAGACCGTGGGGGAGGACGGTGACGCCGCGAACCTGCTGCTCGGCGTGGCGCACGTCGGCGTTGGTGCGGAGATGGACCTCCATGGTCTCGTCGAACTTGGCCGTGGAAAGTTCCTTCACCAGATCGATGGCTTCTCGGGGCTGGTAAACGCTGTCTTCCGGAATACGCTCGGCAACGGCGTTGTAGCGGCGGCTGTGCTTGGGCATTTTCGATTCTCCCTGGTGGCGTTTCCGGGAATTGAACGGCGCTGGCGTCAGTCGTCTTCGACCGTGATCCCCATGCTGCGGGCGGTGCCGGCGATGATGTGCATGGCCTGTTCGACGGAGTTGGCGTTGAGGTCTTTCAGTTTTTCCTCGGCGATGCCACGGAGGACGTCGCTGGGGATGGTCACGCCGATGGGGGCGCGGGCATCGCCCTGTCCTTTCTCTATCCCGACAGCGCGGCGCAGCAGGTCCGAAGCGGGAGGCGTACGGGTGACAAAGGTGAAGGAGCGGTCCTGGTACACCGTCAGGTGGACGGGCACGATGGTGCCGGCCTGACTGCTAGTGCGCTCATTGTAATCCTTGACGAAGGCCATGATGTTGACGCCGTGCTGACCCAGCGCCGGGCCGACCGGCGGCGCGGGCGTGGCTTTGCCCGCTTCCAGCTGGAGCTTGATGACGGCGAGTACTTTCTTTGCCACTGATGGCCTCCGGTTGTCCTGATTTTAGGCGCGCGGACCAGAGTCCGCGTTGCGAGAATGGGATCAGGCCTTTTCCACTTGGGTGAAGTCCAGTTCCACGGGGGTTTCACGACCGAAAACGGAGATCAGAACGGTGACCTGCCCCCGGTGCTCATCCACCTCTTCGACGCGACCAAGCATGTCGGCAAAGGGGCCTTCGGAGATCCGTACCGTGTCCCCCTGCGCCAGGCCGATGACGGCGCGCGGCTCGCCGGAGGCGACGCGGTCCAGGATGTCATCAACCTCGCGGTCGTCCAGCGGGACCGGACGCGGGCGGTCGCCGCCCTCTTCCTCGGCGGATATGAACCCCGTCACGCCGGTGGTGTTACGCACCAGGAACCAGGCCTCGTCGTCCATGACCATCTGGACCAGGATGTAGCCGGGGAAAAGCTTGCGGCGCTGCTTGGTTCGCTCACCCTTGTTGCGGGTGATCTCGTCCTCGGCCGGCACCTCGACGCGGGTGATCCGGTCGTCCATGCCGAGGCTCTGTCGGCGCAGGTCAAGGTTCCGCTTGACCATGTCTTCCTGACCCGTATAGGTGTGGACGATGTACCAGCGCAAATCGTCGGGATGCGTTGTGGTCATTGTTTCAATCTCAGTGGGCGAGAATGGAGCGGCGCAAAAGTGCGCCGGCCAATCCCATTGACGCCGGCGCTAAAGGCGGTCTCCGGAGATCCCGCCGCGAGGCGTGAGCGTGCCCGACCCGGGCCGGGTCAGAAAGGCAACTGCCGCAGGCCGATGACGAAACCCATCCCGAAGTCAAAAATGCGGTCCAACAGGCCGAGGAAGAAGCCCATGATCACGGACAGCACGATGACGATGACCGTGAGCCGGGCCGTTTCTTCCTTACTCGGCCAGACCGATTTCCGCAGTTCGGAAGCGGTTTCACGCAGGAAGCCGATCGGGCCGACCCTCCCCACGGCGCGGGGAGAGATCGGCGACGGTCGTCTGGTCGATGCGCGGGCCACGGGCCGTTACCTCACTTCCCGATGGACCTGATGGCCCCGACAGCGGCTGCAGTACTTCCGCAATTCCATGCGGGTCGTATGGCTGCGCCGGTTCTTGATGGTCGAGTAGTTGCGCTCGCGGCAGTCGGTACACTGCAAGGTGATGACCTGCCGGGCGTCGGTTGACTTGCGGGCCATGAGATCACTCCAGCAATCGGGTGAACACGCCGGCGCCGACGGTGCGGCCACCCTCGCGGATGGCGAAGCGGAGACCCTCTTCGACGGCGATCGGGGTGATGAGGTTCACGGTCATGGTAATGTTATCACCGGGCATGACCATTTCCACACCGTCGGGCAAGGCGATCTCGCCGGTGATGTCGCTGGTGCGGATGTAGAACTGGGGCTTGTAGCCGGTGAAGAAGGGGGTGTGGCGGCCGCCTTCGGCCTGGCTCAGCACGTACACCTCAGCCTCAGCCTTACGGTAGGGGCGCATGGAGCCGGGCGCCACCAGCACCTGGCCGCGCTCGACCTCGTCGCGGTCCACGCCACGGAGCAGCACACCGACGGCGTCGCCGGCTTCGGTGGTGTCCAGCAGCTTGTGGAACATTTCCAGGCCGGTGGCAACGGTCTTGCGCACGTCGCCGGAGCGGATGATTTCCACTTCCTGTCCAACGTTGAGCTGTCCCCGCTCGACGCGGCCGGTGACCACGGTGCCGCGGCCTTTGATACCGAAGACGTCCTCGATGGGCATCAGGAACGGCTGGTCGGTGACGCGGGACGGCTGCGGGATGTAGTCGTCCATGGTGGCGACCAATTCCCGCACCTGCTCCATGGCGTCGGCGTCGCCTTCCAGTGCCTTCAGTCCGCTGACGCGGACGATGGGCGTGTCGTCGCCGGGGAAGTCGTAGGTGCTGAGCAACTCGCGCACTTCCAGCTCCACCAGTTCCAGCAACTCTTCGTCGTCCATCATGTCGACCTTGTTCAGAGCCACGACGATGGAGGGCACTTCGACCTGGCGGGCCAACAGGATGTGCTCCCGGGTCTGGGGCATCGGGCCGTCGGGAGCGGACACGACCAGGACCGCGCCGTCCATTTGCGCCGCGCCGGTGATCATGTTCTTGATGTAGTCGGCGTGGCCGGGGCAGTCAACGTGGGCGTAGTGCCGGTTCGCGGTCTCGTATTCCACGTGGGCGATGGCGATGGTGATACCGCGG
This sequence comes from Dehalococcoidia bacterium, assembly GCA_965220505.1. Taxonomy (GTDB): domain Bacteria; phylum Chloroflexota; class Dehalococcoidia; order Lucifugimonadales; family UBA3495; genus Bin87. The sequence continues at coordinate 460,109 of CBDCQE010000003.1, read as the reverse complement.
GCCCGTTCTTCCGGCGCGTTGTCGATGCTGTCGAAACTGCGGAAGCTGGCGTTGTTCTCCTGGGCCAGCACGCTGGTGATAGCGGCGGTCAGGGTGGTCTTGCCGTGGTCAACGTGACCGATGGTTCCCACGTTGACGTGGGGCTTGGAACGGTCGAAGACTTGCTTAGCCATGGTGGCGGGTTTCTCCTTGCTCCTTGTTGGTGGTTCCTTGGTTCCGGCCCGCGGGACATCCCTGCGGGTTGCTGGCGGCGGTGGAGCCCAAGGGCGGAATCGAACCGCCGACCCCGTTCTTACCAAGAACGTGCTCTACCTCTGAGCTACTTGGGCCTGTTTTTTGACTGTCATTGCGAGCGCAGCGCGGCAATCACATTGGTGGTGGAGGGGGCAGGATTCGAACCTGCGAAGCCCGTCAGGGCGCCAGATTTACAGTCTGGTGGCTTTAACCACTCACCCACCCCTCCATTTGTTTACTCCCGGACCGATAGTCCAGTTGCGTCGATTTCGATTTGGAGCCCCAGAGGGGACTCGAACCCCTAACCTGCCGATTACAAATCGGCTGCGCTGCCAATTGCGCCACCGGGGCGCGGGGTTGGCTCTTTCGAGCCCGACCGACGAAGCCGCGCAATACGCTAAAAAAGCCCCGGCAACTTCCGGGGCCTTCCGGTTTTCGCCAATCGAAATATAGGTTACGCAAAACCGTTAATATTGTCAACGGTTTTCGGCGTTGAGGTACTTGCAGAACGAGCAGTTTCTTGTCTATCCCCCGTTTTCCGGAGGTCTGACCGTGTTTTGCAAGCCATGAGGAATTGGCTGTAAAAAGTAGAAACTCAGCAAGATGGCGAACAGCTTTTGCCATGGTGTCATCGTTATGCCTCTTGCGGCGCGGAACGTCAGCAGCGGGATGGTTAAACCAAATTGCCATGCAAAAGCCCCGGCGTGCCACCGCCGGGGCTGAATAGTGGACGGCCCTTACCAACTAGTTAGGGTAGGCTTGCCGGTAAGCTTCTTCAATCCGTTCGGTAGGAATGTCCACTGCGTTCAGCTGTTTTATGAGGTCGTCCTTGGGGACGTTCCATCCTTTATTGAAGTCGATAGCCAGGTGGCGTGTCCCATTGACGTAGATACCCACATCCTGCCTGGGCAGGGGGGACAGCGGGTAGCCCAGCCATTCCAGCATAAAATCCACTTCCATCCGGTTGAATTCAGACGGCAAAGGCATCGGGCACCTCAATCCCTCCGAAATGGATTAGGCGCTCCTCTTCCGAATCAGGTTCACGGAGCCACGCGACCCCGTTATCCGTCAGATAGGCTTCAGCAGAGCTGATGTCACCGAGACTTTCCCCGAGAGCGTTTAGGATATCGTTGACGCGGTCAACGGCCTCTTCCTCAGTTTCGCCGTAAGCGAAAAAGTTGAGTTCGTTCACATATGCTGCCCAGCGTCCGCCCCTATCTTCGGTTGAAACCGTCAGGGTTAGGTCAAGGACTGGCATTTGGCACCTCCTCTGTGTCCAAGTCATTTGAACGGTAACCCAGCTAATGCCGGTATGTCAAGAATTTCCCCTGTATTTACCCCCACGCTTCCCCTAGAATTTACCCTTGCTACCCCCGTAGCGTTGATGATGCGGAATACGATGATGATGACGCCGGTGGCGATAAACCCGTTTTGCAATCTGATGAAAATCGCCGGGAAAGCGTGGAAAAACAGGGCTAAACAAAGGTATCTTTTCAGGGATGTCAAGGCGTTTTGCAAGTTCCTCGCGTTTCTAAACGGCAACCAGCAACTCCGGCAGGGGGCGCCCACCGGTTTTGTCCGGACTGACCTACCGATGCGGGTGCGCCGTGGAAATGGCGTATAATGGATTTACTGAGCGGGCGTAGCTTAGTGGTAAAGCCCCAGCCTTCCAAGCTGGCTACGTGGGTTCGATTCCCATCGCCCGCTCCATATTTTTGCCCGCGCCGCCCCCGTATCAGCCGCCGGCCGAGACCACAATCTGCCGGTCGCCAATCGGCTGCGGCGGCCGGTTATTCGGCCCGTGGGTCAGCGATTGCAGTATCTCCACCTGGTCCGGTGACACGGTCCCGATGCCCTGCATGACCATCCACCTCACCCCTTCCGAGCACGGCGGCGTGGTCAGCGAACCGCTGTACCCGTAATAGCCGCTATGCGACGGCACGTATTCCGCCGCGTTCGGGCCGCCACCAATGTCGGCTTCAACCCCCGTCGCCGGAGCCAGGCCCAGCAGATCCTCCACCAGGGGGCTGGGGTTGCCCAGCCGGAACAGAAGCCCCACCACAGCCAGGTTGCCGCCGGCGTCCTGGTGCACCAGGTGAAGCTCAGCCGCGAAGTTCTCGCCGTCCAGCAAGTGCTCTCCCGGCGAATGGTAATGAACTCCCAGCAGTTCGTAGCGGCGTCCTCCCACCGACACGCCGCTGCCGGGGTCAAAATCCAGGTACACGGTGTGGCCGTTGTTGCGGGCCTGCACGGCGACGGTGGTGTAGTCGAACGTCACCTTTTCGGTCCCGCCCGAGACGTAACCGGCCAGGTTCACCGGCGACTGCTCAACTCCTGAGGAACAGAGGCTGTAGTCGGAGGACAAGCAGCCCCAGTGATCCGGGCCGGTTCTCCCGGTGTACCCCCAGTCGGGGTGGCTCACGGTGGACATCAGGACGCCCGGGTGGTTTCGAGGGCGCGGACCGCGGCCTGCTGCAAAGCCTCCGCGTCCAACGTGGCCCGGAGTTCCCCGGCGTCGTCCTGGCTGAAACTCTCCTCGACGCGGAACTCGTCGATCACGGCCGCGATGGCATCCGCGCGTTCCGCATCCGTGGCGGACGCGAAGACGGTCAAACGACCGTCGGCGATATGCCGGTCAATCTCGGCGGTAATCAGCTCTTCCTCCACGATACGGCGCTGAATCAGCCCGATGTTCTGGAGGTTGCGCCCGAGGTAACAGCCGCCGAACTGCATGATCTCGCACTCGCGGCCCTCGAGCCCGTCGATTTCAGCGAACCAGTGGTAGCGGGGCTCCAGCTCATGCTCGCTGAGGTAGTCGCGCACCTGCTGGTCTTCCGGCGCCGGGTCGGATGGGTCAAACACCAGCTTGACCGTATGCATCATCAGGCCGGCGGGTTCTACGGTGATGTACATGCTTGTGACCTCCGGTGGCGATGGCGATTGAATTATGCTGCGTCGAGCGTCAGCCCTCCACGGCGCGGATGATGCGGTCGACGTTTTCCGGGCCGGGCGCGACGGTCTTACTGTCGACGAGGCGCATGGCCTCAACGATGGCGTCGTGGTAGGGCGTGGCGACGCCGGTTTCGCGGCCCTTCTCGCAGATCAGGCCGTTCATGAAATCGACCTCGGACTTGCGTCCCTTGTGCACGTCCTGGGCCATGGAGGCCAGCCAGTTCACGCGTCCGCCGGACTGGGACAGCTTGCCGTCCAGCTCCTCGAACACGTCGCCCGTGTCGGCGTCGGCCCAGAATTCGGCGGGCGTGCCGTTGATCTCCACCACCTTAAGCCCCTGGGCCAGGCCGACCTGCGCGCCTTCCTTGGCCAGGTTGATGCGGATGCGGCGGATCCTGGCGTCGCCGGCCATCTCCTGGCTGCCCAGCTGGCTCATGGCGGAGATGGCGTTGCCCATGCCGTTCTGGCATAGCTTGGCCCAGCGCTCGCCGGGCAGGTTGTCGGTGGCGTAGGCCGCGTCGATGTGGTCCAGCTTGGCGGCCAGCGCCTCCGAACGCGAGGTGAGGGCTCCGGTGAACTCGCCGATGCGGAACACGGTGTGGCCGTGGTCCCGCCCGGGCGCGCCGCCACGGTTCACGTGGGCCGGCTCCCAGAGGGCCACCTCGATGTGGGAAGCGATGCAGCCCAACTGCCGGTCTTCGCCGACGATGTTGGCGATGGTGGGATCGTTCCAGCAGTTCTGGATGGACACAAACGCGCCGTCGTCCTTCACGTACCGCTTGATGAAGTGGGTCGCCCACTCGGTGTCGTAGGACTTGACGGTGATGAAGGCGTAGTCGAAGGGTTCGGTGATGTTCTGGGCGTCGGTCAGGTGCATGGCGTTGACCGGCACGGTGAAATCGCCCTGGCTGCCGCTGGCCCGCAGGCCCTCGGCGCGCATCTTCTCCACGTGCTCGGGCCACATATCAATGAAGGTGATGTCGTCTTCGCCGGCCTGAACTAGAAACGCGCCGACGTAGCTGCCCACGGCGCCGGGGCCCATGATTACGATGCGGTCTGCCATAGTGTCATCTCCGGGATGGTTTGGGGTTTTGTGAATGCCGGGGAGTTAGTGTTCGGTTGGGGGCGGGAAGTACCCTTGCAGCAGGTCAATGGCGTCGTTGACTGTGGCTGCCGACTGCGTAACCACTGCATCGGTCAAATAGTTTTCATAGAAATGGGTGTGCAGACCGCTGACCAACGCGGTCGCATTATTCAGCGCACTTTCCGCGCTCGGATCCAATTGCCCCACCAGGGAAGCCAATTCGCCGGCTACCCGGTAGATCCCAACGTGACTGGACAGCTTTATCTGGTGGTCGGCGCCGATGGCCTTGACGATTTGCGTGAACGCACCCCAGGATTTTTCGGCTACTTGCAGATAATCGCTTTCGTCCAGACTGCGCTGGACGTGCTTGCGGTAATGGTCCAGGTTGGCGCGGTAGGTAGCCGCCTGGGCCGCCGCGTCTTCCGCAGACAGCGACGTGTCCCAGCGCGGGGAAAACGCGGCGCGGATGGCAGCAACGACTTGTTCACTGGCAAAAGATGGTGGCGCGTTGCTCATAACGTTGCTCCATCATCACTTGGTTGAGGCGGGAACCAGTCCTGCAACAGGTCAATAGCCTCGCTCACCGTAGTGGCGGACTGGATGACTCGATCATCCGGCAGTTCATTTTCGTAGAAATGCAGATGCAGACTGTGGGCCATAACCGACGCATCGCTCACCCTGCCGCCGGCTTCCGGGGCGGCTTGGGCAATCAACTTTGCCAGTTCGCCGGCCACGCGCATAATCCCTATATGGCTGGACAGTTTTATCTGGTGGTCGGCGCCGACGGCCTTGACGATTTGCGTGAAAGCGCCCCAGGATTTCTCGGCTACTTGCAGATAATCGTTGTCGTCCAGGCTGCGCTGAACGTGCTCGCGGTAATGGTCCAAGTTGGCGCGGTAGGTTGCCGCCTGGGCCGCCGCGTCTTCCGCAGACAGCGACGTGTCCCAGCGCGGGGAAAACGCAGCGCGGATGGCAGCAACAACCTGCTCATCAGTGAAGGTCGGCTGTGGGGCGTTCACGGAATGATCTCCGGGCGGTGACGGCAAGGCAACGCCCCTGCATTTTTACAGGGGCGGAGCGGATTTGTCCATTCCCGGCCGTTGGCAGCCGGGGCAATCATCTTGCGACTACGAGCTGACGAAATCGGCGATGACCTGCGGCACGGAGGCGTCAAAGCCCACCACGTCCAGCATCCCCGCGTCCTTGGGGTCCGCGATGCTGAACTCGGTAGCCGTCATGGCAACGACTACCATTTTGGCGGGAATGCCTGTCTTGTCGCGGTACTGGCGCAGCGCCTCAGCAGGATGGATGCGCCCGGCCCAGGTTTCGTTGTCCGTAATGATGACGAAGCAGTCCACCGGGATATTCTTCGCCGTGGCGTCCAGCATGGGCAGGGCGCAGTCGGTGCCACCCCAGGGCAGGTGGTCCGTCTTGCGCAGCGCGTCGGCGAGGCTGTCGGTGGCGGTAATGTGCAGCGGCATCATCTCGTAGTCGGCATGACGGCGAGAACCGAAAAAACGATTGGCGAAGGCCGCGCCGTTGCCGTCGGCGAAGGCGGCCATATAGTAATTACTCTCGCGTCGGGCGATTGCCATGGCCATGGCGGCGGCTCCCATGCGCGGCGTCAGTCCCTCGACGCCGGCGATGGAGCCCCCGGACATGGAACCGGACACGTCAATGCCCAGGTAGAACCGCCGGCCGGTTTGTGGCGCAAAGGCGAAGGACTTATCGAAGGCTGAATCCAGCGCGTCCACCACCGTCGGCACGGGAGTCCAGGTGTTGCGTCCCCTGACGCCTCGGCCGGACTTGTAGGTAGTCAGGGCGGACAGGATGGCGATGGGGTGGATCCGCGCCGCCCGCAGCCCGTCGGCGTCGTTCAACCTGGCGGCAACTTGACCGGCGGCGTCGGACATCGGGGCAACGATGCCGAGGCGGGTTAGCGTGGCCAGGTTCCTCAGCATGGCCGTCAGGGGCATCTTTTCGAACAGGGCTTCCCAAACTGCCTTTTCGCCCATGACCTCGCCGGGAATCATCTCCCAGGTCATGTCAAATTCGCGGATGGCATCGGCAATCAGGACTGGATCATTCACGCGCCCCAGAACGGATTCGTAAGCGCGGATGATGTCATAACGGCGGTCATCGTCCGGTGGCGCGCTGCCTTGCGTCACCCAGGCGTACAGGGCATCGAAGTCGGGATTGTCCTTGCCGGACGGGTGAGCCTTGCGGAGCAGGTCCCGGTGAGTCCAGCCGTTGCGCTGGCGGTACTTGACCATTTGGTAGGCTGCCGGGGCGACTCCGCCCTGGGCTTCGTACCAGGCGCCGATGGCGCGTCGCAGACCCTTGCCCCAGCCGCGCATGGCGTCGGCGTACTCTACGAAGCGGAACAGGTGGCTGCCGGTGCGGGCGACTTGAGGCAGGACCGACAGCGCATAGCGGCGAACGTCGTCGTCGCCAAAGGACGCTGCCATGGCCAGCACAAAGAGGGGTGGGCCATTCCTGGGCGCGATGCCCCGGCTGGCGCGGACAGCCTCGTCGATGACCCGGTGGCCGTCGATTTCGATGCACCGCTTGACGGCATTGGCGTTCTCGACCGTCAGCTTGCGCTCTGCCGCATAGTAACTGCCGCCCTCCGCGCCGAGAACCAGGAAACGGCGCAGGCGCGTAAAGTCGTCTACGGGAAAGACCATGCCGCCGGCGGAGTTTTGGACCATCTCGCCCTCGCGTCCGGGCAGAGGCTCCGACTGCGGGGCGGGAGCGCCGTACACTTGGGTCAGATAGACCATGATGTCCTCCTCCGTGAAGTGAAAAATAGAGCCGAGGTCATCGGCTCTGGGTGTGGAGGGTAAGGAACGCCGGTGGGAGGCCGCCCAGTTGGCAACTTTCCACCGGCGTTGGCTCACCGGAGTTCGCACGGATAAGGGGCGCCGACAGGAGCTCCGAAGCATAAAGCCCCGGGGTAGGACTTGAACCTACTCAGCAGAAATCTGCCTTATACCGATAACCCGTCAACTTCGACCCGTGCGGTCGGTCAGGTAAGTTGGCGCCGTCGGGAACAATGAGCGCCCGGCATGGGCCGGAATCGCCCTCCAATAGATAACCCGTCAGCATCGACCCGACCGGTACGGCGAAACGCCGTACATCCATTGTATCAGGGCTCACCGGCTACATTGCCACTACCCGCGCGTCGTCCACCTGCGGCAAGGCTCTGATTTCGGCCAGTACGTCCGCAGAGATCGGGTCGTCCAGTCCCACCACCATCATGGCCTGGCCCCGGGGGGCGATGCGTCCCACTTCCATGAAGCTGATGTTGATGTTGTGGCGGCCGGCTGCGGTGCCCACCGCGCCGATGATGCCCGGCTGGTCCTGGTTGTCCACGAACAGCATGTAGGGAGCGGACGGCGCAACGTCCATCCAGTACTCGTTGACGCGCACCAAGTGCGGCTCGTCGCGCAAGGATGTGCCGGCAATGGTGATGTCGTCGCCGGTGGTGTGCAGCGTCGCGCTGATGAGGCTAGCGTACTCCCGGCTGTCGCCGGAGGTCTGCTCGGTGACCTGCAAGCCGCGCTGCTGCGCCAGCACCGGGGCGTTGATCATGTTGACCGCCTCGCCGCTGACCTGCCCCAGCAAACCGACCAGCGCAGCGGCCTTGAGGATGGCGGTGTTGTGCTCGGCGATTTCGCCCTGGTACCGGATGGTGATCCCGACGAACTGGCCCCGGGCCATGCTGGTGAGCAGGCGACCCACCATGGACGCCACCGGCACGTAGGGCGCCAGGATGGCGTGGACCTCCGGCGGGACGAACGGCGCGTTCACGGTGTTGCGGGCCGGCTTGCCATCCAGCACGGCCAACACCTGCTCCGCCGCCTCGATGGCCACCTCGCGCTGTGCCTCCTGGGTGGACGCGCCCAGGTGGGGCGTGGCGACGAGCCGGGGATGCTTCAACAGGGGCAGATCGCCGGGGGGCTCGTTGGTGAACACGTCCAGAGCAGCGCCGGCCAGGTGTTCGCTCTCCAACGCTTCCAGCAAAGCGTCATCGTCGACCAGTTCGCCGCGAGCGACGTTGATCAGGCGCGCGCCGGGCTTCATCTTGGCCAACTGCGGCGCGGAAATCAGCTTGGTGGTCCCTGCGGTCAGGGGAGTGTGCAGGGTGATGAAGTCGGCCTGGGCGAGCACTTCGTCCAGAGACATCACGGTCACGCCCATGCGGGTGGCAAAGTCGGGGGCGACGAACGGATCGTACGCGATCAGGTTCATGCCGAAGCTGGCCGCCCGGCGGGCGACCTCGGAGCCGACGCGACCCAAGCCAACGATGCCCAGCGTCTTGTTGCGCACCTCGATGCCCATGAACGCTGAGCGCTGCCACTGGCCCTCCTTCATTGAGGCGTAGGCCTGGGGCACGTTGCGGGCCAGGGCCAGCATCAAGGCCACGGTGTGCTCGGCGGCAGCCACGGTGTTGCCGATGGGCGCGTTGACCACGGCCACGCCGGCGCGGGTGGCCGCGTCCAGATCAATGTTGTCCACGCCGATGCCGGCCCGGGCGACGACTTTAAGATCGCATCCGGCGGAGATCACCGGCTCGGTAACCTTGGTTTCGCTGCGCACCACCAGGGCATCGTAGCCGGGGATGGTGGCGATGAGTTCTTCGGGGGAAAGGCCGCGCTTGACGTCCACCGGGACGTGCTTTTTGAGCAGGTCGATGCCTTCGGCGGCGACGTTATCAGTTATCAGTACTTTGGTCATGGGGATAAACAGCCTCCGCACCGCTGTCTGCGCTGAAAGGCGCGAATTTTATGCTCGGCAGGCCGTCAATTTACGATGCAATGACACCCTCCGGCGGCGGTGGTAGCATATCGATGGTAGCACAAAGGCTCTTTTTCTGTCAGCCGCGCCGCCGGATGTCACCGACGTTGGCAGGTCGAGGTTTCACAACATGACCACCATGCAAACCGCGCCCACGGGCGTTTCCTACCGCAAGCTCACCCCCATCGTTCTGCCCGACGATTACGTGTGCCCCGACCCGGAAGAACGGCCCGATGTGCTGGAATCCCCTACCGTCAACAAAAGCGGTTACTTCGTGAGGCGGCATTTCGCCGGTCGGCCCGACGTGCTGGTGGACACCGGCGGGTTCGTTTTCTACAACCAATACAGCATGAATTATCGCTTCCGGCCGAACCTGTATGTAGCCTTCGGCGTGGATAAAGTCGCCATTCGCCGGCGCAACGGCTACGTGGTCTGGGAAGCCGGCAAGCCGCCGGATTTCGCCCTGGAAGTCGCCTCCGCAAGCACCAACGCGCGGGACACGGCGGAGAAGCCGGGCCTGTACGCCAGTGTCGGCATCACCGAATACTGGCGGGTCGATCCCACCGGCGGCGACCTCTACGGCTACGCCCTGGCCGGGGATGTCCTCGTCGACGGCGTGTACCATCCCATCGAACTGCACACGGAGGAGGATGGCACGATCTGGGGCTACAGCGGCGTGCTGGACCTCTGCCTCTGCTGGAACCCGTCGTGGGACTGGGACGTTGACGACGAATCAAAACTGCGCTTTTACGACCGCAAGACCGGCCGCTACCTGTGCGACATATCCCTGGTTGAAGCGGAGCGGGATGAAGCAGTGGTGCAACTTGAACAGGCCCAAGAGCGCATCCGGCAGTTGGAAGCGCAACTCGGTCAACGCGAGCAGTAGCCCGGTCACACGATGATGTTTGGAGGATTCGCCCCATGATCAAAGACTTTTCGGTTCTCTACGCCGGCCATGTGCTGGAAGGCGATGGCATCGGGTTCGACGGCATTCCCGCCAACGACCGCTGGTACGACAACGACCGCCTCTCCATGGCCCTGGACATCGCCCGCGAGGCCGCCGTGTTTCTGGACGACCTGGGGTTCGACATCCTGTGGATGGCCGAGCACCACTTCCAGCGGGAGGGTTACGAGTGCATCCCCAACCTGCTCATCATGAGCCAGTACCTGGCCCAGCACACTAACCGGATCAAGTTCGGCTGCGGCTTCAACATCCTGCCCATGTGGCATCCCATCCGCCTGGCCGAGGACTTCGCCATGGTGGACATCCTCACCGGCGGCCGCGTGGTCTTCGGCATCGGTCGCGGCTACCACACCCGGGAGGTGGAATCCTTCGGCGCGCCCATGATCGACGGCGACGCCAACCGCGAGCTGTTCGAGGAGCAGTTCGAGATCATGATGAAGGCCTTCAATAGCGAGTCCTTCTCCCACCGGGGCAAGCACTACACCATCCCGCCGGACATCCCCTACCGCGGCTATGATCTGAAGGAAGTCACCCTGGTTCCGCGGCCCAAGACCCGTCCGGTGGATGTGTGGCAACCTATCGTCAGCGCGTCGGACCGCGCCCTGGACTTCATGGCGAAATGGGGCATCAAGGGCGTCATCCTGGGCACGGGCGAGCAGTACGTGGAGGAATGGGTGACCCGCTACCAGGCCGCCAACCGGCGGGCCGGCCGGGACCTCGCGCTGGGCGAGGGTCTCTGCATCGGCCTGTGGGCCATGGTGGACGACACTACCGCCGGCGCTCGCCGCCAGCTACAGCCGCTCTTCGAGGAGCACGTCAAGTTCGCCGCGCCCCTGGGGATGCTGCGCTACAGCGACCAGCAGATCGCCGCCACCGGCCCCGGCGGGGTCGCCCGCCACATCGCCGCCGGCACCGACTTCCAGGACGTCATCGACAACCGCGCCTGGTTCGCCGGCAGCCCCGAGGACACCATCGCCTACCTGGAAGAACTCCAGCACAAGTACCCCGGCCTCGAGCAGATCATGATCGCCTTCCCCATGGGCGCCACCACCAACCAGTTCAAGGAGCAGATGGGTCGGTTCGCGGCGGAGGTGATACCGCATTTCAAGAAGGGAGCCGCCACCACGGAGGCGTGAGATGACCACCAAACCGGCCTACGCTCCGCCGGGCAGCGTGGGCATCCCCAACCTCGACCCCTTCTTCGGCCCCGACGCGCCGCCGCTGCCCGATGCCGAACCACCCGACGACCTCATGCTGCAAAACCCCGACATCCACTACGCGCTGCAAATCCTGTACGACGTGGTGGTGGACGACCGCGCCGATGTGTTCATCGACACCAACAGCATCGTCTATTACGATCCCACCAACCGCAACCGGCGGGTGCAGCCCGACGTCTATATCGCCTTCGACGTGGACGCCGACACCATCCGCCATCGCAACGGGTACGTGATCTGGGAAGTGGGCAAGCCGCCCGACTTCGTGCTGGAAGTTGCGTCGGAATCAACCGCCGGCAACGACACTGGCTACAAGCGCGACCTCTACGCCCGACTGGGCGTCCGGGAATACTGGCGGTTCGACCGCACCGGCGGGGAGCTATACTGGGCGGGCCTGGCCGGGGAATACCTGGAAAATGGAGATTATCGTACCGTAACCATCCACGTCGACGCTGACGGCGTGGAATGGGGATACAGCCCGCTGCTGCATCTCAACTTGCGTCAGCGCGACGGGGGGCTGGAATTGCAGGACCCGGACACCGGGGAAATCCTGCTGGATCGGCGCGGTGAACGCTTGTCCAAGGAAGCGGCGCTCGATGAACGAGACGCCGCCCTCGTCGCCGCGGAGGACTACCGGGAACAGGTACGTCAACTGCAAGAACAGCTGCGGGAACTCGAACAGCCGTAGCGTCCAGTAGCTGGCAGTGAGATTGCCATGCTATGCCCGCAACGACAGCTCGGCTGTCGGCCTGCTACGATTGAGACGACAACCGAAAGCCGGAGGGGATATGGCGAGCGACGGATTGGTTCAACCGATAGCAGTGGAGCCGCGCGACGGCTACCGCATCTGGATACGGTACTCAGACGGACCCGAGGGAGAAATCGACCTGTCTCACCTGGCCGGCCATGGCGTTTTCACCGCTTGGGACGACCGGAGCTACTTTGAAAAAGTCCATGTTACCGAGCATCGATCCGTTGCTTGGGACGATCAGATTGAGTTGTGTCCCGACGCCCTCTACATGGAACTCACCGGCCTCACCGTCGAGGAATTGATGCCGGGGGCCAGGTCCGTACCCACCGATGCCTGAAGTTTGTCGGTTCTACGGAATCGTTATCAGCATCTACTACAACGACCACGGCCCGCCCCATTTCCACGCCAGATACGGCGATAATCAGGCGGTGATCGGCATCGACAGTCTGACGATGCTGCAAGGCAGACTTCCGCCAAGAGCCCGAGGCTTGGTGGTCGAATGGGCCAGCTTGAGACAGGCAGAGCTGTGGTCGGCGTGGCTCTCTGCCAGAAGAGGCGATCCCATATCTCGCATCGCCCCGCTGGACTAGCTTTCGGTTGTCCCCGCCGGATAGCTGCCCCCATGCTGCCGGGCTTTCCGGTTGGTGTATTATGTGGCGGGGCCGGGGCTCCACTTCTGCGGCTGACGCCCTGATCCCTTCCCGCTTCCTCTAACAATGAGGATATGTACCAGACGCCGGCAGGAGGCCATCCCATGTTCCTGATGCGTTTCACCGAACGGGCTTACGTGAACTATACCGAGGAGGACGTGCGCAACTCGCCCAACGAGGCGGTGCGGCTCACGTTTTCGAACTCCAACTTCGACCCGCAGGAAGGCCACTACCTCTACAACATGTACCTGGACGAGTACGAGTACTCGGAGGAGATGGGCTTCGACGGGCTGATGCTCAACGAGCACCACAACACGCCCACCTGCCTGGGCGCGACCATGAACCTGGAAGCGGCCATCCTCGCCCGCAACACCAAAAACACCAAGATCGTGCTGCTGGGCAACCCGCTGCCCATTTTCGACAACCCCATCCGCCTGGCCGAGGAGTTGGCCGAGATCGACATGATCTCCGGCGGACGCCTGGTGTCCGGCTTCGTGCGCGGCACCGGCGTCGAGAGCCTGGCAACCAACACCAATCCCCTGCACAACCGCGCCCGATTCGAGGAAGCCCACGACCTGGTGATCAAGACCTGGACCACCCCCGGCCCCTTCCGCTGGGAAGGAGACCACTACCACTTCCGCGTGGTCAACCCCTTCCAGGTGCCCATGCAAAAGCCACACCCGCCGGTCTGGATCCCCGGCACGGGCAGCCCCGAGACCCTGGTCTGGTGCGCCGAGCGCAACTACCCGTACATCTTCCTTGAAACCGACCCTCAGGGCACCCAGGACATGAAGGCCATCTACGCCGAGGCCGCCCGCGAAAACGGCTACGAGCCGGGCCCCGAGAACTTCGGCTACCTGGTGCGCATCCACGTGCAGGACACTGACGAAAAAGCCTACGACGTGGGCAAGGGCTACATGGTGGGCAACATCGGCGTGGGCCGCATCCCGCTGCCCCGCGACTACGCCTCGCCGGTGGGCTACGGCAGCCGCAGTAACGACCCGCGCTTCCTGCGCCTGCGCGAGCAGATCCGCAGCGACCCGTTCCGCGTCGGCGGCCTGGACGGCGCGCAGTACGACTCCATCCTTGATTCCAAGCGGTGGATCATCGGCAGCCCCGACACCGTGGTCAGCCAATTGCGCGAGGTGCTCAGTTACATGCGCCCGGGCATCCTGGCCGTGTGGACCAACGACGGCTCCATCAGCCACGAGGACACCATGCGCTGTCTGGAGCTGATGGGCCAGGAGGTGTTGCCCGCCCTGCGCGAGATCGGCGAGGAACTGGAACTCACCGACCCCTTCCAGAAGGAGGGTGTCCAACCCGGGCTGACCGCGCTGTAACCGCCGCGCCTTCCACCCTTTATTTTCAGCAAGGAGCAAGAACCCCAATGGCAAACTTCACCGAGGAAACCATCTCCGTCGCCGGCGGCAACCTGCAGGTGTACAAGGGCGGCAGCGGCGACCCGCTGCTGGTGCTGCACGGCGCCGGCGGCAACGCCGGGCCCCGCCGCTACGCCCACGCCCTGGCCGAGAAGTTCACCGTCTACCTGCCCTCCCATCCCGGCTACGGCAAAAGCGACCGCCCCGGCTGGGTCGAGAGCATGCAGGACCTGGCCTGCTTCTACACCTGGTACCAGGAGCAGGAAGGATTGGAAAACGTGCGTGCGATCGGGTTCTCCATGGGCGGCTGGCTGGCGGCGGAAATGCTGTCGATGACCGGCCACGCCTTCAGCAAAGTGATGCTGGTGGGCGCCGCCGGCATCAAGCCGGTTGACGGGGAGATCACCGACATCTTCATCATCAACCCCGGGCAGATCCGCGATCTCGCCTACCATGATCCCAGCCAGGTGCCCGAATGGGACGAAATGTTCGGCTCCGACCCCACGCCTGAGCAGGTGGAGCAGGCGGAGGGCGACCGGGAAATGGCCATCCGCCTGACCTGGCGGCCTTACATGCACAACCCGCGCCTGCCGGCCAAGCTGGGTCGGGTCAGCGTTCCGACGCACATCGTGTGGGGCGAGAACGACAACCTGGTTCCGGTGGAGTGCGCCGACCTCTACCAGCAGGCGCTTGCCGGATCCCAGGTCACGGTGATCCCCAACTGCGGCCACTCACCGCAGATCGAAAAGCCCGACGACTTCGTGCAGACGGCGCTGGCCTTCCTATAGGCCGGCGCCCGTCGCCCCAAGGCACGGGAGACAATCATGGCCACCACTCCCATCGGCGAGAAGCTGCTCACTGCCGACGAGTTTCTCCGACTGTGCGAACAGCGGGTAATCAGGGGTGAACTGGTCAAAGGAGTGGTGAGGAAGACTGCACCGACAAGCGGAGAGAGTAGCGAAGTCGGAGTGTTGTTGGCCTCCGCGCTGTCGCATCATGTCCGTCCCTTACGCTTGGGTCGTGTCGCAATCGCCCGCCCAGGGATCCTCTTGGAACGACGCCCCGATACGGTTCGGGCACCTTATGTCGTCTACATCTCCGCCGAAACCCTCCCCCTGGAGGTCAAGGTTCGCGGCTTCTACGAAGTAGTCCCCGATCTGGTCGTCGAGATAATCTCGCCCAACGACAGCCCGCAATACGTGGCCGAGCGCGTGGCGATGTGGCTGAGCCACGGCGTTCGCCTGGTGTGGGCTGTGTACCCGGTGTCTCGCACAGTGGCTGCCCATCCCCCAGCAGGAGCGACGCTCATCTACACCGAAAACGATGAGCTGGACGGTGGCGACGTGCTTCCCGAGTTCCGTTGCTCGGTGCGCGACATCCTGGACTGGTGATCGCCAGGCTTCACTCCACCGCGTGCAGCCGCCCGTCGGTTGTTCGCACGTATAACCTGCCGCCGGCGTAGGCCGGCGGCAATTCTATGGGTCCGCCGAGGTCCAGCTTCCACAACATCGAGCCGTCTGCCCGGTTCAGGCAGTACACCAGGCCATCCCGCGCGCCGAAGTAGACCCGGTCTCCCAATATGATTGGGGAACTGACGACCCCGCCATCCGCCTGGAATTTCCACAACTCCTGGTCCGCTCCGGCGTCCCGGGCGTGGAATACTCCGTCACTGTCACCAACGTAAAACACGCCATCGGCAAAGGCAGGCGAGGACACAATTCCCTGCGAGTGCCGTTCCTCCGGCGCGAACCGCCACCGCTCTCCCCGCTGGGCCGGCGGCGGTGGCACGCCAGGGATCTGCCAGATCCACATCTGGAACCAGGCCCGCTTGATCCAGTAGAGCCCCGGCATCCCCTTCACCCCGGTGTTGATGGCGTACAGCGTCCCACCGGACGGGAAATACGCGGTATCACCGGTCACCACGGGCGGCCCCTCAGCCGAGCCGGCGGTCAGAAAACGGAACCGTCGTCTCCCGTCGTCCGCGTCGATGAAGTACAGGTTGCCCTCGTCGTCCGCCACATAGAGACGGTTGCCGCGCAGGGTGGGCGTGGTCTTCACGTTGCCCTTGAGCTTGTGCTTCCAAAGCTGCTCGCCGGTCTGGGCGTCCAGGCCGTAGATGATGTTGCCCGCGGAAGTCACGTAGGCCACCCCGCCGTGCACCAGCGCTGATGCCGATATCGGCAGGTGAGCTTTGAAATCCCACGCCTGTTCACCGGTGTCCTGGTGCAACGCCAGCATCCGGTGGTTGGTCAGGCCCACGAACACCAGGTTGTTGTTGGCGACGGTGGTGGCATGATCCATGGGGCCGGGCGTTTCCACCGACCACAGTCGCTCTCCCGTGCCGGCGTCGAGAGCCGACACCTGGAAGTGCCCACCGGCGAACACCTTGCCATCCGCCACCAGCGGCGCGGAGCGGGTGTAGGGACCCAGATCCTGGGACCA
Source organism: Dehalococcoidia bacterium (assembly GCA_965220505.1). GTDB lineage: Bacteria > Chloroflexota > Dehalococcoidia > Lucifugimonadales > UBA3495 > Bin87. The sequence goes on along the minus strand of CBDCQE010000003.1, from coordinate 443,639 downwards.
AAGAAGGCGCCCGGCGGGTTGCTGCCCCACCTCGGAAATGTATCCGTTGAGGCTGGTTCCATAGCCCAGCATCGACCAGCGTCCGGCGTTGGACGCGGAAGATGCGGCGGCCGACGGGCTTCCCGCGAACCAGCGCACCGGGTTGGGCAGGCTGAACCAGAATATCCACCCCAGTATGGCCACCAGCAGCAGTACGCCAGCCGTGAGGGCCGGCTTCAGCACGCGCATCCGGTAGCGACGCCGGGCCGTGCGCTGGCTGCGTTCAACCCAGTCGGGAAATTCCGCCTGGTGTTCCTGTTCCTGCGTACTCACTTTCCATCAACCTGTCATTGCGAGCGGAGCGTGGCAATCTCGTTGCCGAGGAGTCGCCGCTCAGTCCGCGAGATTGCCACGTCGCTTCGCTCCTCGCAATGACAAACCGGGTACGCGTGAGGGTGTTCCTGCATGTTGGTTAATACACTGGTAGGGGCGAATGATCATTCGCCCCTACATTCTAGCCTCAAAATTGGCCTGGGTCGCTACACATTGCGCTGCTTGGGGTCCAACCGGTCGCGCAGCCAGTCGCCCAGCAGGTTCACCGACAGCACGGTGAACAGGATGGCCAGGCCGGGGAAGAAGGAGACCCACCAGGAGTCGATGATGAGCTCGCGTCCGTCCGCTACCATGACGCCCCACGCCGGATTGGGGCGGGGGATGCCCGCGCCCAGGAAGCTGAGGCCGGCTTCCAGCAGGATTACGAAACCCAGCTGGAGGGTGGCCAGCACGATGATCGTGTTCACCAGGTTGGGAAAGATGTGGCGCAGCATGATCCTGATTTCCGACGAACCGGCCACCCGCGCCCGGGCGATGAAGTCCTGCGTCTTGAGCGCCAGCGTCTCCCCGCGAATCAGCCGGGCGTACCGCGACCAGAGGAACAGGCACACCACGATTAGCACGTTTTCGATGCGTGGCCCCAGGGTCGCCGCCAGCACCAGCGCCACCAGGATCAGCGAGATCGACAGCGACATGTCGACCAGGCGCATCACCAGCGTGTCCACCCAGCCGCCGTAATAGCCGGCCAGGATGCCCAGCACGGTGCCGATCAGCCCCGACACGAAGATCGCCATCATCGACACCACCAACGCCAACCGGGCCCCGTGAACAATTCGGCTGAATATGTCCATGCCGTTCTTGTCGGTGCCCAGCAGGTATTTGCCCTGCCCGCCGGGTTTGACCACGATCTGGATCTGGTCACCCAGAACCGGAGCCTCGCCCTCCACCTTGCCCACCACGGTGGCGTCGCCGATGCGGACGGTGCGTTCCGCGTCGGTCAGCTTGATTTCATTCTGGCGGTTGTCCCGGTTCACCCGCTCCACAACCGTGCGATGAGACACCACATCGCCGGACCAAGCCGGCGGGACCAGTCGGTCGTCGAGATCTCCGCGCCGCGGATTATGGGGAGCGATCAGCTCAGCGAAGACTGCCGGTATGAGCAGGAACACCAGCAGCATCGTGACCGGGAACAGAGGCAGCCGGCGAATTTCCGTAATCCAATGACGGATCCTGGCGAGGGCACCAGGGCGTACTGCTGCTTCCGAGACGGGACTGGCTGGAGCCGGCGCTGTGGTGATAGCCATGTCTCACTCTCCACCGTTGGCCATTGTGTTTGTCGATATCAATGCGGCTTTCTTCCGTGTGCGCTCGCCTACGTGTAGCGGATCCGAGGATCCAGGTACGCGTAGAGGATGTCCACGACCAGGTTCGCGAAGATGTAGATGGACGATCCGATGATCACCACCGCCTGCAGCACCTGGAAGTCGCGCCCACGCACGGCACCCACCGCCAACTGCCCCACACCCGGCCACGAGAACACTGTTTCCACGATCACGGTGCCTGTGAACAGGCCGCCGATGATGATGGCAAAGTAGGTCAGTGGCGCAATAAAGGCGTTGCGGAGACAGTGTTTCCAGATCACTTTCCACTCCGGCACGCCCTTGATGCGCGCCAGTTTGACGAATTCCGTGTCCAGAACGTCCAGCATCGAGGAGCGGATCAGGCGCAGCAGCGCCGCCACCTGGAAGAAGCCCAGGGTGAACGCCGGCATGATCATGTGGGACAGACCACCTTTGCCGGACGATGGCAGCCATCCGAGCTGCACCGCAAAGAGCCACAGCAGCATGATGCCCAGCCAGAAGCTCGGCACCGACTGTCCCAGGAAGGCCACCGCCTTGCCCTGGTAGTCCAGCCAGCCGTCCTTGCGCGCTGCGGTGATGACGCCCAAGGGCACCCCGAGGACCACGGCGATCACCATGGCCAGGCCTCCGAGTTGCAGCGTGGCCGGGAAGCGATCCATCACCATGCCCATGGCGGTCTGCCCGCCAAAGGCGTAGGACTCGCCGAAGTCACCCTGGACGGCGTTGCCCAGGAAGACCAGGTAGCGCATGTGCAGTGGCTTGTCCAGGCCCCATTTTTCCTTCAGGGCGGCGATGTCTTCTGGGGTGGCCTCACCCATGGGCAGCATCACCGAGGTGGGGTCCCCGGTAATGTTGGAGAGCATGAACACGATGATGCTCACCAGGAGCACGGCGATGATCGCCTGCCCAACGCGGAAGATTATGAACCGCTGCATGATAGTCTCCTTGCCATCCTATACTGCCATGCCGGTGAAAATCTGTGATGTCCGAGGGATGCCTGCTTAGAATTGAGGTAGTCCGAAAGTGTCAACGAATTCTTCCAGGCCGATGAGACGTGCCAGCACCAATTGCATCGGCGTTGCGGAAACCCTTGCATTCTCTGACTCGCCGAAAACTCTGCGCATATTGGATTCGTTGAGAAAGTCCGCCAGTTTCACCACCGCCAATCGGTAGTCATTGGCGTCAATGTAACCCAGTATGTCTGCCAACTCTTCGGCGTAGCTCTCCAGCCCCAAGACAAACAATTCGCCACTGCAAATTCTGATGTATTCGCTTATCACCGCGTGATAAGTCCAGAATTGCTCTCGATAGCGGTCTGGCAGCATACTATGTTTAATCTTTCGAAACCGATCCTTCGTTGCGGTTGGCGCCGGCCTTTTCAATCTCGGTCAACCATTCCGGCTTTTTCGCCAAAGCTTCCTCGAGACGCTGGCGTACCTCGTGGGTATCGCGGAAGTGCGCCTCGACCTCAGCGAAATGTTCCGGTTTGACGAATGGCCGCAGATGCTCGGGCGTGTGCTTGAATTCCATAATTCAGCCTCACATGGCTAACGCGCCGCCTTGGCATACTCCAGGTGGCCGAACACGCCGGTCAGGCTGCCGAACTTGTACTCGGCCACCTCTTCGGGGTTCGCCACCAGCGTGGCGCGGACGTTGACGATGGGGATGGTACGGTAGTTGTCGTAGATGTGGTCGCCCATCTCCTGCGCCAACCGGTGCCGCTCGGCCGGGTCCGTTTCCTTGAGGAGCGCCTCGTAGTTGTCGTCGTAGATCTGGTGCTCGATGTAGGCCACCCCGCCGCCGGGAAGGCCGGTTTCCGGATTGATGTCTCCGGTGTAGTAGTAGATGCGGGCGTTGGCGTTGATCTGCCGGATGGTCTGGCGCACGGGAAGGATGAAGTGGGCGTCGTGCTGGTCGCGGAAGGCGTCCAGCGCGCGGGCGAACTCCACCTCAACCAACTTCACATCGATGCCGATGTCCTGGAAGGATTGAGCAACCGTCTGAGCTACCTCGATAGTCTCCGGCAGGCCGGGCAGGCTGGACTGCCACACTTCCATATAGAAGCGGTTTTGGCCGTTGTCGCCGGGGAATCCGGCTTCGTCCAGAAGCTCCTTCGCTCGTTCCGGATCGTAGCCGTACCTCTCGTCGAACTCGTCGGCCCAGCGGGGGTTCCATCCCTCCAGCGAGTCGTGGAAGATGGTGTTGTACATGGGTTCGCCGCGGCCTTTGAACAGCTCGTTGATGATCTGCTCACGGTTGATGGCGCGGTTCATGGCCTCGCGGACCAGGCGACCGGTCTCGCCGGCGGCCGTCCAGGGCTCGGTGTCGGGACTCCAGTTGACCTCGCTCAACTCGTACTGCCCGAAGGGCATGATGGTCAGCCCCACGGAAGGCAGCGGGCTCTCGAAGACTTCCATGCCCTCGTCGATGGCCTGCTGGTGCAGCACCTTGGGGATGTCCACCATGTTGGCCTCGCCGGTGAGCAGCATGGCCAGCCGGGTCAGATCCTCCGGGGTAGTGCTGATGCGCATCCGCTTGAACTCGGGGTTGACACGCCAGTGATCAAAGGGAACCGCCTCGTACTCGGTGTACTCCTTGAGTTCGCGATTGACGAACTGGAAGCCGCCGGTTCCGGCCGGGCCCTGCTCGAACATGGCGTCGCCTTCGGCCGCGTGCTGGGCCGAACTGCGAATCGCCGCGCACGGCACCACCAGGATGTTGAACCACCAGTCGGCGACGTCCACCTGGGGCTGGGCCAGCGTCATCTTCAAAGTGTAGTCGTCGATGACCTCCGCTTGGCCGGCGTCGATCATCTCCGTCATGGAGTCGTACCCCATGAACTTCTTCAGCGGGCCCTTGCAGCCGGCCAGGGGGTCGGACATCTGCTGGTCAACGGTGAAGATGAAGTCCTGGACGGTGAACTCGCCCCAGCCGAAGTGCATCTCCACGCCTTCCTGGAGGTAGAAGGTGTACTCGCTGGCATCGGGGCTCACATCCCATTCCCGGGCCAACTGGGGCAGGATGGTGGAGACGCCGGTGTCGGGCGAAATGGTGGTCGGGTTTTCCCAGATGGGCCGGAACACCAAGTGCCCGCTGCTGGTGGCCAGCCAGGGGAAGAAGGTGTCCTGAGGCAGCGGGGTCACTGCCAGGTGGAGGTAGGTGTCCTCATCAGCCATGGCCGGCATCGCGGTGGGCTCGGGAGCGGCGGTGGCCGCGGCCTGGGCCGGAGCCGCCGGCGCCTCGGTGGCTGCCGGCGCGGCAGCCGGTTCCGCAGCCGTACCGCCACAGGCGACAATCACGGACAGAAATACAATCAACAGGGGAACTGCGGCTATGCGCCACGCGTTTCGGATACTGCGAACTGCCATTCGGATACCTCCGTATGAGTCGGCGGATTCCCGTGTGCCGCCAAACATTAGCATCGGCAATAACTGATGTCAAATATTCGATTGAGTGATAATATGCGGGGCGTAAAATGTTCAAATCAACGCCGATTGAGTTGGTTGCCGTTGTTGAACGGTTTCATGCCGAGCGGTATCGTCACCGCGACAACGCTTTTCGGACGTGGCAGAACCTCCGGTTGGATTGCGTGGTTTTACGTCGGCTGAAGCCCTTTCGGATTGCCGTTGCGCGGGCGCATTTGCAACCATATACTCCCGCGCGGTTATATTTGTCGGTGAAGCAATACTCGGATTAGCGGTTTACACCATTATGTCGTCCACATCGGCAACGCCTCCCTCACACCCGACTTCCGAACAATCGCCTGCGCCATTGGAAGGCGTGCGCGTGGTTGAGTGGGGCGAGATGGTATCGGCGCCGTTTTGCGCCAAGGTCCTGGCCGAGTTGGGCGCGGATGTCATCAAGGTCGAGCCGCCTGAAGGCGACGCAGCGCGCCGCGCCGGACCATTTCCCGGTCGAGAGCACCACGCCGAACGGAGCGGGCTATTCCTGTTCGCCAACCTGGGCAAGCGCGGGGTGACCCTGGACACCGACACGCGAGACGGCATCGAGCGGCTGCACAACCTCCTGTCCAGCACCGACATGTTTGTCGAGAACCAGCCTTTCCCGGCCCTGGAACCAGCGGGAATCGACTTAGCCTCGCTGCGCCGTCGTCATCCCCACCTGATAACCGTGTCGCTCTCTCCCTACGGCCGTACCGGCGACTACCGAGATTACGCCGGCTACGACCTGCAGGTGAACGCCCTCAGCGGCATGAGTTTCGGCACCGGCCATACCCACCGTGAGCCCCTCACGACGCCGGACCGGCAGGCCGGCTATCTGGCCGGCTTGGGCGGAGCCTACGCCGCCATCGTCGCCTTGCTGGCTCGAGAGTCGAACCTGGCCGGCGACGGCGAGGACGCCGGCGGGCAGTACATCGACATCGCCGATTCGGGAGTGATCAGCACGCTGCTGACCGGTTACCACCTGCCCACCTTCATCTATCGCGGCATCGCCGGCTCACGTTCGGGGAACCGGATGCGCCTGGGCCTCTTTCCCAACTGCGTGCTGCCCTGCCGGGACGGCTACGTGTGCATCGACGCCCCGCAGATGGAACAGTACCAGCGGTTCCTGCACCTGATGGGCGACCCGGACTGGACCGAAAATCCACGCTACCGGGACCGGCGCGCCATGAGCGATCAATACCCCGAGGAGGCCGAAAACCTGATCGCCCCCTGGTTCATGGAACACGACAAGGAGGAGATCCTGCAACTGTGCCTGGAAAACCGCATCCCGTGCGCCCCGGTTCTGACCATGGACGAGGCGCTGGAAATGCCCCACCTGCACCAGCGGGACTGGTTCGTCGAATCGGATCATCCTGAAGCCGGCGGCTACCGCTATCCCGGCGCTCCGGTACGGCTGCACGGTTCGCCGTGCCGCATCGTCCGTCCCGCTCCGCTCCTGGGACAACACAACGCAGATGTATTCGGAGAATGATGGTTTCCGCCGGTCCGATGTCTCGCCCCCCTCTGCGCAACGTCCGCGTCGTGGACCTGGGCTCCGCCTGGGCCGGGCCGATGGCGGGCCACCTGCTGGCGGACATGGGCGCGGAGGTGATCAAGATCGAGAGCCGGGCGCGCATGGACGGCATGCGCCTGGGCCGTCCCATGATACCCATTGAAAATCACGGTGAAGATCTGGCCGGCGGAGACCGCGGCCTCTGGCCCGAATTGCAACCGGTGTTTCACGGGCTCAACCGGAACAAGCTCAGCGTGACGCTGAACCTGCGCACCGAAGCCGGCCGCAGCATCCTGCGACGGTTGGCCTCGGTCAGCGACGTGGTGCTGGCGAATTTCTCCCCGGGAGTGCTGGAACGGCTGGGCATGGACCACGCCAGCCTCCGGGCGGTCAAGCCGGACATCATCGTGGCATCCATGCCGGCCTTCGGCGATACCGGCCCGCTGCGGGACATGGTGGCCTACGCGCCCATCATCCAGGCCATGTCGGGCATGATGAGCCTGGTGGGTTACGCGCCGGAAGAAGGTGAGCCTCTGGTGGGCGAACTCCAGGCCGCGTGGAGCGACACCGTGGCTGCCCTGTGCACGGCGCTGGGGGTGGTGGCGGCGCTGCGGCACCGCAACCGCACCGGCGCAGGGCAGTACGTGGAAGCCGCCCACCTGGAGGGCACGGCCGCGTTGCTGGGGGTGCCGATGCTGGAATACCAGATGACGGGCAAGATCCCGGTTCCGCCCGGCAACGACGACCCGGACTTCGCGCCGCACAATAATTACCCCTGCGCCGGCGAGGACACCTGGGTCGCCATCGCCGTGCGCACCGAGGAAGAATGGCAGGCGCTAGCCGGCGTCATCCAAAGCGATGGCGCGGGATGTTCCGGCCTGGCCGCCGACGCCGGGTTCGCCGATAAATCGTCCCGATGGATCAACCGGCGCGACCTGGACGAGCGCATCGCGGCCTGGACGCGCTGCCTCAGCCCCCGGCAGGTGGTGGAAAGGTTGCAGGCGGCGGGAGTGGCGGCCATGCCGGTGATGAACATCGCCGATCAGTTCGCCGACCCTCACCTGAACGCCCGGGAGACTTACGTGGAAATCGACCACCCCCACGTCGGCGCCGAGATGGTCTACGGGGTTCCCTGGCGGTTCAGCGACACCCCCGGCTCGGTGGGCGCGCCGGCTCCGTTGCTGGGCCAGCACAACATGTACGTGTTGCAGGAACTGCTGGGTATGGACGAGACGCGAATCGACGAACTCGTGGCGCAGCAAGTCGTGTACTGACGCGCCCAATCGGAGCGACGGCGCGGAACTCTTGCGGCAGTTGCGGGCAGCCTGTCGCCTCGTATTCTGCTTGCAGCGGTATGCAGCCTATGGTAACGTGACCCAACTTAAAATCGCGGGAACATAGTGTGTCCGGCGAGCCGGCAAGGTATCCACGGTCCATACCGAGATACCCCACAGATTGGCCAGTGCGTAAAGCACTCACCCAGGAGGAGGTTTGCAGTGGACCCGCTGTTGGAAGTCAAGAATCTGCAAACGTACTTTTTCACCTACGAAGGCGTGGTCAAGGCAGTTGATGATGTGTCCTACGAGGTGATGCCCGGCGAAACGCTCGGGCTGGTCGGCGAAAGCGGATGTGGTAAGAGCGTCAGCGCCCTGTCCCTCATGCGCCTGATCCCCGACCCGCCCGGCAAAACCGTGGGCGGCGAGGTCATGTTCGACGGCGAGGACATCCTCCAGATCGACATGGACGATATGCGCCGCATACGCGGGGCGAAGATGGCCATGGTGTTCCAGGAGCCCATGACCTCGCTCAACCCGGTGCTGACCCTGGACCGGCAACTGACCGAGACCATCCAGTTGCACATGGGCAAGAGCCGCGATGAAGCCCGCAAGGACGCGGTCGACCTGCTCGCCAGGGTGGGCATTCCCGACCCGGAGCGTCGGATCCGCCAGTATCCGCACCAATTCAGCGGAGGCATGCGCCAGCGCGTCATGATCGCCATGGCGCTGAGCTGCAACCCGCAGCTGATCATCGCCGACGAGCCGACCACCGCCCTGGACGTGACCATTCAGGCCCAGATCCTGGAGTTGATGAAGTCTCTCACCCAGGACCTCGGCGTCGCTCTCATCATCATCACGCACAACCTGGGCGTCGTGGCTCGCTACGCTGACCGGGTGAACGTGATGTACGCCGGCAAGATCATCGAACGCGGTTCGGCCTTCGAGATCTACACCAACCCCCGCCATCCCTACACCGTCGGGCTGCTGGACTCGGTTCCGCGGCTGGACCAGCGACTGATGGACGACGAGGGTCAGGCGGCCAAACTGGTGCCCATCGAAGGTCAACCGCCGGACTTGGTCAACCTGCCCCAGGGGTGCTCCTTCCGCGCCCGCTGCCGTTTCGCCATTGACAAGTGCGTCACGGAAGCGCCGCCGCTGATGCCGGTGGAGAGCAATTCGTCAGAGGAGCCCCACGTGTCCGCCTGCTGGCGTTCGGAAATCCTCGGCGTGCAGGCGTTGAGCTACGCCATGGGAACCGGCTAGAACCTCAATCCAAACATCGTCATTCGGTATCGATGGTAAAAGTCGGTCCTGACAAGGGAGTTTCACCATGACAACTGCTGAAATGCCCCAAACGGCTGCCACCACTCCGGCGGCGGACAACCTGCTGCTGGACGTCCGCGGCCTCAAGATGCACTTTCCGGTAACGTCGGGCATCCTGTTTCAACGGGCGGTTGCCTACATCAAAGCCATCGACGGCGTGGATTTCACCGTGCGTCGCGGCGAGACCCTGGGGATGGTCGGCGAGTCCGGCTGCGGCAAGACCACCACCGGCCGCTGCATCCTGCGTCTCTACCGGCCCACCGACGGCCAGATCTGGTTCAACGGCGTTGACATCGCCCAGGCCAAAACCGGCCAGATGCGGTCGATGCGCCGCCAAATGCAGATCATCTTCCAGGACCCCTACAGCTCGTTGAACCCGCGAATGACCGCCGGCAACATCATCGGCGAACCCCTGGCGGTGCACGGGCTGGTGAACAACAAGCGGGAGTACCGCGAGCGGGTGGCCGAACTGCTCAACAACGTTGGCTTGAATCCTTATATGGCGGACCGGTTCCCCCACGAGTTCAGCGGCGGACAGCGCCAGCGCATCGGGGTCGCCCGCGCCCTCAGCGTTGACCCCGACTTCATCGTTTGTGACGAGCCGGTTTCGGCGTTGGACGTGTCCATCCAGGCGCAGATCATCAACCTGCTCGAGGACCTGCAGGAACGGTACGATCTCACCTACCTGTTCATCGCCCACGACCTGTCGGTGGTGCGTCACATCAGCGACCGGGTCGCGGTGATGTACCTGGGCAAGATCGTGGAGATCGCCGACCGCAACGCCATCTACGAGAACCCGCAGCATCCTTACACCCGCGCGCTGCTGTCTGCGGTGCCGATCCCCGACCCGGTGCTGGACGCCCAGCGGGAACGGATCATCCTTTCCGGCGAGGTTCCCAGCCCGCTGAACCCGCCCAGCGGCTGCGTGTTCCACCCGCGCTGTCCCATCGCTACGGACGACTGTACGCGGGTGAACCCCGAGGCCAGGGAGGTGATGCCCGACCACATCGCGGCCTGCATCAACGTGCCGGGGTACGGGCCTTACTGACCCATCCACAAAGGCGCTGATAATACCCCGGGCAGCATCCGCTCCCGGGGCGTTTTTTTGACAGCCTCACTACCCGGCCTTATCCTGTTTTGATATAGCGCAGGAGGCTCGCTATGTGGGATAGGATTTTCATCTTGTCGATGGTTGTGTTCTTCATCGGCATGCTGGTGGTACTGACGGGCGAATTTGTAATGCCCGATTGGGAACCGGTCACCATAGTCATCGGAGGTTCGGTAGCGGCGTTCGCCGGAATAGTCGGCGCCGTGTCGGGTATAGTGTTGGTCTTGACTACCGATTTCCGGCCTAACTGATGGGCCTCTTCTCATTAGCCGCCAAAGCGATATTAGTGACCCTCGGTTTGGTTGCAACGGCCCTGGGGCTGGCGGCTATGGTAGTAATTTTCGCTCGTCTTGATATGGACCCTCTTAATGTTCTGTATGTAATGGCGGCACTCATCACTATATCCGGCGCCCTCATATCGCTGGTTAGATGGATGTCACGGCGAAGATAATATGCTGAATGGGCACACCGAGGATGACAATGCGTTTGGAAAACAAAACCGCTCTGATCACCGGCGCCAGCCGCAACATTGGCGCCGAAATCGCGCGCACCTTCGCCCGCGAGGGCGCCAACCTGATCCTGAACACCCGGCAGTCAGCCGAAGAACTTGAGGCGGTAGCCGCCGAATGCCGAGAGCTGGGCGTACAGACCCACACGGTCATCGGCGACGTGGCGGACCCCGACCGCGTGGCCGACATGGTCGCGGAGGGCATCGACGCCCTGGGCACGGTGGACGTGCTGGTGAGCAACGTGGCGGTGCGCCCGCACAAACCCATCCTGGAAGTGACGGTGGAGGAGTGGCAAAGCGTCATGGCGACCAACCTCCACTCCGCTTTCTATCTCATCCACTCCGTGCTGCCGGGAATGATCGAGCAGCGGTCCGGCAGTATCATCGGGCTGGGCGGGCAGTCGGCCATCACGGGACGCCCCGACACTGCTATTGTGACCACCGCCAAAACCGGCTTGCTGGGACTGATCCGTGCCGTTGCCGCCGAGTGCGCCCAGTACGGGGTGCGCGCCAACCTGGTGAACCCGGGTTCCACGGACACCACGCGAGCCCATCCGGAGTGGTATCCGGAATTCCAGGACGTGGCCCGCGGTTCCGACCAGCACCTGAAAGATATCCCATTGGGCCGTCAGGGCACGGTGCAGGACATTGCCAACGCCTGCCTGTTCTACGCCAGCGACGAGTCGTCCTACATCACCGGCGACCGCATGAACGTCGTGGGCGGGCGTTACATCGTATAGAGCAACGAGCCCGACATCGGTGGCGCGACTGGCCTCGGCGGTCTAGCTTCCGTAGGCTCGCTCCAGCACGGCGTCCAGCTGTTCCCTGGTGTAGCGGTACTCCTGGGTGCCGGGCTGCTGGATGGTGAAGTGGGCGCAGGCGGCGCCGATCTGGGCGGCGCGCTCCAGTTGACGCAGCGTGATGGACCCGAAGCTGCCGCCGGCATTGGCATGGGCGGCGACCACCGGGTGGATCAGGCCCAGGATCAACCCGCCACGGAAGGCGTCGCCGGCGCCGGTGGGATCCACCAGGTTGTCGGTGCGGACGGGCGGAACAATCGCCTGACCTTCGGGAATGGTGACGCGAACTCCCTGCTCGCCCAGCGTGGTGACGAGGACACCGGTAAGTTCCAGCAATCCGGCATCGTCGCGCCCGGTCTTTTCCGAAATGAGGGCCATTTCGTAGTCGTTGGCGATCAGCAGGTGCGAGTTGGCGATACACGCGGCGAGCCCGTCGGCATCCCACGCGGGCAGTGATTGGCCGGGATCGAAAATCGTATAGATGCCGGCGCGGTAGGCGTCGGCGGTGAAGTTCGCCATGTCCGTCAGATTTCCGGGCCCGACGATGTTGATGGCGTCGGCCGGATCCACAGCGCCGAAATCGAAACCGGTGGCGTGCTTCATCGCGCCCGGGTTGAACCCGGTAATCTGGTTGTCCGCGAGGTCGGTGACGATGAAAGCGGAGGCGGTGGCCTCTTCGTCCACGATGCGGATGTCGTCGGTTGAGATGCCGTTGTCGGCCATCCAGGTGAAGTAATCGCGGTAATCGGAACCGATGGCAGCGACGATTCGGGGTTCCTGACCGAGCATGGCCAGGGAGTAGGCAATGTTGCCGGCGGTGCCGCCGAAGTAGGCGTTGAAGCCGTCCACAGTGAAGCTGAGGTTGATCTGGTGGACCCGCTCGGGGACGATATGGTCGCCAAAGCGTCCGTTGAAGGTCATGATGCGGTCTATGGCGAGAGAGCCGGAGACTAGTATCTGCATTGTGTCGAGTTCCTTTGGTCGAGATTTAGAGCGAGTGGTCAGCAGCCCCAGCGGCCGGCAATCTGGCCGGCGAACTGCACGGGCGAGCCCGGACCGATTCCACGAGCCTCGGCCTGGCCGGCGTTGATTTCCAGGATGAAGCGAACCGGGCCGGTGGACGGGTAGCGCGGCAGTTGGTCGCGCGGAGTGTCCGGAGGCGGATTGGGCACGTCCGCGGTTACGCCATCGACGACACAGTCTGACCGGATCCACACCATGTCCAGCGGGAAATGCATGTCAGGCATCCAAAAAGTACGCGGTCCATCCGCTTCGTAAACGAATAGCATGGCTCGGTCCGTGTCGAGGGATTGGCGACCGGACAGGCCCTGAACTCGTTCCTCCGCAGAAACCGCCAGGTCCACCATGTACACGGCCTCCCCGATGATCACCAGAGGCGCATCGGGCAATGGGGTTGCTGTGGGAACGGGGGTATCCGTGGGAACGATTGTCGGTGCCGGTGTTGGCGTTGGTGTCGGCGCAGGGGTAGGGAGCAGAGTCATTACGGGTGGCGCCGGTGCCGTCGCGGTAGGGGTTGCCGATAGGGCGGCTGGTGCCGGCGTGGCGTTTGGTGCCGGGTCTGCGGCGCACGCCACAACAGCAACGGCCAGCGCAGCGCCCATCAACCCCCGCGTTATCGACGCGAGGGCGGGTCTCCAACTGCGATACGCCACCGGCGATCGTGCTAACCCAACTCGGCGCGAATGTCGCTGATCCGCTGCTGCAGGGAGCGGAGCAGAACCGCCGTGGGCGGCGGAGCGACGTGGGTGTAGCCCACGCCCATGGCCTGCAACTCCGACGCGGTCAGGGGAAACGCGGGATGGTTCATGGGCATGGACAGCTTGGCGCCCCCGGCGGCCTTGACCTCGGCGGCCAGTTCCTCCAGGCGGGCGCGTATCACCGGGCTCTGCGGGTCGCGAATGCCCATATACTCGGAGAAGTCGGTGGGGCCGATGGACACGAGGTCGATGCCGGGAAGCGCGGCGATCTGGCCGATTTCGCTGATGCCCCGTTCATCCTCAGTCATGACGGACAGGATGATGTTCTCGTTGGACGTGCGGGTGTGCTCGTCCCAGCTCACGGTGCCGAATCGCGCGGCGCGGGTGCCACCGGCGCCACCGCGATGACCCATGGGGGCGTATCGCACGGCGTCCACGGCGCGCTTGGCGCCCTCGAGGCCGTCGATGTGGGGGATGATGATGCCCTGCGCCCCGGCGTCCAGCAGGCGCAGGATGAGGTTCTCATCGTTGCCGGGAATGCGGATCATGGAGGTCACGCCGGCCAGGTCTGCGGCCATGATCATCTGGTTGATCAAACCGAGGTCGAAGGTGGTGTGCTCCATGTCGATGAACGCCGCGTCGAAGCCGGCCAGGCCGATGATCTCGATCACCTGCGGATCGGCGAAGGTTACGTAGGTGCCCAGGGCGAGGCGGTTTTCGCGCAGCGCGCGTCTTACTCGGTTTTCCTGCATTTGGGGATGCTCCTCAGAGGAGATGGTGTCGCATCGGGGCGTTTCACCAGCGTCAATCTGACGTTTCATTGGTTGCGGAGGACTGTACAGGCTTCACGCCGTATTTGGCGAGTATGGCATCGACGAAGGGCTTCAGAACAATCTCGGCCCGGTCAATGCGAATGGCCACCGCTGACGCCGGAGCATGGTCGTCATCCTTGTCATAGTGAACAATGACGTCCTCAGCGATTTCCTCGCCGACCTGGCTGCACTGTCCATTCTCGATGCGCAGAATTTGCCCTTTCGGGTCGTATTCCACTCGCGCGGGAGGCGCCTGGTCCCATGGAGTCTCATTCACGCGTTGCGCCATGGTCGTCCTCCATATCTTCTTGCCAAGTTCTTGTTGTGGTAAGCAGTCAGAAAACTCCCCGTTTCCGGGTCGCCAACGAACACCACCATTATCCACTGAGAAGATTCCGGAACGCGACCGGTTATGACGGTGCGCCGTTCGCCGTATGAGGTGTACATTTCGTATCGCTCAAATGGTTCTTCGATCACTCGCATGACCCACTCCGGCATGACAGCGTCATGCCGTTCCAACGCCGTCACCCCGTGCCCAGCGACCTTTGGGAGCCTGTCGAAAGCCCGACGTAGCTCCTCGATATCGTCGGCGCTTAGTGGTGAAGGTGTTGAATCCTCGTCCGGTTCGTCACCAGCGGCATCAGCATCATGGCTGTCCATTTCAGGCCTCCAGATGCAGACCGGTACAGAACAATCTGATAGTGGTTATGCCGCAGCGCCTGTCAGGTCTGCCACCTGGGGCATCACCCTGTTGGCCAGCAGGCGGGTGGAGTGCTCCCAGGCCGCGTTGTTCTCGGACTGGTCGTACACCAGCATGAGGAGGCCGCCGAACCCGCCCACGTCGTCGTACAGGCGGTTGATCTTCTCGGCAACGGTATCCGGCGAGCCGATGAGCCACAGGTGCTCGGCCATGTACTCGATGTTGACCGCCTCGTCGGGTACTTCGTCGTCGTGCTTGAAGACCTTCATCAGGTCAAACTCACGGAACAGCGGCAGCAGGTAGTCGTGCCACACGCGGCCGAGCATGCCGTTGAGGGCCAGGTCGCGGGCCTCCTCGTCGGTGTCGGCTACATACACGTCGCGGACCAGACGCCAGTCGGCGCGGGAGGGGGTACGGCCGGTGCGCGCGGCGCCTTCCTCGATGGCCTCCCAGTGGCTGCGGCAGTAGTCGGCGTTGAGCGCCAGGCTCATGGGGATGAAGCCGCGCTCGCCGGCGATCATCAGCGTGGGGGACTTGTAGCTGACGGAGGCTACTCCGATGGGCGGGTGAGGCTGCTGGTAGGGTCGCAGGAAGAATTCCAGCGTGCCGTACATGGGTTCCGGGATGCTGACGTTCCAGTACTTGCCCTTGTATTCGAACGGGCCGTCGTTCGCCCAAATCTTCAGGATGATGTCCAGGGATTCCCGGGTCATGTCCCGGTGCTCGCCGTTGTTGCCGTCGACGTCGAACAGCGCCCAGTCGCTGGGCAGTCCGCTGGCTCCCACGCCGAACAGGAAGCGGCCCTGGGAGATGTGGTCCAGGTAGGCCACGCGGTGGGCCAACTCCGCGGGATGGTGGAAGGGCAGCAGGTGGGCGCCTGAGCCGAGCTTGATCCGCTTGGTCTTCATCAGCGCCTGTGCGATGAGCAGGTCCGGAGCAGGTATGGGCTCCCAGGGCGAGGTGAAGTGCTCGCCGATCCAGGCCTCGTCAAAGCCCAGTTCATCACACAGGGCCAGGTAGTCCAGGTCCCACTGGTGGGCATCGTAGATGTTCCGTTCCGGCGGATGCGACGGCATCATGAACAGTCCGTACTTCATGGCTCCTCCCCGTACAGGATGTGTCCGGCGTCCGGGCCGGCTTGAGGCTCAGGTGGTTGGCGTACCATAGCACAATTCGGGCCGTGTTGCCGTCCGTGCTATAGTGCCGCATTCATTCATGGCGTGGAGGCCAATTTGACCACAGCACAAACCGGCAACAGAGTACGGGTTCACTACACAGGCCGCCTGGACGATGGCGAAGTTTTCGACTCATCAGAAGGCGGCACACCCATGGCCTTCACCGTCGGGGGCGGTCAGGTAATCCCCGGATTCGAGAACGGCGTCGTCGGAATGGCCGTCGGAGATACCAAGACCATCCGGATACCCTGCGCCGACGCTTACGGCGAGCACCATGCCGACGGCGTGATGCGGGTGCCGCGCGGCGAGTTCCCTCCTGACATGCCGCTTGAAGTTGGTACCAGCGTGCAAGGGCAGCAGCAGAACGGGCAGGTGGTGAACTTCAGCATCATCTCCGTCGATGACGAAGCGGTCATCCTGGACGCCAACCACCCGCTGGCCGGCAAAGACCTTACGTTCGACCTGACGCTGGTGTCGATAGAAGGTTAACCGGCTTGGAAACTGGCTCCATAATGCATGAAGCGCAACCAGAAGTGAGACTGTTTCTCCGATTGCTCCGGTATGCTCACGCCGATGTGGTGCGAGTCTTCATCACCGGAGCAATTTGCGAAGTGTTCTTGGTCATCGTCTCGCTCGTGATAAAGAGCACAGCAGGGGATGACCCTGACTTGAAACCGACATCAATTGTCTTGGTTAAAGTAATTCTTTATGCCGAAGTCGGTACGGCAATCTTGACGATTCTGTTTGCTGTGGCGCTTACCGCAGATTACGTTCGGAACCGTATCTCGAATTCCTCCGGCTCAGCCGCGCGCTGACTGCAATGAGGATGGTAGCTGCCAACCCGTATGAACTTGCTGCAATCCAACCCAGAGTCATCGCCAATACGATGCAACTGCCGACTACCGCCAACCAGAAGGAATCGGTAATATAGCCTGCGATCGCTATTGCGAAACCGACGCAACCTACCAAAAGTAGCCCTACGCTGATGCGGTTAACAGTGGCGAAGGGGTTAGCCACTTTCGGAGAGCTCGGGGATTTTTCGTCTTCCAGATTTGAAAGTGTACTTGGCATGGTCGTTCCCCCCTCGAATTCACTATACCAGACTACACCCGCACCTGCTGCGCCAGCGTCTGGTAGGTGACGGGAGAGGTTGCCACCAGGCCGGCGTCGACCGGGAGCACCACGCCGTTGATCCAGCGGGCCTCGTCGCTGGCCAGGAACAGGGCGGCGTTGCCGATGTCCCAGGCCGTGCCCTCGGTGCGCAGCGGGGCCGAAGAACTCCGGATTTGCCGCAGGTCGTCATCCATGCGGGGAGCGACCATAGGGGTGTAGACCAGGCCGGGGGCAATGCAGTTGGTGCGGATGCCGTCGGGTCCGTGGTCGGCGGCCATGGAAATCGTTAGGCCGATCACCGCCGCCTTCGATGCAGTGTACGGCGTGCTGCTGTGGGCGCGCAGGCCGGCGATGGACGAGATGTTGATGATCGAGCCGCCGCCGGCTTCGATCATGCGCGGGATGGCAAACTTGCTGGCCATGACGATGGTCTTCACGTTCACGGCCATGATGTGGTCCCAGTCCTCTTCGGACACTTCGACCACGGTTCCCCGGCGGGAGATGCCCACGTTGTTGTCCAGGATGTCCAGCCGTCCGTAGCGTTCGATGCAGGTCTCAACCATGCGCTCGCAGTCGGCGGCCCTGGTAACGTCGGCCTGGACCGTGGAGGCCACGCCGCCCTCGGCCTGGATCATCTCCATGGTCTCCGCAGCCCGCTCTTCGGTGATATCGACCAGCAGTACCTTTGCGCCCTCCCGGGCGAACAGCGTCGCCGTAGCGCGGCCGTTGCCGACGCCGGGCCCGCTGGAGCCTGCCCCGGTCACGATTGCCACCTTACCTTCCAGTCGCGGGCTGCGTTCAGGCACTGCTGATTCCTCCGTGATGGGTCGCCCTCATTCGGCGATGGGGCGCGAAATTATCCACAAACTCGCGCAAGTGTAGCACACCATCAGCGCCAGCATGGGCACCTGGCTGAGCAGCGCTCCCCGCCGGGTGGAATAGATCCGCGTCGCCTGGACATGAGCCAGATAGACGCCGGCGATGTGGCCGACCACGATGGCCAGTATCGAGAAATACCAGATGAAAACCGGCGACAGGATGCCGATGTTGATGATGGCATCGGCGGTGCCGAATAGGTCCCAGCCCCAGCCGAAGGGGTCGGATGCCAACACGATGAACCTCTGCCCGTTGATCACCAGGAACCCCAGGAAATGGGCGAAGTGGTAGGCCAGGGCAATGGGCAAGAGCGAGAACGTGAACCGGCGCAACAGTTGGCCGGTGTCCGGTTCGGCTTGGCCGGATAGCAGGACCATCGCCCCGCATGTAACTGCGAACAGCAGCCCAAAGACTACAGGAATTCCCAGGACGCCGATCAGGTTGGCAATATACGCGCCGTAGCGCGGGGACTGGAGGAGGAACTGGCCGGTGAACACCAGCCACTCCGGCGTCGCCGACAGACCATCGAAAGACACCGTGGAGAGCAGCAGGATCACATGGAATACGACGGTGAGGGTCACCACGCCGAGCCGGTTCAGGCCAACGCAGGGCGGGCGCAGGTTGAACTGCCGCTGGGCCGGCGAGGCCCTGGCAAAGCACTCGTAGCAGTCCACGCAATCCATCTCGCCAGCCGAGCATCGGCCGTCGCTGGTACACCTCCGGCAGCGCGATGTCGGCGCCCTGATCTCCGTGATCGAAAAGCGGGCCATGAACCCGTACACTACCGTGAACCCCTCGGCGTTCCGCAGCCACACCTCGCGCCCGTACACATACATCCCCACGAAGTTGTACAGGGTGTAGAGCACCAGTATCCAGCCCAACGCCCGGGGGCCCGCCGCGTCGGCGGCCACCGTTTCCAGGATGGCGAACCCCGCGAAAACCAGCACCGCCGGCCAGGGTCCGATCCTCGCGGGGTAGCGATGGTGCAGGCTCAACCGGCTTCCCGGCGCGATGGTCTCGAAGACGCGCTCCAGGAATCCCCACGCCGTTTTCCACGGGTTGACCAACGCCCAGAGGTTGCCGAAGAGCGCCGTGAAGAAGCTCAGTCCCACCCAGAAGGCCACGTAGATCGCGGCCGGCGCCGGATTGAGCGCGGCCCGTTCGTTGCCGATCAGGGCCCCCACAATCACGTAAACGGTCAGCGCGACCGACAGGGTTTTCAGCGTGGCGATGAGGGGTGGGGAGGCCAGCCAGCGCACGGGCGCCAACCGCAGCAGGTTGTAACGAGGATATCTGGTATGTGTGGAACCTGCCCTCAGGAACACGGCCGCCACTACAAAGGACAGCGCCACCGCCGCCGCGCCGGCGATCACAAAAAGTGAAAGGGGCAACGGTAGGTCGTACCGCTCTCCGAACCCGTGGGCATCGGCAGCCAGCGGAAAAACCGCAACGCAGATCGCGACCAACGCGGCCGCCCCTGCGAGCGGCAGGAAATGAGCGCGGCGGCGGTTCATCATGCGGCAGAGTTGCGGCGGCGCAGGGTGAGCCACGTCCACGCGCCAACCGCGATGATTACGACCAGCACCGCAGTAATCCAGATCCACTGGATGCTGGCGCCCGGTTCGCCCACGTCAAGCGGCAGCACGAAGGTCTCTTCCCCCCGTTCCGACGCGACCGTTACCGACACGTCCCACGAGCCGGTGATTGCGAAGGGCACGTCAACCTCAAAATACCGCAGCGTCTGCTCGTTGAGCACTTGGTGGGGACCGAATCCCGTGGAACCGGGAGGACCGGACGTGACCACGGTCATCCGCACCTCCGTGTCGCGCAACGGGCGGGGGTCGGCAACGTCGAACACCTGGATGGCCAGGTGGGTTTGTGGGATCACAGGCCGCGCCGGGATGATGCCCACCACCATGCGGTAAGGGCCCTGGGTGCGGTCCATGATGATGGTGGACGCGCCGTTGGCCTCGGCGACATTCTCCGGCGACGGGCACGCTGTTGAAAATGCGACGGCCACTGCCACGGCGGCGGTGGCAAACACCATGAGCAACCCTGGCGACGTGGTCCGAAACAACGCGTTCCCTGCTTATCCGCGGGCAAAAATATGCCGCAACACAATAGCACGGGGCTGTGAGCAGCATCAACAGAAAGCATGCGCCGCCATCGCTATAATGCCGGAACACGCGAGCGTCTAACTTAGCACACGCTATGCAGGAGAATGGTATGCCCTTCGCAGGATTGGATTTGACGGGACGAAAAGCGCTGGTCACCGGCGCTGCGCGTGGAATTGGCGCGACGTTGGCGATTGGTTTAGCTCAGGCCGGCGCCGACGTGGCTGTCACCGATATGGCGTCCGACGAGTCGTGGGAAGGATTGTCAGATGTGGTGATGCGCATCCGCAACGAGGGACAGATCGGCCTGGCCAGCGACCTGGATGTGCAGGACGTTCCCGAAATCAGGCCCACCATCCGCCGCATGGCCGAGGACCTGGGCGGCCTGGACATCCTGGTTAACAACGCCGGCATCCGTCGCCGCGCTCCCGCGCTGGAGGTCACCGAGGAAGACTGGGACGCGGTTATGAACACCAACCTGAAGGGCGCTTTTTTCTGCTCGCAGGCGGCGGCCAGGCTGATGATCCCCAACGGCTTTGGCCGTATCATCAACATCGCCTCCCAGATGGCGGTGGTCGGCGCCGTGAACCGCGCTGCCTACTGCGCCAGCAAGGGCGGATTGGCGAACCTGACCCGCGTGCTGGCGCTGGAATGGGCGCAGCACGGCATCACCGTCAACGCCATCGGCCCCGGCCCGACCACCACGCCCGGCCTGCTGGAAGCCGACGACCGCGATGCCGACGAGGTGCGCGCCGAGCTCGCCATCAAGATGCCCCTGGGTCGCCGCATGGACCCGGAGGAACTGGTGGGCGCGGCGATTTACCTGGCCAGCGACTCCGCCGGCGCCACCACCGGCCACCTGTTGATCGTCGATGGCGGATGGACGGCGTTGTAGAATTGTTGGCAGGCGAGATTGCCACGCCGCCCCCACAGCCACAGCAAGGACACGGAGTACCAGTATGAAATTCGGGATGTTCTATGAGTTGCAGATGCCGCGTCCGTGGACTGACAACGCGGAGTACGACACGCTGTGGAACGCGGTGAAGCAGGTGCAGTACGCGGAGGAGATGGGTTTCGAGCGGGTCTGGCTGGTGGAGCACCACTTCCTCACCGAGTTCGCTCACTCGTCGGCTCCGGAAGTGACCCTGGCCGTGATGGCACAGCACACGAAGAAGATGCGGCTGGGCTTCGGCATCGTGCTGGCTCCCGTGCATCACCCCCTCCACGTCGCGGCCCGGGCGTCCACCTTGGACATCCTCAGCGACGGTCGCGTGGACGTGGGCGTGGGCCGCACCAAGGGCCCGTACCAACTGATCCCCTTCGGCACCGACGTGGCCACGACCCAGAGCATGATGGTCGAGACCCTGGAGTGCCTGCCCCGCATGTGGTGCGACGAGGTGTTCAGCCACGACGGCGAGAACTGGCAGATCCCGCCCCGCGAGGTCATCCCCAGGCCGTTGCAGCAACCCCACCCTCCCCTGTGGATGGCCTGCACCCAGGAGGACACCTTCCGCCTGGCCGGCCAATTGGGCGTGGGCTGCCTGGTCAACACCCTGGGCGGTACCGACAAGACGCGCGGGCTGGTCAACGCCTACTACGAGGCCATCGAGAGCGCCACGCCGGTGGGCAGGTTCACCAACCGGCAGGTCGTGGCCTCCACCATCGGCTTCTGCGACGAGGACGACGCCAGGGCCCGTCAGAAGGGAGCAGAGGTCGCCGCCTGGTATCTGGAGCAGAGCCGCCAGCGGTTCGTGCTGGAGTGGGCCGGCGTGGACCCTGACGCGGTTCCCGACGAATACCGGTTTTACGTGCAGGGAGGCGCCGTGCGCGGCGGCGGTCCGTCCCGTCCCTCCGAGGACCCGCAGCAGCAGAAGCCGCCCACCCCGGAGGAACTGCTGTCCGGCGGCGGTTACTGCGTCGGCGACCCCGACGCCTGCATCCGCGTCATCGAGGAATTCGAGGCCATGGGTGTGGATGAGATCATGCCCATCTTCCAGGCCGGGTACGCCACCCACGAAGAGGTGATGAACTCCATCCGCCTCTTCGGCGAATACGTCATACCCCACTTCCGCGACAAGGCAAAATAATCGGCATGGATAGACAGGATGAACGGGATGATCATGTCATTATCCTGTCTATCCTGTACATCCATGTGAATAAAAATGGTGATGCTTGATGACCACAGTTGAACATTTGGGTACGGTTGCGCAATCGGCGGGGGCTCATCGCACGGGGACTCCGGTCGTATCGGTGGTCGCCACCACGCCGCAGACGGTGCTCGCCGATGTGGAGCGTGCCATGCGGCTGGCCGGCGCGGAGTCCGTCCTGTCGCCTGAGCACGAAACGCTGCTGAAGATCAACATCTCCTGGCAGCACTGGTACCCCGGCTGCTCCACCACCCCGTGGCAGTTGGAAGGAGCAATCGTCGGGTTGCAGAACATGGGCCACCGCGACCTCATCGCCGCCCACAACGGCACCGTAGTCGTCGACTCCTTTGAGGGTGAGGTCAACAACAAACACAAGCCGGTGCAGGACAAGTACAGCCTGCGCACCGTGCACCTGGACACGCCGCCGGAGCCGTGGGTGCGCTACGAGCCCAAAGCCGAAATGCTGGTGCTGGACGACATCTATCCCGAGGGCATCGAGATACCCGAAATCTTCTCCGGCAAGAACATCGTCCACCTGCCCACCATGAAGACCCACGTCTTCACCACCATGACCGGCGCCATGAAGAACGCCTTTGGCGGCCTGCTCCACCGCAAGCGCCACTGGACCCACTCGGTCATCCACGAAACGTTGGTGGACCTGTTGGCCATCCAGCAGGAGATCCACCCCGGCATCTTCGCCGTCACCGACGGCACCTTCGCCGGCGACGGCCCCGGCCCTCGCGCCATGCGTTGGCATATCAAGAACCGCATCGTGGCCGGCGCCGACCAGGTGGCCGTGGACGCCGTGGTCGCCTCGATGATGGGTTTCGACCCACTGTCCCTCCGGTTCATCCGCCTGGCCCACGAGCGCGGCCTGGGCGTCGGCGACCTGCGCGACATCGAAGTGGTGGGCGACGAGCCCGACATCAGCCGCGTCAACTGGAACTTCGCCGACAACGAGAACACCTTCGCCAGCCGCGGCCAGAAAATGATCTACTGGGGTCCCCTCAAGCCCCTGGAAAACGCCCTCCTCCGCTCCCCCATCGCCGCCTGGGCCTACACCGCCAGCAACCTCTACCACAACGGCTACTGGCTGAACACGATTGGGAAAGGCAGGGTGCGCAAGGCGCTGAAGACGGAGTGGGGGCGGCTGTGGGAGAGCTATTAGGTTTTGTCCAGAGATGCACAGGATAGACAGGATTTTGGGTTAGAATGATGCGTAGGGGATTGAGACGATGCACCTGATCGGAATGTGGTTCGGCGACGTTCCGCCGTTGACCCAGCGTATCAAGTTCAAGTTTGATGAGCACGTGAACGTGTTCGTCGGCCCAAACGCGTCCGGTAAAAGCACGGTGTTGATGGCACTGGCGCGGTATTTCGAGGTTCTGGACGGAGAAAGCGAGGCAAAGAGGCCGTCGGATGATTTCTACATGGACGATATGACTGAATTTGATTTTGATGATATTGTTGACGAAGAGGACCCGGATCATAACATCATAGCAGGAAGCTGGGATTGGTTCGGTAACCGCCAGGTGGGCAATCCAGCAGTTGTGCACTTGAACTCGGTAAGAAATGGGTTACCAGGTATAGCTGTGCCGCATACTGACGGTGAAAGATACCAAACTGTCCTCGAGGTTTTGTCTGGTCCGTTCAGTGGTTCCCAAACGTTGAAAGCATTAGATGCATTTGCGAGGGACGCGCAGAAGAATCAGCCAGACTTGGTCAGTCTCATGAAGCGCCTTGGCATTAGGAGAGCCATTGAAGTAGCCGTAGAATGCAGCAAAAAGATTTGCCAAGAGGTGATCAACGATACTACTACCCGTCATTACAGAACAGCATCCGATGCCGTAGATTATCATGATGACCCAGCAGGTGATCTAGAGCAACCACTGGTCCTACGCGGCGCGGCAATAAGCACAAGTGACGTTCCCAACTTCAATAACTACCCGGCACGAGAAAAGCCCGCACGTGACCTCGATTCTGGGCCAATATACATAGGGCACCTCAGTTCTGGAACCGAAGGAACACTACTGTGGATTCAGTGGTTGGCGTTCAAAATGCTCCATCACTACGGCTTTGCGGATGAATGGGAAAAGCAACCCGCTATCCTCCTCATCGACGAAATCGAAAACCATCTGCATCCCACTTGGCAGCGCCGCGTCATTCCCGCCCTGCTGGAGCATTTCCCCGGCTTGCAGATCTTCGCCACCACGCACTCGCCTTTTGTAGTGGCCGGATTGAAGAAAGGCCAGGTTCACCTGCTCAACCGGGACGAGAACGGAGTCGTTACGGCCAGCACCAACACCGAAGACATCGTGGGGTGGACGTCGGATGAGATTTTGCGGACGATGATGGGGGTGGATGACCCGACCGATGATGAAACGGCCCGGAACGCCGCAGAGCTGCGGCAACTGCGAAATGAAGGGCCGCGAGCGGACGAGCGCGAGGAAGCGGAGCGCCAAAAACGCATGCAGCAGCTACGCCGCCTGGTGGACCGGGACCTGCTGGCTGGAGGCCCGATGGCTCGCCGGCGCGAGGATTTCGCCAGACGATTCCGGGATGCGATGGATCGCCGCCGGCAAGAAGAAGAACTGAACCAGGACAACGGCTAGCTATGCACGGCGTACCGCGCTCGACAGAGCCCGAATTCTTTATTGCTATTCGCTGTCGCTATGACAGCTGGGACGAACTCTACGACGTTGCTGGCATGCGTGTCAGAGATTGCCGCAACACGCTACCCGCTCCCTGTTGTACGGAACATTTGCAGGGGCTCGACGGCGAAAACATTCGCCAAGCAATCCGGAACGACCTCCGGATCGCTTTCTCAGGGATTTGCGGATACTGTGAGCAGGATTGCACCGACACGGTGACGGTTATCGAACACTTCCGCCCCCGCTCTTCCTTTCCTTCTGAATGGTTGACGTGGTCTAACTTGGTGTACGCTTGTCAGCGCTGCGATTGTCAAAAGGGAGAGAAGTGGCCGGGCCCATCCGATGACTACGATGAATCGTACAGTTACGTCAACCCCAATCTCGTGGCGGGCCAACGGCCACCGGAGGCGTTTTTCCAATACTACCTTGGCTTCGGCGAAGACGAGGGGGACGTTGCTAACATCGACGATTTAGTGCCAGGCCAGATAATACCTTCGCCAAACCAATCACCCAGCGACTGGTGGCGAGCCGACCGTACTATCGAGGATTTCGACTTGAACTCCGACTCAAACAACAGCGGGAGCGGAGACGAACGGCTCCCGCATCTCAGGAACACTTACCTGGACGAACTGATCAATCACATTGAGGCCGCTATCGGCGACATGTACGCGGATATCAACACTGCAAGATCCGAACTGAACAGGTATACGCAGCCGGACCAGCCGTTCTCAACCTATGTGGCGGCATTTGCCGGGTCACTGGGTGTCCAAGTGCGCTGAGGCAGATGCTTCGGCCACCGCGCTCCAATCCACCCCGGCCTCCCGTGCCGCTGCCGCAACGTCCTCGTACTCCGGCGCCGCGCTGACCACCTCGCCGCCCAGCCACTTTCGCTTGACCCGCATTGGCCCGTACTCCGTCTCCACCGTTACGGTGTCCCGGTCGGCCACGTAGCGACCCACCGGGCGGACGCGGACGCCCAGCGTCGGCGTGTCCCGCAGGAACGCCTCCGCCAGCCGGGATTCCAGGTTGGCCGGGGCCAGGGCGGATAGCAGAATGCCGGGGCGGTTCTTTTTCATCTGGATCGGCGTGTGCCAGACGTCCAGGGCGCCGGCCTCGAAGAGGCGCTCCATGGCGAAACCCAACTGCTCGCCGGTGGCGTTGTCCAGGTTGGTTTCCAGCAATACGACGTTGTCCTGCCAACGGGCGAAGGGTTGGGCGGCGTCATCGCCGGCCTGTGGATTCCCGCTTTCGCGGGAATGACGGGAGGATGGATGGGAATGGTGGGAAGGGACGATTTCGCCCAGCCACAACCGCAGCACGTTGGGGAAGGCGGCCGGGTCTTTGCCGCCGACGCCGACGCCGATACGATCCAGGGTCATTGCCGGTTGGCGGAACTCATCGGCCAGCGTTGTAATCAACGCCGCGCCCGTGGGCGTGGTCAGCTCACCGACCCCGGCGTGAAACTGCCGCTCCGGAGCCACGGGCGCGCCGGCCGCCGCGATGATCTCCAGGGTAGCTGGCGCGGGGTTGCTGTAGCCTCCCGGCCGCCGCGGACCACCGGGTTCACCCAGCACCAGCGGCGATGCGCAGACCCGCTCGACACCAAGTTGCTCCAACCCATGCACGACGCCAACGACGTCAACCAGGGTATCGGCGGTGCCCAACTCGTGGAGGTGGATCTGGTCGGGCTCGTCGCCGTGGACTCGCGCCTCCGCTGCAAACAGCGCCTTCAGGACCGCCGCGGCTCGCTCCCGCGTTCGTTCTGACAGTCCCGCCGCGCCTGCCACGGCATCCAGCATCTGCTGCGGTGAGTAGCGCGCCGCCGCCGATACGTCCACCAGAGCTCGGGTGCCGCGAACCTCGCAGCGGGTCTCGATGGACGTGCCGATGTCGACGCCGGGGATGCCGAGGGCGTCGACGACTGTGCGCACCGCATCCGGGGGCAGACCGGCATCCAGCAGCGCGCCGAGGAGCATGTCCCCGCTGGCGCCGCCGACGGACTGGATGAACGCGGTTTTCATGCCCGCGAGTTGGCGGCGCTTACGCGGAGCACGTCGTTGAGGCTGCCGGAGCGCAGGCCGCTGAGGTCCAGGGAGACCCAGAGGTAACCCAGGGCTTTCAGTTGGCGGGTGATTTCGTCGCGGTGAACGAAGGCCAGTTCCATCTCGTCGGCGCCCACCTCGATGCGGCACAGCTTGTCGTGGTGGCGGGCGCGAACTTCCCGCAGGCCCAGATCGCGCAGGATGTCCTCGGCCGCCTCGATGCGCCGCAGGGACTCGACGGTCACGGGAGTTCCGTAGGGGATGCGTGACGACAGGCACGGCTGGGCCGGCTTGTCCCACAGCGGCACGCCCAGCCAGAGGGCAGCGGCGCGCACCTGGGCCTTGTCCATGCCCGCTTCCACCATGGGACTGCGGATGTTGTGCTCGGCGGCGGCGGTCATGCCGGGGCGGTAATCGCCCAGGTCGTCGGTGTTGGCGCCGTTGGCGATCCATTGGAAGCCTTCAGCGGCGGACAGGGCAGCAAGTTGGTCGTACAGCTCCGTCTTGCAGAAATAGCATCGCTGTGGCGAGTTGGCGACGTAGCCCTCCCGCTGCAATTCGTCGGTGTGAATGACGCGATGGTTGATCCCGAACTCCCTCGCCACCATCTCCGCGTCGCCCAGGTCGCGGGCGGCCAGTGCCGGCGAGATGGCGGTGACGGCCAGGGCGCTTTGGCCCAACGCGCGATGCGCGGCCACCGCGAGCAGGGCGCTGTCAACGCCGCCCGAGTAGGCAACGATGACCGATCCCATCTCCCGCAGGATCGATTCCAGCCGGTGCAGGCAATCCGGAGCCGCGTCTATGCGCTGATGGTCGAATTTTGACATAATCCCTTTTGGCAATCCCCAACCGGTTTCGGATCATTCTACTACAACGGGTTTTGCGCATTGCCGGGAGACTAACGATGACGGTACAGAGTATCAGCGCGATAACGCTGGCGGTGCGCGACATGGCCAGGTCGGTGGCCTTCTACCACGACGGAGCGGGCATCCCCATCCTGTACGGCGGGCCGGAGGCGTCATTCACCTCGCTCAGCGTCGGCGACGGCTACCTGAACCTGATCCTGTCAACCGACGCCGACGTGCGCTGGTGGGGGCGCTGCATCCTCTACGTCGACGACGTGGATGCCCACCATCGCCGCATGGTTGACACCGGCTACACTCCCGACGGCGAACCGGCCGACGCCCCCTGGCGGGAGCGCTACTACCACATCACCGACCCGGACGGGCACGAGATCAGCTTTGCGCGGCCGATTAATTAGTTGGCACCAAGTACCCGCCATATCCTGATTCTTGAATGAACTGGAGGCAGATTGACGAAAATCGGCAACTTGGATGGATATGTTCACCGATTACAAAGCGCAACGCATCCTCGTCACTATTTGGAATATTGTTAAGGATGTGCCGCAGTCCCTCTACCCAGGTTTGACGCCTTTCGGCCAAATCAACGCGCCGGCCTTTAGCAGCGTATCGGGTGTTTTGATGCCGGGGGCCGCATGGAGCGTTGAGGGCCAAATCATCTATGGTGCGCTGGGCATTATTGCGTGCAACCCCGCTTATACCGTCTCGCACCAAGATTCTACCAGTGTTAATACTATAAGCGAAAACGCGCTCAGGCACATCAGCGGCATTGATGGCGCCGGCAGGATTGATGTAGCCATCGGCACTATCACCCGGGCGGGGCCACTGGCCGCCTTTGGCGTCGGCGCAGGACTGGCAGGTGTACACCAGATTGCTCCACTCATATATCAGACAATCAGCGGAATGGGGTGGCGGGCAGTCAACGCACTGTCCTACTGCCGAGTCATGATGACACAGCAAATGGCGCGGCCTGAAATGGTCGCAGAAGAAAAATCTGGTAATCAGGTCGGAGTCGTCATCGCGGGTGGTCCGCTCGCAGTACGCGCAGACTCCCTCAAAAGCTCCATCCAGCGGATGGGCTAACAGCCCAAAATCATCGCCGCCACTATTGGCAAGAGTGGCTAACTCGTCTGGCGCATCTTCCGGTCGATTGACGGTGTGCATACTAACCGTTTTCCTGGTTGAGATCCCGGGATAGCCGATAGCGTTCGAGGATACGGGTCAGGTTTTCAGCAAAGCGTTCCTCTTCAGCGGCTCGCGCGCTTCCGGCCAGCACATCCCGGTTCACCCGTTCTCGCAGTTCCTGCATCCGCGCCTGGCGTTGTTCCTCTTCGCGTTCATCGGGATGCGGCCCGGCATCGCGCAGTTGCCGCAGTTCCCGCGCCGCCGCTGCCGTCGCATCATCCGTAGGGTCCTCAACACCCATGAATGTCCGCAGGATTTCATCCGCCGTCCATCCTATGATGCCATCGGTGTTAGTGGTGGTGGTAATGACGTTGTTCTCATCCCGGTTGAGCAAATGTACCTGCCCCGCCTTCAACCCGGCCACCACAAAGGGCGAGTGCGTGGTGGCGAAAATCTGCACATTTGGGAAATGTTTTCGAATCGCCGGAATGACCCTTCGTTGCCAAGTGGGATGCAGGTGGTTCTCGATCTCATCGATGAGCAGTATGGCAGGTTGTTCGTACCAATCAGCACGCGGAATTGTTTTCCTAGCATTCACCAATTCGATAGCCAAGTACCAAATCCATAGCAGTGTCCCTTGCGTTCCAGAGCTTAAGTCACCTGCGAAGATAGGCCACAAAGTACGATCTATAGTGGTGATACCCATGTCGTCATGAACATTGGTGATTGATAATCCGCCGTCTCCTACCGGTTGATCCTCGATGAAATCCCTCGGAATCCTTCCTTCCGCTAAAATGTCTGAGCAAACCGACTGCACGCATCGGTAAGCTACTTCTTTAGCCGACTGAACCTGTCTCATGTACCTGGATGACCGTCTTCCGGAACGTACTAAATCGGTGGCCACTTTATTGTATCGATGAACGCCACTGCCATCGAAGAGAAATGGCGATGATGATTCACGCATTAGTTCCAATGGGTCTGGCTCGATTTCTTCGAATTCGTCATCCAGAAGTACCGGAGCCTGCGATTGCAATTTTTGCATACCGTCAGCGTCAAAAGTGAGCGGCAGACTGAGGCGGGTAGCAGGGAAATAAACCCACGGAATCAGATCCGAATGCTCCTTTTTACTACTGGACTGACTTTCGCGATCCTGCCCACTGCGGGAGCTATGACGATTAGCGGCCTTGATCCAATCCTCGCTTAATCGGAACTCAAAACTGCCTTCAAACTCAATCCGGTATTGTAACGCTCGTAAAATCGTAGATTTCCCAGACGCATTCGGCCCGATGAACACGTTCACGTGTTCATCGAACTCGAGTGGCACCGCCTCGGTGAACACAAAGAAATCGGCAACCGTCAGTCCGGTAATATGCATCGTAGCCCACCTCCTCATCACCCAATATACCAAAACCGCTGCCGGCGAACGCAAGCAGCGCCGGCTACAACTCCAGCCCATACAGAAACAGCGTCAGACTGGTGTGCGGAAACGCGTGGTCTTCGAGCTCGTGGTAGCCGCGATGCTGGAGGAAGGCGATGGCGGCGGTCATGTGGTTAGCGGTCCAGACGATGGCGCGGGCATATCCGGCGTCGCGGCAGAACTCTTCGGCCTGGTCCAGCAATTTCGATGCCACACCCCGACGGCGGGCCGACCGGTCCACTGCCAGGCGTCTTATCTCCGCCTCCTCATCGTCCCGGCGGTAGGCTCCAATGCAGCCGACGGGTTCACCATCCAGTTCCGCGATCCAGAAGTTGCTGCCCGGCCGTTGCAGGTAGCTCCGCTCGATGTGGGCGAGGTCGTGGTTGAGGGCGCCGTCGATGTATTCGTGGAACCCCTCGCGGTCAGCCGCGGTGTGGCTGTAGCTCTCGGCGATGTCATCCTGGGCGTGGGCGAACAGGTTGCGCACCGCCTCGGCATCTTCGGCGCGGAACTGGCGAATGTTGATCATGGCGCTTACACGTTGACCAGGAAGTTGATGATGTCTCCGTCCTTCACCGGATAGGTCTTGCCCTCGGAGCGCAGCAAGCCTTCCTTGCGACCCTGCACCATACCGCCGCAGGCGGAAAAGTCTTCATAGGCGATCACCTCGGCCCGGATGAAGCCACGGGTGAAATCGGTGTGGATAACCCCGGCCGCGCTGACGGCCGGCATGCCGCCCGGCACGCTCCAGGCGCGGACCTCGTCATCGCCCACGGTCAGGAAGGACACCAGGCCCAGGGTGTCGTAGCTGGCCCGGATCACCTGCGACGTGGCCGATTCGCCCAGGCCGAAATCAGAGCGAAACTCCTCGGCCTCTTCAGGATCCATCGTGCTCAGCTCGGCCTCGATCCGCGCGCTGATGCTGACCTGACCCACGCCGGCGGTGAGAACAGGATCGATATCCAGGTCGGATATAGATATCGCATCGGCCCCTTCATCCGTGTTGAACACGGCGATCACGTTCTTGTCGGTGAGCAGTTGGTAGTTGACCAGTATGGACCGTTCCGAGTCACTGAAAGTCTGTAACCGCACGGGTACGCCGTTTTCCAGGCCGGCGCGGGCCTTATCCACGGTCTCCTTTTGTCGCACCACCATGGGCCGTTCCGCCGGCTTGGTCTTGTTCACCTGGTCGGCCAGGCGCGTGGACGCACGTTCCAGCACCTCCAGATCGGCGAAGGTCAGCTCACCGAGCATGGCATCCAGGTCTCGCGCCGGGTCCACCGTGCCCGTGGGATGGGGAACCGAGTCGTTCTGGAAAGCCCGCACCACCACCAGGAACGCGGTGGCGGACTGGAGGATGTTTCGATACCGCCCACTGATCCCCTGCGACCGGGCCATGCCCTCAGGCCCGGGCAGGTCGGTATAGCGGATCTCAGCGGGGATGACCTTGCGCGGATGGTAGATCTCTCCCAGGTGTTCAAGACGCGTGTCCGGCACCTTGACCATTCCGATGTGCATTTCGGTAGGGCTACCCGATGCGCCGCTGGCGTCGGACTTCCCCAGGGTGAGCGCGTTGAAGAGAGTGGTTTTGCCAGATTGCGGAAGGCCGATGATTACGATGTCCATGTTTCCAGTGTTCAGGTGGTGAATTTGTGCTTACCGGTCTGCGAAATAGATGCCCTGAGTCACGATAGGGACTGGCGCGCATCAGTATCAGGGGTGATGGGCTGGCGTTGCTAATCGGGATCGGCATCACCCATAAGCAATTTCATGACTTCAGGGGTCAGCGTGATGTGGACCGATCCGTCTTCACGTTCGCCAGCTTGCCGAAGAGCGTCAATGATCCTACGACGTTCTTCTCGACGCCCTTCTTCCCTGCCCTGCTTTCGGCCCTGTTCCCTGAGTCTTTTGATTTCGGCTGGAATTAACAGCACGATGCGACCCAACACCTCCATGATGATTGCTACGAGTAGCGCGAGGCCCGCAGCCCCATTCTGCCGTTCGCAGCCGCGCGGGCGCTGACCTTTAGCCGGTCGCCAGCACCACCGTTCCGGTTGACGAGAGCGAGCCGCCGGTGCCGTTGACGATGCTGGTGGCTGCCGGCTGGTCGGCGGAACCCTTGCGATTGACCTGGCGCTCACCGCACTCGCCGCGCAACTGGCGCACCGCCTCCACCAGCAGGAAACTGCCGTACATGCCCGGGTGGGAGTACGAAAGCCCGCCGCCGTTGGTGTTCAGGGCGAAGTCTCCGCCCGGCGCCGTGCGCTGGTTGGCGACGAAGTCGGGGCCCTCACCGGGTCCGCAGAAGCCAAGACTCTCGATGGTCACCAGGGTGGTGTAGGTGAAGGAGTCGTAGATCATGGTGTGGTCGATGTCGTCGTGAGTGAGGCCAGCGCGCTCCAGCGACAGCGGCCCGGTCTCGCGGGCCCACGTCGAGGTGTGGTTGGGCATGAAGCTGATCAGGTTGTGGTCGTGGCCCTCGGCCGCGCCCAACACCCACACCGGTTCCTTCTTGCAGTTGGCCGCCTTCTCGGCGGTGGTCACGATTATCGCCGCGCCGGAGTCAGTGACCAGGCAGCAGTCGAACAGGTGGAACGGCCACGCCACCCAGCGGGAGTTGTGGTAGTCGTCGAAGGACATGGGCGAGTCGTGCATGTAGGCGACGGGGTTCAGGTTGGCCCACGCGCGGGTGGAAACGGCGATTTCGGCCAGGGCCTGGCGGGTCCGGTCCTCGCCGTACTGGTGCATGTACCGGGTGCAAGCCATGGCGTAGTTGATGGGCTGCCCGATCATGCCGTAGGGGGTCTCGTACTGGGCGACCGGGAGGTTGCGGTCCGCGGGCACCGGGACGCGCGTGGAGCGGCCGGCCTGCCCGTGGGTGATGAGGACGGTATCGCAGTAGCCGGCGCGGATGGCCGCCGCGGCGTGGGCGACGTGGATAACGAAGGAAGAGCCGCCGACGGAGGTGTTATCGGTGAAGGACGGCTGAACGCCGAAGTACTCGGCGGTGGCCAGGGTGCTGAATCCGGCGGTCATCAGCCCGTCGACGTCGGACAGGGAGAGGCCAGCATCGTCCAG
The DNA here is from genome assembly GCA_965220505.1 of Dehalococcoidia bacterium. Lineage (GTDB taxonomy): Bacteria > Chloroflexota > Dehalococcoidia > Lucifugimonadales > UBA3495 > Bin87. Next base: position 410,166 of record CBDCQE010000003.1, on the reverse strand, counting down.
CGCGTTGTAGGCGGCCTCGGCGTGGTGCTGGAGGGAAGACTTGCTGGGAACGTTGCCCATCTCGTCCGATTCGGCGACGCCCACGATGGCGATGTCGCGTTCACGTTGTGCGGTGCTGGCCATAAAGCTATCCTCCAGGTGCCGGCTATTGGGAATTTGAGGCCAAACGATGGTACAACATTCGCTACGGGCCGACAATCGGCCGCGTCGCCTCACGCGTACCCGGTTTGTCATTGCGACCCCGCACTTGATGCGGGGGTGGCAATCCTGACGGCTTGACGCCCACTCGCTAACTAACCCAATCCTGTTGAATCATAAAATCCCGCAAATCCTGATACTGATGTTTCCTCTATCCCGTCCATCCTGTCCATCCATGCCAAACCACCTCTTGACCCATTCAGAACGCCCGTGCTATCCTGTGTCCGCAGGTGATTGTCCTTTCCCGACCAGGTTCCAGGAGTACACGGCCAATTCCGATCAGCATCCAAGTCGCTACCCGTATCGCAGTAGACTGTCCCCGACCGCTTTAATCGGAGTAGTCTCTGGGTCGCCGCGCCCGCAACAGCGCGCCATGCCGTGGGCATGGAAAATGAGGGCAAAAAGCAAGCGCATTACCCTCGGCCGTGGGGCTGATCACTTCCCGAAACCTGGTCAAAATCAACCAACCGCCAATCGCCTGCAAAACCAACCATCCGGTCACCTGCAAAAATCCAATCCCAAAGGAGCCATCCCAATCGTCAAATCCATCCTGTCCATCCTGTGCATCGATGTAAAAGACAAAATGCGTGCGCGTGAGGCGGCATCGCCTGCCACGCGCGGTCGTGTGTCAGATACCAGGTCTATACCGAGGAAACCAGCATGAGCGGAATAAATGAGGCATCGCACGCGGCGGTGACCGCCATCGAACAGTTCATGGCGGCGCTGAACGCTCGGGATGACGCCGCGCTCTACGGTCTGCTGCACCTGCCCCACGTGCGCATCTCCGGCGAAGGCGTTGCCATCTGGCACGACCGAGTCGAGCTTGAGGCGACCTACCTGCGCGATTTCTACGCCCGGGCCGGCCCGGACTGGCACCACACCATCCTGGAATCTACCGAAGTGATCCACAGCTCTGCGCACAAGGTCCACGTGCTGATCCAGTTCACGAGGTGCACCGAGGATGGCGCGGCCATCGCCACCTACCGTTCGCTTTGGATCATGACCGACAACGACGGGCGCTGGGGCGCGCAGGCGCGGTCGAGTTTTGCGCCGTAGGAGCGCAACAGAGGGTGTTAGACTGTGCTCGAATCATGGAACACGACACACAGGGGAGGACACCATGGCCCGAACTCCTACAGTGACCCGAGAATCAGTGCCCGACAATGAACGCGAGGCCTTTGACGCCTTCGTCGCCGACCGGGGCGAAGTACCCACAACCGGGCCGGGCTCGGTAATGCTCAACGCGCCGGAAGTGGCCCAACGTGCCCTGGGACTGGCGCTGTACCTCCGCACGGACACCTCGCTATCGCCGCGGATCCGCGAACTGGCCATGCTGGTGGCGGCCCGCGAGAACAACTGCCAATTCATCTGGAACGCCCACGCTCCGCCGGCCCGCCAGGCCGGGTTGCGCGACGAGATCGTGGACGCGCTGCGGGACCGGCAGGATCTGCCTGACCCAGCGGCCGACGAGGCGGCGGTGGTCGAGTACGGCCAGCAGTTCTTCCGTACGCGGGCGGTCAGCCAGGACGCCTTTGACGCGGTGATGCAGCACTTCGGGAGGAACGGCGCCACTGAACTGACCACGCTGATGGGCTGCTACTCGATGCTGGCGTTCAACGTCAACGCCTTCGGCGTGGAGCTTCCGGAAAACATCACCGAAGCGCCGCTGCCCGTCTGAGGAGGGGTCAACATGTCCACCCAACGCGAGGCCTGGCTGAGCCAGGTCACGGAAGAGGCCATCGACCCCACGCTCCCCATCTGCGACCCTCACCATCACTTCTGGGACCGGGAAGGGGATCGCTACCTGCTGGACCAACTGACCGAGGATCTGGGCGGCGGCCACAATGTTGCCCAGACGGTTTTCATCGAGTGCCATTCGATGTACCGGGCCAAGGGTCCGGAGGAGATGCGGGCCATCGGCGAAACCGAGTTCGTGCAGGGTCTGGCCGCCCAGAGCGCCAGCGGCCAGTACGGGCCGACCGAGGTGGCCGCCGGCATAGTGTCCAACGCCGACCTGATGTTGGGCGACGCCGTGGCGCCCGTGCTGGAGGCGCACCTGGCCGCCAGCAACAACCGGTTCCGCGGGATACGGTTCTCGTGCTCCTGGGACGCCAGCCCCGAGGTTTCGCTGGGCCGATCCACCACGGCCGGAATGTTGGCCGATGCGAATCTCCGCGCCGGGTTCGACCGGCTGCAGCGGATGGGCCTGAGCTTCGACGCGCTGGTGTTCCACCCCCAACTGCCGGAACTGGCCGACCTGGCCGGTGCGTTTCCCGATGCCACCATCATTCTGAACCACATCGGCCGGCCGCTGGGAGTGGGTCCCTACGCCGGCCGACGGGACGAGGTGTTCGCCGACTGGCAGCAAGGGATCGCCGCGGTTGCGGCCCACGAAAACGTGGTGGTCAAGCTGGGCGGGTTCGGCAACGTGATCAGCGGCTACGACTGGCACCAACGCGACGTCCCGCCGAACTCGGAGGAGTTGGCCGAGACCATCCGGCCCTGGCTGGACTACTGCATCGAGCAATTCGGGCCGGACCGTTGCATGTTCGAGAGCAACTTCCCGGTGGACAAGGCATCCTATTCCTACACCACGGCGTGGAATGCCTTCAAACGGGTGACTGCGGCCTATTCGGACTCCGAGAAAGCGGCCATGTTCCAGGGCACGGCGGCTCGAGCCTATCGGCTTTGAGCGTCAGGGCAGCTATTCCGTTTCCAGATCCTCCGACGGGATCTCGTACCAGTACAGCTGCTCCGATTCCACCGGCTCTTTCAGATTCCAGTCGTACCGGACGCCGGCAACTGCCGCTACCGCTGGCCGGCCAGTGAACCGGGTCATCAGCTCGGCGTTCCGCAGTGCGCGCCGCGAGTCCCGGCCGTTCACCGTGAAGGACGCTTCTACGGCAATGTAGTGGGGGTTACCGGCGTTATCGGCAACTTCCATCACCAAGTCGGCGCGATGGAAACTTCGGACCTCCCCCCGGGGCAGGTCCGATAGGTCCTGCCCTTCCGTCAGCCGCCTCAAGTCTGCCCGAACCAGGATCCGCTCCAGTACAAAGCCCATGTCGCCCGCGATCAGCGCGGCGTCGTCGCGCGCGATGTCATAGATGATGCGGCCTTTCAGCCAACCTACGTCATCCTGTAACCGGTCAAGGCGTCTGTTAGTGGCCCTAAGTTCATTGGCTAACTCGTTAACCGTGTTGGTCAACTCTTTAACCGCGGCCGAGGTAGTCTTGACTTCACTGGAGAGCTCATGGACTGTGACCGCCAAATCGGCAACGGTTTGAGGCAACTCCAGCAACTCCCGCGTCAGCAGCCGCGTCCGCACCGCCTCAAGCCACTCGGGATGCTCGTCCAGAACGCGGATCAGATCTTGGATGTTATTGATGGTCGTCATCGTTCTTCCCAATCCGCGCCAATATGATAGCACGGGCCCTGTGCTATCATGGCCGCCGGTTTCATACCTTTCACCAGCGGAGGCCGTCACCCCGTGAAGAGCTACTACTTCTCCGAGTTCCCCTACCACGAGTATCCAGACGAAGAGGGCGACAAGTACCCGTCACTGCGTCTGACCTTTCCCAACACGTGGTTCAACCCCAACACGGCCAACGGGCTTTTCAAGCGCTACTTCGACGAATGCGTGTACGCCGACGAACTGGGCTTCGACGGCATCATGCTGAACGAGCACCACAACACGCCGTCGTGCATGAACGCCGCCACCAACCTGTCCGCGGCCGTGCTCGCCCGGATCACCCACCAAGCCAAGATCCTGCTGCTGGGCAACATCCTGCCCATCCACGATAACCCGGTTCGGCTGGCGGAAGAGCTCGCCATGATCGACGTTATCTCGGGCGGTCGGCTGATCTCCGGCTTCGTGCGCGGCACGGGGGTGGAGACGGTATCCACCAACAACAACCCGGTGGAAAACCGGGAACGTTTCGAGGAATGCCACGACCTGGTAATCAAGACCTGGACGACGCCCGGCCCGTTCCGCTGGGAGGGCAAGCACTACAACTTCCGCGTGGTCAATCCGTGGATGGTTCCCATCCAGCAGCCGCACCCGCCCATCTGGGTGCCGGGAACGTCGTCTCCGGAGACCGCCGAGTGGTCCGGACGGCACGGGTACACCTACGTGGCGTTCCTCACCGACCTCGACGTAACCGAGGAACTTTTCGGCATGTACACCCAGGCCGCCAACGCGGCCGGTCGTGAGGCCGTGCCCGACAATTTCGGCTACCTGCTGTGCTGCTACGTGGGCGACACCCAGGAGGAGGCCGACGAGCAGGCCAAGCACTTCATCTGGCGCATGGGGCCCACCCTGCGCGGCCCTCGCGAGTACATGGCGCCGGTGGGCTACCGTTCCGCGGCCAGCGCCGCCATCGCCGCCCGCCGCACCGGCCTGAAACCCCTCAACGTGCAGACCTTCGAAGAGCTGAAGGAGAACTACCACATCGTGTGCGGAACCCCGGACACGGTGCTGGAAAAGCTGGAACACATCCACAAGCGGCTGGGCATGGAGCACCTGGTGTTCTACGGCCAGGAGTCCCGCATGGGCCACGAGGCCACCATGAAGAACATCGGCCTGTTCGGCAAGGAAGTCCTGCCGGTAATCCAGAAGTGGTAGACGACTGATCCGGCGCTGCGCCCGGCATACCTGGCACGGCGAAAAAGAAGGGGGGCGGGCCAATTGGCCCGCCCCGTCGCGATTGGCGCCCGAGTATGGCCGACGCCACGCGCGCCGGCGGTGTGGAGGTTACACCGCAGCCAACTCGCGACCCCTCTCGTGGGTGTGGCCGGCGAATGATCCCTCCGCGGCGTGCAGCGGGCCCCGAACCAGGAGCGTCGGAGTCGTGGAATGCCGCACCACGTGGTCTCCCACGCTGCCGAACAGAGCGCGGCCCACGGAGCGGCGGCCCTTGGTCGCCATCACCACCAGCCCGTTGTCCAACTGGTTCGCGAGTTTGACGATGCCGTGCTCCGGGCTTTGACGGGAATTCACCACGTCGATATCGAACAGCGGGAACCGGGCGCGCAGGCCGTCCGCCTTTTTCCACAGGTATTCTTCCGTGGTGTGGGCCAGATCGTGGGCCATCCTTTCGGGCTCGTTGAACGAGTATGCCGTCCCGCCGAAGTGTCCCCAGTCGGAATGGGTGCGGAAGTAGTCCGCGCCGGGCGTGGACCGGAACAGGGTGATCCGCGTGCCGAAGGTGGTGGCCAGTTCGCCCGCGTAGTCCAAGGCGTGTTCGGCAAACCCGGACCCATCCAGCGGGACGATGATGTTCTCGAAGAACTGCGGCACCACCGGGCAGTCGGTCTTGTTGCAGCGCACGATCAGCGTCGGGTTCCGGACCGCGTTCACCACCTTGGCGGTCACGCTGCCGGTCAGCATGCGGGAGAAGCCCCCGCGGCCGTGGGTTGACATGACGATCAGCGCGCCCGGATCGCGGTTGGCTATTTCTACGATCGTTTCGTGGGCCGGCTCCTCGTGGGCCTCGACGAATATCGGGGTCTCCACGCCCCAATGCTCCATACGCCGCCTGATGCTCGCCAGGTCGGCCACGGTGCGGTCGTGCTCGCCGGCGGCCATGGCGGCGCTGAAGCGTCCGCGCTCGGCGTCGACGTGCCAGTCCGGCGCCCGCTCGAAGGACCGCACCAGCGTGATCGGCGCGCGCGTCGCGTTGGCCATCAACCGGGCGGCGGGGAGCGCCTGGGCCGACAATTTGGACCCGTCCAGGGGAACGATTATGTTGTTGCACAGTGTCATGGCGTTACCTCCTTTTTGGCTACGTAGCCGTAGCGCTTTTGCCTTATTTGTGAAACCCTGCACATTCACTAAACAGATAATCTTTATCGCTGTTAGAGATATGGTATCACGCTCCCCAGGTTCGCGCAATGGGCAATTTCGCCTCATCAGGGCCTTTTCAAAGTCACCTAACGTCCGCTCATGCTGAGCCTGTCGAACCATAGCGACCGTCCTTCGACAGGCTCAGGACGAGCGGAAAAGTCAGACGCCCACAACTTTGGAAAGGCCCTGTCGCCTCCTGCGTACCTCCCTTGCGCAGCAGTGACGGGCGTGTGGCTTCAGGTGCGTAAGTCCTATGAAAATCGGGCGCACCCCGGAGAGGCGCGCCCGTTGGCATTGTCCGAGGTTGTGGGTCGTCGTTACCGGCAGTTGTTGCCCCGCTTCTCGCTGATTCCGTTCAGCCAATTCTGAAAGGCATTGTCGGTGGGAGCGCACAAGCCGGTTCCGTCAAAGAAGAGCTGACGCATCGCGCCCAGGTTGGTCAGGTTGGACGGCAGCGTCCCGCTCAGGCCGGTGTTGGAGATAGCCAGCCGATAGAGCTTGCTCAACCCCTCAATCCCGGAAGGCAGCGAGCCGGTCAGCTGCTCGTTGTCGTGGAGCGACAGCCGCTCCAGATGTTTCAGGTTGCCCAACTCGGACGGCAGCGTTCCGCTGAGGTCGTTGTTGGCCAGTCCCAGGACTTGAAGCTGACGCAGATTTCCCAGCTGGGTTGGAATCGCGCCGGTGAGTTGGTTGCGATTGGCCGCGAACCGGCGCAAGTTGCTCAAATTGCCCAGATCCACAGGGATGGAACCGCTCAAATTGTTGCGGTCCAGCACCAGTTCCTGCAAGCTGGTCATGCTGCCCATGCTGGCCGGTATCGACCCGGTGAGGCCGCCATTGCCGTTCTCGTCAACCTGGCGATGCAGATAGAGTAGCTCCAGTTTCTTCAGGTTGCCCAGGCTGGCCGGCAACGAGCCGGTCAGTCGGTTGTTCTGAAGCCGCAATTCCTCCAGATTGGTCAGGTTGCCCAACCCTTCGGGCAGTGGGCCGGTGAACTCGTTCCCGCCCAGTGTAGCTATCCAAAGCTCGGTCAGGTTGCCAATGCTGGCCGGAAGCGGACCCTTCAGGTCGTTGTCGTACAAGTACGGTTGGCGCAGTTCGGTGAGGTTCCCGAATGACTCGGGTATGGTTCCATTCAGGTTTCTTTCGTGGAGGGTCAGTCGTGTCACCCGTCCCAAGTGGTTGGTCTTAACTCCGGCCCACTCGTGCAGCGGCTTGTCGCTGAGCCAGTTGTCGCTGGAGGTCCAGTCAGGGCCGTTGGTAGCGTTGTAGAACTCTATCAGCACCGCCCGGTCCCGGTCGTCCGGGCAGTCTTCGATTCGGACCTTGGTCAGACCGTCCAGCCACTCCTGAACCGCCGCATCGTCGGGCGCACAAACCTGAGTAAGATCGGCGTACAGGTGAGTCAGGCTGGACATGCCCGCCATGCTCAAAGGCAAAGGGCCGCTCAAGCCACGGTTCTCACGGATCATAAGCACCTGGAGTTCGGACAGGTCGCTGATTTCCTCAGGCAGCGAGCCTCGCAGGTTGTTGTTCGGCAGGTCCAGGGCAATCACCCGCCCCTCGTCATTGGTAGTGACGCCGCCCCACCTGCCCAGCGGCTCCGCGCTCAGCCAGTTTTTGTTGTAAGTCCAGTTGGCTCCGCCGGTAGCGTCGTAGACGGCGGTCAGCGCATCCCGATCCGGGTCGCTCTCCGCCGCCTCCAGCGTAACCTGGTTGCTGCGTTGGGTTTCGTCGCCGTTCAGCAGCGTCGCCACCTGGTAGGTGTAGGTCTGGCCCAACGTCAGCCCTGTGTCGGTATATGAGGTCGAACTGCCGTCGTAGTCCGCAACTTTTACGCCATCACGGTAAAGAACGTAGGCAATGCTCGAGGCAGTCATCGTGGGTGAGGGCGTCATCCCGTTCCAGCTCAGTTCTATCTGAGTGCCGGACGCTGTCGCCGTCAGGCGGGACTGGTAGCCGAACTCCTGCCAGGTGGCGGCGTTGTCGCCGTTGAAATCCACCTTCAGCGCGGGATATTGCTGGTCGGTGCCAAAGTCCCAGGGATTATCGGGGGTGGAGTCGCCGTCCAGGTCCACGTTCCAGGCGGAGTAGATGCCGGTATAGCCCCGGGGCGTCTGAAGTTCGGCGCTGGTCTTGCCGTAAGATCCGGCGGAATGCCCGGAGGTCTCGCTATCGTGGTAGCTGGCGGTTATGGTTCCATTCAGGTTTACGTCCACCAAACCGCTTTTGCCGAGCTGACGGTCTCCGACCGCCTTGATAGCTGTGCCCGTGGCGTAGCTGGCGGTTATGGACCCGCCGTTCCGGCCCGCCAGGCCGCCGACGGAGCCTTGAGCGCTGGCCGCGCCCGTGGCGTAACTGGCGGTTACAGTCCCGTCGTTCAAGCCCACCAATCCGCCGGAGTACCCCACCAGGCCCGTAACCGATCCGGTAGCGTAGCTGGCGCTTATCGTCGCGCCGTTGTTGTGACCGACCAGGCCGCCGCTTCGAGACTCGCCGTTGACTGCTCCGGTAGCGTAACTTCCGATTATGGAACTGCCGGGTTCAGTGTAGCCGACCAGGCCGCCGGTATCTTCTTTGCCGCTGACCGCTCCGGTAGCGTAGCTGTTGAATATCTTGCCCGAGTGCTCATTTTCGCCGGTCAGGCCACCGGCGTGCTTCCCGCCGCTGACCGTAACGTCAGCATAGCTGCCGCGTATGACGTGCCAGTTCTCACCGGTCAATCCGCCGGTGTCGTAGGTGCCAGCAACCTTGCCGGTAACGTAGCAACCGCTGATCGTGCCGTTGCTCCAACCCACCAGGCCGGCTGCATAATCGCCGCCGGCTACATCTACGTCCGTCATTCCCAGGTTCCTGATTTCGCCGGCAGATCCTAACTCGTAAAAAAGAGCCTGGTTGGTAAAGCTAAGGAAAAAACCTTCCCAAAATTCGATATCCATGCGGTCGATGAACAAGTTGGCAATGGTGTGGTCGTTGCCTTCAAAGATGCCGATGAAAGGGTCGGCTTGAACGCCAATCGGTTCCCAGCCCCGACCCTCGTTCCAGTAGGTGGCGTCGGCAGCGGTAATCTCCTCGTCGCCGTTCTCGTCAAAGTCCAAGTTCGCCGTCAGTTCGTAGCCGGCGCAGGTGGTTCCGGCGGGGCAGACCGCGCCGTCCTCCGCCACCGGAAACGCGACGGCGTAGTCGGTTTCATTTCCCTCGGCGGGCATCCCGTCGCCGTCCAGATCCCAGCGGACGGCGTTGAGCTTGGCCAAGCTGTTGATTTCGATGAGGCCGTCGCCGTCGACGTCGTGGTTGTTCGGCGCGCTTTCGGGCGTTGCCGCCGCCCGGTTGCTGCGCCGGGCTTCAACGCCGTTGAGCAGAGTCGCCACGTGATAGGTGTAGGTTTGTCCAACCGTCAGCCCCGTGTCGGTATAGGAGGTCGAACTGCCGTCATAACCGGCCACCTTTTGCCCGTTCCGGTAGAGGGCGTAGGCAATGATCGGCGGATTCTCCCAGTGAGATGCGTCCGCCGGGTTCCAGCGCAGAAACACGCGCGGACCGGCGACCCGCGCCGTCAAGATGGGCCGCTCCCGCACCTGGTAGCCGAACTCCTGCCAGGTGGCAGTGCCGTCGCCGTTGAAGTCGGCCTTCAGTACCGGGTATTGGGACGCCGTCCCGAAGTGCCACGGATCGTCGCCGCCGGTGCTATCGTCGTCGTCCCCGTCGGCGTTGTCCAGGTCCAGGTTCCACCCGGCATATATGCCGGTGTAGCCCGTGGGAGCGGTCAATTCGGCAGTGCTTTTGCCTCCCTCGCGGACACGGCCGAAGACGTCGCTGTCATAGTAATATCCGCTGATCGTTCTCCCGCTGTTATAGCCCACCACGCCGCCGACGTGACTGTCGCCGCTGACCGTTCCCACAGCGTAGCTGCCCTGGATCGTTCCTTCGATCGTATCTCCATGCGCGGTAAAAAGCTCGTTATCACCCACGAGACCACCGACGTTTGTGTTGCCGCTGACCGTGCTCATGGCGTAGCTGGACTTTATCGTTCCGTCGTTGGCGCCTACCAGGCCGCCCACATCTTCATCGCCGCTCACCGAGCCGGTAGCGTAGCTGCGGATTATCACGCCCTTGCGCTCACCGCCGAATTCTGCCGCGTTGAAGCCTACCAGTCCGCCGACGTCATAAGTGCCAACAACTTTGCCGGTGGCGTAGCTGTCGGTTATGCTGCCGGAAATTTCGTTCTCGCCCACCAGCCCGCCGGCGTGAAGTCCTCCGGTGACGTCAACCGCCGCCCAGCAACGGGTTGCCGAACCGAAAGTCTCGCCAATCAGTCCGCCGGTGTCATAAGTGCCAACAACTTTGCCGGTGGCCCAGGAGGCGGTAATGCTGGTTTCCATTTGGCTCCAACCGGCCAGTCCGCCGGCGTACCGGTCTGCCGTAACGTCCACGCCCGGCAGCCCCAGATTCCGAACCTCGGCGCCGGTGCCCAGCACGCTGAACAGCCCCTGGGTATTTTTGGTTGAGCGGTCAGCAAACAGGTTGGCGATGGTATGGCCGTTGCCATCGAAGGTCACGTGAAATAGACGGGCGTCTCGTGGGGAAGTGCTCCCATCGTTGAGGGCGGTGACGCCTTGCCTGCCGATGGGAAGCCAGCCGGCGCCGTTGTTCCAGTAGGCGGCGTCCGCCTCGGTGATCTCCCCGTCGTTGTTCTCGTCAAAGTCCAGGTTCGCCGTCAGCTCGTAGCCGGCACAGTCGGTTTCGGCGGGGCATACCGAGCCATTCTCGGCAACGGGGAACGCGGCAGCGTAGTCGGCGTCGTTGCTGGCGTTGTCCGCCGCGCCGTTGCCGTCCAGGTCCCAGCGGACGGCGTTGAGTTGGGTCAGGCTGTCGATTTCGATCAGGCCGTCGCCGTCGGCATCATAGTGGTCGGGCGGCGTCTGCGCCAGTGCAAGCATGGGGCTGAGTCCGCCGGCCACAAGAACGAAGACGGCGGCCAGGGCAATCAGGGGCCATCTCATGGAGCTCACCCCCTTGATCTTGAAGGGGCGAAATTTCGCTATGCCGTGACCGCCATCGTTCATGGTCATCTATCTCCGGTCTGATCTGGGCGCCCCGATCTCGCCACCGGAACTCCGGCCCCGTACTATACGACAATTTATGATCACATTCAGACGACTATGCCCTCAATTTAATGGCATATCGATAACGCTACGGTTAATTTGCCATGATTGCCCCGATTCGGGCCCAAATCACCCGCCCAGAGGCCGGCCTGAGGCACGCCCGCCTTGTCTTCTACATCGATGAACAGGATGAACAGGATGCCGACAACGCCGGCCTCGGAGATCTGCGTGCGCGCTGTTCCGGGCACGGAGCGTTCCGGTAATCAATCAAATCCTGTCCATCCTGTGCATCGATGTAAACTTGCTCCCTAATTCAGTAGGCAAACCCATGCCGGCGATACTAATTTTCGGAGTAGCCAAATCCCCTACAACCACCGCAAATGCAATCAACGCAGCCCGTGCTACACTGCCCGCGCGGAACGACCAGGCAGGGCACCGCAGGGAGCGAGCTATGATCAAAACGGTGAAGGCCCGATTCGCCAACGGGGTACTCACGCCGCTGGAAGCCATTGACCTACCGGAAGGCGCGTTGGTTTCGCTGGACATCGGAGAGATCTCCAGCACAGAGCAGGATGCGCCGGCCACCGAGACGGAACCTTCGCCTGTTGCCAGCCGCGCGAGCATCACCGACCGCAACGAACCGGTCAATTACAACCGGCTGAACGATGAACTTATGGATCAGGAATACTTCGAGAAGGAACGGAGAATCAGGGAACGCAAGGCATGATCGTACCGGACATCAACATGCTGATCTATGCTCACAAACCTGACGCCCCGGAGCATGAGGTGGCCCAACGCTGGTGGCAATACCTGGTTCATGGGACCGAAAGCGTCGGCATCCCTTGGGCAGTGGCAACAGGATTTGTACGCGTAATGAGCATTCCCGGAGTGATGAGTCCTCCCGTGTCGCCGGCCAACGCCGCGGATTCCGTAGCAGACTGGTTCCGACACGACCATGTCACTCCGATCAACCCGGGCGACGGCCACATGCGCATCTTCCAGGAAAACCTCGCCGTCGCCGGCAGCGGAACCAAGTTAGTAACAGACGCACACATAGCCGCATTGGCCATGGAACACGATGCGGAGCTCCACACCAACGATTCGGATTTCGCCCGCTTCCCCGGCCTACGCTGGCTAAACCCGCTCGCATGACCAATCCCATGCCAGTGCCGACCCCACCCGAGTAGCGAAATCGCCTCGAGAGGCGTGCGAGATTGGCACCCGCCCATGAAATCAGGCGGCCTTGGACCGTACACCCCCTGACCGCCTCGGCGGCTGGGCGCGAGGCTGCCTTTCGGCAGCCTCAGCTTTTTTCTGAGATGCCCTCTCATCCGTGCCAATATCTACGTGGAGGCACGCCAAAACGAAACGAGGCCCGCAGTTGCGGGCCTCGCCGTTCGGGGATGCGGCCGGAGTCAGCGGATCACCAGCACCGGCGTGTTGGAATGGCGGATGACGCGGTCGGTGACGCTGCCCAGCACCATGCGGCCCACGCCGCTGCGCCCGTGGGTGGTCATCACCACCAGCGAAGGCTGGGCGGCGGCCCGGTCGATGATGCTCTGGGCGATGTTGTCGTCCACCGCGTGGGCGGTGTCGACGCCGTGGGCGTGGTCAATGGCCATGCGGTTGGTCACGTCCTCCAGGTAGGCGGACACGCCGGCCGCGTCCTCTTCCGCCATCTCCTCGGGCGAACCGGGATCAAAGTCGGGGATGGCGCCCATCTCCGGAGTGACCACCGTGAGCTGGCGCCGGTAGTAGTCGGCCGTTGGGGTCACCTGAAGCGCGGTGATGCGAGCCGAGAGCGCGGCGGCCATGCTCACCGCATGGGGTATGGCCAGCTCGGAAAGGGCGGAACCGTCCAGGGGAACCACGACGGTCTTCAGCGAAGTGCCGGGTGATGCCGGTCCCGTCACGGTGGCCCGCACGATCAGCATGGGATTGGGGATGGTGTGCAGGACCTTGTCGGTCACGCTGCCCATGACCCACCGGGAGATGCCGCCGCGCCCGTGGGTGCACATGACCACCAGCGCGCCCGGGTCGGTGCCGGCCTGGGCGACGATCACGTCCGCCGCCTGTCCGCGTTGGGTGGCGATGTTGACGGCGAACCCGGCGGCTTCGAGTCGCTGCCGCGCGGGTTCCAGGGCCGCTTCGGCCCGGCCCCGGGCGGTCTGCTGCAGTTGGTCCGCCACCCGCGGCGAGCGTGAGCCGAGAACGTTGGACGGCAGGGTGTCATAAGCCTGCACCAACTCGATGGGCGCCGACAGCGTCTGGGCCACCAACTCAGCATAGGGCAGGGCCTGTTCCGCCAGGTCCGATCCGTCCAGTGGAACGATTATTTTCGAGTACATACGGTCTTCGTTCTCCAGGGGTTTGGATTATCGCGGTGGCGGTGTCGCCAGGTTCAAGTGTACCATCGGCGACGAACGTCAGAGTACGGCGAGCCGAGGCCGGCACGCGATCGACAGCGCCCGGTTGCCCGTGGTAACAAACTTTTTACAAGTGAGAGGCTGCGGCGGGGCGATTTAATCAGGGCAGTTCGGGTACAATATCTGAACAGTCTGGAATTTGAGGTTCTGTTTCATGAGTTACAAGGCGGAATACATTTGGATCGACGGGCAGCAGCCAACTGCCAAGCTCCGGTCCAAGGGCAAGATCATACCGGATGGCGAGGACCCGCCCGTTTGGGGTTTCGACGGCTCCAGCACCAACCAGGCGCCCGGAGAAAACTCGGACTGCGTGCTGAACCCGGTTCTGATGGTTCCTGACCCGGTACGGGGTGGGAACAACAAGCTGGTGATGTGCGAAGTGCTCCTCACCGACATGACGCCGCACCCCTCCAACACCCGGGCGGGTTGCGCTGCCGCGGCCGAGCAGTACGCCGCGATGGATTTCTGGTTCGGCATCGAGCAGGAATACACCTTCTTTGACGGCATCAAGCCCCTGGGCTGGCCGGACAACGGCTTCCCCGCGCCCCAGGGCGGCTACTACTGCGGCGTCGGTTCCGACGAGGTGTTCGGCCGCCCCGTGGTCGAGCAGCACATGGACGCCTGCATGTATGCCGGACTGGCCATTTCCGGCATCAACGGCGAGGTTATGCCGGCACAATGGGAGTTCCAGATCGGCCCGGTGGGAGCGCCCACGGTGGGCGACCACCTGTGGCTGGCTCGCTGGCTCCTGTACCGGATCGGCGAGGACGTGCTGACGGTCGACGGACGCCGGGGCATCAGCGCCACGCTGGACCCCAAGCCGGTCAAGGGCGACTGGAACGGCGCCGGCGCCCACACCAACTTTTCCACCACCGCGATGCGGGAGAACTACGACGCCTGCGTCGCTGCGGCGGAGGCTCTGGAGACCCGCCACGACCTGCACATCGCCAACTACGGCGACCGCATCGAAGAGCGCCTCACCGGCCTGCACGAGACCTGCTCGTACCGCGAGTTCCGCTACGGCGTGTCCGACCGGGGCGCCTCGGTTCGGATTCCGTGGCAGGTGGCCCGGGACGGCAAGGGTTACATCGAGGACCGGCGCCCCAACGCCAACTGCGATCCCTACACCGTAACCCGGCTGATCATGGAGACCGTGGGCGCGGCCGCGAGCTAGGGCCCGCGCAGAAATCTGGTCCGATCCTGGGGATCTAATTTGGCGGTCGCTCCGTGGGTACGGAGCGACCGCCCGTGATTTGGGGATCTGACCCCAATAGCGCCAACACTTGTCACATCACCGTTGCGATGTCCGTTCGGGCAAAATCCTCGCCCTTGTAGAGCAGCGGCAACACCCGCACGGAGGCCAGAGCATAGGCGAAGGTGTCGCCGAAATTCAGTTGGGCGGGATGCCCGCGGCCTTTGCCGTAATTCACGTATGCCTCTGCCGCTTCCCAAAGCTGTTCCTCGTCCAGTGGAACCAGACGGATGAACGGCCGCGCCAGGAATTCGACGGCATCCTCGTATATGACGTCGCTTTTCCCCATGGCGACAATCATGAGTTCGACGGCTGTAGCGGTAGATACCAGCACTTCCCCATCATGGACCATCATATTCAAAAATGACGGCCCTTCCAGCTCATCGTCCAATACCGCTATCACTGCGGACGTATCAGCAACCATCATTTTGGAAGGCCCCGCTCGTCGTACAGTTCTTCCTGCCAGACCCTGGACGGCGGATTGTCGTCGTCAAAGGGATGCAACGCTCGGTTGCGCTTGGCGACCCGAGACCAATAGGCTATCTCCGCCTCAATCTCATCAGGCGTCATCTTGTGATTCGGCGTTTTGGCGTCGAGGTCGTCCAACGCCGCTTTGAGCACCCGTTCCGCCGCATCCGGGCCGGCGAAACCGAGCCGCTTCGCCAGATCGGCGATACGGGCCTCCATCTCGGGTTTCAGTTCCGTAGTCATCTGATACTCCCAATGGTTTCGGCGAGGCCAAAGTGCGCGTGTATCTATAGCAGAGCAGTTCGGGCTCGCAAGGAAGGTTTCACCCCACGCGCAAGAGGACGTCGGCGGGGTCGACGTGGCAGTATTCGAGCAATTTCTTGGCGTTGCTGACCGCAGCGCGACGACTGATGTTGCCTTCGTACACGAACGGGGTTCCTGTGACCGCTATTTTTTGGGCAAATGGATTGCCAGCAGGGTGAACGGGTTCGGTACTGACGATGAAACGCTTCTTGCTGGACGGTATCGGAACATCATTCGCGGTTAGCAACTCCCGAGACGAAAGCCAGGCGACGGCGTGACGGACCAATTGGTTCCAATTGTTCACCGAGTATTCATCCCAATTCGGGAACCGCATTGAACTGGGAAGAGCGTCGGCAGGGTCCCCCGCGAAAGCAGAAAGGGCAATCCATGACGCATCATCGCCGACCGAAGTTGGAACCGGTGATGGTGCGGTCGTTGTCCTTTCCGAGTAAGCCGCTGGCTCAGGTTCCTCCGACAACAACGGCGTTTGCGCAACTGCGGGTTGTCCAGAGGCGAGATTGGGGCGCCAAAGAAGCAGTAGTTGGAGTGCGCACACGTGGGCGGATGTGTTTGCGATCGACAAGTCCAAGATGCGCCTCTCACCTGAGAAAACAGAAACATCGTCGAGGATCCACCGGTCTCCGTCGGTTAGTCCAGCATATCTGACTTGCTGCATGAGTGCGTAGGTAAAGACTTGTTCCTGGTGGTTAGGCCGCTCCAATGGTTCAGAGAAATGCTTGGCTTCGATCAACGCGGCAGGCCGTTCATCTCGGTTCAAAAGGGCGTAATCTGCTCTGCCGTTGCCAACGTTGTATTCGGGTGTAACGACCGACGGGTCAGATACATCCCAGCCGAGAACCCGCAACAGCGGATCAATCAGCCCCATGCGCGTCCTCGTCTCATTTTCACGCAGCGTAGGCCCGTGGTCGCGGATGCGCCGTTGCAGCGTTTCAATCACGCTTACCAGGTCGTCCAGCATTGCAGCGTCTCCAACAGTTGGCACAGTTCATCAGGCGACCCGTTCCGTTACTGCCAACTCGCAACCTACGGCTTTGAGGGCTTTGGAGACCTTGCCGATGGGCGTGCGGTAGTCCAGGCTCAACAGCTGGTCGGAGTCTTCGCTGCTAATCCCCAGCCGTTCCGCCAGTTCCGCCCGGCTGATGCCCTGCTCGCGCATGGCGGTGTATAGGTCGAGTTGGGCGGCGATAAGGGGCTGCACCGTCAGTAGTTCCTGTCCATCCTGAAAAGAGCTGGGCGTGGGCAGATCGCGTCCCAGATCGATGTAGGCAGACAACGCTACTACCATACAATCTTCGGCCAGGATGATCGACTCCTTGAATGTCTTCCCGCCTGTATTAGCGCCGTATATGTCGGGGAACGAAACCACAAAACCCCATCCCCCCTCTTCTTCATCCGGCCTGATGTTGCATGGAAAGGCGTACTTCACGTTTCAAAACCTCCGCCTGTCGATGTCCAGATCCCTCAACATATTGTGCAATAGACCCGACGATATCTCACCGTGTTGCACGGTGGTAAACCGCTCGCCAATGAAAAACCTGCCATGGCTGCCTTTGCCCCAAGCCGGGTCGAAACGCCATTCCAAACTGTTGCGTCTGGCATAGCGCCGGGCGCGCCTCACGAATTCCCTGCCGTTCATCGAACGTTCAAAATAGTTGTGAGACGCGCCGGCTAAACGTTCTTACTCCTCCAGCGTCGTTATGTCTCCCGGATCCAGCCCAAGCTCCTGCGCCTTGAGCAGGCGGCGCATGATTTTGCCGGAGCGGGTCTTGGGCAGCGTGGGCGTGAACTCGATCTCCGACGGTACCGCGATGGGACCCAGCTCACGGCGGACGTGCAGTTGCAGGTCGTTGATCATGCGGTCGGAGCCCTCGCTGCCCATGCGCAGGGTTACGAAGCCCTTGATCACCTCGCCGCGCAGCTCGTCGGGCTTGCCGATAACCGCCGCCTCAGCCACCTCCGGATGCGACACCAGCGCCGACTCCACCTCGGCCGAGCCAATGCGGTGACCTGCCACGTTGAGCACGTCGTCGGCGCGGCCCACCACCATGTAGTAACCGTCGGCGTCGCGCAGGGCCACGTCGCCGGAGGAGTACACACCGGGGATCTGGCTCCAGGTGTCGGCGTAGCGGTCCGGGTCGCCCCACACGGTGCGGGAGAAGTGCGGGAAGGGACGGCGGATCACCAGGAAACCGCCCTTGTCGGGTTCCTCGATGGGCTGGCCCTCGCGGTCCACGATGTCCATGACGGCGCCGGGGAGAGGCTTGCCCACCCGTCCGGGCCGGGAGGTCATGGTGGCGGTCGTGCCCAGGCAGGGACCGCCGGTCTCGGTCTGCCACCAGTTGTCGACCATGTGCGCCCACTCGCCGCTGCCGCAGATGTGCTCGTAGGCCCAGCGCAGGGCCTCCGGGTTCAGCGGCTCGCCGGCGCAGGTGAGGAACCGCAGGGAGCGCAGGTTGTACCGGCTGGCCGGCTCCTCACCGTAACGCATCAGCATCCGCACGGCCGTGGGCGCGGTGAAGATCACGTTGACGCCGTACTTTTCGATGACCTCGTAGAACACGGCGTTGTGGGGGAAGTCGGGCGCGCCCTCGCGGAATACGGTGGTGGCGCCGGCGACCAGGGGCGCGTAGACGATGTAGCTATGGCCCACCACCCAGCCGATGTCGGACATGCACCAGAAGACGTCGTTGTCCTTGACGTCCCAGAAGTTCTTGAAGTGGTAGTGCGTGCCCACCATATAGCCGCCGTGGACATGGACCACGCCCTTGGGCCGGCCGGTGGTGCCGCTGGTGTACAGGATGTAGAGCGGATCCTCAGCGTCCATGACCTCGGCAGGGCAGTCGATGCTGCTGCGCGCCATCAGGCCATCGAAGTCGATCTCGCCGTCCCGCAGGTCCTCCAGGGCCAGCTCGCGGCGGAAGACGATGACGTGCTCCAGGCTGTCGCAGCCCGCCACCGCCTCGTTGGCGATGCCCTTCAGGTCGACGCGGTTGCCCCGGCGGTAACCCACGTCGCCGGTGATCAGCGCCTTGGCGTTGGCGTCCTGGATGCGGTCGCGCAGGGAACCGACGCTGAAGCCGGCGTAGACCACGCTGTGGATCGCGCCGATGCGCGCGCAGGCCAGCATGCTGATGGCGCCCTCTGGCGTCAGGGGCATATAGATGACGACCCGGTCCCCCTTGCCCACGCCCAGGGACTTCAGGCCGTTGGCGAAGCGGTTGACCTGTTGGGCCAGCCGCGCGTAGGTGTAGACCTGCTCCGTGCCATCCTCGCCCAGCCAGATGAGGGCGGCTTTGTTGCGCCGCTCGGTGGTCAGGTGGCGATCCAGGGCGTTATAGGCGATGTTGGTCTGGCCGCCCACGAACCAGCGGAAGTTGGGGTAGTCCCACTGGAAGACATCGTCCCACCGACGGAACCAGTGCAGCTCCTCGGCGGCCTCCGCCCAAAAACCCTCGGGGTCCGCCACGGACCGGGCGTAGACGCCGTCGTAGTCGGACATGGTGGCCTGCTCGACCACGTGGGGCGGAGGCGGGATCTCCCCGGCCTCCTGCAAAAGATGGTCAATCTGTCCCTGCTGAACCATAAAAGCGCACCTCGCACATGAGCGTGTTGAGTGCGCCTATTGTAGCGGGAACGGCGGGATGACGTATTTGAAAGCGTTTAGGCTCGACTTATCGCTGGGACGGTGTGCGGGGTGCGTCGGGACGGGTCCGTCGGTTGATGGCTATGACTCAGCCGGTCCTGGGAACGTGGAGGCCAGGCCTTGGTCGAAGGTCATCATTTCGCTAACGCCGCGACGTTGGCAGGAGGCGAGATGACAGAGGTCGCGGGCGGAGAGCGTCGGGTGCTGCTCATGGAGCTGACGGGCGAGCAGCACATCCTCACGTTCGAGGGACCAAACCTCCACGCCGTACCGCCTTACCAATATCATCGCGCGGTCAAATGTCTCACCGCGGCCTACCCGCAGGTAAGCGTGCGCCAGTTCTTGCAAGACCTCTGCGGACGTGCATAAAGGCGAACCGTTGCTGTATGACCGACGCAGGAACTCCCAAGCAATCTGTTGTAGTGGATGTGGGCCACCCACCGCATACATGAACACGTTGGCATCGACGAAGGTCATACGCCAGGCAGCCCCTGTATGCGAGACTCGTGGATGTTCCTGAGGTGTACTTCCCAATCTGGTTCACGTTCCAGCCTAGAGTTGGCTCTGCATTCCTCGAGAAATGCCATAAGCTCTTCGACCGACTGAAATCGGTCGTTCGCCGGTGGCTCCGGTCGCGGACTGTGCTGTCGGGCCACCGAAATCAGCCAGGCGTCCAGCGTCTTGCCTTCCCGCTCGGCCTGTCTGACGAAGCGTTCGCGGTCTTCTTCGGGTATATCCAGCTGGATCGCAGCCATGGTGTCACCTTCCCGCTGAAACAGCATAGCACGTCGATGCGATATCGCACACGCTACGCCGTTGACCCGCCGGCCCGCCCCCGCCTACAATCCCGCCAACTCATAGATCACCGCAGGAGCCGCTCCATGACGACCCACACCGACGACTACGCCCACCCCGAATACCTGACCGACGCCGCGTGGGTCGCCGCTCACCTGGACGATCCCGACGTGGTCGTGCTGGACTGCGCCAACACCGCCGACGCCTGGCAGCGGGGACACATTCCCGGCGCCCACCACGTCGCCGACAACTGGGCCAAAAACCCCGATACGGGCCGGCAGCACGTCATGACGGCCGAACAGTTCAAGGCCATGGCCGAGGGCCTGGGCATCGGCGACGACACCACCGTGGTGACCTACGACCACGCCCAGGGGCTCACGGCGGCGCGGATCTGGTGGGTGTTCAACTATTACGGCCACAGCAACGTGAAGGTGCTCAACGGCGGATGGCGCGCTTGGGTCAACGCGGGGCAGTCCGTTGACTTCGGCCGGCCCAAAGCGCCGGCGACGGTGACCTTCACCCCACGCGCCGACGAGTCGTTCATCGCCACCGGCGACGAGCTCAAAGCGGCCTGCACGCTGGACAACGTGGTGGTGTGGGACGTGCGCAGCGACGCCGAATGGGACGGAACCGCCGAGAACTACCGCAACAAGCGCGTGGGCCACGTTCCCGGCGCGGTGCACCTGGAGTGGTTCCACCTGATGGACCGCAACACCCACGAGTTCAAGCCGGCTGCCGAGATCCGACGCATCCTCACTGAGCACGGCATCACGCCGGACAAGACGGCATACTCCTATTGACAGGCTGGCATCCGTGCGGCGCACGGAAACTTCGTACTGCGCCTGGTCGGCTTCGAGAACGCCAGGAACTACGACGCGTCCATGGGAGAGTGGGCCAACCGGGACGACACACCGTTGACCGTTTAGGTCGCAGATGTCCCGAAAGGTACGGATACGGCGAGTCATTGATGGCGACTCGCTGGAGGTGAAGTACTCCGGGTTGTTCAGCTTCTTGCGGCGGCCGTTTCCGGTGCGGCTTTACGGCATCGACGCTCCGGAACTGGCCCAACCCTACGGACAGGAATCACGCAAACAGCTGGCATCCCTGGTGCAGCGGGGCGGCATCCGCATGGACGCCATGGCTACCGACCGTTACGGGCGCACGGTGGGCCTGCTCTATCGGCAGCGCCGGCGGGGTCAGTCAGTCAACGTGGAGATGGTGCGCTCCGGCATGGCCTGGTGGTACCGGCGCTACGGAGGTCGAGACCTGGGGTTCCCGGAGGCGGAGGCCGAGGCCAAACGGCGGCGGCGCGGCATTTGGAAGGATGGTGACCACATCCGCCGTCCCTGGGACTACCGGGCCGACCTGCGCCGCGCGCGGCAACGACGACGGCGCATCCGGCGGGTTCTCACCTGGACGCTGATTGGCGCGTTTGTCATCGTGGTGGCCGGGCTGGCCCTGGCGATAGCCGCCCAACTATAGTCGGG
Organism: Dehalococcoidia bacterium; assembly: GCA_965220505.1. Lineage (GTDB taxonomy): Bacteria > Chloroflexota > Dehalococcoidia > Lucifugimonadales > UBA3495 > Bin87. The sequence goes on along the minus strand of CBDCQE010000003.1, from coordinate 388,623 downwards.
CCGCCTACGGTACCAGCGGGTGGCCCACCAGGCCCCAGTAGGGCACCACCGCCAGCAACAATACGCCGGTAGCGATAATGGTCATGGTGATCGCGAACCGAAAGATTTCGGGATTGGCGATGTTGGCCCGCTGGAAAATGAAAACGCTGGCCGTACCACCCGCGCTGTAGTAGACCACCGAGTCGCCCACCACCACGGCCGCCATGCCGCACACTAACGGGTCCAGTCCCAACGATTCAGCGGCGGCCATGGTGACTGGTATCACCAGCGCCAGGTAGCCGGCGATGTTGGGCAGGATGAACCGCAGCGCCGCGAAGCACGCGCACAGCAGCAACAGGACCAGCATGGGCTCAGAGGCCACCCGACCCACTGTCCCCACCAGCGTGGCGGAGAACCAGGCCGCGGCGCCGGTGGTCACCAGCGCGTGTGACAATGACAATGACGTGGCGATGATGAAGAAGTTTGACCAGCCCAGGTCACGCTCGAACTCTCGCCAAGTCAAGATGCCGACCCGTGGCATCAGGATCAGGCACAGGGCGATCATCGCGGGCACCGCCGGATGCAGCCCGTGCGCAAAGTCCGTGAACCACAACAGCGCGGTGATGATTACGATTGCCCCGGCCCGCATCTCTCTGGACTTCATGCGCCCCATCGCGATGGTGGCCGCGCCGGCTTCGTCTCCCAGGCGGAATCCGGAGCGGTAGAAAATGAACAGCACCGTCCCGCCAACGACCAGATTGGCGTAGAACGGAACGCTCATCAGCACGAACCACTGGCCCCACGAGAAATCTCCCAACAGACCCGACGCCACCACGGGGGTTATGCCGCCGGCCAGCAGCGCGGTGGAACCCAGACGATTGAGGCTGCCCATCGCCATCATCGTCGCCTTGTAAAAGGGGTGTTCCTGGGGGATGTTCCAGTGCTCCAGCACCTGCTCGTAAACGTGCACCATGATGGCGCCCCGCGTGCTCGCCGATGGCAGCGCGAAGGTCAGCGCGGCGAAGGAGAACAGCATCTGCACGTAGAGGAGCCTGGGACTGCCCGCCGCGCCCCGCATCAGGTAGGTGGCCAGCCGCTCGGCCAGCCCGGAGCGGTGCACGGCGAGACCCAGGGTCAGTATGCCGATGAGGAAATATGACACCGGCTGCGAGAAGCCGTACAGGGCGGGTCCGATCTCCGGCACCGCTCCCACCAATACCAGGAGCAGGACTCCACCCACGCCCGCCACCGGGACGGGTATGGCTTCAGTGGCCCACAGGATCACCGCCAGGAGCATGACCGCCAGGGCGCGCTGGCCCTCATCCGTCAGGCCCTCCGGAGTGGGCATCAGCAAGACGGCCAGAAATACCAGGCCGGCCAGCAGCAGCTTGATCGCAGTCCAACCGCCGAGGGCGGGAGCGATTGTGGAAATGCTGGACAAAAGGCTCGCCGCCAACAGGCGAGCACGTCAAACCCCGAACGGGAAGATCAGCGCTCGGTCTGCCTCAGCGGGCTGCTGGTGACGCGGCTCACCGAGATGACCCCGCGGATCCCTTCGATTCGGGAGAACACCCGGTTCAACTCTTCGAGGTTCTTCACGTGGATGGTGAATTCCATGCTGACCGTGGCGTCGTCGTTCTCCCGCGTTACCGCCCAGGCGATGTTGATCTTGTCGTCCGACACCTTGGTGGTGACGTCCCGCAGCAGGCCCACCCGGTCCATTGCCTCGATGCGGATGCGCACCGGGTACAGTTCCTGCTTTTGCCCCCAGGAAACGGGGACCAGCCGCTCCTGCTCGTCCTCGTTGAGCACGTTGATGCAACCCACCTTGTGGACGCTTACGCCCCGGGAGCGGGTGACAAAGCCAATGATGGGATCGCCCTGGATGGGGTTGCAGCAGCGGGCGATGCTGGTCAGCAGGTCGCCCACGCCCAGCACGGAAATCCCTGAGGAGGGGCTGGACAACGACGTGGAACCCCGAAGTTTCGGCATCCACGTCGGCTCATCCATCTCGTCGTTGCGGAACTGGGTGAGGCGGGCGGACAGGGCCGAGTCGCTAAGCTCGCCGGAGCCCAGGGCGGCCAGGAGGTCCTCCATGCTGTCGTAGCGACACGCTTCGAGCACCTCGCGGTCGGACATCTTGATGCCCATGCGACGCAACTCGCGTCGCAGGAGTTCGCGGCCCCGGGTGATGTTGGCGCTGCGGGCCTGCCGGTTGAACCAGGAGCGTATCTTCTGCCGCGTGCTGTTGGTCGCCACGTACCCGCGAGCCGGATTCAGCCAGTCCGGAGACGGCCCGCGACCGGTCTTGCCCGCGACAACCTCCACGGTATCGCCGTTGTGCAGGGGGGTGTCCAAGGACATCAACTTGCCGTTCACCTTGGCGCCGGAAATGCGATGGCCCAAGTCGGTGTGGATCTTGTAGGCGAAGTCGATGGGGGTGGCGCCGGCGGCCATCTCTACGATGTCGCCTTTGGGGGTGTATACGAACACCTGGTCATGGAACAGGTCTTCCCGCACCCGCTCCAGGAACTCGTCAGTGTCCGGCGTCTCTCGCTGCCACTCCAGCAGTTGGCGTAGCCCGGTCATCCGCTCTTCGAAGGAGGCGTTCCCGCCGGGCGAGCCGCGCTGTTCCTTGTAGCGCCAGTGGGCGGCAACGCCATACTCGGCCACCTGGTGCATCTCTCGGGTCTTGATCTGCACTTCCAGCGGATGGCCGCCGTCGCACAGCACGGTGGTGTGCAACGCCTGGTACATGTTCTTTTTGGGCGTGGCGATGTAGTCGTCGAACTGACCGGGGATGGGGCTCCACATGCGGTGGGTGACGCCCAGGGCGGAATAGCACTCGGGAATCTCATTAACGATCACGCGCAGCGCGTACAGGTCATAGATATCGCTGAGCTCTTTGCCATCGGCCGCGTACTTTTCCATCTTGTTGTGGATGGAATAAATGCCTTTGGGCCGGCCATTGACGTCAGCCGACAGGCGATTGTCCGCAAGCTCGATCCGGAGCCGCTCGGCCACTTCCGCAACGTAGGCCTCGCGCTGGGACCTGCGGGCCGCGAGCATCCGGGAAATCTCCCGGTACCGGGTTTCGTTCAGATGCCGGAAAGCCAGGTCGTCCAGTTGCCACTTGAGTTCCCAGATGCCCAGCCGATGCGCCAGCGGCGAGTAAACGTCCAGGGTTTCCTGAGCGATGCGCTGCCGCTTGTCTTCGGACAACGCGTCCAGCGTCCGCATGTTGTGCAGGCGGTCGGCCAGCTTGATGAGCACCACGCGGATGTCTTCGGCCATGGCCACCAGCATCTTGCGCAGGCTCTCGGCGTACAGGTTCTCGGCCGGTGCCGCTCCGTTGGTCTCGGCGTCCGGTGGGCGATAGTCTACGCGCGTCAGCTTGGTAACGCCGTCGACCAGCCGGGACACGTTGGTCCCGAAGCGAGATTGCAGCTCTGTGACATCGACGCCGCAGTCCTCCATGACGTCGTGGAGCAAGGCCGCAATGATGGTGTCGGGGTCAAGGTACAGATCGGCAAGGATGGTGGCGGCCGCGAGCGGGTGGACGATATATGGATCGCCGGAGCGCCGCATCTGCCCGTCGTGGCACCGTTCCGCGAAGTCGTAAGCCGACCGGATGCGCTCAAGTTGGCTCGCATCGTCCACGTATTCCGCAACGCGGGCGATCAGATCGGTGGACTCGCTGGTAACCGCGACCATAGGCGCCCTCCTGGCGCGTTCGCCCCATCACCCCGGGCGCGAAAACGCACTGCAACCTGTCCGACGATGATAACCATCCACTCCTGGTATGTCCAGAGCGGGGCATACGGGAGCGAGGGATTCCCGGCTGTCGCCGGGCTGTTTCTCCCGGGTTCGGGGGCGCCAGAGGTCCGCCAGGCGGTTTACTGGAACAACTCGCCCACCGAGCGGCCTTCGTGGATGCGTTTCATCGCCTCCCCGATCAACGGCGCGACCGACAACACCGTAAGATTCCCCACCTTCTGGTCTGCGGCGAGCGGCACGGAGTCGGTTACCACTACTTCCTTGAAAGCGCTCTCCTTGAGGAGCCGAGGCGCCTGCGGGGCGAACACGGGATGGGTGGCACAGCAAAATACCTCGGTCACCCCGGCGTCCAGCAGTGCGTTGGCCGCGTTGACGATGGTCCCTCCGGTAAGAATTTCATCGTCGAAGGTAAGGGCACGCTTGCCGCGCACATCGCCGATGACGTTGAGGGTCTCGGAGCGGTCGTCGTTGGCGGTGCGTCGCTTCTCGATGACGGCCACGGGCACGCCCAGGCGCTCCGCCATATCCCGGGCCCGCTTGCTGATGCCGAAGTCGACGGCAACCAGCACGAGGTCCTCCAGACCCTTCTCGGCGAAGTAGTTGGACAGGATTGGCTCGGCGGTCAGCTCGTCCACCGGAATGCTGAAGAACCCCTGTATCTGGCCGGCGTGGAGGTCCAGCGTGAGCACCCGGTCGGCGCCGGCGGTGGTGATGAGGTCGGCGACCAAACGGGCGGTGATGGGCACCCGGGGCTGGTCTTTCTTGTCGGTTCGCCCGTAGCCGTAGTATGACACCACCGCGGTGATGCGACCCGCCGACGCCCGTTTGCAGGCATCGATCATGATCAGGAGTTCCATCAGGTTGTCATTGGTGGGCGCCACCGTGGGCTGCACGATGAATACGTCCCGCTCCCGGATGTTCTCGCCGATGCGGACGAAAGTGTTGTCGTTGGCGAACTTGAAGGTCTCGCTCTCCCCCAGAGGAATTCCCAGGTAATGGCAGACGTCCCGAGCCAGTTGGGGATGCGCGTTACCGGTGAATACCTTGAGTTCTTCGAGCGTAGACATGGCAGCACCTTGCAGTAAATGGCGACGGGGCATGGCAGCCGGCACGGAATCCGGCCAATGCGGCGGGACAATCGGGGGCTAATGGTAATTGGGCGAACCGATTCCCGTCAACGGCAGCCGCCCCGGCCGCTTTCACTCCGGTTGGTCTGCCGGTATCCCCTCGGACGACCTGTGCGCGTGTTCATAGCCGGGGGTTTTTCGAATCTAACCGATCGGCGGCGCCTCTCCCAAGCCCGCAATCCGCTCGCACCACTGGGCCGCGCCCAGCACCCGGCCTTCCTGGGCCCACGGCCCGCCGAACTGCACCGCCATGGGCATGCCCAGTTCGCTCAGGCCCGTGGAGACCACCACCGTGGGCAGGCCAGCGGCCGTCCACGGCACCTGGAACGCCGCATCACCGGTGGTGTTCAGGTCCCGGGGAGCCGGCGCCGGTATCGCCGGCGTCATCACGACGTCCACCTTGGCGACCATCTCGTTCAGGTCGGCGCGGAACTGCCGCCGCAGCCGCTGGGCCTTCAGGTACGCCGATGTCGGCATGATCATGCCCATCTCCATGCCGGCGCGGATGCGCGGGCCGTAGTCGCCGGCGCGCACGCGGTGATTGACCTCGTGGAACCCGGCGCACTCGACATTCATTACGATGCGCTGGAAGCTGTGCACCACGGCGAAGCTGTCGGGCAACGGTATCTCCTCAACCTCTGCGCCGGCTTCCGCCAGCCGGTTCGCGATTTCCTCCGTGTGCGCCCACATTTCCGGCGTGGCATAGTCCTGGTAGTACTGCCGCACCAGCCCGATGCGCGGGGGCCGGTCATGCTCGGACATCTGCGCGGCGAAGTCGGGCACCGGTTCGCGCAGGCTGCCGGGGTCATTGTCGTCCGCGCCGCTGAGGACGGTCAGCATCAGGGCGGCGTCGGCCACCGTGCGGGTCAGGATGCCCACGTGGTCCAGCGACCAACTCACCGGAGCCACGCCGTACCGGCTGATGCGTCCGTAGGTGGGCTTCACTCCCACAATGCCGTTGTACGCCGCCGGCCGGCAGGTGGACCCGCCGGTCTGTGAGCCGAGCGCCGCCGGAACCATCCGCGCCGCCACCGCCGCCGAGGAGCCGCTGCTGGAGCCGCCGGGCGTGTGCTCCAGGTTCCACGGGTTGCGTGTTGGTGAGGGGTCGGAGGTGGCAAACTCGGTGGTGACCGCCTTGCCCAGGATGATGCCACCGGCCGCCTTGATATTGGCCACCGAGGTCGCGTCGAAATCGGGCACGAAGTCGGAGTACACCTTCGACCCACAGGCGGTGAGCATGCCCTCGGTGAAGAAAATGTCCTTCAGACCCACCGGAACGCCGTGGATCGGCCCGAGCGGGTCGCCACGCTGCACCTCGGCCTCCCGCTGGCGGGCCGTGGATAGCACGGCGTCCCGGTCGATGGTCACCCAGGCCTGCAGGTCGCCGTCCAGGGCGTCAATGCGTGCCAGCAACGACTCTACCAACGCCACCGGCGACAGGGTTCCTTCGCGAATCTGCGCGGCGGCTTCCACCGCCGAAAGCTCGTGGAGTTCGGGCATCATTCAACCTCACTCATGGTGGCACGCATGCCGCCGTCGGTTCGCCGGTACGTTCCAAGGTCAGGCTGTCATTGCGAGCGCAGCGCGGCAATCTCGTTCGTTCGCCAATACGGGCCCCGGTTATTCCTGGTTCAATGGTTCCAGGTCCGGGTGGACCTCGGCATTATCAACGTCGAAGACCTGCTCCGCCGCGGTTCGCAGGTACGATTCCAACTCCACGGCGCGGTCCTCGCCGAACTGGGCGACCGCTCTGCGGCGTAGTTCCTGGTAGATCCGCTCCAAGTCGTTGCTCTGGCTCATGTTGCTGACACCTCATCGCCGGTACGGGCTTGGCAGCAAATCCGGCTCACCTGCCGGATTCTAAATGCGCTCACTTTCAGGGGCAACCCCGTGGCGGGTTCAAAACAAGTGCGAAGGCCCGGCTTCTGCATCGCCGGGCCCTCGCGTTCTGTGCGTCGGTTCGCGGGAACCAGATAGCTAACCGCGGTTGTGAGTCTTGGTCTCTGCCCAGGCCACGATGTGCGGGATCGCCGCGTCGACGTCCCGCTGATCGACCTTGCGCGCGGTGCTGTCGGCCTGGCAGCGCATCAGCATGATCGGCAGCCGGTTCTGGATCTTGTCCAGCGTCCAGGACAGCGGGTCGCCCTCGGCGGTGAAGTCCAGCTCCAGCCGGTCGTTCTGCCCGATGGGCCCGTTCCGATAGTGGTAGTGCGGGCCGATGCGGAAGCAGTCGAACCGCAGCAGTTCCTTGTCGTCGCCCTCGATATCGTTGCCGTAGACGTGGATGCAGATACCCTCGTCGCTCATGGCCCCCACGTCGGTGCGGTACACCAACCCGAAGGTCACCGCGCCCGCATCTATGAGTTCCTCACCGCCGCCGGTGCTTCCTCCCATCTGAGCATGCATTTGTTGCGTCATATCGTCATCCCTCCTCTCCTGGTGACTTAACCGGCCCAGATTTCCCAATCAGCCGGATGTATTGCCCCGATTATACATTCATCACGCTGGAAATCGTCATCTGGCTTGCCGGGGCGCTTATGGAGGTTCGCCGCCCTTCATTGTCGCGCGTTCGCATCGTCCCCCAGCGCATACCGCAGACCCTGCCAGTCGCCATCGCCGGCGGAGCCTTCCCAATCATCGAAGTGGATCAGGTCCTCCACGGGCAGCCGGTCGCGCCAGCCGGCCCGCTGCAAACCCGGCTCGTCGGTGAACTCAACCGGGTAGCCCAGGCAGAGGTATGCCACCGGGATGATGTGCGGCGGTATCCCCAATATCCCGCGCAGTTGCGGCAGCTTGAGGATGCTGACCCAGCCGGCGCCGACGCCCTCGCTCCGCGCCGCCAGCCAGAGGTTCTGCACCGCGCAGCAGGTGGAATACACGTCGGTCTCCGGCATGGAGTTGCGCCCCAGCACCACCTCGGCGCGGGTCGGGTCGCAGGTGACGCACAGGTTCACCGGCGCCTCCAGGATGCCCTCCAGCTTCAGCGACAGATAAGCCGACCGGCGCGGTTCGTCGAAAAAGCACGCCGCGGCGTCCCGCTCCCGGTCGAATAACTCCTTGACCTTCCGCCGGCGTTCCAGATCCTTGACCAGGATGAAGTCCCACGGCTGCATGAATCCTACCGACGGCCCGTGATGCGCCGCCCGTATGATCCGTGCCAAGGTCTCGTCGGGTATCGGGTCGGGGCGAAAATTGCGGATGTCGCGCCGCTGGTAGATCGCCCGGTACACCGCCTGTCGCTCCGCCTCCGGAAAGGCCAGCGAAGCCCCGTTGATCGTTGCCTCGTTGAGCAATGCCCTGTCTAGCGTTGCCCCGTCTATGGAAGTGTGGTCTGGTTGGCAGCCCTGTTGGTTCATCCGCCCTCCGGCAAAGCAAACCGCGACGCTGTTCGCTGCGCCGTCGATCCTGCGTGTGGCTATCATACGCACGCAAACGGGGTTGTACCAGAATTCCCCGCTCGCGGGAACCCGGTTCGTCACCGCCGGAAGCCAGGCCACACGGTGATAAACTGGAACCGTTCCCACCGTAATCAACACCCCGCCGCCGTAACGGGAGGTGCGCCATGCCGCCGGAAATTCGCGCCGTAGGAATCGAGGGACTGCCCGAGGTCCAGGCCGGTGACGACCTGGCCGCCCAGATCATGGACGCCGCCGCCGCCCAGGGCACGCCCATCGAGCCGGGCGACGTCGTCGTGGTCACCCAGAAGATCGTCAGCAAGGCCGAGGGCCGCGTCATGACCATCGACGAGGTGGAAGCCTCCCCCCTGGCCGTGGCCATCACCGAGGGGCACCGCCGGGACCCGCGTCACACCGAGATGATCCTGCGCGAGAGCCGCCGGGTCGTCCGCATGGACCGGGGCGTGATCATCAGCGAGACCTACCACGGTTACATCTGCGCCAACGCCGGCATCGACGCCTCCAACATCCCCGGCTCCAACTCCATCTGCCTGCTGCCCGTGGACCCCGACGCCTCGGCCCGCGGCATCCGCGACGGCATCCGTCAGCGTCTCGGCGTGGACGTGGCCGTGCTGGTGTCCGACACCTTCGGCCGGCCCTGGCGCAACGGCGCGATCAACGTGTCCATCGGCGTGGCCGGCTTCAACCCCGTCATCAGCTACGTCGGCGAGTTCGACCCCCACGGCAACGAGCTGCACACCACCACCATCGCCGTCGCCGACGAGCTGGCCGCCACCGCCGAGCTGGTCACCGGCAAGCTCCTGGGCGTCCCCGTGGCCCTCATCAAGGGCTACCCCTACGAACCCATGGAAGACGCGGACAGCCGGGCGATTGTGCGGGAACCGGATAAGGATTTGTTCCGCTGACATTCATTTGACCCACGAACGGCTCATTGGCTAACATCGCTGTGGTTGGGTTTTGCCAATGGTCACACAGCCCGAAACTCTCCGACTGCGGCCTGACGTCTTACGTTGGGCGCGCGAGCGGGCCGACCTTACCACCGAAGATCTGGCCCGCAAGGTCAAGCTCAAGACAGAACGCGTCGAAGAGTGGGAGAATTCCGGCGAAATCAGCATGGCGTGGGCTGAACGGCTGGCCGACGCAACGCATAGCCCCTTGGGCTTCCTGTTCCTGTCGTTCCCGCCGGACGAACAGCTCCCCATAACCGACTTCCGCACTCGTGCCGGCCGGAAAGCGCCAAGGGTCAGCATTGACCTGCTGGATACCGTCCACGCCATGCAGCAGCGCAGCGCGTGGCTGCGCGACGAACTGATCGATACCGGCGCAGAGCCGGTGCGGCTGGTCGGCGGATACCACGACGGCACAAGCGTTGCTGACGCCGCCGCCGCGATGCGTTCCGCCTTGGGGCTATCTACGGATTGGGCATCGGACGCCCGGTCATGGTCTGACGCCATCAGCCTGCTTCGTGACCACATTGAGGCCGCCGGCGTGATGGTGGTGTTCAATGGGGTCGTGGGCAACGACACCGGCCGCAAGCTCAACCCCGACGAGTTCCAGGGGTTCGCTCTTGTCGACGATTACGCCCCGCTGATTTTCGTGAACAACGCCGACTACAAGGCGGCCCAGATGTTCACCGTCGCCCACGAACTCGCCCACATCTTCGTGGGCGAAGAAGGGGTCTCCGCTTCGGAGACCTTGCTGCCGACCGATCACCGGGTCGAAACCCGGTGTGACAGGATCGCGGCGGAGTTCCTGGTGCCGGAGGCAGAATTGCGCAAGTTCTGGCCGTACGTGGCGGTCCGTGCAGACCGATTCCAGGACATTGCGCGGCACTTCAGGGTCAGCAGAATAGTTGCTGCCCGCCGGGCGCTGGATCTGGGCCTCATCGACCGGCCGGCATTTTTCGATTTTTACGCCAGCAACAAGACCCAGGGCGACCGTATTGCAGCGAGCTCGGAGGGCGGGAATTTTTGGAATACCCAACGTTGGCGCATCGGAGTGCGCTTCGCCGCGTCGGTGGTTCGCGCTCTGGAGTCCGGGCGGTTGTCTCACCGTGAAGCGTACGCGTTAACCGGGTTGAAAGGTGACACCTTCGACGCCATGCCCAGCAAACTGGGCATTGAGCTATGACGGTTCCCACCGAGCGCATATATGTACCGGACACCAATGTTCTGGTGGCGGCCTATCATCATTACTACGCGCCGGATATATGCCCCGGCTTCTGGGCCTCAATGAGTCATCATGTCGACTCCGGCAAGCTGTTGATCATCGACCGAGTGTTCGACGAGATCGTCTCACCGACCGAATTAGTCGAATGGGTGGAACAGGCAACCAACTTTTCGCCTGCGATAAGCGGCATCCAGCCCATTGTTGACGCGTATCGGCAATTGATCGATTGGGTGCAGGATAATCCGCAATTCACCGGCGCCGCTCGCACCGAATTTGCCCGCGCTGCCGATGGCTGGTTGGCAGGCTACGCAATGGCCAGCGGCGCCGTCGTCGTCACCAACGAGGTATCCGCTCCTCAAGCACAACGCAAGGTGCCGTTGCCTGACCTTTGTCGGCAGTTCGACATCCCGTGCATCAACACTTTCGAAATGCTGCGTGATCTCGGGATTCGGCTCGAATGGAGCCTTGGTGTCTAGCCGCCAGGTGCCGTGGCGACTAGACAGCACAAAGGCGCCGCCCCATCCTCCCTGACAGGGCGGCGCCTTTGTGGTCGGTCAGCGTAGCGTTGCTATACCACCCCAGCCAACTCCCGCTCTTCCTCTGGCTTGGCGTTGCTGGATACCCGCAGCGCCAGCCCGTCCCCAGCCTCGTTCACGTCGGCGATGACGTGGTCGTGCTCCTGGAACTCGCCGGACAGGACGCCCTGGGCCAGCCAATTTTCGAGGTGCCGCTGGATGGCGCGGCGCAGGGGACGCGCCCCGTAGGTCACGTTGAACCCCTGGTTGACCAGCCAGTCGCAGCCGGCCTCGGTCAGCTCGCAGGTGATGTCCCGCTCCGCCAGCCGCTTCTGGACCTCGCCGACCATCAGGCCGACGATCTCGCCGATCTGCGCCCGGCTCAGCGGGTGGAACACGATGGTCTCGTCGATGCGGTTCAGTAGCTCAGGCCGGAAAGCCCGCTGCAACGCCTCGTGCACCGCCCGCGACTGCTCCGCCGTCACCTTGCCCGCATCCTGCTCCCGGTCCGCGGTGGGACCGAGGCCGAAGGGCCGATGGGACAGGTCCCCGGTGCCCAGGTTGCTGGTCATGATGATCACCGTGTTGCGGAAGTCCACCGTGCGGCCCTGCCCGTCCGTCAGCCGTCCGTCCTCCAGGATCTGGAGCAGCAGGTTGAAAACGTCCGGGTGCGCCTTTTCGATCTCGTCGAACAGGATCACCCGGTGGGGCCGCCGCCGCACCGCCTCGGTAAGCTGGCCGGCGTCGTCGTACCCCACGTAGCCGGGAGGCGCGCCGATCAGCCTCGACACCGTGTGCCGCTCGCCGTACTCGGACATGTCCAGCCGGACCATGCTGTCCTCGTCGTTGAACAGGAACTCGGCCAGCGCCCGGCTCAGCTCGGTCTTGCCCACGCCGGTGGGACCCAGGAAGATGAAGCTGCCGAAGGGACGCTTGGGGTCGTTGAGACCCGAGCGCGCCCGGCGGACGGTGTCCGCCACCGCGTTGATCGCCTCGTCCTGCCCAATCACCCGCCGGTGCAGGTGTTCCTCCATGTGCAGCAGCCGCTCGGCCTCGCCCTCCATGAGCTGGCCCACCGGGATGCCCGTCCAGTTGGACACCAGCTCAGCGATGTCCTTCTCGTTGACCACTAGGTCGGGGCCGTCGGTGTGTTCAATAGCCTCGCGCTCGGCATTAAGCTCGGCTTCCAGGCGCAGCCGCTCAGTGCGGTGCTGCGCCGACCGCTCGTAGTCGGACATCTGGTTGGCCCGCTCCTCCAGGTCGGCCAGTTCCCGCCGCCGGTTTTCCATTTCCTGCAGCTTGGGCGGCAGCATCCCGGCGTCGATGCGCACCTTGCTGCCCGCCTCGTCGATGAAGTCGATGGCCTTGTCCGGCAGCTTGCGGTCGGTGATGTACCGGTCGCTCAGCCGCACCGCGGCCGCGATGGCCCCGTCGGTGAGGGTCACCTTGTGGTGGGCCTCGTAGCGCGGCTTCAGCGCGTGCAGGATGTCCAGCGCCTGCTCCGGCGTCGGCTCCTCCACGTACACCGGCTGGAACCGCCGCGCCAGCGCCGGGTCCTTTTCGATGTGCTTGCGGTATTCGTCCAGCGTCGTCGAGCCGATGGCTTGCAGTTCGCCCCGGGCCAGGGCCGGCTTCAGCATGTTGCTGGCGTCCAGGCTGCCCTCGCCAGCCCCCGCGCCCACTAGCGTGTGCATCTCGTCCAGGAAGACGATCACCTCGCCGTTGGACGACGTCACCTCGTCGATCACTGACTTCAACCGCTCCTCGAACTCGCCGCGGAACTTGGCTCCGGCCACCAGGCGGCCCATGTCCAGCGCCATCACCCGCTTGTTGTGCAGCGAGTCGGGCACGTCGTCGCAGATGATCTTGCTGGCCAGCCCCTCGGCGATGGCGGTCTTGCCGACGCCGGCCTCGCCAATGAGCACCGGGTTGTTCTTGGTGCGCCGGGTCAGCGTCTGCATGACCTGGCGGATCTCCTGCTCCCGGCCCACCACCGGGTCCAGCTTGCCGATGCGCGCCAACTCGGTCAGGTCCACGCTGTACTTCTCCAGGGAGCGGTACCGCTGCTCGGCGTTCTGGTCGTCCACCCGGTGGGAGCCGCGCAGCTTCTGCATGGCCTGGTACATCATCTCCTGGTTGACGCCCAGATCCTGGAACAGCCGCGCCGAGTCGCCGGTGTTCTCCCGGGCGGCGGCCACCAGCAGGTGCTCCACGCTGATGAACTGGTCCTTCAGCCGCTGCGCCTCCTCGTCCGCCACCTGCAGCATCCGCTGCAAGCGGGGCGTGATGAAAATCTGCTGCGTGCCCGACACCAATTTGGGCGCGGAGTCCAGCGACTGGTGCAGCCGGCTCTTCACCGCCTCGACATCGACGCCCAGCTCCCGGAAGATGCGCTCCGGCAGCCCGTCCTCCAGCGCCACCAGGGCCAGCAGCACGTGCTCCACGTCCCACTGGCTGTGCTGGTAGTTCCGCACCAGTTCCTGGGAGCGTTGCAGCGCCTCCTGGGCCTGTCGCGTGAATTTGTCCGCAGTCATCACCATATCGGTCACCTCCGGTTTGAGTTATTGCGTGTCCTGACGCCGCTGGATGTGGTTTCCGCGGCGCGCAGGCGGGCTATTTCGTCGGTCAATGCTTCCACCTGGCCTTCCAGTTCGGTTATGCGGTCGATGAGTTTCAGGGCCACCTCGGCGCCGGCCAGGTTCACGCCCAGCTCATCGACAAAGGTCTTGATCCGTCGCAGCCGCTCCACATCGGCCATGGAGTACAGCCGCTGTCGGCCGCCGGAGCGCGACGGCATCACCAGCCCCACGCGCTCGTAGTAGCGCAGGGTCTGGGCGTGCAAGCCCACCATCCGCGCGGCCACGCTGATCACGAAGCAGGGTTCGGTCGGGAAGTTGTTGTCCGGCGTCATCTCGTCCACTCCTTATCTTCAACCACCGTCATCCCGGCATCATCAACTACCGTCATTCCGGCGAAAGCCGGAATCCACACCGGCCTCCCGCAGCTGCCCGAACAGGTCCCTCTGCTCGTCGGTCAGGTCGGTGGGCAGTAACACGTTGACCACCGCGTACAGGTTGCCCCGTTTCTCCGGGTCGTTAAGCCGGGCCATGCCCTGGCCGGCCAGCCGGAACCGGCGGCCGTTCTGCGTCTCCGGCGGCAGCGTCAGCTCGATCTGCCCCCGCAGCGTGGTCACTGTCGCCATCCCGCCCAGCACCGCGTCCAATAGCGGCACGTCCACGGTGGTGTGCAGGTCGTCGCCTTTCCGCTCGAACCGTGCATGAGGCAGCACCGTGACCAGCAGGTTGAACTCGCCGCCGGCCTGGTTGCCCGCCGCGATGTGCACCCGGCCGCCGTCGGCGATGCCGGCCGGAATCTTGACCTCCAACCGGCGGCCATCGGGCAGGTTGACCAGCCGGGTTGTCCCGTGGTCGGCCTCTTCCAGCGTTATCTCTACCGGCACGTCCGCCGGCCGTGACCGGAACCGCTCGCCCCGGCCGCCGCCCAGGTCCGATGCAAATCCACCCAGGCCGCCCAGCAGGTCCGACAGGGTCGCCCCTCCGGTGGAGAAGCTGAACCCGCCCGGGCCGCCTCCACCGAAGTTGCCGCCCCGGAAGAACTGGGAGAAATCGGGCCCGCCCTGCTGGTCGAACCCCTGCTGATCAAAGTGCTCGGCCTGCTCCCAGCGGTCGCCGTAGCGGTCGTACTTTTCCCGCTTGTCCGCGTCCGACAGCACCTCGTAGGCGGCGTTGATGGTCTTGAACCGCTCGGCCGCGTCATCGTCCCCGGGATTCACGTCCGGGTGATGCTGACGCGCCAACCGGCGATACGCCTGCCGGATTTCCTTTTCGTCGGCGCTGCGCGGTACGCCCAGTATGTCATAGTAGTCAGCCATTGCGGCGCCTGCCTGTATTAAAATGATCGTGCAACCATCATATCAAACGAAGCCGATATAATCAATAACTTGATGGGTTTATCACCGCTATACTTGACAAAAAGCCATCAACTTCGTATAGTGACATCACCGGCCGACCGAGCGGCCAAGAATCCTCGGCCAGCGCGCCGATGCCTCTGGAGGATAAATTATGACGACCATGCAGCGATTTGACCCCTTCCGCGAGATGCGCCAATTCAACCGCCTGTTCAACAGTCCCCGGTGGGCCGTCCATCGCTGGGGCGATCCCCTGGACGACGGTGTGGAACGCGCCAACGAATCCTGGTCCATCCCCATGGACGTGTGCCGCAACGAGCAACAGCTCACCGTCCACGCCTCGCTGCCCGGCTTCGCCGCCGATGACGTGGACGTGTCCATCAGCCCCGACCGGATCATGTTGGTCAAGGCGTCCCGCGGGTCGGAGGCCAGCCACGAGGGCAAGGAGTACCTGATGCGTGAACGCCGTTCCGGCAGCTTCTCCCGCGCCATCCGCCTCCCCAGCGACCTCAACCTGGACGACGCTACCGTCGGACTGGAGAACGGTGTGCTCACGGTGACGGTTCCCGTCGCCGAAGCCGCCCAGACCCGCCGGCTGCAGGTCTCCAACACCGCGGTCGCGGACTCGGCCTAAAAACGGCCAACGGCCCCATCGGCCAACCCGGGGCAGGTCTCCGACCTGCCCCACATTTTGTCGCACAACGCTTCGCAGCCGTTTCCTGCTGGGCGGCCTGCTCTCAATATCCGACTACAACCAGGCTCTGCGTATGCGTCGTGTCATCAAGGACGAAGTAGCCGAGGCCCTGCACCAGGAGGTCGGCAAGGATCGATACCAGAAACTTACAAAATCGAGCCATGCCGTATTGACGAATCGGCAACGATTAGCGTAAAACTGACCATCATTGCTGGCTCAGCCTGCTCCCGGCGGCAAAAACAAACCTCAGCGCCGCTGATAAAATACTCTCTTCAGCCGGCGCGACAGCCACCACAAAATAACGGAGTGAAAATCATGGAATGGCCCCTGCAAGCCTACTCAGTCAAACTCAAGCGGAAGGTCGACATTGCCGAGGACTCCATGGAGTTGGTCACGATGAAGAACGGCCGCCACGCTCTCAGGGGCGTAGCCGTCGAGGACCGCAGCATCAACGTGTTCCGCATCCTGGGCAACGCTGAAGTTGAAGAAGTCCGGGCGAAATTGGCTGGGCAGTAAGGCGGCGCTCTGCCGCCTTGGCCCAGCCTTCACGAAGGCTAACGGGCCAGCCAACGCACCATGCGGCCGGTCGCCCCGCCGGTCAGCCCGCCCAGATATGCCTCCCATGCCAATTGCTGATTCCCCGTCGCCAGGGAGGGATACGCCTGCATTGTCCGGGCGACGTTTCCCATCTTGAGGCCATTGTCGCCGGCCAAAGTCCAAGTCTGTAGCGTTTCCGCGGCCCGTTGACCGACTATCGTCGCGCCAATCGCCTCGCCGTTGCTCCGCTCCACGACCTTGATGAACCCCTCGGTGGCGTCCTCGGTGACCGCCCGGTCCACCTGCGCCATCGGCAGAAACGACACCCGCACCTTGTCGCCATAACGCTGCCGGGCCTGCTCCTCGGTGAAACCCGAGTGCGCCACCTCGGGATCGGTGAAGGTTGCCCATGGTGGATGCTGAGGCCGCGCCCGCGAGCGTCCGGGCAGCAGCATATTTCGCACCGCCATTGCCCCCTGGAATCCCGCGTAGTGCGTGAACTGGAACCCACCGGCGCAGTCGCCGGCGGCGTAGATATGCTTCACGTTGGTCCGCAGATAGTCGTCGACCGTGATCCTCCGTGGGCCGTGTTCGATCCCGGCTCGGTCCAGCCCTAACTGGTCCACTTTCGCCCGTCGCCCCACGGCGACCAGGAGCGCATCGCCTCTGATCGTCTCGCCGCCGGCGCTTACCTCGATGCCGGTCCTATCGCCGGCTGGTTTTACCGACTCCACGGGACACGACAGCCGCAGGTAGATCCCGTCCCGCCGCAGCGCTTGGGCTACGGCCTGGCTGGCCTCCGGTTCGTCGTTGGGCAGCAGCCGGTCCATCGCCTCCACCAGGGTTACGCGCGAGCCCAGCCGCTGGCACGCCTGCGCCAACTCGCACCCGATGGGACCGCCTCCGATGACGACCAGTTGGTCCGGCAGCGTTGCCAGATCCCAAAACGTCTCGTAGGTCAAGTACGACGTATCTTCCAGCCCGGGGATCGGCGGTATGAATGGCCCTGCTCCTGTGCAGATCAGAAAGCGCCGCGCTGAGACCTCCTGCTGCCCGACAGCCAAAGTCCGGGAGTCCTGGAATTCGGCGCGCCCCTCCAGAACCTCGACCCCCTCGGACCGCAGCGTCTCCGGCGACTCCTGGGCGAAGACCACCTCGATGGCTCCCTTCACGTGACCCATCACGGCGCCGAAATCGACATGCTGATCTTTGGAGGTGATGCCGTATCGGCTTGCGTTCCGGACGGTGTGCGCCACCTTTGCGGCGTGCAGCAGCGCTTTGCTGGGGACACACCCCGTCCATGTGCAGTCGCCGCCCACCCGGTTGGCCTCGATGAGCGCCACGCGTTTGCCCAGCCGCGCCGCGAACCGCGCCGCCGTCAGCCCGGCGGATCCGGCTCCGATCACGGCGATATCGAATTGCTCTGGCATGTCGACGCGAACCTCCGGGGACTACCTGACCATACGTCCCCGGACGGTCCTCAGATCAGCGCGGCCCCTTGATCTGGTCCGGCGATGCAGTTCGCGCCGCCGCTTACCCGCCGGCGAGAGCCTCCGCGTCGTCAATGTATTGCGCAGTCTCGCGTATGCGGCGCTCGGTTTCTTGGTTGCATGCGCCGATGTAGAAGCACGATCCGTGGAGTTGGCTCAAGCGGCTGTAATAGCGTCCTTGCAGAGCCGTGGCCCGGGGCTCGGTACGAGCCAGGGCATCAAGTCCGTCGCTCGTCAGGCCGGTGGGGCCGGGCTCCTCGCCGATCCGTGCGAGCAGTAAGCCGTCGGTGGCGCGCTTGGTTGCACACCAGGCTTTCTCGGCGGCGTCTCTGATGTCACCTGCCTCGAATCGCTCTACAGCCTGTGCCTGCATTTGACGGGCATCATCGAATATCGCCCGCACGATGTCCTGGATCGATGTGGAAGCCATGGGTATCGCTCCGAGATCTGTAGCCCAATTCTACCAGTTCAGGACCTTACCTCGGCCCCTTGATCTGATCCGGCAACCATAGCGCCAGGTCCGGGAACGCGATGATCAGGCCGATTACAACCGCCATGCAGGCCATGAACGGCAGGACCCCGATGTACACGTCGTTGATGGTGCCCGTTTGAGCCGCCCGGCCCGTGCCGTCCACCTCCTGTTGGGCCACGTCGTGCCTCGCCCCCTGCAGCACGTACAGGCTCAGGCCCTGGGGCGGGCTGATCTGCGCGGCCTCCAGCAGGATGATCATGATGATCCCGAACCACAGCAGGTCCACCTCGGCGGCCCGGAGCACCGGAGATATGATCGGCAACGTGGTGAGCATCATGGAATATGCTTCCATAAAGGTGCCCAGCAGCAGGTAGAACACAACCAGGAACAGCACCAACTGCACCGTGGTCAGGTTGAAGCTGGCCACCCACTCCGCCATGGTGACGGAGATGCGCAGGTACGCAAAGGCGAACTGCAGGGTGAAAGCCGCCATCAGGATGAACAGTATCATCGCCGAGGAGCGCGCCGCCGAACCGCATGCCTCCAGGGTCATCGTGGCCATGAACCGGCAGTAGTTCCGGAAACTCTGGGCGTCGAACCGGTACTGCTCGCGCCAGCCTTCCAGCGTTCCCCGCACTTCCGGCGACAACCGTTCGGCGATGCCGCTTCGCAGCAGCATTCCCGCGATGTTGCCGGCGAACAGCCGCACGAAGTTGTAGATGATCGCCAGCGCCAACGCCCCCGCAACGCCGAAACCGGCCGCCTCCGAGGGGGTTGCCCACCCGAAGTAAATGCTGCCCAGCACAATGAAGATCAGCGCCATCACCGGGACCATCAGCACCGTGAACAGCAGCCGCTCCGTCCAGCCCTCCCAGGTCCAGAACCGTCCCTGCTGCTGGCGGGGCGCGATGGCCGGCCAGATCACCGACGCCACGCCGATCATCAGCATGAAAACCAGCGCCAGCAGTATCCCCGGGATGAAACCCGCCAGGAACAGACGCCCAATGGACTCCCCCACCGTGAGCCCGTACAGCACCAGCAGGATGCTCGGCGGGATCAGTATTCCCAGCGTTCCGCCGGCCGCCAGCGACCCGACCACCAACCGCTCCTGGTAGCCCTGCGCCCGAAACGAGGGCAGCGCCACCCGGCTCACCGTCGCCGCCGTGGCGATGCTGGAGCCGGCGCACGCCGCGAACACCGCGCACGAGGCGATGTTGGTGTGCATCAGCCCGCCGGGAATGAAATCCACCCAACGTGACAGGGCGCGGTACATCAGGTCGGCGAACCCGCCCCGCAGCACGATCTCGCCCATCAGGATGAACAGCGGGATCGCCACCAAGTTGACGTTGGTGTTGGTCTCCCACGCCCGGTTGCCCATGATGTTCCAGACCGGATTGTCGGAGAACAGGTTGAGCAGGATCAGCGCCAACGACCCCAGTGCCCCGGCCACGTACATGCCGGCCAGGAACATGATCCCCATCAGGACGAACGCGACGGCGATGAGCATGGGACGGTCTGGCTTCTCTCGGGTCGGGGATTTGGGAGCACACAAAAACCCCGTCGTGCGACCTGTTTACCGACCTGGCACGGAGCCGCCGGTAATGGGGCCGCGGCGACGGGGTGAAAACCTGCGCCATCTTATCCGACGAGGTGGGCACTGTCTACCGGGGCGATCCGCTGGCACCTGCTCGCCCGATGGCGGCAACGCGTACCCGACGTGGCTCAGGTTAACCTGACGGGAGTATGGCCCCTGGTCGAGGATCTAGGCGCGGCAACAGGCCATCCGACACGCGGACAGGCCATACCAGCATCTCAGGCAGAAGCAGACCAGCGCAGATGGGGCCTCATGCTCATGCTCATCATCGTGGTCGTGGTGCCCGGAGAAATTCTCCTTGCCTTCCTTGATGAAGAAGGGGATCAGCAACAGGGCTGCGACCGGGTCCGCCCACCACCAAGAGAGCAAGACGTTGAGTCCCAGACCGACCAGTATGGCCAGGTCCTGGAGATCGCAGAACAGGCTCTCCACTGCCTCGGCGCGGAGAGCGCGGGACTGCATGCGCGCGGCGATGCGCATCTTGGCTACGTAGAGGACGCTCATCACGAGGGCGCTGGCTACCGCTATCCCAATGCCCGCCAGGCTCGGCTGCGGCTCTGGCAACCATCCCCCCAGGCTAACCACCGAATGCAGCCCGACGTACCCCGCCAGGACAAAGAAGGTGATCCCGACCAGCCGTTGCGCCCGCCGTTCCGCCGCCTCGTCCTCGTGCCTTTCGCCTTCCTGCCTCAAGCGCCAAACCAGCACTCCGCCGGCGAATAGCTCGATGATGCTGTCCAGCCCGAACGCGATGAGGGCCACGCTGCCCACCCGGGCGCCGGCCCAGAAGGCGACTACAGCCTCAACCAGGTTCCACGCCAGACCGATGGACACAAGGACCAGCGCCATTCGGCGCAGGTCATCGGCTTGCACCATTCCGTTTCATCCCTCCGGAGTCCGTTTCCGCCACAGGGCGCTTAACAGACCCACTAAAACCGGTGCGACCGAGTGCAGTCTAACAGGTGGAAGGCGATTTGTGGCCCTCAACGCTGAACCGGCCGGTGTTGAAACTCGTCAGCCGATGTCAGTCCGTTCAGCCGTATTCGACATGAGCTTGACATCGATGCACAGGATGAACAGGATCGGATACGAGCGAGGTCCTGCTCATCCTGTCTATCGATGTAGGATTGTTCTCTTGGTCGAACCGGGGGTTGAGCCTGACCCGTTTATTCGTTGGCCGGCGCCGGGAGGTGCTCCGGTATCCAGGTGCGCAGCAGGTCGCCCAACTCCTCGCGGCACTCGTCCAGGCGGTGCTCCGCGCCTTCGTAGAGCACCAGTTCCTTGGGCTCCTTGGCCCAGTCGTGGATGGCGACGGCGCAGGAGAAGGGCAGGCGCGTATCGGCCTTGCCGTGCACCACCAGCAGCGGCTTGGGGGAGATCATGCTAGCTCCCTGCGCTCCGTAGGTCTGTGGGGAGAGCGAGACGACGCCGGCGATGTTGTCGCTGACCGCGCCGGCGGCGATTACGACGGCGCCGCCGAAGGAATGTCCAACGACTATCGCCGGTCCGTGTCCCGTCGCCCGCAGGAAGTTGCAGCCGGCGACGAGGTCCAGGGCGCATTCCTGGATGTGGTTGGGATGGCGGTAGTCCATGCGGAGCGAGGTGATGCCCTGGCCGGTCATTTCCTCGGCGAGTTCGGCGTAGAGACCGCTGCCTGGGCCGCCGAAACCGCCCCGGGCTCCGCAGACCCAGACCACGGCCCTGGTGGTTTCCTCGGCGGCGTGCAGGATGGCCGGGATGTCCCCGCGATTGGTGCAGATCAGCAGGCCCTGGCCGTTCTCGCCCTCGTGGGGTGGGCCGACCATGACCTTCTCGATCATCATGCCGATGCGGTTTTCCGTGGGCTGCTCGCCGGAACCGGGCTGAGTGGACATTTCGCCGCCTTTCGTGGGTCGATTGGTTGCACCAATATAACACCGCAGTCCATTACGGCAACGGGCGGCGGCGGCATATCCGAGCGAAAAAAGC
Organism: Dehalococcoidia bacterium; assembly: GCA_965220505.1. Taxonomy (GTDB): domain Bacteria; phylum Chloroflexota; class Dehalococcoidia; order Lucifugimonadales; family UBA3495; genus Bin87. Next base: position 366,957 of record CBDCQE010000003.1, on the reverse strand, counting down.
CCCCGTGCTATACTGCGGCGCACTCTGGCGCACTTTATTTTTACATCGATGCACAGGATGAACAGGATTCGATTGGGTACTGTGTATTCCCTGGCGCTTCTGACAATGACGTAAATCGCACCTCGCACCAGACTTGTCAGTATCCTTTCCATCCTGTTTATCGATGTAAAACGTTGGCCGTTGCAAGAGACAGGCGAATGGCGCGGGACCAGTCCGTTCAGGAGGAACTACAGATGGCAACGGTAATGGAACGCAGGATTCGCGGCCGCGAACGCCAGGAGATCGCCGACGAGTTGAGCCGGCGCGTGGACGGCGAGGTCCGGTTCGACCCGCATTCGCGCCTGCTGTACAGCACCGACGCCAGCATCTACCAGATGGAGCCGGTGGGCGTGGTCATCCCCCGTTCCTCGGCCGACGTGCAGGCCGTGGTGGAGTTCGCCGCCCGCGAGGGGATACCGGTGCTGCCGCGTTCCGGCGGGACGAGCCTGGCCGGCCAGACCGTCAACCACGCCATCGTGATGGACTTCAGCAAGTACCTGAACAACGTGCTGGAGGTGAACGCCGAGGAACAGTGGGCCCGCGTCCAGCCCGGCATCATCCTGGACCAACTCACCCGCCAGATGGGTCCCCACGGATTGCAGTACGCGCCGGATCCAACCACCGCCAACCGCGCCTGCGTTGGCGGCGGCATAGGCAACAACACCTGCGGAGCGCACAGCGTCATCTACGGCAAGACGCTGGACCACATCCGGGAGTTGGACGTAGTCCTCTCCGACGGCTCCACGGCCCACTTCGGCGAACTCAGCCCATCCGAACTGGAATCACGCATCAGCGCCTCCGGCCTGGAAGGCGACATCTATCGCGGCGTGCTGCGCATCGCCCGCGAGCAGAAGGACGAGATCGACCGCACCTACGCCAAGATCCAGAGGCGGGTGAGCGGTTACAACCTGGACGAGTTCATCCTGGACGACGCCCATCGCGGCGGCCCCGTTAACCTGGCGCGCATGGTGGTCGGTTCCGAGGGTACGCTGTGCGTGGTGACGGAAGCCAAGGTGAATCTGGTGCAGCGGCCGACGATGACCGCCCTGTCCGTGCTGCACTTCCGCACCATCTACGACGCCAGCGAGGCCACCACCCGTGTGCTGCGACACGAGCCGTCGTCCATTGAGCTCATCGACAAGATGGTTCTCGACCGTTCCCGCGAGGCCATGGGAACGGCGCGGCTGCCCGGGTTCGTGGAGGGCGATCCCGGCGCCATGCTGGTGGTCGAGTTCTATGGCGAGACGGAAGCGGAGTTGACCGCCAGGATGGACGGCCTTAAGGCCGACATCGGTCTCGCCTACGCCTGCGTCAACATCCTGGACCGAGCCGGGCAGGCCGCCGTCTGGAACCTGCGGAAGGGCGGGCTCGGACTCCTCATGAGCACCCGCGGCGATGCCAAACCTATTCCCTTCGTGGAGGACCCGGCAGTCGACCCGTCGGTCATGGGCGAGTTCGTACGCCGCTTCGACCAGATCGTCACCGAGCACGGCACCACCGCCGGCTACTACGGCCACGCTTCCGTGGGCTGTCTGCACATCCGCCCGCTGGTCAGCCTGAAAAACCAGGACGGAATCGACAAGATGGTGTCCATTGGCGAGGCCGTCTCTGACCTCATCAAGGAGTTCGGCGGCTCCATGAGCGGCGAGCACGGCGACGGCATCGTGCGCGGGGTCTGGACACGCAAGATGTTCGGCGACCAGATCTACAACGCCTTCCGTGAGCTGAAGCAAACCTGGGATCCCCAGGGCATCATGAACCCGGGCAAGATCATCGACACGCCGCCCATGACCGAGAACCTGCGCTACGGCGTCGCCTACCAGCCGCAGGCGCTGGACACCACGCTGGACTTCTCCCCGGACTTCGGCTACGCCGGCGCGGTGGAGATGTGCAACGGCATGGGCGCCTGCCGCAAGCTGGACGGCAGCATGTGCCCGTCCTTCATGGCCACCCGCGACGAGGAGCATTCCACTCGCGGACGCGCCAACCTGCTCCGCGCCGCGCTGTCCGGCCGCATGCCCGACGGCGCCGAGAGTTCCATCACCGACCACCGCCTGCACCAGGCGCTGGACCTCTGCCTGGAGTGCAAGGCCTGCAAGGCGGAGTGTGAGTCGGGCGTGGACATGGCCAAGCTGAAGTACGAGTTCCTGGACCATTACCATAAGGAGCACGGCGTGCCGCTGCGCTCCCGCTTCTTTGCCAACATCAACGGGCTGAACAAGCTGGGCAGCCGCTACGCGCCAGTCACCAACTGGCTGGCCGGATCCGCGCTGGGCCGCTCTTTGACGTCGAAGTTCCTGGGCATCGCGCCCCAGCGCCAGCAGCCGGCCTTTGCGTCAATGTCCCTGCCCGACTGGTTCACCCGGCGGGGCAGGAACGGGCATGGCGAGGCGAAGTACGGGACGGTGGCGCTCTACAATGACACCTTCATGAACTACAACTACCCCGAGATCGGCATCGCCGCCGTGGAAGTGCTGGAGGCGGCCGGCTACGGTGTGGAACTGGTCAACGGCGGTTGCTGCGGACGGCCCATGATTTCGAAGGGACTGCTGGACCAGGCCCGCGACCAGGCCCGTTCCAACATCGACGCCCTGTACGCCTACGCCAGTCACGGCATTCCCATCGTCGGCTGTGAGCCCAGCTGCCTGCTCACCCTCCGCGACGAGTACCCCGAGTTCGTGTCCGACGAGCGCGCCCGGGCCGTGGCGGAAAACTCGTTTCTCATCGACGAGTTCCTCGCCAACGCGCAATCAGAGGGCCGGCTGGACCTGCACTTCTCCGACCTGGAGAAGCAGGTGCTGTTCCACGGACACTGCCACCAGAAGGCGATGGTTGGGACGGCCGGTTCCCTGGCCGTGCTGAATATGCCCCCCGGCTACCGGGCGGAGTTGATCAACGCCGGCTGCTGCGGCATGGCCGGCTCCTTCGGCTTCGAGAAGGAGCACTACGACATCTCCATGCAGATCGGCGGCCTCTCCCTCTTCCCGGCGATTGCGGCCAAACCGGACGCGGAAGTGGCGGTGATGGGCGTGTCGTGTCGACAGCAGGTGGAGCACGGCGCCGGACGCCGGGCGCGCCACCTGGTCGAGGTGCTGCGGGACGCGGTGGTGACGCCGTAGGGTCAGCGGACCAGCGCCGGCGCTTTCGGGCACACGACCGCGCGCGGCAGGCTCTCCCCGACGGTCTGCTGGAGGCGAGCGCATTGCCACGGGGATGTCTGGGCGGAGCGCCACCGCCAGTACATTCGGACCGGATCGGAGTTTCGGTCCGCTGGTTTGGGCGATACGCCCATTGACAGGTCCGATGCCGCAGCGATCGGACGGTCAACCGGAGTATGGCTGTTTCCGACGACCGAAATGTCGTTGCGATACCTGGGCATCGACGACAGGCCGACTTTCGATGTCGGCTCGGCGAAAACCGCCGGCCGCACCGCGCTGCCAAAACCGACCGTAATATCGCGGTCGGTCAGCAGGTGGACTGGCGCCAGGTCCGAGCGGTCGTTACTGGGGTCTGTGTCATGTTCCGCGTCGACGCGAGCCAGTAATTCGTAACCGCCCACCGGGTAGCGCAGCGTCTTCCACGTGAACTCCACCTCTCTGAGCTCGCCCGGTTCCAGGCTTGCGGATTGCTCGTACATTGCATCAGCGTTGGCGCCGTTCAACAGGTAGACTGTGCCCCGGCCAGGGTATGGCCCCTGGTTCTGCAAGACGACGGTTATCTCGACCCAATCTCCCTTCACAATCGGGTGCAGTGGGTCCGGCATCTGGAAATCGGTAACGGCAAAATCGACTTCGGGCGGCCGCAGTTCTATTTCGAACGTTTCAAACGCGCCGGGTATCTGCACTCGGAACACGTGGTCACCCGGCTCGTAGCGGCTGGTGCGCCAGGTGAACGAAGCCGTGCCAACGGCCCCCGGCGCGACGCGAGGCCGTTTCGTTTCCGGTTGCTTGTCCGCTGAAGGAAAGTGCAGAGTGACCGGGATTCTGACCGATACAATCCCGTCATTACGGACCGTCACCTCTATGGAAACCGCTTCGCTAACTACCGGAGAAGCAGGATGCCAGGATGTGTCCACTATCGAAGCAGCTATCGAAGCAGCCAACCGGGGAGAGACGAGCCTGATCTGAATTGTGGCGGATGTTGCCGACTCAGCGATATTGTGCTCGGCCATGAGTGTGGCGGTCAGGAGATGCTCCCCGGCGCCGTAATTTGAGGTCTTCCAGGTGAACTCCACCCGCGCGGTTTGCCCCGGCTCGATCCGCGGGGACTTTCTCTCCGGCCGCTTCTCATCCGACGGGAAAGCAAGCTGCACCGGCACGTTCAGGGCGGATGGGCCGTTGTTGATCACGTCCACCCAAACCTTGACGTGTTGCCCTCGGATAGCGGATTCGGCGGGATCGGAACCCATGCCGACGATTGAGACGTTGACCAGAGCAGGCAGGAGTTCGATTGTAAACGGCCGCGCCGATGGCGGTGTGCTTGCCACTTCAGCAACGAAGCTATGCAGGCCAGGAGGATAGCGGCCGGTGCGCCAAGTGAAACGAGCCTCTGCTGTCGCCCCGGGTTTCACATGGGGCCGGCGAGTTTCCGGCTGCTTGTCATCCGACGGGAAGCGCAGCGTCACCGGGATGTTGGCCGCGACAATCCCGTCGTTGCGTACCGTTACGGTGATGGTGACGGGTTCGCCGACTCGAGGCGCTTCAGGACTCGCAGAAATGCCCAGAACGGTGGCCGTGATTACCGACGGCGTCAGGAGGAACTGTAGCTCTGCATACGTGCTCCCTTGGGTGACGTTTCCGGCAAGATCTATGGTTGCGTCCAGAGTGTGGAAGCCGGGTTCATAGGTGGACGTCTTCCAGATGAACGTGACGCGCTCGGTCTCGCCCGGCGTTATTCGAATGGACTTCCCTTGGGGTTTCTTTTCGTCGGAAGGAAACGAGAGCTGCACCGGCACGTTCAGAGCCGATGGGCCATTGTTGACCACGTCCACCCAGACTTTCACTTCTTGCCCCTTGACGGCCGACCCGCTGGGGTCGGATCCGATGCCGACGATGGCAACGTTCACGATGGGCGGGAGCAGCTCAACCTCAAACCGTTGCGATGCTGACGGATCGCTGGCCACTTCCACTCTGAAATCGTGCATGCCCGGCTCATAGCGGCTGGTGCGCCATGTGAAAGAAACCTCGCCGGTAGCCCCGGAATCAATGCGGAGGCTCCGAGTTTCCGGCTGTCTACCGCCCAGAGGAAAGTGCAACGTGACCGGGATGTTGGCAGCAATCCGGCCGTCATTCCGTACCGTCGCCGTAATGGTCACCGCTTCTCCGACCCGCGGCTCCTCCGGATTTACGGCGACATCCACGATAGTCGCGCTGATTATCAGAGGCGTCAGGGCGAACCTGATTTCCTCGGTGGTGTGTCCCAGCGTGATGTTGTTATCCAGCAGGATCGCGGCACGCAGAGTGTGAATGCCGGGATTGTATTTGGGAGTTTTCCACTCGAACCAGACCCTCGCGGTTTCGCCCGGGCCCACCCGCGGTGACTGGACCTCCGGGCGCTTGCTGCCGGATGGGAAGCTGAGCCGAACCGGGACGTTCAAAGCCACCGGCCCGTCGTTGCGTACGTCGATCCACACTTCCACCGGCTCGCCCACCATGGCGGTTTCCGCCGGGTATGTACCCATGCCGACAATGGCGACGTTTTCCACGGTGGGCAGCAGGTCAATCGTGAAGCGCTGATCGGGAGCGTCGACATCCGCTAACTCGACGCGGAACTGGTGCGTACCCACAGCGAAATTGCCGGTTAGCCAGTCAAACGTCGCGGTTTCGGTTTGGCCGGGGCGCATGTGCGGGCTCCGAGTTTCCGGCTGTCTGCCTCCTGAAGGAAAATGCAGAGTGACCGGGATGTTGGCCGCGACGATACCGTCGTTGCGTACGGTTACCGCGATGCGAACCGGTTCGCCCACCGTCGGGGACTCTGGGCTCCAGGAGATGTCGATGATTGACGCCATCAATTGGGCAGGAACCAATGCAATCTGAATTGTTGCCGATGCGTCCAGCTCGGTAATGTTGTAGTCGACCAAGAGAGTTGCCGTCAGCTCATGGGTGCCGACGTCGTAGCTGGCGGTCTTCCAGACAAACTCAACCCGTGCGGTTTTTCCGGGTTCGATGCGCGACGACGTTTGTGCAGGTAGCTTTTCATCCAACGGGAAAGCGAGCTGCACGGGAACGTTGAGAGGAAGCGGGCCATTGTTGATCACGTCTACCCAGATCTTGACGTGCTGCCCTTGAACGGCAGTATCTGCCGGGTCGGAACTGATACCTACGATGGCGACGTCAACGATGGGTGGGAGCAGCTCAACCTCAAACCGTTGTGATGCTGGGGGCGTGCTTGCTAACTCGAGGTCAAACGGGTGGGTTCCCGGCCGGTAGCTGCCGGTGCGCCATTCGAACGTCGCGCTTCCGATATCACCGGGGTTCACGCGCGGGCTCCGAGTTTCCGGCTGTCTACCGCCCGGAGGGAAGTGCAACGTGACCGGAATGTTGGCGGCTACGCGACCGTCGTTGCGCACGGTTACGGAGATGGTGACCGGATCACCCAGCCGTGGAGTCTCGGGAGTTACCACAACGTCCAAGATGGCAGCCGTTATAACCAACGGCGTGAGTGCAAACCTGGTCTCCTCGGTGGTGCGTCCCAGCGTGGTGTTGTTATCCAGCAGGACCGCAGTCCGCAGAATGTGGGCGCCGGGTTCGTAGTTCGATGTCCTCCAGTCGAACGAGACCCTGGCGGTTTCGCCCGGGTCCACGCGCGGCGACTTTGTTTCGGGGAGCTTGGCAGCAGATGGAAACGTCAGCTGAACCGGAACGCGCAGGGCGGCCAGCCCGTCGTTGCGGACGTCGACCCAGACCTCAACGGGTTCACCTACCATCGCGGTGTCATCGGGGTATGTACCCATGCCGACGATTGCCACATCCTCAACTGCCGCCAACAGGTCTATGGTGAAATGCTCGTAGGGTTCGCCGACCGCGTCGAGTTTTACCTGGAATCGGTGCGAGCCGACGTTGTGATGGCTGGTGAGCCATTCGAAGGTGGCGGTCCCCGTTTCTCCGGGTTCCACCCGCTCGCTTTTGGTTACCGGCTGTTTGTCGGCTGACGGGAAATACAGTGTGACCGGGATGTCGGCGGTGATCAGACTGTCGTTGCGTACGGTTACCGCAATGCGCACCGGCTCGCCCACCGCCGGGGACTCTGGGCTCCAGGAGATGTCGATGATGGACGCCATCAATTGGGCAGGAACCAATGCAATCTGAATTGTTGCCGATGCGTCAAGATCGGTAATGTTGTAGTCGACCAGGAGGGTTGCCGTCAGCAGATGGGTGCCGACGTCGTAGTTAGCGGTCTTCCACGTGAACTCGATACGTGCGGTTCGCCCAGGCTCGACCCGCGTGGATTTCCGCTTCGGCTGCTTGTCGCTGGACGGAAAGGATAGCTGCACCGGCACATTCAGGGCGGACGGGCCATTGTTGATCACGTCCACCCAGATTTTCACCGCCTGGCCCTTGAAGGCCGTCTCTGCCGGGTCGGAGCCCATACCTACGATGGCGACGTCGACGATGGGCGGGAGCAGCTCAACCTCAAACCGTCGCGATGATGGCGGATCGCTGGCCACTTCCACTCTGAAATCGTGTATGCCCGGCTCGTAGCGGCCGGTGCGCCATGTGAACGCAATCGAACCAACCGCTCCAGGTTCCACGCGGGGCCTTTGCGTTTCAGGCAGTTTTTCGTCCGATGGGAAGTGCAGGGTTACGGGAATGTTAGTAGGAATCCAGCCATCATTTCGGACTGTTACGGAGATGGTGACCGGCTCACCGAGCCGTGGGATCTCCGGATTGACGGCAACGTCTACAATAGTTGCGTTCACTACCGGCGGCGACAATTCCACGTCCAGGTACTCTGCGGGATTGCCAACCGCGGCCACCTGGACCCGGAACCGGTGCGTCCCCGGCCGGTAGTTGCCGGTGAGCCATTCGAACGTCTCAGTTTCGGTTTGGCCGGGGTGCACGTGCGGGCTCCGGGTTTTCGGCTGCCTGCCGCCCGGCGGGAAGTGCAGCGTAATCGGTATGCTGGTCGCGACCGGCCCGTCGTTGCGAACCGTCACCGCTATCGAAACCGGCTCGCCTACCCAAGGGTCTTCAGGGTATGCGTAAACATCCACGATTGTTGCCGTGACCACCAACGGGTTGATCCGGAACGGCAACTCCATCGATTTCTTGCCAGTGGCGATGTTGTGCTCCGAAGGAACCTCTGCCCTGATGGTGTGCTCGCCGCCTTTGTAGTCTCGGGTTCTCCATGTGAATCGAGCCGTCCCGGTTGACTGAGACGGAACTGGGGGCCTGCGTTCGTCCGTAAACGCGGTGTCGGAAGAAAGTCGCACCACGACCGGGATATTGGCAGTAGCCGGCCCGTTGTTCTGGACATCGACTTCGATAGAAACCGCCTGGCCCTGCATCGCAGTATCGTCCGGCGAAGACCGGATTTCGACGATCTCAGCGTCAATGTGGAAAATCACTTCCAACTGCGAATCGGCGACTCTTCCGTACTTTTCCGACACTGCGTCCAATCGCAATTTGTGGCGTCCCAAGTGTTTTCCCGACGCGGGAATGCTCCAAGTGATCTGCTGTTCCGATTGACTTTCCGGCGCTAACTCGTCGAGAGTTTTCGTGACCGTCGGATCCGACTCGTCGCCCACGTACAAATGCAACGTCAGCGGAAGGGCTATCTCGCTTTTGTTGTGGACCGTCAGGGATACGGTAGCGTCGTCGCCCAGCATCGGGACCTCAGGCGAAACGGAGACGTCCAGCAACTCAACGCCTACCAGCGGCTCCAGGCGGGTAAACTCAAAGGTTGCCGCGTTGTTTTCCGAGGACTGGTCAATCGCCGCCGAAAGCAGTACCTCTACGGTGTGAGTGCCGGGCGGCACGTCCGTGACGGGCACTGCGAGACTTGTCGATTTGGCCTCGCTTGCCGGCACGACCATCGTGTGGCGGTACAGTTCCTTCGGATCCGTCCCGTCGTCCGGTACCAGGATGACCCGCACCGCGGCCGGTTCAGTAGCCGGCCCGTCATTCGCCACCGCAACGGTGATCGCGACGGTTTCGTCGGCGAACGGCACCGTGTCTAATGACGGGGTAACGGATACCAATTCCACGTTCACCGTTCCGAAATCCGGCCCTGCCAACTGCCGGCGAGTGCTGACTTTGTTGCCTCTTTCTTCCTCGAGACGCACAACAACGTCGTCGGGATGGACGATATTGATCCGATCTGTTGACTCGGCGGAGTTGTTGGTTTCGTCGGCGTCCACGTATTCGCTAGGGCTGACGACGGTGACTGAGGCGCTGACCGGTTGATCGCTCAACGCCGGGAGCGTCGGAATAACCCACGCGATTTCGCCCCCGATCCTGCTGCCAAAAGGTAGGAAGCAATCTGAAAAACAGAGGGCTGCGGCATCGCTGATCGGCTGATCGTTGGGGCCGCTCATGGTGATAGCGAGCGTGATGTCCGTCTGGCAGCTGAAATTGTAGATCCGGTACGCGGCCTTCAGTTGCTCGCCCACCTGATAGTCGGGAGGAGATCGCGCCTGACCGCTCAGGTCACTGATTTCGGTCATTTTGATGCGGACATCTTCCACGCATTCCTCAACGCCATCGGTGCCGTCGAAAGCTGACTCGAACAGATCGACTTCCAGAAGCCCCTCGTTGTCATCGGCTGTGGTGTCCTCGGCAAGCTCCGCGACAACTTTCAGCGTGTGCCTTCCGACGGTTTCGCCGGTGGAGTCCCACGTCAGCGTCACATCGGCACTGGATCCGGGCTCTATAAAGGGCGATGTGGCCGTTGACTCAGCCGTAGTCCGGTCCAGCCGTGTCACCAGGTACAAGCTCACCGGCACCGCCGCGGGAACCTCGCCATGATTGGTGATCGTGGCGACCACCTCCAGCGTTTGCCCGATGGCGGACACGTTGCGATTGATCGTCGCCGATGAGAGTTCTACGGCGATCACCGGCTCGCGCAGGGTTATGGTGAACGACAACTCATCGTTGTCATCACCGCTAAAGTCATCCATGCCGGCGATGACTTTCAGATCGTGCTTGCCGGGTCCGGCGTCAGTGGTATCCCACTCCAGGACAGCCGAGCCCGTCTCGCCGGCCGGGATCGCCGCGATTGTCGCGCAGCCGATCTTCTGCTCCTCCTCTTCATCTTCCTCGTTCTCACAATCTTCAACAACATCAAGCTTGACCTCTACGTCGGTGACTTCAGCGTTACTCTCGTTGAGCACTTGGGCGTTGATCCACACCGAGGTGCCCGCAATGTTGTCTTCGGATGCCGGCGTTGCCGATAACAACGCTATGGGATTGCGAATGGTCACGTTGACCGACTGAGTATCGTCCCCATCGGTAACCTGTCCGTCTGCCCCGGCGCCGACGACTAATTCAACCTGACCCGCATTCCGCCCGGTCGTGTCCCACTGGATACTGGCGTCTTCCGTACCGCCGGGGACTATCGAGGCGAAGTCCACATCCTCAAGGGCGTCTTCAATCCCCGATTCGTAAAGGCCAACCGTCACACCGGTCAGTTCGCCTTGCCCAACGTTTTCAACTTGAGCCGTATACTCGATGGTCTCGCCGGTCACCGCCTCGGCACTCGTCGGGGAGACGCCTTTCAGCAGGAGCCAGTTTCGTATTTCGATGCCGGCCGAGACTGAGTTGTTCGTCTCGTCTATATCTCCGGCGGTCTCGGCAACCGCTTCCAGTTCATAATCCCCCACTGTGACGGCGGCGGTATCCCACGCCAACGCGCCTGATGACGATCCGCCGCCGGCCAAGGTCTCTACGCTGGCGGTGGCCGTGGGTTCCTGCCCCCCACGCTCTGCTCCTTCTGGCGTGACGTACAGGCTGACCGTCACCTCGCCGGTGGCGTGGTCTCCCGTATTGTTGAGCGTGAACCCGATTTGAACAACGCTTCCCGAAATTGCCGTTGGAGCGATAGCATCGGTGAAACTCAGGCTCACGTCTACCTGGTTGTGCAGCGTCAGCGTTGTAGTTGCGCTGTCGTTGCTTGAATCGTCGTCATCCGCGACCGCGGCAACCGCGCGCAGTCTGTACTCGCCGGCTGCGGCATCGCTCGTATCCCATGAGATCGATACGGTGGTTTCGTCTCCCACGGCGATAGTTTTGGCAGTCACGGACGCCAGGGGTGCGGCATCTTCTGCACCATACGCGTCGAACAGCGACACTGCGGGCCTCGCCGCCACAACGTTGCCACGGTTTTCGAGCGTGACGGTGCACTCAACCGTATCCCCGACCACCGCTTCAGTTGCCGATGCCGTGACGTCCGTGACGGCGACGTCCACCGACGGCTCCGCCAGGGTCACCGATGCAGTCATGCTGTCGTTGTCCGAGTTGTCGTCTGCCTCCGTTTGAGCCAGAACGCGCAGAGTGTGTTCGCCCGCTTCGGCCCCGTTGGTGTCCCATTCCAGCGTTACGGTGCCCTCATCGCCGGCGGCGAGGGCGGTGACCGTGGCCGAATCCAGCGCCGCCGTATCCTCGCCGTGGTGCAGCGTTACGGTGGTATCCGTTGTAGCGTCGGCGTCGCCCTCGTTTTGCACCGTCACGGTGAAATTGACCGTCTTCCCGATTACGGCAGCGGTCGCGGAGGGAGTGACCGACTTGACTGAGATGTCCGGCGCCGGATCCGGTTCCTCGTTGACGATATTTATTGCTTGCTCAGATGTAGCACTGTTGTTGTCTGGGTTGGTATCGACAAAACCGTCCGGCGCGGTCACGGTTACGGTGGCAACCACCTTCTCGTCATCAGTGTTGGGGTGGTTGCCCAAATCCCATTGAACGGTTCCGTATTCGGGCGACCCCGCCGGGATGGTGCATCCGTTCAGACAGGGCGCCATAGAGCCATCAGCATCGTAGATTGTCGCTCCGCTCACCGATCCCGTTAGCGCCACAGTAACGGTTAATTCCTGGCAACTCGAATTGGTAACGGTGTAATAGATCGCTATTGTGTCGCCTTCCGAATAGTCAGGCTGATCCTTAAGTGAATTGGTTGCGAAATCCGTTACCCAAGGAGGATCGATCTTTACGTCATCGTCGCAGGACTGTTGTAGAGGCGCGCCTTCCACAACCTCGGCGGGCAGAGAGGCTTGCCCGCCGGCGAGATGGAGCCACATGCCCGCCAAGGCCACGCAACCGGTTACCACCGGTAGGACCAGTATCAGAGCGCGAGCGAGGTTCACAATGAAGTGCACTCACGAAACTGATTGAGCTGCCTGGGTCAGATCTCAGGAACCTGGCCTGGTGTACACCAGCATCACGGCCCCGGCCGCAGTGGTATTGGGAGTGACGGAGACCGTAACCTCGTAGAGGCGGCTGGCATCGTCAGTGCGTTCCAGCTCAAACCCCGCTACGGCCAATCGATCCGGCTGCTGAACTGAGACCACCACGCTGTCATCCACCATCAACTCGGCGGTCGCCGTGGGTTGATCATCGGTTTCCTTACTGGTGATCAGTACCGACGCTGATGCCAGGATGTTTTCGATGGTCGGCGGGACGACAAACCGGACCGGGTCTGACGTTCCTCCGTTGGACTCATGGCTGAACAGCACGAAGGCGTTGTAATCCGGATACTGCCAGTGGTAATACCCAACCGTGTTTTCATTGGCGTCGACGATTTCCGGTACATCCTGCTTGGCAACTGTCAAAACTTCGTTGATGGCTAGGACCAACAGGTTCTGTTTCAGAGCGATTGTCTCCTGCTCCAGGGAGTCGTACCGCCAGCTACCGGCGGCTGGAGCGTCGGCCGGCAAATAGGCCACAACCCACCCGCGGTCATCGTAGTACACCGTGACGGGTCTAGGCGGCACCGTAGGCCCGAAGTTCTGTGTAGTGGCCATCGGCAACTCTACGATGCCGAAGTTGGCCCCTGAATCCACGTGACGGCCCGGCTCCTGGCGGTTGGCGTTCGATTCGTCCGGGTCTTCCAGCAGGACTTCCGTGATGGCTGCTACATTGAGCCGTAGCCGGAGGCCATCTTGGCCGTCTCCCTCGAAATGATCGGACACCCGGTGGTGTGCGGAAAAGCCCGCATCCTCTTCCCGAAAGGCGGTGGTATCGTCGCCCTGGGAGGTGGTGACTAAATTGTCTGGCTCCGCCAGGTCCCAAACCGTTGCGCGGGTGGCGTCTACCGCACTGGTTTCTGCCGGACCGCCACCGCACAGCGACAGCAGCAGGGCCACCGACACGGCAATGGCTAAACGAACCCAGAGCAGACGATTGGCAGATAGTTCTCGATGTGACGTGTTTTCGTGTTTGATGAGCACAATTCACGTGACTTCGTAAAAAGCGTGTGAAACAAGCAAAGCCATGGCCTGAGGTTTCACGATATTGATGTGAACGTCCTATAAACGTTTGGCGCCAGTTTGAGCGGTGGCGGTCATGCCACTGGGCGCTCCGCACACCTGCGCCTGGCCCGATGTTACCGTATGACCTGAATGACGTAAGTATAATATGCGCAATTTTTTGTATTACATAATATATATTTTGCGCCCGAACCAAATAACCTAACCCAGCCAGGGCGCCGCGTTTTGCCCCAAGCGAAGGAATGGACCCACCGCTGCCACTGTCCTGCGCCAGGGTCTCCGGCCGGCGCAGCTATGACCGATTCAACAGTAAGGAAAAGGGGACCCAGAGGCTACGACGCTGGCAAACGGGCAACCGGACGAAAACGTCAGATGGTGGGCGCTATGGGACTGCTGCTGGCGGCGGTGGTTGATGCCGCCAATATCCAGAGCCTGCCTGAACTATTTGTCACACGCTCTCTTGGACACCATCACAGCGCTCCTGCGCGCGCCAGCGCCGCCAAATCCTGCCGCGTGTAACCCAGCAGCCCGCAGTACACCTCCGCGTTGTGCTCGCCTAGCAAGGGTGCCCGGGCCAGCATGGTAGGAGTCTCGCTGAGCTGGAAGGGGGCGCCGGTGTACTCCAGGGGGCCGGTGGCCGGGTGTTCCACCTCGGAGTAAAAGCCACGTTCGCGTTGCTGGGGGCTCTGGAATACCTCGGACGGCATGTAGTAGGGCGCGATGGGGACGCCGTGGGCCTGGCCTTCGGCATAGAGCCACTCGCGGGTGTGCTGGGCGAACCACTCGCGCATGTGCCGGTTGAGTTCGGGGCCGTGGGTGGCCGGGTCGCTGAACATCTCGGGCGATGCCCAGTCGGGGTTGCCCATGAAGGCCAGCAGGCCCTCGAACTGACGCGGCTCCAGGGTCAGCAGTTCCACGTAGCCGTCGGACGCCGGCAGCACACCGCCGACTCGGAAGTAGCGGGAGAAGCGGGTCTCGGTGATGCCCTCCGACTCGTGCCGCTGGATGGGCATGTAGCCCACCGACAGCTGGGCCTCCTGGGCCGAGGCGTCCACGACCTGACCCTGAGCTGAGTCCGTCGCTCCCAGGCGGTTGTAGACGGCGGCCAACGCGCCCACGGCAGCGGTCAGGCCGGCCTGGTAGTCGCCCATGTTGGCGCCGGCCACGATGGGCGGCCGGTCCGGGAAGGTGTCCAGCGCCACCCCGTTGGGCAGCAGCCAACCCTCTCCCCCGGCGTGAAACACGGCCAGGTGTCCGGCGCGGTAGTCGGCGTAGGGGCCGCTGCTGCCGAAGGGGGTGACGGCGGTGACTATGACATCAGGGTTGGCGGCGAGAAGGGAGTCGGAGTCGAGGCCGACCGCGGCGGCGTTGGCCGGCGTGTAATCATGCACCACCATATCGACGCGGGCGACCAGTTGACGCAGCAAATCCCGGCCGGATGGATTTTCCAAGTCCAGCGTGATGCCCTTCTTGCCGGTGTTGATGTACAGGAACAGGCCGCTGCGCTCGGGATGGGGCTCATCACCGGGGAACGGGCCACGACGGCGGGCTGGGTCACCGACGCCGGGCGGTTCCGCCTTGATGACCTCAGCTCCCAACGACGCCAGCAGCTTGCCGCAGTAGGGGCCAGGGATGAGGGAAGCGATCTCCAGGACGCGCAGGTTGGGCAGGGCAGATAGTGTCGTCATGCTATTACGCTTGCACGGTTGTACGGGATGGGCAGGATCAGGCTGGCGACGGTTCCGCCGTTTCGGTCCAGCCGGGAATGTACAGCTCGACGATTTCAGCGTCCGCCGGGAAGGTCAGCCACTCTGAATCGGGCGGTGTCAGGCAGTGGAGTTCCGCGGCCGCCGGCTCGCCGCAGATGAGGCCGGGCGCAACGGGGATTTCCAGCCGGATCGGATCGCGGCTCAGGATCAGGTGGGAATAAGACAAAATCTCCAGGCTTTCCACTTCCCCGGTATCCGGGTTCATCCTGCCGACCACTGACAACCCGATTTCGTCCGAGTCCTGCTCGGCGTAAGGACGGCACTTTTCGATGGTCATAATGTTGCCGATCACATCGTGTAGGAAGCTCAAATCCGTTGCCATAGGGTTTCTCCTCTTTGCGCGAAAGTTGGTCGAGCATCGTCGAGAACGCTTATCTGTCACTCCTGTGGGAGAAGGCTAACGCATCTGGAAAGCGTACAATCATTGCGCGTCCAAATGATGCTTGGCGACAAGCTTGCCTTCAATTGCCAGTTCATCTAATAATGCACTGGTTGTTTCAGCAACACCGCAGCTGATGCCTGATAAGTAGAACTCCAAAGCATTTACGACGCTTTTCACTTGGAGCAACTCATCATTGGATAAGGGAATGCCCAAAGTAGGTTCTCCGTTTGTCCTCTCCACGGGATACCTGAAGCTGGTAGCTCGCTCATCTATGTCGTTGAATTCTTTGATGCGGTTCCCAATCGCATCGTATTTTTCGTTGATTTCTTTACGTACTCCTTCAATGGCTAGCTCGCCTGCATCGATCTTACATAGCAAAGTTTGGATCATTCTCCAAGGGGCCAGCAGCTGATGATCGAATTTGCGCTTTGGCTGCGCATCGTTTTCACCCGACAAGATTTTTGCCAGGCCATCCCATTCTTGCAGGTCAATTAGAAGCCCCTTGAGGCTCAGCTCCAAATAATGCCTGTAAAGAGACATGATTGGATAGGTCAAGTGCGATCCGCTCATAGGTCTGGGCTGTGGACCATTAACTAGCCAATCAACCAAGTGGTCTGCCGCTTCTTTGTTCGCGCTTGCCATAGCACTCCATCCATCATCCCACGGCGGCCTATATGTGCTGACGTCTGACTGGCCCGGCCTCCACCTCTGATTTTCGCCGAAAATGGATTCGTACAATTTGCTGTCGTCAAAATCCTGCATCACGTTCATCGTGTTTCCTCCAAAAGAGAGGTCATAGCGAAAGCGCCAGCCCAATTTCGCCGCTGGGTCGAGCTGGCGACAAGCGCGGTCCCCAGCCCGTAGCGTCAATCAGCGGACCGCAAATCCGATACATCCAGCATATATGGCATCAGGCCCCGCTGGATTTTTAGCGGTTTAGCCGGTTTGACAATGCGCCCTTGCTCCAAGTCAATCTCGAACCCCAGCTTGCGCAGCGCTGTAGCGCCAACTGTGGGCACTGGCTCTGGTCGCACGTCCAGTTCAATGTAGCACCTGTCGAAGTGTGCTCCGGCTTCGTAAGCCCTGTCTTCAAGCGTCCGAGTGTGACCGCCCAGTTCCTTCGGCGTAGCGAACAGGGACGGTTTCAAGCCCAATGCGTCGATGTCGGATTGAGGCAGGCCGATGTGGTGGGAATCTTTAACCACCAAGAAGTCTAACGTCCAGGTCGTTGCCGCGCCAACCATTCCAATGCTGCCGTTGATGTAAGCATCCACGATGGTGAAACCTCCTGGACTATGGGGGATCGGGGAGCCATTCCGTCCGAAGCACGATACGCTCGGCTGTCAGGTCAACCACGAAACCAAGCTTTTGCAGCAACTCGTAGCCGACCATGGGCCTGCTGGCAGGTACGATACGGGCTTCAAAAGGTGCGCCTTCCAGTGTACCAGCCGCCCGATAGGAATGCCGGCGAATAATCTCAGTAGGCGTTTCGATGGCGACGACACCGCCGATTATTTCTTCCAATTCCAGTCCGGTGATTTCAGCCAGCGGCAGAGTCATCCAGGTAGACCCGGTGTCCACCAGAAAATCATACTCGCGGGTTTCTGACCTGCCGATGATGTTGCCCCTGGCGTACGTTACGCCCATACCCATCGCTCCCGATCGTGCTTATTCAGCCGCCGACGTCGCGGGGCAATCCCCAACTCAAACCGGCTGGCGTCGGCGGGGCGGTTGCCAGGGTAGGTGGGAAACTTTGGCAGCCTGATGTCCAGCTCCATGCCGACGACCGCGGCCTCGGGCACAGTCAGCCATTATTTGCTCCATCGTACCAAACCGCCTCTCTGCATCGCTCACTCCAATCGCGAGTTGTCCCGGCTGCCCGTGCCCAGGAACCAACCCGTTCTCGGCCGCGGGCCGTCGCCCCGGTAGATGCTCTGGGCGTAAGCGGTGAGCACGGCGCCCGATACCAGCGTCAGCGCTGAGACGAACAGCCAGATCAGAATGATCAGCACCGATGCCAGGGGGCCGTAGAACAGACGCTGCGGCGCAATGTAGGAAAAGAAGAGGGCGAATACGTAGGCGGCCGCCTCGAAGATGATGCTGGCGCTGACCGCCCCCACGATGGCGAACCGCCAGAGTACCGGCCGCTCGGGGACGTAACGGTACACCAGCAGGAACACGATCACGGACAGCGCCCACGCCAGCAGGCTGGGCCACCAGCGCTGCGCCTCAACTGCGTTGGCCAGGCCGCCCAGCTCAATCGACCGCAGGACGTAGACGGTGATGTGGGGCATCGTAACGTAGGTGAGCACCGTCGAGACCAGCAACCCGAGGGCCATGGCGCTCAGGAACAGGTACTCTCGCGTCTTGCCCAGGATGCCCACCTGGGACGGTTCTATGCCCCAGGCGCGATTAACCACCAGCCCCACGGCGCCGAACAGCTTGAAACTACCCCAGAGCAGGCCGAGAAAGGCGACCAGACCCGTGGCCCCGGCCACTGCTGGCGGTTGGGCCGGCCACAATGTGGACACGTCGATGTTGGGCGGCAACACGCCGGAGGAAATGGCGGAGAACCAAGTCCGGGCGCCTTCCTCGCCGAGCAGCAGGGGCAGGATCTGTAACACTACCACCGAGAAGGGCAGCAGGGACACCATGCCGTAGTAGGCCACGCCGGCCATGAGTTGTTGGTTATCGTTCTGCGTAACCGCCGAAACCGTTGCCAGCACCAATCGCACCGAGCTACGGCGTTGCGCCAACCGCTGGATGTAGCGGCGGATACGCAGGGCCCGAAGCACCGGCCGAATCCGCAGCAACCGGCGGTTGCGGGTCGCCCAGTCGGCGGCCTGGTGCAATTTGGCTTCTAAGGAGGCCATCTGTGATCGGTCGGATCAGTCGATGCGATGCGGCGAACTGCGGCCCAGCAGGCGATGGGTTGGTATTCTGAGCAGCATTCTGCCGACAATGTTGGAGTCCGGCACGGGACCGTATCGCCGGCTGTCCCCGCTGTCGGCGCGGTTATCTCCCACCAGGAAGTATTCGTTGTCGTCGCACAACCACGACAGCCCGGGAGCAGCGGGCTGCGTTCCGGCCGCCAGGTACGGTTCCGCCAGCAATGTCCCCTCTGTCGACACGGCGCCGTCACCGTCGACACGAACTAACTCCCCAGGCAACCCGACTACACGTTTCACATTGATCAACAGACTGTTATCTCCTGACGGTGAGGGCATCTCCGCCACTACGATCGATCCCCGCGCGAAACTTGTGCCTCTGCTCGACGCGCGGCGCACGTGTATCAGGTCGCCGTCGCGCAGCGTGGGGCGCATGCTGTCGCCCCGAACCAAAAAGAGCGAGCGGAGCGGTACCCGAAATACGCTGATGCCCGCGTTACGGATGCCAGTCAGCGCTGCGCCGACTCTGCGGAAATTATTCCGCGCCACCGTTACTCGGAGTGGGGTTCCCAGAAAGGATAGGACCCCAATATCTTCAACATGTCCGTCCGCCGGCGCAGACCTTCCAACGCGGCGGCAACCTCCGGCTGGTGCCGATGGCCTTCGCAGTCTATCAGGAAGATGTACCTGCCCAGTTCCTGCTTGGTCGGGCGGCTCTCGATCTTGACCAGGTTGATGTTCCGGCTGGCGAATTCGCCGATGGTGCTGTAGAGGTTCCCGGGACGGTCCACCGTGAATGAGAAGCAGATGGATGTGCGGTCATGGCCGGTGGGAGCGTGATCGGCGTGAGCGAGGACGACGAATCGGGTCTGGTTCGCCGTGTTGTCCTGTATCCCGCGGTCCAGGATCTGCACATCGTAGATTTCGGCGGCCCGCTGGGGGCAGATCGCCGCGGCCGGAACCCGGCTGCCCTGCATGTCGGCGACGGCGGCGGACGTGCTCAGGGACGCTTCGCGCGGGACTGCGGGAAAATGTGCTTCCAGGTACTCCCGGCACTGGGCCAGGGCCTGCGGATGCGAGTAAATCACCTCAACGGACTCGACCGCCACACCGGGCGCGGCAACCAGGTAGTGGTCGATGGGGATCACCACCTCGTTTTGGATGGACAGGCCGGACTGCGCGATGAGCAGGTCCAGCGTGAACGTGACCGATCCCTCCAGGCTGTTCTCAATGGGCACCACCCCGGCGTCCACCTCGTTGTTGGAAACGGCCGCGCCCACGGCTGTAATGGATGGGTACGGCGTCAGGACACCCTGGGGCGAGTAGAGCAGGGCCGCCTGCTCCGTGTAGGTTCCAGCCGGTCCCAGGTATCCGATGCTGTTGCTCATAGGATTACCCCGTCATCCGGGGCGGGCCCGCGGTCACCGGGCAAACGCCCTCTCGACATCTTCGTGGCTGCCAACCACCACGAGGATGTCGCCATCGTCGATCATTTCGTCTTCAGCCGGGTTGATGATGTATTCATGCCCGCGCCTTATGACCATCACCGAGACGTGATGGCGTATCGAATCGGAGACGAGGCCGGCGTCCCGCAGGGACATCCCGCGCATCTTTTCCGGCGGCCGCAATTTGTGCACGCCGGTGTCATCGGTGATGTGCATGAACTCGACGTAGTTGGGGCTCAGATCCAGGCTGGCGGCCCGCTCGGCGGCCTCTTCCTCGGGGAAGATCACCTTGTCCGCGCCCACGCGGTGCAGTATCTCCGCATGCTGGGTGTCGGTCGCCCGCGCGATGACGTAGGGCAGGCCCATGGACTTGAGCATCATGGTGGTGATGATGCTGGACTGGATCTGGCTGCCCAGCGCCACGACCCCTACGTCCATGTCTCCCACGCCCAGGTCGCGCAGGGCCGTCTCGTTGGTCGCATTGGCCTCGACGGCATAGGTGACGCGGCCCAGCATTTCCTGCACGCGCTGCTCGTCCTGGTCAATGGCCAGCACCTCGTGCTCCCGCTGGAACAGCGTACTGGCCAGCTTCGAGCCGAACCGGCCCAATCCAATTACGCATACTTGCTTAGCCATGATAGTTATCCAATTCTAACGGGTTCTTCGGGGTAGTGGTAGGTGGCGTCCTCTCGGGGAGTGAGCAGCATGACCAGGGTCAGCGGCCCGACCCGGCCCACCAGCATCGTAAGCATGAATATGATAGAGCCGGCCATGCTGAGTTCGCCGGATACTCCCGTAGACATTCCGTTGGTGCCGAAGGCCGATACCGTCTCGAACATCAACGGCAAAAAGGGCAGGTGAGGGTCGGTGTAGGTCAGGATGGGCAGCACGACGGCGAGGAACGTTACGCCCAGCAACGCCACCAGCAACGCGCGGGAAACCAGCACCGGGGCAATCTCCCGCCGGAATATTTCCGTGGTGGGGTTCCGCAGGGCGGAGGAACGGGCCGCCGCCAGGAGCACCGCCACCGTGTTGACCTTGATCCCTCCGGCCACTGACGCGGTGGACCCGCCGATGAACATCAGGCCGGCGAACACCAGTTGGGTGAAGTCGCGGGTGGCGCTCCAGTCCAGGGCAGCAAAACCCGCTGTGCGCCCGCTGACGCCGTGGAAAATCGCCGAGCCCAAGACGCCGTGGCCGGAATGGTCCCAAAGCACGCCGTTCCACTCGGCAAACAGGAACGCCAGCGCGCTGAACCCGTAGAGGAACGTGGTCAGGATAATCACCAGCTTGGTGTCGAGGCTGAACCGCTGGAAATTGAACAGGAAGAGCCCCATCAAGCGCCGCCGGGACCGGCTCGGGCTCCAGTTGCGGCGCATGTCCATGATGAAAGGCCATCCCAGGGCGCCGGCGATGATCAGCGGCGTTATGACCCACATCAGGTACGGGTGCGCTCCCAAAGTTTCCGCATTGCCGCCGCCGGGCGCGTTGGGCAGGATCGAGAATCCCGCGTTGTTGAGCGCCGACACCGAGAGGAACAGCGACTGCCAGACGGCTTCCAGTAGAGTAAAGTCCGCCACCGACCGCATGCGTAGGAAAATCAGGGCGGCGCCCACTATGTAGCCGATGAAGAACGCAACCACGATGTTGCGCGCCACCCGCGTCAGGTTCCGCGCGGAGACGTCTCCAACGGTGTCCTGGTACACGTCCTCTTCCAACGCCGTGGCGCGTCTGCCGATGAAAGCGATCAACACGGTGGCCGCCGTGATGAACTCCAAGCCTCCCACCAGCATCAGCACGAAGATGACCGCCTTCCCGAACTGGGACCAGAATTCGGGCGTATCCACCACCGTCAGTCCGGTGACGGTGGAGGCCGAAATCGCGGTGAAGAAGGCCACCCGCAGGCTCGCCGCGATTCCGTCGGCGGCGGCTATGGGCAGGGCCAGCATGGCCCCGCCAATCACGTTCAGCAGCAGGAACGTGAGGAGGAGCAGCAGCGGCGTAGACGACCAACGCCGCGGAGGGGCGCGGTGGCGACGGATCGGAATACGAACCGGGTCGACCCGTCGCACTCGCCACGACGAACCGTTCTCGCCGGGCCGGCCAAGAGCCGCTGCCGCTTCCGGATCGCTCGAGCCGGCGTTACCGTGAGACGGGTCGTTCACTGGGAAGCACCGGACACTAGTTGAGGCGCAAATTGGGGATGCCGGGCGCAGGGATGGTTCGCGTGCCAAACTCAGGCAGCGTCATTATGACGGGGCGCGGTGATATGTCAATTGCAATCGTCTCGGTCTTCGCGCACGTCGGTGCGGTTCGGGCCACGCTCCCGGGTTTGTGTTAACATCCAGCGTGAAACCACGTCACAAGAGGGGGCATCATGGGTTCCATACGTCTGTACACCGGCGATGACGGCCATTCCCACATCGAAGAGATTGATCCACCGTCCCATCCGGTGTGGAGCCAAGTGCAAGACGCCAAGGGCATCATATTCCGGGCCTCGCCTCCGGGGTACTTCAGCGACTGGCACGTGGCGCCCCGCCGCCAGTACATCATCACCCTTTCCGGAGAAGCGGAAATCGGCCTGGCCGACGGTACCGTTCACCGTCTGGGACCGGGGGACGTGAACCTCGCCGAGGACCTCACCGGCCACGGCCACACCACGCGGGTGGTTGGCGATGTCCCCCGCGTAACGGCCACCATTCACCTGGACGACTGACGGAAACACGCCGGACTGGGCGTGTGGGTGCGGTCGGTCCCGCTCGCTCGCCCGTGCCCATCTCCGCAAATCGTCAGAAGCAGGATTTTCAAGATTTGGGGATTATCAGGATTGGAACCGTTCTGAGATGAAGATCTCCCAATCCTGCCAAATCATAAAATCCCGTAAATCCTGCTTCTGACGTTGCCCCGCCGCAAACCGGGTGGGCGCTGATGCCTGGCCTCTGGCCGGGCTATCGGACGCCGGACAGTCGGCTCTGCCGTCCGGGTGGTATACTGTAGGACGCTGCGGTGTCCCGAATATGCCTGTGCTATATTGAGGGTCGCCAGACGTACGTTTTCTGGGCGCAATCGCCGCTGCCGCCCGCGCCCACGTTGTTGAGGGTTGCCTTTTTATGACCACAGCCCAGCGTCAAGTTGAGCTCCGATTCGACGCGGTCGGGATCGACCGCAAGTGGCAGGAGCGGTGGGAACGGGACGGGATCTACCGCGTGGACGACGACGACCCGCGCCCGAAATGGTTCGAAATGACCATGTACCCGTACCCGTCCGGTGACCTGCACATCGGCCACTGGTACGCCATGGCGCCGTCGGACGCCCACGCCCGGTTCCGCCGGATGCAGGGCTACAACGTGCTGCACCCCATTGGCTTCGACGCCTTCGGCCTGCCCGCGGAAAACGCCGCCATATCCCGCGGCATCCACCCCTACGAGTGGACCATGTCCAATGTGGAGAACATGCGCCGGCAACTGCGCTCCATCGGCGCGATTTACGACTGGGACCGGGAAGTGGTCTGCTGTCTGCCGGAGTACTACCGCTGGAACCAGTGGTTCTTCATCAAGTTGTACGAACAGGGCCTGGCCTACCGCGCGAAGGCGCCCGTGGTGTGGTGCCCGTCGTGCCAGACCGTGTTGGCCAACGAGCAGGTGCTCAACGGCGAGTGTGAGCGGTGCGAGACGCCCATCACCCGCCGCGACTTCGAGCAGTGGTTCTTCCGCATCACCGACTACGCCGACGAACTGCTGGACTTTGATACGCTGGATGAGTGGCCCGACAAGATCCTCACCATGCAGCGAAACTGGATCGGCCGCAGCGAGGGCGTGGACATCGGGTTCGACATCTCCGACTACAATATCGAAGAACGGGAGATTCGCACCTTCACCACGCGCATCGATACCATATTCGGCGTGACGTTCCTCGTGCTGGCGCCGGAGCACCCCCTGGTGTCCAAGCTCACCTCGGAAAGCCGACGAGCGGAGGTCGAAGCCTACGTCGATCAGGCCCGCGCCGCCTCCGAGATCGACCGGCTTTCGGCCGAGCGGGAGAAGACCGGCGTCTTCATCGGGGCCTATGCGCGCAACCGCCTGAATAACGAGAAGGTGCCCATCTACGTGGCAGATTATGTCCTGACCACCTACGGCACCGGCGCGGTGATGGGCGTTCCGGCCCACGACCACCGCGACTTCGATTTCGCCCGCAAGTACCGCTTGCCCATCCGCACCGTGATCGCTCCCATAACCTGGGACGGAAGCCCGCCCGAGGAAGCCTTCATCGGTGATGGATTCATGACCGATTCCGGCGCGTACGAGGGCATGACCAACGAAGAGGGAATGGAGGCCATCGCCAATGACGTGGAACGACGGGGCTGGGGCCGCCGCGCGGTAACCTACCGCCTCCGCGACTGGCTGATTTCCCGACAGCGCTACTGGGGCACGCCCATTCCCATGATCTATTGCGACGAATGTGGCGTACAACCAGTCCCCGAAGCGGACTTGCCCGTACTGCTGCCCGAGGACGCGGAGTTCAGGCCCACCGGCGAATCGCCGCTGGCTATCAACGAGACCTTCGTGAACACGGTCTGCCCGAATTGCGACGGACCGGGTCGTCGTGAAACCGACACCATGGACACCTTCATGGACTCGTCGTGGTACATGCTCCGCTACTGCACCCCGCAGTACGGTGACGGGCCCTACGAGCCCGGCGTGGCCGGCGACTGGATGCCCGTCCAGCAGTACACCGGCGGCGCCGAGCACGCGGTGATGCACCTGCTCTACAGTCGGTTTTTCATCAAGTCGCTGCGGGACATGGGCATGCTCAACATCGACGAGCCGTTCCTGCGCCTGTTCAACCAGGGGGTCATCCTCGGCAGCGACCACGAGAAGATGAGCAAGAGCCGCGGCAACGTGGTCAACCCCGACGACGTGGTCGGCCAGGTAGGCGCTGACGCCGTGCGCTGCTTCCTCATGTTCATCGGGCCCTGGGACCAGGGCGGCCCGTGGAGCGATGAAGGCATCAACGGTGTCGTGCGCTGGCTCAATCGCGCCTGGAGCCTGGTGGAACACGATGCCTCGCATCTGGACGACAGCGCCACCGACGCCGCGACGGTGCGCGAAACCCAGCGCATACTGCACCAGACCATTCGCAAGTGCTACGAAGACCTAGACAAGTTCAAATTCAACACCACCATCGCCTCGCTGATGGAGTTGGTGAACCACCTGAGCCGGGTGTGGAACGACGGCTCGGTGGACAGCACCAACTGGCGCGACTGTATCGAGAAGTTCCTGCTCATGCTCGCCCCCATCGCGCCCCACGTTGCGGAAGAGTGGTGGGAAAAGAGCGGCCACGGCTACAGTGTCCACCAGCAGCCCTTCCCCGGTTGGGACGACGAACTCGCTGCCGAAGACGAGCTCACCCTGGTGGTGCAGGTCAACGGCCGGCTGCGCGATCGGATCACGGTACCCGCCAGCATCGACGATGACGACGCTCGCGAACGCGCCTTGGAGAGTCCGCGAATCCGGACCCACATCGACGGCAAGACGGTGCGCAACGTGGTGTACGTCCCCGGCCGCCTGGTGAACGTGGTGGTGGGGTAGGTAGTCAACATGGGCGAGGTACGCGCAATACTTGGAGTTTGGGCAGCGGACGGCTCAGACCTGCGGCACATAGATATGCGGGTCGATACCGGAGCTTCTTATAGCCAGCTTCCCGGCAAATTGCTGAGGGATCTGGGCTGGGTTCCCACATTTCCGCGACTCCTTGCCGACTTGGCCGACGGCACACAAACGACAGTGGAATTGGGAGAAGTTCGCATCCACTACAACGGGGAAGACCTGACCCGCCTTTTCGTGTTCGGCGAGGATAATTGTCCGAAACTATTGGGCAGCGACACCTTGCAGGGGTTACGCTTGGGCGTGGATCCGGTCAATCACCGACTAATCAACGTAGCGGTCTATCGCTAATTCACTCAACGATCAGGTTACAGAGCGTCAACTCCACGCCCTTGTGATCGGTAAGATCCTCACGGTTGCCATGGGGCATCGCGATCAGGCGCGATAGCCTGTCGATAGAAACCCTCAAGGTGCCTAGCCTAATGACCCTCGTTGAAAAATACGCCCTGCTCCCGGAGGAGATCGACCGCCAGAGCCTGGTCATGGTGGCCGACAGCCTGCAAGGGGACTCTGTCGCATCAAGCCTTCCGGAAGCGGAACGTTACGTGCTGCACCGCATCGTCCGCGCCGAAGGAGACCCAGACATCGCCGCCGATGTGCGCTTCAGCGACGGCGCCGTAGACGCGGCGCTGGCTTCTCTGCGAGACGTTGGCCGTGTCGTCACCGACGTGCGCATGGTTCAGGTGGGCATCTCTCGGGCTGCGCTGACCCGCCGCGGGGTGGAAACCGCGTGCCTCATCGACGCGCCGGAGGTCGCCGAGCGCGCCCGCCGCGAGGGCACCACCCGCAGCGTCGCCGCCGTGCGTGAGTTGGCCCCGCAAATGGACGGAGCCGTGCTGGCCATCGGAAACGCCCCCACGGCCCTTCTCGCGTTGCTGGACCTGATCGATGCCGGCCAGGTGTCGCCCGCCGTGGTGATCGGGATGCCCGTGGGCTTCGTGGCTTGCCCTGAATCCAAGGCCGAACTGGCTGCAAGAAAAGTGCCGCACATCACCATCCTGGGACGACGCGGGGGGAGCTCTGCCGCTGCTGCCACCGTGAACGCCCTGCTGGACCTGCTGGAGGACTGAGCCGCTATGCCCGACGCCGACCATACCAACAACGGATCCGGAGGCTGGGGCGTGGTGCTGCTGTGCCACGGCAGCCAGCGGGGCGCCAGTCGCGACGAGTGTTCCTGCGCCTGGGCGGCTGACGGACCCCGGTTCCCGGCCTGGTGCCTGGGTTGCCCCAACACGCCGGTGGGGTTGCGCGAAGCGGCCCGCCGTCTGACCGATTCGCTGGGAGATGACGCAGAGCAGGTCATCGTGTCCTGCCTGGAGTTCCTGCCACCCCATCCGCCCGAAGCCGTTTCCATCCTGGCCGACGCAGGGCTGAGCCGTGTGGTGATCGCACCCTATCTGCTGGGCAACGGGAAGCACGCCACCCTGGAAATGGACGAGGTTCTGGAAGACATCGCGGCGAAAGCGCCCGGCGTCGAAGTCCGGCTGGCCGATGGTCTGGGCGCGGACGTCCGCATCGCAGAGTTGGTGCGCGAACGCGTCGCCGCCCTGCCCCAGGCGGTGCGCGAGCCGGCCGACGGCGGTCCGGTGGGCATATTGCTGGTCAAAGCCGGCACCCAGACCCGATACGATGATTGCCTGTGGCTGAAGGAACTGGGCAGCTGGGTCGAGCGCGACCTGGGGGACAGGTACGCGGTTGAGGTGGCCCAGTCCCACTACGGCGATCCGACCATGGAGCACGCTGCCGCCGAACTGGTCAACAAACGAGGGGCGAGCAGCATCATCTGCGTTCCCTACGTTTTCTTCCCCGGGATGATCCTGCGACGCAACGTGTTGGGAACCATGCGCCAGCTCCAGGAATCCTATCCCGATGTCCCCATGTCCGTCGCGCCGCCTCTAGGGGTGGACGACCGGCTGGTCTCGGTGGCCCGCGACCGGGTCCGCGAAGCCCAAGCGAGGGCGGCCTGAGATCAGGGTGTGATACCATCATACTGGCATCACTACCAGACCGGGGAACGTTTGCCATGACCACAACGGCGTCAACATTCACCATGCTGCCCTACGTTCGGCAGGGCGAGATTGACTACGCCGCGCTGGACTACAATCCAGATGACCCGGAGCCGATGCCGGACGCCATGGAACAGGAACTGGTCGTACAGGAAATCCTCGGCATTCTCTCCAGCCGCTTCACCGACTTCTGGAACCGTCCTGATGTGTTCCTCAGCAGCAACACCATCCTGTGCTACGACCCGGCCAACCTGAACGTGCGCCGCCAGCCCGACATCTACCTGGCTTTTGGCGTCGACCAGATGGCCATCCGCCGCCGCTTGCTGTATCTCCCCTGGGAGGCGGGCAAGCCACCTGATCTGGCCCTGGAAGTGGGATCGGGGAGCACCGGCTCCGAGGATACCCGGGTCAAGCCAGGCGTGTACGCGTCCATCGGCATTCCGGAGTACTGGCGGTTCGACCCCAGCGGCGGCAATCACCACGGGGAGCCGCTATCCGGTGGCGTCCTGCGCGATGGCTCGTATCGGGCCGTTGAACTTACCACCGAACCCGACGGTATTCTGAAGGGTTACAGCGAGTTGTTAGGACTGTTCCTGAGTTGGGACGAAGGCTGGCCTCGATTTTACGATCCTATAGAGCGCAGATACCTGGAAAACTGGCGGCAGGCACAGGCGGCCATGGCCGCGGAGAGGGCTGCGCACGAGGCTCAGCAGGCTGCCTTGACGGCCGAGAATGAACGCCTGCGTGAGTTGGTGCGCCGGCTGCAGGACCAAGGCTAGGCGATCCTTGCGCCTCCGCGCCGCGGCTGCCAAGCATATACAGTGGACTCGATGACTATTCCCGCCCCAAATAGCGACGCCCAGCGTCCCGAAAGCGACTACTCGCGCCCGACCAAGCGCGATCCGCGCGGCATGCGCACCGGCTACACCACCGGAACCACCGCGGCGGCAGCAGCCAAGGCGGCGGTGATCCTGATGCTGTCCGGCAAGGCTCCCGACGAGGTATCCGTGCCATTGCCCGGGGGAACGGGCCGGGCCACCCTCAAGGTGCACAACAGTTGGGCGATGCAGCCTGAGGAAGGCGTGCGCTGCTCGGCCATCAAGGACGGTGGTGACGACCCCGATGTTACCCACGGCGCGGAGATAGTCGTGGGCGTTTGGCGGCTGCCCGACGGCAACAAGGGCCTGCATATCACCGGCGGCCCGGGTGTCGGCACGGTCACGCGACCTGGCACCGGCATCGAGGTCGGTGAGCCCGCCGTTACGCGAGTGCCTCGTCGCATGATGGCCGATGCCGTGGCCGAGGGCCTGGTGGAATGTGGCTGGCCGGCAGATACCGGTGTCCGCGCTCGCATCTCCGTCCCGGACGGTGAGGAGATCGCCAAGCAGACCACCAACGCCCGGTTGGGCGTCCTGAACGGCATCAGCATCCTGGGAAGCACCGGGGTAGTGCAGCCCTTCAGCACGGCAGCCTGGCGAGCCAGCGTCCACCTGGCCATCGACGTGGCCTCCGCCAACGGGCTGGACCACCTGGTGCTGTCCACCGGCACGCGCAGCGAGGAATACACTCGCCAGCTGTTGGATCTACCGGACATGGCCTACATCGAGGCTGGCATCTTCTCCGGTCCGTCCATGAAACGCTGCGTCAACAAGGGCATCAAGCGCGTGGCCCACGTGGGCATGGTGGGCAAGTTCTCCAAGATGGCCATGGGCTACTTTGTTACCCATGTCGCCGGGAACCAGGTCGATTGCGGTTTCCTGGCCGGTCTCGCCGGTCAATGCGGCGCCTCGGCCGAACTCCAGGCCGAAATGGCGGATGCGGCCAGCGGCCGACACTTCCAGGAACTGGCCCAGGAGCATGACGTCATGGGAGTATTCCCGCTGATGTGCCAGATGGTCTGCTCCGAGGCCCAGAAATACCTGGGCGACGGCGGCGAGGCGATCATCGTGGACGCCCTGTGCTTCGACTTCGAGGGCAACCTCCTCGGATCGGCGAGCACCTCGCCAGACGGCATACCCATGCGGTCCCCC
The DNA here is from genome assembly GCA_965220505.1 of Dehalococcoidia bacterium. Lineage (GTDB taxonomy): Bacteria > Chloroflexota > Dehalococcoidia > Lucifugimonadales > UBA3495 > Bin87. The sequence continues at coordinate 337,315 of CBDCQE010000003.1, read as the reverse complement.
TCGGCAGCAGTGGCCGATGGTCAGGGCTGATCTCCCCGTGGAAACGGCGCAGACCGTCGGCCGGGCCCTGGGCCTGTCCGACGATGCCTTCGAGCAGCGCCGTCCGGTGCGGGGCCAGATCACCAAGTCCGAGGTGCGGGCGGTGAGCCTGTACGCCTTGCAACTGCGCCCCGACAACTTGGTCTGGGACATCGGCGCCGGCACCGGATCCGTCGCCGTGGAAGCGGCGCGCATCGCTCACGCCGGCTGCGTCTACGCGATAGACAAGGACGCCGACAGCGCGGACCTGCTCCGCAACAACGTGGCCCGATACGGCGACGGCCGCGTCTCCGTGGTGATCGGCGCGGCTCCTGACGCGTTGCGCGATCTGCCGGATCCGGACGCCGTGTTCATTGGCGGCGGCGGTGCCGCCATGCCGGACATACTGGACACCGTACTCAGTCGCTTGCAACCCGGCGGCCGCGTGGTTGCCAATTTCGCCGCCATGGAGCGCGCCGGCAAAACCTACCGCACACTGTGCGACGCGGGGATGTCGCCGGAGATGACCGTTGTTTCCGCCGCCCGTGGGCGTGAGCTACCCGACGGCGCGTTGCGGCTGGAAGCGATGAACCCGGTGTTCATAGTGTGGGGACAGCAGGAATGACCACGGCCTCTCAACCTGGACGCCTCTACGGCGTCGGCGTCGGTCCCGGCGACCCGGAACTGCTTACCGTGAAGGCGCAACGGGTCCTGCAGTCGGTACCGGTGATCTGGGTGCCCCAGGCCGGCATCAGCTCGGAAAGCTATGCATACACCATTATCAAGGGCATCATCGACGAGTCCCGCCAGGAGGTCGTGCGCGCCAAGTTCCCCACCAATGACGAGGATGCTGCCGGCGAGGTCTGGCGACGCGCCGCCCGTGAACTCGCCACCCGCCTGGAGGCGGGCAGCGACGTGGCCTTCATCACCGAAGGCGACCCGATGCTGTACAGTACCTTCGCCTACGTGCTGGAAACCATCCAGGAGGAATACCCGCACCTTTCGGTGGAGGTGGTGCCCGGTGTCTCCTCGGTCATGGCCGCGGCCGCATCGGCGGCGGCGCCACTGGTTCACCACGGCCAGCGTCTGGCCATCCTGCCCGCCGTATACGGCATCGACGACCTGCGCGAGGCCATCGCCCTCTACGACACCATCGTCCTGATGAAGGTCAACCGGACCCTGCTCGACGCTCTGGCCAACCTGGAACGCCTGGGCCTTTCCGGCCGCACCATCTACGTCCGCCGGGCCACCACCGAAAGCGAGCGCGTGGTCCGCAACATTCAGGAACTGTCCGCCGAGGACCTCGATTACTTCTCCCTGCTTATCATCCGGCGGTAGTGCTGGTCGCGTCATTCTGTGCAAAAGTGGTAGGTTATGGTAAGCGAATTTCAAGGGCAGACGGCACCGCGCATTCGGGACCTTTATTTTGGTGTCTTGGATGCGATTATGAACGAGTACAATATAGCACCCTGGCCATCAGGGCAGTGGCATGACCACGTAGTAGGCACTGGCGCGAGTTTTGCAGAAGCCGTTCAGCACACAGATTGGTTCTGCCGGCGTATAGACCTAGAGTGGGGCCGGCGTAATGGGACATACCGACCCCATTATCGTTACCGCCGCTATCGGGAAATAATGGGAGATCCGATATCTCAGCGCGAGAATTCTGCTCGTCTAGCTCACGTAGATATGGGTTGCGGAGCTGGTATCTTTTCATGGGCTCTGCTGGACTGGGCTGCTGATTATAATCTCGCATATGACCGCATCGACTTGTATGGGGTAGACCATAGTCCTTCGATGATAGCCCTTGCCTATTTTATGCGCGACAGGCTTGTTGCCGCCGTAGCCAATTACCCAGAATTGCACTACGAAACCGATGTGCAAATGCTTTCGCAAGCCTTGATCGAGAATCATCAGGAACCTACAGACTACATGATCACTTTCGGTCACGTTTTGGTTCAAGCCTTGACTGAATCTACCGGACCCGATGCTATATCTGCTATGCTGAATTTCACATCGGTGATAGTCCATATCCTTAGATCGCAGGATCGCCAGTCCAATTGTGATCTGGTAGCGATTGATGCTCGCGGCAGATCTGAGGAATTTTCACGGGGATGGTGGGCATTGTTATCAAACTTGGCACTGGCCGGCGTAAGATACGAGACTATCGTGGAGTCCGGCGATGCTAAAGTCGTTCGGCTCTCTCTGGTGCACTAACGGCAGGAGGTCCAAGAATGACGTCCCAGATCTCTTTTATTGAGGACGACGTCACAGACCACACGACCAGCCCAGTCACGTCGCGACATCTCAACCTCAACATCAGCAACTGCTCTGGCTTACAGGAAGTGGATGCGGTGTCGGGCCTCAAGTTCGTGGAGAATTTCCTGACGCATGAAGAGCAGTACTACTGTGTCCAGCGGGTTGACGCCGCCGTGGATGAGTGGCGGAACGACCTCAGCCGCCGGGTGCAGCATTACGGCTGGCGCTATGACTACAAGGCGCGGGCCATTACGCCGGACATGCACATTGGCGCGCTGCCGGACTGGTTGCTAGACTTGGCGCAAAGGCTGTATGACGAAACCGGGCTGTTTGACCGGGAGCCGGAGCAGGTCATTGTCAACGAGTACCTGCCAGGGCAGGGCATCGCTACGCACATTGATCATCCCGGCTTTGGGCCGACGGTTTGCACCATATCCCTGCTTGACGATTGGGAGATGGATTTCTCCGAGAATTGGCGCGACAAGTCTCCGGCTCTGCTACGGCGCGGTTCCTGCGTCCTTCTGACCGGAGACGCGCGTTCCGTCTGGCAACACGGCATTGCGCCACGCAAGTCCGAGGTAACGGATACTGGGCGCCGGCCACGTAAACGCCGGCTATCCTTGACGTTCCGAACCGTTGTCAATCGGGACGACATGAACGACGATAAATAGAAGGGAGCGACTACATGGCTAACGACGGCAAGGTCTATATCATCGGCGCCGGCCCGGGGGATCCAGAACTACTCACCCTCAAGGCCAAGCGGATCATCGACGAGGCCGACGTGATCATCTACGCCGACTCACTGGTGCCCGCCGAGATCGCCGGTTACGCCAAGCCCGGGGCCGCGGTCTACGGCAGCAAGGAGATGGCCCTGCCCGAAATCATGCAGGTCACCCTGCGAGCGGTGTCAGAGGGCAAGACCGTGGCCCGCATCCAGAGCGGCGATCCATCGCTGTACGGCGCAACCCTGGAACAGATGCGGATACTGGAAGCGGAAGGAATTGACTATGAGATCATTCCCGGCGTCAGCGCCGCTTTTGCCGCTGCGGCCGTGCTCAAGTCCGAGCTGACTGTGCCCGAGGTTTCCCAGACGGTAATCATGACCCGCGCCGAGGGTCGCGTGCCCATGCCCGAGGGTGAAGATCTGGTCGGACTGGCCCGCCACGGAAGTACCCTGGTGATCTTCCTCAGCGTAACGCGCATGTTCCGTATCGCCAACCAACTCCAGGAGGCCGGCTACCCCGCCGACACTCCGGTTGCCGTCGCCTACCGCGTGGGCTGGCCGGACGAACAGATCATCCGCGGGACACTGACCGACATCGCCCAGAAGGTGCGCGACGCCAAGATCACCCTGCAGGCCCTGATCATCGTTGGCAAGGCGGTGGACCCCAAGCTGCTCGACCCCGAGTCCGACGAGCGGGTTGCTGTTTCCCATCTGTACTCCGACGAGTACACGCACCTGTACCGCCGCGCCGGCCAGGGCGACCACGCCGCTGCTGATCGTACGGAACTCTACGAGGCTGGCGGTTACGAAGTCCAACCGGAACGCGCGGTCCATACCTCGACCGGCGACGACTGACCGCCCGTAGCCATGCCCGTTCCGGAAGTTGCCCCGACCCAAATCGCCATCATCGCAGTGTCCCGGCCGGGCGCGGTCCTGGCGCGCCGGCTGGTGTCGTCGATCATCGACGCCACTCTGTACCTGGAACGGCGAACCGGCGGGAATTCATCCCTCAGCGATGAAGGGCATCAGCATTACGACCTGCCCCTGCGCCCGGTGATTCAGGACCTGTTCTCGCAGCACGCAGCGTTGGTGGTCTTTCTGCCCGTTGGCGCGGCCGTGCGTTTGCTCGCTCCGGTGCTCGGAAGCAAACGGCAGGACCCGGCGGTGGTATGCGTGGACGATGCCGGGCGCTACGCCGTAAGCGTCTTGTCCGGTCACCTCGGGGGCGCGGACGCGCTGGCGAACCGAGTGGCGGACGCCATAGGCGCGCAGGCCGTCGTGACCTCGGCTTCCGATGCGCTGGACGTTACGGCGATCGACCTGGTCGGACGTGACGAGGGCTGGCGTGCTGAGGCGTCACCAACCGACCTCACCCGCGTTGCGGCCGCTGTGGTAAACCGCGACCCGGTGGCTTTGTGGATCGACCCCGAAGCAGGAGTTTCTTGGCCGGATGATACCCCGTTATCGACCAGCATATTCCCCGTAACCTACCTGTCCGATGTACAGGACGCCGGTTACGCGGCTGCGCTCATCGTGTCAGACCGGCTGTTCGCGCTGGAAACTGGTCGCCCGCTGGTAGCCTACCGCCCGCCGACACTGGTGGCCGGAGTGGGTTGCCGGCGTGGGGTGTCGGAAGACCACCTGCGTGAACTGCTGCTGCACACCCTGGAAGAAAACGGCCTGGCGTCGATGAGCCTGGCCAAAATCGCCACGGTCGACATCAAGGCCAACGAAGACGGGATTCTCGCCCTGGCCGGGTCCCTCTCCGTGCCCATTGAGACCTACGACAGCGATCAGTTGAACTCCGCAGCGGCCGACTCCGTCGACACGGGCGGCAGTGCATCTGGCCTCCATCGGCCCACCGCATCCGCAGCGCGGGACCTGCTGGGAGTGTTCGGCGTCGCCGAGCCGGCCGCCATGCTGGCAGCCGGAACATCCGGGGTTATCGTGCCCCGCACCAAATCCGACCGTGCTACCGTCGCTGTGGCGCGCATTCCATCAGACAAAGTGATTACATGAACCCTGGCAAACTCTACCTCGTCGGTCTGGGGCCTGGCGACGCCGGGCATCTGACGCCGGCCGCCGCCGCCGCTATCGCAGATAGCGATGAACTGGTCGGCTACCGCTACTACATCGATCAGGTGGCGGAGCCGGCATCCGGCAAGACGCTGCACAGCATGGAACTGGGCCAGGAGTTGGAACGCGCCGCCCTGGCGGTGGATATCGCCTACTCGGGCAAAACCGTGGCTGTGGTTTCCTCCGGCGACGCCGGGATCTACGGCATGGCCGGCCCGGTGTACCGTATCCTTACGGACCGCAATTGGGATGGCGCCAACCCCGCCGTGGAGTCGGTTCCCGGAGTGTCTGCCCTGCAATCGGCGGCCGCGCTGCTGGGATCGCCCCTGATGCAGGACTTCTGCGCGATCAGCCTCAGCAACCTGCTCACCCCGTGGGAGCAAATCCGGCGTCGGCTCGAGGCCGCGGCCGCCGGCGACTTCGTAGCCGCGCTCTACAACCCGCGCAGCCGGCGGCGCACGAGCCAACTCGACGAGGCGCGGGAGATCTTCTTGAAGCATCGAGCGCCGGAGACACCGGTGGGCATCGTCCGGCACGCCTACCGGCCCGAGCAGGCGGTGGGCCTCGCCGACCTGGGCGGGCTAGATGGAGAAGCCCTGGGCGTGGATATGTTCACCACCGTGGTGATCGGCAACTCCAACACCTACGTCCACAACGGACGCATGGTCACCCCACGGGGCTACGAGGTGAAACAGTAGCCATTGAACTGCGGCCCAAACTGCCGCAGTGCTGGGGGCCGATGCTGGTATACTGCCGCGAACCCACCTTTCAGGAGGATCTACCGTGGCAGCGATACGTGCGAACCGGGCCAAGGACAAGTTGCGGCAGGGGCAGCCGGCCACCTGCATCTCCGGCCTGATGACCAGCGAGATCATCGACTTTCTGGGCCCACTGGGATTTGACTCCGCCTGGATGGAGTGCGAGCACGGCCCGGTGGACTGGGAAGCCCTGGGCGACATGACCCGTGCCTGCGACCTGTGGGGCATGGCGTCCATCACCCGCTGCAACGCCAACGACGCCGCGCTGATTACCCGCACCCTGGACCGCGGTTCCATGGGTATCGTGCTGCCCCACGTGAACACCCGCGAGGAGGCGGAGGCCGCCGTCGGCGCGGCAAAATTCGCCCCACTAGGGTATCGCGGAATGTTCGGCGGTCGGCAGTCCTTCGGAGTGTCCGACTACGTGCACCAGGCCAACGACCAGACCATGGTGGTCGTGCTGATTGAAGAAGTCACCGCGCTGGACAACCTGGACGATATCCTGAAAGTTGACGGCGTGGACGTATTTTTCGTGGCGCCCACCGACCTGGCCCAGACCATGGGTCACATCGGCAACGTCGGTCACCCCGAAGTCCAGTCGGCCATCGACGACGCCATAGCGCGCATAGTGAACGCCGGACGCACCGCCGGCACCCTGGTCAACGACGACAACGTGGCATCCTACGTGGATAAGGGAGCGCGCTTCCTGATGACCTCGTGGAACGCCTGGGTCGCACGGGGCGGCGCCGAGTTCCTGGGGCGGATCCCCTAGCGGACAGCAAGTGGGGCGGGTTCAGCACCCGCCCCACTTCTTGGCTCGTCCGGGTGGTGCCGGTTACTAGGTGGCGCTGGCGATGTAAGCGCTTCCAGGCTCACTGGCTAGACAGCGGGATCTGCGCACGGCCGTCCGCGTCGTGGGTGTGGTTTGCGATGGCGACGTGCAATCCTTCCAGGGCTTGCAGGATGAGCCGCTGGTTTTCCTTCACTTCGTCCATATCCTGACGCAGCTCGGCGACTTCGCCCTTCAGCTCGACTACTTCGCTCTTGACGATCCGCATGTCGGTGTCAAGGCGGATGGCCCATGCGACGCCGCCGATGAGGATGACGACGCTGGCGACGCTCGCCGCAATGATGGCAATTATTTTGCTGATGCGGTCAAGCATGGTGTGAACCCCCATTGTGGGTTAGTTTCAGTGTACCACGCTGAAATTGGCGCCACGGTGGGGCTACTGCGTCGCGCTGGCGATGGCCTCCGTCCTTGGCTCGCCGCCGTGGTCCACGTCCCAGTCCCACAGGTCGGCGTGGAAGCCGGACAGGTTCTCAGCGAGCGTGTTGATGAAGTTGCGGACGCCGCGGCCGTGGAACTTGCCGCGAAGCGTGCACACGCCGATGTTGGCCGACGGGAATATGTGGTCCAGGCGCACCACCGCCAGCCGGTCGTGGTCCTCCGGATGCAGGGTGAAGTCGCTCACGATGGCAATGCCCATCCCGATTGCCACGTATCGCTTGATCATCTCGGTGTTGTCCATTTCCAGAACAACGTCGTAGTTGACGCTCCGCTCCCGTAGTTTCTGCTCCACCCGCCGCCGGCTGAGGCTCTCCGGACTGTTCAGGATCAGCGGGAATTTCGCCATATCCTCGATCGATACGGGATCCCGGCGCAGCAGGTCGTGGCTGGGCTCGGTGATCAGCACCACGTTGTAATCGAACAGCTGCGAGAACTCCAACGAGGGGTCATCCGTAGGCGGGGCGGAGCAGAGCGCCAGGTCCACCTCGCCGGACTTGACCAGCTGGATGAGGTTGGCGTACGACCGGGCCACCAATCGCATCCTGACGTCAGGGTACCGCGCGCGGAACTGGCGAATTGGCCTCGGGAGGTGGTACGAAACGATGTCCGGATACGCGCCGACCACGAAAGAGCCCCGGCCTTCCGAGTAATCCATCTGCGTTTTCAGGGTGTCGATGGACTCCACAATGGGCGTCACCAGCTCGTAAAACAGCGAACCCTCGGAGGTGAGCTGTATGGGCCGTTTGATGCGGTCAAAGAGGGTGATACCGAATTCACCCTCCAGCTTTCTCAGGTGGGTGGTTACCGTGGGCTGCCCCAGTTCCAGCTTTCTTGCCGCCTTGGACACGCTGCGCAGCCTGGCGACATGGTAAAAGCTGATAATCTCTCGCAGTTCCATTGACACTACACCTTGCTGATTCGCGTGGTACGCCGGGGCGATTCCGTAATATGAGCGATATACTATATCAACGGAGCGGATAATGCAAACCGGTAACCGTTGTCAACCCGGCTCTGCCGTCCGTTCGGGTTCGGCTCCGCCCGAAACGTATCGCCGGCGGCGATAGCAATATGCAGCCCGTATGCCTTGACAAAATATCGGGACAAACCGCAGAATACGCCGCACTAGCGGGTACTCGATAGGCCGTGCCGGTCGTAGTGTTGACGGACATTTGACCACGATCTTTCGCCCGCGGCCGAGGTAGTCTGATGGCATTCGTGATTACACAACCTTGCGAGGGAGTGAAGGACGCCTCCTGCGTCGATGTTTGTCCCGTGGATTGTATCCATTCCGACGACGACGCACCGATGTACTACATCAATCCCGACGACTGCATTGACTGCGCCTACTGCGTGGCGGTCTGCCCGGTACAGGCCATTTTCGACGAATTCACCGTTCCGGCCGATCAGCGGGAATACATCCGCAAGAACCGGCTCTACTTCTCGTAATCCCGACTCCCCGCACCGCTGACACCCACCATGGCCCGTTTTCTCACCGACGCCGATGTAGACCGCTGTGTCGGCCTGCCCGAAATGCTGCCGGCCATCGAGTCGATGATGGCCAACTACGGGCGCGGGGAGGCCGCCAACCTGACCCGGCGCAAGATAAACGTGCCCGGTGGTTATCTGGCGGTCATGGGTGGCGGTCTGTCCTATGACGGCGTATTCGGCGTCAAGACGTTCACCTTCACCGCCAATGGCTATTCATTCCAGGTGAGCCTCTATGATGCTGCATCGGGAAGCCTGCTGCTCTACACCCAGGCCAACCGGCTGGGGCAACTGCGCACCGGCGCCACCACCGGGGCAGCCCTGAAGATGCTTGCCAACGCTGGCGTTCCTCGGCTCGGCATAGTCGGCACCGGCAACCAGGCGGGAGACCAACTGCGCGCCGCATGCGCCGTGCGCGACGTTGGCGAGATCTACGCGTACAGCCGAAACGCGGAACGCCGCCAGGCATTCGCAACGCGCATGTCCGAGGAACTGGGCCGCCCAGTGATCCCCGCCGAGAGCAACCGGGACGCCGTTGCGGACTGCGCGGTGGTCATCGGCATCGCCCCGGCGGTTACTCCGGTGATCCAGGGCGAATGGCTGTCCGCAGGCGCTACCGTCATCGGAGCCGGTCCGACGCGTCCGACCAGCCTCGAGGTGGACGACGCCGTGCTGACCAGGGCCGGTCGCCGGTTCGTCGACTCGCTGGAGCAGGCCCCGCTGGAGTGCGGCGACATCAACGCTGCGGTGGACCGGGGCCTGGTGCGCTGGAGCCAATTCCACGAACTACGCCATGTGGCCGCCGGCAGCGTCCCGGGCCGGGAAGGCGCGGACCAAATCATCTACTGCAAGCTGATGGGCACCGGCCTGGCCGACGTCGCGGCCGCCAAGCTGGCTTTGGACCGAGCCAAAGAACTCGAAATCGGCGTGGACGTGGAGTGGTAGGGTCAGCGAACCAGGTGCTACGTCGTTCCTGCGAAAGCAGGAACCCAGAAATCCCCACCAGCAGAACCTTGGCCTCACTGGATTCCGGCGAAAGCCGGAATGACGGCCTGCATCTGGCGCGTTAACGCACCCTAAAGAGGCGCGGCCAGGTACTCGTCCGTGGTCAGGATGTTGTAGTTGTCCAGGCCGGTCAGCATGCTCTCCATGGCAGCCCGGGCGGTATCCAGCGAGGTAAAGCAGGGTATGCGCCGCTCCACCGCGGCCCGGCGGATGTAGAAACCGTCCCGCATCACCGAGGAGTCGCCGGACAGGGTGTTGACCACCGCACCCACCGTTCCGTCGTTGATCACGTCCAGCACGTCCGGCGAGCCCTGACCAATCCGCTTGGTGATGGTCGTCACGGGCAGGTCCATTGCGGTGATCATCGCCGCGGTGCCCTCCGTGGCGTACAGCCGGCACCCGGCGTCGGCCAGGCCACGGATCAGGGGCAAGGAATCGGCCTTGGCGTTGTCGGAGATGCTGAGCAGCACCCCCATGCCGGGGGACAGGTTGATGCTGGCCGCCTGCAACGCCTTGGTCAGCGCGCCGGTGAAGTCCCGGTCGATGCCCATGACCTCGCCGGTGGATTTCATCTCCGGCCCCATGTACCAGTCAACACCCACCAGCTTAGACATGGAGAACACCGGAGCCTTGATGCCTACCAGCTTCTGCCTGGGCCAGAGGCCGCCCTGGTAACCCATGTCCGCCAGCTCGGCGTTGAGCATCACGCGGGTGGCCAGGTTGGCCACGGGTACGCCCGTGACCTTGGATATGAACGGAATGGTCCGGCTGCCCCGGGGGTTGACTTCCAGGACGTACACGGTGGTGTCGTTCGCGTCGTCGGACGGGCTGACGCTGGGGCTCCGGTAGGCATTGCCGCCCTGCAGGACGAACTGGATGTTCATCAGCCCGCGCACGCCCAGGGCCAGACCGATGCGGGTGGTGTAGTCCACCAGCGTGTCGACTTCCTCTTCGGTCAGGTTCAGGCCAGGATAGATGGCCATGGAATCGCCGCTGTGGACGCCGGCACGCTCCACGTGCTCCATGATGCCGGGGATGAGCACCTGCTTGCCGTCGCAGATGGCGTCCACCTCGCACTCGCGGCCCTCCATGTAGTGGTCCACCAGCACCTCGCGCTCCGGCGTGACCTCGGTGGCAATGGTCAGGTAGCGGATCAGCTCCGTGGCGTTGCGCACGATTTCCATGGCGCGCCCGCCCAGCACGTAGCTGGGCCGCACCACCACCGGGTATCCGATCCGTTGCGCCACCCGCAGCGCCTGGTCCACGGACTGAACAGTCGCGCCCGGCGGCTGTGGAATGCCCAGATCCACCAGGAAACGTTCGAACTTCTGCCGGTCGCTGGCGATGTCGATGGCCTCCGCGCTGGAGCCCAGGATGGGCAGGCCAGCGGCGGCCAGGGACTGCGACAGGTTGATGGCGGTCTGCCCACCGAACTGCACCAGGCTGGGCGGCGGTTTGTCGTCAACCGTCTCGTTATCGATGATGTCTCGAACCGCTTCCTCATCCAGCGGCTCGAAGTAGAGCCGGTCGCTGGTATCGAAGTCGGTGGACACCGTCTCCGGGTTGGAGTTGACCATGATGCTGGCGACCCCCTCCTGCGAGAGAGCCCAGGCCGCGTGCACGCTGCAGTAATCGAACTCTATGCCCTGCCCGATCCGTATCGGGCCGCTGCCGATGACGATGGCCTTGCGGCCCTCCAACGGCGGCGCCTCGTTTTCGGTATCGTAGGCGCTGTAGTAGTAGGGCGTGGCCGCCTCGAACTCGGCCGCGCAGGTGTCAACCATCTTGAATACGGGCTTGATCCCGTGTTGCAGGCGCAGTTGACGCACCTGCTCCGGCAGCAGTCCCGAGAGGGTCGCGATCTCCGCGTCCGCAAAACCCAGTCGCTTGGAAGCGAGCAGGGTGGGCGGCGTCAGCGGGTTGCCCAGGAGCCGCCGCTCCTGGTCGACGATGCGCTCCAGGGCGGCGATGAACCACGGGTCGATACTGGTGTGGCCCACCAGTTGGTCGCGGGTTACGCCCCGCCTCAAGGCTGCCGTGAGCCCCCACAGCCGGAGGTCGTTGGGATCAAGTGGAAGTGCATCCAGCAACTGCTGGTAGCCGCCTCGGATGCTGAGGTTTCGCCAGTCCTGGGCTTCCCAGAGCAGCGATGTGTTCGGCTGTTCCAGGGCGCGGGTGGCCTTCTGGAGTGCGGCCTCGAAGCTGCGGTCGATGGCCATGACCTCGCCGGTGGCCTTCATCTGGGTGGTAACCGAGCGATCGCCGTCGGGGAACTTGTCGAAGGGCCAGCGGGGGATCTTGACCACGCAGTAGTCCAGAGCGGGCTCGAAGGCCGCTCCCGTGCTGCCCGTCACCGCATTGGGTATCTCGTCAAGACGGCGTCCCACGGCGATCTTTGCCGAGACGCGCGCGATGGGATAACCGGTCGCCTTGCTAGCCAGCGCGGAGGAGCGGCTCACCCGGGGGTTCACCTCGATAACGTAGTAGTCCGAATCGGCGTCCCAGTCGCCGGGACGGTTGCGCATGGCGTCGGGATGCGGACGCAGCGCCAGTTGGATGTTGCACCCGCCCTCGATGCCCAGGCCCCGGATGATCTTCAGGCTGGCCGTCCGGAGCATCTGGTACTCCTTGTCGGTCAGCGTCTGGCTGGGCGCCACGACGATGCTGTCGCCGGTGTGGGCCCCCATAGGGTCGAAGTTCTCCATGTTGCAGACGGTGATGCAATTGTCGGCCCCATCGCGGATGACCTCGTATTCGACCTCTTTCCAGCCCACCAGTGAGCGTTCCAGCAACACCTGGCTGATCGGGCTGGCGGCCAAACCGCTCTCGACAATGGTAAGGAACTCTTCCTCGGTTTCGGCGATACCGCCGCCGGTGCCGCCCAGGGTGTACGCCGGCCGGATCACCAGGGGCAACCCAACCTCCGTGCGGTAGGCCATAGCCTCGTCCATGTTCGAGACCGTGCGGTTGGGCGGCATGGGTTCGCCGATATCGGTCAGGAACTGGCGGAAGAAGTCCCGGTCCTCGGCCTTGCGGATGGTCTCCAGCGGCGTTCCCAGCAGCCGCACGTTGTAGCGGTCCAACACTCCGGCGTCGGCCAGGGCGACCGCCAGGTTCAGGCCGGTCTGGCCGCCCAAGGTGGGCAGGACGCCATCCGGCCGCTCGGTGGCGATGATACGTTCCAGCACCGGCACGGTGAGCGGTTCGATGTACACCCGGTCGGCAACGTCGTGGTCGGTCATGATGGTGGCCGGGTTGGAGTTGACCAGGACCGTCACCACGCCCTCTTCGCGTAGGGCCTTGCACGCCTGCGTGCCGGCGTAGTCGAACTCGGCGGCCTGCCCGATGACGATCGGGCCGGAGCCGATTACCAGTACCTTGCGGGGTTGTTGGGGGGCGTCAGTCAATGCAGTGTCCTCTGTGGGCTTGACCAGTGTTCAGGAAAAACGGGGCATGGAGCCGGGCAGTTCCATGAGGTTGCGCTCGGTGAGCGCGTTGATCATCTGGAAGATGAACGCGCCGAAGAACGCCCCCTCGGCGTCGAAGTGGGCCAGGTCGATGCCGCCCTCCGGCGTGCGGGGCGGTATGACAAAGTCGGTGGCGTCGGGTCCGGCGTTGATGGCGTGCACGAACCCAACGGGCTGGTCGCTGACGGGCTGACCGGTAGCCGAGTCCGTCACCTTGACGGCCAACTCCCAGCGGGCGCCCAGTTGCCCCCGGCTCACCGCCGCCAGCAGGTAGCCGTGCCCGTCATGGGCAAAGGTGGACACAGTATCTTCAAGCAGGCCCAGCGTTTCGTTCAGGCTGATTGGTAGCTGGGCCTCGATGCCCTGCTCCAGCAGAAAGGCGGTAAATCCGGTCATTTGGATGGATACTCCAGTCAATGTGGTTGGGCGCTAACGAAAACGGATGCTATACCACCCGCCCCGCCGGTTTCGCTTCGTCGACCATCGCCAGGAAGCGGTCGAAGAGGTACTCGTTGTCCTGGGGGCCGGGCGAGGCCTCGGAGTGGTACTGGATGGTGAACAAGGGCAGCTCCCGGTGCCGCAGGCCCTCAACGGTGTAGTCGTTCAGGTTGATGTGGGAGACCTCAAGGCCGGGAGGCAGGTTGTCCGACGAAACCGCGTAGCCGTGATTCTGCGCGGTGATGTGCACCTGCTCGGTGAGCAGGTCCTTGACGGGATGGTTGCCGCCCCGGTGTCCGAACTTGAGCTTATAGGTGCCCGCGCCCAGCGCGCGTGCGGCCAGTTGGTGGCCGAGGCAGATGCCCATGATGGGAACCTGACCGATGAGCTGGCGCAGGTTGCCGATGATGTTGCCCAGTAGCTCAGGGTCTCCCGGACCGGGCGAGAGCAGCACGCCGTTGGGCCGCATGGCCAGCATGTCCGCCGCCGGCGTGTAGGCGGGCACGGTGATGACCTCGCAGCCCCGGCTCTGCAACAGGCGCAGGATGTTGTACTTGACGCCAGCGTCGGTCACCAGGATGCGCCGAACGCCGGCCGGCGGTGGCGACGTCGGGTAGCCCTCCCGCTCACCGTGGTCCCAGGCGTACGCACCCGGCGTGGTGACGGTGCTCACCAGGTCCAGGTCGTCGTAGCGGGGTATCTCGGCCAGCCGTTGCAGCGCGCGGTCCGGGTCATCAGCGGTGATCAGGCCCGTCATGACGCCTCGCGTGCGCAGGCGGCGGGTCAACGCGCGGGTGTCCACGCCGCTGATGCCGGGGATGTTGTATTCCTCCAGGAACGCGTGGAGCGTCATGTCGCTGGAGGCGTGGCTGGGCAGGTCGCAGTGCTGGCGCACGATCAGGGCCGAAACCTGAATTCGCCGGGATTCGAAGTCCCGGCGATTGATGCCGTAGTTGCCCACCAACGGATAGGTGAGCGCGACCATTTGGCCCGCGTAGGAGGGGTCGGTCAGCACCTCCTGGTACCCGGTCATGGTGGTGTTGAAAACCACTTCACCCCAGCCGTCCCGCTGCGCTCCGAATGACTCGCCGGTGAAGACGGAACCGTCTTCCAAGGCCAGGTGTACCGAACGGGTCATGCGCGTGCTCCTTGCTTCAACAGGGTTTCCTCCTCGAATACGATCCGGCCGGCGACCATTGTGGCCGCGATTTGTCCTTGCAGTTCCACGCCGTCCAACGGGGTGTTGCGGCCCAGGGATGCGAACCGGTTCACGTCCACCGTCCAGCGCGCGTCAGGGTCGAAAATCACCAGGTCGGCGGGCGTTCCCGGCGACAGGGAAGCGTAGGGTGTGAAGGCGTCGCCCAGCACCCGGGCCGGGCCAACGGTCAGCCGGTGGATCATGGTGGTCAAATCGATTGAACCCCGGTGCACCGGAGCCATCAGGGTGCCCAAGGCGGTTTCCAGCACGCTGATACCGAAGGCCGCGTCGTTGTAGGTGCACTCCTTGCTGGCGCGCTCGTGGGGAGCGTGGTCGGTGGCGACGCAATCGATGGCGCCGTCGGCCAGGCCGGCGAGGCACGCCGCCACATCCACGTGACTGCGGAGCGGCGGATAGACCTTGGTGGACGTGTCATAGCACATCAGGCCCGTGGCGTTGGGGTCGCCCTGGCCGCCCAGGGCCCACTCGTCGGTGAGCCACAGGTGATGGGGGCAAACCTCGGCGGTCACCAGAATGCCGCGTTCCTTGGCCTCACGCACCATGGACACGCTGCCTGCCGAGCTCAAATGGGCCAGGTGGAGCCGGCCGCCGGTAAGCTCGGCCAACGCGATGTCCCGCGCCACCATGGCCTCCTCGGCTACCGCGGGGATGCCAGGGAGCCCCAACCGGCTGCTGACCCAACCCTCGGCCATCACGCCGGAGGGACACAGTTGGTGGTCCTGGCAGTGGTTGCTGATGGGCGCGCCGAGATCCCGGCTGTAGGTGAGGGCCAGGCGCATCAGGCCCGCGTCGTACACCGGGTCGCCGTCGTCGCTGAAGGCGACCACGCCGGCGGACGCCAATTCCTCCATGTCGGCGAGTTCACGGCCAGCCCGGCGGCGGCTGACGCAACCGATCACCCTGACCCGTACCGCCGCATCGGCGGCGCGACGATTGACCAGTTCCACCACCGCCTCGTTGTCCACGGCCGGGTCGGTATTGGGCATGGCGCAGATGGTGGTGAACCCGCCGCGGGCCGCTGCCGCCGCGCCCGTCACGATGGTCTCCTTGTACTCGTACCCCGGTTCCCGCAGGTGCGCGTGGATGTCGATGAAACCGGGGGACACCACCAGGCTGGTGGCGTCGATCACCCGCCCGTGTTCGCCGACCGATTCGGCCGGGATGTTGGGGGTGATTTCCCGCACCGCACCGTCACTGACCAGCACGTCGGCGACGGCATCCGTGCCGTTGGCGGGATCAATCACGCGCCCGCCGGCGATGAGGGTCGGTCCGGTGTGATTTGTCGCCGCCATGATCAGTCGCTGCCTGCTCCGGAACCCACCAGTTGGTACAGCAGCGCCATGCGGATGGCCACGCCATTGGTCACCTGCTCCTCGATGAGCGAGCGTTCCCCGTGGGCCAGCGCGGTGCTGACCTCGATGCCCTCGTTCATCGGCCCGGGGTGCATCAGCAAGGCATAGGGATTGGCCCGGGCCATGCGGACGTCGTTCACCTGCCAGCGGCGGATGTACTCCCGCAGGCTGGGGAAGAACCCGACCTTCTGACGCTCCAGCTGCAGCCGCAGCGCCATCACCAGATCGGCCCCCTCAATGGCCGCGTCCAGGTCCGGCTGCACCCGCACGTTGGCCAACGGATTGTGGACACCGTTGTCGCCGGGTCCCCATCCCGCCGACGTGAAGGGGTCGGGCAGCAACGTGGACGGGCCGCAGAGCACGACGTTGGCTCCCAATTTGGCGAAACCCCACACGGCCGAGCGGGCCACCCGGCTGTGCAGCACGTCCCCCACGATGACCACCTTGCGGCCGGCCAGGTCGCCCAGATGCTCCCGGGCGGTGTACAGGTCGAGCAATCCCTGGGTCGGGTGGGCGTGGGCGCCGTCGCCGGCGTTGATGACTGACACGTCGTCCAGGGTGCGGGCCAGGAAGTGCGGCGCGCCGGAGTGGGGGTGACGCACTACGATGGCGTCAACGCCCATGGCCTGCAGCGTGAGGCCGGTGTTCAGCAGCGACTCACCCTTTTCCACGCTGCTGGCGGTGGCGGTCATGTTGATCACGTCGGCGCTGAGGATCTTGCCCGCCTCTTCGAAGGAGATGCGGGTGCGGGTGCTCGCCTCGTAGAACAGGGTGACCACCACCTTGCCGCGCAGGGTGGGCACCTTCTTGACGTCGCGCGCCAACACCTCGCGCATGGCGGCCGCGTCGTCGAGGACGGCGATTATCTCCTCCGCGGTGAAATCGTCCAGGTCCAGCACGTGGCGGCGCCGGCTGCCCACCGACGCGGCTTGGCTGGACACCAGGGCGGTCTCGATAGCCTGTCCGGTCGCCATCAGCTCACCCATCGGTCCAGGATGCACACGTCGTCGATGCCGTCGGTCTCGGCCAGGCGGACGCGGACCAGTTCCGACTGCCGGGTGGGAATGTTCTTGCCCACGAAGTCGGCGCGGATGGGCAGCTCCCGGTGGCCCCGGTCCACCAGCGCGGCCAACTGGATGCGCAGGGGCCGGCCCAGGTCGCTGATGGCCTCCATACCGGCCCGGACGGTGCGTCCGGTGTAGAGCACGTCGTCGCACAGCACGACGGTCCGGCCGGTCACGTCCACCGGCATGGTGGTGGGTCGCACCCGCATCCGGGGCCGTTCGGACAGGTCGTCGCGATAAAGGTTGATGTCCAGGTGCCCTACCGGGACGGCCACGCCCTCGGATGCCATGATGTGTCCCGCCAACCGCTGGGCGATGGGAACGCCCCGGGTGCGTATGCCAGCCAGCAGCAGGCCATCGGCACCGTGGTTGCGCTCCAGGATCTCGTGGAACATGCGCGTCAGGGCCCGCCGAATCTCGTCGGCGTCCATGATCTCGCGGCCGGCGACGGTGGTTTCGTCGATGCCGGCTGGAGGTTTGGTGTCGCTGCGGGCGGTAATAAAAAATCCCCTGCTGTCTGCCGTAGTCCGGCGGGCCAGCGGGGTTGCGTCAAAACCCGGAGCGTTACCCTGCGGTAAACGAACTCCGGTACCGTTTGCGCTCACGCTTTGCCAGCCTCTCCGGACTGCCTTAAAAGCGGCGTGGTATGTGAATGAATTGTAACATACTTCCCGCGAACTTTGAGATTGAGTTGGCGGCTCGCGCGTACCCGGTTTAGTGAATCGTCAGAATCAGGATTATCAATAGGGGTTACGCACTTGAAGCCATACACCCGTCGCTCCGGTGAAAGCCGGAGTCCAGAAGTCGTAATGTGAAAGATTCGGAACAATGGTTAATTATTTCGGCCACTGGATTCCGGCTTTCGCCGGAATGACGGTCCCAACTGCGTAACTCCTACCTGATTCCGACGTTTCCCCGCCGCAAACCGGGTATGCATGAATGACATCCACGTGTTGACTCACCGCGATCTCGTGTGCGAACATCAGTTCGCCACATCGCCGGGCAACTGATGCCATGGCCTCACAGGAGACGTCTGACCATGCTCATCAAGTCCTCGCCCGACCGATACGACAAGCTGCGCACCCTGGGCGGCATGGTGGCCGCCGACGACATCCTCACCGGCGGGACGGGTCGATCCGACCTCGCGGGGTCCGGCAAGTTCGCCAGCGGCTATGCTACCAGCGGTCCCGACCGCGTCGCCTACTCCGACCCGCGCAAGAACCCCACGCCGGGCATCTACAAGTCCAGCCTGCCCAACGGCAAGAAGATCAGCCTCCTGCGGGTGATGTTCACCGACTTCTGCAAGATGGACTGCGCCTACTGTCCCAACAGCATCTACGTGCCGCGCAAGCGCTACGCCTTCAAGCGCGAGGAACTGGCGGACACCTTTATGGAGTTGCACAACCGCCTGGCCGTGGACGGCCTGTTCCTCAGCTCCGGCATCGCCGGCGACGGGACCAAGACCACACAGCGCATGGTGGAGACCGTCGAGATCATCCGCAAAAAGCACGGCTTCCGCGGGTACGTCCACCTCAAAGTGATGCCGGGAGCAAGCCGCGAACTGGTGGAGCGGGCCCACCGGCTGGGCAGCCGCCTGTCGGTTAACATCGAAACGCCCGAACCCGACATGCTGCGCCGCATCAGCCCGCACAAGGACCTGCAACGAGACATCCTCGACCCCATGGCTTGGATCAACGAGCTAACCGCCTCCACCAGCGGCGGCGCGGTGGGCCAAGCCACCCAGTTCGTCGTGGGCGCCGCCGACGAATCGGACCGCCAGATCTACCGGCGCGTCGACCAGATGTACACCGACTGGAACCTGAAGCGGGTGTACTACCCACCCTTCCGGCCCGCCACCCACACGCCCATGGAGGAGAAGCCGCCGGTCCATGCCGGCCGGGAGCATCGGCTGTACCAGATGGACTGGCTGCGGCGCGTCTACCGGTTCTCCAGCGACGAAATCGGCCTGGCCTTCGACCGCTCCGGTTTCCTGTCGTTGGAGCAGGACCCCAAGACCGTCATCGCCATGGAGAACCTGGACGCCTTCCCCATCGACCTCAACGCCGCTTCACGGGATCAGTTGCTGCGCATCCCCGGCATCGGGCCGGTGTCCGCCGACCGCATTTTGCGGAACCGACGCCAGCACAGCATCGACAACTGGCGAGACCTTCAGGCCATGGGCGTGGTGCGCAAGCGCGCCTGGCCTTACGTAGTGTTCCCAGGCCAGCGTCCACCGTCGGGTCGCCAGCTGCGCATGGACCTCTTCGGAGAGGCACAGGACCGTCGCGCCGCTGAGGCCGCCGGCATTGCCCTACCGCCGCCCAAGTCACCGGCGTTGTCCGCAGTAATGGAAACGCCGGCGTCCTACACTACCCTATCAAGCGGGGCCGCCGACCATGCCTGCATCCCCGGCAGCCGGGGCGCGATGTGCGCGGGGTGCCCGGTGATGCGTCCGGAACCGAGCGCAACCACATGATAAACTGAACTGCAGTTGCGATCGGCGCCTTACCAAAGGTTGACATCATGCCACCGTCTTACATCTACAGGATTACCATCGAACCGGGCAAGCGCAGCGGGCAAGCCTGTATCCGCAACATGCGCATCACCGTTGATGACGTGTTGGGCTACCTGGCCGGCGGGATGACCGAGGAAGAGGTTCTCGCCGATTTTCCCGAACTGACGCCCGAGGACATTCTGGCCTGCCACGAGTTCGACGCCCTCCGCAGAGAGCGCATCGTATCCCTGTCAAAATACCGGTGAAGGCAACCGCCATGCGGCTGCTGTTTGACCAAAACCTGTCATATCAGCTCGTGGCATTGCTCCAAGGCTTGTACCCGGAATCAGCTCATGTCCGTCTCGCCGGTATGGCCGATCAAGAAGATCTCGCTATTTGGGAATACGCCAGAACCAACGGTTTTGTGATTGTTACCAAAGATACCGATTGCCTGACCATCGGCGCCCGGCTGGGTCACCCACCTAAAGTAGTTCGCATCGGGCTGGGCAACTGCCCAACGGCGACAATCGCTGATCTGTTACGAGTCCATCACGACGAGTTGCTGCGGTTCTACGAGGACGAGCACGGGGCTTTCATCGAACTGCGCTGACCATAGCCTCAACTCTCCGGCAGCCAGGGCGCGATGTGCGCGGGGTGCCCGGTGAATCCGGCTAGCCCATCCCGTACCTGAGAGTGTCATCGCGAGGAGCGAAGCGACGTGGCGATCTCGCTCCGGCACAACAGCCGTTGTTTCCGACAAGATTGCCACGCTGCGCTCGCAATGACTGTAGATCAGGTCAGGTGATCACCCCTTCCTCCACCAGCGTTTCCATCTGCTTCCTGGACATGCCCAGCAGGTCGCCGTAGATTTCGCCGTTGTGCTCGCCGTACTTGGGTATGGGGCCGGCGCTGGTGGGCGTCTTCGAAAACTTGATGATGGTGGGGCCGGGCACCAGCACCTTTTTGCCGGGTGGGTCGTGGGCGTCGGCTTCCATCATCACCTCACGCTCCCACATGTGCTTGTCGGCCAGCACCTCGGGGATAGACTTGACCGGGCCGAAGGGAATGTCGGCGGCGACCAGCGCGTCCTCCACCTCCTGCACCGTGCGATCCTCGCACCACTCGCGGAGCAATTCCATGCGGATCTCGGCCATGTCGGTGGCGAACATGGGCGCGGCGAATTCCGGATCCTCGGCCAGTTCGTCGAACTTCATCACCCTAAGCATCCGTTCCCACATGCCGGCCCGGGCGGCGCCGGTGGTGACCCAGCCGTCCTTGCAGCGCAGGAAGGTGCCCACCCGCACGAAGTCGTTGGTGCCCGTGTCGTAGCACATGGCCAGGGCGACTTCCTCTAGGGTGATGCCGCCGTCCAGCATGGCGACCTCCAGCCACTGGCCCTCGCCGGTGCGGTCGCGGTGCCGCAGCGCGCCCAGGATGCCGATGACGGCGTGCAGGGCGGCGGTGCGATCCATCACCGGCCCGTTGCCCATGATCGGCTCGCCGAAGCCTCGGCCGGTCTGGTCGCCGAACCCGCTCATGGCCTGGATGATGGGATCGAAGCACTGGCGGTCGCGGTACGGCCCGTACTGCCCGAAGCCGGACACCGAGGCCAGGATGATGCCGGGGTTCACCTTGCACATTTCCTCGTAGCTGAACCCCATCTTTTCCATGGTGCCGGGCCGGAAGTTCTCCAGCACCACGTCGGAGACCTCCAGCAGCCGGAAGAACAGGTCCTTGCCCTTGTCGTGGCGCATGTTCAGGGTCACGCTCTTCTTGCCCCGGTTGTACGCGGCGAACTGGACGCTCATGCCGCCGACGAAGGGGCCGGAGTTCCGCAGGTCCGCGCCCTTGCGCCACTCTAGCTTGAGCACCTCCGCGCCCATGTCTTGCAGGATCAACCCGCCCCGGGGCGCCGCCTGCCAGCGGGCCAGTTCCAGTATCCGTACTCCGTCCAACACTCCCGTCGAGCCGTTAGCCAACATCACCAAGCTCCTGATCTTCCGAGATTGAAATGGCTCCGGCGCCGGACCCCACGATCCTGAACCATTGCCAACTCCGCGAGTATAGCGCGTTTCGTCCCGGCGCTCGCGGTATGGCAGGTGCTTCCGGGGCGAGAGGCTGGTCTACAATGTCCCGCGTCACTGATCCGGCTTCGGACACTGGCGATGGAATCATTCACGGTGAGATTCATGCAGAGCGCAGTCGGAGGCGGCGAGTTGACGCTGTCCGGGTCACTGGCAACCTGATGCTGATTGGCTGGGAACTGGCCCTCGGCCTGGCCGCGATGTTCTTCGGGGCCATCGTGCTGGGAACGATCAGCTTCGGTCTGGGCACGGTGGCCATGCCCTTCATGCTGTTCATCCTGTCGCCCCAGGATGCGGTGGTGATCGTCAACGCCGTGGTCGTGCTCACCACCGGCTTGACCATTATCCAGACGTGGCGGCACCTGAAGCTGAGGGAATCCTGGCCCTTCGTGGTCGCCGGTTTGCCACCGGTCCCCCTTGGAGTCCTACTGCTGCACGGGGCCGATGCGGTGGTTCTCCGGCTGACCATCGTGGTGGTCATACTGGCGCTGGGGGTGATGAGCCTGTTCCAGATCCGTCTGCCCGGCGCACGCAGTCGATGGGCTGCGCCCGTTTGCGGGTTCATCGCCACGCTGCTGGTAACCACGCTGGGGGTGGGCGCGCCGCTGGCCGGGCTCTATTCCATTGAACAGGACTGGTCGCGGGATACCATCCGGGCGACGCTGGGCCTGTACTTTTTCCTGGCGTCGGCGCTGGCGTTACTGCTTTTCTTCGTGACCGGTCTGATCCCGCTTACAACGGCGCAAAACATCGGAGTGCTCAGCCTGGCGGTGCTGGCCGGATCAGGAGTGGCGGCGGTGATCGCCAACCGGATCAGTCTGCAAGTTTTCCGGTACGTGGTGGTGGCGGTTACCGTGGTCGGCAGTGTGTCGCTGTTGACCCGGGAACTACTTCGGCTGCTCTAGCAGTTGGAGCACCGTAGCGGTTCCAGTTCCGCCGCCCGTTTGTGGAATCCGCCCCGTTTGGCTAGAATTCGCGCGACCTTACGAGTCGAGCCAACAAGGAGCAACCACATGCCCGGCAGCCTGATCACCGACGAAGTCCGAGCCCTGATCGGCACGGAATCGGAGCCCGAGCGCAACCGGTTCCCCATCAGCGCCGAGATGGCCTACGACGTCGCCGACGCCATCGAGGACTACAACCCGCTGTACGTCGACCCCGATTACGCCGGGCGCAGCCGTTTCGGCAGCCTGCTCTGCCCGCCCCTGGCGGCCTGGAAGGACATCGCGCCGCCCATCGGATACTTCGGCGCCGGGCAGGAGTGGCACTTCGAGGTCCCTCTGCCCTTCAACAGCTACGGCCTCAACGGCGGCAGCGACTGGCAGTTCCTCGCTCCGGTGCGCGTTGGTACCTGGATCACCCGCCGGTTCCGTATGCTGGACATCTTCGAGAAGCAGGGCCGCTCCGGCGCGCTGGTGTTCATCGTCCGCGAGGAGATCCAAACCGACCAGCATGATGCGGAGATCAGCCGCGCCCGCCGCGTCAGCATCCACCGCGCCCTGCCCGCCGGCGAGCAGCCCACCGACGTCGCCCAGGTTGCCGATGACCTGACCACCGTGGCCGTGGCCCCACCCAACCCGGAAGTGATCCTGCCCAAGCCCGAGTCAGCAGCCGGAGCGCAGAGGCACTTCGAGGACGTGTCCGTGGGCGACAGCCTCCCGCCGGTGATCAAAGGACCCATGACCACCACCCACCTGATCCGCTGGGCTGCCGCCAACGGCAACTACGCCCGCATCCACTGGGACCTGCCCTTCGCTCAACTGACCCAGGGCCTGCCCAACGTGGTGGTCAACGGCTCCCTGAAAAACCAGTACCTTGGTCAGTTGCTGCTGGATTTCGCCGGTGAAGAGGGCTGGTTCCGGCGGTTCTACGTGGAGCACCGGGGCATGGACTTCCCCGGCGACACCCTGACCGCCGCCGGCATCATCACCGGCAAGCGGGAGGAGAACGGCTACGGCCTGGTGGACTGCGCCGTAAACCTGCAGAACCACCGGGGCAACCAGACCGCGTCGGGCACCGCCACCGTCGTCCTGCCTCGTCGCGGTCAGTCGTTGCCCCTGGACTGGGAAGCGGAACCGTGGTAGCCGCCGGCATGCCCTTTGGACTGCCGCTCGACGGCGTGCGGGTGCTGGAGCTGGGCGGGTACGTTTCCGCGCCATATTGCGGCAAGCTGCTGGCTGACTACGGCGCCGACGTCGTCAAGATAGAGCCGCCGGGTGGAGGCGACGAGGCCCGGCGGATGGGTCCCTTCGCCGGCGACGACCCCCATCCTGAGAAGAGCATCCCGTTTCTCTACCTTAACACCAACAAGCGCGGGATCACGCTGGATGTGGAAACGGTGGCGGGGGCCGGCTTGCTGGACCGCCTGCTCGAATCGGCGGACGTGTTGGTCGAAAACTACCCGCCCGACGCCAGGCCATCCTGCCTGGAGCCCGACGCCTTGAGCGCACGGTATCCGAACCTGATCGCTACTTCCATCACACCCTTCGGGCAGACCGGCCCCTACCGTGATTTCGCCGCCACCGACATCGTGACCACCGCCATCAGCGGGCTGATGTACCACTCCGGAGATTCCGACCAGGAACCACTGCGCAACGCTCTGAACCAGTCCTTCTACGTAGCGGGCATCAACGCGGCGGTAGCAACGTCAGCCGCCCTGTTCCAGCGCATGTTCACCGGGCAGGGACAGTCCGTTGATGTTTCGACGGTGGAGTGCCTCGCGTCGCATCTGGTGCAGGCGCTGCCTTATTACAACTACATGGGGGCCATCAAGGGACGCCGCCCCGTGCGCGGTTCCGGCTTCGAGGAGCTGATGCCCGCCCGCGACGGCTACGTGATCCCCTCGGTGCAGGGTTCCCAGCCGTGGTCAACGGTGGCCGAGCTGATCGGGGTGCCCGAGCTGCAGGACGAGCGGTTCGCCTCCGGTTCCGGCCGCATAGAGTTCGGCGAGGAGATCCACAACCTGCTGCTGCAAGGGCTGGCCCAATGGGACCGCAAGGCGCTGCACCAGGCCTCGGGAGAGCGCCGCCTGGTCTTCGGCATGGCCCAGGACGCCGGCGACCTGCACGACTGCCCCCATCTGCACGAGCGCGAGTTCTTCCGCACGGTATCTCATCCTATAGCCGGCGAGGCCAAATACCCCGGCATGGGCCCGCGCCTCTCGGGTGTGGACTACCAGGTGCGTCGCCACGCGCCGCTGCTGGGGCAGCACAACATCGAAATCTACGGCGACGAGCTGGGTTGCGCCGCTGGCGAATTGACCCAACTCAGGGCTTTGGGAGTGATATGACGACGCCGGAACGCAACCTGCCGCTGGAAGGCATCCGCGTGGTCGACCTCAGCCGGGTCTTCGCCATGCCCTACTGCGGCGCTTACCTGGCCGACCTGGGCGCCGAGGTCATCAAGGTCGATACCCACCATAACCAGTTCGTGGACACCACTCGCACCCTCAACGGCCCCTATCCCGACAACGACCCGGGAGAACTCTACTGGGAGCGCGGCGGCACCTTCCAGACCCTCAATCACGGCAAGATCAGCGTCACCCTGGACCTGCGCTCCGACGACGCCCTGGAGGTGCTGCGGGAACTGGTGTCGATATCCGACGTGGTGCTGGAGAACTTCACGCCCCGGGTCATGCGACGGTTCGGGCTGGACTATCCCAACCTGAAGTCCGTGCGTCCCGACCTGATCATGGTGTCCAACACCGGCTACGGCCACTCCGGCCCGTGGACCAACTTCGGCGCCATGGCCACCGCCCTGGAACCCACACATGGCACCGGCGCGTTCATGGGCTATCTGGACGTGGACGCCGAAGGACGCACCTCGTCCGGCACCGTGCCCAACAAGATCGCCAACTCGTACACTGATTTCCTCGCCAGCTGGACAGCGCAACTGGCCGTGCTGGCCAGCCTGATCCACCGCGCCAAGACCGGACAGGGCATGTGGATTGACCTGGCGATGTACCAGGTGGGCGTGTCCTTCCTGGGCGAGGGCGTCCTGGATTACGCCTTCAACGGACGCCGCGCCCGCCGCCTGGGCAACCGGCACGAAACGATGTCGCCCCACGGGTGCTACTCCTGCCAGGGCAACGACCAGTGGGCCGTGATCGCCGTGCGCGACGATTCCGACTGGCGGGCCTTCTGCGATGCAATCGGTCAGCCGGATCTTGCGGTTGACTCCCGATTCGCCGATCCGGTCACCCGCCACGGCAACCAGGATGCGCTGGATGAAATCATTTCGCAATGGACGTCCTCGCGCACCAAATACGAGGTGATGGACACGCTGCAAAACGCCGGGGTCCCCGCCGGCCCGGTTCTGGATGGGCGGGACATGCTCGGTGACCCGCACTTCCGAGAACGGGGCTATTTCGAGCCCGTGGAGCATCACCCGCAGACGGGACTCGGTCGCCGGGAGTACCTGACGCGCGGTTGGCGCATGTCCGGCAACGACGTTCGCATCCGCAAGCCAGCTCCCATGCTCGGCGAGGACAACGAGTACGTCCTGTCCAACCTGCTGGGCCTCGCCGCCGCGCACATCGCAGACCTGGAATCAGCAGAGGCTATCGGCCAAACCCTGGCCGGAGCGCGCATCCCCGCCTCGGTTCCCCTGGACCGCCAGGTGGAGCTGGGCTGGACGGTGGACTACGATACTGACTACCCGAGCCGGCCGCCGGTATAAGTAATATCAGCCGTTACCCTAGTCGCTACTGGGAAGTTGCCACCGTCTTCCCCTCAACCAGCCCTTCGATTTCCGTCGCGTTGTACCCGTGCTCGGCCAATACCTCCCGGCTGTGCTGGCCCAACGACGGGCCGCGGTGCCGGATGCTCCCTGGCGTCGCCGACAATTTCACCGGGACGCCGATGTGATTCAGCTCGCCCAGCTCCGGGTCGTCCAGCGTCACCTTCATCTCCCTCGCCAACACCTGCTCGTCGCTGTACACCTGCTCCATGTCGTAGATAGGCCCGGCCACCACGCCGGCCGCCTCCAGATGCTCCATCCAGTGCGCCGTGGTGTGCTCGCACAGGATGGCCTCCAGCAACTCCGCTAGTTCCGTCTCCCGGGCCTTGCGGTCGTTGGGCTCCAGGTACCGTTCGTCCTCGATCAGCGCCTCCTGGCCGATGGCCCGGCAGAACTGCTCCCACGTCGGTTGCGAGGCCGCGCCGATGTTGATGTAGCCGTCCTTCGTGCGCAGTGCCTGGTACGGCGCGTTGACCCGGTGCGCCGACCCCAGCGGCCCGGGTATCTCTCCGTTGGCGAAGTATTCCGACGACTCCCACACCGTGAAGGCGATGCCGGCTTCCAGCAGCGACCCGTCAACCTGCTGGCCCTGTCCCGTGCGTTGGGCGTGGATGTATGCCGCAAGGATGCCGAACGCCGTGAAGCTGCCCGCGCCGATGTCCGTGATCGGCACGCCCACCTTGGCCGGCGGCCCGCCCGGGAAGCCGGTGATTGACATCAACCCGCTCATGCCCTGGGCCACCAGGTCGAACCCGCCCCGGTTGCGGTACGGGCCGGTCCCTCCGAACCCGGAGATGCTGGCGTACACCAGCCTGGGGTTGATTTCCGCCAACGCCTCGTACCCGAGGCCCAGCCGATCCATGACGCCGGGCCGGAAGTTCTCCACCACGATGTCCGCCGTCTCCGCCATGCGCCGGAACACCGCCTTGCCCTCGTCCGAGCGCAGGTCCAGGGCGATGCTCCGCTTGTTGCGGTTCAGGGCGAGAAACCCGCCGGCGATGTCGTGGGTCAGGCGCGAACCCATCCGGCGCGTGTCGTCGCCGGTGCCGGGCCGCTCAACCTTGATGACGTTGGCGCCCATATCGGCAAGCAGCATGGTGCACATCGGGCCGGCCATGATCTGCGTCAGGTCCAGCACCTTGACGCCGGCCAGGGGCCCGGCCGGATGGCTGTTGCGGGTTGAATCGTTCTGGGTCATTGCTCTCACCTGGTAGACGGCACGGTTTGACGGTCGCCATCGCCGCACGGGATAATGCGGCCTCGCATCGGAGGCACGGGATGGGCGAGATTATACTCGGCGACAATTTGGATGTCCTGCGGACCCTGCCCGACCGCAAATTTCAGCTTATCTACGTCGACCCGCCCTTCAACACCGGCAAGGCGCAGGCCCGCACCCGCATCCGGGTCACGCCCGACCCTGACGGCGACCGCACCGGCTTCCAGGGCCGCC
The DNA here is from genome assembly GCA_965220505.1 of Dehalococcoidia bacterium. Lineage (GTDB taxonomy): Bacteria > Chloroflexota > Dehalococcoidia > Lucifugimonadales > UBA3495 > Bin87. The sequence continues at coordinate 309,400 of CBDCQE010000003.1, read as the reverse complement.
GCTATCGCACCCAGGTCGTCGGCTCCAGCGAGTACGGCGACGTCTTCGACGACTACATCGGGTTCCTGCGCCCGCGCATGGAGGAGGCGTACCGGGTGCTTGACGACCACGGCAGCTTCTTCTTCCACGTGGACTACCGCGAGGTCCACTACTGCAAGGTTATGCTGGACGAGATCTTCGGCCGGGAGTCCTTCATCAACGAGATCATCTGGGCCTACGACTACGGCGGCCGTCCCAAGACCCGTTGGCCGGCCAAACACGACAACATCCTGTGGTACGCCAAGGATCCGGGCAACTACACCTTCAACTACGACGCCATGGACCGCATCCCCTACATGGCCCCCGGACTGGTTGGACCGGAAAAGGCCGCCCGGGGCAAAACGCCCACCGACGTGTGGTGGCAGACCATCGTAACCGGCAGGGAGAAAACCGGCTACTCCACCCAGAAGCCCCTGGCCATCATCAGCCGCATCGTGCGTGTCCATTCCAACCCCGGCGACTGGCTGCTGGATTTCTTCGCCGGCAGCGGAACGCTGGGCGAGGCGGCCCACCGGGAGGGACGAGAGTTCACGCTGATCGACAACAACCCGGAGGCGGTGGCCGTGATGCGGCGGCGACTGGCGCACTATGGCATCATCGTGCATGGGGTTCCCGATTCTGACCAAGTCCATGAACCACAAAGGTCTCCCAGGCTCCTGTAGGAAGGTTTATGACTACGAGAATTCACGATCCCGAGGTCCAACGACTTGCTGCAATCGCCGGCATCATAGAGCAAGATTACCGAGACGTTGCTACGGATTGGACTCATAGCCCTTTTGGCTGGATTAAGGCGTTGCCGTCACGCAGTGCTGGGGCGGTGTTTGAGGCCCTCGTGGCAGGGTGGTGTGCTGCAAAGGGACTGGACGTTACACGCTCTCCAGACAGTGATGCCGATAGGATTATCTCTGGACTGCGCACCGAGATAAAAGGTTCAACGCTATGGAGGAACGGCTCTTACAAATTCCAGCAACTGCGCGACCAGAATTACAGCATGATTGTATGTATAGGCATAAGCCCATTTGACGCCCATTGCTGGGTCATCGAAAAAGCCACTGTAATGGCACTGTGGAATGACGGTGTGATCAGCTCACAACATGGAGGCTCCAGCGGCAGCGATACCGCTTGGATTACAGTGAATCCAGGCAACCCACCAGATTGGATGCGACCTTATGGTGGAACGCTGACGGCAGGATTTGACCAGTTGCAATCCCTGGCCCGCCGAATCTGATAGCATAAAATTCATCACTCCCATGGAGACATCATAGCCATGACCGCGCCAACACCCTCGGCCGACCTACCGGAACCGATGACCTTTGCCGAAATCCGTGCTTTGTTGCAGCAGACCGCGCAAATATCGGCGGAAAATGCCCGGGCTATCGCCGAAATGCGCGCCGCCCAGGAAGAGCGGGGCGCCCGGCACGACCAGGAAATGGCCGAAATACGCGCCGCTCAAAGCCAAACGGGGAAAATCGTCGCCGAAAACTCTGCCGCCATCACCAAGTTACAGGAAGCGCAGTACCGCACTTCCTCAGATGTTTCTACCCTGAAAGGGTGGGAGTTGGAACTACTCTGTGAACGACGGCCTGAGCTGCTTTCTGATGGAGTAGGTTTGGAATACACCGAACTAGTTCCGAAAAGGGAAATGTACAGCATCGCCAACGCTGCCTTCCGGGCCGGCGTCATCACCGAGAACCAACGGCGCGACCTGATGCGCGCCGACGGCTTTTTCTACGGTCGGGGTATTTCGGACCTCGGGCCTGCCTGCCTGGTGGTGGAAGCCTCGTTCCAAGTATCCGCCTATGATGTGGACAAAGCGATAACCAGGGCAGACTTGCTGGCAATGATCCTGGAGAAATACCAGCCGCGTAACCTTAACGGACGGTCGCTCGCAGTGGTAGTTGGAACTACGATTGAACCCCTCGCAGCGATCCGCGCCGAAAATCTGGGTGTCACCTACGTTCCGGTCCAGAATGGCAACCAGCTGACCAACCCGCCGGAATAAGGAGCAAACCGCATTGACTTCCGCCAACCGCATAAAACAGGACGCCGACTATATCTTCCACGAACTCACCCGCTCCATCTGCCCCGAATGCAAGGCGGTCATCGACGCCCAGGTCATCATTCGCGACAACAAGGTCTACATGAGAAAACGCTGCCCCGAACACGGCTGGTTCGAGGCCATCATCAGCTCCGACGCCGAGATGTACGTCGGCAGCATCCGGTTCAACAAGCCGGGCACCATTCCCCTGGATTTCAGCACCGAGGTTGACAGGGGCTGTCCGTTGGATTGCGGTCTATGCCCCGAGCACAAGCAGCACATTTGCCTGGCCCTCATCGAGGTCAACACCGCTTGCAACCTGGATTGCCCGGTCTGCTTCGCCGACGCCGGCGCCGGTTACAGCCTGACCCTGGAGCAGGTCGAGTCCATGCTGGACCGTTTCGTGGAGATCGAGGGCGACCCCGAGGTGATCCAGTTCAGCGGCGGCGAACCCACCATCCACCCGCAGCTGCCCGAGATGATCCAGGCCGCCAAGGATCGCGGCATCCGCCAGGTGATGATCAACACCAACGGCGTGCGCCTGGCCCGTGACGACCGGTTCCTCGCGCAGATGGCGGCTCTTGATCCGGTGGTGTACTTCCAGTTCGACGGCCTACGCGAAGAGACCTACCTGACCATTCGGGGCGCGCCCCTCCTGGACACCAAGATGCGCGCCCTGGACCGTCTGGCTGAGGCCGGCATGACCGCCGTGCTGGTGGCAGCCATCGAGCGCGACGTGAACACCGACGAGGTGGGAGATATTGTTGAGTTCGGCCTGAAGCATCCGGCCGTGCGCGGCGTAGTGTTCCAGCCCGTCACCCACGTGGGCCGGCACATCGAGTTCGACCCCATGACCCGCGTCACCATCCCTGACATCATCCACGGCATCGTGGACCAGACCGACGGCCGATTCGTGCTCGATGACTTCGTACCCGTCCCCTGCTGCTTCCCCACCTGCCAGGTCAATTCCTACCTGTTCGTGGACGGCGACAAGGTCACCCCGCTGCCGCGACTGCTGGACATCGACCAATACCTGGACTACATCACCAATCGCGCCCTGCCCAAGCCCCCAAATGCCGCCGACATCCAGACTGCCCTGGAGGGCCTGTGGTCCGCGTCCGCCGTGGCGGGCACCGAGCAGACCGCCGGCCAGTTCGAGTGTGCCTGCGGACCGGGCCTCGACCTGCCCTACGAGATCAACCACCTCAAGGACCACGTCTTCCAGATCGCCATCAAGGACTTTCTCGATGCCTGGACCTTCAACGTCAAACAGGTGATGAAGTGCTGCGTCGGCATCCTGACGCCAGACGGCCGCGCCATCCCCTTCTGCTCCTACAACTCCGTGGGCTACCGTGAGCAGATCCGGGAGCAGTTGACCCAACAACAGGGCCGTCATCGCATCAAACCTATCCTGTAAATCCTGTGCATCGATGTAAAAAATTACAATGCTCGACACCTACGCCGCCAAGATCTGCTGCGCCGATCTCTATTCTTCGGAACTGGCGCGCCTGATCCTGGGCGACAGCCTGCACCCCGGCGGGCTGCGCGCCACCAACCGCCTGGGTCGCGCCATGGGCCTGCGGGCCGGCTGGCGCTTGCTGGACCTCGCCTGCGGGATGGGCACCAGTGCCACCGCCATCTCACGGGTGTTTCGCTGCCAGGTCGTTGGCCTGGAACTCGGCAGGGAGGCTTCCGCGGCCTCCCGTCAGCGCGCGCTGGAACAGCTCGTGCCCGCCGACGTCGCCTTCGTGCGAGGCGACGCTGAGATGCCTCCGTTCCGCGAGGGAGCTTTTGACGCTGTCATCATCGAGTGTGCCACCAGCCTGTTCGTTGACAAGGCAGCGGCGATCTCGCGGGTGCGCCGCCTGCTCCGGCCCGGGGGCGTGATCGGCATTTCCGACGTGACGGTCGAGCCCGGCAGCCTGCCGCCGGAGCTGGACGGAACTGTGGGCATGATGCTTTGCCTCACCGAGGCCCTGCCCGCCGACGGATACCAACGCCTCCTGGAGCGTTCCGGCTTCATCACGGGCGAACCGGAAGACCTCAGCGCCGAGGTGGTGACGCTGCTGGCGGACCTGCGGGGCAAGCTCGCCCTGGGCGGCGCCGTGGGCATGCTTTCATCCGAGCTCTCCGTGGATTTAGCCGCATCCGCCCCCGGCTTGCTGGATCGGGTGGGCCGATCGGTGTCCAGCGGACAGATCGGTTACTGGCTATACGTGGGCCGGAATCCGGACTGATCGCAACCCGCTGTGCTATCATTTGCGCATACCTGACCAACTGATCCCCTTTTTGATGTTTTTTGACGATCTTCTGCCCCTAATTCCCCGCGTGCTCGCGGCGGCGCTGGTCGGTTACCTCCTAGGCAGCATTCCCTTCGCCTACCTGGTGGCGCGCCTCAAGGGCGTGGACATCTTCGCCACCGGCAGCCGGCGAGCCGGTACCGCCAACGTCTTCTGGCACGTGGGACGACGACGGGGCATGCTGGTTTTCGCCTGCGACGTCATCAAGGGGAGCCTCGCCGTGGTCGTGGCCTGGATGCTGGGCGTGCCCGAGTTGGGCGCCATCATCGCTGGCGCGGCCGCCATCGCCGGCCACTGGAAGAGCATATTCACCGGCTTCAAGGGCGGCGACGGGATGGTGGTTCTCGTCGGCGTTTCCCTGGCTTACCTGAACTGGTATATCCTCGTGGGCATTGCCGTAGGGATTGTCACGGTGCTCTTATTCAGGCGCTCGGTGTTCCGGTCCTCCATCGGCATTTTCCTGGGGTTCGGAGCCATGCTGGCCCTGAACACGCTGCGCGGGCATGATTGGGCCGTCATGTTCGGCTTGACCGCCCTGGCCATGGTGGTCATCACCCACAACATCCTGACCCACGCCGACCACCGCCCCGAAAAAGCCGCGATGGTCGATCCCGACCTCCTCATTGAAGACCGCCCCGAAGTTCTCGGTGAAGCCGCTCGTCTCAGCGAGGAAGCAATCCTGCTGGACGTGTTACCGCCGGACGAGGAGGGCGAACCGGACCGTCCGTAGGACTTTGGCCGCTGGATCAATCCTCAACCCGGTTTGACAGTGCGCCGCGCCGCGCCTACACTTTGATTACCCATAAAGAGGGTAGCATCATGTGGGATAAGATATTTACGGCCTCGTTGGCCGCGTATTCGGTCGGTCTTGTAGTGTTCCTGTTGGGGCATTACGTTTTCCAAATTTATCCAATTACTCTTACCGGTATTGCGCTGCTAGGTATTACCGGCATCGCTATCGGGGTGTCCGGCTTTGTCACGGTACTAGGCATCAAAGTAAGGAGATAGCCATGTTGTATAGAAACATGGCAAAAGCCATAGCAACGACGTTAGTATTAGTGATTTTTGTGTTGGGTATGGTTTTTCTTATCGCTGTAGTTATTGACTTGACTGACCATTTCACCATAGACAGATTCTTGGGAATTGTAGGCGCGCTGGGTGGAATCGGGTGGCTTGTGGGTGCAGCCGTGCGGCTGCTGAGAAACTGGCTCCGCGACCCCGAATGAATGGCAACGGCGTTCACGTCGTTAATCTCCGCGTCGCTCGTCCCGCAGCCGCGACAAATCCAGGACCCAGCCCAGCATCTCGTCAGACTCCGCCTCGGCATAGAGCCCCGGCTGTAGTCGCACCGCCTCGGACAACTGCTCCGCACACTTGGCGATGTCTCCCTGGTCGGCGTAGAGCCGCGCCGCGTTGTAGTAGGCGGCGGCAAACTCCGGTACCATGGTCTGCGCCTCCAGGTAGTCGGCCAGGGCCGCTTCAGTATCGCCGAGGCTTTCCCGTGCCGCGCCCCGGTTGCTCAACACCTCGGCAAAGTCGGGCCGCAGACCCAGCGCCGCATCGTAGTCGGCGATGGCCTCCGAGTATTTCCCCTGGGCGTCGTGGGCCAGCCCGCGGTTGTTGATCGCCTCCACGTCATCGGGGCGCAGTTCGATGGCGGCGGTGTAGTTCTCCACCGCGTCGTCGTACCGTCCCAGACGGTAGCAGACGCGAGCCTTGTTGAACCGGGCGTCCGCGTTGTCGGGATTGTGACGCAGGGCCTCGTCATAATCGGCCACCGCGCCCGCTCCATCACCCAGCTCGTCCCGCGCCACGCCCCGGTTCAGGTAGGCGTTGGAGATGTCGGGGCGCAGGGTCACCACCGCGTCGAAAGCTGCGATGGCATCCGCGTACCTGCCCAGGTTGTTCAGCACTATCCCCCGGTTGTAGTAGGCCTGCAGCAGCAGCGGGTCAAAGTCGATCGCCGTCGCATAATCAACCAGCGCGCCCTCGGCATCGCCAAGATCATCACGGGCGTTGCCCCGCTGGTAGTACGCCGGCGCGGACAGCCCGTCGATTTCCAGCGCGGCGCTCAACGCGTCAACCGCCTCGTCGGGCCTTCTGCGCCGCAGGCAAGTGACTCCCAGGTTGAACCGCACCGCGAAGTCGTCGGGACGTTGCGCGACCAACCCCCGGAACACCGTGTACGCAACGTCATACCTGCCGATGGCGAAACAGCCGTTTCCGAAAATCAGGCTGCTGGGGCTCCGACCTTGTTGCAGGCCATCGTCCTCCTCTGCCAACCGGTCCAGCAGCCCCGCCACTTCGCCCGCGTCTTCGCCGGTCAGGCGGCCGCCGCGGGGTCGAGGAGTGAGGGCAGCCGATCCCAGCCCGTGCCACTCCAGCAGGCCGGCCAATCGACCCAACAACCTGTCCGCGGCTGCGCTGCTCATTGCCCCAACATCCAGCCCGACGCGCTACCGATCTCCGGCTGAGCGCCGTACGGATTCCTACAGGGTCGAAACTCGGTCGCCGCCCATTTCCGGCCGCAAAGCAATCTGCGCCAGCGCCAGGGCCGAGTAGTAAGCGACCGTCATGGTCAGGTCAACGACGCCGCGGTCCCCCAGGAATGCGCGCACCGCCTCGAAGTTCTCGTCGGATACGTCCTTTTCCCGGATCATCTGCTGCACAAAGCGGGCGATTGCGGCCTGCTGACCCTCCAGGCAGTCCGGCGCTTTCCAGGTGCGGATGCCCTCGATGGCCTCGTCGCTCACGCCGGCGTTGGCGGCGGCAACGGCGTGGCCGGTCCACTCGATGCCGGAGTCCCATTCCCGGGCCACCAGGATGATCGCCAGTTCCTTGAGGTCATCCGACATGGACGACTGGAAGCGCAGCGTCGCGCCCATGGACGTCAGGTAGCCGGCGGCCTGCGGGCTGTGCAGCAGGGCGCGGAATTGCAGGCCCACGTCCGCCGCGCCGCGGTCCTCCCGGATCCGGTCGTAGATCACCTGGCCGTCCGCGTCCAGCTCTTCCCGTGCGACGTAAGGAACCCGTGCCATCTCGAAACCCTCCGGCTCAAACTGGCGACCAGCATACCATAGGCCCAATCGCGGTCGCCTCGGTCGGCACGACGGTTGCGCGCCGTCTTCCGCGCATCTACTATTGCGCCAGCCCCGCGTCCGCGCCGCGAGTACGGACGGCTCACTCGTTGCGGCATGGTCGGCCACTGCAATGGTATCGACGCTCAGAAACACCTACTACGGCTGGTACGTCGTTTTTGGCTGCGCCATGGTGACTCTGGGCGTTTCGGGCGGGCAGTTCTCCTTCGGCGTGTTTCTGCACCCGATGACCGAGGAGTTCGGGTGGAGCCGCGGGACCCTGTCGCTGGCTTTCGGCATCACCTACATGATCTCGGGCCTGCTGCGCCCGCTGGCCGGATACCTGGCCGACCGGTACGATGCCAAGTGGGCCGCCCTGAGCGGCGTGGTGATCATGGGCTTCATGCTGGTGCTGCTGCCCCTGGTCAACACCCTGTGGCAACTGTACCTGGTGTTCGGCGTGATGAGCACCGGCATCACCCTGGGCACCGGGCCCATCCTGACCAAGATCGTCAGCCAGTGGTTCCTGACCCGTCGCGGCCTGACCCTGGGCATCACCGGCGGCGCAGCCTCCTTCGGAGCCATGCTGCTGGTGCCGGCCACTTCCGTCTTCCTGGTCCTGCTCGACTGGCGTGAGGCGTACCTCTTCCTGGGCCTGCTGTTGCTGGTGGTGGTTTTTCCCATCGGGGCGTTCCTCATCAGGAACCAGCCCGGGGACAAGGGCCTTCAGCCCTACGGCCAGGCTCCCGACGGCGCGGCTGGGCCGGCCGCCGGCGGGCTGCGGAATCCGGCGGCGGCGCAGGATCACGTGACCTTCGGACAGGCCCTGCGCACCGGGTTCTTCTACCGGCTGACCTTCGGCTATTTCGTTTGAGGTTACTCGATGAGCTTCGTGAATGCTCACTTTGTGACCTACGCCCGCGACCTGGGCTTCTCGCCGCTGGTGGGAGCGGGCGCGTTCAGCCTGATCGGCGCCACCGCCATCGTCGGCGCGCTGTTGCTGGGGCATCTGTCGGACCAATACGGCCGGCGCAGGCTATTGGCCGCCTCGTACCAGTTGCGCATGGCCGGTTTCGTGGTCGTGCTGCTGTCCATGGGCGTCCCATTCCTGGGGATACCGCCCCTGGGCATCGTGCCGCTGGTAATCGGGATGGTGCTGGTGGGCTTCTCGTGGAACGCGGTGGTTGGAATCACCGCCGCTTACGCCTCCGACGGTTTCGGCACGACCAGCCTGGGCCGGATTTACGGGACGATGTTCGCGGTGATGCCCATCGGTTCGGGCATCGGTTCGGCGCTCAGCGGGTACCTGTTCGACCTGCGCGGCAACTACGAGATCGCCATTTGGACCAACATCATCCTGCTGGTGGTCTCCGCCGTGCTGGTGTGGACCATCGGCGACAACCGCCCCGGCGCCCGGGTCGCGGAACTCGCCGGGCAGCGCGCTCCGGCATAGTTTCAGCGCCCGGCGGCTACGGTTCGCAGTCCGGGCCGTTTGCGCCCGGCACGCCGGCCAGCCAATCCCGGAACGCCTGGTCCGCCGGGGCGCACAGCCCCGCGTCGTCGAGGCGCGGGTGCTGTATGGCACAAAGGGCGGGGCGGCGACCCATTGCGGCCGCCGCCCCGCCGACGTTGCCTCCTTGCGCGGCCCGGGCCGTCCGGGCGCGGCTTACCCGCGGGTGTCCTCCTCGCCGGGCTTCTTCTCGCCAGGCTTGTTATCGTCGGACTTCGACTCGATGTTCACCGTGAGGTCATCGATGTTGGCCAGTGGGTTGCCCGCCAGGTCACGCAACGCTCCCGGAACCGGGTCGTTTCCTCGAATGCCGACGTACTCCAGCCTCAGCTGCGACGTTCCCGACGGGATGTGCAGATCCAGAAGCAGCTCTTTGCCATTGCCGCCGATTTCGTCCACGATCAACCGCTCGCCGTCCTCTTTTCGCACCCAGAGGGCTTCAAGGAACGCCGAGGCGTCGTCAGTTTGCACCTCTTCGGAGAACCTCAGCCGCAACTGGCCGGATATGACATCTACCGTTTCCAGCGTCGGCGCCGTCAGGTCCACCTCGAAGGCCCACATGGTGAAAGTGCTGCCAGCGTCCCGGTTGCCCGCCTCGTCGGTGACGGTGATGGAGCAGCCGGAGTACTCGCCTTCCGCCAGCGGCCCGTAGGTCAGCATGGTCTCCGTATTGCCGAGCGCAATGGTCGCCGGCGTGGCGTCTCCGCAGCGGCCGGCATATTCGAGCAGCGCTCCCGGCTCGTCCACCGAGATCACCGCAACGGGGTTCGCCGTGTTGACCAAGCCGCCGGTGCCAAGTCCGGGAATGCTGAGGATGTTCATCTGAGGCACGTGCCGGTCCACGGTCAGCGTGTAGCTGGCCGTCGCGGTATCGTCGTTCTTCGAAGCAGTGGCATCGAAGGTGATCTCGCCATCCGGGAAGCGCTGGGACGGAATCACCGCCGTCCAGTTGCCGTTGGCATCCGCCACCGTCTCGACGATGGTGTTGCCGCCCCGGGTCAGCGCGATGGCCGCGCCCTTGGTGGCGGCGCCGGTCACCTCGATGCCGTCCGCATCCTCCACGGCGTTGATGTAGTTGTCGTCGCCCTCAATGCCGGTGATTTCAATCTTGGTTTCCTCGAAGGCCACGGTCAGATTGAAGGTGAGGGCCGCCTCGCCGCCGTCATCGTCCTGCGCGGCGTAGGTGAACTGCTTGCGCTTCAGCTTCTCCTCCGGCGTGCCGTGCAGCACACGGAAGACCGGGTCGAACGACAGGCCCCGGGGCAACTCCGGCTGCACGGTGTAGAGCAGATATCCGGTCAACCGGGTGTCGCCGCCCGTGGCCATCGGCAGGGTTACCGGCGTCATCGGCTCAAACGGGATGACGGTGATGTCCTCGATTGACCCGACGCTGAAGGCCACCGGCTGCTCGAACGCGGACACGGTTATGGTGAAGATGAGCGAGGCCGTGTCCCCGTCATAGTCCGTCGCCGTGTAACGGTATGCCGTCTCGGGGAAGAAGTTGGTCGCCGGCGTGCCGAAGATGATCCGCCCTTCGGGGTCGAACTCCAGACCGGGCGGCAGCGTCTCCGGCTCCAGGGAGTAGGTCACGTCGCCATCGCCCGGGTCGTCCACCTCGGGCAGTTGTATCACGCCGTCAACGCCGGGTTCGAACCGGTGATTCGCAATCCGCCGGTTGTCAAAGCGCGGCTTGGACCGCGGCGTCACGGAGATGTGGAACGTGAGCGATACGGTGTCGCCGTCCACGTCGGTCGCCGTGTAGGTGTACAGGGTGTCCGGCTTGACCACCTTGGGCGCCCCGGTGATGGACCGAGTCTCCGGATAGTCGTTGAAGAACGTGCCTTCCGGCAGGGCCGGCGTCAGCCCGTAGGTCAGCGGGCCGTTGCCGCCGGAAGCCGCCGGCAGGATCAGGCCGGAGCCCGGGTACGGGATACGACGATGCGTCCAGTCCTGGTCGTCCACCTCCTTGCCGTCAAAGTCGGGCTGGAGGTCCGGGACCACGATGATGGTGAAGGTCAACTCCGACGTGTCCTCGTCCTCGTCCGACACCGTGTAGGTGTACTCCTCGGTGTCGTTGGGCGCCACGGGCGCCCCGCTGATGGTGCGGGACTGGGCGTCAAAGTTCAACCCGTCGGGCAGTTGGGGGTTGATTGCCACGGTCAGGACGCCGTTGCCGCCGGTGGGCGCGGGCAGGGTGACCGGGTCGATTGCAAAGGCTTCGATGTAGCTGAGATCGCTGACCTGGGCATCGCCGAAGCTGGGCTGCAGGTCCTGGGCGGCCATTTGCTGCACGATGCCGGGGCCGAACTCGGGCGCCGTCGTCTCTCCGTCGTCGTTAAAGTCCACGCTCAGCGCCGGATAGGTATGCCGTGTGCCCAGGGCCCAAACGTTGTCGAGTCCGCGGTTCCAGTTAGCGTAGATGCCCCGGAACGCGTATTGGCCCACCAGTTCCGAGGTGGTCTTGCCGAGTCCCTCCGGAGCGGGGCCTTGGCCGGCCGCGCCCAGGTTGGGCAGGCTGGGTTTGCCGGCGTCGAAGTAGCTGTCGGCAATGGTGCCAGCGATGTTGCGACCCACCAGGCCGCCGTGGCCGTTGGCCTGTCCCTGGGGGTTCCCGTGGTCAATGTCGGCCAGGGAGTAGCTGCGCGTGATGCTGCCGGTGTCCTGCCAGCCCACCAGGCCGCCGATGTACCGCCAGCCGGTCACCTCACCCAGCACGTAGACGGCGTCGATGGCGCCGCTCTCGTTGTTGAAGCCGGCGATGCCGCCGCCGTAGGTCCCGGCGATGACGTTCCCGGCGAAGTAGCTGGTGCGGATCGTGCCCTGGTTCTTCCCCACGATGCCGCCCACGGCGTCTTCGGGGGCGTGGGTCGGGCTGTCGTTGCCCACCGTGCCGGTGACGTACACGTTGCTGATGCGGCCCCAGTTCACGGCGGCCACCGCGCCGGTGGTGCCACGGGACTGCACGTCCACGTTGCTCAGGCCCAGGTTGCGCACCACGCCGCGGTTGCCGATGGAGCCGAACAGCCCGGCCGATTTTTCGGGGCGGTTGACGTACAGGCCGTTGATCGTCTTCCCGTTGCCGTCGAAGATGTAAACGAAGTTTCCGTTGAGACTGATCGGACGCCAGCCTTCGTTGCGGCTCCACTTCGTGCCGGCCAGGTCGATGTCCGCCGCCAGTTCATAGCCGGTGCAGATCTGCCCGGACGGGCAGGACGAACCGCCCGTTACCGTGGGGAACGCTACGGCGTATTCCTCGTGGTACGCGCCACTGCCCGGGCCGGCGGAAAACTCCACGTCCCAGCGGATGGCGTCCAGCTGTTCCGGTGTGGCTATCTCGATGAGGCCGTCGTTGTCGGTGTCATAGTTTTGTATGGCCCGGTCCAGGACATGGATGGAGAAACCGATGCCCGTGCGGTCGCCAATGCTGCCGTCGTCCTGGGTCTCGTACACCTCAAAGGTGTAGTAGGTCACCTCCATCAGTTCGGTGGGCGTACCGGTCAGGGTCAGCGCGTCGGCGTCGAAGGTGACGCCGGCCGGCAGTCCCAGTTCGTCAACGCCGCCGCTATCACTATACAGTCGGTATTTCAGTACGCCGTTGCCGCTGGTGGCGGTGGGCAGCTGAACCGTGTCGATGTCTTCGCCCCGCACCCAGCCCAGCCGGCCGATGCTTGCGCCGCTGAAGGTGGGCTGCCGATCGATGGTCTCGGGGTCCACCGGTGTGCTCACTCGCACGTCCCGGGAGGTGAAGCTCCGGCGGTCTTTGTTGAAGGCGATGACGTCGAAGTCGTAGGTCGTGTCCCAATCTAACCAGGATTCGTGCACCGCCGCGGCGAGGCAATGGGGGCAATTGCGATTTTCCCAGATAGTCTGAAACTCGCTGCCGCCCTGGCTGGCCTTCTTCATGCGCACGGCCCACCCGGTGATGGGGCTGCCGCCGTCACTGGCGAGCTTTCCGCCCCACGACAGGTTAACCTGCTGACTGCTGGTGTAGGACGTGGCCGTGGGTTTGCCCGCGGCCCCAGTTCTCCAGGTGGGCTTGCCGCCCACTCTGATCTCGTTGGACCAGATGCTGGGACCTTGGCTGTTCACGGCCCGCACCCGGTATAAGTAGCCTAGGCCCCACCCCGCTTTGTTGCTGGTGAAGTTGGTGCTCGTCGAGCCCGTGTTGACGGGGGATTCCCAGTTTTCACTGGAAGTTACCCGCCGCTGCAGCTCGTAGCCGGTGATGGCGGAGTCGCCGGTGTCGGTCGGCGCCGCCCACGCCAGCACGTCGCGGTTATCTTGGGACACGTCGGTGACCCGCAGGTCCGTGGGCGCGCCGGGCGTGCCTGCGGCGCTCACCGTTGTCACCCGCACGTCGGCCGAGGTCCAGCCCGGGCGATGCTCGTTGTGGGCGATGACGTCGAAGTCGTAGGTCGTGTTGTGCTCCAGGTTTCCCAGCGTCGCGACGGTCTGATTGGCGTCAAAGGTGCCTACATTCGCAAAATTGCCGCCGTCGGTCAGCTTCTGGCGCACGGTCCACTGAGTAATGGGCAGGCCGCCGGCGCCAGGGGAGATCTTATCGGTCCAGTCCAGCGTAATCTGCGGCAGACTGGCATGGGCGTAGGCCGTGGGTTTGCCGTCGGCCCCATTCTTCCAGACGGGCCGCCCGCCCACCGTGATCACGTTGGACCAGTCACTATGACCGGCGCTGTTCACGGCCCGCACGCGGTACACGAGGCCCCAGTTCTGGTGCCCCTTTTGTACGGTGACACCTCTGACCCCGGAGTTCGTGTTAAAGATATGCCAATGGCTCGAATGGGTTTGCCGCCACCCCAACTCGTACCTGGTGATGTTGGCGCCGCCGTTGTCCTCCGGCGCCGTCCACTCCAGATAGTCGATGTGCAGCCTGGAAATGTCGGCGGGGTGCAGGTTCGTGGGCGCGCCGGGAACGCTTACCTCAGCATCCTGGGCTTGCGCGACCGCGCCGGACATGAAAAAGCCGGCCACTCCGGCGGCCAGCAGCCCAATCGCCAGCAGCGCGAACAACCCGCGCCGCGATGTAAGTTTCGCTACCCTAAGAATCGGGGGGGGGGGGGGGGGGGGAAGGAGGTATTTTCGCGTCATGTTGATGATCCTCATACCGGTTGTCGTTGCCATTTATGGTTCATCGGTCTGAAAACTCGGCTTTGGGCGCCACCCCAGCGCCGCGCGAAGCGGCGCCGCTCAGCCAGCGGATTGCCGGATGGGGCGATAACCTCAAAAAACCAAAGCCGACTATACCACCAAATTCATAATTTATACATGATACAGCGTCCAATTATCGTGGATGTCTGTCACATTTCCGTAATTTCGGCAAAATCGCCCCCAGCAGCCCAAAATCAGGCGGGCCGGGGCGGCCGGGAACCGTCAGGAGCAGGGTTTGCGGCGGGACCGGGGAACTCGCATGGATGCACAGGATGGACAGGATTGGATTGATGCGCTGCGCTTCGGTTTCCAAAAGCCAGCGGGTCCCCATCATCCAACCCATACCATCCCGTTTATCCTGTGCATCCATGCCAATCGCTCCCCCGCCGCAAACCGGGTCCGCGTGAGGGCGAAGGCGCGCCAAAATGAAACGAGGCCCGCAACTGCGGGCCTCACACCGGGGACCATTGCCGGTCCCGGCGGGGTGCGCTATGACCGGGGCGCGGTACGGCGTCACGCCATGGCTTGTATCACCACGGGGCCGCCGTCGGCCACTTCCAGGTAAAGGCTGTGCGCCTCGAGGAGGGCCATGCCGACCAGGGGCGTAGTGTCAGCCTCATCGGCTTCGATGAACCTGGTCTCACCATTCCACAGCACGATGGCATCGTAAACGTCGAAATCTACCTCACTGCCGTCGGCCAGGGTGGCCCGGCTGTGGGTCCGAAAGGGCAGTCTCAACTCTTCAACCAGTGCCGGTGGCACGGTCAGATAGCCATTGAAGCCGGTATCTATCACGGCTTCGATTTCCCGGGTCTGCCCGGCCGGGCCACGTAGTGGAAGGGTTACGACCGCTTCATAGGCAGCGTTCACGGCTCCCTCGATCACTGGGGTCCCCGCAAGGGTCGGCCCCCGAAGTTGCGCAGCGTCCGGTATCCGACGCGCACGCACCAGGTATCGGCATCGGGGCGCTGGGCAAGCAGCGGCTCCGTCGCGGCCAGAACGGTGTCGCCAATGGCGTACTCGCCGGTATCCAGGTCGATGGCAACTACTTTCCCATGGTGGGTCCCTTCAACCATTTGCCGGATGCGCTTATTGTATATCGCGTCGCCGAGGCGGCCCGCCTCCTCGGCAGACCGGCGAACTGGCATAGTCATTTTCGCTCCCCTCCAGGCACTGTTGCACCGGCAGCATTATACGCGCCAGGGGATTTTATGATTGGGCAGGATGGGGAGATCTCCATCACAAAACGGTCCCAATCCTGATAATCCTCAAATCTTGAAAATCCTGCTTCTGACGATTAACGAAAGCAGGTACGCATGAGCCGCGCATCCCGGATGACCGGCATCCCCAAATCGGGTATCCTGCGCCCATGCTCAGCGATCTCTGGGTAATCGCCGCCGCCATTCTGATCCTGGCCGGTCTCCTCGCCAGCCAGTTGCTGCTGATCGTGGTTGGCGTCCTCGTCGTGCTCATCTGGGCAACGGGCAAGCACTGGCCCCGTTACGCTTTCAGCCGCCTGACCTACCGCCGCCGCCTGGAGCGCCGCCGGGCCTTCATCGGCGACGTGGTCGACTACTACATCACGGTGGACAACAGCAAGATCCTGCCCATGATCTGGCTGGATATCTCCGACGCCTTTCCCATCGGGCTGCAGACCGGCGGGACGTACCAGCGTGGCGTCGGCGCGGAGGCGGAACTGGACCACCGGATCACCACGTCGCTGCTGCCCTACCAGCGGGTGACCTGGCGCTACCGGGTGCGGTGCCGCGCCCGGGGCAACCATCGCATCGGGCCGGCCCGGCTCCGCAGCGGCGACATGTTCGGCATCTCAGCAGCCGAAAAACACGTTCCCGATGTCGAGTACCTGCTGGTGTATCCGCGCATCGTCGACCTCCGCCAGATAATGAACCTCTGGGAGCGTCCCCTGGGAGCCAGCCGGGGCCGCCGCCTCATCCAGGACGACCCCAGCCGTTTCGTCGGCCTGCGCGACTATCGCCCCACCGACCCGCTGAAGCGCATCGACTGGAAGGCAACCGCCCGTCACGGCAAGGTTGAAGCGCGCATCTTCGAGCCGGCCGCCACCCGGCACATGCTCATTGCGCTCAACGCCCGCACGGGCGACGCCGCCTGGCAGGGCAGCAACCGCCGGCTCTTCGAGCGCGCTGTCACCGTGGCCGCCTCGGTAGCCGAGTACGCCGAACGCGAGGGCTACACCTTCGGCCTGGTCAGCAACGCGGTGGCGTCCTATTCCAGCAAGTGGATGTCGGTACCCCCCGGCGGCGGGAGCCTGCAGCTCGAGGCCGTGCTCGAATCCCTGGCCATGGCCGGCCCCTTCTGGGTCGCCGAGCTGTCGGCGGTGCTGCGCAGCGAGAGCGACGCCCTTGCTTCCGACGCCACGGTGGTGGTGGTAACCGCCACACTGTCCCGGGCAGTGGTGCACGAGACCGAACAGATTCGCCGGCGCGGCCATCGCGTGGCCGTGTTTTACGCCGGAGACGGCCCGCCGGGTCCCGCGGCCGACGACCTGCCGGCCGAGGTGCCGGTGTACCTGGCGGGCTCCAGCCTGGCCAACCTCGAGGACGCCTGGCGGGACGACTGGGCCGGGGAGCCGGCCGTCGAGCTGGAGATGGAGCAAACGAAAGTAGAATAGATAGTCACGCCAATTGGCGTAAAAGCCACGGAGACTTGCTTGATGCTACAAGAGCCAACCATCACACCCGAGCGCGAGGCGGCAGTCGCGCGCGTCGTTCGGGAGACTATTGAAGAACGGTTCGCCGGCGAATTCGTTTTCGATCCGATCCGCGTGATACCCATGGTTGACGAATGGGGTCCCGACGCTACCGGCGAAACTTATCTCCGTATCATCATCGTCTTCGACGGCGACCAGAAACAGCTCGACCCGACCTGGACCGGCAGCCTGATCAGGCGTCTGCGTCCCAAACTGATTGAGGTCGGCGTGAATGAGTCCCCCAGCCCGTCGTGGGTGGAAAAGTCCGAATGGGAGTATTTGCAGCGTCGGTTGCATCGTAGCCAGGCGAAGGCCCACCGTGACCCCGCTTAACCTGCTTCATACGGCTGGCGATCTGGCGGGAGCCGCCCGCCGCGGCCGCCCTCGGGAGACTAACCTACGCCGCGCGGTCAGCACAACCTACTATGCCCTGTTTCACTGCCTGGCCGTTTGCTGCGCCGATATGCTCGTGGGTGGGTCCGGTTCCAGTCGAAGCCGACCGGCATGGCGTCAAACTTATCGAGCCCTACAGCATGGGACGGCACGGAGGCGTTGTGAACGAACCAGCATCATAGTCCGCTTCCCTAGCGAAGTTCAGGACTTCGCAGAGCACTTTGTTGATATGCAGAAAAAACGTCATACGTCAGACTACGATCCCTATGCTATGCGTAATCCAATTACCAATGTCGTAAAATCGGACGTTATTCAGGACATTCGGGTGACCGAGGACGTAATCAACCGTTTCAACCGATGTCCAGCCAGAGATCGCCGCGCCTTTGCCGTGTACGTCCTGCTAGACGTCAGAAACGATTAGCCACGCCAATCGCTATCCTGTATTCCAACTACTTGGCAACCATATGGGCGCCTTCGCTCGCTCCGCTCTCATCGTCTGTATCGCCCTCTTTCTTGAGGGTTTTGCGGTGTATCTGGGCTGCCGTCTGTTCGCCCACGTCATCCGCCTGCCGGATGCCGCCATCCCGTTGGGCATCGCTCTGCTGGCAGTGGGGTGGTCGTTCATCCTGTCCTGGTACGTTCAGACCATCCGCTTTTCGCTGAATCTGCGGGGAGTCATCGGCCTGGGCCTGAGCGCGGTGTCGGTACTGGTGCTGGCCGGACTGAGCATGGGAGCCGGTTGGTTCCCCGTCGGCCAGGTTCTTTCCGGCGATCTCCGAGCCGCGGCGGCGTTGGGGCTGTCGGCCATCTTCATGTTGTTGCTGTGGTGGAGGGGCACGGCAATCGCCCGCGACGACGTCACCCTGGACGTGGTTCGCAACGCCTTCGTTCGAGGCGTGGTGGTGGTAATCGTTGCCGTAGCCGCGGACACCATTTTGACGGCCGCGATCATCCGCCTTCCGGGGCTGCTGGTGTTTTTCGCCACCGGTCTGGCCGGTTTGGCCATCAGCCGGTTTGCCGCCGAAGGCGGGGCCGGTCGCATGAACCGGGGATGGATGCTCGCCATCCTGTTCAGTGTGGGCGGCGTGCTGCTGCTGGCGGTGATCCTGGGGGCGATCGGCGTCGGCGGGTTGGACGATGCCACCCGCGCGATTCTGAAAGGGGTGGCATTCCTCGGGCTGTGGACGCTCCGGCCCGTTCTGCTCCTCTTGGGCCTCCTGGCCGCCGGCCTCGTCGCCGTGGGCAACTGGGTATCCGGCCTGTTCGGCGGAGGTGACCTCAGCGGACTGGAATTAGCCCGCCTGCAGATCCAGGAGTTTCACGAGAGCCTGCGCGAAGTCGAGGGCGACGGCCCGCCCAACGTGATCCTGACCATCCTCAAGTGGCTGGCATTCCTGGCTGCGCTTTCGCTGGCCGGCTGGGTCCTGTTCCGGATGTTTCGACGCCGGAGGCTGGTTGGCGGCGGCTACGCGGACGGCGAGGTGCGCGAGTCCATCTTCTCCTGGGGGGACGCCGGTCAGGACCTGGCCGACACTTTGTCCGGATGGATGTCCCGCGCCTCGGGATTCCGTCGTCGCCGTCCGCCGCCGACCACGCCCCGCGAGGTATATCATCGGATGCTTGAGGTCGCCAACGCGGTCGGGTTCCCCAGACGCGGGTCCCAGACCCCGGAGGAACACCGGCAGGAGGTCCAGGAGACCCTGCCCGACCCGCCGGTAGCGCGGATCATCGGCGGTTTCCAGCACTACTACTACGGCGCCCGTTACGAAGCCGCGGATCAGGATGCCATGTCATCCCTACTGGAAGACCTCGACGAACTCCAACCGCACCAGTGAGCGCCGGCCCGGTTCGGAGGGTGCAGTACCTCCTGGCGCCGGGCGGAGGCAGGTACCGCATTACGTCGTTGGGCCGGCCTCGTATCTCGTCCGGTCGGGATTCTCCGGCTGCTGCAGGAACCGCATCCGGGCCTGCTGCAGGTTGCCCTGGATCAACTCGTCGCCGGGATTCAACCGGTCGGCGCGTTCCAGGTCCTCCACCGCTCGCCGGTATTCGCCGAGGCAGAAACGTGCGTACCCGCGGCAGTTGTAGGCCTCGGCATACTGCGGAGCGATGGCGATGGCGCGGTTGAAGTCGGCGATGGCACGATCATGGTCGCCCATGAGTCCCCAGGTCATACCCCGGTGGAACCAGGCGTCCGCTCGATCCGGGTCGATGTGAAGCGCCTGCTCGAATTCCGCCATGGCGTGTCCGAAGTGCTCGCGTCGTCGTAAATCCAGACCCTGGATGATGTGATTCTGGAGCAGTTGTTCGCGCGCGCTGTCATTGACGGCGACGGTATCCGCGGGCCGGGCGTCGGTGCTGGCGCCGGACGCAACGGCGGGGCGTGTTTCCACGCCGCCGGGTCGATCCATCGGCTGCATTCCGGCCGGCCCATCGGCCGGTTCCGGTTCGGCTCCGGAATCCGGTCCGGGGCCATCCGCATCGGTTGCCTTGGGCGATTGCGCCCCATAGCGTCTGAGGCGGAGGCGGTGTTTGGCGCCGTCGATGCGTTTGGCCTCGTTGATGGCGCCGACGGCGGCCAGCAACCGGCCTATGGAGTCCAGCGCACGGTCCAGGTCGTCGTCGTCGAAGGCATCCTGGTGTGCCCAGCGATTGCGCGTTTCGCGGATCTCGGATACCAGGCTGCGCTCGGCAGGGCCCAGCCTGTCGCGGAACACGTCGTTCCAGGCCATGGCCATCACGCGCAGGGTCACCGAGATATCCCCGGAGATCTCGCCCAGCGCTGCGGAGTCGTCCGGCGCGTACCGTCCGGCTTCCACCGCTTCGGTCATCTTTCCAGCCACGTAGGGACCCAGTCCCGCGGCCAGGAGCCGCAGGGCCTCACCCACCAGGCTGTGGTTATTGTAGGGCGTGGGTGCAGTCATGCGATTCCGTCCAAATCAGCGCCGAGGGACCGGCGAACAATCAGCGTCCACAGAAATGCTCGTCCTGAATTCCTTGCGGCCAACATAGCACGAAGAAACCGCAGCCTGTCGCGTAAAGACCGCGCGTCTTTTGCGCATTGATAAAGGCCCTCTCCACGACGGAGAAGGCCTTGTACGGGGCATCGTGTTGTGAGGATTGTCGATCGGGCTAGTCCTCGTCGCCGTACTGCTCCTTCAGCATTTCCACCACCGCCGGGTCGGCCAGCGTGGTGGTGTCGCCGAGAGCGCGGCCTTCGGCAACGTCGCGCAGGAGCCGGCGCATGATCTTGCCGCTGCGGGTCTTGGGCAACTCGGCGGCAAAGTAGATGTCGTCGGGGCGTGCCATGGGGCCGATCTTGCCGGCGACGTGCTGCTTCAACTCGGTGATCACGTCGTCCGAGCCGGCCACCTGGTCCTTGAGGGTCACGAAGGCGACGATGGCCTGGCCCTTCACCTCGTGGCTGCGGCCGATGCACGCGGCCTCGGCCACCTTCAGGTTGTCCACCAGCGCCGATTCCACCTCCATGGTGCTGATGCGGTGGGCCGACACGTTGATCACGTCGTCCACCCGGCCCAGCAGCCAGAAGTAGGATTCCTCGTCCAGCTTCGCGCCGTCGCTGGTGAAGTAGATGCCCTCGTAGTTGGACCAGTACTGCTGCACGAACCGCTCCGGGTCGCCGTAGATGCCGCGCAGCATGCTGGGCCAGGGCTTGCGGACCACCAGGTACCCGCCACCGCCCGGCCCGATCTCGTTGCCCTGCTCATCCAGGATGGCCGCGTCGATGCCGGGGAAGGGCTGCGTCGCCGAACCCGGCTTCAGCGTGGTGATGCCGGGCAGGGCGGAGATCATCACCGCGCCGGTCTCGGTCTGCCACCAGGTATCCACCACCGGGCAGCGTCCGCCGCCGATGTGCTGCCAGTACCAGACCCAGGCCTCCGGGTTGATCGGCTCACCCACCGAGCCCAGCAGCCGTAGCGAGGACATGTCGTGCCGGTTGGGATATTCCTCGCCCCAGCGCATGAAGGTGCGGATCGCAGTGGGCGCCGTGTAGCAGATGGTGCAGGCGTACTTCTCGACGATGGCCCAGAACCGGTCCCGGTCGGGGTAGTCCGGTGATCCCTCGTACATCACCGTGGTCGCGCCGTTGGCCAGCGGACCGTAGATGATGTAGCTGTGGCCGGTTACCCAGCCAATGTCGGCGGTGCACCAGTAGACGTCATCTTCTTTGAGGTCGAAGATCCACTTGCTGGTGGCATAGGTGCCGGTCATGTAGCCACCGGTGGTGTGGACAATGCCCTTGGGCTTGCCCGTGGTGCCGCTGGTGTAAAGCATGAACAGCATGTCCTCGCTGTCCATCTGCTCCGGCTCGCAGGTCAACGGCTGGTCGGCCACCAGGTCGTGCCACCAGACATCCCTGCCCTCCACCATGGGCACGTCGTGGGCGGTGCGCTTGACGACGACCACCTTCTCCACCGGCGTGTCGCCCTCGATGGATGCGTCGGCGTTGAGCTTCAGCGGGATGATGCCGCCGCGACGCCACCCGCCGTCGGCCGTGATCATCACCTTGGACTGCGAGTCCTCGATGCGGTCCCGCAGCGACTCCGCGCTGAACCCGCCGAACACGATGCTGTGGGGGGCGCCGATGCGGGCGCAGGCCAGCATGGCGATGGCCAGCTCCGGAACCATGGGCATGTACAGCGTGACCCGGTCGCCCTTGTTGACGCCCAGGCTCTTCAAGCCGTTGGCGAACTTGCACACCTCCCGGTAAAGGTCGCGGTAGGTGTACACCTGCCAGTCGCCCGGCTCGCCCTCCCAGATGATCGCCGCCTTGTTCTTGCGCGGGCCATCCAGGTGCCGGTCGATGCAGTTGTACGCGGCGTTGAGCTTGCCGCCCACGAACCACTTGGCGAAAGGCGCGTCCGACCAGTCCAGCACGGTGTCCCAGGGCTTGAACCAGTCCAGCTCGCCGGCGAACCGCGCCCAGAACGCCTCGGGATCCCGTAGGGCCTCTTCGTACACGCCCGGGTCGGCGATGTTGGCATTGGCGGCGAACTTGGCCGGCGGTGGATACGTCCGGTCTTCCTGCAGCAGGGCCTCAAAAGCGCCGGTATTCTGAGTCATGATGGGGAACCTCCGGGACGGCAAAATATTCAAAGCGAGTCAGGCAGATATTAGCATACTGTTTGCCTGCGCTGGCTGACCGGAGATTGGAGCGGACCCCTGGGCTCCCTATGCTAGAATCCGCCTGCGATAACCCCGGCGACACGATGCCAAGAGGAAAAGAGATGACAACGACAACCGTAGGCGCTGTCCCAATCTACCTGACCAGGCTCTTCACCCCCGAGGAGTGTGACGTCATGGTTCAGGCCGGCATCATCGCCGCGGATGAGCGGGCCGACGTGCTCGCCGGTGTCCGCCGCTTCACGGTGGACGAGTATATGGCCATGGGCGAGGCTGGCATCCTGGGCGAACTGCGCCGGGAACACGAGCGCGTGGAATTGCTGGACGGGGAAATAATCATTAAGGAGCCAATGGGCCCATACCACCTGGGCGGCACGAACTGGCTGACCATGCTGCTGGTTCCGCCCTTGGTGGGCCGCGCAATAGTGCAGATACAGGGGTCTATCTATCTGAACGACCGCAGCGCCCCGGAGCCTGACGTGACCGTGCGGAGTTTGTCACGCAGTTGGGAGCGCGCGGAGACCGGCGACGTGTACTTTGTCATTGAGGTGTCGGACACTACGCTGGCGTATGACCGCGGCGTGAAGCTGGCCCGGTACGCCGCCGCCGGCATCCCTGAGGTGTGGATACTCAACCTGCGCGGGCGGGAGGTGACCACCTACAATGACCCTGCGGAGACGGGTTACGCCGCCGTCCGCACCTGCCGGGCCGGCGAAAGCATCAGCCCACGCGCCTTCCCCGACGTGGTCCTGGCAGTGTCCGACTTCATGCCACCGGCCGGCCAGAGCGAGGATGCGCCGTAAGCCCTGTGATCCTGGCGACGGGCGCGAAATACGCGGAGGAATCCCTGATGACTACAACGACGCTGACGATGGTCGGGATGCCGCCGCCGCGACCGTTCAGGTCCGAAGAGTGCGCCGCCCTGGCCCGCGCCGGCATCATCGACGCGGGCGAGCAGGCCGACGTGCTGGCCGGCCGCCGCCGTTTCACTGTGGACGAGTACCTGGCCATGGAGAGGGCGGGCATTCTCCACGAAGACGACCGTATCGAACTGATCGACGGGGAAATAATCATTATGCCGCCCATCGGCGATCCTCACGAGGTCAGCATTGATTGGCTGACCAGACTATTCGTTCCGCCTCTAATCGGTCGTGCAATAGTGCGGGTGCAGGGAGCAATTCGCCTGAACGACCGCAGCGCGCCGCAACCCGACATTGCGGTGTTGCGTGAGCGTCCTTTGAGCGAGGTGGGGCCATATCTCCCGCCGGACGTACACCTGGTCATCGAGGTCGCGGACAGCACGCTGGCCTTCGACCGCGGCGCCAAGCTGGCCCGGTACGCCGCCGCCGGTATCCCTGAGGTGTGGATAGCCAACCTGCGGGCGCAGGAAGTCACGTCCTACGCCGAGCCGTCGGGCGCGGAGTACGCCGCCATCCGAACCTACCGGGCCGGCGAGAGCATCAGCCCACGCGCCTTCCCCGACGTGGTCCTGGCGGTGTCCGACTTCATGCCGCCGCTCGGCGAGACATCCTGATAATTCGGAGAAATCCCCGATGACTACAACGACGCTGACGATGGTCGGGATGCCCCCGGCGCGACCGTTCAACTCCGCAGAGTGCGCCGCCCTGGTCCGCTCCGGCATCATCGACGCCGGCGAGCAGGCCGACGTACTGGCCGGCCGACATCGGTTCACGGTCGATGATTATGTGGCTATGGAAGCATCCGGCATCCTGTACAAGTCCGACCGAGTTGAATTGATTGACGGAGTGATAATCATTATGCCGCCAATAGGCGACCGCCACACGAGAGGCACTAACTGGGCAAGTACATTGTTTGTCCCTCCGCTGATCGGACGGGCGACCGTGCAGATGGTAGGCCCTATCTATTTGAACGACAACACTGCTCCAGAGCCGGCCGCTGTTTTGAAGCGATGGACCGAGCCCGGTTCCGGCCCGGTGTCCCGGACTATGCCTGAGGACGTGTACCTGGTCATCGAATTCGCCGACAGTTCGCTGGCCTACGATCAGGGCGCCAAGCTCGCGCGGTACGCTGCCGCCGGCATCCCGGAGGTGTGGGTCGCCAACCTGCGGGCGCAGGAAGTCACGGCCTACGCCGAGCCCAACTGCGCGGAGTACGCCGCCGTCCGAACCTACCGGGCCGGCGAAAGCATCAGCCCGTGCGCTTTCCCCGACGTGGTCCTGGCGGTGTCCGACTTCATGCCACCGGCCGGGCCGGACACCGCCGAAACGCTCTAGACCTGCTCATATCCGCTACGGCAGCGGCCCGTACCACCGCGCCACGATCTCGTCCACCTTCGCCACGTCCACCTCCGATACATCCGCCTTGAACGCCGCCACCAAATGGCAGATGCCCAGGTCGGTCCCCTCGCAGTCGTCCGAAGAATCATCCGCCTGCGACTTCAGGTACAGACTGCGGAACCCCTGCCGGAAGGTCTCGTCACCCAGGCTGTTGTACAGGTCCAGGAAGATCTGCTCGCCCAACGAGTAGTTGCAGTTGAACCCCCGAGTTCCCAATTCTTCGGGGTCCATTGCTTCCAGTTCCCCTATCGTCTTGACCGCGGCGCACGGGTTGTTGGTCACGCCAATCGGTGTTTCATCCCTGGCGTATTCGGAGATACTGCCAAGGATTTCCGCGGCGCCTTCGTCGATCCAATCTCGGTTGCCATGCCAATAGTAGTGCGCCACTTCGTGGGCGATCACAAACGGCGTGTAGTCCCACCAAAAACCGTTGTCCACGTCATACAGCAACTGCATTGCCATGTGTGTGCCAAAATTGGTCCCGCCCGATCCTGGGAACACGGCGTCGTCGTAGAGCAAAGCTATGTATCCGACGGGGACAGGTACGCCCATGAATGCCTCGATGGTTCGCACACTATGTTCGAGGTAGTCCATGCTGGCCGTCGACTGATCACGAATGCGCACTACGGCCAGCAATACGTCGCCTGAAATCGGCAACTCAATGGAGCGCTCTTCCCAGTAAACGTTGGTTCCTCGCAGCAGCACGTCTCCGGACTCGGGACGGTACGAATACGTACCGCCGAGCAGCGCGATCATCTTCGCCTCTTCGTCGTTGATACCGTCGTCGATATTTGGATGAGCTATTACCTTCAGGAAGGTCTCCTCATCGTCTTGCTCGAGCGACCGCAATGACCTAATCGCCAGAGCGTCCGCGCCGTCGATGCTCTCCATAAACGGCATGGCAAGCAGCCTGAAACCAGTCTTAATATTTTCCTGAACCACCATGTCGTCTTCAGCCCACACTAGCCAGTAGAGGTTTTGGATAGCGGTTGCTTCGTCAGTAGTGATGCCGTCGCCGAACCAAGACTTTCGCGAAATCGCGGTCGGTAACGCGTCCCCGTAATACGCCAACCAACGGATCGAGGCTAATGCAATCGCTTCGTCGTTGGTCACATTGTCTTCCAGCCATTCCTGTCCAATAGCTATTTCGAAAACCTCCCGGAACCAGAGTGCCAGATCCACGAGCCGCTGCGCCGGTTCAACTTCGTAGCCTTCCAACCCGTCGGCGACCCACGGCAACGTTGCAATCTGGCTCGCGAGCGCTCGTTCGTTTTCAACCAGCCATTCCCCATTTTCCAGTTCCCTGACCGCACTCGGTATAGTCGGCGTGTTGGTCGGTCGGGGCGCGAAGGTGGGTATCGGTGTGGACGTCGACTGCGGCCGCGGTGTGTATGTCGGTCTGGGTGTTGCGGCAGGCGTGGCGGTCGGTATGGGCTGTGGTGTGAAGGTCGGTGCCGGCGTATTGGTGGGTAGTACGAGCGTTGCGGTCGGCACTGGCGTGGAGGTTGGCGTAGGAAGGGCGTCCGTTGCGGTGGGTGCCGGCTCGGGCGTGTCCGTAGGTGACGCAGCGACCGCCTCCGGCGCCACAGTGGGCACGGCGGGTGGTAGTTCCGGCGATGTGCACGCCAATGCCAGCATCCACAGCGCGACTGCTATGGCGAGCCCAGAGGCCACCCTGCCACGTGAGCGATGCAGCATAATCCCAAAAGTCCTCCCTAGCAGCGTGACGCATCATATCACCTGCACGCCTTGGCATCGGCCCGTACCGTATAATGCCGTCCGCCGGAGGTTCCGCCATGACCCTCATCCTCACCAACGCCAACCTCATCGACTGCGTGCACGAGGGCGTGACGCCGGATGCCACCGTGGTAATCGACGACGACCGCATCGTGGAGGCGGGCGCCGGCCGGGCCAGCGCATCCGGCGCAACCGTTATCGACCTGGGCGGCGCGTTCCTGCTGCCCGGCCTGTGGGACGTGCACATCCATCCCGAGTATCCCGTGCCGCCCGGCATGACCGTGGCCCAGGAGACCGCCAACTTCGGCCGCGCCCTATCGTTGGCGCTGACCGAGGGCGGGGTCACTGCCGTGCGCTGCGGCGGCGCGGCCCACTTCATGGATGTGGCCTGGAAGCGGGCCTTCGACTCCGGCGACGTGGTCGGCCCTCGGGTGTTCGCATCCGGCTACTTCCTGACCACCACCGGCGGGCACTTTCTCACCTCGGGACAGGCGAGGGAGTGCGACGGCCCCTACGGGTTCGTCCAGGCCATCCGCGAGCAGATCAAGAACGGGGTGGACCACATCAAGCTGAACCTCACCGGCGGCATCATGGGCCCCGACTGGGATCGCCACTGGCACTCGTTCTTCCTCGAGGATGAGCTCTCCGCCGCCTTCGCCATCGCCCGCCAGCGCGAGTTTCCGGTGATGGCCCACGCCGCCAACCCCGACGCCGTCAAGTCCGCCCTGCGCCTGGGCGCGCACACCGTCGAGCACGGCTACATCATGGACGAGGAGTGCATCGCCACCCTGGCCGAGTCGCCCACCTGGTACGTCCCGACACTGGCCATCTCCCACCTCACCGAGGGGCAGGCCCAAAACGACTACGAGCGACGCTGGCTGGCGCAGCGCAACATCGCCCAGGAACTACAGTGCCGCGCCGACGCCGCATCCGACGAGCACGCCTATTGGTTCCGCCGCGCTCTGGACTCCGGGGCGAAGATGGCCCTGGGCTCCGACATCCGCCCCCTGCGCGAGGCCGCCCTGCTGGAGATGGGCCTGTGGGTCCGGGACGGCGCCACCACCTGGCAGACCCTGATCGCCGCCACCCGCAACGCCGCCGAGCTGTGCCGGGTCGGTGATCAACTGGGCACGGTTGACGCGGGCAAGCTCGCCGACCTCATCGTCGTAGCCGCCAACCCTCTGGACGACATCAACAACCTGCGCCAGTTGCGGCTGGTGATTAAGGGCGGGCGGGTGGTGTCGGACAAGCGGGGATGATCGCTTCCCTATTCATGCCGTCATTCCCGTGAATCCAGAGGCTTCTTTGTAAAGGTCATGGATGGCGGTCAATATTTCGCCCAAGTCATCGTCTTTTATTCTGGACAGTCTCCGGTGACGTTCGCCATTCTTGGAAGTGGCTTCGCCAACCAGTTGGTCAACCCTGCGTAGTGCATTGGGAGCCGGCTCATCCTGTGTGGGCCAAAAATTTATCTCGCCCCCGCGACCCTTCCTCAGGAGATTGCCGAATGATACCAACGGTTGGTCTTTGCCCGGGACCTTTAAATTGATACGGCAATAATCGCCTTTGCCGTTGATACGTGTGGAAAGGTCGGCGATTTTCTCTTGCTCCATCGCCATTGCTGCATCGTAGAGTCTCACCAAACCCGGCTGGAACTTTTCAGGCGCACGCTCGATGCTTTCCTTGAAAGCTGCGGCACCGGGGATGTATTGCACCCTCTCTGAAGTTACCGACCTAATTTCTTGCTCCCGTTGCCCAAGTTGTGTTTGATAGTCGGAAGCTTCGGGCAGAGGGATTACCACACTCGCTTCGATCAATATTTCATCGCTATTCCGATGCGGTTGTAACCGGATACATTTGATTTCGTAACCCGCGTTTCTCAACCAAGAATCGTTCAGCCACATCACGCACGTGGTCAGTTCCTTGCTGAAATCCTCCGAAGCCAAAATGATCCGGGGTATCGCGGTATGGATCACTGGCTCGTCTTGGTCATTACTCGGCAAATGCTCCCGGAGACCGGTCTCGGCATCGCCCTCTTCAACGGGATCGCGACCGGGTTCATTCTTGGCGCGCTTTTCCAGATAGGCTTGGTAAGTGTCCACCGCTTGCTGAAAGGTCATATTGGCGACCATTGCGGCGTACCGGATGGCCTGCAAGTCCATGTGCCCGCCGGTCTCACCCCGTTTCAACTCGACCACCACCAGACGACCTTCGGCGTCCAAACCCAACAAGTCAATCCTTCGGTTGGAATCCTGCCAATTGCCGAATTCCTCGGATATTATTATCAGTCCATCCTCCAGCACTTCTGGCCGATCGCGCAGCATACGCTGTAACTTCCGTTCCCAAACCTCTTCTTCACCTAACGACGTCGTATCAACCTTGACCAGCTTCTCGTTATTCCCTTTAATTTTGTAGATAGCCATACCAATCCCCTTGTGTCATCCTGTCGACTCCGGCGCCGCCCGTGTCGCCCGCCGCTCGGATCCCTTCCTGGAAGGCTGCCAGGGTTCTACCACCGGCGTAACATCCACCGGCTCCAGGCGATAAACCTTGCCATACTGTGCGGCAGTTTCCAGATCCTCTGCCTCCAGCGCCTTGCGGACTTCTTTCATACGCGCGCTGTCTTGGAGACTTACTCCGGCGGCCCATACTGAGCCAATGCCGTTGAGTTCGGTCTGCATCTCTACGGCGTAGCCGTTTGCCTCCCGCATCCGGGTGCGGTATCGGTCATAGCGCGGGACAGTTTCGCCTCCTTTGGGCGTGATGTCCAGGGGGATCACCCGATACAAGTCGCCATGGGAAGCGGCCACGTCCAGATAGCCGCGGTCGATGGCATCCCGAAAGTCCTCAATCCGGTCCAGGTCGAATATCAGAATATACGGAAAAGGACATTCGTTAGGGTCAGGAATGCGCATCTCCATATTCAAGGCATATCCCTTGTAGTAGATCAGACGGGAAAAATACTCAAACTCGGTGAAGTTCATCGCTGCCTCCTGGTCATCAAGTCAGGCTCCCAGCGGTCGAGCCCGGGGTAATACACGGTAATTACCAGCGCGTCTCCAGTGACGGGGTGAAAGCCCCATATCACGTGAATCGGCGTTCCCCTGCGGTCATGTTGCAATAGTAGCACGGCTGGCCGCTGGCCGGATTCATCGTACAATTCCACCGTCGCAGCCTCGGCGATGTCGTGAATCAGGTCGGTACCGTCGAGGCCCCACTGGTCACGCCGTAAGCTGCCATGTCCGCTGGCGTCCCACCTCCCGGCGGCGACCAATGCCCGGATTTGCTCCAGCAAAGTAGGCATCGCCCGCCGCCGGATCCGCGGTTACAGTATCGCCACCGGGTTTACCGGGGAGCCGGTGCCGCCCACCACGCGCAGCGGGTTGATGGTCAGCATGAACTCCCAGCGGCCCTCCTCAGCGCAGGCTTCGGCCAGGGGCTGGAGCAGCGCGTTGTCCAGCAGGCCGATGCCATAGGCGAAGATGCTCCCGTGCACCGACCACGGCAGGTCGTAGCCGTTGGGCGTGTGGTCCATCATGTCCCACACCAGCACGCAGCAGTCGCTCTGCCGGATGAACTTCAGACACGACGCGTGCAGCCCCGGCCGCTGGGTCGCGTCGCTGCCCCAGATGGCGTTGCCGTCGGCGTTCCACTTCTCGCGGCCACCATAGACAACCAGCGCGTCGCCCGGCTCCATCTGCACACCCTGGGCGTCACAGATGTCCTGGAGTTCCCACGCGTGGATGGGCGTCTCCTGGGTGACGTAGTCGGTGCCCCGGTGCCGCGGCACGTCCAGCAGCACGCCACGGGTGATGATCCCTTCCTTCCAGTGCTCCACCGAGCCGTACTTGGCGCCGTCGAACTGGATCATCTCGTCGGGGTTCTTGCCGTTCCACATACCGTTGTGGTCCCACACGTGGCAAAGCGCGTCCAGGTGCGTGGTCGCCGTGCCGTGGTACGAAACGCCGTAGTAATCCGTGGACATTCCGCCGCCCGGCTCGCGGGGGCCCTTGCGCATGTAGTGGATGGCCGGGGTCGGGTTGTTGGGCGCCGGCGTGACGGGAAACTCCCGGCTCAGGGACACCGCCCGGCCCGTCTTCACCAGGCCGGCGGCCCGCAGCCGCTTGGCGTCGTCAACCATGTTGACCGCGCCCTTCTGGTCGTCAGGACCCCAGCGGCCCCAGTTGGTGTCGTCCTTCAGGTAACCGAGCACTTCCTCTCTGCTGGGCGCTTGTCGGTTGGTAGTCATGGTCATTCCCTCCGTAACGGCGCGGTCACCCTGCGCCGATTTGACTGGCCGCAAGGTTGCCACCATGCGGGGGGAATGGCAAGGGAGGCGCGACGTCAGCTACCGTCAATCGTCACTCAATGTGACCAGACCGGTGCGACCGTCGTAATGCAGAACGAAGTCTTGCAGAAAAGACCGGCCAATGATGGCACGATGAAGTTGACCACCGGCGGCCAATGCCACGCCGGTGAATCGGCCGGCGATGGTGCGACTCAGTTCGGCTATGTGGATATGGGCCAGGTAGATGTTAGTGGTGTGCTCGCCAGCAGAGCCTGATACTCTGACTGCATATTCGACCACGGGCAGGCGCAGGGCAGCGGCCAACTCGCTGTCGATGCTGTTCCCACTCGCCCCGGTGTCCACCAATGCTGGGTACAAATCCGGAGGTACGACCGGCTTCAGGTCCGTGTATTCGTCAAACCCGGGGTCGTGCCCGATTTGAACCGGAATGGTCGGCCCTGCTTCGGCCAACAACGCGCGTCGGACGCCCGTGTTGGGGAAGTCTGGGGAAACGCAATCAATCGTTGGCATATCGCCGCTGCCACAGATCCCTGGCGTACTCCGTCCAATTAGTCGGCGCGACCTGTCGAATGAGGTATGGTCCACGGCCGAAACGCAGGCCGGCTTCTCGAGCCGCTTCGTTGAACTCTGTGTAGACTCCGACCAATTCCTCGCCGTGTACAACTACCCATTCGTCCGTGTATTTGGCTTCTAGTTCGGCCCGCATCTTTTCGTAGGCGGCATATTCCGTGGCAAGTACCCCGCTGGTCATCCCCACGTCGTGCCAATCCCGCCCGTGGTAGCAAGCCTCCCAGAACTGGTACTCGTAGCGCAGCGTGGTGCGGAAGATGCGCTCCAGGTTGGCCGTTTTGGTCGTGCTGGCCCGCGCGCCGGCGTCGTTCAACCGTTCGGTGAACCAGGTCACCACGTCGGCCAGCACCGCGGGGCTGTGGATGTCGATCCAGCCCTGGTACACGGCGTTGTTGGGTTGCGCGCCGGAGTTGATGAGCCGTTCCGCCCAGTCCAGGTAGGTGCCCTCGGTCACGTAGAACAGCGCGATCAGGTCATCGAAATCGCCCTCCAGCGCCGTCCGCACCATGAAGTCGCCGAACCCCTGGGTGATGGGGTTGGCCTCAGTTTCGAGATACTGTTCCGCCGTGACTCCCAGGTCGTGGAAGCCGTTGAGGAACAGGTCGTTCTCGGCGGACAGGAAGTTGGAGAGGAACCCGTTGAGTATCTTGCCCGCCTCGTAGTCCGGCGCCGCCTTGGCGATGGCGAATGACGTCAGCTTCACCAGGTCCTTGCAGAAGACATAGTCCTGCCGGAAGTAGGTGCGGAATTTGGCGATGTCCAGGCTCCCGTCGCCCATCTCCAGCACGAAGGGATGTGTGACCATGGCCTCCCACTGGTCGTGATACTTGGCGCGGAGGTCATCTACGAGTGGCATGATTGCTCCTTTTCCACAGTCATCACGCCGATTCGGCCAGGCAGCCGAAGAACCGGTCCATCATGCTCTTGGCCACCGAACCCATCATGCGTTGGCCGACCCGGGCCACGGCGCCGCCCACCTGACCATCGGTATCCACGTGCAGGTCGGTACCGCCGCCGGGAGCCGGGGCAAGCGTGACGCTGGACACGCCGTTGGCAAAGCCCAGGTTTCCGGAGCCCTCGATGGCCATTTTGTAAGAGTTCGGCGGGTTGAGCTCAGACAGCGCCACCGTGGCGGTGAAATTCCCGCTGATCGGGCCCACGCGCACCGTCGCGCTGGCGCGGTAGCGGTCCGGCCCGTCCGGCTCGATGCCGCGGCAGCCGGGGATGCAGCCGGCCAGCACGTCGGGGTTCATCAGCGCGTCCCAGACGGCCTGCGGTTCCTTGTCGAAATGGTAATCGGCAGAAAGTTCCATGGCGGCGATTATAGCAGGGGTAATTCGGCCCCTCACGCGCACCCGGTTTTCTGACTATCAATCACCGCTCGTCGGCCAGCAGCAACGCGTTCAGCAGCACCTGGGCCCCGTTGGCACAGTCCTCCGGCGTGCTGTACTCGGCCGGCGCGTGGCTGATCCCGCCCACGCTGGGCACGAACACCATGGCCGCCGGCGTTATCGCGGCGATGGCCTGAGCGTCGTGGCCGGCTCCGCTGGGCAGGCTGACGTGCTCCAGGCCCGCCATCTCCGATGCGTCCGCGACCAACTGCTGCATGTTTCCGGATATGGGCACCGACGGAGTGTTGCGCTGGGCGGTCACGGTGATTGCTACCTGCTCGGCATGTCCCACTTCCTCGGCGGTGCGGCGCAACTCCACCTCAGCGCCGGCCAGCGATTCCATCCGCTCGTCACGAAACTCCACGCCCATCTGCACCCGCCCCGGGATCACGTTGCCGGCGTTGGGATGCACATCCATGGAGCCCACCGTACCCACACGGCACACTTCCAACTCGCCGGCGATACGACGCACGGCCAGGGCGATCTGCGCCGCCGCCGACATGGCGTCTCGCCGCAGCGCCATGGGCGTGGTGCCGGCATGGTTGGCCTCGCCAACGATGTCCACGTGGTACACCGAGCGGCCCGTTATCCCGGTGACCACTCCGATGGGGAAGCCGCCCCGGTGCAGGGTTGGCCCCTGCTCGATGTGCAGTTCGAAGTAGCAGGCGAACTCCTCCGGCCGGCGGCGCGCCGTTTCAATGCGCGAGATGTTGCCGCCGATGTTGGGCAGGGTATCGGTCAGGGTCGCTCCATCGTCGGCGACGGCGGCGAAGTCTTCCGGCTCCCACAGTCCGGCCACGGCGCGGCTGCCCAGCAGCCAGCGGTGGAAGCTGGTACCTTCCTCGTTGGTGAACACCATCACCTCGATGGGATGGCGCGGCGTGTGTCCGGCATCGCGCAACGCCTCCACCACCTCGATGGCACCGATCACTCCCAGGGCGCCGTCGTAAGCGCCACCGCTGGGCACCGTGTCGGTGTGGGATCCGAGGGCGATAGCGGGCAGCGTGGGATCCGCGCCCTCGGTCCGGCCGATGATATTGCCGGCCGGGTCGATGCGGACGGACATGCCGGCTCGGCGCATCAGATCGCTGACGTAGTCGCGGCCGGCAACGTCCTGACGGGAGAACGCCACCCGCTGCATTCCGAATTCGTCACGACCGATTGCACCCAGCGCGTTCAGGTGGTCGTTCAGGCGAACGGAGTTGATGGCGGCCGATGCGGGTGTAGCTGTCATGTTACCTGCCGTTGTCCGGTAGTTGTAATCGGGAGTTAGTGGTTGCTGACGTTGTTATCTCGGTTTCCGTCGAGACCGGCGATCCGGCCCGCGAAAGGGGCTCTCGATGAACTCGCCCACCTTCAGGGTCCCCAGGATATCGTTCCAGGCTGCCTTGGCGCGGTCGGCGTGATCATCCCAGTAGTCCATGGCGATCATCGCCAGCAGCGCGGCTTGCGTCTTCATCGCGTAGCACAGACGGGTGTGGGCCGGACGTTTTTCCAGCGGGTCGATGAAATCCATCTCCGCCCAGACGATGGTCGTTCCGTCCAGCCGCAGGGTGAGGGGATTCCCGACCCGGGTGGGAATACGTTCGTCACTGGCCAAGTTCTTTTTCAGCCAGTCAGCGATGGGCGGTTCGTCCCACGGCTGCAACTGCGACCAGTCCACATCGGGACGGGCGGCCGCCAGCGGCATCACGCGCACGTCCAGCCGGATGTCGGCGTCGGCCTCCGGTTTCCGGTCCAAAAACACGAACGACCGGGAACCCTTGGGCATGTCCAGTATCCAGGTATTCGGGACCTCAAAACGCACCGCTCCCTGGTTGGCCACGAAAACCCGGTTGCCGGGTTTCGCTGTCCAGCCGTGGTTCTCGGGGAGGTTGAACTCGCGCCTTTCCCAATTGCTGCTCATTGCTGTCCGCCTGTTGTCGGGTTGGGGTCATTGTCACCGGGGTTCTCGACGACACCGCAATGGCAAGTGTACTCAGAAATGGCGGAGCTGCCAAACCATGATGGAACGATGCCGGCCCAATGTCACCGGGGACGGTTGGCGTACCCATAGCCGCCGAAGGCGCCGGCGATCAGCCTCAGACGCCGGCGCGATTTCAACAAAGGATTTGGTTGTCGTGAACACTGGTAGTTAGTATTTGTTCAAGTTCATCCGGGGCAGACCATCGGGCTATTTCGGAATGCTCCTCAACCAGTTGAAAATCCTCGGATCGCCAAACATCCACGGTATCATCGAACAGTGAAACGAATGCCAGATTGGATTGACCAGTTCTAAGATGGCTCAAGTCAACGCATCCCGCCAGGACGTGCTCCGTAATTCGTCGCACGGCTCCTCTCGATCCAGTGCTGAGCAGGAAAATCAAGGAGATACGATTATCGGTCTGCGTTTCAAAATTAATGGTCCAGTCACGTGCCGACCGCCCCGATCTCGTAACCTGACGCTCGAAGTGAATGTGTTTTTCACCTAGCCATTCGGCCACCTCATCCTCAGTAGATTGCAGTGATTGGCTACGCAGGGTGAACCACAAATCGGAAACCCGCACCGCCGCCTGCGCGATGCGAAGAACCGCTTCCCCTAATGCATCTTCCGTCACAGCGCGCATTATCAGTTGGTCGTGGAAAAGCTCAATTCGGAGCGTCTGGCAAACGTCTCGAACCAGCGTTTCCTGCCGTCTTGAGCGTCGCTGGCTGATCGACTGCAAGCCCAACCAACCCAGCGCGTCGCCGAAATCGGTGACGGTGTAACCGTTGCCGCGTTCGAGGACGAACACATCAACTACCCCTCCATCGGGGTACAGCAATGAAGTGCGCACTCGCACTCCCTCATGCGGAGCCGGAGAGCACACGAACAAGGGCGGCAGCGTCCGCCCTACGGAGGCGCAAAGTTCGTTGACGTTCATATCAGCGGCGCTCCTCGGACGGGGCTGGGCTCCCGAAGCGTTCCGTCGTGCCGCAGATTTATCTCAGCGCAGAATTGTCCCCACACCGCCACCGGCCGGTTCCAAGTCTCGGTAATGTCATCCGGCACGTAGGCCCACTTGTCTCGGTAGCCGGGAACCCAATAGTTTTTGTGCTTCTCCCCCACGTATTCGCCGTTGGGGTTACAGTGGTCCGCTCCCAAGTCCAGGCCGTGTATACGACCCATTGCTCGGTGAATGAGCGCATAGGACAGCTTCCCGGAATTGGGATTGTACCAACCCTTGATAAATATAGGATGGTCTGCTTCGGAATCGACGTCAACCCGGAATTGCCGCGCCGGAGCGTTGGGTTGGCCAACCCAATCAATATCGCCGGTGATGTGCTTGGTGCCATCGCTAATGATGGCCTCGTATTCCTGCCTGCTCAAGGTCATAGCGCCAGTGCCGTTACCTGCATTTCATACTGCGCTAGCTTTGAAAGCGTGAGTGAATGAAGTGCGCTCTGTAGCTGAGCGCACTTCATGGCGCCGATTGTAGCAAAATCGACAATCAGACACACACCCGCTTTCCAGCAAAGTTGGGCTGATATGGTCACTGTCGTTTCGTCAGAATCCAGTGGCGCCGTTACCCCGCCGGCCGCGCTCCGGCGTACCGCCGTCCCGTCACCGACGGCTCTATAGAGAGGTTGCGCCGGACGGCCGCCACCATCTCCCGTCCAGGCCCAGCGCGGATGCCACGGCGTCGTCCAGCGCGCGGCGGGTCGGGCCGGGATCCATTTGCGGCAGCGGCAGCAGGATGTCAGCGGCGTGGGCGTCGTAGGCGGCCAGTTGGGTTAGTTTTCATGCGTACCCGGTTTTGTTGCCTGTCATTGCGAGAATGCCATCATGCACAGGTCAATCATCCCTCCACTCTGCTAACATAGCCTGACGTTCTTCACGGTCAGCGTTTCGCCAGCGCTCTTCACGTTCGCGCGCTTGCGCTTCTGCTGTAGCCAATTCCGTTGCCCGTTGCGCTTCGCGGTTGACAAAGTAGCACCCGCCCTCTTGGCACCTGTTTGGATAATAACACTGCCTGTTGGGTCGACTATGACACATGACTCGTTCCGATTCCTCCAGGCATCTTGGGCACTGTCTGGTCCCGTAGTAGGCGAAGTATTCGCCGTGCGTAGGACAATATCGCATCGCGCACCGGTCGCAAGGGCCATAGGCTTCTCGTTCGGTCCGATGTAGATTGAACCTGTCATGATATGGATCCATGTACAAGAACCAGTTCCCTTGAATCTGATCGCAGTTGGTGCAGACGTTGGCTAGGTATTTGGCTCCAACGGTGGAGCTGAATCTGCGCTCCAAGGTAACTGCGTGATCCTCGGCAAACTCGATCTCTTCCTTGGTGAAATCGTCCTGCTCCAAACCGTGCCCGTCCTTGTGACCCACCGCTACGTTGACGTTTTGGCCACAGCTCCAGCAATCCTTTGTGCTGATGGTAATAGTCCGCAAAGGAAGGGGAGTTCCGCAGTCCTTGCACTTGGGGCGTCGGCAAAGCAGGTTATGAGCGTCGACCTCAAGACGCTGGTCGGTCAACGCTTCGAGCCTTGCTTTCACGCGTAGAGACTCGTCCAATGCACGGTTACGTCTTCTGCCTGTGAATTCTCCCCTCGCCTTCAAATGGAATTCCAGAACCTCTATGTTGTTGTTCAGGGCATATCTGTGAACGTTACTTTCGGGTGCATGGCTATCCACTATCTCTACGAACCTGATTGCGTTTCCATCAGAGTCTAAAATCGTCAGGTCCGGGCGAACAGAACCGATGATGCTATTCCTATTCACCGCCGCCGCACCTTCCACCAGGTTAATGGTGATTTGTTCTGAACACTGATTGCAGTCGGCGGTGGCTGACAGTTGGCCTCCGATGTTCTCCCAGATATGGTTCTCAATGATTGAGATCGCCTGTTCGTGAGGAGTAGCACTATGTTGCAGGTTTTCCGACATGGAGTACCTCCCAGTGAATTTTGTATTCGCGGGTCGTGGATGACTTCTTCTCCAAACCATCCCATTGCTACCTATCGGTAGCCATCGATCGACGGAGCACGTGAACGTAAACAGGACTCGGCACCCCCCGCCGAATGCAATCGGCAATGCGGAGGTTGCCGCATCCTATCACCTCCAGCCAGACGTTCAGGGTTTGTTCGTGCTCCCTGGTGGTCATTGGAGCAGCCGCACCACCTCGTTTCCCACCTGCTGGGTGCTGGCGTTTCCGCCCAGATCTCCGGTGACGACTCTACGCTCGTTCAGCGTCTGCAGCGCCGCCGCGTTGACACGGTCCGCCGCATCCGATTCGCCCAGGTGGTCCAGCATCATGGCCACCGCGAATATCGTCGCCAGCGGGTTGGCCAGGCTCTTTCCGGTGATGTCGAACGCCGCTCCGTGAACGGGCTCAAACATCGAAGGGAACGTCCCCTCCGGGTTGATGTTGGCGCTGGGCGCCAGGCCCATGCTGCCCGTGACCACGGCGGCGATGTCCGACAGGATGTCCGCGAACAGGTTGGACGCCACGATGACGTCGAAGTCCTCCGGCCAACGGACCAGGTCCATGGCCGCCCGGTCCACCAGCAGCGATTCCGTCTGAACCTGCGGGTACTCGGCAGCCACGTCCTCAAACACCTCGTCCCAGAACACCATGCTGAACGCCTGGGCGTTGGACTTGGTCACCGAGGTCACCTTGTTCTTGCCACCCCGACGGACGCTGTGCTCGAAGGCGGCGCGGATAATCCGCTCCGTGCCACGCCGGGTGAACACGCCGCTCTGGATGACCGTTTCGTGAG
This sequence comes from Dehalococcoidia bacterium, assembly GCA_965220505.1. GTDB lineage: Bacteria > Chloroflexota > Dehalococcoidia > Lucifugimonadales > UBA3495 > Bin87. The sequence continues at coordinate 270,937 of CBDCQE010000003.1, read as the reverse complement.
CCGTGCCCGCGTACAGCCGGCCGCCCACGGGAGCGTACTCGCCCTCGGTGTTTTCACGGAAGATGACCATGTCAACGTCGCCGGCGGCTTTGCCGGCGATGGGTGACTCCACGCCGGGAAACAGGATCGCCGGCCGCACGCAGATGGCCTGGTCGAACGCCCGCCGCATCGGCAGCAGCAGGCCCTGTAGAGTTACATGGTCAGGGATGTTGGGATCGCCCACCGCGCCGAAGAGCACCGCGTCGCTGCTGGAAAGCTGCTCCAGTCCGTCCTCAGGCATCATGCGACCGGTCTCGCGGTAGTAGTCGCTGCCCCAGGGGTACTCAGTGACCCGGAAAAAAAGCCCGTCGGTCTGCGCGGCCACCGCGTCCAGCACCTTGCGGCCTTCGGTTATAACCTCCGGCCCGATGCCGTCGCCGGCAATGACGGCCAGGTTGTATTCGGCCATTTTGGCTCCTCTGTGGATAAGTATTCAGTGTCACTAGCAGTCTAGCCCGGCCCGCCGGGGATGTCTATTGCATCGGGTACAATGCAATGAGGCCCTTTGCGTACCTTCAGGAGACCACTGCCATGACCGCACCGAAACAAGACCCGCCCGCCGACTGGCAGGACCGGATTGTCTGCGATCCGGAAATACTGGGCGGCAAGCCTACCATCAAAGGCACCGGCATCTCCGTGGCGCTGGTGAACCAGCTGCTGTGGAAGGGATATACCCGCGAAGCCATCGTCGGCAACTACCTTCACGTTACGGAGGAGGACGTCGAGGCTTGCCGACGCTACGGGGAGATGGTGGAACAACAGCGCCGTTCGGAAGAGCGCATGAAAATAGAGAAAGCAACGCCGGAAAAGGTTGCCAACTGGCGGGACCGCATTGTGTGCGACCCAAGGATTCTAGTGGGCAAACCGACGATCAAAGGCACCAGAATCTCGGTGGAACTGGTCACGGACCGGTTGGCGGGAGGATGGACGGTGTCTCAGATCCTTGACGACTATTCCCACATTAGGGCGGAGGATGTTGACGCTTGCGTGAATTACAAGGCGACGGGAGCGTCATTGTCCAGGATGCCGTGGGACGAATACGACGCCTGGATGGCTAACGCCGAGCCGACACAATCATGAGAATTCTGGCAGACGAAAATATGGCGCCGACGTCGATAGCCGAACTGCGGGCCGCCGACCACGACGTGCATTGGGCCCGTGAAATCTATCGAGGAGCGCCGGACGCGAATCTGCTGGAAATTGCCACCGCTGACGCACGCCTGTTGATAACGTACGACAACGACTACGGTGAGTTGGTACGGCGGTTCGGGGCACCGGCGCCCTACGGCGTAATCCTTTTCCGAATCCATGACGACGTGCCGAAAGAAGCCGAAAACAAATTCGTCGTGGCCAGTGTAGCTATCCAGGACGACTGGCCGCCCGGCCTTTGGACGATACAGATACGACACAGCGAATAGGGGCGAATAATCATTCGCCCCTACGTGGATGCATAGTTAGTATGTCCGGCTACACGTCGCGCTCGATGGGCGCGCCGACGATGCTGCCCCATTCGGTCCACGAGCCGTCGTAGTTGCGCACGTTGTCGTAGCCGAGCAACTGGCTGAGCACAAACCAAGTGTGCGAAGACCGCTCGCCGATCCGGCAGTAGGCGATGGTCTCGCGGCTGCCGTCCACGCCCCTGCCGCCGTAGAGGGCGCTCAACTCGTCGGCGGACTTGAAGGTGCCGTCCTCGTTGACCGCCTGTCCCCAGGGAACGTTTGCCGCGCCGGGGATGTGTCCGTTGCGCTGGGAGCCTTCCTGCGGCAGGTTCGGCGGGGCATTCAGCGCGCCGGAGAACTCGTCGGGGGATCGCACGTCAACCAACGCGTGGCTGCCGCTGTTCACGGCCTGCAGCACGTAGTCTCGCAGGGCGCGCAGGTCGGTGTTCTCCGTGCTGATGCTGTAGCTGGTGGCGGCGTAGGACGGCACGTCGGTGGTCGTCGGCCGGTTCTCCGCCAGCCACAGGGCGCGGCCGCCGTTCATCAGCTTGACGTCCTGGTGTCCGTAGTACCGCAGTTGCCAGAAGGCCCACGCGGCGAACCAGTTGTTGTTGTCGCCATACAGGATGATCGTGGTGTCGGGGCCGATGCCGCTGCCGCTCAGCAGCGCTTCCATCTCGCCGCGGGAAACAATGTCCCGGGCGACGTTCTGCTGGAGTTGGCTCTGCCAGTTCCAGGTGACGGCCCCAGCGATGTGGCCCTGCTCGTAGGCGGACGTGTCGACGTCGACTTCCACCAGCCGCACGTTGGCGTCGCCGCCGTGCTCGGCCACCCAGTCGGTACTCACCAGGGATTCGGGATGCGCGTATTCAGCCATGGTTACACCTCTCCTTATATTGGGATCGCGGTTGGGACGGTGTTCGTTTTCATCATCTCCAGCCGTTCCGGCCGGTTGGCCCATTATACACAGCGCATCGTCCGCGCTCCGGACAAGGTTCAGCCCAGCAATCGGAATTTCCCAAAGCGTCCGTGCCAGGACGGCCGGCACGCGCGAATCTGCCACATTTCAACCGGGTGCTTTGTTACAGGAGAGGATGTTCTCCCCGGCAGGCGACGGCTGCGAAACAAAAAAGTAACGCGCACGCAACAGTTTTTTAATCCGCGTGCAACGGACGGTTAACACCTCGTGCCTAGCCTACGGGCTGTCACATTCACATGGGACGCCGGTCCACAGCGTTCAGGTCACACGTTGCGCGACGACGCCTCAAATCCGCAAGGAGGCACAAATGCTTTCGGCCACGAAATCACTTTTAGGCAACGGGGTACTCAATCACAGCGTCGCCGCGGTGAAGGAGTACCCATTCTCGCTGCGGCGGACGCTGCTGGCGCTGGCGGTCGGGCTGTTCGCGATCGGGCTGCTGGCGACGTACAACGCGGTTTTCGCCCAGGGTGACGGGCCCACCACCGAGTGGCTCAACGGCTACGCCGACAACATCGTTACGGTGGTCGCCGCCGCCCTGGTCTTCTTCATGCAGGCCGGCTTCGCCTTCCTGGGCGCCGGTCTCATCCGCTCCAAGAACACCACCAACTATCTCACCAAGTCCTTCATGGACTTCGCCATCGCGTCGCTGGGCTTCTGGGCCTTCGGCTTCGCGTTCATGCTGGGCGACACGGCGGGCGGGTTCATCGGCCTGACCGGCTGGTTCCTGACCTCCGGCGACTACGTGGGCTGGATATTCCAGATGGTCTTCGCCGCCACCGCCGCCACCATCGTAGCCGGCGCCATGGCCGAGCGCACCAAGCTGCAAACCTACCTGGCGTACAGCTTCATCGTCTCCGCGCTGATCTACCCCATCTACGGACACTGGGTCTGGGGCGGCGGCTGGCTGGCCAACATGGGCGCTCTGGACTACGCCGGTTCCGGCGTGGTGCACGCGGTGGGCGGTTTCGTGGCCCTGGCCGGCGCGGTCGTGGTCGGCCCCCGCATGGGCAAGTTCGTCAACGGCGTGGCGCAGGAGTTGCCCGCGCACAGCACCCCCTTCGTGGTGGTGGGCACCTTCATCCTGTTCTTCGGCTGGTTCGGCTTCAACATCGGCTGGGGCGACGACATCGGCCTGAACGCGGTCAACACGCTGCTGTCGGGAGCCACCGGCGCGGTCGTAGCGATGTATATCACGCTGATCGTGAAGGGCAAGGCCGACATTCTGATGGCGTGCAACGGCGCGCTGGCCGGCCTGGTGGGCATCACCGCGCCCGTGAACTTCGTTGATCCCTGGGCCGCCGTGGTCATCGGCGCCATCGCCGCGCCCGTCATGTACGGCTCGGTGATGTTCATGGAGCGGGTCCTCAAAATCGACGACCCGGTGGGCGCCATCAGCGTGCACGGCGTGACGGGTCTGTGGGGACTGCTGGCCATCGCGATCTTCGCCAAGGACGGCGGCCTGGTGGGCGGCAGCGCGTCGCTGCTCGTTCCCCAGATCGTCAGCATGATTGCTGTCCTGGTCTGGTCGCTGGTCACCGGTTTCGCGCTGTTCTTCCTGCTGAAGTTCAGCATGGGCGTGCGCGTCAGCGAAGAGGAAGAGATGCAGGGCCTGGACATCTCCGAACACGGCATCCAGACCTACCCCGAATCTGCCGCTACCAGCTAGCGCACCAAATACGACCTTTCCTCTCCTCACTGCGAGGGCCGGGGGTTGTGGCCACCTCCGGCTCTCGTTTTTGGCCTCAACTGCGTTTTTCAACGCGTGAACCGGATTACAAACGCGGTGATGGTAGACTTGTTAGTTGACTCGTTGCCCGTTACAATCTGGAGGGCGGTGCAGAACCTTGAACAGGAAAAACCAAAGAAGCCGAGTGCTGCGGACACGATTAGTATGGGTGCTTCCAATGGCTAACGCCAATAGACAGGTTACCCAGGGTGCCCTAGATCGACGTTACAGAGACAGACTAGGGGACGCAGGCGACAACGGTAAATTCTTTGGAACGCTCGATAAGGCAGGATCATCATGGCAACTCGGCACGAATCAGATGAAGCGCTTGTGAAGCACCTGCTCACTCGCACAGAGAGCAACGTCCTTGACTTCAAACGCGAACAGTACAAATTGACGTCAGGGAATCAACGATCCGGGTTCATTCTCGACATCGTATCGATGGCCAATACCCCTAAAGATGAACCGGCATATATCGTCATAGGAGTCATTGAAGAGCACGGCCGAGTGACTGAGGTAGTCGGCATTGATTCCCATTTAGATCCTGCCGACTTTCAAAATTTGGTGAACGGCCACACTGAACAAGCCGTCAACTTTTCCTATCGCGTTGTGTTAGTCGACGGTGTCGAACTAGGTCTGTTCGAAATTGCTGCTGACAAAAATGTACCAATCATGGCTCGCGACAATTTTCATCGTTTTCGAGCAGGTACCGTGCATATCAGGAGAAACGCTCAGAACGCCGTCGCCGACGCCAATGAGATCGGTCGCATATATGAATGGCGGCAGTCTGCACCTTCACGTCCTACACACGTTGTCAATACAGGACATTCTTGGGACATATTCTATCGCGCCTGTAATCAATTTGAGGATGAGCGGATTTACGTGGCCGTGATCAGTGAGGGGTTGTTAGCTACCCCTGATTACGGCCAGATCTTTGCGTCGGTGGGTTGGCACATGGTGGTTGATTTTGACCGCAAAACCGACGAAAGCGGAGTCTTCTTTTACACCAAAGAGCATCTGGAGAAACGAAGATCTGTACGCATAAGCGCGCTTGACGAACCGGTGAGCATATTGAGCCGTTCGACATGTTTGTGGGTAGCTGCCAACGGTCTGGAGAGCCGACCGACGACCTCCAAGGGCGGCACATTCAGGGAATGGAATCGTCGAGTGTCAGGGCCCATCAGTGCAGCTATGACGAACGTAGCCCGCGTGACAGAGCCTCTACCAGTCACGGCAATAGTCATTAGCGAAATTCGTGATGAAACACGCGTTGTCTGCGAGCGACTGGACGAGGCATTTGGGGGCAGGTTGGATTTTGTTTTTGCTAGCGATTCGATTAACGAAGACGATGCATTAATCGCTCAATTTGAAGGCCATGCTGTGTCCATTTCGTTTCCTGCGATTTGCGCTGGATTGCGCGACCTCACCTCCAAGAATAACGTTGTCGACGTTGTTGATTTCCCCGCTTACGATGGAGGATTCACAACGGTCCAGCCGGGAGTAGCACGTTGGTTAGAAGAAGAGCTTGAACTCGTTCATCAGAACCTAGGCACAACAGCGAGTGATTTGCATACTGAATTGGAGCAATTCCTAAGAGGGAACCAAGTGACGTGGAACGGGTTGAGTCTGAACGTCGATGTAGAACGACGAGTCATGCCACAGCTACAACAACTTGTGACTGATTGCTTGGAATCGCGAACTGCCCGCCGGCTGAACCTGATCCATTGGCCCGGCGGGGGCGGTACAACCGTCGCCCGTCGGGTGGCTTGGAACCTGCACAGGCGATTTCCGACAGTTGTGGCTAACAGGGTCGTGCCGGATGCACTAGTCGATCGTGTCAGATTTTTGTTCGAAACCACCCGATTACCAGTCTTGATAATAATCGAGGACTCCATCACGAGGCCTGACGATTTGGACCGGGTGTACGACCGACTAAGGAGCAACAATATAGGAGCTCTCTTGCTACGGGTGCGTCGAGAAACTAGCGGAGGCCAATGGCCAGAAAGCGTTTATCTGGATGGTTTATTGGACAACGTTGAAGCCGTGGCGTTCGCTACCAAACTCGCCAGCGTAGCCTCTGATCGATCCAAAGAACTAAACGAGCTGATGACGGACACAGCCAGGAGCATAAGGACACCATTTTATTTTGGGTTAGTTGCTTTCGGAAAGGACTTTCTAGGATTGGAACCGTATGTAAGCGAAAGACTACAGGGTATAAGCGATAACTTGAGGAACCTGTGCAAGACGTCCGCGATACTGTACCACTACGGACAACAGCCGTCGCCGATTCAGTTTTTCGCACCGCTGTTCGCTCTGCCTAGAACCCGATTAGTTGCCTTGTCCGATCTCTCGCCCCCGCTGCTGCAAGAATTATTTGTACCAGATGGACGGCACGGATTTCGGCCGGCCCATGAGTTGATTGCCAATGAAATGTTGGAACAATTACTGAGCATCGGAATGGAAGATAGGCGGAATTGGCGGTGGGGCTTGGCGGATTGCACGGTGGACATCGTTGAGTTGGCCGCCACACACCATGATCACGCCGGCGGGGAAACGGCCAATTTAGTGGGGAGTGTGCTGATTGAAAGAGGAATACGAGGTACTGCAACAGGTTTGCGAGAAGACCAATTCTCAAACTTGGTGAACGACATACCTAATGTCGAAGGGAAAAGATCTGTACTGGAAAAACTCACTGAAAAATTCTCCACCGAACCGCATTTTTGGGCACATCTAGGGCGGTTCTATACGCGCGTAACACGCGAACACGCCGCTGCGCACCGAAGTCACGACATATCTCTCACGATCTCTGCTGAAGATCCGGTCTTGCATCACATGGCTGGGATGGCGTATCGTGGCGAACTCGATCAAATGCTGGAGGGGGTCCAAAGAACTGGGTTGTCCGCAGAAGATGAGGCTCGAATACAGCGGCTTTCGTCGGAAGCATTGGACCGATTCCGTACATCCAGGGTTTTGGACCCAATCAGCGAACACAGTTACATATCCGCGATCGAATCGATCGCGCGGATCATTTCGCAAATGGGGCGCGTCAAGGGTTACGAAGAAAGACCTGAGAGTTTTCTCACCGCTCCGGGCCAAGGGTGGTACCGCGAGTTATTCGATAGGGCAGAAACGCTAGTAGCAGAATTGGACCTAGTTCGAAGAGGAGAAGAGCCGAGTGAATACCGGCAGCGTGCAGAGGCCTCCTTGGATAGAGCGTACGGGGATTTGGGCAGGGCGATCGAAGGTTGGACCAACCTATTGGAAAGCTCTGGAGGGTACCGCCCGCCCTTGCGGCGCAATATCATAAACGCTTACTTGAGCCGTGCAGGGCGTGATTGGTCCCGATTGGACGACAGAGTTCTGATCCGGATCTTAGATCTATCACAGCAAAACCTAGAAGAGGAACCAGATTCTGATCAGAACTTACGGACTTGGTTCAGAGCTGTACGAGCTACTGGTTCATTCTCATTGAACGAAATAGCGGGCCGATTGGCGTACAAAAGGGCTCAGAATCCGACCGTGGACACTCTGTACTATTTGTACATCATTCAATTCATGCAATCAGTGCTTGGATCGGTAGGCCGGTCTGCACGAGACGCAGAGAGTACAATACGGGAATGTGCCGCAAAAGCATCCGGTTTGCCGTATCGCACGCGCTCCTATGAATGGTTAGCCCAAGGTGAAGGAATTCAATCGTTGCTAAACGTGAAAGCACTGGGTGATTGGGACCCCAACGTCCAGTTTTGGTCGAGGACTAGCCGTTTGCGGCGGATCCCAGGAACAATCTCCACCATCCGTGGACCCGCCTCTGGCGAAATTGAACTGCGGAACGGTTTGAAAGCATTCTTTGTGCCGTCCCGTGGGTTGGTTGAAGGGGGCTATTTACGAAACCGGGACGAAGGCCGCCAGGTGGATTTTTATGTTGGTTTTAGCTACGACGGCCTGAGAGCTTGGAGTGTTGGAAACGTGTAGCGTTAAGTCCAGGGCACGCTGCTACACCGCTTAGCCTGAGTCGCACCGCCAGCCGGGGTACTAATTTAGCGAGCTCAGCCACTCCGCAATCGCCTCCCCAATCCCCGCCGGCGCGTCCTCCTGGATGAAGTGGTAGCCCGGGACGGTGATCTCCGTCTGGTTGGGCCAGGCGCGGCAGTGCTCGCGCTAGGCGCCGGTGAGGATGACGCCCGGGTCGGCGTTGATGAACAGCTTGGGGACGTTGCTGGTGGACAGCCACTGGGAGTAGTCGTCGACGATGGCCACCACGTCGGCGGGCTCGCCGTCCAGGGGGATCTGCGAGGCCCGGTTAGAGTCGGCCGGCGCGATTCTCCGGGCTCCAGGTAGGCCCAGTGGAAGGCTAGGGCAGAACCCCGGCGCGTCGCCCTGTCCGGTATCTACGCACGGCATCCAGACCTACCCCGAGTCGTGCCCCGCCAGCTAACGCTCAGCGCGCGCCCCAACGACATTTCCTCTCTATCACTGCGAGGGCCGGGGGTTGTGGCCACCTCCGGCTCTCGTTTTTGGTCGATCTCACCAACCGTTTTCAGAGACTCAACAGTAGGGTGCCGCCTGACACAGTCCTCTCGATGTTGGCCGTATTGTCCTTTCAGGCCAACCGCCTTTGCCTCGCTGCCCATAAGTCGCGCGGACATGGTCGGTTCGGGACGCATATGGTTCCTGACCCTTGGATTGGCAATGACGCAATAGCGGACGGACTTCCTCAACGCTCCAATCCGGGCGAAACAGACCGTAGGTACAGGCTACCGGGCCGGCCTGACCCGCACCGCGTTGGCCTCGACTTCTCGTTCGGTCTCCGACCTCCGGCGGCGCTTGGCTGACCGCTGCTCCCGCGTCCATGATTTGCGGGTGAACTGGCGACCCAGGCCACGCTCGATCTCGCGCCACTTGCGGTCTTCGTCCGGCGTGATGAACGTGATGGCCTCGCCGGCGCGGCCCATGCGGCCGGTGCGGCCCACCCGGTGGGTGAACAGCTGCTCCGAGTCGGGGAGATCGTAGTTGATGACCTGTCCGATGCCCTCGACGTCCAGGCCGCGCGCCGCCACGTTGGTGGCAACGAGGATTGGCGCGACCCCCGAGCGGAAGTCCTGCATCACCCGCTCGCGGGCGACCTGGCTGAGATTGCCCTGCAGGGCGCCCACCGGGTAACCTGCCTCATCCAGTTGTCTGGCCAGTCTCTTAACGCCGTGCTTGGTCTTCCCGAACACAAGGACCGGCGCCCCGTCCCGGCGATCCAGCAGGAGGCGCAGCGCCTCCATCTTGTCGGTCTTCTGGATGCTGTAAACCAGGTGTTCCACGCTGGGCAGGGTTTCCAAATCGGCGTCCACTGCCACGGTGACCGGATCATGGAGGTGTTTTCTGGCGGTCTTCGCCACCCAGTCCGGCACGGTGGCCGAGAATAGCGCAGTCTGCCGCTGCGTCGGCGTCTCGCTTAAAATGGCGTCGACGTCGCGGGCGAAACCCCTATCGAGCATCTCGTCAGCTTCGTCCAGCACCAGGAATCGCACCGATCTCAGCTTCAGGCTGCCCTGCCGGACGTGATCCAATGTGCGGCCCGGGGTGCCGATGATGATCTGCGCGCCCTGCTGCAACGCCCGGTGGTCCTTGCCCACCGACCGCCCACCGTACAACAGGGTGACGTGCAGGCCCTGCGGTCGGGAGAGGTCCTCTACCACGCCGCCCACCTGGATGGCCAACTCGCGGGTCGGCACCAGGACCAGCGCCTGCACCTGCCTGGCGGTGGCGTCGCATTGTTCCACCAACGGGACCGCAAAGGCCAGGGTTTTGCCGGATCCGGTGCGGGCCTGGCCAATGAGATCGCGGCCTTCCAACAACGGCGGGATCGACTGTTCCTGTATCGGCGTGGGATCGGAGATGTTCATGCCCGCGATGGCGGTCCTGGTCCCGGGATTCAGCACCATGCCGGGAAAGACGGCTTCGCGTGCAGCGGCTTCAGACCGGCTTTCACCGGCGGAGGCCACCAGAGATGCCGACTTGCGACCCTCCGCAGGACGGGAAGAAGCGACGCCGTTGCGCCGCAGGTACAGGCAGGAGGGACAATAAACAGGCCGACCCTCTGTCGGCCGGAAAGGAACGGTGGTGTCGTCTCGGCAGTCCGCGCAAACGGCGGCGTGCCGCTGTGGTCGGTTGATCTGTGCGCTGCTGTTATGTTTGCGATTATTGGAGTGTGTACCAGTCTGACGGGGTTGAAATGGCATGTAGAGAAAGACTCCTTGGTCTCGACAGGAAAAGAATGGGCGGCGCCCCGCGCCGAGCAAAACCGTGCATTATGATGAAGTTCGTTGCCGCAAAAACCATCAATGCAATTTATCGGACATGTCCATTGTAACAGCGTCCCACCGTGGTCAGCGTCGCTGTGGTCTCGTGCGTACGCAGTTCCGTAAATCGTCAGAACCATGATTTTCAAGATTTGGTGATTATCAGGATTGGTACCGTTCTGTGATGGATCTCTCCCAATCCTGCCAAATCATAAAATCCCGCAAATCCTGCTTCTGACGTTCCCGCGCCGCAAGCGGGGCACTCATCAGGCGCGACCGCTGCTGGCACCGCGCGAACCACGGGGGTATACTGGCGCCACATTTTCACACTGCGTATCTGGATACGAGATTTCGACCACTCCGCAGCAGCAGATAAAGAGAGAAGGATTATCGCCAACGATACGGTGGGCCCGCCGCACAGCGAACCAGCAGGCAACCGGGTACTCGCAGACGCCACGGCGGGCATTTTGGATAGACGGCAACGCAACGAGGAATATTTCAAGCTACGGCGTTTGATATTGGAGCACGGGCTCCTGGATCGGCAATACGCTTATTACGCGGTCAAGGTAGCAGTCGCATTCGCGCTTCTCATCGCCAGTGCGGTCATACTGGTCGTTGTTGACAGCTTGTGGGTGCAGATGCTGAACGCGGGGCTGATGGCAATCGCGTTCGGCCAGTTCGCCTTCCTGGGGCACGACTCCGGACACCGTCAGGTCTTCCGGTCGGTGAAGCGTAACGACATGCTCATGATGCTGGCGGCGCTGGTCACGGGTATGGCGCCCAGTTGGTGGCAAGAAAAGCACATCAAGCATCACGTCAGCCCTAACCAGATCGGGCATGATGGCGACATCGAGGTTTCGGTTTTTGCTTTCACCCGCGGGCAGGCTCTGGAGTCGTGGGGAGTTGCGCGGTTCTTCGTCCGCCATCAAGCCTTCTGGTTCTATCCGATGCTCATGTTCACGTCGTACAGTCTGCTGTTCGCGGGCATCGTCTTCCTGGCGCGGCCGAAGGGGCTGAAGCATCCGGTCCTGGAACCCATCGTCGTGGCAACCGCGATTGCGGCCTATCTGGCCCTGGTTTTCGCATTCTTGCCCTTCTGGCACGGGGTCCTGTTCATCGTAGTCCATCGATCTCTGACCGGATTGCACCTGGGCTCAGTGTTTGCTCCCAATCACAAGGGAATGCCGATCCTGGGACCCGATACCGAGCTCGATCACCTGCGGCAGCAGGTGCTGACATCCCGGAACGTCATTCCCAACCCTGTCGTCGATTACATGTACGGCGGGTTGAACTACCAGATTGAGCACCACCTCTTCCCCAACATGCCTCGCAACCGGCTGAAGGATGCACAGCCCGTGATCAAGTCGTTCTGCGCCGACCACGGGGTTCCCTATCACGAGACGGGTTTCTGGCGGTCCAATGGCGAGATACTGAGCTATCTGCACGCGGTGAGCGCTCCGCTGCGTCAAAACCGGCGCAAGCCCATGAGCAGCCTGGACCGCGTGGCCGGAGGTCGCGCTGTGCTGCGGCAGCGGCCGGGGTATGCCCTCTTCTGAACGGACCTGACAACGCCACTACCCCAGCGCGGCCAACCAGTCTGCGATGGCGTGGCCGATTTCCGCGGGGGAGTCTTCCTGGATGAAGTGGTAGCCGGGGACGGTGACCTGGGTCTGGTTGGGCCAGGCGCGGCAGTGCTCGCGTTGGGCGCCGATGAGGATGGTGCCCGGGTCGGCGTTGATGAATAGCTTGGGGACGTTGCTGGTGGACAGCCATTGGGAGTAGTCGTCGACGATTGCCACCACGTCGGCGGGCTCGCCGTCCAGGGGGATCTGGCGAGGCCAGGTGAGGGTCGGCCGGCGCGACTCGCCGGGCTCGACGTAGGGACGGCGGTAGACCTCCATCTCGTCCTCGGTCAGGCCGCGGATCACGCTGGCCGGCAGGATGCGCTCGACGAACACGTTGCGCTCCAGGATGATCTGCTCGCCGTCCAGTGAGCGCATGGACTGGAACAGCCCGCGGGAACGCTCGGGCCACTCCTCCCACGCCAGGGGCCGCACGATGGCCTCCATGTAGGCGATTCCCTTGACCCGCTCCCGGTGTCGATTGGCCCAGTGGAACGCCAGGGCCGAACCCCAGTCGTGGCACACCAGGGTGACGTTCTCGGTCAGGCCCAGGGCATCGAACCACGCGTCCAGGTAGCGGGCGTGGTCCACGAAGCGGTAGGAGCCGTCCGGAGCGCGGTCCGACTCGCCCATGCCCGGCAGGTCGGGAGCCAGGCAGCGGGCCCTGCCGGCCACGTGGGGGATGACGTTGCGCCACAGATAGGACGAGGTGGGGTTGCCGTGCAGAAACACCACCGGGTCGCCCTGCCCGGTATCAACGGTGGACAGCTCCACGTCCAGGGCCGGCACCCGGCGTCGGGGATGGGGATCGGCGGCGGAGATTAGGTGGTCTGCCATCTGGAGCGCGCTCCTCACGATGTGGTGGCGCGCATGGTATCAGGTTGGCCGGGCGGCCGGTGCGACGCGCTGCGGGATTAGTATGGACGAAATTGAGCCATTACTGCCTTAACGATTGCCGAATTCAGCCATTATTTGACATTGGAATACAGCGTATTTACACTCCGGCCATCGCAAGTTGCTCTTGTCGTCAGGCGGGGCAGATTGAATTCACAGCACGCCGCTATCGGGAGGAAACGTTATGCCGGAGTTTGACTTGGTAATTCGCGGTGGAACCGTAATCGACGGCACCGGCCTGCCCCGCATCCGCGCCGACGTCGGCATCAAGGACGGGCGGGTGGCCATGATCAGCGGGCGCATCAGCTCGGCCGGCGCCAAAGAGCTGGACGCCAGCGGGTGCATCGTCGCGCCGGGGGCCGTGGACCTGCACACGCACTACGACGCGCAGCTGAACTGGGACCCCTACGCGTCGCTGTCGGGATGGTTCGGCGTGACCTCACTGACGGTGGGGCAGTGCGGCTTCGGGTTCGCGCCGACCCGGCCCGAGGACCGGGACCTCAACATGCGCATGATGAACCGCATCGAGGCGATACCGCTGGAGTCCATGCGGCTGGGGATGCGCTGGGACTGGGAGACCTTCCCCGAATACATGGACAGCCTGGACCGCCAGGGCCTGGGGGTGAACGTCGGCGCGCTGGTGCCCTTCTCCCCGCTGCGGGGCTACGTGCTGGGCATGATCCCGGCGCGGGAGCGCACCTCGGTCACCGAGGCCGAGCTGAACCAGATGAAGCAGATCCTGTACGACTCCATGAAGGCGGGGGCGTTCGGACTGTCCGCCGACAAGAACCTGGAGGACCGGCCCGAGGACGGCAGTTGGCTGCCCAGCCACGTGGCATCGCCCGAGGAGTTCTACGCCCTGTCCCAGGTCCTAAGCCAGTTCGGCGTGGGCCACCTGGGCTGGACCATCGGCATCTCCGACGACCGTCCCGGCCAGCGGGAGATGCTGGCGGAGATGGTGCGCATGAGCGGCCGCCCGCTGCACGTCGCGCTGGGCGACGAGGAGGGCTACGACTGGCTGGAGGAGGTCCGGCAGGAAGGGCTGCCCGTGCTGGCGCAGCAAGGCTCGGTGCCGACCATCGCCGAGTTCAAGCTCTCCGAGTACAACCTGTTCGACTACATGCCCAACTGGGTGCAGCCGCTGGTGGGCACCAAGGAGGAGCGCATCGCCAAGCTCTCTGAGGACGGCATCCGCTCGGGCATGAAACGCGACGTCATCGAGCGGCCCCACGCGCGCACCGACTGGACGCAGGTACAGGTGGTCGAGGTCGCGCTGGAGCGGAACCTCAAGTACGAGGGCCTGTCCATCGCCGACATCGCCGAGGCCGAGGGCAAGCACCCGCTGGACGTGTTCCTGGACATCGCCCTGGACGAGGACCTCGAGACCGAGTTCGCCCATCCCGCCGGCGGGCAGGGCGACGACGCGCGGGCCGAGCGGCTGGTCAACCCGTACGTCCACATCTCGGTGTCGGACGGCGGCGCGCACACGCGGTTCCTGGTCAACAGCGTGTGGCCGGTGTACTTCCTGGGCCACTGGATCCGCGACAACGAGCTGATGAGCCTGGAAGAAGCCCACCAGAAGATGAGCGCGTTGCCCGCCTGGTTCTCCGACATGAAGGGGCGCGGCACCCTCCGCGTCGGCGACTACGCGGACGTCATGATCTACAACATGGAAGAGCTGGGACTGCTGTACGACAAGCCGCGCTTCGAGACCGACTTCCCCGGCGGCGAGAAGCGGCTGGTGCAGAAGCCCACCGGCATCCGCTACATCCTGGTCAACGGCGTGGTGACGTTCGTGGAGAACGAGTGCACCAACGCGCTGCCCGGCAAGCTGCTGCGCAGCTACGACATGGTCGGATAGGCGTACCAGGATCACGACGCTGCAAAGCAACGGCCCCGGGGCTTCACGCTCCGGGGCCGGTTTCATTCCGATGGCCGAGCGGCCTATTCGTCAGGGACCAGTGCCACCAGCCGGCCTTCCTGCTGGGTAACCAGAAACGCCTTCATGCGGAAATCGGGGCGGTTGACGCAGGTGCCCTCGCCCTTTTCGTACTGCCAGCCGTGGCCGTCGCAGACGAACAACTCGTCGCCCTCGTCCTCGATCTCGCCGCCCTGGTGCGGGCATATGGTGGACAGCAGCTTGTAACCGTCGCGGCCGCGCACCAGGAAATAATTGGCATCGCCCACCTTCACCGGGGCAGGGAGATCGGTGAAAGCGGACTCCTCGCCCAGCTCCACCCTGACCTTTTTCGATCGGGCCGAGCCGCTGACCTGGCGTAGAGTGACGGTTCCTCTGCGACGTTCGGTAGTCATTGCAACATCCCCTCCCGACGTTGTGCCGGCGCTGTAGCTTGATTGGTGTCGGCGAACGGCGAGAGTATAGCAAAATCCCGACGATTTCTGTCCGTCGGTGGCGGTGCAGGGGAACGAATGCTACACTCGCTGAAAATACGAGCCGCATAGCGTAGGAGGTTGACATGGTTGGTCTCGAATCCGCTACAGATCTGGAAAAATTCGGCCTGAACGTCGGCACGCCGGCGATCAAATCGGTGGGCCCGCTGGCCTTCGGTCCCGAGGGTTTGCTGTTCGCCGCCGACAACGTGGGCGCGTCGATTTTCGCCATTGATGTCGGCGACACTGACAACGGCGAACCGCAGGACGTGAACCTCGACAACTTCGATGCATCCCTGGCGTCGTACCTGGGTTGCTCCCGGGAGGATGTGACCATACGGGACATCGCGGTGCACCCGACCTCGAGCAACGTGTACTGTTCCGTCTTGCGGGGCAGCGGCGACGACGCGGTACCGGTGATAATCAGGGTGTCCGGCGACGGCTCCATCGGCGACGTGGCGCTGGAGGACGTGGCTTTTTCGCAGTACGACATCACGGATGCCGCCGACGCGGACGACCCCCGCCTGGTCACACGAATGCAGTTGCGCACGGTGACGGTGACGGACATGTCCTACGTTGACGGCCTGCTCATCGTGGCCGGCACCTCCAACGAGGAGTTCACGTCCACCCTGCGGCGGATCCCCTTCCCGTTCAATGGCGAGGCCAAGTCCAACTCGCTGGAGATATTCCACGTTTCCCATGGCGTGTACGAGACGGCGGCGCCAATCCGCGCCTTCGTGCCCTACCAGGACAACACCAGCATCCTGGCCAGCTACACCTGCACGCCCGTGGTGCAGTTCACCCTGGCCGATTTCGACACCGAAAAGCACGTCATGGGCAAGACCGTGGCCGAGTTGGGTTCCCACAACCATCCGATTGACCTCATTTCCTATGAGCATGACGGCGGCGAGTACCTGCTGGTCTGCAACGACCGGCACCCGCTGTTCAAGATCGCCTGCAAGGATATCGACGTGCAGGGTCCGCTCACGGTGCCGGATGATTCGCTGGACGCCTCGCCGGCCGACCCGGTCACGCCGGGCGTCGGCGTGCCGCGCCAGTTGCTGCCCCATCCCGGCGTGAAGCGCATGGCGAACCTGAATGGTGACGCCGTGGTGATGCTCCAGCAGGACGATGACGGCAGCCACCTGCGCACCTACGCCACCGCGACGCTGTGACCCACGGCCGCGACCTGCAACTGGAGTGGGCGCAGCACGAGGGACGCGACTGCCTGAAAATCAGCGGCCGGGCCGCGGCGGAACTAAGCGAGTTGGAGGGGCTGGACGCCGGCGCATTGTCCCGGCGTCTGGCCGTATATCCCAGCGAGGCCCTGACTTCAGGGGGCGGTAAGCTGACCGTTCCGCCGGTCGCCGGCCGGTTCGTGGTCGAAGGCGGGTCAATGTGCTTCGTGCCGCGCTTCCCCTTCGCCGGCGGGGTGCGCTATTCCCTGTTGGTTGGGTCCGCCGGCGACACGGAACGCGCCGAGATCTGGGAGATCGTGCGGCCATCGCCGGAGGTGGCGTCCACCACGGAGGTCGTGGCAATATACCCCACCGCCGCCGAGTTGCCGGTCAACCTGCTGCGGGTGTACGTGCACTTCTCCGCCCCGATGAGCGAGGGCTGGGCGGCGCGCGCCATAACGGTCAGTAGCGCAGACACCGGCGAAACGCTGGAAGGCGTCTTCCTGCCGCCCGAGCCGGAGCTGTGGGATGCCCAGCGCAAACGCCTGACCATGTTGCTGGATCCCGGCCGCATCAAGCGCGGCCTGGTGCCCAACCTGGAGTTGGGCTACCCGCTGGTGGAGGGCACAACGGTCCGGATCAGCATCGACCCGTCGTTTCGCGATGCGACAGGCCAGCCGCTTCGGGCCGGGGCGGAACGCACCTACAGCATCGGGCCGGCTCTACGGTCACGCATCAACCCGGTCGCCTGGCGGTTGACCCCTCCGGCCTCCGGCTCGCAGGATGCCTTGCGGGTTGAGTTCGACCGGCCGCTGGACCACGGGCTGTTGCAGCACTGCCTGTCAGTACGGGATGGAGACGGCAGTACCGTAGAGGGCGTGGGTAAGGTCGGTTTGGGTGAGTGGAGATGGAGCTTCACACCGGACGCCCCCTGGCAGACCGGCGAGTACGCGTTGGTGGTAGAGCCGCGCCTGGAAGACGTGGCGGGAAACTCGCCAGCGCGGGTGTTTGACCGAGATATTACGAAGGGGGACGACGCGCCAGGGGAGCCGGGGGCGGTGGTGGTTGGGTTCGCGTGCTTCTAAATGCGTCTGGATTTGGCTGAGGCACAGGGGTCTACTATTGTCGGGTACAGCTCACTATGTGGACCACGATGGCGCAGGCGATGAGGTCCGGCGTCGCAGCGACTAACTCCACCACTTTGTCCCACGCAATAGGGGCAAATTATGGGTGTTTCCACTGTGCTGCCGATAGTGATATCCGTCGTATCTGCGGCGATCGCGATCATCGCGGTTTGGCAGAGTTGGTGACTGCAGAATCGGCAGTGGAGGAGGGACGAAATAGAGACTCGACGGGACGTGCTGCGACGCTTCTTTGCTTATCGCTACCGTTTGACCGATTCTTTGCGTGGTACCGATGGAGAGCCGTTCATAGCGTTGAATGAAGCGTGGATTGTATTCGCCGGTTTTCCCGAGGTGACGGCGGCGTTAGCCAAATTGCACAATGATCTGGGCAAACGCGGCCTCCTTGCCCAAAACGTCACTGTGTTGATCAAGGCCATGGCAACCGCCGCAAATATCTCGACGCTATACTTGGAAGACGCATACATCGAGAGACCGTTTGCGCCTCCCAGGCAATGAAAGTCAACGGCCATTTGAGTTGACCCTAAACCAAGGTGAGCACAGGCGGTTTGACAATACAATAAGAGGCGGAGATATTACCGTCTCGTGGAATGCCAACAAGGGTATCCCAGCATCAACACGTTCTAAACCCGGTCACCCACTCGTGGGCGCGCCCACGTTTCTCACCCGGCCCACCAGCCAGACCAGCGTTGCGCTGAGTGTAAAATAGCCCGCGAACACGCGGATGGCCGCGTCCAAGCTCCCGAACTGGTCGTCGACGGAGGCCGCCAACAGTAGGCCGCCGATTCTGTCGTTTCGATCCTAACAGCGGGGCGATGTCGGCTGTTAAGCACACGGGGTGAGCGCTCATGCCTACCGGCTTGCGGGGTTGCCGGGGTACATTTGCATGGATGCACAGGATGGGCAGGATGCTGACAGCCCTGGGCAGGTGCAATTTCGCCATCGGCGCAGCTTTCGTAACGGAAGTTGCCGGCTGCCCCGAAACATCTTTGTAACAATTACGTCATTCGTCCGTAACACCGGATACCTAAATTTATGCGGTAAATCGTTGGCCGATCCACGCATCGCGGTGCCACCGTTCCCGGCATGGTCATCCGCTCCTGAGCGGGCCGCGACGGCGATGCGACCAATCACCATTGGCGACCAACATCAGTGGGGAGAAAGAGATATGGAATTCACTGAGCTGGAAGTATTTTCTTTCCTGATATCAGCCGCTCTGGTGTTCCTTATGGTGCCCGGCCTGGCGCTGTTCTACGGCGGGCTGGTGCGCCACAAGAACGTGATCGGCACGATGATGCACTCGATCACCGCCATCGGGGTGGTCAGCGTGCTGTGGGTGCTCTGGGGTTACAGCCTGGCTTTCAGCACCAGCGTCGGCGGCCTGGGCTTCGTGGGTGACCTCACCAAGTTCGGCATGATCGGCGTCGGCCTGGACGAACAGGCATTTATGATCTTCCAGGGCATGTTCGCCATCATCACCGTCGCGCTGATCGCCGGCGGCTTTGCCGAGCGGTTCAAGTTCCAGTCCTACATCATCTTCGCCGCGCTGTGGGTGACCATCGTCTACGCCCCACTGTGTCACTGGGTTTGGGGCGGCGGATGGCTGGGCAACCTGGGCCCACTGCTGGGGATGAGCGAAGCCGGATTTGCCCTGGACTTCGCCGGCGGCACCGTGGTCCATATCGCGTCGGGCACGGCCGCCCTGGCTGCCGCGCTGATCGTGGGACGCCGCAGCGGCTTCGGCACGGCGACCCTGGCTCCCGACAACGTTCCGCTGGTGCTGCTGGGCGCCGGCCTGCTCTGGTTCGGCTGGTTCGGCTTCAACGCCGGCAGCAGTTTCAACCTCAGCTCCGCCGACGCGGCCAATGCCTTCGTGGTTACCAACGTGGCGGCGGCCACCGCCATGTCCTCCTGGTCCATCATCTCCTGGTTCATCACCAAGCGCCCGTCGGCTAGCGGCGCGGCGGCCGGCGCGGTGGCCGGCCTGGTGGCGATCACTCCCGCCGCCGGTTTTGTGGGTGTCATGCCCGCCATCATCATCGGCGCCGGCGCCGGCGGAGCCTGCTTCATCGCCGTTGAACTGGTGCACAAGTTCCGCATCGACGACTCGCTGGACGTGTTCGGCATCCACGGCATTGGCGGCATGTGGGGCGCGCTGGCAACGGGAATTTTCGTCGGCATCGGCTTCGGCGCGCTGGACGCCGACGTCACGCGCATTGAGCAAATTCTCTACCAGATCATCGGCATTGCCGCCGCTTTCGCCTGGTCCTTCGTGATTTCCGCCATCATCCTGCTTGCCCTCAAGTACACCATCGGCCTGCGGGTCACTGACCAGGAAGAGGAGATTGGCGTGGACCTGACCCAGCATGGCGAGAGGATGAACATCTAGGTTGATTTGTCGGCTGGGTGGACTACAAGTCAAATTCTTCAAGCACTTCGATGCCTGACGCCCGGTGATACAATTGCCACATGCTGGGGCGAGAGCAGTGACGTAGGGGCGAATGATCATTCGCCCCTACTGCAACTGCAACACGCGGGGAGGATGATATGGCTGCCGACAATCCGGAGAGCCTGCGGAAAAGAGCCTGGGGCATCTACAACGCCGACATCAAGCATCTGGTGGAACCTGAGCTCAACGGCAAGTACCTGGTGCTCAACGTGGAAACCGGCCACTATGAAATTGACGACCGGCTGGGGCTTGCCGACTTTAGAATGGCCGAGAAACACCAAATTCCCAAGGGCGAAATGCCGCCCCACTTTGCCTTCCGCATCGGCTACCCGACGACTTTCAACGAGCGGCCTTAGGGAAATCTGTTATGCCAATTCCGGGGCGTGGCAAGGGAATCTCCAAGCGTATGGTGCATTGGGACGACATCAAGCGCGAGGTGGAAGAGGAGTGAGTGTGATGGCAAAGTACGAAGTGGTGCTGGTCAAATACCCGAACCTCGACCACCCGGATAATCTTTGGTGGACGGCGGTTTGTCTCGCCATGCGCGGCTGCGTCTCCGACGGCCAGACCCGCGAGGAGGCTCTGATGATGATTGCCGACGCCATGGCATTATACTTGGAAGAAGAACCGGGTCGGCCTCCAGCAGTGATCCTCGATCCGGAGCAAACGGAATACGAGAAGAAAGTCTCGCTTTGGGAGTACCAAGAGAGGGGCGGGGTTACCGAATTCCATTGGATTGAACCACGATTTATGACTGAAGAGGAAATCCGGAGCAACCCTCGTTTTGAAGGCGTAGTTTTTCCGGTTATCTGATGCCACCGTATTTTCGTAACCTGCGAGAGCGTGAAGTGCGAGCAGCGTACCTGCGGCTGGGATTTAGGCACGATGGCAGTGGTCGAGGGCCTCACAATAAGTTGAGCCATGAAGGATTAGGATTGACGGTTTTTATCCCAAGGCACCGGGGCATTATCCCGCTGGGCACGGTAACGGATATGATCCGTAAATCTGGCGTAACCGATTCAGAGTTCCTTTCCGCCTTGGACGGCAACATCCCGCCCCGTTTTAGAAACTAAAGCATCAGGAGATGTCCCGTGCTGACTGACCACCACGCCGCCGAGCGCGAGTACGTGCTCCGCAGCGCCCGCGACTTCGACGTCAAGTTCATCCGCCTGTGGTTCACCGACATCCTGGGAAACCTCAAGGGATTCGCCATCACCGTGGATGACCTGGAGGATGCCCTGGAGCTGGGCGTCGGCTTCGACGGCGCGGCCATCGAGGGCTATAGCACCGACACGGAAAGCGATATGCGCGCCTTCCCGGACCCGACCACCTTCACGCTCCTGCCCTGGCGCCCCCGGCGCAACGCCGTGGCCCGCATTTTCTGCGACGTCCGCACCCCCAGGGGGGAGCCGTTCATCGGAGATCCGCGCCACGTGCTGAAGCGCAATCTGGAGCGTCTGGCCAGCCTAGGCTACATCTACTACGTGGGGCCCGAGCTGGAATATTTCTACCTGCGGGACGCCGAAACGCCGGAACCCCTGGACACCTACGGGTATTACGACCAACTCTCCAGCAACCCCGCTTCCGACCTGCGGCGGGACACCGTGCTCAACCTGGCCGAAATGGGTATCCCCGTAAAATACTCCCACCACGAGGGCGCGCCCAGCCAGCATGAAATCGACCTCCAGTACACCGATGCTCTGACCATGGCCGACAACGTCATGACCGCCCGCATGGTCATCAAGGAACTGGCCCAGCAACAGGGGGTCTACGCCTCGTTCATGCCCAAGCCGTTTTCCACGGCCAACGGCAGCGGGATGCACACCCACCAGTCGCTGTTCCGCGGCAACAACAACGCCTTCTACGACCCGGACGACGACCTGCACCTGTCCGTCATCGGCAAGCGGTTCATCGCGGGCCTCCTGCGCCATGCCTCCGAGATCACCCTGGTGACCAACCAGTGGGTGAACTCCTACAAGCGCCTGGTGCCCGGATACGAGGCTCCGGTGCACGTGTCCTGGACCATGTCCAACCGCCTGGACCTCATACGGGTGCCCTCGTACAAGGCCGGCTACGAGACCTCCCTGCGTGTGGAGTACCGCGCCCCGGACCCGGCCTGCAACCCGTACCTGGCGTTCAGCGCGCTGCTGGCCGCCGGCATGAAGGGTATCGAGGAAGAATACCCGCTGCCGTCTCCCATCACCGGCAACGTGGCTTCCATGTCCGCCGAGGAGCGTACTGCCCGCGGCATCGGGCGGCTGCCCACCAGCATGGGCGAGGCCATCGCGCTGGCTGAAGACAGCGACCTGCTGCGCAAGACACTGGGTGATTTCGTCTTCGAAACCCTGATACGCAACAAGAAACAGGAGTGGGAACAATACCGCTCTACCGTCACCGATTACGAGATCTCACGCTACCTGCCGCTGCTGTAGGCCCGGCTCCCCTGCCAGAGAGGACACTTTTGCAATTCTCCGGGAAACTGGTCATCATCGCGGCGTTGGCGGTGACGGTGCTGTTGGTCAGCAACATCATCGCCATCAAGCCGGTGTCTCTGTTCACCCTGCCGTTCAACTTTATCGGCAGCGACCTGTTCGTGGTGTCGGCAGCCATCGTCTGCTTCCCCATTGGCTACATAATCAGCGACATCCTAACCGAGGTGTACGGGTTCCGCGTGGCTCGTGGCGTCATCTGGCTGGGCTTCGTGTGCAACCTGTTGATGGTGCTCCTCTTCTGGGTTGGAGGCATGATTCCCGGCGCGGTCTTCTGGGAAAACCAGGCGGAATACGAGACCATTCTGGGGGCAACCGGGTGGATCATGCTCGGTTCCTTCGTTGCTTACATCGTGGGCGAGTTTTCCAACGCCGTCGTCATGGTGCTGCTCAAGAACCGCACCCGGGGGCGCTTCCTGTGGCTCCGCACCATATCTTCCACCGTGGTCGGACAGGGCATCGACTCCATCCTGTTCTTCACTATCGCCTTCGGAGTTTCGGGCTTGTGGGTTGGCCCGGACGGCTCGTGGCTGCCGGTGTTCAACGCCGCCGTATGCGCCTGGATCGCCAAGTCGCTGTACGAGGTCGCCGCCACCCCGATCACCTACGCCGTGGTTGGCTGGCTGAAACGCACCGAGCGGATGGACGTCTATGATGCGCCGCGTTCTCTCAACCCCTTCGGCGTGTTCGGCAGCGGCGACACTAACGCCGCCGTCACCCGGGCCTGAACGCCGCATCGGAAACCGCCCATGGCAGACCAGGAACCCGAACACGGTCATCCACACCGCCACGAGCCTAATCGTCCGGATGGCCCGGGATCAGCGTTCACGAACCTGCGCGGCGCCGGCCTGCCGTGGCGTCAGGTGTTGGCCCTGGCGGCTGCCAACGTGCGGCGCAAGATAGCCTCCCGGCGCATTTGCTGCGGAAACCCCGGCCAACCCGGCTGTTGACGGCGCTGACCCGCCGCCGGCGTGCCCGGCGCCTGCTTCCCCAAAGGGTCCCTGGGCTCCGATATGTTACGATTGGGCTATTCCCCCGTCGCGTATCGACACAAAGGAGCCTGACTGATGCACGCCGAACAGCGCAGGGTAGCCGACGACGGCCTCCACTATCTCGTCATCTTTCCTGACGATTACGACGCCGACTACCCAGTGGTGGTCATGCTGCACGGTTTTGGCGCCAACATGCAGGACCTCGCCGGCCTCGCCCCGTCCATCAACCGCAAGGGCTACGTGTACGTATGCCCCAACGCGCCGATCCCCTTTGAA
Source organism: Dehalococcoidia bacterium (assembly GCA_965220505.1). Taxonomy (GTDB): domain Bacteria; phylum Chloroflexota; class Dehalococcoidia; order Lucifugimonadales; family UBA3495; genus Bin87. Next base: position 247,028 of record CBDCQE010000003.1, on the reverse strand, counting down.
CTGGCCCCCGGTATGATCGGCTACGGCTGGCATCCGCCCCGGGGCCAGGCGACCGAGGAGCATTTCGACCAGGCGGAGTCGCTCCTGGATGCCTTCTTTTCAGAGGTGCTGAAAGAGTTTCGGGCGCAGGAAGACCGGGCCGTGCTGTTGGGCTTCTCCCAGGGCGGCGGCATGACCTACCGCATGGGCCTGGAGCGGCCGGACAAGTTCGTTGCGCTGGTCGCCCTCAGCGCATCCCTGCCGGACCCCGAGATCCTGCGACCGCGCTTGCCAGACCACCGCAAACAGCCGGTTTTCGTCGCCCACGGCCTGCATGACCAGATGGTTTCGATGGACAGCGCGCGCCGGACCCGGGAATTTCTCGACGCGGAGCACTACAACCTGTCCTATAACGAGTACAACATGGGCCACGAAATCCCGGTGGAAGTCCTCCGCGACATGGTTCCCTGGATGGAAGCCCTCCTGCCCCCGCTGGTGGAAGAAACCGACCGTATCTTCTGACCGGATATGAATTTTTACATGGATGGACAGGATAAACAGGATGGAACGATGATACATTCGGATTTGACCAGGAAGATAATCGGGTGTGCTTTTGCCGTTAGCAATGAGCTCGGCGCCGGTTTCCTGGAATCGGTGTACGAGAAGGCTATGATTGTTGCCCTGTCGGATGCCGGCGTTAGAGTTCAAGCGCAGGTGCCTATCAGCGTGTGTTTCCGCGGCCGGCCAGTCGGAGACTTTTACGCAGACTTGCTGGTTGGTGAGAGTGTGATTGTCGAACTCAAAGCAGTGCCAGCACTGACGCCACAAAACGAAGCGCAGATAATCAACTACCTCAACGCCACTGGCATTCCCGTGGGATTGTTGATCAACTTTGGCAATCCTAAACTCCAATATCGCCGCTTTACCCGCAGAAGTGACTATCCTGCCCTCAAATCCTAATCCCGTTCATCTTGTACATCCATGTAAATTTAGACCGTGGAGGTTTTGCAACTATGAAAGCCACTGCCAAGCTGCGCCAGATGCTCGCATCCGACCGGATGGTCGTCGCCCCCTTCGTGCTCAATGCCCTGCACGCCCGCATCGCCGAAGACGTCGGACACCAGGCCGTGTACATGACCGGGGCCGGCACTGCCGCCGAACGAGGCTTCCCCGACGTTGGCCTGCTGACCATGACTGAAATGGTCGCCAACGCCAAGTATATCGCGGACGCCATCAACATCCCGGTGATCTGCGACGCCGACACCGGCTACGGCAACCCGCTCAACGTGCACCGCACCGTTCGCGAGTACGAGTCCGCCGGCGTGGCCGCGATACACCTGGAGGATCAGGTGTTCCCCAAGAAGTGCGGCTTCTTCGCCGGGAAGCAGGTCGTCCCGGTGGAGGAACACGTCCAGAAGATCCATGCCGCGCTGGACGCCCGAACCGACCCCGATTTCGTCATCATCGCCCGCTGCGACGCGTACGCCGTCACCGGCTGGGAGGATACCGTCAGCCGGTGCCGCGCCTACGTCGAGGCCGGGGCCGACCTGGTCTTCGTCGACGGCATCAAGTCCCAGGACGACATCCAGCGCTACGCCGCCGACCTGGCCGACGTGCCGCGCATGTACAACGGCGACTTGGCCACGACGCAGACCATGGACGAACTGGGTTACAAGATCATGATCTGCGGCAGCACCATCTGGCTCATTTACAAGCAGGTGCGAGCCGCGTACGAAGAGCTCATGAGCGACGGCAAGGTGAACCCGGACCGCTACGGCACCCGCTGGGACGTCGCTTCCGTACTTGGCCTGGATGCCATTTACGAGCTGGAAAAGAAGTACGGCGTGCAGGACGTGGGCACTGACGTGGCCAGCCTGGCCGCCGCGCAGGCCGCGCAGATAGCTGCCGACGCTGCCGTGCTCACGCCGGCTGACGACTGACCCACCCGGGCAACCCAAAGCCTCAGCGGGGATGCCGGCGATGAGTGATCGTTTCCGTATGCTATACGACGGGTCATGCCCCATGTGCAGCCGTGAGGTGATGAACCTGTACCGCCGCCGACCCGACGCCATCGAGCCCGTGGACATCTCCGCCGGGGATTTCGACGCCGCAACATGGGGACTGGACGCCGATCAGGTCCAGTCCGCCATGTACGGCATCAAACCGGACGGCAGCATCACGGTGGGCATGGAAAGCCTCCGCGAGGGTTACCGCCGGGCCGGCCTGGGCTGGATGCTGGGTTGGACCCAATGGTGGCCGGCCCGCCCCGCCTTTGATCTCTTCTATCGTGGCTTCGCGCGCAACCGGATGCGCATCAGCAACTGGCTGGGCCGATGCGACGGCCACTGCCGCGTCTGAACCTGTCGCTTTGTCCCGCATAGACCGGCCACGGGTGTTCGGCGGCCAACGAGACGGACGCTCGGCGTTCGCGACGGCGACGGTCTCGCGTCAATTTGCTCGACACGGCAGCGCAGAAACCAATCGCGAGGCTATCCTAGAGTAATGTGGCCGCTGCTCGCGCTGGGCTCAGCCCTGGCATTTTGCTTCGTCAGCGTCTGCGACAAGCGCCTGCTGTCGTTCCACCTGAACGGCGTGCCGCCCCTGTGCCTGTGGTGCGGGGCCACCGGACTGATCTACGGCACCATCGTGGCTGCGATTGTGGGGGTTCCGGCCGGCACTACCTGGCAGGTGGCGATGACTCCCGCGGTAGCTGGCCTGTTCATGGGTTGCTCCGTGGTCCTCCTGTTCCGCGGCCTCCGTCTCATGGAGGCCTCGCGAGCCGTCGCCATTTCCCAGACTAATCCGATTTTCGTCGCCATTCTGGCCCTGATGTTCCTGGGTGAGCACATATCGCCCGCCCAATGGTTCGGCATCGCCCTGGTGGTGGCGGGTGCCGTGCTCATCTCGGTGCGGCTGTTCCAGGAACGGCCCTTCGGGCGGATCGGGGCGGGATTGGCGATTCCGAGTACCGCAATTTTCGACCTGCGCGACCGCGGCACAGTCTACGGACCGGCGCTGCTGATCCTCAGCGCGATGTGCGCCGCCTCCAGCTTCGTAGTGGCCAAGGCCGCGCTGAACGCTGAGCTTCCCGTGCTGACGGTATTCGGGATCCAGCAGGCCACGGTGGGCGCGGTGTTCTTCTGCGTCGGGTTGAGCGGCGGTCCCCGCCTGTGGTCCGCAGTGAAACAGCCGGGCGTCCTGGCAATGCTCCTGTTCGGCGAGTCGCTGATGCCGGCGGTATCCATCCTGCTGGGAGTCTACGCGTACAGCCTGGGCCCCGCCTCCCTGGTGGCGGCGGTCCTGGCGACCCGACCGCTGTTCGTGTTCATCGCCTCCACACTCCTATCCCGCATGCGCTGGCAGTTCCTGGACGAGTCGCTGAGCCCCCGCGTGCTGTCGGTAAAAGCTGCGTCCATAGTGATGATTGTAGGTGGCGTGGGCACACTCAGCATGGGTTGACGCCCAAAAACGGGAACTTCCCGCTATGCCGTCGGTCATTACGTTAATGCTGCGTCGAAAGCGGAGAAAAAGCAGCGAATCCGTCACGAATAAATCGATAATGTTTATCATCGTCTCTTTGATGGTTGACAACCGCAGCAACAACGAATATTATCTTGTGCCAAATATCTGCGCTATTGAGCGTAGGAATGTGACTGCATACCTAGGACGGAGTCTGCCAACCAATGGATGAACTTGACCTGAAGATCATCGGTATCCTGCAATCGGACGGGCGTGCGTCCAACGCCAAGATTGCGCGCGCAGTGGGTGTCAGCGAAGGCACCGTGCGCCGCCGGTTGCGCCGCCTGATAAAAGAAGACATCGTTCACGTGGTGGCAGTCCCCAACCTCGAAAAAATGGGCTACGGCACCACCGCCCTGATCGGTCTGGAAACCGGCCCGGGCAAGTCCGATTCCGTCGCGGAGTGCATCGCCAATCTCGACGAGGCGCACTATGTCGTCGTCGCCACCGGCCCCTACGACGTATTCGTCTGGACCGCCCTGGAATCCGCTGAAAGCCTTGGCGACTTCCTGCGCACCCGCATCGGCGTAATAGATGGAGTGCAAAAGACTCAGACCTTCGTCACCCTCTCGACCAAAAAGCGCTTCACCCGGGTGTAGACCGGCCGGCTGGGATGCCTCCGATCAGCGCTCCGGGCCACCCTGCGCGTTTGCATTGCCTACCCGCCGTGCTATAATTCCGGCACGCGTGAGTTGTGGCCCGAATTTCGGTTTGCCACTGTCGACCCACAGCACATCACCCGAGGGAATGCCGCTATGACCTACATCATTACCGAGCCATGCGTGGGCGTAAAAGACGCCGCGTGTGTCGACGTTTGTCCGGTGGACTGCATTTACACCACCGACGACGATGACATGTACTTCATCAGTCCCGATGAGTGCATCGATTGTGCCGCCTGCGAACCAGTGTGCCCGGTCACGGCCATCTTCGCCGAAGAAGCCGTGCCGTCCATGTACGAAGAATATATCAAGATAAATTACGACTACTTCAGCAAGTAGTCGACGCGCCGCCCGGCGTACACCGACCCCGTCGTGCGCCCGGCGCTTGGCCGCCGGGCGCACATTTAACGGTTCACACGTTCTCAGATGTCCGCATCCGACCCGCAGCGGTCCGCTCGCCCCGAAGTCAACGTTGTCGTCTGTACTGACGAGTACGGCTGCGGCCGCTGGTATCATCGCGGCCGCAACGCCGAGGACGTCCTGGGGGACTTTCGTACTGCCGTAAGACACTGGGGAGACGATCGCGCGCAGGTCACCACGGCCGGATGCATCCTGGGATGCACCTACGGCCCGCGCTTCGACGTGGCCCGCCGCTGGTCTGGTGAAAAAGCGCTGTACGGCTCGATCACAGGCGAAGCGACCGTCACCCGGCGCGGACGGGTGAGATTCGCCCCCATTCCGGACGACTTGAACGAGGTCCTGTCCGACCACCTGCCGGAGACCGCCGTTCCCATCCACTCCCTCGGCGGGTCCAACCCTCCGGCCAACGTTGACCTGCTACGGCAAATCCTGTCGGATTGCAGCCGGGGGATGGGCGATGCTCCCGTGGGTCTGGCCGAAGCCGTAGTCATGGTGCACAATCCGGCCGCCACCGTCTCCATTCCCGCCTCGCTGGACAGCCTGCAATTCGTGGATGGCAGCGGGAGAGCCGACCCAACCGGAGACATCGCCCTGCTGGCGACGGACGGCGATGGTCAGGTGTCACTGCAACTAAGCCGGATCCGCCAGGTGGAGTTTCTGTTTCGACAACTGCGCAACGGGATGCCGAGCTACTCCATCTGGCTGCGGGACGACGACCTGGCGACCGTGTACCGCATCTACCTGCGGCGCTCGGAAAACCCGGCAAACAATCCCCTGCGTCATCGTCTCTTCATGGACCTGATTGATCAGCATGGCGAAAAGGTAACCCTGTAACATCTCCCCGGGCCTGGTCGCCCGCCGCGGCGTTCTACAACACGGACAACTTGCGTGATTGACGACGCGCCGGCGGGCCGATCCAGCGGGGCTAAACTCGAGGAGGAGCGAACACAATGAGCAATATCGATTCCACTCCGGAATTCGTGCGGGAAACCTACCGAAAAATGGACGAGAAGCTGGCCCAGGTGCGGGGCAGGCTCAACCGCCCCCTGACCATGGCTGAGAAGCTATTGCTCTCTCATCTGGACGACGTTGCCGACGCCGACCTGCGCCCTGGCGACAGCTACATCAACCTCCGTCCCGACCGAGTGGCCCATCAGGACGTGACGGGACAGATGGCCATCCTGCAGTTCATGCAGTCCGGCCGCGATCGCGTGGCGGTTCCGACCACCGTGCACTGCGACCACCTCATCCAGGCCCGCGTCGGCGCCTCCTCCGACCTCCAGGACGCTCTCAATGAGAGCAACGAGGTCTACCAGTTCCTCGAATCCGCCAGCCGCCGCTTCGGCATGGGTTTCTGGAAGCCCGGCTCCGGCATCATCCACCAGGTGGTACTCGAAAAGTACGCCTTCCCCGGCGCCCTGATCATCGGGACCGACTCGCACACCGTCAACGGCGGCGGCCTGGGCTCCCTGGCCATCGGCGTGGGCGGAGCGGACGCGGCCGACGTGATGGCCGGCCTCCCCTGGGAAGTGCGCTATCCGCGCATCATCGGCGTCAAGCTCACCGGCTCCATGAGCGGCTGGACCGCGCCCAAGGACGTCATCATCAAGCTGGCCTACGAGCTCACCGTGTCCGGCGGCACCAACGCCATCATCGAATACTTCGGACCCGGCGCCGCCTCCATCTCCGCCACCGGCAAGGGCACCATCTGCAACATGGGCGCCGAACTGGGCGCCACCGGCGACGTGTTCCCCTACGACGAGCGCATGGCCACCTACCTCCGCGCCACCGGCCGCGAGGATCTGGTCGCAATCGCTGAGGAGTACAAACACCTGCTCCAGTCCGACCCCGAGGTCGAGGAGCAGCCGGAGCAGTTCTACGACCAGATCGTCGAGATTGACCTATCCACACTGGAACCCCATGTTACCGGCCCCCACTCGCCCGACCGGGCGCGGCCGATTTCCGCGCTGGCCGCTGAGGCCCAACAGGAAGGCTTCCCGGAGCGGGTGTCCGTGGCGCTGGTCGGCAGCTGCACCAACTCCTCCTACGAAGACATGGAACGCTGCGCCGACGTGGCCCGACAGGCCGCTGCCCACGGAGTGTCCGCCGCTTCAGGTCTGTTGGTGACCCCCGGTTCCGAGCAGGTCCGCGCCACCATCGAGCGCGACGGTCAGCAGGCCGCGCTGGAAGCCATCGGCGCAACCGTGCTGGCCAACGCCTGCGGTCCCTGCATCGGCCAGTGGAACCGGCCGGAGGCTCGCGGCACGGACAACAGCATCGTCACCTCCTACAACCGCAACTTCCCCAGCCGCAACGACGGCAACGCCGGCACCATGAACTTCATCGCCAGCCCCGAGCTGGCCGTGGCCATGGGTCTGGGCGGCAGCCTCTCCTTCAACCCGCTGACCGACCCACTGGTGGACGCCAACGGCAACGAGTTCATGCTCCAGCCGCCGTCCGAGGCCCCCGAGGTGCCGCCCACCGGCTTTGACCCGGGCACCGACATGTACGTCGAGCCGCCGGAAGACGGCAGCGACGTTGAGGTCCGCGTCGACCCCAACAGCAACCGGCTGCAGGTCCTGGACCCGTGGGATCCGTGGGATGGCAACGACTTCGAAGACGTACCGATCCTGGTGAAGACCGAAGGCAAGACCACGACTGACTCCATCTCGCCGGCCGGGCCGTGGCTCCGTTTCCGTGGGCACCTGAACAACCTCAGCGACAACATGTTCCTCGGCGCCAACAACGCCTACACCGACGACACCGGCACCGGCAAGAACCAGCTCTCCGGCGAGGAAATCATGCCTATTCCGGAGATCGCCCGGGCCTACAGCGCCCAGGGCATCCGCTGGGTCGCCATCGGCGACGAGAACTACGGCGAGGGCTCCAGCCGCGAGCACGCTGCGCTGTCGCCCCGCATGCTGGGGGCCGCGGCCATCATCACCCGCAGCTTCGCCCGCATCCACGAGTCGAACTTGAAGAAGCAGGGGTTGCTGCCTCTCACCTTCGAGGACCCGGCGGATTGGGACCGCGTGCTGGAGGATGACCGCATGAGCCTGGTTGGTCTCAACGACCTGGCGCCGGACCGCCCGGTCCAGGCGGTCCTCAAGCACGCCGACGGCTCCGAGGAAACGCTCAACCTGCGGCACACGCTGAACGACACCCAGATCGCGTGGTTCCGGGCCGGCAGCGCCATGAACCACATGAAGAACCTGGAGGGGGCCAGCAGCTAGCCGGTTTCACACCTGGCACTACGCGGGGGCGTCTGCGCGAGCAGGCGCCCCTGTTTTGCGGGGAACCGCCGCCAGCCTTCCTTGCCCGCCTTCGCCGGCCGGTGGTATGGTATTGACCATGACCACGCAGATCACCAATGAAGACATCGTCCAGCTGTTCAACAACATGGCAGCCATGTTGGAGATCAAGGGTGACACCGTCTTCAAGATTCGTGCCTACCAGCGCGCCGCCAACACCATCGAACAGCTCAGTTGGTCGCTGGCCGCGGCGGCCTCCGCCGGCGACGACCTGAAGAAAATCCCCGGCGTCGGCAAGGCCATCAGCGAGAAGGTGCAGGAGTACGTGGCGACGGGCCACGTTGCGGCCTACGACCGCCTGGCCGAGGAGCTGCCGCCGAACGTCCTGGAACTGCTCGAAGTTCCCGGCATGGGACCCAAGACCGTGAAAGCCGCCGTGGGCGAGCTGGGTATCGGCTCCGTCGCCGAACTGGAGCAGGCCGCATTGGACGGCCGGCTCGAACAACTGCCCCGCCTGGGCAAGCGTTCCGTGGCAAACATCCTGCGCCACATCCAGGCCCAGCGAATGCGATCCGATCGCACTCCGTTGGGTATCGCCTCCGAGACCTGCGCCGCGGTAACATCCCAACTCTTCGACACTTGTGCCGGTCTAGTGAGCATCACCCCGGCCGGTTCGCTACGCCGCTGGGAAGAAACCATCGGCGACCTCGACCTCATCGCGGTTTCGGAGAACCCCGAAGAGACCGGCCCGGCCCTGGCCGCCCTGCCATCAGTCCGTGAGGTCCTCGTTCAGGGCGACTCCAAGACCTCCGTGATCGTCGACCCAGGCATCCAGATTGACCTGCGCATCGGCGAGCCCGACGCCATGGGAGCAATGCTCCAGTACTTCACGGGGAGCCAGCAGCACAACATCCGTCTGCGCGATTACGCCAACCGCCGGGGTTTGTCCCTGAACGAATACGGCATCACGGTCATTGAAAGCGGCGAGACCGAGCGGTTCCCCGACGAGGAGTCTTTCTACGGCCGTCTCGACCTGCCCTGGATACCGCCGGAACTCCGCCGCGGCGCCGACGAGTTGGACGCCGCCCGCGACGACAACCTGCCCAACCTGGTCACTGCGGCCGACCTCCGCGGCGACCTGCACCTCCACAGCGACTGGAGCGACGGCAAATTCCCCCTGGAAGAAATGGTCGCCGCCGTGGCCGCCATGGGCTACGAGTACATGGCCCTCACCGACCACTCCCAGGGCCTCGGCGTCGCCAACGGCCTGACCCCCGACCGTCTGGCCCGCCAGATCGAAATCCTGAAGGGCCTCCAGTCCCGATACGACATGACCATCCTCTGCGGCTCGGAGGTGGACATTCGCGCCGAGGGCGCCATGGACTTTCCCGACGACGTGTTGGGCATGCTGGACTGGGTCATCGCCTCCATTCACAACGCCATGAACCAGGACCGGGACACCATGACCCGGCGCATCATCCGCGCCATGGAGAACCCTCACGTCAACGTCATCGGCCATGCATCCGCGCGCCTGCTCGGCCGCCGCGACCCGGTTGAGTTCGATATCGAGGCACTGCTGCAAACCGCCCGCGACACCGGCACCGCCATGGAAATCAACGCCGCCCCGGAGCGCCTGGACCTCAAGGACACCCACGCGGCCCGCGCTCGCGAGTTGGGCGTCCCCCTGGTGATCAACACCGACTCGCACCATATCGACGGGCTGACCAACCGCACCTTTGGGGTGGCCGTCGCCCGCCGCGCCCGGTGCGGGCCGGAGCATGTCCTGAACACCTATCCGGCCAGCGAGTTCCTCGCGTGGCTTCGGGCGCCGAAAGGCCAGCGGCCCGAACGCTTCGCGGCTATGGTAGAGGGCCGGCGGGCCGCGGTATCCCGACCATGACTTTTACGGTGGACGACACCGGGATCGCGGTAATCTCACCGGCGCATGACGGCGCCGCAGGTCTCCCGGAATACGAGCACGTCATCGAGCGGTTGCGCTCCCGCGCCGGCCGCGCCGAGCCGTGGCACATCGCGCTGCTGGACGCCATCGGGCGCTGGAGCCTCCCCCACGAGGAAATCTGGGGACGAACCTGGCGTTACGTCATCGGCGGCGAAGCGCTGGACTGGCTCACCCTGGCCCATCGTCTCAGCCTTGCAATCCCCGATGCCGTCCCACCGGGGGAGTTGGAAACCCTGCTGTTCTACGGGCGTCTGCCCGAAGACATCGGCGCGGAACGGTTCCGTCAACTCATCGGGCCCTACCGGTACACCGCCCACCTGAATTTCTGGTATGGCGTGGTAGTCGAAGAGGCCTTGCAACTGGTCACGGAAGACTCCATCCGCAAGAGCCGGCTGGCCCGCTGCTACGGCGACAGCGACGACGTGGTGGAGGACGCCTACCGCAATCTCTACGGCGATACCCGCGCCAACCTCGTGCCTGAGTTCCTCGCCGATGCCGGAGGAGCCTGGGGTTGGGAGCCTGAGTGCCTTTCCCTGGTCGCCTGGCAGGAATTCACTTACTGGCTGTTCAAGCGTCGCATCCGCAAGTGGCACCCGGCTCGTGTCGCCAGCGACACCCGGCGGGGCTTGGAGCGGCTCCAGGCGTTGCGCGACGATGCCCACGCCGCCGACCCGGGCCTCTTCATCATGAACATCGCCGACCTGCCGGCGCTGCAAAGAACAAAATAGGGGCGAAAACTTTCGCCCCTAAATCACTTTTGCCTTTGCGCTGGGTGGTTCGGCTATAGGCCGTACACCTTGCGGTAGCTCAGGCTCATCCGCTTGCGCTCGGTGTCGATGCTCAGGATCTGCACCTTGATCTGCTGACCCTGGTAGACGATCTCCCGGGGGTGCTCCATCCGGCGAGCCGACAGCTCGGAGATATGCACCAGGCCCTCGACCCAGTCTTCAAGCTTGACGAAGGCACCGAAGTCCATGAGGCGGGTGACGGTCCCGTCGACAATGTCGCCAACGTGGTACCGCTCCGGAACGGTGTCCCACGGCTCCGGCTGGGTCCGCTTCAGGCTCAGGGAGATCTTGCTGTTCTCCCGGTCCACCCGCAGCACCTTGAGGGTGAGGTCGTCACCCACGCTGACCACTTCTTCCGGCGACTTGATCATGGACCAGGACAGCTCGGAGATGGGGACCAGCCCCTCCGCGTCGCCCAGGTCGACGAAGGCGCCGAACCCGCGCATCGACCGGACCGTGCCCTGGACGATCTGGCCCTCCTGCAGTTCTTCCAGCAGGCGCTCCTTGGCCGCGTTGCGCAACTGTCGCCAGATCCGCCGCTCGGTCAGCACCAGTTTTTCGCGCTGGGCGTCCAGCTCAAGAATGTTGAACCGCGCGTCCTCGCCGATCCTGGCGTCCAGGTGTTCGATGCGGCCTTCCTTCGGCACCGGCGCCATCTGGGAGAAGGGGACAAAGCCGCGCACTCCCTGCCAGTCGACCACCAGGCCGCCCTTGTTGTGCTGCACCACCTTGGCCGCCAGTTCGGAGTCCTGCTTGTGCAGCTCAATCAGGTCTTCCCAGACCTGCTTTTCCTGCGCCTGGTCGTATGAGAATACCGCCATTCCTCCGGGCCCGCGATTGTTCAGGTGAATGACAATCACGTTGGTGCCCGGCTGCATCTGTTCTCGCTTCTCGTCGGTAAGTGTGCGCATCTCCTGTGGCGGAACGATGCCCTCGGTCTTGAGGCCGGCGCTGATGACCATGCCCTCGTCATCGATGCGCACTATCTCGCCGGTCACCAGGTCGCCTCTCCGGTACTCCCTCGGCGAAAACGCCGACTCCGGGAGTTGAGACATGTCTGTGACTTCGACTACGTTCGGGTCCTGGGCTACCATCAGTTAAGCTGCTCCTTACTCTGGCTTACGGCCGGTTACGCGGCCGCACAGGTTGAGCAGGTACTTCGTTCTCGCTTGGATCACTTTCCCCACAATTCGCCTGCCTAATAATACTTATACCGCACACAAATTGCAACCGCAAAACCCGGAGGCCCGCGTACCTCCCTTTCGTAAGTCGTCGGCAGCAGGATTTTCAAGATTTCGTGATTATCAGGATTGGAACCGTTCTGCGCTGGAACTCTCCCAATCCCGCCCAATCATAAAATCCCGCAAATCCTGCTGCTGACGTTCCCCCCCGCCAATGGAAACGCGGACTGTAACGTCCGCGCTTCCGTGGTTGGTTGGCACCGTGGCTGCCCTGCGCCTATGGCGAGGCGCAGTCCGTCAGCCCGTCGATCCCGGGCTTGTCGGGAACGCCGGCCAGCCAGTCGTCGAACGCCTGGGTGTCCGGGAGACACAACCCGGTGTTGGCGATGGCCAGCCGTTGCAGGTTCGCCAGGTTGGTGAACCCCGACGGCAGCGCCCCGCTCAACCCGGTGTTGTCGTGCAGCGACACCTTGGTCAAACTGCTCAGGTTGCCCAGGCTGGTGGGCAGCGACCCGCTCAGGCTGTTCCGCGCCAAGCCGATGATGCCCAGGTTGGACAGGTTGCCCAACTGCGACGGTATGGCACCGCTGAGACTGTTCCGGTTCATCGCCAGCCGGGTCAGGTTGGACAGGTTGCCGAACTCGGCGGGTAGGCTACCGCTGATGTTGTTGCGGTCCAGGGACAGGACTTGCAGGTGTTCCATCTTGCCCAATGTGGCGGGCAGCGACCCGCTCAGTCCGTTGTCCCGGAGGGCCAGCCCAGTTACTTGCCCCGATCCGTTGGTGGTTACACCGTGCCACTCACCCAGCGGTTTGTCGCTCAGCCAGTTGCCGATGTTGGTCCAGCTCTGACCGCCGGTGGCGTTGTAGAAGTCCCGCAGCACCTCCCGGTCGCTGTCATCGTCGGTTACGCTGACGGTTACGGACGCCACCGTAACGCCGTCGTAGTTGCCGCCGCTGGCGCTGTGGCTGAAGGTGGCGGTGTCGTCCACCCGGTCGTCGTCCTGGCCGGCGCTGACGCTTACTGTCTGTGCCGTCTGCCAGTTGCCGGTGGTGAAGGTGAGGCTGGACGGCTGCGCCGTAACGTCGCCGTTGTTGCTGCTGATCGCGATGACCACGTTCTCCGTAGGCCCCACCTCCAGCGTCACGGTGTAGGTTGCGGCGGGGTCGCCCTCGCGGATGGAAAGGCTGGTTGCGCTCACCGTCACCGGGCTGGTCTCGGCGACCGTCGTTGGATCCGGCGCCACCAGGATGCTGAAGGACAGCGACGCCGTGTCGCCGTTGGCGTCGGTGACCGTGTAGGCGTACTGGATGCGCTCCTGGGTCTCGGTGGGAATTCCATCGATGGTGAGATAGCCAGAGTCAAAGACCAGGCCGGGGGACAGGTCGGGGCTGACAGTGTAGGTCAGTGGAAGAACGCCGCCTGTGGCCGTGGGCAGGTCCAGCCGGCCGTTGTGCTGGTTCTGATACCAGTAGTAATTGTAGTGCTGTGCGTCGCCAAAGGAGAGCGGTTCGCTGATCGTTGTAAAGACCTCGTTGCTGCGGCGGTGTTCCACACCGTCCAGCAGCAGAGCCACCTGGTAGGTGTACTGCTGGCCCAGGGTGAGGCTAGTATCGGTGTAGGAGCGTGAACTTTCGTCGTAGTCGGGCACCTTCTCGCCGTCCCTATAAAGGGCGTAGGATGCCCGTGGCGTGCCGGTCCACGCCGTTTCGGTGATGTCGTCCCAACTCAGCGTTGCCTGGAGCCCGGAGATACTGGAGGTCAGGGAGAGCGGCCGGCGCGTCTGATAGCCAAAATCCTGCCAGTTGGAGGCCCCCTTCAACGCCGGATACTGGGACGCCGTGCCGAAGTCCCAGGGGCTATCCGGCTGAGAGTTGGCGTTCAGGTCCAGGTTCCAGTCGGAGTAAATGCCGGTATACCCGGTGGGGGACTGGAGCGCGGCAGTGGTCTGGGGAGTGGCGCCGGAGGAGGCGGTCTCAGCGCCGTCGATGGCCCCGTTTTTGTCGGTATCGTCATTGCCCACGGCAATCGCCCGGCCGGATGTCTGAGCGTCGAAGTAGCTGGCGCTGATCGTTCCAAGGTAAGAGTGGTAATATCCAACCAGGCCACCTGCATATTCTGTGCCGCTGACCGAACCCGTGGCGTAACTGGCTTTGATCCCTCCGTATGTGTGGTATCCGGTCAAGCCGCCCACGCCTTTTGTACCGCTGGCCGAGCCCATGGCGTAGCTGGCGCTGATCCTTCCGGTGTTTTCTCCAACCAGGCCGCCCACAGCCTGTGTGCCGTTGACCGAACCCGTGGCGTAACTGGCGCTGATCCTTCCACTGTTTTTTCCGATCAGGCCACCCGCGTCGGATTTACCGCTGACCGAGCCCGTGGCGTAACTGGCGCTGATCTTTGCACTGTTATGTCCGACCAGTCCCCCCACGGAGAAACTACCGCTGACCGAACCCGTGGCGTAGCTGGCGTTGATAATCCTGCCCTGGCCTTTCCCGGCCAAGCCCCCTACGGAGGAACTACCGCTGACCGAACTCGTGGCGTAGCTGGCGATGATCCCTCCAATGTTGTATCCAACCAAACCGCCCACGTCGTTTGTGCCGCTGACCGAACCCGCAGCATGGCTGGAGACGATCCTTCCAGTGTTGTATCCAGCCAGACCTCCCACTGAGGAACTACCGTTGACCGAACCCGTGGCGTAGCTGGCGATGATCGCTCCAGTGCTGTATCCAGCCAGCCCGCCCACGAAGTCCCCACCGCTGACGGATACGCCCGTAAGCGCCAAGTTGCGCACTATGCCGCCGTCTCCCACTGAGCCGAACAGCCCCGCGTAATCGGCTGCGCGTCTGATGAACAGGTTGGCGATGGTGTGGCCGTTGCCTTCGAACACGGCGGCATACCCGCCGATGGGGGTCCACCCCACCCCGTCGTTCCAGTATGCGCTGTCGGCGCTGGTGATTTCACCGTCATCGTTCTCGTCGAAGTCCAGGTCTGTCGTCAGCTCGTACCCTGTACAGGTGGCGTCGGCGGGGCATACCGAGCCTTCGTCGGCAACCGGGAAGACGGCGGAATAGGCGTCCGCGTTGCCTGCCGAGGGTACGCCGTCGCCGTCCAGGTCCCAACGGACGGCGTTGAGCTGGTCCAGGCTGCTGATCTCAATCAGCCCGTCGCCGTCGGCATCGTAGCTGGACGGCAGGACCGTCTCCTGCTCCTGGGCCTGTGCGACTGCGCCGGACATGAAAAAGCCGGCCACTCCTGCGGCCAGCAGCCCAATCGCCAGCAGCGCGAACAGCGCGCGCCACGATGTAAGTTTCACTATCCTAAAGATCGGAGGGGGGCTGACAGGTATGGGGTTTTCACGGCGGAACATGGTGAGTGCCCTCCTAGTCCGGCTGGTCTCGTCACCGTAACTCGGCCCGTACTATACCGCAAAACTGCATGACCGAAGCACAATCTACTGCGAGTTTTTGATCACATCTCCATAACCTCACCCCGATTTCGCCCGATTCCCCCCATTTGCGCCCAAATCACCCGCCCAGCCGCCGGCGTCCGGCACGGAACCGTCAGAAGCAGGATTTTCAAGATTTGAGGATTACCAGAATTGGAACCGTTCCCTGATGAAGCCCTCCCAATCCTGTCCAATCACAAAATCCCGCAAATCCTGCTTCTGACAACTCCCCAACGAAAGCGGGTGCGCACGCGGGCGAGGCGCGCCAAAACGAAAAGAGGCCCGCGACTGCGGGCCTCACACTAGGGACCATTGCCTGTCCCGGCGGGGTGCGCTATGACCGGGGTTCGGCGCGGCGTCACGCCATGGCTTCGATGACGACACGTCCGCCGTCGGCCACTGCAATGTTCAAGTTGTGGCCGTCGAGGAGGGCCATGCCGACGAGGGGGACTACTCCCATCCCGTCGGCTTCTATATCTCTCGGCATACCGTCCCACAGCACCGTGACATCGTGAACATTGAAGTCCTCCATGTCCCCGTTGGCCAGTGTCGCCTGGCTTGTACCCACCAATGGCAGCTCCAACTCTGCCACCAAGTCCGGAGGCAAAGTCAGGAAGCCGTTGTAGCCGGTGTCGATCACAACCTCGATTTCCCGCACCCGCCCCGCTGGTCCCAGCAGTGGAAGGGCGATGACAGCTTCATAGTGAGCATTCACGGTCCCCTCTATCACCCGGGCCTCCGCGAGTAATAGCCCCCGAAGCGCCGCAGCGTTGGGTATCCAACCCGCATCAGCCAGACACCGGCGTCGGGGCGCTCTGCCCGGAGGCGCTTCGCCGCAGCACTCGCAGTATCGGCGACGGCGTAGTCCCCGCTGTCCACGTCAATGGCGATGACCTTCCCGTGGTGATCGGCCTCGACCAGCGGCCGTATGTCTCGCTGGTAGATCTCCTTGCCCAGGCGGGCGGTCTCCTCGCGCGGGCGGCGGGCTGGCGTAGCCATTTTCACTCCCCTTCAGGGCGCTGTTCCACAGGCAGCATTATGCGCCGCCGGGCGATTTTGGGATGTTGTCACCCCGGGCGTCAGGGATTCTGCTGGCGCAGCAGCGCCTCCAGCTCGCGGACCCGGGCGCTCACGGCGGCGAGTTCGGCCTCGGCGGCGTCAGCGCGGGCACGCTCGGTGTCAAAGGTGGCGATGTGCAACGCCGTCGCGGGATCGTAGCAGCCCAGTTGGCCTTCTTCCCATCGCCAGTCCAGGTTCAGTACCTCGCTATGGCCCTGCAACACTTCGCCAGCCAACTCGGCGATGTCGATTGGTTCGTACCGCCCGTCCACCAGCCGGTCGCCAGCCAGTCTCGCGCCGTGGAACTCACCCGTAGCGTCGAACCGCCAGTACTCCGGTATCCCCAGCCTCTCGTAGAACTCGCGCTTCGCCCCAACGTCAATTCGTGCCGTTCGCCGGGATGCTATCTCGAGCACCAGGTCCGGCGGCTTGCCCTGCTCCGAGATCACGTAGCCGTTGGTCTCCCGGTAGGCGGCCGGGTCCACATCGAAGGCCACCATCAGGTCGGGATACCTCATCTCGGCGCCACGCCTGGCCATCATGTACTTCTCCCCGGACACGATGGTGGTCTCGGGATTGCCCAGGAACTGCTTCAGATGGTGGTGCAGGCCGGTTTCGCTGAGGTGCTCGGCGGATGTCATGTCGTCGGGTTCCCGCTCGGGGATGTCGGGCAACCGGAAGCGGCCCGGGGCTGGGGGCGTCTTGGCGAAGGTGTCGGGCGTGGTCATATCGCACCTGGCGGCGGTCGGTCGGCTCCGCTCTGCGGCTCCGGGAAAGGCGTTAGGCGTGCCGGGCATTCTACCCCATGCGGCGGTCTGCAGACAGCGGGGCCCCGGCGTGATGGTGCTATGCCTGCCCCGGTCAGCCCGCTCCGAACGCGTACCCGGTTTGTCATTGCGAGACGCTTGCGAACGAGCAGACTGAATTGACACGGCCGATGCCGCCGTCTATGATTAACCTCCCTTCAGCCGAGGTAGCTCAGCCTGGTAGAGCACGGCACTGAAAATGCCGGTGTCGGTGGTTCGAATCCGCCCCTCGGCACCACTTTCTGAATAGGATCGCCATCCAAGTTCAAAAATAGCTGGGATCGCTCGCTGACCCGTCGCAACGTGGGACAAACCGACACGAGCCTACGTTGCTGGACAGGTCAGCACAGTACCAAACGCGCAGGGCGCCGCGATTGGGGAACAGCCCCAGGTGATGCTCCTGGCCGCTTCGATGCCCACGGCGGACCGCTCCGCCAGCTGCCGGTCGTCGATGAAGGCGATGTAGTCCCAGTCGGGACCCTCACTGGTCACCTCCCGCACCGCCGCCTGCAAGTCCCGCCAGCCCTCGTCGCGAGGATCCCGGCCGACCACGTGCTGCACGGTGAGCTCGGACCGGGGGCTGCCATTGTAGCGGTCGTTCACCAACTGGAAGGCGAGACCGGTCAGCGTTTCGAGATGCTGAGCCGGGTTGTGGATGGTGGCACTGGCGGCGATCACCCGCAGCGGCTCGAGCTGCGCCATGAGCTCCCGGCGCTTCTGCTGCAGGCGGTGCAGCAGGTAGAGGCAGTGGGTGCCCAGCGCGCCGTCGTAGGCGTGGGCCTCGTCCAGTCGGAGAGTTCGGACAAGGTGCCCCATCATACCGCGTGGGTTTCACCGGTCCGTTGGCGCGTTGGGCCGGATTGGGCGCGAAGAGCGTCTGGATCAGGACCTACGTGGACCGGTTGCGATCAACCCGCACATGCCGGATTGCGCAGCCTTCACCGGCGGTCACTCGCGCGTACCCATTTTCGTCAGAGCTGTCATTGCGAGTCCGCCAGAGGCGGACTTCGCTCCTCGCGATGACCAGCAGGGCACGCGTGAGGGATGTCGCCGGTTTGACGAGGCGCAGCCTGCCGGCTACGGAGCGAAGGGGTTTGCGAAGGCCACGCCGGCGATCGTGATTTTCTTGGTTTTGAGGTCACCGTTTGCTGTGTGGGGGACGAACCGGTAGCGGTCAACTTCGGACGTTTTGGTGGTGTACGCCACGGCGGTGGGCTCGTTGTTGGGATCATGAGGGTCCCCGCTCCAACGGTGGAAGGTTTCCTGGGCGTCCCTGACGCCGGTGAACCCGAGCGTGCCGCTCAGCTCCGTCTGGTGGGTATTGCTCAATACCGTGTGGCGCTGGGTCGGCTGTCCCGCGCCGTCCACGTGGTAAACGTCAACCAACGGGCCTTCACAAGCCCAGGCGTCGTTGCTGAATTCGCAACCCTCATAGACGTTCTGCAGATCGGCTTCGCTCACTCTCTGTCCGTTCTTGTGGTAGGTCCGGCGCATATACTCTTCGATGGTCACGGTGTATCCGGTGACGCTGGAGCGGGCGTCGCCCCATTTGCTCCAGTCGATGCTATAACTCCCGTTGCTCTCAATCCGATAGTCCGCAAACTTGGTGGAACCGCAATGGACCGGCGCCAGATCAACGATGTATTGCGAACAATCGTCTTCCGGAGTCAGCGCCAACGGCTCCCGGGTTACCTGCACCACGTAGACTCTCAACTCGCTGCTTTCGTCGTGGGTCACAGTTACGACGACGTAGTTGACGCCCACGCTCAGATCGACCTGGTGGCCATTGCTGGAAGGCCTGCTGTCGGAGGGGATAATCGAAACCGAAACGCCCGATTCGGCAGTTGGCGCGGCGGTTACCCTGGTGCGGCGGTCCGAGTTAGGGGTGCTGACTTCGTAATAGAGGGTGTCGCTGTCAAAGGAAAAGGGTATGCCGGCGAGGGTCAGCGAGGTGAGACTGGTGTCAATCCCCTGCGGGTCCGTGGACGTCCCGGGTGGGTCCGGTTGGATGGCTTCGGTTACGGCGGGCTCCACCGCATCCGTCGACACCCGGGAAGCGCTTTTGCCTGGTCCCTCACCGTCGGTGTAGGAAACCGTGGCCCGCAGGTGCATTTCAGCTTCGTCTGAGGTGGGCGTAAAAGTTGCGGAGATGGCGCCGACGATATCCGTCCAAGTGCTGCCGTCGTCCGACGATTTAGTCCACTGCCAATTGCTCGCGCTGACACTCCCGTCCGGATCGTTCAGCGTGGCCGTGATCTCGCTGTCCACCTCGGGCTCTAGAGATGACAGCAACACCCGACCCGCCTCGTCCACGTTGGTGAGATTGACGGTGACGGTGATGGTGTCGTCAATGGCTGCGTCCTGGTTGTGGTCCGCGTCCAGTCCGTCGGAGACCTGCACCACCACGGTGAGCGAGGGATCGGTCTCGTAGTCAAGGGTCGCGCCCGAAGCGACCTGGAGCCGGCCAGTGGCGGCATCGATGGCGAACTGATCGGAGTCGTCCCCGCTGGCCAGAGAGTAGGTCAGCGTGTCGCTCTCCGGGTCAGTGGCCGTAACGCCGTCGCCGACCCAGGAGCCGGATACTGCGTCTTCGGACAGGGAACGCGTCGCGGCGCTGCCTTCGTCGAACTCCGGCGCTCCATTAGAGGCCCGTCCCTGCACCGCCTGGCTGGCGATCCCATGGGCCTGCTTGCCCGTGCCCTCGCCGTCGTCATAGGAAGCTTGCGCCCTGATGAACTTGCCGACGTCGGCAGCAACGGGAGTGTATTTTTCCGACGTGGCGACGGTGATATCCGTCCACGTGGTCGCTTGGGCGCTGCTGGCGGTCTGCCATTGCCAGGTGAGATTGGTGACGGAGCCGTCTGGGTCGGTAAGCGACGCGGCCAGTTCCACGGCAACCTGGGGGTTGTCCGAAGTCAGTTCCACCTCGCCGGCCTCTTCCACGTTCGTGATGTTGATTTTCACCAGGGCGGATGCATCCCATTCGGTGTCAGCATTGCCGTACTGATCCTTGCTATCCCGGACCAAAACCCAGATGTAAGAAGTGGGTCTGCGTTCGTAACTCAGCAAGAGGTTGGAGTTCATGTTGATTTGGCCGGACACGGAATTTACCTGGAATCGGCTGGTACCCACAGTGTTGTAACCGTATCTGAGAGTGTCGTCGTCCGGGTCGGTGGCCTGCACGGGTAACCCCACGTTGGCGCCGATTTCGGCGTCTTCCGGAAAGGAACGAGTGATCGGCGCGTTCTCGTTGAATGCCGGCGGCAGGTTAGATGGCGGCGCGGCCAGCACGGTGTTCGTGGAAATCACCTGCGCCGTCTTCCGGGTGGTATCCGATTCGTTGTCCCAGTAACTGGCGGCGAACCGCAGGTGATTTCCCACGTCCGCTGTGACCGGGGTGTAATCGAATGTCGCGCTGGAGGCGTCGGTATCTGACACCTCGGTCCAGGTCCCCGATTCCGGGTCAGTGCTCCGTTCCACTACCCAGTTGACCTGGTTGCCATTCTCCAGGTTCACGCCGTCCGGGTCGGTCAGGGAGGCAGCGATTGCCGTGTCGACCTGCGGTTGGGCGCTGCCCAGGGCGACCTCGCCGCTTTCGTCAACGTTGGTGACCTGGATTTCCACCGTGATGCTGTCGTCGGTAGTGGTGTCGGAATTGCCGTCCTCGTCTTTGCCGTCCGAGATGTCCAGCGTGAGTTGGTAGGAATCCTGGCTCTCGTAATCCAGACTTTCGCCGGTTGCGATTTTGATCTGGTTGCCGCTGATCGTGAAGGGAGTGTGGGCGTCGCCATTTTGGTAGGTCAACGTATAGGACGGCGTGTCGCCATCCAGGTCGGCGATGTTCAGTTGGGCGACGGTGTCCCCGGCGCTGGCATCCTCGCTGACCGTGAACACCGAACCGTCGGCGGTTACGAATTCCGGATCGGCGTTTTGCAGTACCCTGATGGTCACGTTTACCGTGTCGTCCTTGCTGGAGCTCACCCCGTCGAGCAGGTTCTTCCCGTCGCTTACGGATACCTTGATTGACAGCTCAGCGCCGGCGGTAAAACTTCCGGCGTCGCGTTTCGTGTACAGATCTCCGGTGCTGGAGTCCACGGTGAATCGACTGCTGTCGGTACCCGAAATCGAGTAGGTCAGCGTGTCACCTTCGTCAACCTCGGTGACTTCTGGTACCGGACCGATCAGGTTGTGTCCGGTCAGCGTGTGGTGTATTTTGAAAACCGCCGAGTTACTGCTGAACGACGGCGGCGTGTTCGCCTTGCCGTAGGCATACAGGTGGTCGTCCTGAGTGTCGACCACCCAGAAGCGCAGGCCGTGGCCCGTGATAGCTCCGTTGAGGTTATTGTTGTCCGGTACGGGCCGAAACTCTTTTCCCTCACGGCGAGCGCCCGTGGACAGATCGTAGGCGTAGACGTGCTTGTCCGTGGCGTCCATGACCCACAGGGTCTCGCCGTCGCCCCAGATCTGGCCGGGATCCGTGTTTTTGGAATCGAGATCGAAGTCCTTGTCGGTCTGATCCAGTCCGGTAGCGAAGTTGTAGGCGTAGATCTTGTCGTCCCCGGAATCTGAGACCCACATGGTGGCGCCGTCGCACCAGATGCCGGCGGCATCTCCGTTCTCATGCCTCAGGATGATCGGGAAATTCCTGGAGATCTCGGTGCCGGTGCTCAGGGAATATACTTTGACCGAATTGTGCTCCGCGAATTGCACCCAAACTTGTGAACCGTCCGACCAGACAGACATCGGCGTGTAGCCGGTGTGGCTGAGGTCGACGTCCTTGGATGCGTTGCGAGACCCGTCGCCAACGTTATAGGCAACCAACCCGGGGCCGCCTCCGATTCCGGTGTCCACCACGTATATGGTCGTGCCGTCGGTCCAGATGCCTTTGGGCATGACCACGCCGCTGATGTCGATTTCGTCGTCGGGATGCCGGAAATCCTTGTAGCGCATGGCGTAGACGTGCTTGTCCTCGTCGTCAACCACCCACATGAGGCTTTTGTTGCCCGTGACGCCGCGAGGGTCCCGGTTCTCCAGGGAAAGGCGGAGGTTGAGGAGCGGTTTGGGGGTGCGCACCACCAGGTCGTAGGCATAAACGCTGTCATCGCTGGTATCGGTGACCCATATGACATTGTTCCCGCCCCACAGGCCCCACGGATTGTCGTTGCCTGCGGCTAGGTCGAACTCATAGCCCGTTTGACGCTGCCCGCTGGTCTGGTTGTACGCGTAGACATGGTCGTCGTCCTTATCAACCACCATGATGATGCCGAACGCACCCCACACGCCCCGCGGCCCATCATTGCTGCCGGTCAGGTCAATGTCCCGGTTCTCCATCCTTGCGCCGGAGTCCAGGTTGTAGGCGTAGAGCTTGGTATCGTCCCAGTCCACCACCCAGATGATGGAACCGTCCGACCAGATGCCCTGCGGTTTAGAGTTGGAGCTGGTCAGGTCGATGTCCTTGTCCGCCAACCGGGCGCCCGTGGCCATGGAGTATGCGATCAACTGGTCGTCGGCGTTGTCCACCACCCACATGGTGGAACCGCCGGACCAGACACCGCGCGCGTTATCGTGGTCTGGATCAAGGTCAAACCCGCGGGACGGGTTGGGCACTGACCCGTGGACGGTGTCGTAGCCGGCCAATAGCGCGACGAGAGGGATCAATGACACCAGCGAGATGACGAGAGACAGGCGGACAGCATTCGACCAAGCCGTTATTGTGGCCATGATAGGCATCTCCGTATGGTTCCCGCGTCGGCATGAAACGCGCGCGGGTCGGTCGTTATGCCTCCGACGGCAACTGCGCCAGTTATGAGCGCAGCCATCACGCCGCCGGAGAAAGCGTTGTGTATGTGTGGCCGTGAGGTGTGGCGATGCCCGCAGGTCTATAGCAGCGAACACCCCAACCTGACCATGCCAACCACATTATCACCAGATTGTGAAAATCACGTGAATATCTGCGATTTAATTATGTTAATTGCGTGAATCGTATAGGAACCATCGATACATGGCGCACTCTCCGGCACACAATGTGCCTTATCCCCAATCCACCGAAAGGATGAGTGTGGCGCCGTGGTGAGGGGATGAGAAAGTGCCCCTGCACTTCGGGGATAACGGTTTTTGAAACAGAAAACCAACCCGCAACAAGGAGCACCCATCGGATGCTACCGCCTGAGCGCCCCGACCGCATCCACGTCGCCTTTGATGACCACCGCCTGGTGGCCAATGCCGGGCTGCTGCTACCGATCACCCTGGTCCACCATCTGGGGCTGGGCGAGCTGGTGGACCGCCACGTTGATCTGGGAGATGCACCTGGTCGGGCGAATGAGGGCGACAAGTTGCTGACGCTGGTGGCGTCGGCGCTGGCCAGCGGGGCTATCACCCGCTGTTGGCCGTCGCTGCCGGCACCGGCGACGTACTGATGGCAAGGCTGCGCCAGGGACGGGCCAATCCGCCTCAGGCGGGCTCGGGGCGCGGCCCGCTTCCTGCGTGAAACGATCAGCCGGGTGCGCTACGCCGGAGCCACCGGACCGCTCATCCGCCTCAGGCGGACGGGCCGACAGCGGCTTCTACACTCACCCCATCGTCGCCGCCTGTCGTGATAAGAGTGTCCGCTTCTCCATCACCGTACGCCGGCACCAGACCCTGCGCAATCTCATCGAGGCCGTACCCGAGGCGGAGTGGACGCCCATCCCGTACTGGATGGAAGGCGTGGCCGATGTGGCCGAGACCAGCTACACTCCCTTCGCGAGTGAGCCCGACGCCGCCTGGCTGACCGTCCGGGTCATCGCCCATAACCTGGCTCGCTGGACCACGCGCATCGGTCTGGGAGAGCCGGTGGCAACCACCAAGACTCTCCGACGACGCTTCTTCTCCCTGGCCGGACGCCTCACCCGCAAAGCCCGTCGTCTCACCCTGCATCTCCCTCAGGGCTGGCCCTGGCAAAACCAGTTCAGCTCTGCCCTGGCGAGACTGCACGCCCTGCCCCTCCCTTCCTGACGCCGTCCTCGGCGTTTGACCTGTCCACCATGCCGCCACACGCCTGGCCGATCAGCGCCCAGGCTGGGCACCTGACTGCCTCCACCAGCGATTTGCGCTGATGATCGCTCCCAACGCCGCTACCACGGGCCGTCAACTCTGAACGGTTACCTGTTACGGCTTTTTGTTGACATTCGACTTGGCCAATCCTAATATGTTGCGAAGCGGCGCCTGGCTTAGCGTTCTGGGCTCGATAAACGGAGAGGCGGCAATGCCCCACCAAGAAGACATTCGATTGATGGCCCATTTAATGAGACGGGCAGGCTTCGGTGATACCCGTGAGGAACTGGAGGAGCGCGTCTCCAAAGGCTACGAAGCCGTGGTCGAGGAGCTTCTGCATCCAGAGCGGCAGCCGGCCATAGACGACGAACTGCTGTACCGGTTCTTCCCGGGTTATGAGGGGGCCGGGGCGCTGCCAATAAATCAGGCCAATTGGGTGTTCCGGATGATCAACACCAAACGGCCTCTGGAAGAGAAGATGGCCCTCTTCTGGCATCAGTTGTTCGCCACCGGCAACTCCAAGGTGGACAATCCACTGGAGCTGACTCGCCAGATTGCCATCTTCCGTGAATACGGATTGGGTACTTACCGCGACCTGCTGGTAGAGGTTGCAAAGTCGCCAGCCATGATCTTCTGGTTGGACAACCAGGGAAATCGTGACGGCGCCATAAATGAAAACTGGGGGCGGGAGCTGTTGGAGCTTTTCTCCCTCGGAGTCGGAAACTACTCCGAGGATGATATCAGGGAAGCGGCCAGGGCCTTTACCGGATGGACGATTGCCCCAAAGATTCCCCGTAATCCTTACGGTCGTTTCCACTGGCTATTCGACTACAAACCTGAGGACCACGACGATCGGGAGAAGACCTTCCTGGGGTATACCGGGAACTTCAATGGCGAAGACATCGTGGACATTATTGCGGACCAACCGGCTACGGCCCGGTTCCTGGCCCGTCACCTCTACAGGTTCTTCGTCGCCGACGAGCCCCATGTCGCCAGTTGGAACGTTACACCACCAGTTGACCCTGAAGCCATCGAGTTGTTGGCGGATGCCTACAATGAATCCCGCGGCGACATCCGGTCTATTTTACGAACGTTGTTCAACTCAGAGTTCTTCAAGAATGCCCGCTTCGCCCGGGTGAAAAGCCCGGCTGAATTGATCGTTGGCACTGTGCGTATGGCGGGCAACTATGAAGGCTTCAAGCCAGGACTCAACAATTTGGCGTTGGAGTGCGGTTGGCAGGGACAGGGGCTGCTCAATCCTCCCAGCGTGGAGGGTTGGCACACAGGCTCAGAATGGATCGACCCCGGCGTTTTGATGCGCCGGGTGAACTTTGCCGCGAGGATATTTGGAGACGTCTCACTACCCGGCGTGCAGGCTATCGTCAAACGGGTGTTGGTGAATGTGCATGTGCATGGGGATCATTCCCCCCAGGCGATAGTGGAAGCTTGTCTCGATGCGATGGGACCGTTGGAAGTCAGTAAGACGACCCACTCTGAATTGATTGCCCATGCCGAAAAATGTGGCGATCTAGGCTGGAGCACCCACGAAGAATTCAGCGCTACATTGCACAATGTGAGCAGGATCTTGACCTTGATCGCCGCCTCGCGAGAATATCAGTTTGCCTAGGCAAGAGCATGCAACTGATGTAGAAGGACATGAAAATGGCATCAACCCATAAAGACCCCGTGCTGGTCGTGCTGGAGCTGACTGGGGCCAACGACTATCTCAATACGATTGTTCCTTATAGCAATCCCCTGTATTGGGATAACCGGCCCAAGGTCCATGTTCCTGAAGATCGATTACTGCCCATAGATGACCAACTGGCATTCCGGGCCGATTCGGAGCCGTTGAAAGAAATCTACGACCAGGGCAACATGGCAATCATTCACGGAATCGGGTTTGAAAATTCACCCCGTTCGCACTTTCGCGCCATGGACATCTGGCATACCTGCGAGCCGGATTCCATCGGTATTGACGGCTGGCTCGCCAAGGTCGTCCGGGACTTGGACCCTGACGGCGAGAACGTGCTGAAGGGAGTTAACTTGGGCCAGGGCTTGCCTCGGGCACTGGCCATGAAGGGGGTTCCTGTTACTTCTGTCAACCACCTTCCTTCATACGGCGTACTCTCATCAAATCCGGGAATCGCCTCCGAGCAAGATCGTGTCCAGTTGTTGGAGACCTTTGCCCGCATGTACGCTCCAACCATCGGCACCGGGCCGACCATGGAATATCTGGGACAGGCAGGACGGGATGCGTTGCGCGGAGCCGACATCATCCGGGTTGCTCCCGAAACCTATTCTTCAAACGTGGAGTACGCCAACAATTCCATCGCGAGGCGCCTCAGAGACGTGGCCCAAGTGCATCTGGCCGGCTTGGGCACCCAGGTCTTTTACACCTCCCACGGGCCCTTCGACACCCACTATGACCAGCTGGGACCACATGAAAAACTTTGGACGGAAATTTCCGTTGCCATACGCGACTTCTTCGCCGACCTGCGTGAGCACGACGCCTCAAACGAGGTGGTTATCATGTTGTTCAGCGAGTTTGGGCGCCGCGTCCGCGATAATGGCACTGGTACCGACCACGGAGCGGCTGGGGTAGCGTTCGCCATTGGCGACCGGGTGAATGGTGGAATGTACGGGACGTATCCCTCGCTGGAACCGGGGGATCTCACTCAGGGAGACCTGGCGCCCAACTATGATTTCCGTGGCTTCTACTCCACTTTGGCGGAAAAGTGGCTGGGACTCGATCCTGTACCCATCGTCGGTGGACACTTCGAGCAAATGTCCTTCATGTAGCTTTGGGACCCCAAAATAGTTCGCGGGAGAGGGGATATGCTGACCACCGTCGCTGCCGGCAGGGTGTATGACTACAGCTACTGCATAGGCATGTACAGTCAGGCCGGCTGGGGATTTTGGGCTCCCCAGGATTTCGTCCTGGGATCGAACGGTCGCATTTATGTGTTGAGCCGCGGTGTGGAACAATTGGGTCAGCGTGTCACCAAGATCAACTTTGACCACGATTTTCAAGGACAGTTCGGCTCCGTCGGCGAGGAAGACGGGCGCTTCGTTTGGCCCCGGTCAATTGATTTGGACCGTACCGGCCGAGTGTTCGTTTCGGACGAGTATCTCAACCGGGTAACCATTTACAGTGAAGAGGGTAGTTACCGATATCACTGGGGCAGGCCCGGCAGCGGAGACGGGCAGCTAAACGGACCGTCAGGAATCGCTTTCGACTCCCGGGGAACCGTTTGGGTGGTGGACAGCCTGAATCACCGGGTGCAGAGTTTCAACCAGATCGGTGAGTTTCAGTCCAAATTCGGGAAGCGAGGTGGCGGTGACGGAGATCTGGAGATGCCATGGGGAATCTGCATCGACCGCCAGGACAACATCTACGTCGCGGATTGGGGAAATAACCGGGTGCAAAAATTCGCCCCTACTGGAGAGTTGCTCGTTAAGTTCGAAGGCTCCAGCGCCGGGGTGGGTTCGCTCAAAGGGCCATCCGGTGTAGCTGTGGACTCAGATGGAGATGTATACGTAACCGACTGGGGGAACCACCGAGTCCAGATCTACGCCGCCGACGGCCAATATATTACGGCGCTGGTCGGTGACGCCCAAGAGCCTTCGCCATGGGCCCAGACCTACATCGACGCCAATCCGGATATCATCAAAGCCAGGCGACGGACAGATCTGGAGCCTGAATGGCGGTTCCGGCGGCCAGTGGCGGTCAACGTTGACGCAGACGACCGGATCATAGTTTTGGAGTCCTACCATCACCGGCTTCAAATCTACAACAAGCTAAAGGATTACGAGGAACCCTCAATAAACTTGTAGGCGCCTGCCCGTCTCCACATAACCAGACCGTGTTACACTGACCCCAATTCTTGATTTTGAGTAGGGAATCTCGCCAAACAGGCTTCGACAAAACGCTACTTCACGCAGAATGGCGAATCCGCCCCTCGGCACCACATTCCCGATTTCCTAGTCAGAAGCGGCCCCAGATGGGGCCGTTTTTGCTGTTTTGCCGACTTGTAGGCCATGCGCAGAATGCAATCGATGCCCAAGGTTCTTCGATGAGTAATTTGATGCCAGGCAAAATCTGTCTCATAACCGGAGGCAGCGACGGCATCGGCTACGCAGCCTCCCGCGAGTTGGCCCGTATGGGAGCCAGGGTGGTCATCGTAGGCCGCAACGCCGCCAAGACCGAAGCCGCAGTGCGGCAGATCATCGCCGATACGGACAACCCAGCAGTGGAGTGCCTGTTGGCCGACCTTTCGTCCCAACGTGAGGTGCGTCGCGTGGCAGCCGAGGCGATGGAGTTGGCGCCCCATCTGGATGTGCTGCTGAACAACGCCGGCGCCATCTTCCTGTCCGACAAGCGCAGCGCCGATGGCATCGAGATGACCTTCGCGCTGAACCACCTCAGCTACTTCCTGCTGACCGGCTTGCTGCTCGAACATCTGCGGAAAGCATCACGGGCCCGGATTATCAACGTATCCTCTTGTGCGCATGAATCGCCGGGCAGATTCCGGCTGGAAGACCTGCCTGAGCCTTCAGGTAACGGGGGATATTCAGCCTACAAACGTTCCAAGCTCTGCAACATCCTGTTCACCTACGAGTTGGCGCGGCGTCTGGAAGGCGCGACCATTACGGCAAATGCCCTGCATCCCGGCCTGGTGCGGACCAACATCGCCCGCAACAACGGGTTGCTGGGTCGTGTGGTCAACTTCTTCATTGGAGTTCGCGGCATTACCCCAGACAAGGGAGCGGAGACCCCGGTGTACCTGGCCGCATCGCCCGAAGTGGAGAGCATGACCGGCAAGTATTTCGTGGACTGCCGCCCGGTGTCGTCTTCCAGCATCAGTTACGATGCAGACCTGGCCGCCAGGCTGTGGGATATGAGCGCGTCCCTAACTGCCGCTGGAGATCCATCGGCTACATTTCCGCTATCATAGGTTCGGCATCTTGATGAATGGCATCGCGGATCCGAGAGGATGCAGGAGGAAATACCTTGGGAACACTGAACTCAGCAGAGGTGGATGAATTTCTGTCCCAGCCCCTGACGGCGCAGTTGGTCACCATGTACGCCGCCGGCACTCCCCACGTGGCGCCGGTCTGGTTCCTTTGGGATAACGGCCGGGCTTTGGTGATGGCCGACCGAGCGGCGGTCAAGGTGCGGAACATTCGCCGCAATTCCGCCGTGGCCCTGTGCGTCCCCACCGCGGATCACCCCTATTCGTTTGTGACCATCGAGGGCACGGCTGAGGTCACCGACGGCGGGCTGGATGACATGGTGCGCCGGACATGCGTGCTCTACGAGGGGGAAGAGCGAGGCGCCGAGTTCGCCGCAGACCTTCTGGCGGACGAACGGTTGACCCTGATCGTCATTTCCCCGGGTCGTTTCATCTCCTGGAAAGAGGACGAGGAATAAAGGTGCTAAACTGCCGGTGTCACGGTCCTGGCCCAACGTGTGCCGCGGTATTCAAACAGAAAGGAGTGAGCAGTGCCTTACGCCAACATAGACGGAGTCAACCTGTATTACGAGGAGTATGGCGCCGGCCCCACGGTCATGCTGACGCCGGGCGGACGGGTGGACCACAACGGCCTGCGTCCCATGGCTGCCCTGCTGTCGACTCATTGCCATGTCATCATCCACGACCGCCGCAACTGCGGCAAGTCCGACGTGGTGATCGGTGGCGAGCTTTCCGAGCAGCACCTTTGGGCTGAGGAGATGGCGGCTCTGCTGAAATACCTGGGCGCGGCCCCGGCTTACCTGGCCGGGGGATCCGCCGGTTCGCGCACTTCCCTGACGGTGGCGGTTCGGCACCCGGAGGTGGTCAAGGGTGTATTTGTCTGGGAAGTCTCCGGCGGGCCGAGGAGCGCCGAACTGATGTCCCCCGGCTACTACGGACAGTACATCGAGGCCGCGGAGCGGGGCGGGATGGCCGCCGTGGCCGCCACCGAGTTTTTCGAGCAGCGCATCCGGGACAACGCTGACAACCGGGAACGGATCCTTGCCATGGATCCCGAGGAGTTCTGTTCCGTCATGCGCCGCTGGCGGGACCAGTTCTCACAACCCAACCCGGTGGGAGACCTGACTGAGGAGCAGTTGGAGTCCATCACCTGCCCGGTGCTGGCTTTCGAGGGCAACACGCCGGACGACGTTCACCACAAGTCTGCGGCGGAGAACGTGAAGCGACTGGTACCCCACGCGGAGCTGCTCCCGTCGGCGTGGACCCACGAGGAATGGGCGGTCATCGGTCAGCATGACAACACCTTCCCCGGCATCGCCGCCACCAACCGCTACCACATGAAGTCCACCTTCTACGCCGCGCATCTGCTGGAGTTCATCGCCAGGGTCGAAGCCCGGCAGACTTCAGCCGCAGCGTGACCATATCCCGTACAGACCAAAACGGAGGAACAGGATGGGAACCTTCAGACTTTACTCTGGCGACGACGGCCAGTCCCACATTGAGACCATCGACCTGGACCAGACGCCTGATTGGAAGAGCGCCCAGGAGACCACCACCATCAGCTTCAGTGAAGCCCCGGCCGGTCGTTTCTCCGACTGGCACACGGCGCCGCGCCGCCAGTTTGTCATAGTCCTGTCGGGACAACTGGAGATTGGCTTGGGCGACGGCTCCAAGCACGTATTCGGCCCCGGCGACGCCCGCCTGGTGGAGGATACCACCGGCCAGGGTCACACCACCGCTACCCACGGCGACCAGGCCTGCGTCACCTGCACCATCCCCCTGGCCAACCAGTAACCAGCGCTGCTCCGGCAGCCTTGAAAGGTGGAACCCTGTCCGTGTGCTAAAGCCCCATCATGGCTTGGATTTCTACGAAATTCGCGCGAGGCAACACGAGGTATTCGCATGTCAACCAATCAAGCAGCCGACTTGTTAGCGGTCGTGGAAGAACTGCGGGACAGGGTTCGCCACCTGGAGGATATTGAGGCGCTACGCAACCTCAAAGCGGAATACGCCGCCGCTTGCGACGACAATTACGACCCGGACCGGCTGGCCGCCTTGTTTGTCGAGGATGCCACCTGGGAAAGCCAGGGCATGGGCAGATACGAGGGCAGGGAGGCGATTCGCGAGTTCTTTCGCGGAATTTCCGGCCACTTCGTCTTCGCGTTGCATTACGGGCTGAACCCGCAGATCGAAGTTACGGGAGATACGGCGCGGGCTCGGTGGTACCTGTTCATGCCGTGCACCGTGGGAGACACGGGCAAGGCGATGTGGCGGGCCGGTCTCGATGAAGAGGAATACGTGCGGGTCGAAGGCAAGTGGATGTACAAAAGCAAGAAGTCGGCCCCCTTCTTCCACACAACCTTCGAGGAGGGTTGGGCCAAGCAGCAGTTCATCTAGCGTGACATGATGTCAACCGATGGGCGGCGCCTGGTTCAACCCGGCAATCCGCTCGCACCACTGCGCGGCGCCCAGCACCCTGCCCTCCTGGGCCCACGGCCCGCCGAACTGCACCGCCATAGGCATGCCCAGTTCGCTCAAGCCCGTCGAGACCACCACCGTGGGCAACCCTGCTGCCGACCACGGCGCCTGGAACGCCGCATCGCCGGTGGTGTTCAGATCCCGGGGAGCCGGCGCCGGCATGGCCGGCGTCATCACCACGTCAACCTTTGCAGCCATCTCGCTCAGGTCGGCACGGAATTGCCGTCGCAGCCGCTGGGCCTTCAGGTAGGCCGGCGTGGGCATGATCATGCCCATCTCCATGCCGGCCCGGATGCGCGGGCCGTAGTCGCCGGCGCGGGTGCGGTGATTGGCCCCGTGGATTGCCGCGCACTCGACGTTTGACACGACACGCTGGGCGCTGTGGATTACGGCGAAGCTGTCGGGCAACGGGATTTCCTCAACCTCGGCCCCGGCCTCCGCCAGCCGGTTCGCGATTTCCTCCGTGTGCGACCACATTTCCGGCGTGGCATAATCCTGGAAGTACTGCCGCACCAGCCCGATGCGCGGGGGCCGATCATGCTCGGCCATCTGCGCGGCGAAGTCGGGCACGGGTTCGCGCAGGCTGCCGGGGTCGTTGTCGTCCGCGCCGCTGAGTACGGTCAGCATCAAGGAGGCGTCGGCCACGGTTCGGGTCAGGATGCCCACGTGGTCCAGCGACCAGCTTAACGGGGCCACCCCGTACCGTGAGATGCGCCCGTAGGTGGGCTTCACGCCCACGATGCCGTTGTACGCGGCCGGCCGGCAGGTAGACCCGCCGGTCTGCGAGCCGAGAGCGGCCGGAACCATCCGCGCCGCCACCGCCGCAGATGATCCGCTGCTGGAACCGCCGGGCGTGTGCTCCAGGTTCCACGGGTTGCGCGTCGGTGAGGGGTCGGAGGAGGCAAATTCGGTGGTGACCGCCTTGCCCAGGATGATCCCGCCGGCCGCCTTGATGTTGGCCACCGAGGTAGCGTCAAAATCGGGCACGAAGTCGGAGTACACCTTCGATCCGCAGGCAGTGAGCATGCCCTCGGTGAAGAAGATGTCCTTCAAGCCGACAGGAACGCCGTGGATCAGTCCGAGCGGGTCACCCCGCTGGACCTCAGCCTCCCGCTGCCGGGCCGCCGAGAGCACCGCTTCCCGGTCAATT
Organism: Dehalococcoidia bacterium; assembly: GCA_965220505.1. Taxonomy (GTDB): domain Bacteria; phylum Chloroflexota; class Dehalococcoidia; order Lucifugimonadales; family UBA3495; genus Bin87. The sequence goes on along the minus strand of CBDCQE010000003.1, from coordinate 214,328 downwards.
GTGACCCACGCCCGCAGGTCGCCGTCCAGCGCGTCAATGCGTGCCAGCAACGACTCTACCAGCGCCACCGGCGACAGGGTTCCTTCGCGAATCTGCGCGGCGGCTTCCACCACCGAAAGCTCGTGGAGTTCAGGCATGGTTCAACCTCGTCGTTCTCTGGGTCATGTTGCTGAAACCTCAGCCCGGGAGTACCAAGCCGCAAGATACTCCGCTGGCGCGTGGCCGTCCAGAGCCGGGCACGTCTCACGCGTATTCGCTTTCCATCAATGTGGACGGGAACCGATCCAGGGCTGATGCTGGGACATGGGCCATGCTCGGGACTGGTCGGGCTGGCGTGGTAAGTGGTACAACCGCTGGGGATAAATCCCGCGCATCCCCTGTGTACATGATTGCATTAGACACCTGGGCGAGGTCAACAAAGATGGAATTCCGCAAACTTGGCAACCTGGACGTTTCAGTCATCGGCCTGGGCACATTACGAACCTTCGATGTTGCCGACCAGGATGAGATCGCCGTCCGAAGGCAGATCGTGGACAACTGCCTGGACAGCGACGTGAACCTGATCGACACCGCCGCCTGGTACGGCAACGCGGAGCAGGTCCTGGGCGAGATCACTGAGGACCGCCGCGACCGGTTCTATATTGCCACCAAGGTGCTCACCGAGGGCAAGGAGGCTGGCGAAGCCCAAATCGCCCGTTCCTTCGAACTGTTGCATACCGACTACATCGATCTATTCCAAGTCCACAACATGATCGACTGGCAGACTCACCTCCCCACTCTGGAGCGGCTCAAGGGAGAGGGCAGGATCGGCATGCTGGGGGTGTCTGCCATGGTGCCTGATGCCTACCCCACCATCATGGACCTGATGCGCCAGGGTCGAGTGGACACGGTCCAGATCCCCTATAACGTGATGAACCGGGACGTTGAGGACGAACTGCTGCCCCTGGCCGAGGAACTGGGCACCGGCATCCTGGTGATGGAGCCGTTGCAGAAGGGCCGCTACGTCCTGGACCTGAAACATCAGCCGGACCTCACGCCGCTGCGGGACTACGGCATCAGCACCTGGGCCCAGGCCCTGCTGGCCTGGGTAATTTCCGACCAACGCGTGAGTTCGGCCATACCCACCACCTCCCGCCCGGAGCGCATTCAGGAAAACGCGCAGGCCGCCGAGGCTGCCGGGCTGCCCCAGCAGTTCCGGGACTACATCCGTTCCGAGGCGGAGCGGTGTTTGTGAGAGGTAGCCGGCAGACTGGATCAAAGGGCGTCGTCGGTACCTGACCCTTTCGCCGCGCTGTCAGGAGAAATTTTGGCGGGGACGGCAGGGAGTAATGAACTCGAACGTCGCCTTCGAGCGGGAGGCCCAAGGGAGACGACGCATTTTCCCGGCGAAATCGGTCGTCGGCCAGGTCGAACGGGGGTCAGGAATTTGGCCCGAAACCCCGCCTGACGAAGGCAGAAGTTATGCTCGGGGCCATCCGGGATAGGCGGAGCGGAATGAGACCATGCAGGGCAAGCACAACGCGGAGGTGTACTGCGGGCTGCTGGGGTATGCGGCGAGGGAGCTGGCGGCGCTGAGACTGGCGGGAGCGATATAGTGGCGTTTGTTGTCAACGGGAGCAGAAATGGAAAATACCCCAGCCGCCTGCCGTTAGCCAGTTAGCAATATAGGACTATAAGATAGTCCGCAGTTTTCAGTGAGGGCGCTACGAACTGGCAAGTAGTTGATCCACCGTTAGTCTTGCCGGCTACCAATGATCGACTTCGCACTAACGAAAGGCTCTGCTTTAATGTTGAGTGCGTTGATTTTCTCCCTAAGAAGATCAATGAAATCTAGTTCTCCCGAAAGGACCGTGGATACGTCAAGTCCGTCCATGAAAAACACGCTTTTGTCTCTGTTTTGTTTGGTTAGCCCTAGCACGTGATCGGTCCATCCGTTCACTGATATAAACAAACCGCCAGTATGATCCCCCGATCTCCCTATCTTACCTGAAAACGCGTCGACCTCGGCTTGGCGTGTCAAAGCTTCGCGCCATTTGCACTCTACCAAATAATATGATCCGTCTAGCTCGAAAGCGCCATCGATCTGTTCGCCGCCGTCGTTCCTTGTAAAACTTTTTGATACTGCTACTCCGCATAGCGTGAACAGTTCGTTCATAACGTCTTCAAATTGATATCCTCTGCCCTGTCGGTGTGATGAGTCGGCTTCAAGTTCACGGTATTTTCGTAGAAGCAAATGTAGCGGAGTCCCACGTCCATGAGCAAGGCGAGAATCCAAGTCGCCCAGTTGGTCCATGAACTTGAGATACGTTGGTGCCTCATGCCCTTTGATCATTCCCAAGTATTCGATCTTTCCTTTCAAAACGAGCTCGAAGCGAGGAGCAGAATGCCCCGGGCCTCTGTTCTTATGGTCATATTTTTCTTCCCAATCTCGCTGAGCGGCTTCCAAGCCGAATCGTTTCCACGCGTACAGCATGGCCCGGATTTGGTTCGCAAAGCGCTTAGGGACATTCGTGATGTCGTTTACCGTAACCCCGGTCACCTCTTGGCGTTGATGTTGCCCCCGCAATCGAACTTTGTCTCTATTGACCATGAAACCGTTCTGTTCGATTAGCTCAACCAAACGATGGCCGATCTGCACTTGACCGAGTTCGTTCAGCGATGCCAAATCCGTAGGAAACCTTTTACGTCTGGTGGAAAACGTGATGTCATCCGCGTAGCGGGTGTACCATGATCTGGTATCGTGGGCTAAGCGCTGGAGTTGGCTATCCATCTTGGCGCAGATCATGTTGCTAACAACAGGTGACGTCGGGGCACCTTGAGCCAAGCGGCCTTGGTGGCAGCACAAATGAGCCAGTACAGTCGCCACTCGTTCTGGAAGGTTGTACGGGTTGGCCATGAACATGCCCCGGACTCGACCAAAATGTATTGTGTGAAAGAAATTGTCGAGGTCTAAGTTAAATACCCAAAATTTTTGAATGTGTTGCTGAGCATTGGATTTGACACTCCTGCCAGTGACAAATCCATGTGCACTAGGTCGAACTCGGTAAACTGACTGCAGAACTGTGTTCAACTTCTGTTGCAGAATATTGATGTTGTCGTTAGGCACGTCAATTTGGCGGTGACCACCTGTTTTTTTGGGAATGTGGAACGTGGTATATCTCTTATCCTCATTTGTAGCGTAAATCCAGTAATTGAGAGTTTGGTATGGAACCTCGAGCAAATCGGCAACGTCTTTCGGATGGCCTAAGTTCCGAAACAGTTCCTGATAATCGCTGGGGTTTCGTGTCAAAGTCAGGTCCACAGTCTCCCCTCCAAAATCACGAGATGCCCACGGTCGATTTTCACATTCCTCGCCGCCACATTGACCATGCGACACGAGACAGACTAACTACAACAACCTGGGATTGCGATAGCGAGCTAAAGCGAACCTTGGAAGAGGTCACCGCTGGATCAGCGGCAATGATTAATCTACCGTGGGCAACTCAATAATGCATTATAATCGATAAATCCATCCGTAACGTCTACCAAGCAAAATTCTTCGCCGACAGTAGCGGCATCGGGAACGACAGGCCATGCGGTCGTGCTTCTGACCTCAGGGGCAACCGTCGGGAGCCCCAAGTGCGAGGCTGCCGGGCCCTGTTATGCCTTCATGCAGCGGGATTTTGCCTTGTATAATCCCCCTATTCCAGCGAGCCCGCCCCTTCCGGCGCGTTCGCATCGCACATCCTAACGGAGGCTATTCCTCATGGATTTTGGACTAGAAGGCAAACTGGCATTTGTGGGCGGCGCCAGCCGCGGCATCGGCAAGGCGATTGCGCTGGAACTGGCCCGCGAGGGCGCCGACGTGGTGGTCGGCTCGCGCTCCATGCCCGATCTGGAGGCGACCGCCGCCGAGATCGCCGAGACCACCGGACGCCGCGCCATCCCCATGTCGTTCGATGCAACCAACCGCGAGCAGGTGGATCGGGTCATCAACGAGGCGGCCGACGCGCTGGGCGGGCTACACATCCTGGTCAACAGCGCGTCCCTTCCCGGCGGCTCGCCGTCGGCCACCGGACCCATCGAGGACCTCATCGACGAGGACCTAATCAGCGACTTCGACGTGAAGTTCGTCGGAGCCCTGCGCTGCTCCCGGGCCGCCATCCCTCTGCTCAAGGCCCAGGGCTACGGGCGCATCATCAACATCAGCGGACTCAACGCCCGCAACGCCGGCAACCTCAGCGGCGGCGCGCGCAACACCTCGCTGGTGCACATGACCAAGACCCTGGCCGCGCAGTTGGGCCAGTTCGGCATCACCGTGAACTGCATCCATCCGGGTACCACGCGCACCGAGCGCACGCCCAGCCTCCTGGCCGCCCGCGCCGAGCAGTTGGGCGTGTCCCCGGAGGAGGCCGAAGCGCAGGACTTCTCCCCCGGCTCGGCGCGCGGCAACCACATCTGCCGCATGGTCGACGCCTCAGAAATCGGTTACCTGACCGCCTTCCTCGCCTCCGACAAGGCCTGGGCCATCACCGGCGAGCTGATCGCGGCCGGCGGGGGCACCGGCAACGCCGTGTACTACTAGCCGCAGGCGGGATTTCCCGGCGGCGTCTTTGTTGGCGTCGCCGGGTGGAGCTAGGGATGGAAATACCAGAACGGCTCAGCGGCCGCGTAGCCAACAGGCGGTGAACATGACCAACTCATCCGCTCCCCTCTCCGGCGTGCGCGTCGCCGATTTCTCCGTGCACGCCGCCGGACCCTTCGCCGGCATGATCCTGGCCTCTCTGGGCGCCGACGTAATCAAGGTCGAATCGGCGGCGCGCCTGGACATTACGCGCCGGCCCCATGCCATGTACGGCAAACCCCCGTCGTCCTTTGAGCAGGTCAACGCCAGCAAGCGGTCCGTCACCCTCAACCTCAAGGAGGCGCGTGCTCTGGAGCTGGCCTACGACCTGGTGCGTATATCCGACGTGGTGCTGGAGAACTTCCGGCCCGGCGTCATGGACCGCCTGGGCCTGGGGTATCCCCAGCTGCGTGAGATCAAGCCCGACATCATCATGGTGTCCCTGTCTTCCAACGGGCAGACCGGCCCCGAGGCCCGTTACGCTGGCTACGCGCCGATGTTCGCCGCGCTGGGGGGCCTTGGCTACCTCACCGGCTATCCCGATGGGCCGCCGGTGGAGCTGCGCCATGCCATGGACCACACCGGCGGCATGATGGCGGCCTTCTCGGCGGTCGCCGCGCTGTGCGCTCACCGCAGCCACCAGGTAGGTCAGCGCGCTGACGTCGCCGTGCGGGACATTGCCACGGCCTTCATGGGTCATACCCTCATGGATACCGCCATGAACGAGCGGGACACCGCGCGCCTGGGCAACCGGGACGACACCATGGTGCCCCACGGCGTGTTCCCCTGCCTCGGCGAAGACCAGTGGGTGACCATCGCGGTGGCGGACGACGACCAATGGCGCTCGCTCAAAAGGGCCATGGACAATCCCGCATGGGCGGATGCCGACGAATACGGCGACGCCTTCCTGCGCTGGCATAACCAGGACACCCTGGAGCAGCGTGTGTCCGAATGGACGGCCACACGCACCGCCGAAGAGGTGACGGACCTGTTGCAATCCGCCGGCATCGCTGCTTTCCCGTCGCTATCTGCGGACCAGCTCATGTCCGACCCGCACCTTGCCCAACGCGAAGCCTTCCCCTCCACCGTTCATGCCGAGAAGGGCGAGCAGCGCGCCGTGGCCCCACCCTGGCGCTTCTCCGAGACTCCCACCGATCCGCTGCGCTGGACGCCCGACCTCGGCGAGCACAACCACGAGGTCTTCTGCGGCCTGCTGGGCATGGATGAAACTGAACTCACCGCGCTGCAAGAGGCACAAATCGTCTGGTAGCATTGTGGCGCTTCGTAATCACTCGTAAATGCAGGGTACCGAAAATGCCGATAACCGAACTCATCCCCTCCATTATCTACGGTGCCGTCCTTCTGTTCATGCTCGGCGCGATGATGGCTCTATGGAACCGCATGGGAAGCATCTTGCGCGACATAGGCAGGCTGGATTCAGAAGTGGCCGGAAACAGGACTTCGCTGACTGAGAAGACGGAGGCTCTGCAAACCTCTATCAACGAAAAGACGGAGGCTCTGCAAACCTCTATCAACGAAAAGACGGAGGCTCTGCAAACCTCTATCAACGAAAAGACGGAGGCTCTGCAAACCTCTATCAACGAAAAGACGGAGGCTCTGCAAACCTCTATCAACGAAAAGACGGAGGCTCTGCAAACCTCTATCAACGAGTTGAAAAACACGGTCACGCAGATGCAGCTCCAGATGCAACGCAACCACTACCAACTGATGATGGCCATTCTGTCCCACAGCCACCGTCCGGATGGGCGTCCGACATTTGACCTGCCGCCCGATTTCGAGCCGACGCAAACTGACAGCGGAGAATGACATCTTTCGACAACCTGCCCGTGAGATATTCGCAATGACCGATTACTCCTCCTACCAGCACCTGCTCATCGAAAAGTCCGACGGCATCATCACCCTCACGATGAACCGTCCTGAGACCCTTAACTCCACCAACTTCCGTCTGCATAACGAGCTCAGCCGCATCTGGTTGGACATTGGCGCCGACCCGGAGATACGAGTCGCCGTGGTTACCGGCGCCGGCGAGGCTTTCTCGGCCGGCGGCGATTTCGAGATGATCGAGCAGGCCATCGACAACCCGACCATCGTCGCCCAGAATACCAAAGAGGCCGGCGACATCGTCTACAACATCCTGAACCTGGACAAGCCGGTCATCTCCGCCATCAACGGCGTGGCCGTGGGCGCGGGCCTGGCCGTCGCCCTCATGGCCGACATTTCCATCGCCGCCGAGGACGCGCGCATCACCGACGGGCATATCCGCCTGGGCGTCGCCGCCGGCGACCACGCCGCCATCATCTGGCCCCTGCTCTGCGGCATGGCCAAGGCCAAGTACTACCTGCTCACCTGTGATTTCCTGGATGGCAAGGAGGCCGAGCGCATCGGGCTGGTCAGCATGGCCGTGCCCCGGGACGAGCTGATGGAAACCGCCATGCGCGTCGCCCGCCGCCTGGCCGACGGACCTCAGCCCGCCATCCGCTTCACCAAGCGCGCCCTGAACCAATGGCTCCGTCAGGCCGGCCACACCTCTTTCGACTACTCCCTGCTGGCCGAGGCCCTGGGCTTCTTCGGCGACGACGTGAAGGAGGGCCTGGCCGCCCTGCGGGAACGCCGCCGGCCGGAGTACCCGTCAGCGGCTGCCGACTGACGGCGAATGGACCGGGCCCCGCTGGGTGCAATACCGCCGATTCACCAACTGGGATACCTGAACCCATCCACCCACGTTTGCATCGGCCGATCCGGGGAATTGGCGGCTAGTCTACCAGCGCCCATACCAGCGTGATCAGGCCGGCCGCGACCAGAGAGCCGGCCCACAGCAGGTCAAGGTTGATCCACCCCCTCCGCAAAAACGCCAGGCCAACCTGATAATAGACCACCGCCGCTGCTGCCAGCATTGCCATCAGCATGACTATGGTGTGCATCAGGAGACCAACCAGCCACCATATCGGGGCGTCCGTCAATGAGAGAAAGCCGCCGTGCTCGCCCAGGTCGCCGGCGATCCCCGACTGAGCGCCCGGTCCGGTCAGGGCCAACGCCACGGGCGCCAGCATCAGCCCTGCGCCGTGGGCCGTCGCCATCAAAAACGACCACACGATCAAATCCCGGCCGTCCACGTTCATGCCCACCCAGCGGGGATGCCGGTAGTAAAGCGCCAATCGGAACAGGCCGAACCCCAGCAATATCGCGCCGGCAGCGATCCGCACCCACCGCAACGGCAGAAACGCCCCGGCCAGTAGCAGCGCCGCCATGACCACGGCCACGGATGCCAAATGGCCGACGGCGATGTATCCCGTGGCCGTGTACAACTGGATCGGGCGTTGCCGTTGCAAAGCCAGGGCCACCGCGAACAGCCACCCCATGGCCGGGTTCAGACCGTGGAACAGGCCCAGCGCCGCCAGTCCCAGCCACGGCCCCAGCGACGCGAGGGCCGCCGGATCGGGGATGAGGGCGTGCAGCAGCACTGCCGGCATCACCGCTCCGACGGCCCAAAAGCCGACGTGATTGCGTCCGCTATGGGAAGCAGTACGTATCGGACGAGGCGTCGCCTCCCTGCAGCCGCACCTGGTGGGTGCGTGTCTTACCGTAATCGACGAAGAAATCGGGGTTGACCGACATACCGCCCTCAGGGTTCACGTCGATGCGGCTGAGCCAACCATTCAGCCCGTTAGGATAGAACTGGTCGTCCCAGGAGGAATACAGGGAATTGGTGAGATAAACCCGACGACCGTCACGACTGATTTCCACCATCTGCGGCCCGCCGGTCAGGGCGGCTCCGTTGGGATGGGGAGCCTGGCGGACGACACCACCCATTTCCAACTCGCCGGTCTGCTTGGGGTTGAAGGGGTCCGAAACGTCGAACTGCAGCAGCTTGCCGGTGCCCCAGCACGAGATGTAGAGGAAACGGTCGTCCAGCGACAGGTCGATGTCGGTGATCAGGGGAGGTACCGCGCCCAATGGCTGCAACGCCGGTGGCAACTCCGAGGCGTCGGCAGGTTCGGCCGGGATGGAAATCACCTTGGTCGCAGCCCACTGGTCGCCGTCGCGGTGCCACAGGAAGATTGAGCCCGACAGGTCCTCGGTGCTCACGACCACTCCGCAGAAGCCGTAGTGCCGGGTCGGGTTGTGTGCCGGGCGCAGCTCAAGGGCCATCTGATGCTGCGCTCCCAGGTCGACTGCCTGGCGGTGAGCGCGGCGGCGCATATCCCAGAAGTGCAGGACGTGGCCATAATTCTGGCCCACTACGTCCTCAAGCCGGGCCCCGCTTTCGAACATCTCAGGAGTTCCCCATTCGCTGGTCATCATGGTGTCAATGCCGATGTGCCACCAGAAATCGTAGGCCAGTTCTTGCGGCCCCCGGTCCAATTCCCAAGGCCCGATAGGCTCGAAGGTATAGTGGTCCAGCAGCATGATGCCCCCGGGGCGATCTCCCTCCGCGGAGCCCAGGGCGCTGACGTAAATCGCGTCCGGCCCGCAGTGAACGGTATGGGGGCGACTGTAGCCGGCCCGATGCACCTGCTCGGCCTCAATGGTCTTGACGATCCGCGGCCGCTCCGGGTCGGGTTGCGTGTCGATGATGTAGATACGGCTGTTGGCCAGGCTGGGAACTACCAGGTAACGACGCTCCAGATGGGGATGAGCCGAAGAGGGGCAGAGCGCCGCGCTGCAGGCGTTCCAGTTGAAATGGTGTAACTCGTCGCCCACGTTGGGCATTTCCAATGAGTGGACCACCTGGGAATACGAGGCCGAGTTGGGGTCGCAGTCCACCACGGTCATCGCATCCGGTTCGCCCGAACCTGGGTTGAGGACGGCGACGTAGGCCAGACGCTCCTGTGGAGCCTCCATCGCCAGCCGCGCCGAAGGGTAGAAGGTGGGGTCGGGTCTCCAAAGCGCCATCTGTCCGGCCTCCTTGTTCGCGTGTAATCCTGCCACTGGGAATGCCATTGCTTGAGTTTGAGGGCATTCTAATTGGCTGGTGGTGGCCGGGCAACACGCGTTGCGGCGACCGGAAAATCCGCGACACTGCTCCAGTCCTTGTCGCACTGGCAAGCTTGGGTTATAAAACGCCCCATGACGCACCGTGCGTGAGCCAACGAGACCCGAGCATGACCGGCCAGGTGAATTTATATGACCTACCCACGGCATCTGCCTAACTGCGTCATTCCTGCGAAAGCAGGAACCCAGGCGGACGGCAGCGTTGTGGAGGATGACATCGGGAAAGCCGCGTGAGCGTGGCAGGAATTGAGGGGACCACCAAGTCGTTTTCACCGACGCAAGCGCCCCCGCGCAGCCCGGTATGTACACCCTGGAAGGCGCGCTGCTGGTGGTTGACCCGGCGCGGCAACGACTGGCGGCGGCTCACGAACTGCGGATAACCGCTTTACGTGACACTCGAAACTGCGAACCGGAAAAATCCGTCTATGTGATATGATCCCACGAGTTTTCAATGCAACTGGAAACGGGCCATGAAAGTTATTGACATTCTCAACAATATCGACAACGAGTCCCTCGCTCTTCCAATGTTTCAGCGTGGCTACGTGTGGAAGCGCCGGCAGGTGAAAGACCTAATGAACTCGTTGTACCACGAGTACCCTGTGGGAGCATTGCTGACCTGGACCACCAATGCTGAACAGGTTGAAGTGCGCGGCAATGGTGGGGCACGAACATCAGGTGCCATAAAGCTGCTGTTGGACGGTCAGCAGCGAGTAACCAGCCTTTACGGCTTGGTTCGCGGGAAGCCGCCTGTTTTCTTTGAGGGCGACGCCAAAGCCTTTACCGACTTGTACTTCAACCTGGAAGGCGAAGAATTTGATTTTTTCGCTCCAGTGAAGATGCAGAATGATCCGCTGTGGGTCAGTGTTACCGCCCTCTTTGCGGATGATAATGGCTGGATTAATTCTCTGACCAGTAATCCGGAATACGCTGTTAGCGTGAGCGATTACGTGCAGCGCGGGTTGAAAGTGAGGCAAATCGGCAACTTCGATATGCCCATACTAGAGATTACCGGCGCCGACAAAACAACTGATGTAGTGGTTGACGTATTCAACAAGGTTAACTCCGGCGGCACCAAGTTGTCCAAAGGCGACTTGGCGCTGGCCCGCATAGCAGCCAGCTGGCCCGACGCGCGCGCAGAGATGCAGCAACGGCTGAGCAAGTGGGAAAGCGTCGGATTTGGACCTAATGGCGCAAACCTGGACTGGCTGCTGCGCTGCATGAACGCGGTGGTCAACCAAAACTCCGAGTTTGAACGGCTGGTACCGGAAAAGAACGGCATTGAGCGTATCCAGGATGCGTTGCAACAAACGGAACGTGCGATTGATTACCTGATCGAAGTCATGCGCACCCACCTGCATATGGACACCGACCGCGTGTACAGCAGCAAATCGGCGTTCCCGGTGATGGTTAAGTACGTGGTGGACCTCGGCGGGCATCGGCCCGAGCAGGCAACGGTGGCACGACTATTGCATTGGTACGTGAGCGTCGCCATCTGGGGCCGTTACGCCGGGCCGACGGAAACGGTCATCAACCAGGACCTGGCCGCGCTGCAAGCGCCAGATCCCTTCGATGGCCTACTGCGCAATCTGCGACAGAGCCATGGTGAGCGCGAGGTCACCCACGAAGACTTTGACCTAAATTACACCAGAGCACGGTTCTACCCGCTGCTGTACATTATGTCTCGCATACAGGATGCCCGCGACTGGGGTACAGGCAACCAGCTGCGGCACCACAGTCTGGGTGACCATACCAACCTGGAATTGCATCACATCTTCCCGAAAGCCTTCTTGGGTCGCAATGGAATCTCCGCCAAAGACGCCAATAACTTAGGCAATATAGCCTTTCAAACGCAGGAAACCAACCGTGCCCTCGGCGACCGTATGCCCGCCGAATATATGCTGGAAGTTGCCGCCAACTGGCCTGGCACACTGGAGTCCCAATGGATACCCATGGATCCAGAGCTGTGGAAGGTGGAAAACTACCACCGTTTCCTTGACGCACGGCGCCGCCTACTCGCCGGCGCTGCCAACGAAATGCTGGCAACGTTGCGCGCCGGGGTCATACCTCCAGCTGAGATGATATCCGCTGATATGAAACTCCAGCAGCCTGTTGCTTCCATCGTGGCGAGTGATCCGGACCCGGATGATGAGGCAGTGATCTTGGCGAACGCCAATCGTTTCGCAATCGAAAACGGTCTACCTACTGGTGAATTAGCTTACGAGATTACTCCTGAGTATCCTGGTGAGCCTATTACGCTAGACTTGGCTTGGCCTGCGGGCATGCAAGTTGGGTTCAGTGAGCCTGTCGCTTTGCTTATCGAAGAGGAAGACGCCGTGCTACGCGCAGTTTCTGACGAGGGTTTCAGAGTGTTCACTGACTTGCCGGCTTTCCGTCGGTACGTGGAACGAAACATCCTCGCGGATGTGGTCTGAGTACCAGATGATGCCGAACCAACACAACCTCTGCGTTGGCGGCGCCGTTACTGGATTAAGGAAATCGTATGACTTACCCACCCCACATCTTTGCCGACAACCCCATCAATCGCGGTGAGGCTGAGCGCCGCGACGAGGACTGGATACTGCAACAGGCCGCGGATCCGGCCAGCAGGTTCCTGCCCTTCCGCAACCTCAACGTGCTCTTGACTGACCAGACCCCGCCCGAACTGGGCTGGCTCAGCCCGGCCATGTTGCGCTCGTTGCCTCCCGAAGCGGAATGGATCTTTCTGGGTCTGCTGGACGACGTGGCTCACTTCTCCATTGACCTGTCCAAGTCCGCTGGCGCGGCCGACCGGGTGGAGGAAGAGACAGGCTGGCGCTTCGAGGATTGTCGCACCGCCGGCGAGACCATGTCCGGCCCCAACACCGGCCTGCTGTCCCACGCCCGCGCGCAATTGGACTGGAACTTGCGTCACGGGTTCTGCTCCGTGTGCGGCCATGCCACGGACAAGAAACGCGGCGGCCAGGTTCGACAGTGCCCGGCCTGCAACGCCCAGCATTTCCCCCGCACCGACCCGGTGGTGATCACCGTCGTGGCCGACGTGGAACGCGACCGCTGCCTGCTGGGCCAGTCCCGGGGAAGGCTGCAACGCATGCGCGCCTACTCCGCCCTGGCCGGCTTCATGGACCAGGGCGAGGCCATTGAAGAGGCCGTGGCCCGCGAGGTCATGGAGGAAGCCGGTATCAAGGTCAAGAACGTCCGCTACCATTCGTCCCAGCCGTGGCCCTTCCCGTCCTCGCTGATGATAGGGTGCCTGGCCGAGGCCGACACCACCGACATCAACATGGACGACGAGGAGATGACCGACGTCCGCTGGTTCGACCGCTCGGAGGTCCTGTTGGCCCTGGAAGGCCGCAGCGAGGAACTGACTGTGCCCGGACCCATTGCCATTGCTCACCACCTGATCAAGTCGTGGGCCACCGGCGCATCGAGTGGGTAGACTCTGGATCGCCATCCTCAGCGAGCAACTGCCGTTCAGGCGAAAATCTGCTGACATCGGCCCGTTGCGCCTCCGGTGCATGATTCCATATCGTGGAGTCAACCATCACCGGAGGTTTCCTTCATTGTGACCAGTTCGTTTCCGACGGACAGTTACCTATATCTTGCGGGAGATGACGATACTCCTGCGGAATGGCCGGCGACGCGGTTTCCGGACTACACGGACGACCATCTGCACCAGTTCATGGCTCACCTTTGGGCAGCGTCCAACGGTGACCTGGCCTCCGGCTTGCCGGTCCTGAGCAGCGCGGGACTGTACACCCTGGTGGTCGTGTCCGCACGGGCCGCCGGCTTGGGGCCTGGTCCGTGGCAAGTCGACCGGCGCATCCGGGAGCAATTGCCGGCCATCGCGCCGGACCTGCTCGCGGAATTGCGCCGCCGGGGTAGCCGAAATATGGGAGACGACCCAACCGGGCCGGTGCGCCGGGGAAGATTGCTCCAGTTGGTCGGCGCGTTCACGCCCCTGTCCCACCTTGGCAATACCACCCGCCAGCGCCGGAAGATGCGGGGCGCCTGTCCATTCTGCAGTAACCCGGCGTCGCTGCAAGTTTCGCTGCCCGCGGTGACCTGGCGCTGCTTCACCTGCGACCGCTCCGGCGGCCTGCCCGAATTCGCCGAATGCCTGCTCACCCGGGCCCTTGCTGGCTTGGCGGCCCCAGGACACCTTCCCCGTCCCTGATCCGCCCATCCCTGCTCCAGACCCGGTACCGGGCCCGCTCCATGGTGGCCGGCGCCGTCGGCGCCACCGCCACTACCAACCGCCCGCCGTCGGCCACCGGCGAATGGACAACGTGACCGGCATACTGCTGGCTGTCGGCGTCCCACTCCAGTTCCATCCTCGTCGCGGACGGCTCCGCGCTGTCCTCGACAACCCATACGATCCAGTCCTGCCGCACCCGATTGTTGACCGGAACGAAGCCGTCCGCCCGCCAGTCCTCTCCATCCGGCGCGCCGGTGTCCCACGAAAACGCCATGTCGTGCACGCAGGCCCCGATGCCGTGGATGGCGTCGTCCGTCACGTGGTGGAACCGCACCTGCGCTTTCTGGCCGGCGTAGTCGGTCAGCGTAACCGCCACTTTGGTCCAACCTTCGGATCCGGTGTAGCCGTGGCCGTAGCTGTTGCCCAGCGGGTTGGCGTCGGTCGTGCCCTCGGCGGGAAGCGCGTCCCAGGTCAGTCCGTCATCGGTGGATACCTGAACGTACAGATAGTCCCAATCTTCCTCGATGTCGTACCAGAGATGGAACGTCAGCGACGGTTCTTCGCCGCTTGACCCTGCCGCCGGCACCGTCAGCTCGCGCGTCAGCGTTGATGAAGTGTCATCGCCCCGATTGCTCCACCAGCACCCGCCTTCGGGCACTTCCGTGGGCAGCAATTGGGTTACCCCGGCGCCTTCAAAGTGCACTGTGCCGTAGCCGTTGGCATCCTTCACTTCGATGTAGTCGATGCCGTACTGAGGGAGCGACACTTTCGTCCCGTCGTCGCCCACGCCTTCCGTCCTGGTGGTGTCTGCCTCCACATCCAGGCCCGCGTATCCGAACGGACCCGGATCGTTGTCGAGCAGGTTTGCCACCATCCAGTCGGCGAATACCGTGTGGAAATCGGCCGGTTCTCCGCCGGCGGTTTCGGCCCCCTGCTCCACTAGAAAAGCGTTCACAGCGGCGATACCGTTGTCCGGCCCGGCCAGGAGGTCATGCAAACCGCCCTCGGGGACATAACGCTCCCGCAGGTAGTGGACAAACAACGCCGCCGCCCCGTAATTCAGGCCGATATCGCCGTCCAGATCCTTCGGCCAATTGACCAGCGACGCATTGGGCCGCCGCAGGTAGTATCGCATGCTGCCCGGCGAATACCCGGCTTCGGTGACGGCCAATTCGGACAGCCCTTCGTTGAGCCACGTGGCCTCCGCCGGGTCCGCGTACCAGTGGATGCCGTGCTGGAGCTCGTGGGCCAGCACAGTCAGGTATTCCAGGCTGCCCAGGGGAATTTCCCGAGCGTTGATGTAGATGGCGGGGACACCGTTGCTGTACGGCTGCACCGATGCCGGATAGGGGTCCGCGCCCGACACGTACCCGCCAACGCCCGGTATCCTCCCGTTGATGATGTGCCCCCGCTGCGGGTCTGCGGCCCAGCCCGGCGCCGCGCCAAAGGCTGCCGTAACGCGCGGGTAGATCTGCTCCTCCACGTCGGCGACCGACCGTTGCAGGTCAGCGTCGTCCACCTTCAATCCCTGTTCGATCCACCAATAGGCGTGCTCGGATACGGCGGCCAGGACAAACTCCTTGCTCACCATCCGGCTGCGTGGATAGTCCAGCGTCCAGAAGTTCGTCGTGTGTCCGACTTCGGGAAGGCCGTCCGCGAAGCGCGCCGGCTGCGGGTCGGGTTCCACTCCGTCCCAGCGCAATTGCCGGGCCAACTCCAGCAGGTCACGATCCGGCGGAACGGGAAAATCGGCAGCAACCATCACGTCGTCCGGAACGGTTGATGGAACGACTGCCACCGGTTTTATCGCCCCTGGCGGCTCTCCGGCGCTGTTGACGCTGGGAACGACGTCGCGGGTCGGTGTCGGAGGTTCAACCTGACGGTCTGCCGGCGGCGACGGACTGGAAGGCCCGCCGGAAGCGCGCTCAGCGACTGACGTCTCCG
Source organism: Dehalococcoidia bacterium (assembly GCA_965220505.1). Classification (GTDB taxonomy): domain Bacteria; phylum Chloroflexota; class Dehalococcoidia; order Lucifugimonadales; family UBA3495; genus Bin87. Next base: position 198,573 of record CBDCQE010000003.1, on the reverse strand, counting down.
ACGCGGGAACGCCCGAGTCGCAGGCCGGACCGATCAGCAAAAACGCGGCTAACGCCGCGCCGGTAATCAGTCGCCTTATGCCCATCGCGGCGCACCCCTGGTGGGTGGTTGTTGGTTGCCTGTTCTCGACACTTTCATGAACCCGTAGCTAATTTACGCTGACGGCTCGGCCTGCGGATCCGTGTTGTACCGGTTCATCGCGACGTTGATCCCGTCGGCAAGCAGGCACTCCACGGCCTCGGCGGCCCGCTCAATGGACGCCTTCACCGCCGGTTGCTCCTCATCCGAGAACCGGCCCAGAACGTGGTCGACGCTGCCCGACATTCCCGGCCCGCCGATGCCGATGCGCAGCCGGGGGAAGTCAATGGTACGCACCGTCCGGATGATGTCCTTGATGCCGTTGTGTCCGGCGTCGGAACCCCGCGCGCGCAGGCGGATGCGCCCCAACGGCAACGCCATCTCGTCGTACACGATCACCAGGTCCGCTGGCTTCCCGCCGAACCGCGCCAGCAGGTAGCCTACCGACTCCCCGGACAGGTTCATGAAGGTGCGCGGTTTCGCCAGCACCACCGCCCTGCCCTCGCGGTAGCCCTGCCCCAGCACCGTGGTTCGCCGCCGGTCCTTGACGGCGATTCCCCAGCGTTCCGCCAGCAGGTCCACGCACCCAAACCCCACGTTGTGCCGCGTATCTCGGTACCGCGGCCCGGGGTTCCCCAAGCCGACCACGATAAGCGGGGCCGTGCGTTGTTGCGTGTCGTCCATGGCAGATACAGGCGATCAAGTTGCCAAGGCGCGCGATCAGTCGACGGCAGGAATAAAATCGGCCAACTCGAGCACCACGTCCGGGAACGCTTGCGGGCTTACCGTGCCACCCAGCGGGATAACGTGCACGTGTGCATAGGCGGCCCCTTCCGGCTCGGTGTTGACCACCAACTCCCCGACGCGCAGATTGGCAACCCACACTTCTGGAATGCCGGCGGCAGCGTACCGGGCCAGCTTCTCGCCCAAGTCGAATTCCAGGGAACTGTCGGCAACCTCAACCAGCAAATACACGTCGGATGGCAGCACCGGCGCGAGGTCGTTGACGGAACGCCGCCGGATGACCGCAATGTCCGGCTGCGGCATGGTGGCGTCATCTAGTTGAATGGAGCTCTGTACGCGCACCATCGCACGCCGGCCTACACCTTCACGCATCAAGTCTCCTGACCAGTCAACGCTGTTCATGTGCCGGTTGCCAATGGGCGCCATCTGGATTATCTCCCCGTCCAGCAGTTCAATCCGCTCCTCTTTTGCCAGTATGCCGGCTGCGCCCAGGGCCAGATACTCGTCAATGGTGAACCGACGGCCGGCGCCCACACCCTCGCGCTCACCGGCCGCCACTATGCCGGCCGCGACCATTGCGTCCCTTTCGGCGGCGGTGAAGCGACGAATTGAGCCGGTGCGTGCGGTAGCCATCGCAGTCCTCAGGATATCGGGATAGTGAATGAGCCCGCTCATTTTATCACCTGCCTCTCGCTAACCCTGTGCTAAACTACGCCCATCAACCACCCTGCAAATTTGCGTCCTGCGGAGCCACCCTGCCATGACCTCCACCACCAAAGACCCCATCCTCGTCGTCATCCAGCTGACCGGCGGCAACGACTATATGAACACCGTCATTCCCTACGCCGACGGTCGCTACCATGACAATCGGCCCACCGTGGGCATCCCCGCCGACCAGGTCCTTCATATCGACGACCAGTTCGGCTTTAATCCCGCGATACTGGAGATCAAGTCTCTGTACGACGCTGGCAAAGTCGCCGTCATCAACGGCATCGGCTATCCTACGCCCAACCGTTCGCACTTCCGCAGCATGGACATCTGGCACACCTGCGAGCCGGAGAAAGTTGGCACCGAGGGCTGGCTGGGCCGCGTCATCCGCGACCTCGACCCCAAAGCGGAAAACGTGCTCACCGGCGTCAACTTCGGTCGTGGGCTGCCCCGCGCCATGGCGCTCACCGGCGTTCCGGTCGCCTCCGTTGCGGTGCTGGAAACCTACGGTGTGCTCACCGGCATAGTCAACGAGCCGGAGCGTTCGCAGGCGCTAGACATCTTCGCCCGCATGTACTCGCCTACGGTGGGCCTCGGCGCCACCATGGACTACCTCGGGCAGACCGGTCTCGACGCCTTGAAAGGCGCGGACATACTCAAGGCTGCCCCCGATATGTACACCTCGACCGTTGAGTACGCGGAAACCGGTATCGGCCGAAATCTCCAGGGCATCGCTAAGGTGCTCACCGCCAACCTGGGCACCCGCGTGTTCTACACCCAGCAGGGCGGCTACGACACCCACGCCAGCGAGACCGACGTCCAGCCCAAGCTGCTGTCCGACCTCAGCCGCGCCGTCAGCGATTTCTACGCCGATCTGCGCGAGCACGACACCGCCGACAACGTGGTCATGCTGGTCTTCACCGAGTTCGGCCGCCGCGTCAAGGACAACGGCAGCGGCACCGACCACGGCAGCGGCGGCGTGGCCTTCGCCATCGGCGATCCGGTGCGCGGCGGCATGTACAGCGAGTACCCTTCCCTGGCCGAAGCCGACCTGGTGGAGGGCGACCTGGCCTTCAACACCGACTTCCGCGGCGTCTACGGCACGCTGGTGGAGAAGTGGCTCGGCCTGGACGCGCAGCCCGTGGTGGGCGGGAACTTCGAGCAGCCGGAGTTCGTGTAAGGGGAGGATGATACGGTGTCGATGACACTGCTCAATGTCAAGCCGGATATTGCGGCCGGATCTGTTATCGGCGGTGACCCGTCGGCGGTCTTTGGTGCTCCGATCACGCTGTACAGCGACGATGAGAAGGCCTGCCAAACCATCACTGGCGTGGTTGATACGCGCGTACGATACTCCATCGTTCCCACCGACATCCTGCGGGCGTTGGGCATTGTGCCACAAGGCAAGCGCCGTTGCAGATTGCCCTGCGGCGCTCTAGCTGACCTGCCCAGCGCTCGGCCCCGTGTGATGCTGAACGGCAAATCAGGACGTCAGGTGGTTCTTTTTGGCCAGGACAGCAGGCAAATCATCATTGGCCAAAGCGCCCTCATTGGCCTGGCCCTGGCCGCCGACCCGGAAAACGAACGGTTTGTCAACGTGGTCCTGCACCTGTAGGCGTTTCGACGCTATGTACGACCTTACGCTACCGTTTACTCTGTACAGCCTCGATGGCGCCCGTTCTCGCACTTTGCGGGGCACAGTTGACACCGGCGCCTCGTTCACCGTCATACCGGAAACCATACTGGACGAACTGGGCGTGGCACGCGGCGAGTTGCTCCTGTTCAGCTTGGCCGATGGGTCGTTGCAGGAACGCCACATCGGCTATGCCCTGATGGAGTTGGAAGGGCGGTCCGAAACGGTCACGGTGGTCTTCGGCAGCGGCAGCCGCAAAATACTGATTGGGGCCGAGTCTCTAGTCGAGCTCCGGCTGGCCGTTGACTTGGTATATGAACGCCTGCTCCCGGTTGACCGAATTGTCCTGCTGGACGAAGAAGACACGCCATGACCAACCTGCCGCGCATCACCGAAGACGACATTCGCGCCAAAGTAACGGGGCAGTCCTACGACCGGGGCGTTGACTACTATCAGTCCGGCACGGTCGAGAGCGCCGCTCTACGCGGCAACCAACTGTTCGCCGCCGTGCAGGGCAGCGAGTGGGATCCGTACCAGGTCGGCATCACCTTCAGCGGCGCAAACTTCACCGCAGCTTGCACCTGCCCCTACGATTGGGGCGGCTATTGCAAGCACGTCGTGGCTACGCTGCTGACCGTCAGCGACGACAACAGCCCCATCCCCGTTGTAGTCAAGCCCCCGGTATCCGACTTGCTGGACGACCTGGACCTCGACGAATTGCGCGCGTTGGTTCGCGTGTTGGTTGAGGCTGCCCCGTACCTTCTGGATACAGTGGATGCCTTCTGCTCAGGGGAACCGACATGACAACAAAAACGGGAATAATACTGCCAGGCTCCACTATTGGGGGCGAAGCAATGGGAACGTTCAACGTCGATTTCACTATCGGCAGCGCCGACGGACGTCGGGCGCTCCCGCTGGTTGGCATGGTGGATACCGGCGCACTTTACTCCATCATCCCGGCGCCGATTCTGGACGAAATGGATATAGCGCGAGACGAAAGCGAGTTGTTCAGTCTTGCCGACGGTTCTACTATAGAGATGAGCATTGGACTCGCGCTGATTGAAATGAACGGTAGGGCTAGGACAGTCCATGTTGCTTTCGGACATGACCCTGACATCATTCTTATTGGCGCAATGACCTTGGAGCGCCTTGGGGTCGCTGCCGACCCCGTACACAAACCGTTAGTGCCGGCCAGAATTACAATGTGACGCTAACGATCCGCCGTCGTAGATTATGCCTGACCCGAAAATGCTCACCCGCCCCAAAGCCGCCCAGACGCCCGCATCTCCCGGCGCCGCCCTTTACGTCGACACCGAAAACCTGCGCGACGCTGACCACGCCCGGCAAGTAGTCGAGCAGGTTGTAGCCAACTGGCCCGGAGACCGTCCACCCTTGGGCAGTCTCTCCCTCTACGTCCGCGCTGACAAGGCAGAGCTGTGGCGGCTGTGGGCAGAGGATGCGTTCCCGCCGCTGCGCCTCCGCGTGCGTGGCGTTCAGCATTTCAGCGCTAATAATTCCAAGAACTCCGCGGATCTGGCAATCGCCGCCGATGCCGTGTCCGATCTGGTGACCGGCAGGGCGAACGACCTTGCCGTGGTAAGCAACGACAGCGATTTCGCTGCCCTGTTTGTCAAGGTCCGTGAGTTGGCCCGGGAGGCAAACGCGGAGACGGTGCCGTTCCTGTGGATACACCCGCCGGATGGAGGCGCACTGTCGCCGGAAATCAAGCAGTTCATTCCCGTCGCCTTTCGGTGGGACTTGGCCGATGCTCCACCCCTGCCGACGCCGACCGTGCCCGCTCCGGCCCCGGTGGTCAGCAGACCCACGCCAAAGTCATTGCCCGAGGCGACCCGGCCCGCCCTGCCGGCCACTCATGCCGACGCCAGTGCCAGCAATGATGTTATCGCCGATGAATTGATACGGCGGCTGCCCGTTGGCAAATTCAAAGTCGCCGACGCTCATGACATTTTCCAGGATAAATGGCCTGCACATCCTGCTGCCACCGGCCCGGCGCAGTTAGGCACATTCCTGCTTAAAGAAGTCTGGCCTATCATGCAGCGGCGCGGCGTAGTTATGGCCAAAGAAAAATCGCCCCGAACCTATGAGATAACAACAGAGGCCAAAGACACCGTTGGAAAATCAACAGCGACGGCTGACCAAAGCGCCAAAGCCACACCGGAGCAACTCGCCGCCGCCGTCGCCCAGGGCATTGCCGACGACATTTTCAAGGCGTCCGATGCCCAGGACGCTCTAAAAGGCAGCCGACCCCAGCATCCGGCCGCGTCCTACACCGCAACCCAGTTCGGGACCTGGTTCGCCAGGCAGCTCTGGCCCATCATGGAACAGCACGGCGTTACCATCGCCAAGGAAAAACCCCGCCGCTACGAGATGACCCCCGACGCGCGCCACAACCTCTTGTCCCTCGCCTAACCCACGGAGCAGGTTCATATGATCGACCGCGAACGCCTTGTCCGAACCGTTATCGAACTCATCCGGATCGACAGCCCCACCGGCGAGGAGGACGCCATCGACGCCCACCTCACCGCTCGGCTCAGCGACCTCGGCGCGTCGATACAGCACGACGCATACGGAAACCTGGTGGCCACCCTGCCCGGAAACAACGGCAGGTCCGGCGAGCCTCCGGTCATGCTGTCCGCCCACATGGACACCGTAGAGCCCGGCCGCGGCATCCAGCCGACCCTCGATGCCGACGGCGACACGCTGCGCTCCGACGGCTCCACCATCCTGGGCGGCGACTGCAAGGCCGGCCTGGCCATAGTGCTCGAGGGACTCACCGCGGCCATGGAGGATGGGGGTCTCGGTCGCCCGGTGCAGGTGGTGTTCTCCCGGGCGGAAGAAGGCGGACTGAATGGAGCTCGCAACCTGGATTTCTCGCTGGTAAAAGCAAAGAATGGCATGGTCTTCGACGGCGAGGGCCCGGTGAGTCGCATCTGCGTCGGCGCGCCGGCCCAGAACGTGGTGCAGTGCCGCATCACCGGCGTTGCCGCCCACGCCGGCCTGGAGCCGGAAAACGGCGTGTCGGCCCTGCTGGTCGCCGCCAACATCCTCACCCGCCTGCCGCTGGGTCGCATCGACCACGAGACCACCAGCAACATCGGCGTGCTGGAGGGCGGCCTGAAGCGGAACATCATCCCGGAGCAGGCCTTCATGGACGGCGAATTGCGCTCGCGGGATCAGGCCAAGCTGGAGATCTACACGGCAGAGTTTCGCCGTGCCTTTGATCAGGCGGCGGCGATGTACCCCCGCGCGCAGGTCGACCTGGAGATCCGGAACCAGTACCAGGCTTACCGTATAGCGGAGAGCGACCCTGCCCTGATGGACATCGCCCGCGCAGTCACCGCCGGCGGGCTCAGCCCCGCACTGGAAACCACCGGCGGCGGATCCGACGCCAATGTCTTCTACGAGCACGGCATCGTCGCTTTGCCGGTTGGCATCGGCGTGCGGGACTTCCACACTTCCCGGGAGACCGCCAGCATCAACGAGATGTTCGATGCGGCCGTGGTGTGCCAGAAGTTCATTTCCCCGGCCTGAAGCACCGCTGGTCCGAATGCGCCGGCGGCGCGGCGGCAAAGCCCGCCGTCCGCCGGCGCCGCATTTGTCAGATATAATATTCACTCACTGAAGATCAGCGAGGGCAGCCGCTGCCGTCGTTGACACGAACCGCACCAATCTGAAGGAACATTCCGAGGAGCAGCCCAATGGCCGACGAATTTGTCAAAATCGCGTCTCTCAGCGACGTTCCGCCGGGCGACATGATGTCCGTCCGCGTGGGATCCGAAGAGATCCTGCTGGTGAACCTGGATGGCGACGTGCACGCCTGTGACGACATCTGCACCCACGCCTACGCCAACCTGTCGGAGGGCGACCTGGAGGAAGGCGAGGTGGTTTGCCCGCTGCACGGCGCCGTGTTCGACGTCGCGTCCGGCAAGCCGGTCACGCCGCCGGCTACCGAAGCGCTGCGCAAGTTCGCCGTCCGCATCGAGGGCGACGACGTCCTGGTCGGCCCGGTCATCGAAGCCGAGTAGAGGCCACCTGCTCGTTCTTGAGAGATTCGGCCGGCGCAGGTGCGCCGGCCGAATGCGTGTCTGAATCCGCGGGTTACTCGGGAAAGCCCCAGGCGGAGCGCGGCCAGTAGATCGCCCAGACCTTGCCGATGATATGGTCCGCGGGCAGCGGGCCCCAATGACGGGAGTCCCGGCTCCCGTTGCGGTTGTCACCCAGCACGAAATACTCGTCATCGGCCAGTTGCACGTCGTGCATCCTGGTCCGGCCGAGCACGTCCAGGTAGGGCTCGTCCAGCGTTTTACCGTTGACGGAGACCAACCCGTTATCAATGGCCACCAGGTCTCCCGGTTCCCCGATTATTCGTTTGACGAACTGACGGTCCGGTTCCAGCGGGTAGTTGAAAACCACCACGTCACCGCGTTGCGGGGGCCGCATCGTGTGCACCAGGCGCGGTTCTTCCGGCTGCCAGAAGGGGATGATCTTGCCCAGCCGCTCCGTGTCCAGCTGGTAGTACACCAGCTTGTTCACCATCAGGTAATGCCCGGGCAGCAGCGTGGGTCGCATGCTTGAGCCTTCGACCCGGAAGTTGGCCACCGCAACCTGGATGGCGACGAAAACCACGATGCCGATGAGGGCGGCCTCAAGAAGTTCGCGCAGCCAATTGCTCTGGTTCATATGAACGCCCCCGGCTGAATATGCCCCGGGTTCCGGGTTTATTTTAGCAAAGGGCGCGTTGCACGGGCCGCGGCGGCATGCGCGTACCCAGTTTGTCATCGAGTGGAGTGCAGCGAAGTGGCGATCCCGTTGCTGAAAGAGACCCTGTTGCCATCGCGAGATTGCCGCGCTGCGCTCGCAATGACCGGCGGGGGAACTGGGTACGAATGAGCAGTGGGTTGAGGTTGCGCCCAAACGATGGCGCTGCTAATCTTGCGCCGCTATGTTTTCGATCTTCAAGCGGAACCGGGGTGAGGTCAACCGCCAGCAGACCGACGCCGGAGTGAAGCGGAGCCGCGATAGCTGGTTCGGACGCATCCGCAGCCTGTTCGCGTCCCGAGAGCTGGACGATTCGGTCTGGGACGAGATCGAGGAGATCCTGATCTCGGCGGACGTCGGGGTGGACACCACCATGACGGTGCTCGACGAGTTGCGGGCCGAGGTACGGTCGGGGCGCGTTGCGGACGGCGAGGGCGCGTTTTCGCGGCTCAAGGAGCTGATCGCGGCGGAGTTGTCAGCATCGGACGACCCGGACGCCTGGCTGGACGACGACAGCGTCGAGTCTCCCTACGTGATCCTGGTGTGCGGGGTGAACGGCGTCGGCAAGACCACCAGCATTGCCAAGCTGGCGCACCATTTCACCGGAGCCGGCAAGAAGGTCATCCTGGGCGCGGCCGATACCTTCCGCGCCGCTGCCGAGGAACAGCTGGAAATCCTGGGCGAACGGGTGGGCGTGGACGTGATCAGCCACCAGCACGGCGCGGATCCCGGCGCGGTGGCCTACGACGCGTGGCAAGCGGCCCGGGCTCGCGGCGCGGACATCCTGATCGTGGACACGGCGGGACGGCTGCACACCCGCCAGAACCTGATGGACGAACTGCGCAAGGTGCGCCGGGTCATCAACGGGCTGGACGAGGCGGCGCCCCACCAGGTGCTGCTCACGCTGGACGCCACCACGGGCCACAACGGGCTGACGCAGGCGCAGGCGTTCACCGAGGCGGTGGGCTGCACCGGCATCTTCCTGGCCAAGCTGGATGGCACCGCCAGGGGCGGGATCGTATTGTCGATACGACGGGCGCTGGGCGTGCCGATCCTGTTCATCGGCACCGGTGAGGGGCTGGACGACATCGCGCCCTTTGATTCCCGCGAGTTCGTGGACGCCATGCTGTCGCCGGCCGCCTGACGGCGCGGCTGATCCATAGCCGTGCAGGACGTTCTCGCCTGGCTCATCGCCCTGTGGGCCCTGTCGCTGGTCGGGTTCCCCATCGCATCCACGGTCTGTGGGCTGGGACGCTTGGCCGACCGCGGGTGGGCGGTATCCCGGATGCTCGCGCTGTTGGCGCTGGCGTGGGTAACGTGGATCGGCGGCACGCTGGGCATCGTGCCCAACTCGGCGGCTGGCATCGCCGCCGTGCTCGTGATCATGGGCATCGCGGGGGCGTGGCTGGCCTACCGGCAGCGCGCCGAACTGGCGGATTTTTTTCGCCGCCGCTGGGCTGTGGTAGCGACCACCGAGCTGACTTTCCTGGTTATCTTCGCGTTCTGGGCGCTGGTGATCAGCGAGGTCCCGGCGATCAACCACACCGAAAAGCCCATGGATTTCGGCATCCTCAACGCCGTGGCCCATGCCGACCGCTTTCCGCCGGAAGACCAGTGGCTGTCGGGGCACAGCATCGCCTATTACTACGGCGGCCACTACGCGGCGGCCATGCTGTCGACCCTCACCGGCGTGGCCACGGCCAAGGCGTACAACCTGGCCGTGGCCACGATTCCGGCCCTGCTGGCCGCCGGGGTACTGGGCCTGGTGTACAACGTGCTGCGCCTGGCCGGAGCCCGGGCGTTTCCCGCCCTGGGGGCCGGTCTGCTGACGGCGGTGGGCGTGACGATGCTGGGCAATCTGTCAGGAGTGCTGGAACTGGCCTACGTGCGAGGGGTGGGCGGGGACTGGTTCTGGAATTGGGTAGCAGTCAAGGGACTGGAGGCGCCGGCCGGCGGCGACGGCTGGCTGCCCGACGGCTTCTGGTGGTGGTGGCGAGGCACCCGGGTGATCGACACGCTCACGGCAACGGGGACGTCGCTGGACTACACCATCACGGAAGTGCCGTTCTTCAGCTTCTTGCTGGGCGACCTGCACGCCCACGTATCCGCGCTGCCCTTCGTGACGCTGGCGCTCACCCTGACCCTGGCGCTGCTGGTGTCGCCCTTCGCGCCCGGGCTGCGCTGGTTGCGTCGGCGGCCGGGCGAAGCCGTGGCGCTGGCCCTGACGCTGGGTTCGCTGGCGTTCATCAACGCCTGGGACTTCCCGCTGTACGTGGCGATCACCGGGATGGCGGCGGTGGCCGGCTGGTCGGCGTGGCGCATCAACCGGTCCGAGCCGGGGACGGACAGCAGCGGAGCGGCGTCCCTAGCTCCCCTGGGGCGAGCGACGGGACGGGCCGCGCTGTTGGCCGTCGGTCTGGTGGCAGCCGGGGTCGCCCTGTATCTGCCGTTCTACCAGTCCTTTGACAGCCAGGCGGGCGGCATCCTGCCCGTGACCGGGCCGGCAACGCGCCCATTCCTTTTCCTGGTGGTGATGGGAGTCCCGGCGTTTCTGGCCGGAGCGCTGGTGGGCAGATCGCTGTTGGCGCTGGGATCTCCCACTGCGGGCAAGCGCCGGCTGGTGTGGCCGGTGGCGGCGTTCAGCGGAGCGCCGTTTTTCATCTGGCTGCTCGCGGTGGCACTGCTGGTTTCCCTGCGACCAGAGGAGACCACGCTGGCGGACGGGTTGGTCTGGCGCCGGTTGGTGCTGGCGGCGCCGCTGCTCGGCATGGGCGGGCTGGCCGCCTACTGCGCACTGGTGCTGGCAGCCAACCGGCGGCCGATGCAGTGGCTCGTGTTCGCGCTGATCCTGGCGGCGGCGGGATTCTACCTGCTGGCCGGAGCCGAGTTATTCCGCATCGTGGACCTGTTCGGCAACCGGATGAACACCGTGTTCAAGGTCTACTACCAGGCCTGGATCCTGCTTGGGATTGCCGGCGGAGTGGGCATCTATTACATTGTGGCCGGTCCATACCGGCTGCGGCCGTCAGACTACCGCGCCGGAATTTTCAAGGCGCTGGGGATCGCATGGGCCGGCCTGGCGGCGGGCTTGATCATGGCTTCGGCGTACTATCCGGTCGCCGCGGTGCTGGAACGCACCGATTGGTTCCAGGACGGCGGGGGCTTTGGCGACAACACTCTGGCCGGGCTGGACTTCCTGCGCCGCAGCGAGCCCGGGGAGTACGACGCAATCGTGTGGCTCAACGACGAAGCGGAGCTGGGCCGTATCCTGGAAGCTATCGGCGATGGGTACAGCGACTACGGACGCATCGCCGGGGCCACGGGCCGAGCAACGGTTCTGGGCTGGGAGGGCCACCAAGAGCAGTGGCGCGGCGACGACAGCGCCTTCGCCGGCCGGAGCCACGATGTGGAGATGATTTACGCGGGAACGGACGGAACGGAAACGCGCCGTCTGTTGGCAGTCTACGGGGTCCGCTGGCTGATCGTAGGCCCCCGGGAGCGGGATGCCTATGGAGAGGAGGTGGACGAAAGGGTCGAAGGATGGGTCGATGAAGGCTGGCTGCAACCGGCCTTCTCGTCCGATGATGTGGCAATCTACGAAGTAATCGGCAACTGAAACTGCAACACTGGAGGCAATCATGGAATTCAGCGACGTGCGCAACTTTTTCAGCAGCAACCACCGAGGGGTGATCAACACCTTCCGACGGGACGGATCGGCGCAGACCAGCATCGTGGTGTCCGGGGCGTCGCCCTTTGAAGGGGATGACGGACCGGTGTTCGTCATCGTGCGGGGTACCTCGGCCAAGGTCCGCAACCTGCGCCGGGACAATCGGTGCAACGTGACGGCCGTAGCCGACGACTGGCGACAGTTCGCCGTGGTGGAAGGCACGGTCACGCTGCACGACTACCAGAACACCGATGCCGAGGAGATGCGGCAGATGCTGCGCACGGCGTTCCGGGCCTGCGGCGACCACGAGCATCCGGACTGGGAAGAATACGACCGGGCCATGGTGCAGCAGGACGCGGTGATCGTGCGGGTGCAGCCGAATCGAGTTTACGGGCTCATACGGTAATACGACGTCGAATTGGTCGGGGCGGTTGGGTTGTTGCCGTCGCCCCGACCAATTTTGTGCTTTGAGCAGGTTCGCCGTGACGGTTCCGCTGCGTGCGGTGACCGCCCGGCGGATGCTACGGCTTGGCGCCCACCGCGCAGTGGAACGGGGTTGAGATGAAGAATGTTCCGTCGGCCTGAGCCTGTTCCGCTGCAGCGCGCCATTCCGCGGCTTCCTCATCGTTCAGGGTGGGCAGGATGCCACCCTGCATGAATTGCAGCCGGTCCGGCTCCGAAAAAGTGCTGATGAACGGAAACATCCTGGTGTTCTCCAGCCCCAGCCGCGCGAAACGCTGGTAGAGCGAGGAGTCATCACAGCCTTGAGGATGGCCCGGGTCGTCGACCCACGGCGGCGATTCGATCCTGGTCTTGAGATCAGTCCGCAACGGCAGGTTGACCCAGCGGTTCATGTCGTGGGCATGCCCCAGCACCGCGATCCGGCCGCCCGGCTTCACGACACGCACCAGTTCCGGCAGCATCAGGTCGGCGTTCACCCGCTGGATCACCGTGCTTGAGAATACAACGTCGAAACTGTTGTCATCGAAGGGCAAGGCCTCGGCGCTGCCCTCGTGGAAGCTCACCAGATCGTCCATGCCCTCGCGCCGTGCGATGTCCGCCGCTTCGCGCAGGAAGTAGGTGTTGACGTCCACGCCGGCGACGGGGTTCCGGCGGTCGGTGCGGCGGGCCACCCAGCGGCAGAGTACGCCGGTGCCGCAGCCGGCCTCCAGCACTCTCTCTCCGGGCTGGATCTGCGCCGCGTCGATCAGGCTGCCCACGGCGGACAGGTACCCGGGCGTGCGGCCTCGGCCCTCCAGGCTGCCCACCATGCCCAGCACCGGTCCGGTGAGAGTGATCACGCAGTATCGCTCGGTGAAGGCCGCAACGACCGGGTCCCATTGGGCTGGCGCGGCGCCCAACGGCAGCAGAACCAGCGGAGGACCCGATCCCCGGACCCTGAAGTAGATGTCGTCGACCTCCCCTTCCTCAACCGAAGGGGACACACTGGGCAGGTTATTGCCGGAATCCGCGCCGGCCAGGAAGTCCAGCACGGCCGGGGCCATGACGCCGCCCTGTTCAACGCCGATGTCGGCGTAGTTATTGGGGTACCCGTAATCCGCCAGCGTAGCCTTTGCCGCCGAGGGGAGGCCCGCCAGGTTGCGGTCTATGGTCGCCGTCGCGCCGCCGCGGTCGGCGTTGAATACCAGGAGCCGGTCGCCGAAGGGGGCCAGCGCCTGGGAATCAAACCCCAGCGGACAGACCAGCGTCAGGGAAGCGATGGCGTCCGCGAAATTGACCGTCAATCCTCGCCAGTCGCCCAGATTGCGGGATGCGAAGTGGGCCCGCTCGATGCCCAGTTGCCGCAATACACCTACGATCCTCTCGTCAACGGGAGCTTCTACCTGTGTCGTCATAGTGCCCTCCCGGCCGGGTCGGCCTCAGTACGGAAGTTTCGCCTCACTCCCACCCGTTATTGCCGCCTGTCATTGCGAGGATGCCACGGGCATCCGTGGCAATCTCGATGAGATACACGCCTCGCTTCGTCAATGACCGTGGCTTCGTTGACGAGATTGCCACGCTTTGCTCGCAATGACAACCGATAACCAGCGAAGCGGAGAGGTTACGTTGTCACAATGACAGCGAACCCTGCCCGCCTTGGTCGTCCGCCGCTTCGGCCGGCGTGCTGCCGATACTGGCGGGGTTTTCCAGTAGTGCCAGCAGCGCGTCTTCGTCAAGCACCGGGACGCCGAGACGTTCGGCGCTGGCAAGCTTGCTGCCGGCGGACTCGCCGGCCACCAGCCAGTTGGTCTTGCGGCTGACCGACGAGGTTGTGGTGGCCCCCAGGGATTTGACGCGTCCCTCAGCCTCCCGACGCGTCATCGTCGACAGCGTGCCGGTGATCACGAAGGTCTGGCCCTTCCAGGGCTGCGCCGACTCGTCGACGGGCGCGAGTTCCTGCCAGAGCTGGACACCGGCGTCGCGCAGGCCGGCGAGAGTCCTCTGGTTGCTTGCGGTGGCGAAGTAGTTGACGATGCTCTCGGCGATGCGGGGGCCGATCCCCTCGATCTCGGTAAGTTCGTCAACGGTGGCCCCGCCAATTTCGTCGAGGCTGGCGTAGCGGGCAGCCAGCAGTTCGGCCACCTCAGCGCCGACGTGCAGGATGCCCAGGGCGAAGAGGATGCGGGCCAGCGGGCGATGCTTGCTGGCCTTGACGTTGTCGAGGATGCGGGTGGCCAGCTTTTCGCCCATGCGGTCCAACTCGGTCAGTTGCTCCATTTTCAAGCCGTACACGTGGGACACGTCGGACACCAGGCCCCGGTCGATCAGGATACGGCACCAGCGTTCGCCGAGGCCGTCGATGTCCATGGCGCTGCGGCTGACGAAGTGCTTCAGCGACTCGAAGAACTGGGCGGGACAAGCGGAGTTGGGGCAGCGGTGCATGGCATCTCCCGCCTCCTTGACGACGGCGGTATCGCACTCGGGGCAACGCTCGGGCATGTGAAACTCCGGCCCACGCTCCTCGCCGGGCATGGGGACGTGGCCCAGGACGTGGGGTATTACGTCGCCGGCGCGCTCGATTTCCACCAGGTCGCCGATGCGGATGTCCTTGCGGTGGATGTCCTCCTCGTTGTGCAGAGAGGCGTGCTGGACGGTTGCGCCGCTGACGACGACGGGTTCCAGGATTGCCTGGGGGTTCAGGCTGCCGGTGCGGCCGACGTTGATGATGATGTCCAGCAGGCGGGTGTTGGCGCGCTCCGCGGGGAACTTGTAGGCGATGGCCCAGCGGGGTTCGCGTCCGGCAAAGCCCAGGGCATTCTGCTGGGTCAGGCTGTCGACCTTGACCACCACGCCGTCGGCCTCGTAGTTCCAGTCGTGACGGCGGTGCAGCATCTCGTCGTAGAACGCGCACACCTCATCGACGGTATTGAAGATTCGATTTTCGGGATTGACGCGGAAGCCGCAGGACCGCAGCCGCTTCAGGGCCTCCCAGTGTCCGGCCGGCATGGGCGCGTCGCCGGTGTAGTTGAGGCTGTAGGTCCAGATCTGCATGTTGCGGCTGCGGGTGACCTCGGGATCCAGCTGGCGGATGGTGCCGGCGCCGGTGTTGCGGGGGTTGGCGTAGAGGGGTTCGCCGTTGCGCGCCCGCTCCTCGTTCATGCGCTGGAAACTGTCCAGGGGCAGGTAGACCTCGCCGCGCACCTCCAGGTCGGCCGGGAAGTCTCCGCGGATGGAATGGGGGATGCTTTCGACCTCGCGCAGGTTGGGCGTGACGTCCTCGCCGGTCTGGCCGTTGCCCCGGGTGGCGCCCAGGACGAAGGCCCCGTCACGGTAGACCAGGCGCACGGCGAGGCCGTCGATCTTCAGCTCGACCACCATGCGGAAGGGCTGCCCATCCAGCAAGTCGGAGACCCGGCGGTGCCACGCCTCCAGATCGTCCCGGCTGAAGGCGTTGGCCAGGCTCAACATGGGTATGGGATGCTGGACCTGGGGGAAGCGGTCGGAGGCGCTGCCGCCGATGATCTGGGTGGGCGAGCTTGCCGAGCGGAGCTCGGGATGGGCGGCCTCCAGCTCGCGCAGTTCCTGCATCAGCGCGTCGTACTGCCTGTCGCTGATGACGGGGGCATCGTCATTGTAGTACCGCTCGTTGTGGAACCAGAGCTGGTCGCGCAGCCACCGGGCGCGCTCCACGGGATTGGCGTCGGGACCGGGATCGGGCATTGAGGCGCTCATCTGCGATGTCCTGCTGTTGATGCTTCGGAGTTGCCGGTAGTATAGTCCCGGCGGTCGGGGCGATGCATCGAAGGCGTGTGCCCGGTCTTTGAGACTGTTATCCTAGAGTCAACACGCAACCAGGAGGCGACCACCATGCCAGCAGCCGCCGACGGCCTGATTTCGGCCCTGGAGAACAACTTCACCACCATCGACCTGGCGCTCCGGGACCTGGACGACGACGAATTCGCGCGCATACCGGCCGACGATTGCAACTCGGTGGCGTGGATCCTGTGGCACCTGTCCCGGGTGATCGATTCGTTCATCCACACTCGCCTGCGCGACCTGCCCCAGCTTTGGGACACCAACAACTGGGAGCAGCACTTCGGGATGCCGGACGACGGCGAGAACCGCGGTCTGGGCTGGACGCACCAGATGGTGTGCGACTGGCAGCCTCCATCACGCGCCCTGCAGATGGAATATTTCGAGCAGGTGCGTTCCGCGCTGCGCGAATACCTGCCCGGCCTGACGGAAGCCCAGATGCAGCAGGCGAAGATCATCCCGCCGGTGTCGGAGCCGAGAACCGTGGCGGCCGCCCTGGGCCAGATGACCTGGGACTGCGTATCTCACGGCGGCCAGATCGCCTTCCTGCGCGGGATGTACAAGGGGATGGGTTGGCACCGGTAGGCCGGAGCCAACGAACTGCGCGACTGACTAACCTCGACGGGGTCGCCCCCGGTCGGCGCTGTCCACCATGATGGTTACCGGGCCGTCGTTCTGCAGGCTGACCTGCATATAGGCCTGGAACTCGCCGGTGGCCACGGTCAGGCCGGTGTCTCGGAACATCTGCACGGACTGTTCGTAGAGGCGGTTGGCCGTTTCGGGGTCGGCGGCGGCGGTGAAGTCCGGGCGCCGGCCGCGGCGCGTGTCGGCGTGCAGCGTGAACTGGGACACAACCAGCACGTCGCCATTAACATCCAGGGCTGACCGGTTGAAGCGCCCCCGCTCGTCGGCGAAGATGCGCATGTTGACGATCTTGTCAACCAGGTAACGGGCGTCAGGCTCGTCGTCGCCCTCCGCGACGCCGAGGAGCACCACCAAACCGGGGCCGATGCTTCCGACCTCGGTGTCGTCAATGGCGACCGAGGCCGAGGTCACCCGCTGGATCAGGGCGCGCATGGTATCGGGCGATGGGTGCCGGGCAATGGAAAGGCCGCACCCTGGAGCGCGGCCCGCTTGGTCCTATGGCCGAGGGGGTCGATCAGGCGGAGTCGCCGGCGGCCGCGGCGGCCGGGGCGGGCGAGTCGGAGGAGGAACCGGAGTCGCCGGACGAACTGTCGCCGCTGCTGCCGTTGGACGAACTCGAGGATGACGTTGATTCGGAGGCGGTCTCCTTGCCGTCTTCCTTCTCGACGGGGCGCTTGGGGCGGCCGTAGTCAGTGGTGTAGAAGCCGCTGCCCTTGTAAATCACCGGCACGGCGTGGAATACCCGCTGGCCGGCGCCGCCGCACAATGGGCACTCTCCCTGTCCGGCCTCGCTGAATTTTTGAACCAACTCGAACTCGTTTGAGCACTCCGTACAGCGATAATCGTAGCGCGGCAAACCTGCCCTCCTTGATATGAAGAACGCCGCCGGGCGTGCTTGCGCCCCGGCCGGCCCATTCCGTCTATGACGCGGGCGGAGTCTAGCACCGCGCCCGCGACCGGTCAATTTGCGAAAGCTGACCGCGGGTCAGCCCCGCGGTGGCTTACCGCCGCTGTCGTCGGCGTCGCCGGGCCGCCCGCTGGGCTGCCAGGCGCTCCTTCTGCGCCTTGGAGCGGAAGAACCGGCGGTCCTTCAGTTCGCGCAGGATACCGGCGTGTTGTACGGACGCCCGGAATCGATTCACCAGGCTCTCTGGGGTTTCGCCATCTCGCGGCGTTACGTAAGCCATGCAATGCTCCCGATTACGTGTTCCAGGATACTTCCAAGTAAGCGTGACTATAACACGGCCGTGCGGAACGCCGCAAACCACGGGGCGACGAATGAGGTGATTTCCATACCCGGACCCGAGTAATTCCATAGGACCTGCTTACATACCATTGCCCAAGAGGGTTGAACTTGCTAATCTGCCCAGACACAAAGCGGAGTCACAGATGACCAGTCAGCAGTACGCACAGGCCAGCGAACATTTTCTCGCGCAGGCCAGGCAAGAATTATCCTCCGGTGATCTGGCACAGGCATCCGAGAAGGGCTGGGGCGCCACTGCCCAGATGCTCAAGGCCATCGCCGAGCAACGCGGTTGGGAGCACAACCGTCACCGGCATTACCACAGGATCGCCAGCCGGCTCCGCGCTGAAACCGGCGATGGCGAGATCCGCCGATTGTTCGACACTGCCAGCGCGCTACATGAGAACTTCTACGAAAACGACACGCCAGCAGACGAAGTGGCCGAAAGACTGGAAGACGTCAAGGACCTTTTGGACAAACTCCTACCCATGCTGACCGGGGCGTAGTCAATCGTTGGCCAATCCTAACCCGAGCATCAGATCCCACTAGAACGCATCGGTGGGATCTTTTCAACTTTGCGCACAAACGTCGCACGACCTCGACGGGCGTACCGCCTCAGCCCGCCGAGTAGCGAAATCCCCTCGCCGGATGGCGCGTGATTGGCCTCAGCCGGACAGGCTGCCGTCGACGGAAGCGATGCGCCCGTCGGCCATCTGGAGGCGCCGGTCAGCCATGTCGGCCAGCAGCAGATCGTGGGTGGCGGTGACGACGGTGACGCCGCGACTGGCGCCGATGTCGCGCATGATGCCGCCGATGGTCTGTCCGGTTACGCTGTCCAGTTCGCCCGTGGGTTCGTCGGCGAAGAGCACGGACGGGTCAGCGACCAGGGCGCGGGCGATGGCGACGCGCTGCTGCTCGCCGCCGGATAGCTCGTAGGGGCGATGGCCGGAGCGGCCGGTAAGGCCCACCAGGTCCAGGGCCTCGTTGGCGCGGCGGCGGCGGTCGCGCCACGACATGCCGGCGATGTGCAGGGGAAGTTCCACGTTCTCGAATGCCGACAGCAGGGGGATCAGCCCGAAGGACTGGAACACGAAGCCAATGCGGTCGCGGCGCAGACCGACCAGTTCCCGTTCCGGCATCTGAGACAGTTCGCGTCCTTCGAACCACACCTTGCCTGAGCTGGGTCGGTCCAGTCCCGCCAGCAGGTTCAGCAGGGTGGTCTTGCCGGAACCGGAGCGGCCCACCAGAGCCACGAACTCACCGGGCGCGATATTCACCGTGACTTCGTTGACCGCGCGAACGGCGCTGTCTCCTTCGCCGAACTCGCGGACGACCGATTCCGAAGCCAGGGCAGCAGTCACTTCCGCCATGGGGTTACCTCAGTTCGCAACATCGGGGACAGAGCGCTTAGTCGTCGGCAACGGTCTCCCACCTCTCCCGGCTGCGATGGGGAGCCGAGGCCGGGCGCAGGGTAATGGAGCCGGTATGCTCGTCCATGCCGGCAGTAGCCAGTCCCTCCAGCGACAACTGCTCCACGTACTCGCGGGGCAACTGGAGACGACCGGCGCGGTCGACCACCAGGTACTCCTCCTCCTGGCCTTCGTCGCCCCGGTAGGAGGACATGAGGTACGACTCAGAGCCGATGCGCCCATCCCTGATACGCACCACGCGGTCCACCCAGCGCGCGATGCCGGCGTAGTGGGTCACTATGATGATGGTTACGCCGAATCGACGGTTGATGCGCTGGAGCATCCGGAAGACGTCCTCGGCCATGTTGGTGTCGAGTTCGCCGGTGGGTTCGTCTGCCAGGAGCAACGGCGGGTTGTTGGCCAGGGCCACAGCGATGGCCACCCGCTGCTGCTCGCCGCCGGATAGCTCCGACGGGTAGCGGCGGCCTTTGTCGGACATCTGCAGGGCTTCCAGCAGTTCCTCGGCGCGTTCGCGGCGCTGTCGCTTGCCCGCGCCGGCTATGGCCTGGGGCAACTCGATGTTATCCCGCACGCTGAGGTACGGCACGAGGTTTCGGCCGGTGGCCTGCCACACGAACCCGACCTCGCGGCGGCGATAGGCGACCAGGTCCTGATCGGTGATGTCCAGCAGGTCGCGCTCGCCCACCCGGATGCGGCCGGCCGAGGGGCGTTCCAGTCCGGCGAGTATGTTCAGCAGGGTGGTCTTGCCCGAACCACTGGCGCCGACGATGCCGATCAGTTCTCCAGCCCGTACCTCGAGGTCGACGCCGCGCAGGGCAACCACTTCCAGGTCCGCCGGTTTGTAAATCTTAAAGAGATCGTTGGCCTCGACGTACGCCGGTGTGGTCTCTTCATCCTCATGGGCGTCGCGCCACGGCTCGGGGGCCAGAGCCGGCGCGACGGGCCGCGCGCCGTTATCGGATGCAGGACGTGCCGGCGCCGCTGCGGAGACCGGAGCCTCGCCCAGCGACCCGTCGGATATGTCGGCGGTCACCGCTGGAACCTCGGAGACTTCCTCCACCGGCGCCGGAGAGGTATCCGCTACGGGTGTCGGAGGAGTTTCCACTACGGCAACGGTTTCCTCGACGACGTTCGCGGGTGGTTGTTCGGCGGCCAGCCGGGCGCGCCGCTCCGGCGGCATGAACTGGCGAGCGTAATCGTCAGCGTTGCTATTCTGAGGCGTTTCGGACATTATGGACCATCTCAACCGAGGTGCTGCGGCCAACCCCCGGCATTATAACGCGCAATGCGGCGACGTGGCAGGTTTGAAATGAGGCAGGGCGAGCCATTGAGCCCGCCCCTTCCCGAAGTCTTTCGGAATGTCGGCGCGACTACTCGGGTTTGCGTGCCGACACCTTGACGCTGGCGACGTTCAGGGGAACGTCATCCTCGTCCAGGCGGATCGACTCGTCAATGGTCGCGATATCGACGAACCCGGCCGATTCCATGCGGCCCAAGTAGGTTCCGCGGTACTCGGCGCCGCCGATGCAGGAAGCCCAGGACTCGGCGTCGGTCAGGCGCGGCCCGTCTTCGGTCAGCGCCAGCATGTCGGACACGTGCAGCCGGCCGCCGGGCGTCAGCACGCGGAAGGCTTCCCGGAAGACAGCGTCCTTGTCGGGAGACAGGCAGATGACGCAGTTGCTGATCACCACGTTTACGCTGGCATCGGGCAACGGTATGTCCTCCAGATGGCCCTTCACAAACTCGACGTTGGTGATGCCCATGCGGTCGCGGTTGGCGTTGGCCAGCGCGAGCATCTCGGGGGTCATGTCCAGCCCGAAGACCCGGCCCGACTCGCCCACCTGCTCGGCCGCGATGAAGCAGTCGATGCCGCCGCCGGAGCCCAGGTCCAGCACGGTTTCGCCGGGGCGCAAGTCGGCCAACGCGGTGGGGTTGCCGCAGCCGGCGGACGCCGCCATCGCCTCCACGGGCAGGCCCTGGAGCTGGGCCTCGTTGTACAAAGCCATGGCGCGTTCGGTGTCGGCGGGGCCGCAACAGGCGGCGGCGGTCGTATCGCCGCAACCGCAGGCCGCGGCGTCATGGCCGCAGTCGTCGGCGCCACAGGTTCCGTGGCCGCAGTTTTCGGCGCCGCAGCCCTCACCCTGGGGCGTGACATCGGTCAACTGGATCACCCGCAGGGCACGCTGGCCGTAGTGGTCCTGGACGGCCTGGCGGATTTCGTCGGTATTGTTCGGTACAGTCGTCATCAGCGCCTCCCGGGTATCTGGAAACAGCAGGTTGGATGAAAGTAATGCTACGCCCGCAGCGGGCGGGCGTCAAACCGACTCACGTTGACCGGATACAATTGAAACCGGCGTTATTTGGCACTACAGCCCCGCGGGAGGACCGAGATGACTACAATAGATCACCGGGAACTGAGCAATGATGCCGTTCCTCTATCGGCAATAAAATGGGTAACGCCTGATTTGCTACGGCATCTTCGGATTTATCACTGCGACATTGTGGTTGGTCGGAGAACCCATCTCGGTCGCGAATACGTCGAAGAGATCAGACAAGCGGAAGATCTGGGCATTGTTCGGCGCAATGCCGATATGGAAATAGCCAATTCCCTGGTAACGCTGCGCGGCCACCGAGAAGCAGATGGTGCGCGTGTGTGGGCTGTCTTCGAAGCTGCGGTCAGCATCCGTGACATCCATGTTGAACTGGTACGCCAGCGCGCGGATATTCTAGCTGTCGTGTACAGTGAGCCGGCGCTGGCTGTGATAATCGGCGAAAGCATCCAACCACCCAGTCTGTTGCGTGCCGCCGCACTTGGTGTGACCATAGTTACCGCTCCTCCCCGGAAGGCGTCCTGGATTTAATCGATTCTTTGTCTTGTTGCCAGTGCCAGGCGCACAAAACTCGTCAGGAAGCGGTGGCCGTTGCGTATCCGTGTTGCCGGTGTTGTAGGCGCGTGCTACATTGCCTTACGCCATACCAAGCACGGAGTTAACCCTTATGAGAATTACCGGCGGCACTACGCGCGTTCTGCAGACACCGGCGGACAACCCGCTGGTGGTGGGCATCGATCAACCGGGCACCCGCGAGTTCGTCACGCTGGAACTCCACACCGACGAGGGCATCAACGGCATCGGCCTGACCTTTTTCGGCGGCCCGCTGGTGCACGCGCTGCGGCGGGCGGTGGACGACCTGGTGGAGCTGGCAGTAGGTGAAGACCCGATGAATCCCGAGGCCGTGTGGGGCAAGCTGATGGACGCCTGCTCGTCGGCCGGGCCGGAAGGCATCTTGTCGCTGGGTCTGGCGCCCATCGACATGGCGGTGTGGGACATCAAGGGCAAGGCGCTGGACCAGACCGTGTGCGGGCTGATGGGCGGCTACCGGGACCGGGCGCCCACCTACGCCAGCGGCGCGCTGATGCGGCCCATGGGTCTGGAGTACCTATCCGAGGCCGGCCCGCGCCTGGTGGAGCAGGGATTTCGCCAGATGAAGACGCAGATGGGCGCGGAATCCACGGCCGCACGCGAGGTGGCCCGCATCCGCACCCTGCGGGATGCCATCGGCCCCGACATCGACCTGATGTGCGACATCAACCAGCTTTGGAACGTGAACCAGGCCATCCAGATCGGCAGCATGGTTGAGGAGTACCACCTCTTCTGGCTGGAGGACGTGGTGGCCCGGGACGATTATCAGGGGCTGGCTCGTGTGGCCGATGCGCTGACCACGCCCATCGCGGCCGGCGAGTACGTCTACGGCATCCGGCCCTTCCGCCACATGGTCGAGCAACGCAGCATCGACATCGTGATGGTGGACCTGCTGCGGGCCGGCGGCATCACGCCCTTCCGCAAGATCGCCGGCATGGCTGAGGCCTTCAACCTGCCGGTGGTGTCCCACCTGATACCCGAGGTGCAGGTGCACACGATCTCAGCCATTCCCAACGGGCTGACGGTGGAGTACATGCCGTGGTCGCTGCGGCTGTTCGACGAGACGCCGGACATCGTGGACGGGGACCTGGTGGTGCCCGACCGTCCGGGTCTGGGCCTTTCCTTCAGCCAGGACGCTATCGCCCAGTACCAGGTCGCCTGACCGTGGGCAATTTGCATGGATGTACAGGATAAATTTATCCCTTTTATCCTGTTTATCCATGCAAGCAAAAACTCAAGGAGGATAATAATGGCTACCTACCAGTTGCGCATCTACACCATCAACCGCGGCATGATGGACTCCTGGCTCGGCCTGTTCAACGAGCACATTCGGCCGCTGCACGACCGGCTGGGCATCCCGGTGGTCTCCAGCTACGTGAACGCTGACCGCACGGAATTCATCTGGGTACGGCGGTTCGACAGCGCCGACGAAATCGCGGAGAAGGAAGCGGCCTACTTCGCGTCGCCGGAGCGGAGCGCCCTGGGCGACCGTCCCACCAGCCACATCGCCAAGATGGAAGTGCGCGTTATGGACGGCGTGGAGGAGGCGGCGGTGGCCTAACCCTCAGCCGCACGGCGGGGGCGGATCATTATTCGCCCCTACGCCGGCTGGGACGATGCCGGCTCGGCGTGGCGTTCGTGCCAGCCGGCGTTGATGTTGCCCCAGTACTCTTCCCAGTTGCGCCGGGTGTCCGCCTCGGTGGCGCCGCCCCAGTAGCCGGGGGACACCAGGGGCAGGGCCTGCTCCACGCGGATCAGGACCACGGCGCGCACGCTGTCGGCCAGGCTCGTCACGTTGGATGGGCCGTTGCGCATCCGCTCCTTCACCGTCGCCTCCAGCTCGTCGCCGGAGTGGACGGCCACGGTGCCCTTGAAGCGGTAGCCCTTGCGGGCGAACTGGTCCACGACGTTGATCTCGATGGACGGGTTGTGCTCCAGGTTGCGCATGGTGCCCGGTGAAGCCAGGTCCGTGAACAGGATGTGATCGTCGTCCCAGATCATGGTGGTGGCCTTGGGAGACAGGTTGGGCGTGCCGTCCGGGCAGACGGTGGCGGCGAAGATCAGGCGCTGCTCGGTCAGGACCCGCTTCATGTCGTCGGTCAGAATTCCCATGCGTGATGCCTCTCCGGTTGCTACAGTTCCTTGACCATTTCACGGTGGGGGATGCCGGCTTCCTCGAAGACCTCGCCGACTTCCCTGTAGCCGTGGCCGGCGTAAAAGGACTTGACGTACTCCTGGGCGTGGAGGGTGATCTGCCGGAAACCCCGTTCGCGGCCCTGTTCTTCCAAAAAGTCGAGCACCTGCCCGCCCACGCCATAGCGCCGCCTGTCCTGCTCCACCGCCATGCGTCCGATGTGCGGCCCCTTGCCATCGACGTCGGGCAGGAGCCGGCCGGTGCCAATGACGACGCCGTCGTGCAGGGCCACGGCGTGGACGGTGTCGTCGGCGGTATCAAATTCGTCCAGCTCGATGTCGGCGGGGACGCCCTGCTCGCCCACAAAGACGCGGATGCGCAGGCTGAACGCACCCTCGAGTTCGGCGGGCGTTTCGATCAGTTTGACGGTGATGTCTGAGTTTGAGGCCATTGTCTGCGCGTGGCAACTGAGGGTTCAGGTGTTGAAAATATCTCGTACTGCGCAGCTGAAGCCGGCCAAGATTTCGCCGCAATCCAGAATATCGTCCTCGCTCAACGTTCTCTCAGATCCTTCGGCAGGCAGGGCCAGGATGGTCCGGGTGTTCGGATAGACGATCAAAACCAGGCGAACGCCGTGGCGCAGCCACATTTGCGCCTTGTCGTATGTCGCCGCCGTACGATCACCGGGCGAGGAGACTTCCACCACCAGATCGGGCACCACCTCAGCATACCCGCTGACCCGTTGATCCAACGGGAGCCGTTCCGCCGAAATGAACGCGATATCGGGTTCACGGACTGTATCGGGATCTCGCTCCAGCCGTATTCCGGCATCGGAACCCACCACGCGACCCAAACGGCGCGGACGGACAAATGTGCGGAGTTCGGCAGCAAAGTTGATTACGATTTCGCCGTGCTCAATTCCGGCAGCCACTGTTTTGTACAGGACCCCCCTGATCAATTCGCCGCGCACACCCTGGGCATACAGATCCAGGAGGTCGTCAGCGGTTAGCAATTTTTGTGCGGCGGTGGTCATGGTGTGTACCGTGGGCGAAACGAGTCTAACACCGCGCGTTTTACACCGGCAAACACACGGGAGAGTGCTGCCGCCGGCAGGATTGCCGGCGGCAGCAAATTCGGCCTGATGGCCCTGGCCCGCGCTGTTGGGATTACTGCACCAGGTTGGGCGTGACCTCGGCGGGGATGCCACCGGCTTCCATCTCGCGGCCACGGGATTCCACCTGGGGGATCACCGAGGCGAGGAGGTCCTCGTCCAAGTCAGCGGCGACGCCGGGGTAGCCGGCCCGCTCGAGCATGGCCTTGAGCTTGCCGGTCTTGAACTGATCGAGACACCAGCCCAGCGGGTCGGGGACCAGGGTCTTGTCCCAGAAGATCCGGTGGTTCTTGTTGCGCGGGCCGTAGTGGTAGTGCGGCTCGTCGCGGAAGCAGTCGAAGGCCAGCAGCTCGGTCTCTTCCGTGAACACGCGGCCCGTGTTCCCGGCGAGGTCGCTGAGCACGTGGATGGCCAGCCCGCCGTCGCCGGAGGCCTGCCGGCGCATCTCCAGGCCGAAGCGGATGTTGCCGGCTTCGATGATGTCGGTGCCGCGGTTGTGCTTGACGGTGTTGCGCTCGGCGGCGAACTTGACCCGGGCGGTGGCGTCCACCTCGTCCAGCGCCGCGTTGACCGCGTTCGTATCCAGCGCCCCGGCGGCGTCGGCATGGCCGGCCCGGGTCAGCATGGCGGCCAGATTGCTGCGCATGGTCTTGACCGACCAGCCGATGGGGTTGCCGTCGACGGTGTGGTCCATGCGGTAGTTGATGTTCTCGCCGTCCGGTGCGTAAACGTAGCTTTTCTCGATGTCGAAACAGTTGAAGCGCAGCGCGGTCTCGCCGCCCACTTCAACCAGAATGACCACTCCCTGGTCCGAATGGTCCTGGATGTTGCCGTCCCAAAGCTCATGCTGCACGACGAAAGCCACGTTGCCCGCGTCAAACCGAATTCTGCCCCTCTGAGTCGTCATAGTTGGTTTCCTCCCTTTTTGAGAACGAAATTAGGCGAAATATAACCGGGCGGTTTCGTGGGTGTCAAACAGGTTGCTGAGCGATCACATCCCAAGCGCTTCGCGGATGGCGCGGATCTGGTTCAGGTGCTCGCCCCAGTGTCGCTCCAGGCCGTCGATGAACGATTGTGCCGTGCGTTGCTCGTGGATGCCGCGGTGTGGCAGGTGGGCCATGGCGGTCCTTTCCACAAAGTCGCTATCGCCGGTGTTGGCAATGGCGTCCTCGGCGGTTTGCAGGATGGCCAGGGGGCCGGCCAGGGCATCGTCAATGTCGGCCGCCATGCGCTCCGGCGTCATGTTGTTGGCATCGGGCAGGATGGTGACTTCCGGCAGCGTGCCGGCCAGAACACCGGCAATGACGCTGCCGATGCCGCCCTCGGGCGTGTCCACCAGGTGGTAGAGTACCTCCCGAGCACACCAGTTATCGCCGTCTTTCCAGTCCAGGCAGTAGTCCATCCCGTCAAGCAGTCCGGTCAGCTCATCGCGGATGCGGCGGACGGTGGCGAGGTTATTAGCGCGGTCGGCCATATTCGTACTCTCCGGTTGCGTTTTGAGGATCGTCTTGTTCGATGGCCGGCGGCTTGAATCGGCCGGCGACCAGCCACAGGCCGCTCACAATGAGCCAGGCGAGGAAGGCAATGCCGGAGACGCGGTGCATCACCGTGGCGGCATCCACCCAGATGAACAGCATGGCAACGCCGATGATCACGTCGGCCACGGCCGAGACCTTGAGCAGGCCCCCTATGCGCCACTGCACCGGCCCCAGGGCGATCAGCCCAAGTCCGGCCAGGGTGAAGCCGATCTTGCCGGTTATCCAGCGTGCGGCGTCCATTGGTTCGACCCAGCCCGGTATTTCCCAAACAATCGGAGCGACGACGGGGCCGGTTCCGCCGTTGGCTGCCTGGGGGATCTCCATCGCCAATGCCAGCATACACGCGCCGGATACTGCGGTGACCGCCCCCGAAGCTCCCAGCAGCAGGGTGGCTGTGTCCGCCCCCCGATGCCAGGCCGACATTGTCCGTCGCAGAAATACCGCCGCCGCCAGCAGGCCCAGGCCGGCGAGTATCCGGGTGGCACCGGCGATGGCGTACACGCCGGTGCTCAGGATGATGGTGAATTGGACGGGCGCCCCTTCGGGCGGCTCCATGCTGCTGGTGAGCCGGGTCAATACCGACACCGCCGTGGCTACGGCGGCAATCAAAAGCAGCAGTCCGGCAGTTCGTGCGGCGGTCATAACGTCAGGCGGCAGGGGGGAGGAGGCGGTTGATGAGAGCGCGGGTGGTATCAGCCGCGTCTCGAACTTGAACATCCGTCATATTGTTCAGGCAAAAATGCACGTTTAGCCAGTTCGCATCTTTCATTATAGCCGGCCCGGCCGCAGGGTCAGGGCGCAAGCGGCGCGTAGGAGAACCAGCCTCCTGGCGGCAGCAAGTATCCGAGCAGCCACACCAGCAGGATCGCCGCCACCAACGCCAGGTAGAAGGGCCAGACGGACGTGGACCGGAGGCTGACCAGCATCTGCCGGCCCACCGGTCGGCCGGGCCTGACCACGTAAAGGTCGGCCAGGGTCACCGCGCCAGCGTGGAGCCGGGCCACGAACGCGTTGTAGGACTGGCGAAAGACCTGTTCGAGCGCCAGGTAGTAGGCGTCCAGGAATAGGAACAATATGGCCGGGATCAGCGCCAGCAATGCGTAGGCGGGAGCGCCGGTCCGTGCCACCAGCACCAGGATGGCGGCCACCAGGACAATGCACCAGTTCTTGCAGGACGCGCTGTTGCCGGCCATGCGCCGGATCACGTCCTGCAGTATGGTCAGGTGCGTCCGCACCGCCTCGGAATTGGCGTCGTATTCCGGTTGGCTGGCCATGGTGATTGCTTCATCATCAGTTGCGCTGTCTGATTGCGTCTTCGACCCATGCCGCTATGTTGTTGGTGATGTATTGGTATACCGCCTGACTGTTCCAGTATGGTGGGTTGTAGGTTTTCACCACCGTCGACATTGCTCGCCCGGTGCCATTAAACCACAGACCGTCAAATGGATTTCCTCCTTGGCCGGTCTGGTAACCGAAACGATCTTTCAGGTTGTGGATGTAAATGCCAAAGACACCTTTTCCTGAGTTCCACGATTTGACGATTTCGTACTCTACCCACTTGCGACGCGCCGTCTCCCTTCCGATCAAGACTACGGTACATGACCTAGTACTGATTTGTTGGTCGATCCACCGTTGGATGGCAGACTCTCCGCCTCTCTTGATGGTTTCCCAGTTATTGTCGGTGATAGGCTCGTTGCCTTCCAAAGTGCCAGCGTTTCTAATCTGTGCGGCACGCCATGCGTCTTTTTCGTAATGAAAACTGAAAAACACTCTGCGCTTCGGTGATGTCATATCATCGTTCCTTTGTGCCCTGGAAAGTTTTTATATCCCACATTGTAGCACCGGACTACGCCATCGCCGGCTCCCGCTCCCGGCCGGGGATGGCCAGCGAGGCCAGGAAGCCCACGGCGTAGATGCCGCCGGCGATGAAGAAGCCGTACTGCCAGCCCAGCCACTCGATGGGGCCGAAGATGAACACGGCAGCCACGGCTCCAAAGAGGACGTTGTTGCCCCACATGAGGCCGAGGAAGCTGGACTCCAGGCGGTAGCGCGCAGCGACATCCGCCGCGGCCGCCGAGGTGAGGTTGATCACCGTGAAGTGCTGCAATCCGTATAGCGCGACGCAGACCGTTACCCACACCGAATACTGTGGCCCGCCCAGGGGAATGGCAATGGTCAGAACCGTGGCAAACGCCATCAGGAAGACGATCAGCGGCTTGCGTCCTACCCGGTCGGACAGCGCGCCCAGCAGCGGGGCGGTGACCATCGCCGGCCCTACCATCAGCGCCAGGTGGGCCGAGGCCTGGAAGGTGTTGATGCCCAACGCCTGGGTCAGGTAAAGCGGCACCAGGAACAGCATGGACCCGTCGGCCATGCCGCGCACTGCGGCCACCGCGAAGATGGCCCACAGGCCCGTCCCACGGAAGGCGACGTAGGTGCCCTGCCACATGGTGCGCAGCCGCTGCCCCAGGTCAACGTTCACCGGCGGAGCATTTCCAGCGTGCCGAAGCAGCCCGTAGATTACAAACGTGGCGATGAACATGATCGGGGCGCCAAAGGCCAGTATCCAGCGCCAACTGACCGGCTCCAGGCCCAGTTCCCAACCGACGGCCAGCCCGTCGGCGGCCTCCCAGCGCAGAGCCCCCAGCAGCAGAATGCCGGCGATCATCGGGCCCACCACGTCGCCCACGCTGCCGGTGGACCGGTGCATCGACAGGAACAGCCCGCGACGGGTGGGGAACCGCTGGGCCAGCAGACCTAACGCCGGCGGATGCCAAAGCGCCGCCCCCGAGGACGCCAACGCCAGCGCCAGCAGGATCACGGCGTAGGACGGGGAGATCGCGATCAGCAGCAGTCCCACCGCCGTCAGCAGTGCGCTGATGGACAGCACCCACGCGATCCGGTGGTGGAGCAGGTCGGACAGGAACCCGCCGGTCACGCTGGTGATACCGGCCGAGGCCGAACGCACCGCCACGATGGCCCCCACCTGCAGCGCGCCCAGCCCCAGATCCACGGCCATGACCGTGGTCAGCAACGGGATGCTGTTGGAGATGAGGTGTTCAAAGCCGTGTGCGCCAATGAGGGTGGACGCCAGCACACCGTTTCCGGTGCGGCGTCCACCCTCGCTCGGCGCTTTCGGCAGCGTCTGCTGTGCCGCGGCCATCGGGTTGCGCGGTGACTAGGCCGGCATGGGAACGGCTTCGGGCTCGCGCGGCTTGCCGGGGATCATCAGCGAGATGAGGAACCCCGCGAAGTAGATTCCGGCGGCGATGAAGAAGCCGTACTGCCAGTCGAACCACTCCACCGGGCCGAAGATCATGAAGGCGGCGATGGCTCCGAAAAGCGTGTTGTTGCCCCACATCAGGCCGAGGAAACTCGACTCCAGCCGGCGTCCGGCGGCGATGTCGGCGGCGGCGGCCTGGGTCAGGTTGTTTACCGAGAAGTTCATCATGCCGTAGATGGCGACGAACGCGGTGATCCACGGGGTGTAGCCCTCGCCGCTGACCATGATGATCGCGATGGTGAGCATCGTGGTGACGCCCATGATGAATATGATCAGCGGGCGCCGGCCGATCCGGTCGGACAGCGAGCCGATGATCGGGCCAAAGAGTATGCCGGGCAGCACCATCAGCATGACGTGAACTGCGGCCTGGAACTCGCCCACGCCCAGGTGGATCAGGTAGAGAGGAACCAGGAACACCAGGGAGCGGTCGGCCATGCCTCGCACGGCGGAGACGGTGAAGATGGCCCACATCCCGGTGCCACGGAAGGCGTCCTTCATGCCGGCCCAGTTGGTGCGGATGCGGGCGCCGACGTCGACGTTGACCGGACGCTCGCTGCCGGCGTTGCGCAGCAGGATGAAGATGACCACAGTGGCGACGAACATGATCGGCGTGCTGAACCCCAGGATGTACCGCCAGTCCACGGTGCCCCAGGGCAGCGCCCAGGAGACCCCGACCTCGGCCTCGCCGGCGCCGCCGGTCCACGTCAGGGCGCCGGCGATGAGGGCGCCGGCGGCCAGCGGGCCGATGACGTCGCCGATGCTGCCGGTGGAGCGGTGCATGGAGATGAACAGGCCGCGTCGCTCGGGGAAGCGCCGGGCCAGCAGGCCCAGGGCCGGCGGATGCCATAATGCGCTGCCCATGGAGCCCAGGGCGATGGCGCCGAGGATCAGGATGTAGGATGGGGCGATGGACATGAGCAGGTAGCCCGTGCCGATCATCAAGGTGCTGATGGACAGGACCCACGCCACCCGGTGGTGGAACAGGTCCACCAGGAACCCGCCGGCAGTGCTGGTGATCCCGCCGAAGATGGAGCGGATGGCCACCACCGCGCCGACGCTGAGCGCACCCAGCTCGAACTCGGTGATGATGGCCAGAATGATGATGGGGATACTGTGGGCGTACAGGTGCTCGAAGGCGTGGGCGCCCACCAGGGTCGTCGCCATGACCGAGCCCTTGGTGCGGGGCGGCGCTTCCTGCGTCGCGGGTTGAGAGGGACTGACGCCGGCTGCCTGTGCCATATATTGCGCTCCTCAAATGGTGGCCAGGGGCGGGATTTGGCGCATTATACACGGCGGCGGCGCAATTCCACATCGCCAGCAGTATCGGGTGATTTTGCAAGCAACGTGCAAGCAAAACCGCGCGCGATTCACCGTAGAACCTGAGCGATTAATGGAATGGAAACCTGCGGATTTCAGGGAATTTGCAAATGGCGTGCAAATAAAAATCGAGCGGTCCATCCCGTAGGGAAAAGCCGACTCCATGGGGAAAACGCGGGATTTTCGGGGAATTTGCAAATGGCGTGCAAATAAAAATCGAGCGGTCCATCCCGTAGGGAAAAGCCGACTCCATGGGGAAAACGCGGGATTTTCGGGGAATTTGCAAATGGCGTGCAAATAAAGTCATGCTGCCCAAAATGGTAGATACGTGCGGAACCTATTGCCAACGTCGGGGTCTCGGACGACAATCAGTCCATCTTCTACAGCTTCTCTAAGCAGTCGGGATGCCCGGTCAACGTGGTCGCTCGCAATGCCAAACCGTTCCCTCAGCGACGTGTTGTTCATCGGCTGGTTCAGCTTGTAATGCAGGCAGGCGTGCAGGTAGCAGGCGCGCACTCGTTCCGCACGGTCCATATCGGATAAATCTTTATGCGCGAACAGCACGGCCCGTGTGAACCCTTCGTCCGATTCAAACAGCGGCGCAGGTAACAACTCTGCTTCCACCGCTAAAACAGCTTTCTCAATGCCGCTGCCGCGCTCCTCGCATACGCCAATGCGACGCATCATGGACGCCAGCGTTTCGTTGCGCGATCTAGGCGGGCTGCCGAGGAACCGCTGTGTGTCTACCAGCGGTGCCCCAGGATTCGTAATCTCAACTCGGGCGTCAAAGACCTCAACCATAGGCCCGGCTCCAGTCACCGAAAAATCCTGATGAATCAGCGCATTGGCTACCAGCTCCCGCACCGCTAACTCAGGGACCATAGGCAATATCCGGCGCAATCCTTGCCCGATGGTTTCATTGGATATTCTGTCGTTGATGTATTTGATCAAATTAGTGAAGCCTGCTGCGTAACCCCAAGAACCCTGACGTTCGCCCACGGATTCGGCTCGGCTGGCTCCCTGGTACTGAATGACTCTGATAGATTTGCGCTCGAGTCGTCGAAAATCGCCAAGCCGGTTGGCGAATAAGATGGCGCCCAAGTTGGTGATATTCCAGCCCCCGGCAGCACAGGGCGCAATTAGCCGGTCTTGCTCGAGTTCGTATAGGATGGAGTCAAGACTCTCCGGTACTGGTTTTTGGAGTAGATTGAAGTACGCTCCATAATTGAGTTTGCCAATGATGTCGTCACCACTCAACCGCTCTGCGGCTACTCCATCTTCAAAGCTTGCTCTTTCGGAAAGGTTCCACAGAGCGCGTTCCTTTTCGGGATGGTTACGAAGCTCCGTCTTGACATCGCCAATACGAATATATTCTCTTCCCAAGATAGCAACAGGCTGTTGCTTTGTCGGTTCAATTTCCAGCACGACTACACAGTTTCCGGCAATCACAACTTCGTGAAAACGAAAATCTATCCGAGGTGTCAATCCACGCCGCATCCAGCTTTCCAAGGGTTCGTTGCCTTGCTTTGCAGTGGACGGCCGGAACCGCGTGCCGACGATAGCGTGGTTGTCGTCATCAATGCCCCAAAGCATGTAAGCGGCGTCTTGCTCGTTCAGCGCGGCTGCGTTGGCCAGTGCTGATATGTACTCGCCAATCGTCTGCGGCTCGGTTGCGTTGTTGACCTTGAACTCCACCCACTCGGGTTCGTGGGGCAGTCGGCGAAGATTTTCAACCAAGTCGGCCAGATAAGCGGCGTCGCGTTCTTGAATCATGCCGGCGCACTCCCGTTGCTTGCGGGATGTACGGCGCATTATAACGCAGTCAGCCAGGGCGCCCGGCCACGTGATTCGCACGGATGCAGTGACCCAGCATAAGGAAAACTCCCCGCAACCGAGTTCGAAGACGGGGAGTTCGGATTGACCGAGGCTGCCGCGAGTTCAACCGCGCATCAGGGGAAGCCCGCGAGGTTACGGAACCACGCTGTACTCCCCGTTCGCATCGATCTGAGTCAGGAACACTGCGTCAGACCCCTGGTTGTCGGTGGAGCCGAACATCAGCTCGAAGCCGTCCAGGTCGAAGGCGCCGGCGGTCTGGACCGCGTTCAGGAAGCACGTCCGGGTGACGTTCGCGCCGCAACGTTCAAGACCCTCGATGGCAAGGCGTCCCGCCAGGTAGCCCTCCAGCGAGACGAAGCCATGCTCCGCCTGGGCGTCATACGCAGTCAGGGCGGCCCGGTATTTGGCAATGAGGGGATCATCGGTATTGCCCGGCAGGGGCACCACCTGCGTGAAGAACACGTTGTCGCTTGATTCGCCAAGGGTGGCGAGCTCTGCGGCCAGGGCGTCGCTGCCCACGAAAGACACATTCATGAAGATCGTATCGGAACCCAGCTTTTCGCGCAGCAGCTTGATCGCCTGGGCCGCCGGATCGGAGGCGCCGATGATGATCACCGCCTGCGGCTCCGCGGCCGCTATGCGGTAAACCGCTGATTGCACAGAGGTGGTGTTGCGCCGGTAATACCAGGACCCCACCGGATCCAATCCATGTCCGTCCAGCGCCTGCTCCACGCCCATCAGCCCGTCCACACCGTATGAATCGTTCTGATAGAGCACGGCCACCTGGGTAAGCCCACGACCGGCAAGGTATTCCACCATCCGCTTGGTTTCCTGGTGATACGAGGCGCGCAGGTTGAGCACGTTGGTCAACGCATCGTCGCGCAACAGTTGAGCGCCGGTGAACGGAGCGATGAAGGGCACGCCTTCCGCGTTTGCCAACGGGGACGCCGCCCGGGAGGTTGGAGTTCCCACCGCTCCAATCAGGCCAAACACCTGCTCTTCTTCAATCAGCTTCTGGGTGTTTGCGAACGCGGCGTCGGGTTCGTAGCGATCATCGAGCGTAGGGAGGAGATTCAAAGTGCGACCATGCACACCTCCCGCCGCGTTAGCCTCTCTGAACGCCGCCCGAATTCAGATCTCCATCTGCGTGCCCAGAACCGCCGATGGTCCCGTCAGCGCTGCCGACTGGCCAAACCGCACTTCGGTATCCGTGACCCCGGGGTTGTCGACGACCGTTTCGGGCATCGTTTCGGGCGTTGGGTGCTCCCGCCCCAGGACATCGGCGGTTAGACGACCGATTTCATCCCGCAATCGGGCCAGGGTGTGCGCGTTGTCGTCGATGCGGTCGTTTTCGGCTGCCACCAGCTTGAGCCGGCTTTCCAACCGGACGAAGTAGTTGCCTGGTCCGCTGCCGGTGCCCGCGTTGAGCGACTGTCTGGCGTAGCGGAGAACCATCTGCTCCAGGCTGGAGTCGCCCGTGGCTGCGAGATACTCGACGTCACGACCGATTCGATCGGCAACCGAGTCGTACGACTCCCGGATCCGCGCTACGTATGTCGGGTCCCTCATCAGGCTGGCTACCGTCAAAAAGGTCTGACTCAAAACCGCGTTCGACGACAGGCTGCTCAGATGCGTGTAGCGCAACACGTCAGCGCTGGAGGCATTTCCTGAACTCGCCGAGCCGTCATCCAGGCGGGATACCAGGCTATAGAACTGTTCGTCCATGCTCTCGTCGGCGTTCGGGAACAACTGGTTGCGATTGATCTGAGTCAAGTCATCTCTGATTCCGATTTCCGATTGCAGCGCGAGCAACAACGCGGGCCTTCCCGCCTGGATCGCCTTCGCGTTGGACACCAGCCGGTTCACCAGGGTTCGGATCTCGGCGACACGGGCGTCATGGCCTCTTCCGGCCAGGGTCGCCAGCTGCGCGTTCATCGCGGTTTCACGTGCGGTCACCATGCCCGCATATTGGCGAATTTCGGGCGCGGAGGTGGGCAGATCGGCGGCGACCAAGGCACCGGAGTGCCGGCTGATCTCCAGCGCGGCAGCCAAAATGGCCACCATGTCACCCTCCGTGAGGTCGGTGCCGCCCTGGTCCCCATCTGACGGGGCCATAGTCAACAACCGTTCCGGCTCCTCCTGCTCTTTTTGGAACACCACCTGGCTCGGTTCAGCAGCGTCGGCCTCGGCCTCGGATCGGCGGACCATCAGGTAGCAGACCTCATCCGGCGAACCTACGCGATATCCGCCGCTATAGCTATCGTCGGCCTCGTACGCGCGCACGGTGGTGTACCCGTTGCTGTCGGAACTCCGGATGATGTACCACTCCTCGCCTTCTCCATCGGTGTGAAAACCCTGGTAGCCGATGGTGCCGTGATCGGATTTCAGCAGCGGTCCCACGTAGGACTGATCCGGCCAGTCGGAAGGGCATCGGCCTCCGTCGGAACCAACATTGTTGAACAGGAACACGCCGGATGTGGCCAAAGCGCAGACGACTACGACCAGCAGCGACGTGATGACTTTATTGGGTCGCATGGGACCTCCAGCTGAGATTAGGTATCTCTTTACAGGCTCGGATGTTCGCGCAAGCATAGCCAACAACTTCCGGCTCGGCAACCCAGTCTGAAAAGTCCTTCCAACAGAGCTACCAACCAATGCCGAACATTTCCTGACCCGCGTGCGTTCGTATGCCATTAGTAGGTGTAGAACATCTCTTGCAGCGCGTCGCGGTCCTGGGTTACGGTCAAGCCCAGCATCAATAGGATCCGCGCCTTCTGCGGCATCAGGTTGTCGGAGACGATGAATCCCTGCTCTTCCTTGCGCGGCGTCATCACCACGCGACCGGCGCTGGATCGGCTGGCGAGGACCACGGGCATGCCGCCGGCCACGGCGGCCTCAGCGGCCGAGATCACCGCCGGCGGGAAGGTGCCCGCGCCGAAGCCGGCCAGGACGAGGCCGGTGCGTTGCCCCGTTTGATCGGCGTGGGCGCGCACGGCGTCGATGAGCATCCCGTCCGCGCCGGCGTAGGCGTGCACGATGTCCACCCGAGGCAGGTCGCTCATGCCGTCCACGCGGAAGGGCGTGTCGGTGGTGTGCTTGCGGACGGGCCGGCGATAAAAGACGACGCGGTGGTCGGAGTCGGCGTAGCCGAGAAAACCCAGCTCATTGGGCTTGAAGGTTTCCACGCGCAGGGTGTTGGCCTTGTAGACCTCGCGGGCGCAGTGGATCTCGTTGTTGAGCACGGTGAGCACACCCATGCCGGCGGACTCGGGCGTGGCGGCGATGCGCACGGCGTCCAGCAGGTTGAGGTCGGCGTCGGTGCTGATGGACGTGGGCGGACGCATGGCGCCGGTGATGACCACCGGGCGCTCGGTCTTGACGGTCAGGTGCAGAAAGTAGGCGGTCTCCTCCAGGGTGGCCGTGCCGTGGGTGATGACGATGCCGGCGGTGTCCGGCTCGTCGCGGTCAATGGCGTGGATGCGTTCGGCCAGGGCGATCCAGTTGGCCGGGCCGATGGCGGTGCTGCCCACGCTGACCATGTCCTCGGCGATGATGTCGAAGTTGTCGCCGATCTCCGGCACGCGGGCCAGGTTCTGGTCAATGGTCAGGTGGTCACCGATCTCGGGGTAAAGGGTGTAGTCCATGCGGTCGGGGCCGACGCCGGCAATGCTGCCGCCGGTGGCGATGATGTGGACGGTGGGATTTGGCATGGGTGGCTCCTTGTCGGGCGCGATATCACGCATCAGGGCGCGGAACGTCGTCGGCGCGAATTATAGCAACGGTAGATAATGTAGCCCGTAGGGTATAATCGGCGGGACTTATCCGCTCCACGACTACCAGGAGACATTAGATGCCCCCCAAGCAATATGAGAATTCGCCCGGCCTCGTCATTGAAGGGACCAAGCGCTACCACGCCATCATCAAGACCGACAAGGGCGATATGACCGTCGAGCTGCTTTCGGAAGTGGCTCCGCTGACCGTCAACAACTTCGTCTTCCTGGCGCGGGACGGATTTTACGAAGACAACCAGTTCCACCGGGTAATCAACGGGTTCATGATCCAGGGCGGTTGCCCGCGCGGCGACGGCACCGGCGGACCCGGCTACCGCTTCCGCGACGAGGAAGTGACGCGCTCGTACACGCGCGGCACCCTGGCCATGGCCAACGCCGGCCCCAACACCAACGGCAGCCAGTGGTTCATCGTCCACGGCGCGGACGTGGGCCTGCCGCCCAACTACACCATCTTCGGGCAACTCACCGACGGCGACGACGTGCTGGAAGCGCTGGCCACGTCGCCGGTCCGGCAGAGCCGCAGCGGCGAAAACTCCCAGCCCACGGAGCGTCTGGCCATCCAGAACATCGAGATCACCGAGACCGACCTGGGCTGACCGGCGACGGCACGGACGCAAACCGACGAGGGCGGGTTCCGAACCCGCCCTCAATCGTTTGTACGGTGCGCGGCCGTCCCGCGCCGTGGTCGCTGCTACGAGTCGCCGCCGGCCGGCGCCGGAGCAGGTACGGGGACGGCGGCCGCGGGGGCGGTCGGGATGCGAGGACGCTTGGCGAACAGGAAGCAGATACCGCCCAGGAAGTTGAACCCTGACAGCACCAGGAAAGCCACGGTGTAGGACCCCTGCCAGTCGTACATGTAACCGGCGAAGGGGCCGGCCCCCAGCAGCAGAATATTCATTGGGATGGTGCTGATGCCCAGGATTTTGCCGAAATTGCCCCGTCCGAAGTACTCGCCCCGAATTGAAGTCGTTAGCGGGTTGCGTCCGCCGAATCCCAGGCCGAAAGCGACGGCGAATGCGTAGAACATCCAAAGGTCGGTGCTGAAGGTCAACAGGACCACGGCGCCGGCCTGAATCGTGGTGAAGACGAAAATGCTGACGCGCTTGGGGAACCGGTCGCCCACGTATCCGCCAAGCAGCTGCGCCCACATGGCGACGAAGGTATAGGTGGTGACCACCGGCGCGATATGTCCCCCGAACCCGGCGTCGTTCAAAAACAGGCCCAGGTGGGTCATGATGGCCAGGATGATCATGCTGGTCAGACCGTGTCCTACGGCGATGAGCCAGAACGCCGCGGTGCGTACCGCCTGCTGGGCCGTCAAACCCTGCGGCGCGGATGGGCCACGCTGACCGCCACGCCCACGGCCGGCTGGCTCGGCCTCTCCGTCCATCTGCAGGCCCATGTCCTCCGGTTTGTTGCGAATTACCAGGGAGAGCGGAATGGCGGAGCCGAACACCACTACGGCGACCACCAACGCAGTACCCTGCCATCCGATGGGGCTATTGATGCCCAATCCGATGAGGGGCACTACCATCAGAGCTCCGCCGCGGCTGATCCAGTTGGCCCAAGCCATGGCGGTTGCCATACGCCGGGAGAACCAGTTGTTGATGGTGGTCATCATGGGCACCCAACTGCCCATGCCCTGCCCCAGGGCCATCACCATGAAGGCGAAGTAGAAGGTGTAAAGAGGCGAAACCGGCCAGAATCCGGCGCCGATTTGGGAAAAAGCCAGGAAACCGAAGCCCAGGATGATGAACCCGATCAGCACCATCTTCCGACCGCCCAGCTTGTCGGTGAGATAGCCTTCGATGGGGCCCATCAACCCGCCTTCAATCCGCGTCAAAGCCATGGCCATGGACAGGGCGCCCCGTTTCCAGCCGAAATGGGCTTCCAGCGCCGGATTCCACAGCGTCATCGCATGGAACATGGGCACCGTGGCGACGGTCATCACGAAGCCAGTGATGACGACGATGTACCAGCCGTAGTAGATGTTGGGCCGGCGGAAGCGAGAGCGTGGCCCGGCGGACGGTGCGGCGTTACTGCTCATGGCGGTTGGTTAAGGAAAGCGGCGCAACGCGACGATTGCCGTTGCGCAACGGCCCGCATTCTACGCCTTTTGAAAGTATGCGTACAAGGCATATAGATTGATGACGAATATCACAATATTCTATCCATCGCCGGCTGTTGCCCGGTATACGGGATTGCCACGGTGGGCCGGCGATGCCAAACTTGGGGGCGAGCGAACTACGTCCCCCATCCCATACCCATACCGACACTCCGCAGAGGTGCAACGTGAGCAGCGCGCGAATCAACGGAATTGACCTGCACTACCAGAGCTACGGCGAGGGCGAGGCCATCGTGTTCGCCCACGGCGCCGGCGGCAACCTGCTGAGCTGGTGGCAGCAGATACCCTTCTTCTCCCAGCGGTACCGGTGCGTCACTTTTGACCATCGGGGTTTTGGCCACTCGTATGACGTGCCCAACGGGCCGGGCGCGAACTCGTTTGTCGACGACCTGCGCGGCCTGCTGGACCACCTGGGGATCGAGTCGGCGCACCTGGTGGCGCAATCCATGGGCGGCCGGACGATGCTGGGGTTCGCCGTGGCCTACCCGCACCGGGTCAGGAGCCTGGTGATGGCCGACACCGTGGGCGGCATGAACGTGCCGGAAGTGCTGGAACAGCAGCGCATCTGGGCGGAGCGGCAGGCGACCAACCCCGCCGCCAACGTAGACATCGGATACCGTGCCGTGGCTCCCCTGTTCGTGCAACGTAATCCCAACTTGGCTAACCTGTACCTGCAGGTGTCGCGCACCAACCCGCCGCGTCACACCCCGCCGGGCGGCATGGCGGCCGGACCCAACGCCGCCGAATTGGCGAACCTCAAAGTTCCTACGTTGTTCTTCGTGGGCGAGGACGACCAGATCTCGCCGCCGCAGGTCATCGAGGCTGGCGTGCGGGCCATCCCCGGCGCGCGGCTGCTGCGGGTGCCCGAGGCCGGCCACTCCGTCTACTTCGAGAAGCCGGACATCTTCAACTTCGAGGTGCTGCGGTTCATCGAGGCCGCGGTGGCAGCGCCGGAGCCGGTTGCGGCCGGGGTCTAGTAGTCTCGGCATTGAAGGATGGAAACACCTTCATAGAGATACGGAGGCAGGCCGTGGTGAAATCTACGGTGAAACACCAAGAGAACGAGGCAGTGGTGAAATACTACGCCGATACGGAAACGCTCTACATCACCAACGGCAAACCGTTCGGGGAAGGCGATAACGTCGCCAAAGACGTGGTGGTTTTCTATGATCAGGAAAAGGAGTGCGAAGTGGTCGGGTTG
The DNA here is from genome assembly GCA_965220505.1 of Dehalococcoidia bacterium. GTDB lineage: Bacteria > Chloroflexota > Dehalococcoidia > Lucifugimonadales > UBA3495 > Bin87. Next base: position 158,135 of record CBDCQE010000003.1, on the reverse strand, counting down.
TACATAGAGTGCGCCGAGTGGGTGCTCAAGCCTTTCGTGGATGCGATCCTGGCGAAGCACGACATCTCCAAGGTTGGAACAAGTGGTTAACTCTCGAGAGGGCGACGTGGCCGCTAGCATATCCGCAGAAACGCAAGCTGGTATTGTCACTCTATCCATCGACGGCCGCACCCACCTGAACCTGCTGGGGCCGGCGGTGTTTCGTGAACTGCGGGAGCGGGTGGAGGAGTGCGGCAACGACCCGACCGTGCGGGCCATCATCCTGCGCGGCGCCGGAAAGCGGGCGTTTTCGGCCGGCGTAGACCTGCGCGAGATGAAGGACCTGACGCCGCTGACGGCGGAGCAGTTCATCCGCAGCCTGCACCGGGCCGCCCGCATCCTGCTGGACGTGCCGGTACCCGTGGTAGCGGCGATACAGGGGCCGTGCCTGGGTGGCGCGCTGGAGCTGGCGCTGGCCGCCGACATCCGCATCGCGTCGACGGACGCCATCTTCGGGCTGCCGGAGGTGCGGGTTGGCCTGCCCTCGGTGATCGAAGCGTCGCTGCTGCCGCCCACGGTGGGCCTCGGCCGGGCACGCAAGATGCTGCTCACCGGCGAAATCGTAGATGCTAAAGAGGCGCACCGCATCGGCCTGGTGGACGAGGTGGTGACCCACGACAAGGTACATAAAACGGCGATGGATACGGCGCGGGAGTTCCTGGGTATGGCCCGGCCCGTGCTGGCATCGCAGAAGGACATCGTCACCAAATGGCTGGAACTGGGCGAGGCAGAGTCGGCGGAGTACACCATCAAGACCTTCGCCCTGGGGTTCGCCACGCCGTACCCCCATGAGGCCATGACCGCCTTCCTGGAAAAGCGCGCGCCGCGATTTGACGCGGAGGAGTAATGCAATGACGGAATCCACCGAACTATTTCACATCATGCGCACCACCCGGGCCATGCGGAGGCTGAAGCCCGACCCGGTGCCCGACGAGCTGATACACCGTATCCTGCAGGCCGGGCAGTGGGCGGCCAACGGCGGAGCCAACCAGCGCTGGCGGTTCCTGGTGGTCAAGGACCGCAGCATCAAGGAGCAGGTGCAGAAGTGGTACCAGAAGGCATTTGACGAGGTGGTCGGGCCGCGCTACCGGGGCAGCGAGCCGCCTCCCGGCTCCAGCCCGGGCCGGTACCGCCGGCAGCACGACGCGGTCGAGTACTTGACCGAGCACTACCACGAGGCTCCGGTGTGGATCGTGGCCTGCCAGGATGACGGCGCGGAGACACCGACGCGTTCGGCCGGCGCGTCCATCTACCCGGCGGTGCAGAACATGCTGCTAGCCGCCCGCGCGTTGGGCCTCGGCTCGACGCTCACCAGTCGGCACCTGCGCCACGAGAAAGAAGTTGAGGAGATCCTGGGCCTGCCGCCGGGAGTGCACTCCTACGCCATCCTGCCCATCGGCTACCCCATGGGCAACTTCGGGCCGGTGCGCCGCGGGCCCCTGTCCGACGTGGTTTACCTGGACAAGTGGGGGGAGACCTACATCGCAGATTAAATCGGTTGACGCATTGACGCCTGCGACGGGCCGGGGCGAGTGATCATTCGCCCCTAACAACGCAGGCTCCCGTCGCATTGGGGGAGGGAACCAATGGCGGACATTTTTCGAGCTGACCACGTGGGGAGCCTGCTGCGCCCGCCGGAGGTGCATGAGGCGCGGGCGGCCTATCAGGCGGGCCGTTTGGATGCGGACGAGCTGCGGGCGGTCGAGAACCGGGCCATCCTGGAAGCGCTGGAACGGCAGCGAGCCGCCGGCGTATCCGTGTTCACCGACGGCGAGTTCCGCCGTACCGGGTTCCAGAACGACCTGATCGAGGCGGTGGATGGCTTTGTCATGCCGGAGCGTCCGGCGGTGGTGCGGGTCTGGCAGGGACCGGGTGGTGAGCCATCCGAGCAGGGGACACGGCAGGTCGTTGGGGCCAAGCTGCATCAGGTGCGAGGCCTGACCGAGAACCAGCGGGGGTTCCTGCAGGAGCACGCGCCGGGTCCGATCAAGATGACGTTGCCCAGCCCCAGCCAGTTCCCGGCCATCGCCTACCAGCCGGGCATCAGCGACCGGTTCTATCCCACCCGCTCGGACCTGCTCTGGGAGATCGCCGGGTTCATCAAAGCAGAGATTGCCGCGCTGCTGGAGGCCGGGGTCGACTACGTCCAGATCGACGCCCCACGCTACAGCTACTACGTCGATCCGCGCTGGCGGGAGCATTTGCGGGAGCTGGGGGAGGACCCGGACGCGATGTTCGAGGAGGCGGTGAACGCCGACAACTTCTGTCTTGAGGGAGCGCAAAGGCCCGGCACCACCATCGCGATGCACATCTGCCGGGGCAACAACCAGAGCAAGTGGTACGCCGAGGGCGGCTACGAGGCCATCGCCGAGCGGCTGTTCGGATCGCTGGCCGTGGACCGGTTCCTGCTGGAGTACGACACGGAGCGGGCCGGCACCTTCGAGCCGCTGCGCTTCATGCCCGACGACAAGATGGTGGTGCTAGGCCTGGTCAGCAGCAAGCAAGCGGCGGTGGAGTCGCGGGACTACCTGCTGGAGCGCATCGAGGAGGCCAGCGGCTACGTGCCGCTGGAACGGCTGGCCCTCAGCCCGCAATGCGGGTTCGCCTCAACCGCCGCCGGCAACCTGCTCACCGAGGACGACCAGTGGCGCAAGCTGGAACTGGTGGCGCAGGTGGCGAGGGAGGTTTGGGGCAGCTGAACGCAGTACGATACAAAGGCGAATCGGTAGGGGAATCTATCCGTCGAATGCAACTCGCTCATATGTTGAACATCCCTTCATATGGACTACCGGACGGCATACCTAAACGCTCAACAAGCAGGGTGCAGATTGACGCCTGGTACTGAAGGAATACAGGCCGCTTACCCAGGTGAAACAGTTCAAGAGTAATCCGGCTATCGAACCCGGGATCGATTTTGGGTGCGGTGAGGTGAACTCCGACTCCCATGCGCGCTAGCCTGCTTCTACCTTCCACCCTACCGGAGAGTAGCCTGCTCAAGTGCACTCGCTCAAAAGTTTCGGTGATTATGAAATCCCCCGGCTGGAGAAGAAATCCGCCAGTCGTCACAATGTCGGTTTGCTGAGTGTAGTTCGCCATGTATTGGTGGAAACCCACTTCGCTGAGATCGTTGATCGCGCCGCTATTGGGGTCCCCATCCTCAGGCTCCCTTTGTGTCCAGATGGATCTACCCAATCTCAGGTCGATCGAAGCAGCTTTAAATTGATCGCTGTCGTCTGCCAGAGGCGGGTCAATAATCAACTCCCCTCTGGCGATGGCGAGCTTTAGTTCTCCGTCTGACAGAAGCATTGGGATTCGCCCTCAGATGACAGCGACAGGACATGTTGGCTAGTTTGGTTTATGCCACCAGAATCTGCTGTACGGCTTCTTCTGGTACGCGCCAAGTCGGTCTGCCCTCATTGGCTGTGGGTAGATAGAAAACGGCCTTGCCGGATATTCTCCCTGCAAACTGGGCAGGCACCCAGCTGTTGTTTTCGCCTAGGGTATGGGAAGGGACCAAAGCTTCGAACGTGACGCCGTTGATGGTTTTCACGAGCACCACATCGTGCATGTGGGGAATTTCTCTGACTTCCCCGGGCTCCAGCTTGATTTTGACGTAGCCGGGACCTTCGTAGGAAGGTTGGACGAACGGTGTTCCAGGTAGCATGGCGCTGGGTCTCCTAGAGTGATTCACTAGCGGGCTGTCTGCTGAATGCGAGTGGCGGTCATTGTATACATCAAAATTGCTCAAAACGCAAACATAAGTTCGTTTTTGCAGTTCCCATGAAAGCCTGATGCAGACAGGTAATGGGGGCGGATGATCATCCGCCCCCACAAATCCGTCGTGTGTCCCCGAACGGCCTACAGGAACGCGAACTGCTCGTAGTCGCCGTGGACGATGGGGATGGGGTCCAGTTCCAGCCAGCGGTTGAGGATGGTGGCGTAGGTGGAGCGGAAGTCGTTGGTGAAGTGGAGGTCGCCTTCGGAATGGTCCTCGGGGCGGAGGGACGGGTATTCGCCGTAGAGGCCGCCGTTGACCGAGCCGCCGATGACGAAAGCCACGCCGCCGGAACCGTGGTCGGTGCCGGTGCCGTTGTCCTTGATGCGCCGGCCGAACTCGGAGAACACCAGGATCAGCGTGTCGTCCAGCATCCCGTGCTCGTCGAGGTCGCTGGTGAAGTCGGCGATGGCGGTGGACACGTCGGTCCATAGCTTGGCGTGGGCGGGCAGCTCGTTGCTGTGGGTGTCGAAGCTGCCGTGCTGGGTGTAGAAGATGCGGGTGCCCAGATCGGCGGACATCACCTGCGCCATGTTGCGCAGCGACTGGCTGATGGGCGTGTCGGCGTATTCGACGGTGGAGGAGTACACCTCGGGCGCGCTGCGGAGGCGGTCGGCGCCCTTGAGGGCGTTGGAGCCGGTCTCGGAAAGCACCTGGGCGACGACGTCCTTGCTCTCGGTGGGGCCGTAGATGCGGCTGAAAGCCTCCAGGGCATACTGGCGGGACTTCTCGTCCTGGATGTCGGGCATCAGGCCGTAGGTCTCCAGGTTGGACACCGACGCCACGGGAACACCCTTGCAGACCATGGCGCGGGGGAGGCCGCGGCCGAAGTTCACGCCAGTGAGGACGTTCTCGCCCCGAGCGTCCAGGTCGCGGATGGCGGCGGCCAGCCAGCCCTCGGCGCCGATCTTTTCAGACTCGGCGGTGTACCAAACGTCCCGGGAGCGGAAGTGCGACCGGTTGGGGTTCGGGTAGCCGATGCCGTTGATGATGGCGAAGTTCCCCCGGTCCCACAGGTGCTTGGCGGGCGCCAGGTTGGGGTTGAATCCGACCTCGCCGTCCAAGTGCAGCACCTCGCCCTCGGGGATGCCGACGTTGTTGCGGAAGTCGTAGTAGAGCGGATTGTTGTAGGGGATGACGGTATTCAGGGCGTCGTTGCCACCCTGAAGCTCTATCACCACTACCGACCTTTCCTTCTTGGTGGAAGTCATCGAGCTATCCTCCTGTTCGGTCTGCTGGGGGCTCTTTCTGCTGGTAGGGATTGCCGCGCTACGCTCGCAATGACTAAGCGGACGCGTGGGCGGGCCGGTACACCTGAATGCGGTGCCGGTTGCTTTCGGTTACGTACAGGTTCCCGTCGCGGTCGAGCTTGACCGACACGGGGGACCAGAAATACTTTTCGATGTGGGACGATTCCTCGTGGGGGTCATCCACGAAGTACTCGATCTCGGGTTCCAGGTTGGCACGGGAGCGGGCCTCCCCTTCCTCCACGTTAATGGTCAGGAAGTTGGCGGCCCAGGCGGACAGGGTGGCATCGCCGCGCAGCTTCTGGACGAAACCGCCGTCGGAGTCCAGTATCTGCACCCGTTCGTTGCCCCAGTCGGCCACGTAGATGTAACCGGCGCCGTCTACCGCCACGCCCGAAGGCCGGTGGAACTCGCCATCACCGCGGCCCGATGCGCCAAAGGACGCCAGGTACTCGCCGTCCGCAGAGAATTTCTGGACGCGGTCGTTGCCCCAGTCGGCCACGTACACGCATCCATCTGCGCCCACCGTGATACCCCAGGGTAGGCTCAGCCGGCTGGGTCTGTTACCTTCTCCCCCGAAGGCCAGCAGGAACCGTCCGTCGGCGGTGAACTTCTGGACCCGGTTGTTGTAGGTGTCGGCGACGTACAGGTTGTCATCGGCGTCGAAAGCGAGGCCGGACGGGGTGTCCAGTTGACCTTCATCCGAACCATGCTCACCCCAGACGGACAGAAGCGCGCCCTCCCGGTCGAACACCGATATTCGGTGCGTGGCCTCGTCGCTGACGTACACGCGCCCCCGGCTGTCCAGGGTACAGGCGGAGGGCCAGATGAACTGGCCGGGGGACTGGCCGTAGGCCGCGAACGTACCGTAGTACTCGCTGTCGATGTCGCACATGGTCACGCGGACACCACGGGTAACGTTTTCCAGCGAGCGGTTGGCGACGTACATCCGCCCGTCGTCGGCGATGGCGGTGTCCATCGGATAGTAGAACCCGCGCCCCTCCATCGTAGTCATACCCAGGGTCATGCGGTATTCGAGGAGCTTGATCTCCGGTATGTCTTGTACTGAGGTCATGGTCTTTTCACCGTGGGGATGTGTTGACAGTTTGGTAATCACCCCGTCGTTCCTGCGAAAGCAGGAACCCAGGAAAATCACTGCCAGCAGAACGTTGGTCTTATTTGTACCATCTGGATTCCGGCTTTCGCCGGAATGACGGCATTGTTAACACTCCTCGGCTGTTAAGCCCGCTGGAACTCGTGGGTCGAGGCCACCATCTGCAGCACTTCAGCGACGCGGCCGTGGCCAGCGTCGTCGGGCGAGCCTACCACGGAGGCGAAATCGACCAACTCGCGGCGGGTCTCCTCGGACACCTGGATCGCGCCCACCTGGTCGAGGCATGCGTCCACCAGCATTTCCGGCGATACGGCCGACGGGGTCTCGGCGATGCGCTCGACCATGGCGCTGACGCCGGGCTTGGCGGTGTCGCCAAGCTGCTGGGAGGCGAAGTTGATCCGCTCCACCAGGGAGCCGGTGTCGATCCAGTCGATGCCCTGGTGCCAGCCCTCCACGCTGGGCGGGTTGTTCAGGAACTGGCCCATGAACACCGCCTGCTGGTAGCGGTCCAGGATCTCCTTGCGGGGCCGGTCAAACTCGCCGGTGAGGCGCAGCACGCCGGCCACCAGTTCGACGGGGCTCTTCACCTTGCGGTACCAGATGGCCTCGTCCTTGAAGAATTCGGCGTTGAACAACACCCGCAGCATGGCGGCAATGTTGTAGCCGCTGTCGAAATAGGCCTTGACCAGCAGGTCGATGGCCTCGGGATCCTGGGGCTCGGTGTAGGGCCATTCCGGCACCGGCGGCTCGTCAGCCACGAAGAAGCTGTACATGTGGCGGGCGATGAACCGGGCGGTGGCTTCCTGCTGGCAGATGATGTCGACGATATCGTCGCCATTGAACTGCCCGCGCTGGCCCAGGAACTCCTTCTCGCCGAAGTCGTGGTCTTCCTCCTGGAACTCGAAGTGCCAGGAGATGCGGCCGTAGGGCCAGTCGGAGTCGCGCATGGAGCGCAGTTCCATGTACTCGCGGTTGCCCAGGGTCCAGCCGGTGAAGGCGCGGGCGCACTCCTGGACGTCCTGCTCGGTATAGTTGCCGACGCCCATGGAGAAGAGTTCCAGCAACTCGCGGCCGTAGTTCTCGTTGATGGCGTCCTTGTGGTTGTCCTGGTTGTCCAGCCAGACGATCATGGCCGGATCCCGGGACAGCTCCACCAGCAGGTCGCGGAAGCTGCCCATGCCCCGGTACCGGAACATGCGCACCTGGTCGGAGAGAGCCTTGCCGTGGATCACCTTGGGGTAGCCGGTGGCGAAGATGCCGTGCCAGAACAGGGCGACCTTCTCGCGCAGGGGCGTGCTGGTGGTGGCCATTCGGTAAAGCCAGTTCTCGCCGGAGCCCAGCGTGCCCATCATGCCGGACAGTTCGGGGTGGAAGCGGCGGATCAGGTCGTCGCCCATGCGCTGCTCGCTGCTATGATCCAGGAGCCGGTCCACGGTGGCTTCGTAGCCCTGGGTGGCATACGACTCCAACTGCTGGCGAGTGGCGCCGAAGCCGGCGCGGCGCATCAGGTGGCCGATAAGTTCAACATCATCGCGGTTTGCCATAAATTGCCTCCTCTAGCTGCCCTGGAGGATGAGTTCGGAGACGCGCTCGCCGATCATCATGGTGGTGACGTTGGTGTTGGCACGGATGCAATCGGGCATGATGGATGCGTCCACCACGCGCAGGTTCTGCACGCCCTTGACCCGGCCCTGCTGGTCGACTACCGCCATGGGATCGGAGTCGGGTCCCATCTTGCAGGTGCAGGAGATGTGCTGGGCGGTGGAGACGTTGCTGCGGAGCCAGTGGTCCAGGGCCTCGTCAGTCTCGAGGTCGGAGTCCAGGGGTTCCGTGCGCTCCTGGATGATGTCAGCAAAGTCGCCGTGCTTGCCCAGTTCCACCGCGATGCGCACACCGTCCCGCAGACGCTGGCGGTCGAACTCCTCATGCAGGTAGTTGTAGTCCAAGTAGGGCTGCTGGTGCGGGTCGGTGGACTGGAGCTTCAGTTCGCCGGCGCCGACGGCCAGGTAGATGGACACGGAGGCGCGGATGCCCAGCGGTTCCATGCGGTCGCCGCCCCGGATCACCTGCTCGGTGGCGAAGGACGAGAAGATCATGATCATGTCGTTGCGCAGGTCGGAACCTTCGGCGGTGTACTTCAGGCACGTCTGGCTCCGGGGGGCGAAACCGTCCAGCTCGAAGCCGGGCCTGGTGCGCCAGGTGACGGGCACGATGGGATGGTCGCGCAGGTTCTGGCCGACGCCGGGGCTATCGTGCACCACGGGGATACCCAGGCTGCGCAGGTGCTCGGCGGGTCCCACGCCGGAGAGCATGAGCAATTGCGGGGAAGCGATGGCGCCGCCGCTGAGGATGATCTGGTCGCCCTCGACGGTGAACACCTCGCCGCCGCTTTCCACCACCACGCCGGTGGCCTTGTTGCCGTCAAACACCACGCGGTGCACGGTGCAGTTGGGGCGAAGGGTGAAGTTCAACCGGTGACGTGCCAGTTCGAGGTAGCCCAGGGCGGTGCTCCAGCGGATGCCGTTGGGGTTGTTGAACGGCGTGGGGCCGATGCCCGTGGAGTCGGGACTGTTGTGGTCGTCGGTATGCGGGAAGCCGTAGGCGCGGGCGGCGTTGTAGAACGCGTTCTGCGCCGGGAGCCATTCCTCGCGCTTGAAGCGACGGGCCACGATGGGGCCGTCGTTGCCGTGGAAGTCGTCGGAGAAGTCGGTGTCGGTTTCCAGGCGGCGGAAGCAGCCCAGCAGGTTCTGGAAGCCCCACTGGTCGTTGCCCATGGCGGCCCAGGTATCGTAGTCCTCGGGGACGCCGCGCAGGAACATCTGGCCGTTGATGGCGCTGGAACCGCCGGTCACCTTGCCGCGGGGCACCATGATCTCGGGGTTCTCGGGAGTACCGTAGCCGGTGAACTGCCAGTTGTGGTCGCTGGTCATGACGTCGGTGGCGGTGGCGTAGCCGAACTTCACCTCTTCGGGCAGGTGCTCGAAGTTGGGATAGTCCGGGCCGGCCTCGAGGAGCAGCACCGAAGTGTTGGGGTCTTCGCTCAGCCGGGTGGCCATAATCGAGCCGGCAGAGCCGGCGCCGATGACGATGTAGTCGTACTTCAAGGCTATCCTCCTAGTTCAAAAGCGTTCGGTTTCAGGAGAATGCGGGTGCAGTCTGATGGATTTCCGCAATGATACTGGAAAAGGCGGGGCAGTTCCAGATTGTCGGCCGGTTCAAGCCCGAGGCGGGACGGTTTTGTATAATGGCCTTATCCACACCGCCGGGCCGGAAAGGGGAGGACCCATGAAAGACCTGACCGTGAGCTTTGACGACCTTCTGCTTGAGGCCGGGCGTCGTAAAGCCGTGAGGGAAAAAACTACGTTGCACGACTTGTTCCGCAAGTGGTTAGAAGATTATGTGGGGGACGAGCGGCAGGAGCCGGACCCCGAGGAAGGCAAACGGCAGGCGGAACGCGCCATGGCTGCCATCCGGGAACTGCGCAAGTACATTGACACCAGCGGCCCCAAACCTACCCGAGATGAGATGAATGCCCGCTGAAAATTTCTTCGACTCCAATGTCTTCGTGTACTTGTTTGAACGAACTGACCTGCCCAAATACTCGCGCGCGGAGATTTTGGTACGGGAAAATCTGGAAACGCAGACAGGTTGCATCAGTTACCAAGTGGTCCAGGAAACGCTGAACGTGGCAATCGGAAGCGCCGGCGCAGGTTCAGAGCGAGTGGCCCGACTGCTGGAAGAAATACTGATACCCTTCTGGCGCATCAACCAAATCATCCCAACGCCGGAACTTTACCGCAGCGGCCTCCGCGTACAGGCCCGCTACGGGTTCAGCTTCTACGATTCGCTCATGGTGGCCGCGGCCCTGGAAGCCGGCTGCACCACCCTGTACAGCGAGGATATGCAGGACGGCCAACGGATAGAGGGGTTGACCATCAGGAACCCCTTTGCGGAAACCCGCGCGGCGTGAACGAAGATCGATCTATGCGGCAAGTGATCCTATATCCCGGCGAGGACGGCTACTGGGTGGTCGAATGCCCCAGCCTGCCCGGATGCATCAGCCAGGGCGAAACCAGGGAAGCGGCCATCGCCAACATCAAGGAGGCGATTGAGGTTTACATCGCCGCGCTTGAAGAGGACGGGTTCACGATTCCGCCGTCGCCATGACCTGTCCACGGGCATGTAGCAAGCCGTCATCCGACGATCCGGCCTGAACGTCGCAGAATTTCGGCAATTGATGTAACTTGGGGCCTACGAAATGCAATAGTGACAATGGGAGGTCCCCCATGCCTCAAACCATCCGACCCGACGACCCCCGGCTGACCTGGCAGGGGGCCATTTCATTCCATGACACCGCCCAGTGGCGGATGCCGTGGCGCATCCCTTACGAGGACCGTTCGCTGTTTCCTCCCGACGCGCTCCGGGAACGCGCGGCCATGCCGGCCGGCGTGCGAATTTCATTCCGCAGCGACACCGAAATCGTGGCCGGTTCGGTCGTTCCGGCGGCGGAGTCCAGCCCTATCGACATCTACTGCGACGGGGAGTTCCAGGGATCGGAAGCGCTGCAGGGTCGGGACGGCTTCCGATTCGACGGTCTGCCGGCCAGCCAAAAGCTGGTGGAGCTGTGGCTACCGCAGCACGGCGAGTTCCGGCTGCGTCACCTGGAAGTTTCGGGCGGGGCAGGGCTGGAACCCTACGACGACCGGCGGCCCCGGTGGGTCGCCTACGGCAGCTCAATCACCCATTGCCGGACGGCGGCGAGCCCCAGCCTCACCTGGCCGGCAGTCGCGGCCCGAGCGTGCGATCTGAACCTGACCTGCCTGGGCTACGGCGGAGGCTGCCACCTGGAGCCCATGGTGGCGCGTATGATGCGCGATCTGCCGGCCGACTATCTGTCAATGAAGGTCGGTATCAACATGTACAACGCGGCCAGCATCGGACTGAGGACGTTCATGCCGGCCGTCATCGGCTTCGTGCACATCCTGCGGGAGCAGCATCCAGATACGCCGCTGGCGGTGATCTCGCCGATTTTCTCGGCGTCGCGGGAGAACACGGAGAACCCCGTCGGGTTCACCCTGTCGGCCATGCGCGCCGAGGTCGCCGAGGCCGTCGCCCTGATGCAAGCCCGCGGCGACGCCAACCTGCACTACGTGGACGGGCTGGAACTGTTCGGGCCGGAGATGGCCCACATGCTGCCCGACGACCTGCATCCCGACGCCGAGGGTTATCAGGCCATGGGACGGAACTTCGTGGAGAAGGTGGCCGCTACGGCGTTTGGCCGGGCTCCGGTGCTTGCGTGATGTGCTCGGAAAGAGGGCAGCCGGGCTCACGCTTGCGCGGAAACTCCCGGCAGACGCGGGGCCGCTGCTCGTAGATGCGGCAGCCGGATGTGGCCGTATCCAGCATCGGGCAGCACTCCCGGGGCTGGTCCAGGAACAGCACGTTGCCGCCGCCGTCCTCGGCGCGGCTGATCCTGGCCTCCGTGCCCAGATCGGCGGCCAGGCGGTAGAAGCCGGCCACTTCGTCCGGGTCCAGCCGCAGGATGATGGGGCCGCGGCAGCACATGGCGCGGCACTCCTTCATGCAGATGCGGCTGGCTTCCTCCGCTGAGACGGCAAAGTCGGGCACGGGGACGAACGACCGGCGGCTACTTGCCGTCTTCGATGCTGACGGTGATGATGGCGTTGGCGATCAGGGTGCCGTCGCTGCCGTCATCGTTGAGCAGTTCGAGCCCACCCACGACGACGTTGACGTTGGCGCGACCGTGGGGCAACGAGTCGGCGACCTCGTCGGCGTTGACCTTCTCGGGGTGAGGCGCGCCGATGGTCACATCAACCGTCATATCGTCGGCGGTGGCGTCCACCAACCGGGCAAACCCCAGACTGCTGTGGTGAATGGCATCGAACACGGCCCGCTTGGCCGCCAGGGTGTAATCCAGGCCGTGAACATCCACGCCCATGCCCATTTCGGTAACGCAACGCACGAGAGCCATATGGTGACCTCCTGAAGGGTCGACTGGTTTGTCGGGGGAAAGCGGCGGTCGCAAGCTTCGGCGGCGCCGTTGGGTCATTTAACGGCAGCGCCGGCGGCAAGTCAAGGCGAGGCCGTTGCTATAATTCACCCCTATGCGTAACCGACGAGGATCAACAGTCCAATGAATCTCCGTTTTCTGGCACTGACGGCGGCGGCGTTCGTCCTGGCGGTCGCGGCCAGCGGGTGCGCCGCCGCCGCATCACAGAATGCGACGCCGGCAGACACCGTGACCGTGTTCGCCGCGGCTTCGCTGGCGGATCCCTTCCGCGCCGTGGCCGACGCTTACGAGGCGGGCCATCCCGGCGTCGAGGTGACCTTCAACTTTGCGGGGAGCCAGGCGCTGCGCACCCAGCTGGAACACGGAGCGCGGGCGGACGTCTTCGCCTCGGCCGACTGGGAGCAGATGGCGGCGATCAGGAAGGCCAACCTGCTGGGAAACACCCCGGAATACTTCGCCACCAACCGGCTGGCGGTGGTCGCGCCGGTCGGATCCTACGCCGTGCAGAGCCTGGATGACCTGGCGCGCCCGGGAGTCAGCATCGCCATCGCGTCTGCGGAAGTGCCGGCCGGATCCTACGCCCGCGCGACGCTCAACCTGGTGGCGGAGTCGGCAGATTTCCCCGACGACTTCGCCGAGCGCGCGTTGGCCAATGTGGTGACCAATGAGACCAATGTGCGGGCCGTGGCCCAGAAGGTCGCCCTGGGCGAGGTGGACGCCGGCATGGTGTACGAGACGGACGCGCGAGCGTCGCAACACGGGGATGCGTTTCGCGTGATCGAAATTCCGCTTGAATTCAACCCGGCGGCCGAGTATCCCATCGCGACGCTGGGGGAGGCCATCCATCACCAGGCCGCCCTGGACTTCATCGCGTTCGTCCAGGGCGACGATGGGCAGGCCATCCTCCGGGAATACGGCTTTGCGCCGCCGGCTAACGTGGCGTGCCCCTGCCACGATGGCATGCCGTCCGGGGGCGTCGCTCCCACGCCGCAGTGATCGATGATCGCAAGGTTCCTCCTGGGCAACGGTCGAACTGACGGCGGACGACAGCAGTCGTCTCTGGGGGTGCTGGCGCCCGCCGGTGTCGCGGCGACTGTCGTCTACATCCTGTTCATCGGGTTGCCCATCCTGGCGCTGCTGGTGCAGGCGAGCCAGCAGGAGGGCTTTCTGGCCGGCCTCACCGGCGACATGGTGCTCCAGGCACTCCGCCTCACCATTATCACCAGTATCGTGAGCATGTTGGTGGTCGTAATGGTCGGGACGCCCTTTGCCCTGCTGCTGGCCCGCCGGCGGTCGACCCTGCTGCGGGTCATCGACACCTTCGTGGAGCTGCCCATCGTCCTCCCCCCGGTGGTGGCCGGCGTGGCAATGCTGATGGCCTTCGGACGGAACGGCCTGCTGGGTCCGGCGCTCTCGGCCATCGGGGTTACCCTCCCCTTCACCACGGCCGCGGTGATCTTCGCACAGGTGTTTGTGGCGGCGCCGTTCTACATACGAGCGGCGCGGATCGGGTTCGCCGGCGTGGACCCGACCTACGAGGAAGTGTCGCAGACGCTGGGGGTCTCGCCGTGGGCGACGTTCTGGCGGCTGACGCTGCCTGTTGCCTGGCCGTCGCTGCTGACCGGGCTGACCCTGGCCTGGGCTCGGGCAGTCTCGGAGTTCGGGGCGACGATCATGTTCGCCGGGAACCTGACCGGGCGTACCCAGACCATGCCGCTGGCTATCATGACCGCCATGGAGTCGAGCCTGGGATCGGCGTTGGCGGTGGCGGTGCTGTTGCTGGCCATGTCCGCGCTGGCCCTGGCGGCGTTGAGCGTGCTGCTACGGCGCACCGGGTCGACGGCATGAGCAATCAAACCGGCGGCAACGGCACATCGGGGCGCTTTGCGGTAAACATGGGCGGCTTCCGCTTGGAGCTGGAGTTCGAGGTGGACGCCGGGCAGGTCCTAGTGCTCTTCGGTCCGTCGGGGGCGGGCAAAACCACGGCGTTGCGAACCATCGCCGGCCTGGTCCGGCCGGACGCCGGCCGTATCGTCATCGCCGGCCGCACGGTGTACGAGGACGGGAACGGCGCCGGAGGACGGCCGGTCTGGGTACAGCCGCACCGCCGGGGCGTGGGATACGTGACGCAGCAGAACCACCTGTTCCCCCACCTCACGGTGCGCCAGAACATCGCTTACGGCTTACAGGACCGGCGAGGCGAACCGGCCCGACAACGGGTGGCCGGGCTGGTGGAACGGCTGCGACTGGACGGCCTTGAGGACCGTCGAGTCTGGCAGCTGTCGGGCGGGCAGCAGCAGCGGGCCGCGCTGGCCCGGGCGCTGGCCCCGCAACCGGACCTGCTGCTGCTGGACGAGCCCTTCGCCGCGCTGGACATGGAGCTGCGACGGGAGCTGGGTTCAGAGTTGCGGGCAACGGTGCGGCAATTCGACGTGCCGGTGATCCTGGTGACGCACAGCCGGGAGGAGGCCCTGGCCCTGGGCGACGAGGTGCAGATCATCGACGGCGGCGTGACGGTGGCGCAGGGACCGCCGTTGACGGCGCTGGAGCAGCCGGGCCGCGGCCGCGTGGCAAGGCTGGTGGGGGTCGAGAACCTGCTGGAGATGCGGGTGACGGCGCGGCTGCCGCAGGACGGCACCATGGTGTGCGCGGCGGAAGGGCACCTGCTGGAGACCCCGCTGGCGGACGGCTGCACGGTGGGGGATCCGGTGACCGTTGGCATCCGGGCGTCGGACATCATCCTGGCGGCGGGGCCACTGCCGCAGTCGTCGGCGCGCAACACCTGGCCCGGCGTGGTGTCGGCGGTGTCGCCGCGGCCACCGGGCTACGAGGTGACGCTGGAGTGCGATGGGGTCCCGCTGCGGTGCCACATCACCGGGACTTCATTGGAGGCCATGGGCATCGCGCCCGGCCTGCCCATGTGGGCGATCTTCAAGGCATCGTCGTGTTTCCTGCTGAGCGAATAGGGGGAGGTGCAATTGTGCAGGACTTCCCCCGCGCCCCAGCCCTGCGGAAGCAGGGGGATTGAAGCACGCCCTTTTTGGATCAGCGGTTCATCCGAGTATAGACCGTGTGCCAGTTGCCGAAGCGTTCGGGCAAACCCCGCCATTTGCAACCGTGCTCATTGACGTAGAGAATAGCATTCAACACCTGCAAGTTGGGAATGCTGACGTTGCCCCGCTGCACGGGAAAGTGGGGCGCGATGCGTTGGTACTGTTCTTCCGTAATTTCCATGCGGTGAATTACAATACCGTGCACTGTAGTGTGAACAGGACCTAGAGCGACTACTGATGAAATACGCGGCGCTAATCGTCAAAACCGGCAACGGCTATTCGGCCGACCCGCCCGGCTGTATCGCTGCCGCCGATACCTTTGAGGAAACCCGTAACCTGATCCGGGCGGCGGCCAATTACCACGTCGCAATTATGGCCGACGACGCTTCCGGTCCAGCAAATGTAGATTGCACCCTGGCTTCGGTTTAAGTAGAATGGAGAGGCCGAATGAGCAACATCGTTTTAATTCTTAGCTGTTCGAGTCGGAAACACCCGATTGATCGCGGTGTAACGGTGCCTGCAGGGTGCCTTTACGATGGTGCGATGTTCCGCGTTGTAAAAGCATGGCTGAGGCGTCAAAATGGGCAACCGGATTTGCGCACATTGATTTTGTCGGCGAAGTACGGCTTGATTTCGTGGGAAACTCCGGTTGCAACCTATGACCAACGGATGACGATAGCGATGGCGCAACAGTTAGCCCCACAGGTTGATCGTGCCCTCTCCTCGTTGGTAGACCAACCTCCTGAAAGAACTTACGTTGAGCTTGGCAGCGATTATCTGACGGCGTTGGCTGACCTAACGGAGCGATGGCCGAATGCCAATGTGACGTATGGATACGGACGCATCGGTCAACGGATGCAAAGATTAAAGCATTGGCTCGAATGCGCCTCAGCCCAATACGGATAACCCCATCATGTCCATAATTTCTAGCATATTCGGCCGTTACAAGCAGGCCCTGGATTCTTCGCAACAACGGTACGAAAATATATACCGTGAGAATGCAGAACACGCGTACAGGTTTTACGGCGATTTTTTGAACTCCCTCATTGTCTCGTTTTCGGAGTCATTCGCCGACCCGGCCCTGCGAGATAGTCTCGCCTTTGACATGGAGAGCTTTTTCTCACGGCGAGAGATCGACTTCGTAGCGGTTGACGGTACTTGCAGCAAAGATCCGTTTCAGGACTTCGTGGTGTTCTTCGGTGGCGCATATGGCGTGAAAGGGCGAATTGCACTAGAAGGCGGTACAAATAAGGTCCAGTACAAACGATGGTCGATGGATCAGGACGTAAGTATAGTCGCTTATGTCCCGGTTCCATATGCTGAGGTCGGAGACGCTCTGAGTGATGAAGAGGACTTCGCTCTATCGGAGACGGACAAGATTGACCCTTCGAATGTGCACACCAGGTTAATGCAACTATCGGAAGTCTACTTGGCGCTACAGCTCGCGAAGTCCTCGACAATCGATCATCCGCGGCTGATCCTTATGGATCTTTCGTTGTCCAGTGTCCTTATGTCCACAGAAGCTGGTATGGACCGTATCGGCATCGTGTCAGAGAATGGAGCCGTAGATTGCCTAACTCGTGCGGATTTGGCCATAGCATACAGCCATCCTGTTTCGACACGGCTACAAATTCCATCTGCGAAACAATACCGCAGATATTCCCACCTTGTAGGGCGTTTCCATACCAGCGGCCAGCGGCGAATATCGTTAGCAGAGTTGGCCAAAGACACCGGAGTATCGACATCCGAATGGGAAACCAGCTTGGGATTCAACACGTCAAACCCGCACTTAGCGCACCTGCTCTTTGAACGAACCGGGGACGATGTTGAGTCGATCGTCGACGTCAGGGAATCGTGGCAAAAGAGCGTAGGCTTTTTCGAAAAAGTCTGCTCCAGGATGTTCCAAGGGCGAGGGACAGACAGTTCCGATGCCCTGTTGTACAGAGTTTCCAACGGCGACGGAGACCGGTTCCGTTGGATGTCGCCTCACGACATATCGTTTCTCATTGCCGTAGGTCTGAGGGCCCTCATCGAAGAGTGCTGGGAGAGAGACATAGCGTTGGTCGGGATAGCGAAGGATTCGTCCAGCAGGTATTTCTCCAGGCACTATTACGGGACGATGCGACATGAAGGTTTGTACCCTAAGATTTCTGTGTCTACGCTGCCTTGGACCGACCGAACCCTGTTGGAGAGTGTGGCATTTCAGGTTGAGGAGCTTGAGGCACCTTGGTCCACTATCGAGTTCGACTCGTGCTTCATGACTCTCCACCTGGTACGCGATGATGAAGGCAACGAGCATGTGGCCGGAATGAGAGGCGATATAGTCAACCAAGAGCGACTGTTCGCCCGGTCGTTGGCTCAGTTCTACCTCCGCCGGGACAAACCGGCTCCTCTCGCTGGGCATGTGATTTTTATTGACCGTCTATTGCACCCGGGTTGGGACGCATCGAAAGAGATCGGGCCAATTGAAGCTGGAAGACTGGGGACCATACGGCCCTTCGGCGTAACTGACAAGACGTCTGCCAATGTTGGCCACAGAGTGACCATGCTTCTATTGGATATCCTCTGTCGAAATCTGTTCCCTGAAGTAATTGGCTATCCTGATCCTCTGCACAAAGCGGACTGGGGCGCCAAAAGCATGGGCCGAAGAGTTGCCCAGTTGATCAACTCGAGCGAAATAAGATTCAAGAGCCGTCCATTGAGCCGCTTATTCCGTACCACTCGGGATTCCGCTCGGCGGTCCTGAGGAGGCGCAAATATGTTGGGGAACAATCGTCTGTTTGTGGAAGGTCGAGTGGGAAGGCTCATGCGGCTGGATGAACACGAACTCTCGAGGTACGAGTTCGAAGTGTGGTTCGAATACACGAGAGCTGCGATGGCGGACGTGCGCGAAGGAGCGATGCTGGCCGTAGCGAATTTTAGAACCGGTCACGACGCTCGCCATCTCAGTATCCTCGAAATAACCAGCTTGAAGCCAGTGCACTATGCTTTGGGCGACAACCCAAGCGGATATCCGGCGTTTGTAATGGAGGCAGCCAGAAACGCGTCACAGGATTGGGTTTCGCAAGAGGATCAATCGGAGGAAGACACCACGATTATTCGCTGCACCGCGATACCGACGGATCTCGAGCTCGTGTTAACCCCCGGCGCGGACCCTTTGATAGCCACCGAGAGCAATATCCCGATGATTGGAGCGGAAGTCCGGCTTCTAGATTCCAGTTTCGTCGGCCAGGTAGTCAACAGAGGGATCGACGTCGATGCGGAAACTGCAACAACTGCTGGCACGCTGCTCAGGGATCCCACGGTGGACGTTCTCATTAGGGTTGAAGATCTGATGAAAGTCCACTTTGGCATCTTCGGGTTCACCGGGGCGGGCAAGTCCAACCTCGTAAGCACCCTGGTCAGCACCGTGATTCCGGAAATGCAGGACAGCAAAGTGGTTCTGTTCGATCTCATGGGGGAGTATGGAACGCTGCTGATCGACCGGATAAATGCCTTGGAGCATGGTTACGTTGTGTGCCTGGGTGAGCGCAGCCTCCCTCAAAGGGTTGTCGATTACGTAAATCGCGATCCCTCCGTACCCTCTTTGTGGGGAAACGACGGTTGGGCAACAGCGGAACAACTCGTGAATTTCTTTCTTCTACCTAAAGCTCTACTTCCTTACCGCGCAGGCTTGACGTCCGCTTTCGCGGATCTGTTGGAACACCAAAAAGTGCGAATTTTCTCTGATTTGTTGAACGCAACTGTTGACGATGTGTTTGATCGACAATCTGATCGAAACCCATGGAGGAACCGACGCCAGGGTAGGCATAGTGAAAACATCACCCGAATCGTTCGTTCGGTATCAGGCCAATATTATGGAAGGGATATGCAATTATCATCTGAATTGGCTGCAACAATGCAACAGAATTTGGTGAACCAACTCTCCCAAGATGGAAACAGCGAATACGAACGGGACTTTGCACCATCAGTCGAATTCCTGCAGCAGGTTCAAAACAGTGTTCAACAACAGCCGAGGTGCGCTATTTCAATGGACGCTCTACTCGATATCCTTGACGACGATATGCCGGCTCTGATGGTCGTGTTGGCGCACGACCCGGATGAGATGCGAAGGTTTGCCAAACGATTCGGCGAGGCCGCATACGAAAGGCGGCGGCAGACGGGACAGATCCAGCCGTTAGTGTCATTTGTGTTCGACGAAGCGGATGAGTTCATTCCTCAGCAAGATTCGGGCAGCTACCAGGACTCAAAATCAATAGCGGAAACCCTGGCCAGGCGTGGCAGGAAATTCGGGTTGGGCCTCGGTATCGCGACCCAGCGCATCCGCTACCTCGACACCAGCATTATGGCGCAGCCCCATACGTACCTTGTGAGCAAACTGCCTCGCAGAACGGACCGGGAAGCAGTGGCCGAAGCATTCGGTATGTCCGACGAGATGCTGCGTCAGACCTTTACCTTCCAGGCCGGGAATTGGCTTCTGGTCAGCCACGATGCCACAGGTCTCAGAGCAGTGCCCGTCCCCATCGCTACTCACGACGCGAACCAGAGGATAATCGAATATTTAGACCAGTTTGCCCTCGAGCCAGCTTTGACATGATACCTTTCTTCGTGGTCGACCGCCCAATATCCTTGGAAATCCTCAAGGGCTTTTGGAGTACTCAGCCAGGCGTTCGCTACGGTTTGATGGCGAGCGCCTGTACTACACCCCGTTTCCGGCAACTCTTCTCCGAGTACCCAGGTTGTACTACCGATTGCCCATGCCGAAGCTCGAATGAGATTGATACCGCATCGTTTGCTGCCGCCTGCCCAAACCGGCAAAGCGTCATCAAGATGGGCGATTCAGGAATATTCGAGGGCGGCGGTCGGTTATCATACGAACAGCTATTTGATCGATATCAGGCCATGAACGTGGACTATGGCATCATGGTCGATTACTTCTTGGACGCTCCAAAAACCGTGCGTAGTGCCACCGAAGCGGTAAAGGTTTATGAACAACAGCGCAGAGCGTTCAGCCTGGTCTTGGTGGCGCAGGGCAATAGCGTGGACGAGTACGTGAACTGCTACAAGCGCCTCAGAGAATTTGGAGAATTCCCCATAGCCGTTGGAGGCATGTTACGAACCAGGGCAAATTCCGCCCGTTTCCTTCATGTTCCTCAATCGGAATTTCTCGAACAAGTCTTGCAGGCCATCCGTCAGCAGTTTGATCCAAGTTGGCTCTTTGTCCTTGGTGTGTATCATCCGAATCGGCACGCGAAGCTTGAATCCTTAGGCGTGACCGGGGCAGATTACAAGGGGTGGATATTCAACTACACACATAGGAGAGACTTGATATCGCGTGCCCTTGCGCCAGTCAGTACGACACCGGCGGCGGCGTCATCACCGCGCCTGTTGCAATTACTAGACCGGCGCGACAGTTTATTGTCTCAACTCAAGAGGCGAAACGCAGCGTTACGGGGAAACCTTGAAAAGGACCAATCAAAACTCGCCAAACGTAGGAAGAACGGCACGCTAGGATTGATAGGGCGCTTGGACGACCAACTGCACCTCCTGATTGAAAATCAATCCCGACAGAATGGACTATCTCCGGCCGAAGCACCGCTGTGGAAAAACGCTCTGGCAGTTTTGCGAACGACCGACCAAGAAATTCGATTCTCGGGTGTCCATAATTACCTTGAATCCCGAGTGCTTCCCCATTTGACGAGAGAGGCAAACGAGGAGAACACAAAGGAGTAAATCCTGTTTTACCGTGAACATCATCTTGGAGCAAGAGTTGAGCGACTTGGACCAGGGGCTACGTCAGACTTTGCGCCGCAGTCCAGTGTGGCCAGGTCCTGCGCCAGCCGCAGTGGAGCGTGCCACGGCACTATGGTGCAGGCCACGCCCCATCTTGACCCGCTTGGTCCTGGCGGAGATGGCGGCCAGCGGGCTGTGGAGCGAGCTGATGATGCTCTGTTCGCTCGGTTAGTCCGCCTGTTCGATCTCGGCGTACACCGCCCGCATGGATGCGCCGGAGTCGTCCTCCACCTCGGTGAACCACTTGATCAGAGAACGTGTCAACTGGTCGACAGACTCGTCAACTGAGGCGGCTTCATAGCGCTGGCGCACGGTGGGCAGGGTTACGCGAGATTGGGCTTCACGCATCCAGACGATCTTTTCCTTGTCGGTCATGTCCGAACCGGCCACGCGCAGCCGCTCGGCAAACATGGCGTCGTCCTTGTCCTCGGGGGTGCCGCCCAACTCACGAATGCGCCGGTCAAAGATGTCCCCGTGGCTGGTCTCGCGCTCGGCTACCAGAGAAAGGCAGGCCTTCAGCCCCGGGTGCCCGGTCTTGTCGGCCCACGCCTTGAGGTAGACTCCGGCCCGATGCTCCTGCAGGCGAATGTCGTTGAGCAGGTCTATGTATTCTGGCTTGTCCGGCATTGCGATACCTCACTATATTGAGCGTTTGGAAGGCGAAAGCGGACGCGGCTACCATCATTTCACAAGAAAACACTCGCCGATGATTGTCAGGCAGCGCGGTTACGGGCGAGTCTAGTGCGCCGCCCCTGGGGAGTCAAACTTGGCGGCGCCCGGCGCGTGATAAAATGCCGCCACGAAATCAGGCCGGTTTCAGGAGCGGTTTTGCCTCAATTGACTGAAGCGCAGCGCGGCATGGTCGCCACGATCAGGGAGTTTGTCCGCCGGGAAGTCCAACCCGTCGCGCAGAAAATGGAACACGCCGACGAGTACCCCTTCGAGCTGGTGGAGCGGATGAAGGAGCTGGGCCTGTTCGGCGCGGTGATCCCCGAAGAGTACGGCGGGCTGGAGCTGGATGTCACGTCCTACGCCCTGGTCATCGAGGAAATCTGCCGGGGATGGATGAGCCTGAGCGGGATACTGAACTCCCACCTCATCATGGCCTACATGGTCACGACCCACGGCACACCGGAGCAGAAGGAGCGATTCCTGCCCCTGATGGCCACCGGCGAGAAGCGCGGCGGCATCTGCATCACCGAGCCCAACGCGGGCAGCGACGTCCAGGCCATCGAGACTCGCGCCGTTCGCGAAGGCGACGAATACGTGGTAAACGGGGCCAAGAGCCTGATCACCAACGGGCGCCACGGCAACACCTTCGCCC
Organism: Dehalococcoidia bacterium; assembly: GCA_965220505.1. Taxonomy (GTDB): domain Bacteria; phylum Chloroflexota; class Dehalococcoidia; order Lucifugimonadales; family UBA3495; genus Bin87. Next base: position 135,759 of record CBDCQE010000003.1, on the reverse strand, counting down.
TGGTCGCCAAGACCGACCCGAACGCCGACCCGCCCCGGCGCGGCATCAGCATCTTCATCGCCGAGAAGGGGCCGGGCTTCAACGTGGTGCGGGACATACCGAAGCTGGGCTACAAGGGCGTGGATACCTGCGAGCTGTCCTTTGACGACTACCGCGTATCCGGCGGGAATCTGGTCAGCGGCGAGGAGGGCAGGGGGTTCTACCAGATAATGAGCGGGCTGGAGCTGGGCCGCATCAATGTTGCCGCCCGCTGCCTCGGCGTGGCGCGGGCCGCGCTGGAAGAGTCCACGCGATACGCCCAGCAGCGCCAAACCTTCGGCAAGCCCATTGGAGAACACCAGAGCGTGCAGATAATGCTGGCCAACATGGTGACCCAGATACAGGCGGCCCACCTGATGGTACTCCACGCCGCCGAGAAGAAGGACCGGGGCGAGCGTGCCGACATGGAGGCCGGGATGGCCAAGCTGTTCGCCAGCGAGATGTGCATGCAGATCGCCATCGACGCCATGCGCATCCACGGCGGCTACGGCTACACCCAGGACCTGACGCTGGAGCGCCACTTCCGCGACGCCCCGCTGATGATGATCGGCGAGGGAACCAACGAGATTCAGCGCCTGGTCATCGCCCGCCATCTGCTCAACAACTACCCCACCGGCGACTTCCTGTACGAGTCGGGGTTGTAATACTTGCTGGAGGCCCTCAGCCATGGTTCAGAACAACAACGAAACCGGCATGACCCGCGCCCTGGGCAACTTCGCGCAGGCGCTCGAGTACGAGGACCTGTCGCCGGAGGTGATCGACTGGGCCAAGTACCTGTGCCTGGACTTCGCCGCAGTTACGCTCAACGGCTCCACCACCGGCTCGGCGCACGCTGTCGTTGATGCGCTGCGGCGGCTGGACCGCTCCGGGCCGTCGGTGATCGTGGGTACGCCCTATCGAGTTCTGCCGGAGTACGCTTCGATGGCCAACGGCGTCGCCTTTCACAGCATCGAGATGGACGACGTGAACAACGAGGCGTCGCTGCATCCGGGCGTGGTGGCCTTTCCCACCGCCCTTTCGATGGCCGACCTGGCCCATGTGTCAGGCAAGGACTTCATCGCCGCCGTGGTTGCGGGGTACGACGTCATCGTGCGGCTGGGCCGCGCATTGCAGCCGGCCGAGCATTACGGGCGAGGCTTCCATCCCACCGGCACCTGCGGGGCTTTCGGCGCTGCGGTGGTAGCCGGGCGGCTGCTGGGACTGCAGGACGACGACTTCATCCACGCTCTGGGCATCGCGGGCAGCCAGACCGCCGGCAGCATGGAATTCCTGGCGCAGGGAGCCTGGACCAAGCGACTCCATCCCGGCTGGGCGTCGCACAGCGGCTCCTGGGCGGCCCTGCTGGCCCGCTCCGGCTACACCGGCCCCACCACCATCCTCGAGGGGCGCGACGGCTTCCTGCAAGCCTATTCCGGCAACCCCGACCTGTCGCTGGTGCTGCAAGACCTGGGGGACGAATATCTGATTACCCGGACGGCAATCAAGCCCCATGCCTGCTGCCGTTACAAGCAGGGACCCATAGACTGCCTGATCGACATCCGCAACACCCATGGCCTGGAGGCCGATGACGTCGAAGAAGTGACCATCGGAGTACTCAGCGGCGGTTTCAAGGTGATCGCGTCTCCAGAAGAGGACAAGGTCAACCCCAGGACAGTCGTGGATATGCAGTTCTCCATGCCCTTCGGCGCGGCGGTGGCCCTGGCCTACGGCCGCGCGTCACTGGAGGAATACGCCGACGGGGTGCCTGACCGCCCGGAGATAAGCCGCATCCTGCCGCGGGTGAAGTGTGTGACCGACCCGGAGGTGGACGCCCACTTCCCCCGCGAGTGGCGCGCCTGGGCTGAAGTTTCCACCGCTGACGGACGCCGCCTGCGCAGCGACATCCGATACCCCAAGGGCGACCCGGAGAATGCCCTGTCGTGGGCCGAAATGAAAGAGAAGTTCGCCGTCCTTACCGCAACGGTCATCAGCCCGGAACGCCAGCAACAAATCATCTCCGCCATAGAATCGCTGGACGAAATGGAGGACGTGCGAGATCTGGCGGCCCTCCTGTCCACGGAATAGGCCGCCAGGCAGTGCAGAAGGGCAGGAGAATATGACCCCTCCGTTGCAGGGTGTCCGCATCCTCGAAATGTCGCAGGCTATCGCCGGTCCGATGGCGGCGCGGACGCTGGGTGACCTGGGCGCCGAGATAATCAAGATTGAGCAGCCCGGCGTGGGGGATATGTCGCGGCGCATCGGCCCCCACTTCCTCGGCGGCGAGAGCGCCTATTACCTGAACTTCAACCGCAACAAGAAGAGCGTAACCATAGACCTGCGAACGCCGGAGGGGAGGGAAGTCTGCCGCCGGCTCGTAGCCGTGTCCGACGTGGCGCTCGACGCATTCCGCCCCTCGGTGCTGGAGCGCCTGGGACTGGACTACGAATCGTTGCAGGCAGTCAACCCGTCCATCATCGCCTGCTCTCTGTCGGCCTTCGGGCAGGAGGGGCCGTACCGTGAGCGGCCCGGCTTCGACGGCATCGTGCAGGCCATGGGCGGCGGGATGAGCGTCACCGGCAACCCCGGCCAGCCGCCGGTGTTCATGGGCTTTCCGGTGGGCGACATGGTCGGCGGCTACGTGGCCGCCCTGAGCATCGCCTCCGCGTTGTACGGGCGGCGGTGCACCGGCGAGGGGCGCCGCCTGGACATCTCCCTGCTGGACGTTCAGATCGCCCTGCAAGCCCACCTGGGGCAGTTCTACCTGGTGTCCGGCGAGGTGCCGCAGCCCATCGGCTCCAGCCATCCGTCCAACCTGCCCGTGGGCGCCTACCAATGCTCCGACGGCAAATACGTGCAGGTTCACTGCGCCAGCCAGGAATTCGCCATGAAGACCCTGCGCATGATGGCCGGCGAAATCGAAGCGCTGCGGGGCATGGATGAAGACCCGCGCTTCACCACCGCCCCCTCCCGCATCGAGAACCGCGATGCGCTCGAAGCAGCCCTGACCGCCGGCTTTATGACCAAGCCGCGCCCCGAGTGGGAGCAATTGCTGCTGAAGTACGATGTGCCCGGCGGCCCGGTCAACAACATTGGCGAAGCCCTGGCCGACCCCCAGGTGCAGCTACGCGATATGGTGGTGGAAATCGACCATCCGGTCGCCGGCGCCTACCGCACCGCCGGCAACCCCATCAAGACCGGCAGCCCCGATAACTTCGCGCCGCCGCCAACCCTGGGCCAGGACACCGAAGCCGTCCTGACCGGGCTGCTGGGATATAGCGGCGCGGAAGTGGCGGCGCTGCGCGAAGCGGGAGCGGTTTAAGCCCCAATCCACCGCAAGGATGAATGCGTGCCGCCGACACACTCAGCGCCGGCCCCAATCCGTTCTGGATCAAAGCCATGCCGGCTCTTTCCCGCACCTTTCATACGTCGTCTAATCAGCCCAACCCCATGCCTTCGGTGGATTCGGGCTAAGCCACGTACGTGCTTACTGCGGCTCCTGCCCCCAATATAGGTCTCGTCCGCTTCGATGATACCGCTCAGCATCGGTTCCTCGGTCTCCATCGCCTTACGTATGCGGTGCTCCAGGAACCATGCGGATTTATATGTCATTTCTGTTTCACGTCCGTTACGTGGGATTAGCCTTACCGCGCGCGTAATAGCCGCCGTTGTTCATCCCTCGTGAGTTCTGTGGTCTTGCTGGGGACAGTGAACCTAGCCAAATTTAGATGGCGTCCATACCGCGTCACCACCTCCGTGAATCCCTCGAACCTGGTCAACGCGGCAAAGCATCGTCCGGCTCCTGGTAAATGCTGGTGCCCCCAAAACAGTACGGCGTTGTTTTCAGTGATCTCCGTCGCACTACCGTCGTAGGCGACGGAGTACAGGTCGGCGTTTGACAACTTCTGCCCGGTATCGCACGCAACCACGATAGCCGGCTTTTCATGCCCGGACGAAGATGATTGCTGGTGGTAGCCGTGAAGGCCCTCACTGGTTGAGCCAACAACCACGAAATCACAACTTCGGCACCCGAGTTTCCGCTGTATGTCATCCTGAGATATCGGCTCTGGCGTGGGCGCGGGTGTTGCGGTTGGTTTTGGTATAGGCGTAGAAGTGGGGGTGGGCCTCGGCTTAGGCGTATTCGTTGGCCGACGCGTGGCGGCTGGCTTGGGAGTATTTGTTGGCCTCGGCGTGGGTGTGACGGTCGAAGTGGGTCTCGGCGTGCTCGTTGGTCTCGGCGTTGCCGTGGGGCGTGGCAGATAGTCGGTTTCTACCGCGCGCTCAACCATGGCCTGATATTCAGCGGACGATAAGACCACTTTCGGAGCCGTCGCCTTGAATGCCAGGACCCGCATGGTTTCGCCCCGTCCAACTGAGCAATCGAAGTCGGTAATTCGATTTCGGCAGGCTTCCTTCAAGCCATCATAGCGGGCTATTACTGAGTAGCATTCTCCCTTCTCGCTACCCCCAACATGCCAACCACCGTATATGACGAATTCATTACCTTGTGTTCCCATGACCGCGCCGAGTTCCGGGGCGTAGTACCCTAGAGAACATCCCGCGACTACGAATTTATCGCGGTGGTGACGAGGTGATCGCCGCTTCTGAAACCCCTGCATAACTTCTTGCGCGCGAGAACTCCCGGGAGCAACGACCGGACAATCGGGACAATCAGGGTGGATGCTTGCCAATGGTGGTCTGGGCGTGGCCGTGGGCCTGGACGTAGGCGTTGCAGTAGGCACAGAAGTCGGCGTTGGTGACGGTGTAGCGGTAATCCTCGCTACCACCGGGGCAACCGTAGGCACGATGGTCGGGGTGGGAGCGTTGCCAGCGCAGGCCAAAGCTGCGAGCGCAACGAAAAGAGCAGGAACCAGAAGCATGCGCATCCCTGACACCTCCCAGCGGTTAGGGCGATTGGCACTCGCAACAGTAACCGACAACCCGACACGTTCCGCTGGAAGGCACGAAGGCGTGCCTCTCGCGTTTTAGGCGTGTGCGACCACGCGTCGGGGAGAGAATTCCCAAGGGAACCCAGAGCAGGTCCCGGTTACTGTTGCGGGCGCGATTTTATCACGCCGCTGGCATCGAGGAAATCTAAGGATCGCCGGTGCGGCCAAACCCCGTTGATTTGCTAGAATATGCCTATGTATTGACGGCCCTCGTGCGTGTGGGTGTGCGATCTCCGGTAGCGATCGATAGCCAGAGACGGAGGGCGCATGACCATAAAGCAGCCAATAGAGCGGACTATCCAGAAATTGCTTCTCCCACGAGTACCAGCAACGACGGCGTTTCTCCGCTGCGCCAATCTTTATGCGGGGACAATGAAATCGCTGACGCCCCCGCACACGCGGGTCTAGAGGTTGCGTATGCCTGCGCTCTGGGTTTGGACGCGGACGCGCGGGCCGAGTACCTGGGCAGGTTCGGTATCGAACCCTTTGGCGGCATCACGCACGAATCGATAATGTCAGCGCCGGATTTTCATGTCCTGGTGCTCGGACTCGGCCCGGATGCTCTGACCGTTCCGTAGCAGTCCCGGCGCGCCAAGATGCTGATGCCGGTTTGCGGGCTCACTGCCTTGTGTGCCGGTCGCGCCCTGCCGTACCATTGAAGATATGCTGCTCACCGTTTCCACCACGCATCGGCCCGCGACTGACCTCGGATATCTGTTGCACAAGAACCCGGGGCGGTTTCAGTCGTTTCGGCTGCCCTTCGGGAGGGCCGACGTGTTCTATCCTGTGGCGGAGGCGGAGCGCTGCACCGCTGCCCTGCTGCTGGACATCGACCCGGTGGGTTTGACGCGTCCCAAAACCGGTGCGTCCGACGCCGCCGGCTGGCTTCAGCCGTACGTCAACGACCGTCCGTACGTCGCCTCGTCGCACCTCAGCGTGGCAATCGCCTCGGTGTTCAACAGCGCGCTGGCCGGCAACAGCAGGGAACGGCCGGAGTTGGCGCAACGCGCGATCCCATTGGAAGCCCGGCTGCCCACGCTGCCGTCCCGGGAGGGTCCGCAACTCATACGCCGGTTGTTCGAACCGTTGGGCTACGCCGTTGATATCCAGGGGCACGCCCTGGATGCGGGCTTTCCAGAGTGGGGAGACAGCCCGTGTTTCAGCGTGCGTCTCACGGCGGAGGTGAGGCTGCAGGATCTGCTGGCGCACCTGTATGTGCTGCTGCCGGTGCTTGATGACGCCAAGCACTACTGGGTGGGAGATGACGAGGTGGATAAGTTACTGCGGTTCGGCGCGGGATGGCTGGGCAATCATCCGCACCAGGAATTGATCTCCGCGAGGTACCTCAAGCGCCAGCGGGGCCTGGTGCGCCAGGCGCTGGCCCAACTGTCGGAAGACGGAACAGCCGATCCCGACGACGCCACCGAACGCTACCAACATGATGAAGAGCGGCTCGAAAACCCACTTCGGCTGGGGGAGCAGCGTATCCAGGCAGTGCTGGCTGCCCTGCGCGAGGCCGGCGCCACCACGGTACTGGATCTGGGCTGCGGTGAGGGCAACCTGTTGCGAGAGTTGTTAAGGGAACCCGCCTTCCGCTCCATAACCGGCATGGACGTGTCGCACCGCGCCCTGGAAACGGCCCGCGCCCGCCTGCGTCTGGACACCCTGCCCGCCGCGCAGAGGGAGAGGGTGACGCTCCTCCACGGGTCCCTCACCTATCGAGACCGGCGGTTGGCCGGATACGACGCCGCGGTAGCCATGGAGGTTATCGAGCATATCGACCCGGCCCGGCTGGAGGCATTGGAGGCGGTCTTGTTCGGCGCGGCGCGACCCGGCGCGGTGATCATCACCACGCCCAACTCCGAGTACAACGCGTTGTTTGAAAACCTGCCGCCCGGCCAGTTCCGGCACCGGGACCACCGCTTCGAGTGGACCCGGGCGGAGTTCCAGGACTGGGCTTGCGGCGTCGCCAACCGCCGGGGATACGAAGTACGTTTCCATGACATCGGCTCCGAGCATCCCACCCACGGCACGCCGACCCAGATGGGGGTCTTCACCCGATGAATCTGGAGATCCCGGAACTGTCCCTGGTGGCGCTGATCGGGCCTTCGGGCTCCGGAAAGTCCACCTTTGCGGCCCGGCATTTCAAGTCCACCGAGGTGGTGTCATCCGATGCCTGCCGCGCCATGGTGTCCGACGACGCCAACGACCAGACGGCCACTCCCGATGCCTTTGCCCTGCTCAACTACATCGCTGCCACCCGCCTGCGGGCCGGACGCCTCACGGTAATCGATGCCACCAGCGTGCAGCCCCAGGCTCGCAAATCGCTGGTCGAACTGGCCCGGGAGCACGACTGTCTGCCGGTAGCCATCGTGTTGAACATGCCGGAGGCGGTTTGCCTGGCCCGCAACCGGAAACGCGACGACCGGAACTTTGGCGATCACGTCGTGCGCCGGCAGGTCCAGCAGTTGCGCCGGTCCATAAGGGGGCTGCGACGCGAGGGGTTCCGCTACATCTACGTGCTCGATACCCCCGAAGACGTGGAGGCGGCCAGCATCCAACGTGTGCCGTCATGGACCAACCGCCAGCACGAGACGGGTCCCTTCGACATCATCGGCGACGTACACGGGTGCTTCGACGAACTGGTGGCGCTGCTGGAGCAACTGGATTACTGTATCGCTCCCACCGGCCTCGGTGGCTCTGAGGGGTCCTGGTTTTCGGTGTCCCACCCGGACGGACGCAAAGCCGTCTTCGTCGGCGACTTGGTGGATCGTGGCCCCGGTGTCGCCAGCGTGCTGAAACTGGTGATGTCCATGGTGGCGGATGGCACGGCATTGTGCGTCGCCGGCAACCACGAATCCAAGCTCGTCCGCAAGCTGAAGGGGCGAAACGTTCAGGTGTCCCATGGGTTGGCGGAGTCGCTGGCGCAGTTGGATCTGGAACCGCCGGAATTTCGGGACGAGGCCGCCAAATTCATGGACGGCCTGATCAGCCATTACGTGCTGGACGGCGGCAATCTCGTGGTGTCCCACGCCGGAATGAAGGAGGAGTACCAGGGGCGGGCCTCCGCGCGGGTCCGGGACTTCTGCCTTTACGGTGAAACCACCGGAGAAACGGACGAATGGGGCCTGCCCGTCCGAGCCGACTGGGCCGCCGGCTATCGGGGACAAGCGACCGTCGTCTACGGTCACACCCCGGTCACGGAACCTGCCTGGCTCAACCGCACCATCAACGTTGACACGGGATGTGTCTTCGGCGGTAGGCTCACCGCGTTGCGTTACCCCGAAAACGAGCTGGTGTCGGTGCCCGCGGCGCGGGTTTACTACGAACCGGTGCGACCCCTGGGCAGCGATGCCGGGGATGCCGGCCGGGCCACGGCCACGCCTGACCGGGCCGCCAACCTGCTGGACATCGACGACGTCATGGGAAAACGCGTGGTGGCAACCCGGCTGCGCGGCAACGTAACCGTCCGGGAGGAACATGCGTCGGCGGCCCTGGAGGTGATGAGCCGGTTCGCCCTGGACCCAAGGTGGCTGGTGTATCTTCCGCCCACCATATCACCGTGCGCAACCTCCGGACTGCCCGGCCTGCTGGAGCACCCCGCCGAAGTTTTCGACTACTACCGCAGCAATGGCGTCTCCAGCGTGATCTGCGAGGAGAAGCACATGGGGTCGCGCGCCGTCGTGGTGGTGGGCCGCGATGCTGATGCCGCCGAGCGGCGTTTCGGCATCGCCAGCGAAAGCGCCGGCGCCTGCTATACGCGAACCGGACGCAAGTTCTTTGAAGACCCCGTGCTCGAAGCGCAGTTTCTGGAGCGGGTTCGCTTGGCCTGCGCCCAATCTGGCCTTTGGGATGATTTGGAGACCGACTGGGCGGTGTTGGACTGCGAACTGATGCCGTGGTCCATGAAGGCCCAGGAATTGCTGCGCGGGCAATACGCGGCCGTGGGCGCATCGGCCCGTGCCGGCTTATCGGCGGCGCAAGCGCTGCTGCGGCAGTCGACGGCGCGAGGCGTCGACGCCGGCGCGACCCTCGCATCGGTCGATGAACGGCTCCGCATGGCGCAGCTCTATCGTGATGCCTACGCCGGATATTGCTGGCCCGTGACTTCCCTGGATGACGTCAAGCTCGCACCATTCCACCTGCTGGCCAGTGAGGGAACGGTCCACTCCGACAAGGACCACCTCTGGCACATGGGTATGGCCGAACGCCTCCAGCGATCTGACCCCAGTCTGTTCAGGGCAACCGGTTATCGGGTCGTGAACTTGGGCACTGGCGATGAGGATGACGCCGTCCGCTGGTGGGACGAATTAACCGGCGTAGGTGGGGAAGGCATGGTGGTCAAACCCACGAATTTCATTGCCAACGGCAAGCGCGGCCTGGTGCAGCCCGCCGTGAAGTGCCGAGGCAGTGAATACCTGCGCATCATCTACGGTCCTGAGTACACCTTGCCGGGCAACCTAGAACGGCTGCGCAATCGCAGCCTCTCAACCAAGCGGTCCCTCGCCCTGCGGGAGTTTGCGCTGGGGTTGGAAGGCTTGCAGCGTTTCGTCGACCGAGAGCCGCTCTACCGCGTCCACGAGTGCGCATTCGCAGTGCTCGCCTTGGAAAGCGAACCGGTTGACCCACGGCTGTGACGGCAAGGCATTTCCTACGACCGGGCGGGGCCTATTAGGCAGCGTAGCCCCCCATGAATGGGGTAAGCTTTAGACGCATTCACGCTCGGCCCTGGGCATGATCAAATAGAGAAGCTCACCTCGAAATCCTCGGGGTGGGCTCTGGTCATGCCTGATGTTTGATGGCTATCCACGCCCAGTGAGGTGCGCCCGGAGACAACCCCATCCGAAGGCTTCGACCGCATTCACATAGACAGCGTGCTCCTCTTCCGTGATCTGCACCCTATCCCCACGGAACCCCGGTCCTGGCAATCTATCGCCATCGCGGACTACCATCGCGTCCAACCGTGCGATGCCCTCATGCTGGCAATCCTTGCCCAGACGCGTGAGTTGAGCGTCCAACCAGTTGGTCGGCATCCCTAACAATCGGCTAATTTCGGAGTAGAGAGCAAGTCTTTCGACCTCTCAGATGTATTCAGCAATCTTCATTCCTGTTGGTGTCATGTTTTCCTCGTAAAACTTGTGCAAATTGACAGAGAATTTTCTGGATGATTAGCTGAGAGCGTGGAGCGTGTCATCCCCACTCCTCGTAAAAGCCCCTGCCGGAATGCGCTCCGGTGGGGGTTTCCCTTTGTCATCAAGTCATGGCGCACCTCCTTGCGCTGGATGGGTGGTGGGTCAGCAGGTTTTACCGCGAACTGTAGTCGCTCCTGGTATTGGTATTCGACACTTTGTAAAGCACAACGACGTGGCAATGGCTGCCTGAAATGGTACCGTTGTGGATGTACGACACGTCGAAGGGACGGCTCTCGCCCGTCGCCATGTTCCCTATTTCGTCAAAACCCCTGTTGAGAATAACCCGCTCTATGGGACTATCGGTTTCTGGCAAATTCCGTTCGTTGATCGATCCATAGACCACCACATCGCGGACAGTCCGCAGGGCATGAAGGTTGCCGCGGATTATGATTTCAGTAGCGGTACTGGAGATCTGACGACCTGAGGCGCACTCGGTGATTGTTATATTGAACCCCTTTGGTTCCGGTGTCGGTGTGGGAATTGGTGTTGCAGTCGGCGTCGGTGTAGGTATCTGTGTTGGGGATTTGGTGGGACTTGGCGTCGGGGACGGGGTTAGCGTGGGTGTCCGGGTTAGTGTCATGGTTGGAGTTGGCGTCGGTGTTGGCGTTGCCGCTGCTGCAGTCGGGGTTGGCCTGCGGATGGGAGGCGCGGCGGCGGTGCAATCGGGGTTCGGGTTCGTAACCGTGTGAAATGCCCAGCGAGGGTTCTGCGGCCAAGAGTACGCGCCGCTGATGGTTTCCCGAGTGTTGACCACGTCATCACTGGTCAGCACGGTGAAAGCGTGGCGGTCGCCTTGGACCAGACGGCGAAGGGTGTACTGATCTCGTCCACCAGTTGATGGGATGTTCCACGCGTTCACGTCAACGTAAATGAAAGCTTCAATCCACTCGCCGGTGGCGCTGGCCTTGGCCAGGGGGTAATCCTTCACCATATTGACGTATCCAATGCGATAGTGCGTCGCAGAGGGTATGGCATCCCACGAAACAATAACTTCGCCGGCGTTGGGGCCACTGCAAACTATGATGTTGGTGACGGGAGCAACGTTGCCCTGCTGGGCGAGGACGACGCCGGAAAGGATCAGTCCACCGGTCGCTATGACAGCGACCAGTAGTGCGAAAATAACGGCGGGAGCAAGCAGCCGTTTAGTGGCTGATGGCATTGGGAACCCCCTTGCGGACGCTGGTCGAGGTTACTCGCGACAGCTCCCAAGTCCCAAGCGCGAAATCCCGCAAGGAGGCATAAAGCCTCGATTGCGTCAAATGGATTCCGCGCTCCCAGACACGGATGCTTGGGGAGGGCGCTAGGGAACTGTCGCGCCTCGATTGAACCACAGCGGGGCGGGGTGGTCAATCGATAGGCAACATGGGAGCGTACCGATGTCCGCGCTTTATGCCCTGATTGAGGACAAGATAGCGTCGGAGTTCGAAGTTTTCCGGGATGGTACGATTGCCTACTATTGAGGCGTAAAAGTGAGCCGGCTATCCGATTTTTGCGAGAGTGGCCAACTCTCATCGGAAGAGGCCCGGGCTTCTTGTCACCGGCTCAACTACCACTTTCGTCGCACTATTGGCGGCCGGCAGCGTCAAGTATAATGGCCGCCGATGCCGGCTCCCAGTGAGCGCAGAGCGACCCTACCTACGGAATATCCACCATGTTCGTAATCGGCACCGCCGGCCACGTCGACCACGGCAAATCCACCTTGGTCAAGGCCCTCACCGACATAGATCCCGACCGCCTTCCCGAGGAGAAGGAACGGGAGATGACCGTCGACCTCGGTTTCGCCTGGATGACCCTGCCCAGCGGCCGCGAGGTCAGCATCGTCGACGTGCCGGGACACGAGCGGTTCATCAAGAACATGCTGGCCGGCGTCGGCGCCATCGACCTCGCCATGCTCATCGTCGCTGCCGACGAAAGCGTGATGCCGCAGACCCGCGAACACCTGGCTATCCTCGACATCCTGCGTATCCGACGCGGCCTGGTGGTCATCACCAAGGTTGATCTGGTCGACGAGGAGTTGGTCGAACTGGTCAAGGCCGAGGTCGAGGACACCCTGGTGGGCACGGCCTTCGAGGGCTGCCCCATGGCGCCGGCGTCCGCATATACGGGCGAGGGCATCGACGACCTGAAGGCGATGCTCGACGACATCCTGAACGACACCGAGACCCGCCGGGACCTGGGCCGCCCACGCCTGCCCATCGACCGCTGTTTCACCGTGAGCGGGTTCGGCACCGTGATCACCGGCACGTTGATCGACGGCTCGGTGGCCGTGGGCCAGCAGATTGAGCTGGCCCCTTCCGGCCGCCAGGCGCGGATACGCGGGCTGCAGAGCCACAAGTCGCGCCTGGACGCCGCCGCGCCCGGGATACGGCTGGCCCTCAACCTGTCGGGCATCTCCCGCGACGACGTCATGCGCGGCGAGGTGCTCACCAACCCGGGCTGGCTGCGCCCCACGCGCCGGTTCGACGCCAACCTGCGCATGGTCAAGGGCGCGCCCCACGCCCTGAAGCACAACGAGGGGGTGACCTTCCACCTCTTCACCAGCGAGACCACCGGACGCGTGCGCCTCCTCGACGCCGACCGGCTGCAACCGGGCAGCGAGGGGTGGGTGCAGGTGCTTCTCGACGAGCCGGTGCCCATGGTCAAGGGCGATTTCTTTGTCCTCCGTTCCTCCGAGGATACCCTCGGTGGCGGACAGGTGGCCGACCCTAACCCCCGTCGCCGCCACCGCCGTTTTGCTCCCGACGTGCTGGAACGGCTCACCACGTTGGACGCCGGGGCCAGCGAGGATGTCATCCTCACCATCGCCGACCAGATGGGTCCGTGCGACCTGCGAACCCTCTCGCAACGCTCCAACATCTCCGAAGAAGAGATCCTGGAGCGCCTCGGCGCCTTGATCGAAGCGGAGGAGATCGTGGCCCTGGGCGAGATGGGCGCTCAGGGCGACGCGGTGGTCTACTCGCGGCGGGGCTGGGACATTCTGCGGAACCAGGCCCAGGTGGCGTTGCAGGCGTATCACAACCAGTACCCCCTGCGCCGGGGAGCGCCGCCGCAGGAATTGCGCAGCCGTCTGCGTGTTTCCCAGCCTGTATACCTCCGCGCTGCGGCCCGGTTAGCCGATGAGGGAGCCATAGTCGACGACAGCGGCGTGGTGCGGACGCCGGACCATCGCGTGGAACTCAGCGACGGCCAGCAGTCCGAGATTGCCGATTACCTGGCCACCCTGGCCGGCGAGCCCTGGTCTCCGCCCACCGACCGCCCGGTGGACCCCGAACTGCTGGCCCATCTCCAGGAACGGGGTGACGTGGTCAAGGTCAACGAGACGGTGGTGTTCACCGCGGCAGCCTACGAGGACATGGCCGGTCGCATCGTGGAACACCTCAACGCCAACGGCAGCGTGACCGTGGCCGACGCCCGCACCATTTTCGGAACCAGCCGCAAGTACGTCCTGCCCCTGCTGGAATACCTGGACCAGCAGCGCATCACCCGCCGCGTCGGCGACGAACGCGTGCTGCGGTAGTTGACGCGTACCGGCCGATTGCAGATCCAAAGATGGCGTTGGACTTCGGCCAAACGGCCCTCCAGATGATGTCCGCCGTGGGCGAACTGTCCACCACGGCCAGATCGCGCCGGCAGCGGTTCGCCGACACCTTGGACCGTGCGTCGGCGGTCACTCCCGACGATGCTGCCCAACGCACCGCGTCGGCGGCCAACCGCCCCTTCATTGTGGCGCGCACCGGAGCCGAGGGTCTGCTTGATAGCATTCCGCCTTCGCCACCCCCACCCGATTGGACGGCGATCTCCGTTGACGGCTCCCACATCGACGTGGACCGCCACCTGCCGCTGCGTTGCTACCTGATCAATCTCGGCGGATGCGTCCTGACCTACGGCGCCAGTCCCGACTGCCGATTCTTCAGCGAGCCCTCGCTGGCCACCGGCGACAGCGACTTGTACCTCCGCCCCGACGACGGTTCTAACGCGGAAACTCCCATCTCCGGTCAACTGCTTGGCGCACTGCGTACCGTGCGTGAGGTGGAGCGTCTGGCCGACGCCGTGGAGGCAGCACCGCCAACCGTGCCCGTCCTGGCGCTGCTGGACGGCACCCTGGCCTTCTGGGATATCCAGCGCGGGAACTATCCCAGGTACGTGGTTGAAACCCTGGTGAATGAGCGCCTGCACGGCGCACTGGCTCGCCTGCGCGACGCGTCCCGCAGCCGTCGCCCCGTGGCCCTGGCCGCCTACACCTCGCGGCCTCAAACCACCGAGGTGGCCGGAGCCGTGCGCGCCGGCCTGTGCGTCAGCAACCCGACGGAATGCACCCGCCGCTGCAGCGCCCGCCGTTCCGACCTGGCCCAGTGCGACAGCGCGGCCGGTTTCGACGACCGGGAACTGTTCGACGCGTTACTGGAACCGGGCCACCGTTCACCCCTCTACCAGACCGGCCGCCGCGCCTCCCATTTCGCCCTGGACCTGGCGGTGGGCACCGAATGGAGCCGGTTCTACTACGTGAACAGCGGCACGGAAATCGCCCGCGTCGAGGTGCCCGACTGGGTCGCTGAGGACCCCGACCTGCTCGCGTTGGGCCACGCCATGCTGGCGAAACAGTGCGAACTCGGCCTGGGCTATCCCGTGGTAATCTCGGAAGCCCACGAGCAGGCCGTGGTCAGCGGACGGGACCGCGAGGAGTTTCGCAAGCTGACGCTGATGCTGATGGAACAAAACGGGCTGCCGACCCCCGAATCGGCCAAGACCGTCTCAAAACGACTGCCCTGGGCGTGAATTCAATGCTCTTACATCGATATACATGATGAACGGGATTTATTGATTGAAAATGGCTGAGATGCCTTGTTTATGCCAAGTGCATCCTGTGTATCCTGTGTATCGATGTGAACTGAAATGGAGGTCTCTTTATGGGCGAACTGCAAGATCTGGCCGCGTCGGTTGCGGCTGTGCTGAAAGAGCGGGGCGACACCCTCGCGGTCTCCGAATCATCGTGCGGCGGGTTGATTTCCGCCGCCCTCGTATCTATCCCGGGCGCGTCGGAATACTACGTCGGCGGCTCGGTCGTGTACACGCGGGTGGCCCAGGCCGGTCTGCTGCAGGTGCCCGAGTCCGCCATGGAGGGCCATCGCGCCAGCACGGAGTACTACGCCCTGCTCAACGCCCGCACGTCGCGGGAACGTTTGGGCACCACCTGGGCCCTGGCCGAAACCGGCGCCAGCGGACCCACCGGCAACCGCTACGGCGACAACTACGGACACGCCTGCTTCGGCGTCGCCGGCCCGGTGGAACGCTCCCAGACCCTGGAGACCGGCAGCCCCGACCGCGAGGCCAACATGTGGGAGTTCGCCCGAACCGCCCTGGCTTTGCTGGAGGACGCCCTGAAAGCGGCGTAGTTCATGCGTTGCGTGTTAAAATGGCACTGGAGTCTCCATTGGAGTAACCGATGATCGCACGCAACGCACAAACTATCGTCGCAATAGCAGCGGTCCTGACCTTCCTGGTTATAGCGCTGGTGCCGGCCGCTAGTGGTCTTTATTGGCTGGTACAACTCAACGGCAAAGTGGATTACCTCCAGGCCGAGCTGGAGGACACTCAGGTGGAAATCCACGACATCCGCCAGGAAATCCAGGACACTCGCCGGGAACTGCTGGTTGCCATTGAGCAGTCGGAAAATCGCATTCTTGACGCTCTGGCTAATCACTCCCACGACGAGCAGGGCAATGCTATTTTCACCCGTCCGGTCCGGGCATCGGGCCAGCCAGGTACGCCGACAACTCCTCCGCGCCAGTGAACTGGGCGGCAGTGCGGAGAAAGTCGGCCAGGCTCGGGCTGCGCCGGCGCAGCTCTTCTATCTGCTGACCGATGACGCTCACGCCGGCAGCGCCGGTATCCGCGTACGTGCCGTGGAAGGCGAAGTACGCCTGGTTCAGCTTGCGCAGCCGGTATCCGTGAGCCACGAACTCCTTGCGCCGCTCTTCCATGTACGCCTCGGCCTGATCCACCTGGCCGGCTGCCAGCAGTTCGTCGACGCGAATCCTGGTGGCGCGCATCTCCTCCTGGAAATCGAAGCGGGGCAGATCGTTGCCGGACTCGCCGACCGCAGCCGGCGCATTGTGCAGGTGCGCCCCCGGCGAACTGGGGGCGTACCGGTCCAGCCGCTCCCTCGCCAGTTCGCCGATCTCCCGGCCGGCGATATTGGCCACCGTCTCGTTCATCGCCGTCACGTCCCCGCCCTGGAAATACCGGCGACCCAGGGGCCGGAACCACAGCCAGTGGTGCACCCATTCGTGGGCCGCAACCTCCAGGGCGAAATCCAGGCCCGCGTAAGGAACCGCAATGGACGGGTACAGCGCGATGCCCCCGGTGTTCACCACCACGGCTGACAGGTCCGTTTGCTCTTCCACCCGCGATTCGACGCGGTCCCGTTCCTCGTTGGTCAGCCCCGTTTGCATGGTCACGTTGTCCTGTCGCACGATG
Source organism: Dehalococcoidia bacterium (assembly GCA_965220505.1). Classification (GTDB taxonomy): domain Bacteria; phylum Chloroflexota; class Dehalococcoidia; order Lucifugimonadales; family UBA3495; genus Bin87. The sequence goes on along the minus strand of CBDCQE010000003.1, from coordinate 119,126 downwards.
CGGTCGCGCGGTGAGGTGACCAGGATCGTCGGAGACCCGGACAAAACGGTGTCCACCGGCGGGAACGGGCCGGTCACGGCCCAAAAGCCCAACGACCCCAGGCTTTCCGCTATGGCCGTTTCCAGGGTCTCTTCAACAGCCGGGCGCAGTTCGCCCTGGCGTTCCAGAAGCCGGTTTTGCCGTTCTTGCAGGGAGGAGACTTCGCCGGGAGCGGCTGTCGTCCCGGCGTGAAGTTCCAGGAGTTGGCGTTCGATCAACCACAGCGATTGGCTGACCGCGAAAAATTCGTGCGCGTCTGCCACCCGTTGTTCACGTCCGAAATCCAATGGCAGGGTAGATGGTCTGTTTAGTAATCTTCTGATCCATTTGTCGGGCAGGTTAGCCAGCTCCCATTCCGCCGCGCTGAACCGGTATGGGGCGGCCGCGAAGGTCACCGCGCTCCGCTCAAAGCCCGCCATCGGGACGAGCGCCGCGCAGACCCAGCACAGGACAACCACCCGCCAGTACGTCCGCGTCCAAGGCCCAAGGGGAGGCCGCTTCATGGGAGTAGCTTCGTGGTGGTTCATGGGTTTGCAACCGTGCGACGATCCTCACGCGTACCCACTTCGCGGGCAACGGGAAGTTTCGCATGGATAGACAGGATACAACCGGATACAGATTGGAATAGGAATGGCGCCGACGAGACAGACATGTGAATTCAACTCGCAGGAGACGGACCAATTCAATCCAGTCCATCCATGTCTATCCATGCGAATTACCCTTGCCGCCCCAAGGTGGGTACGATTGAGTGTGCCGATCCAATGGCCCCGCTCCGATGGGAGTGCTAGAATACCTTGGTGTCCCATCTTCGTCCTGGAGCAAGCTCATGAGCACCTCATCATCGTCATCACAACGCCGTAAGCGCGTTTATACCAAGTACGGCGACCAGGGCGAAACCAGTTTGCTCTATGGTGGCCGCGTCTCCAAGGCCAACCCCCATACCGAGGCCTACGGCATAACCGACGAGGCGGTCAGCCTCATGGGCCTCGCCCGCGCCCTCACCGACGACGACAAGGTCAAGAACATCCTGCGTGATCTGCAACGCGAACTGTTCACCGTCGCCGCCGAGTTGGCCACCGACCCCGAGAAGTACGACCTGTTCCACCAGCACTTCACCCCCGTCACCGAGCAAATGGTGGACAACCTGGAAGAGACCATCGACGAGCTGGAGACGCACTTCCAGATGCCTCAGGTGTTCATCCTGCCGGGCGGTACTCCATCATCGTCGGCTATGGACTCGGCCCGCACTGTCATCCGCACCGCCGAGCGCCGCGTGGTGGCGCTGGCCGAGGCCAACGGCCTCACCAATCCGCTGATCCTGGCCTACCTCAACCGCCTGGGCGACCTGCTGTTCGTGCTGGCGCGGTATCACGACCGGGACATCCCCATCGAACGGGCCACCGGCGACCGGGTCTGACCTCCAGATGGCCTCGCCAGAGACCGGACGCATTCGCCTGGTCGTCATCGACTACGAGTCCGGCAACCTGCGCAGCGTCGCACGGGCGGTGGAGAAAGCCGGCGTCGTACCCGTGGTGACCTCCGAACCCGCCGCGTTGGAAGGCGCCGACGGCGTGATCCTCCCCGGTGTGGGCTCAGGCCCGGCCGCCATGTCTGCCCTGCAATCCCGTGGCCTCGTCGAGCCGTTGCTGGACTACATCGCCAGCGGGCGGCCCTTTCTGGGAGTTTGTCTCGGCCTGCAACTCCTCCTGGACGCCACAGACGAGGGCGACGCCGATTGCCTGGGCCTGGTTCCCGGGCGGGTCCGCCGCTTGCCCGACGGCCTCAAGGTGCCGCACATGGGATGGAATACCGTGGAGTTCCAGCGGGAACACCCGCTGTGGCAGGGCATTCCCCAGGGCAGCCATTTCTACTTCGTCCACAGCTACTACGCCGACCCCGTTGCTCGCGCCAACGTGGCCGGCGTAACCGAGTACGGCGTCCCCTTCTGCAGCATCTACGCTCGCGACAACGTCGTCGCCACGCAGTTCCACCCCGAGAAGAGCGGCGAGAACGGCCTCCGCGTCTACGCCAATTTCATCGCGCAGGTCACGGCGCAAAAATAACCTGACATCCGGCCCGACCGGATGACCAGGGGTAACCAGCAGCATGGAAATCATCCCCGCAATCGACCTGCGCGGCGGCAACTGCGTCCGCCTGTACCAGGGCGACTACGAGCAGGAAACGGTCTTCTCCGACGACCCGCTGGGCGTTGCCGAGCGCTGGCAAGCCGAGGGCGGTGAGCGCCTCCATATCGTCGACCTCGACGGCGCGCACACCGGCAACCCGGCCAACCTCGCCGCCATCACGGCCATCACCGGCCGCCTGACCATCCCGGTGCAGGTGGGCGGCGGCATTCGCAGCGTCGAAACTGCGTCTGGCCTGTTCGACGCCGGCGCCGCCCGCGTGGTCGTCGGCACCGCCGCCGTTGCCAATCCCGACCTGGTGGAAGACCTGTGCCGGCGCTTCGGCAGCGAGCGGGTGGTGGTCGCGCTGGACGCCCGCAACGGCCTCGTTGCCATTCGCGGCTGGACCGAGATGTCCGAGATCAGCGCCACCGAGTTGGCCGGCCGGATGCGCGATCTGGGCGTCGAGCGCCTGCTTTACACCGACATTTCGCGCGACGGCACCCTGGAGGAACCGAACTACGAGGCCACGGCGGCCCTGGTGCGTGACAGCGGGATGCACGTGCTGTCGGCCGGCGGCGTGGGCGCGGCCTCCCATGTGGAGCGGTTGATCGACACCGGCGCGGAGGCGGCGATAATCGGGCGCGCGCTCTACACCGGCGATATCACCGTAGCCGCGGCCCTGGAGGCGGCGCAAAGGTAGGCGGGAACCGCAGGCCCCGAAAGTCGGCTAGACTACGGCAGCCGCCACGGCGTCGTCGTCACCCACCGCTACGCCGCCCCGTTGGTCCAGGTATCGCTGGCGCAGGGCAAGGCGCTCGAACGACGTCTCATCCCAGTCGTCCCGATGGACTTCCATCAGGATGAAGTCGTGGGACATGCGTCGGACGTTGCGCACCGGGTTGAAGCCCGACCGCTCGAAACACTTTTGCGCCCGGTGGTTCCATTCCAGGGTATGCAGGTACACCCGCCTGAGCCGCAGGTCGTCGAACATGTGGTGCAGCAGCGTCACCACCGCGTCGTAGCCGTACCCGCCGCTCCAGTAGTCCCGGTCCCCGATGACGATGCCCAGCTCCGCTTCCTTGGAAAGGCTGTCCAGGTCGTAGTACATGCAGTTGCCGATGAACTTGCCCCCGGCAACCTCGATGGCGAAGTGATGCGAACCCGGCGTGGGCCAGCGGATCTGGTCCTCGAAGAGCTTGAGGTACCGCTCGTACTTCATGGTCAGCGGGTAGGCGGCATCCAAGCGGGCAATCTCGGGGTCGCTGCGCCAGATGTAGTCCTTCTCGGCGTCTTCCATCCGCTTGCCCCGCAGCAGCACGCGGACGCCCCGCAAAACCAGGTCCTTGCTCATTGCTCCGCCCCTCGCCGGTAGGAATCGATCAGCGAACGGGCCGCTTCCAACACCTCGCGCTCGTTGTCGTATTCGAGCAGCTCCACCGCCTCTTCGTAGCTCCACCATTCCACCACGTCAAATTCGGCGTCGTGGTCCGAGGTGCTGCCGCCCATGGGCTCCATGAGGTAGAAGTAAACGGTCTTGTCGTAGCGGATGCCGTCGTCGTGGCCAACGAAGAAATACCGAATGCTCGTTATGGGCGCCAGGACGTTGACGTGTACGCCGGTTTCTTCCTGCACTTCGCGGCGGGCCGTCTGCTCCACGGTTTCGCCCCGTTCGGGCGTTCCCTTGGGCAGTCGCCAAGTCAGCGGCGCATCCTCGCCTTGGTAGCCGGGACGCGCGCGGGCGCAAAGCAGGGTCTCGACCAGGTCGCCGGTCTCGCGGAACACGAGCCCGCCGGCCGATACCACCTTCACGTTTGAGCGGGATCCGGTCGCGCACGGATCGGACGCCGTAGGCATCGCGTCAGCGTCGAACCCGAAGCCCGCGCTGGCAACGCGTGGCTCGTCGTCTGGAAGAAGGGTGGGGCTCGTCATGATGTTGAATTCTGGGAAAGCATATTCAAGCCATTGTAGCCGCAGGGCCGGGAGGGGTCAAACGGCCCACCGGCCCGGGGAAACCGAGCCGTCATGCCCGAGGAGGAACGTCCCCCGTACTCGAAACTGCGCCGCTCCAGCGTGGAATAGGCCTGGTCAGGTGTCGGACTCACCGCATCGGATCGTCCTACCCTCCCGATACACCCAGATCGGGCGCCGCAGCTTCGAGGCCACAGGCAATCAGCCCGAATAAGGCCGCCGATAAGTCTTCCTCAGTCGGGGAAGTCTTAGACAGGACCGCTAGGATCAATTCCAGCAACTCCTGAACGCAGACGTTCTCATCGCCAATCGCGTCCGCCTGGCGGACTATGCCGGCAAAAGCAATGGCAAAGATAAGGGCTGGAGCAGTGTCATCCGCGAGGCAGCCCGACCCGGCCAGGCGGCTCAATATGAGGCCATCCTCAGGCTGCGGAGCGCCGTCAGGGAAGACCTCGGTCTGCAATACGGTGGCAAGCCCTTCCTCGCCCAGTGCGTCCGCAATGCACGCTCGCTCCCGGTCGGAAAAGACGACGAACAGGTCCCCCCACTTCGGGTCAGGATTGGCACCGTAAGTGCCAACCGGAATCAGGCGGTCGTAAAATTCCCGGAAAAGCGTTTTGGAAACCGTTGGAACGGTTTCTTCCGGTTCCTGTTCGACGCGAAAGACCAACTGCTGGGCCTCATCCAGGTCCTTGGTGCTCCCGGGCCGACGGACCAGCAGGTAACACACTTCGTCAGGCGAACCCGGGACGTATCCTATCTCGTAGCCGTCGTCCGCCCGATACGCCCGCACCGTCTCGTAGCCGTTGCTGTCCGCGCTGCGTATGACGAACCACTCCGCGCCTTCGGAGTCCGTGAAAAACTGCTCTACCGGCTCAGCCGGCCAACTGGACGGACAGTCCGGCTCCCGCGCGTAAGTGGCGCCCGTGAACAGGGTGATCGCGCCCAGCGCGCCCAGGACGCAGACCGCCGCAATTATGCTTGCCGTTTTCATTACAGGCGCGCCGGACCACCCGGTTGGCCTATCCGCCGCCGATGGCCGGAACGAAGTGTATTTCGGCGTTCTCGCCGACCCGCTCCATCAGGCCCATGCGCGCAACTTCCCCGTCCACCGCCACCGCCAGGTTGGATCGGATCTCGCCGTCCTCCATCAGCCGGCTGGCGATGCCGGGGAACTGCGCGTCCAGTTGCTCGATCACCTGCCGCACGTTGCGGGCGGCAACCTCGACTTCCTTGACCCCACCCGTTGTGGCCTGCAGCATGGTTGGCACAAACACTCTGGCCATGACCCTCACCCCCTTGCGTCGTTATTGCATTCCATCATACGTCGCCGCCAATGTCCGGCTCAACACGCGGTAGCGTTCCCATTTAGGTGGTTTAACTTTCTCGTCATTCCGGCGAAAGAACGTCACCCCGTACTTGATACGGGGCCGGAATCCAGGAATCCCACGCATCTAGAAATCCCGTTTATCCTGTCCATCCATGCAAAGAAACCGCTAAAACGGAACGCTGACCTCAACACGCGGCAATATCGGCGTCCGGCGCAATGATGCCGTTGGCGCGCTGCAACTCACGGATGTAGCAGATGATGTTGGGTATGTCCTCGTCGGATACCACGGGAACGGGAGGCATGTTCCCGAACGGCCAGTGGTGCGCCGGCACCCCGTTGCGCACCGCGCTCTGGATGGTGAAGTCCTGGTGGTGGCCCGGTTCGTAAATTTTATGCACCAGGGGCGGTCCAAGGCCCGTGCCCGAGGCATTGGGCCCGTGGCACAGCGCGCAGTTGGCGTTGAACACCTGCTCGCCGGCCCGCGCGTTCGCGGACAGGTCGGGTACGACAACCGCCACCGCATCGGAGGCGGGCTGGGTGGCACTGTAACTTGGCGCCGGCGGTTCTCCGGGCGAACAGCCGGCGAGAGTCAACGCCAGCAGCGCCATCGCCAACCCGCCGAACACCCATGCTCGCAGCGTGTTCATCGACTTGCAGAAGGGTGACGAGGCCGCGCCGATGCCGGGGACGGGTTCGTCGCCCCCATCGCAGGGCCTATTTGCCCAGCGGCCCGTGGAAGCGCGGAAGGATCTCCTCGCCGGCCTGCTCAAGCTGCTCCATTGACTCCGTGCCGGCGCACAGCGGCCGGATCACGAACTTGAACCCGCCGGCATCAATGTATTCTTGGATGAAGTCGCCGATCTGCTCCGAGGTGCCCACAGCCGAGTACTCGGTGAAGTGCGCGTCCGGGCGCTGGCGGGTGACGAACTGCTCCGACCTCGCCTCGCCTTCTTTCTGGTCGTCGCAGATGTAGTATCCGACCAGCACGCCCACGTGGTCTTCCTCGATCTCGCGGTCGTACTGCTGGGCCGTCTCGAAGACGATCTCCCGGCCCGACCGCACCTCATCAGGCGTGGCGCTGGACACCAGCCAGCCGTCGCCCACGCGTCCCACCCGCCGCGCTGCGGCCGGACTGCGCCCGCCGATCCATACTGGAGGCGACGGCTTGAGGAAGGTGCGCGGCGTCACGGAAACGTTGTGCGTGGTGAAGAACTCGCCCTCGTGGGTGACGCCTTCCTCCTCCCACAGCCGGCGCATCAACTCGATGGCCTCGTCGGTGCGTCGCGCCCGGTCGGCCTTGGGCACCCCGCAGGCCTCGTACTCGTCCGTATCCTCCTGCCCGAGGCCCACGGCCGGGAAGAAGCGGCCCTGGGAGAGCCAGTCCAGCGTCGCCACCTGCTTCGCCAGCACCACCGGATTGCGCAGCGGCAGCGCCAGCACGCTGGTGCCAAACTTCAGGCGGTCCGAATAGCCGGCCACCAGCGACAGCGCCACCATGGGCTCCAGGCTGAACCGATCGCTGCAGATACGGTCGCTGAGCCAGATCGAGTCGTACTCGTACCGGTCGCCCAGTTCCACCAGCGTGCGGAGGAAGTTGGGGTCGTCGCCTCCCTGTCCGAATGCTCCGGGCACGTAGCCGATGGCAACGCTCATGATGGTTGGCCTCCTTGGGAGTTGTCGGTAATTGTGTCGAACGCCGCAATCAGCGCCGGCAGGCTGTTGGTCACCGTATAGTGCACGACGCGCATCTCGACCTCATAGTATTGGTGAATGAGAATGTTCCGCATACCTATGATTTTGCCCCATGGGATCAGCGGCAACGCATGGTATGTCGCATTGGAGAGTTTATTGGCGGCTTCTCCGACGACTGCTACCAGGTAGTTGAGAGCTAACTGACGTGTCCGGTCACGCTCCAAGTCCTCCAGACTGGCGTCTCCCAATACGGCGATGGCCTCCCGAGCGTGGCTGATGATGTGGGTTATGCGCTCGGCTTCAGTTGGCAGGCGCTGGCTGGATGGACGCTGCGTCACTGTAAATTACCTCAAGGTCAGCGGGGAGTTCGCGGGCAAAGTCTATGCCGACCTCACAGCCGAGGATTTCGTTCAGCTCCTCCTGGCCGTCTAACGAGTACCACGATAGTTTAGTGTCGGGCCCCAACCCCACCAGGAACTCAATGTCCGCGTAGTCGATTACGGACGCGCGGCTTGGGTAAGGGAACTTGGCCAGCCACCGTATTTTTTTGCGTTTGCAGAACTCGGCAATCTTCTCCCTAGGCATGCGGATGTCCATGTAGTCGGCCCGGTCATAGACAATGCCTGCTTCCCTCGGCCCATAGCCCAAGTACATCTCGCGGAGGTATAGGTGCAGGTCAATGTTCCGGTTCAGGATACGACCGATTTCGTCCTCCATGGACGCCAGCATGGACAGCGACGGCACGTCGGCGGGGTTGAACTCAATCAGCAGGGCCGCCTCGCTGTCAGCGTCTGGCCCGGTGCGCAGGGGTTTGTCAAGCCAGGTAAGGCGGCGGACGTGATGCTGCTGGCAGAAACCGGCGATAGCTTCTTTCTGCGTGGCGGTGGTTTCGCGGTTGCTCATGGTAGGTATCCCGTTGCGAGGCTGCACTGGCTTATTGTAGCAAACGAAGCCGGGACTACCCCCGGATGGGATCCAGTCCCGCCTCGGCTCGCGCGTCGTTGATGTGGTCCAGCACGCGCATGCGCAGCGGCGGCAGCTCGTATCCAACGTCGGCCATCATCCGGCTGTTGTCCACCAGGTACACGTGGGGCACCGGGCGGCTGCCCGTGGTGATGCTGGCGTCGGGAATGTATGAGCGCACGATGTCGGCCACGTCCGCGATGGTCGCCAGCTCGCCGCCACTGATGTAGATGTGGTGGTTCAGCGTGTCGGCCAGGGCCACCCGCACGAAGATCTCGGCGGCGTCCTCGGAGTGGATCATGGGCGACGCTTCCTGCGGGTCAAAGTCCATGCTCACCGGTTGGCCGATGGCCGGCAGGGACATCATCAGCCCGCCGATCATGCCCGTCATGCCCGTAACCCTGCCGTGTCCGAAGACGGTGCAGATGCGTACGCCGCGGATATCCAGCCCGTGCAGCGTCCGGTAGCGGGCGGCGGCAAAGTCGTTCACCGCCTTGGTCATGCCGTAAACGTTAATGGGCGCCGGCAGGTCGTCCTCGATCAGCGGCCGGTCGCCGAAGGTTTCCTGGACGCCATAGACCGCGATGCTGCTGGCGTACACCACGCGGCGGATGTTGCCCCAGCGGGCCGCCTCGAAGATGTTGTTGGTGCCGTCGATGTTCACCGCCATTCCGGTGGCGGGCCGGTCCTCGGTGTCCGGCGGCAGCAGGGCCGCCATGTGGATGATCCGGTCCACGTTGTGGCGGCTGATGGCCTCCAGCAGGTGCTCCAGGCGGGTCACGTCGCCGCGATAGATGGATATGCGGTCCAGCAGTGGCTGCAGGTTCGCGCGCGGCGGAGCCAGGTCAAAGCAGACCACCTCCTCGCCCCGTTCCGCCAACTTCCGTATGATGCGGTTTCCGATAAACCCGGTGCCGCCGGTAACCATCACTGACATTAATTAACCTCCAGGGATTGTCTGGTAAGCGTGTCTCTTTTAGCTGGCGCGCCCGGATCTGGTGGTCCGGTTGAATCCGGACAGACTCAATAAGCTGCGCCGTTGATTGAGCTCAGTCGAGGCGACTCAGGCGCCCGGCCCTCGCAGCGGGCTGTCAAAGTGCTCGCCCATTTTCAGGGTGCCCAGGACGTCGTTCCAGACGGATTTGGCGCGCTCAGTGTCCTCGGGCCAGTAACTCAGGGTGAGCAAGGCATGGATAGACTTTTGGGGGTCGCGGGTGATGGCCTGGAGGGAGTGGGCCGGACGCTTTTCGCCCGGGTCGAAGAACTCCGATTCGATCCACGCCATTTCCAGGTTGCCCAGTTTGACGGTGATCGGCGAACCCCGTTTGGTGTCGTCCAGGCCCCGGCGCCGGCGGCGGCTGGCCCGGCCGCGGCGGGCGGGGGCATCGTCCGAGGTTACGTCCTTGATCAACTGATGCAGGGGCAAACTGCTCCAGTCAATGTTCATGCCGTACCCGGCATAGAATATGGTGACCTCCAGCCCCATGGTGTCATCGGGCGGCTTGCCGTCGCGGAACTTGATCGACTTGCGAGATGGCTCCACCAGCCATTCCTGCGGGATTTCGAAGCGCAGCGCGCCACGGTCGGCAATGAACACCTTGTTCCCCGGCTTGGCCGTCCATCCGTGGTTCTCCGGAAGGTTGAAGACCTCTTTGCGCCAGTTCTCGTCTTGTTCCATGGTCATAACTGCACTCCCCGACATCCGCAAAGGCAGGGCCTGATGACGCCATTATAGACGATATGATTCGTCACCATGGCCGGGGCGGCTATAGCAACCGCGATGACTGAGAGCAAGTTTCCGATGCGATCGCAATGGTACAATGCGAGGACTGCGGAGCCGGCAATCCAGGAGAGCGGCAATGCGAACTGTTTGTGACGCTTATAACTACCGGCGCTTCCAGAAAACGCAGGAGGAAAGGGGAAGTATAAGGCCGGCGGCCGATTCCGTTTCCGTGCGCCCGGGCCGGGACGACGACACTAGGCAACTCGTCAAGCGTCGCCTCACACCGGATGAGCGAGAGCGTATGCTGCTCAAAATGGCCAAAGCGGAACGTGCTCTTTGCCTGGAACGGCAGCCTCGCCGGGAACGCCTTGCTATGGCTGATAACCTGGCCCTACGCAGGAACGAACTGGGGATGAAATACCTGGAGCAGGGTGATTATCCCAAGGCATTTCGCAACTTCTCCGAAGCTATCGCCCGAGACCCGGGCTTGGCGTTGGCCTATAACAATATCGGGCTGCTGTACCTGGAAATCGGAGATTTGGAACAGGCCGAGCGCCACTTCGCTGCCGCCATAGATTTAGAACCCGACTTTGACCCGGCATACAGCAATCGCGGTTTGATGTTCATAGAACTGGGAGAATATGCAGCAGCCTACGACGACTTTGCGAAAGCCATTGCACTTGCTCCCGATGAACCATTGCACTATAACAACGCAGGGGTACTGTTTCTGGAGCTTGACAAACCGGCAATAGCGCGGGATTACTTTATCCCGGCTATTGAATTGGACCCGCGTAACGCCATACTCTACAACAATCGTGGCATGGCATACCAAGAATTGGGATACGACAGTGAGGCCCACGAGGACTTCATCAGGGCGATTGAACTGGACGAAGAACAATTCGCAGCCGATGTAGCGGAAACATACGTATGACATCACAACCGCGCCGCCGACCGCGAGTAGTGATAGACAACAACGTAATCATACCAATATTGACATACGAACACCCAAGAACCAATTGGCTGGTACAACTTTGGCAATCGGGGGCTATAAAGCCGTTGGTTAGCGATGAGACTATGGCGGAGCTCAGAGCACAAATAATGGAACGAAGCCCGACTCCCAAACCGTTGCAAGCGCAACGTTTCGTGACGAAATCGCTCAGACATTACATTCCTTGGTGTGAGCATCTCGCGCTGCAAGACAATTCAAACACCCCGAGATGCCGGGATCCCAAAGATCAGATGTTCATTGACTTGGCTGTTGCGGGCCAGGCAGATTTTTTGATCACGAAGGACGACGATCTTCTGTCAATGAATGCGGAAACGGCGTTTGAGATATTGGAAGACTTCCGGTTCCACAACTCTCTGAAGTTCTAGCATCTCATACGTATTGGCCAAAGGGACACCTAACCGTTCCCGCTGCCCACGTCCCGCCGTCCCGTCACCAGCAGCGTCAGGGCGCAGAACACCGTGATGTACGCCAGCGTAGCGGGCAGGAACAGCCACGCGCTCAGGTCATCATCCCGACCCATCACGCCGACCGACGTGCCGTGGAGTGTCCAGCGAATATACTCGGACAGCGAGATGTCCAAGAATAAATCCGAGATCAGGCCCGCCACCGGATATACGGTGAACTCGATAATCAGAATGGCGACGGCCGCTCCCATTCCGAAGGCGGTGGACCGCCCCAGCGTGCACAGCAGGGCCGCCAGACCGGCATAGGCAATCGAGACCAGCCAGGCGCTGGCGAATGATCCCACGGTCGCCAACCATCCATCGGGCGTGTCCGGGAACAATCCGCCTGGCACGGTGTCGGATTCCCCGGCCACGAGGCCAACCACGGCGGCCAAAATCCACGCCGCAATCCATAGGGCCGCCAGGATGATGGCGACCAGGGAGAGCTTGGCGATCGTCAACTGCCAGCGTGGTTGCCCTCGGGCCAGCAGGGGACGCAGGGTCCCCCAGCCGTGGTCACCGCCGAAGATCATCGCCGCCAGGATGATCCCCAGGAAAGGACCCAGCCGGGACAGCACCTCGAACGCCAGGAGCGGGAAACCGTGCGGCGCGATGGACAGGTCGATGGGCGTCAGATGTAGCAGCGCCGTCGCCACTGCCAGCGCGCCGATTACGGCCGCGCTCGACAAGCCGAGGATCACCCATGCGCCCGGCCTCCGGGACAGGCGGAACCACTCCCAGCGTAGCGTGGTTGCGATGGCGCTGGCGTCCCTCATTCGGACCCGCCGTCGGCGTCACCCGTGACTTCCATGAACCCGGCTTCCAGGGAGCCTCCCAGGGGTCTCAGGCCCGACACGTAAATTTCCGCGGCGGCGAGGTCGCGGCTGATTTCCCACTCGCGTCCCGGCGCGACCGCCACCTCCAGGCCGTCCTCGGACCGGCTCCTGATCTCCCAGCCGGCATCCGTGAGCGCAGCGCCCGCCCGGCCGTCATCGGTGGTGCGAACCAGCGCTGACCCGGAGGCGCCCATGCCCGCTACCAGGCCGCAGTACAGCAGCTTGCCCCGCCGCATTACGGCAACCTGGTCGCAGACCTGTTCCACCTCGTTGAGCAAATGGCTCGCCAGGATCACGGTGCGTCGCCCGTCAGCAGCCAGGCCGCGTATGAGACCCCGCACTTCGACAATCCCGACCGGATCCAGCCCGTTGGTCGGCTCATCGAGAATCAGCAACGACGGATCGCCTAACAGGGCGGCGGCGATCCCCAGCCGTTGTTTCATGCCGGTGGAGCAGGCCCGGAACTTGCGGCGCGCCGCCTCGCCGCCCAGGTTGACGGTGTCCAGCAGGTCGTCAATTTCCGCGTCGCCGCCGTCGGTGCCATATACTCCCTGCAGGCACCTCAGGTTGTCCCGGCAGGACATATAGGGCCAGAAGATGGGGCGTTCGATCAGTGCGCCAACCATGCCCAACCCTCGTTCGTGGCCGGTCGAACCGTTATGCCCGAGCAGGGTCACCGTCCCGTCGGTGGGTCGGATGAAGCCCGAAACCATCGACAGCAGCGTTGTCTTGCCGGACCCATTGGGCCCGAGCAGCCCGAACACGCCGCCCGAAGGCACGTCCAGGCTCACGCCGTCCACCGCCGTCACCCGCCCGAAGCGCTTGGTCAGACCTGAAACCGAGACGGCCGGCACGGCCCCCTCCGAACGCACGGGCAAGTTATCGGTCACGGCCGGATTTCAGACCAGAACGTCGAAGCCGTAACCGGCGTGGTTCAGCGCGCCGTCCGCAAACCGGGACAGCTTCAACGGAGAAATATCCATGGTCGTGGCCGCGCCGCTTCCAATCAACTCGGCCATCATCACGCCAACCATTGGCGACAGCTTGAACCCGTGGCCGCTGAAACCGGTGCACAGGTACAGCCCGTCCACATCGTCGACGCGGTCCATGATTGGATGAGAGTCCGGCGTGTTGGTGTACAGCCCGGCGTATCCGGCCGCCAGTTCCGCATCGGCGATGGCGGGGATCCGGCGAGCCAGTCGCTGCCACACGTCTGCGATGAACGACGGGCTCGCGCGTTGGGCGAACACTTCCGGATCCTCCACAACGTCCGAGTGGTTGCCGTTCCCCACCAGCGTGAGGTCCTGCCCCTCGGGCCGGAAGTAGATCCGGTTGCCGATATCGGCCCCGCCGGGATGGTACGGCACCACGTCCAGCGGTCGCCGGAAGTGCAGCACCTCATGGCGCGTGGCGACCAGCGGCACATCGATGCCGTGGGGAGCCAGGAACCGCGCCGTCCACGGACCCGTTGCCACCACCGCGATGCCGGTTTCGATGCGCTCACCGGAGGCGGTTCGCACCGCAACGACCCGGCTGCCGTCTTCGCTGGTCTCGATGGCTTCCGCAGGCGTCTGCAGCCGGACGGTTACGCCCTCGCTTCGGGCGCGGGTAGCGTAGGCGTAGGCGGTGCCCGAGGCATCGGCGTGACCCGAATACGGCTCGTAGGCGATACCCGCCGCGTCGGCAACCTCAAACCCGGGCGCCAGTTCCGCAGCGTCGGCGGCGCTGATGATGTCGGTGATCACGCCCACCGACTGCTGCGTGGCAATGTTCGCGCGAAAGGACGGCAGGTCGTCCTCTCCGGCAAACACCAGGTAGCCGGTGCGGGTATACCCGCACTCGCCGCCGATCATGTCGGCGAAGTTGCGGAAAATGTGCAGGCTCCGCCACGCCAGTTCGGCGTTTACGGCGGTGGAGTAGTGCATGCGAACCGCGCCGCTGCTGCGCCCCGTGGACCCGCTGCCCAGGGTGTCGCGTTCCAGCAGCACAATGCGCCGTAGCCCATGGTCTCCGGCAGTCAGGGCCAGGTTGCAGGCGATGCTGCAACCCATCACCCCTCCCCCGATGATGACCACGTCAGCGGTTTCAGTTTGGTTGGTCATAGGGAAGCGGTTTCAGTAGGAAGAAGCTCTCTGATATTGGATACGGATCATAGCACGCGGCGGTTTCGCCAGGGTCAACCCCGTTCCCGGGACCGGCGCACCCGAAAGCTTGCTCCCCGCTGCTTACGCATCCAGCGCAGGAAGTCCGCGACCCGTGGGTTCGATCTGAGCAGTTCCACGCTGTACATCTCCTCGGCCAGCGTGGTCACCGAAAACATGGCGTGCACCTGCCGGTGGCACGTGGAACACAGCAGCGCGGTAGGCCCGTGGTTCCCGCCCCGAGCCCGTGGGATCAGGTGATGGACGGTGAACCGCTCCACAACCCGTTCACATAGCTCGCAGGAATCACGGTCTCCCCGGGCGCGTCGCGGTCGTATCACCGCCCCGTCTTCGGGCGAATTTTCCTGAGAGACGGGTGCGGCGGCTTGCTCTTTCCGCGCGCCGCGAGAACGGGTGCGCAGGGGCCGCTTAGACATTGCCGCCCTGGCCGGACGTATCCAGGAACCGCCAGCCGGGCAGGTCGACCTGCCACTGGGAGTCTTCCAGCAGCATCGGGATCATCAGGCCCGACATCAGCCGGCTGTGCTGCACCACGGTCTCGTCGGTCACACCGAAGGGCAGGAACACGAACGCATGCTCGTCGTCAACGTACCGGGTGGGAGCCGCGGCCAGTTCCGACAGGTCTTCCAGCGGCCACAGGCGCAGGACGGTGGTGCGGAAGTCGTCCATCATCGAATCCCGCATGGGGTGGTCGGGGTCGTAGGCCGCGCGGTAGGCCACCTGCATGTCGATGTTCAGGCGGGTGGCCCAAACGCCCATGCGCATCCCGCGGGTTTCCTTGGACAGCATCGACCAGGCCAGGTCCATGTCCCCGTCGCGGATCGATTCCGCGAACAGGCCGGCGCGCTGCCCCACCTCGTCGGGTTCCTGGCTGCGGCGTTGTCCTGGCATTCGCATGCTGATTATCCTTGGTGCGGTTGGAACCGGGTGGGCGAAGAACGCTCAGTATCCCACGGCGTACCCGTCGTAGCGCGGGTCGGCGGCGCCGTGCAGCGCTCCGGTGTCGGGGGCGATGTACAGCGCCATTTCTCGGCCGGTCACGCCGTCCCACGCGCCCAACTCGTGCACCGGGTGGCCCATAACCCGCAACTGACGCAGCGCGTCCGCGTCAAAGCGATTTTCGATGAGCAATCTGTCCACTGCGGTATGGGGAACCGTGGACTCGGTGCCGTCGCCCACGTGCTTCCAGCGCGGGGCTTCCACGGCTTCCTGCACCGTCATCCCGTAGT
This sequence comes from Dehalococcoidia bacterium, assembly GCA_965220505.1. GTDB lineage: Bacteria > Chloroflexota > Dehalococcoidia > Lucifugimonadales > UBA3495 > Bin87. Next base: position 103,606 of record CBDCQE010000003.1, on the reverse strand, counting down.
CCACCAGGTTGGTGATCACCTGCATGTTGCTCTGCACCTGGCAATCCGCGCCCGGAGTACCCAGCACGTAGGTCAGGCGACGGCTTGAAGAGCCACTGCCGTTACCCGACCCCGAACGGCGGAACACCATCACCGGATTCATCGTATGACGCACGCGTTTGCCCGGCTGCAGGCAGTCCACATGGTCCGGGTCCAGGTGCCAGTAGGTCATGCGGTTGTTCAGCAGGATGCCGGTATCGCCGGCCACCAGCGAGGAGCCCCAGCCGCTCTGGATGCTCTGCAACTGGCACACCGCGTTGCCCGCTCGATCCGCCACCACGAAACACGTGGTGTCTTCCTGCTCGGAGCGCGGGCCGCGACGCCGGGCGCCCACGCCGGCCGGCGAACGCCGTTGTCCCGCCGGTTGGTGCGGCCAAGGATCTCCTGCGACAACGTTCGCCGCCGCCCGCTCCAGGTCGATGGTCGCCGCCCGCTCCCGGGCGTACTCGGCGGACAGCATGCCGGCTACCGGCACGTCGATGTAGTCGGGGTCCGCCACGTAGGCCTCCCGGTCCGCGAACGCCATCTTCTTTGCTTCCACCATCAGGTGGATAGACTCGGCCGAACCGAACCCCAGGCTCGCCATGTCGTGCTGCCGGATGACGTTGAGTTCCTGCAGCAGGATGTGTCCGCTGGAGTTGGGTGGAGCCTCGTAAACCGTGTAGTCGCCGTAGTCCGTGGAGATCGGGTCCTGCCAGCGCGCCGAGCAGTCGTTCAGGTCGGCCATGGTGAGCAAACCGCCCTGTTCCTCGCTGAACCGCACGATCGCTTCGCCGATCTCTCCCCGGTAGAACACGTCACGTCCCTGCGCCGCGATGGCCGACAGCGTGCGCGCCAGGTTGGCCTGCCGCAGAATGTCTCCGGCCCGCAGCGGCTCCCCGGATCCCTCCCGCGTGAAGATCGCCCGGCTGGCGGGAAACTCGCATAGCAGCGAATCGCCGGCGATGGCCGACGCCAGGTAGTGCGTCACCGGGAACCCGTCATCGGCCAGGGCGATGGCCGGGGCGAACACGTCGTCCAAAGGCAACGACCCGTGCTCGGCATGAACGTCCAGCCACGCGTTGAGCAGACCCGGCACCGACACGCTCAGGATACCTTTCATGGGAATCCCGTCGCGGTACCGCTCCAGGGTTGCAGCGTAGGGCGCGGCTCCCGTCCCGTTGGAAACCCGCAGGCTGTCGTCCTCCGAGCGGTAGGCCATGACGAACCCGTCGCCGCCGATGCCGGACATCAGGGATTCGACGACGTTGAGGACCGCTGCCGTGGCGATGGCGGCGTCGAACGCGTTGCCGCCCTTTTGCAGGACGGATACTCCGGCTTGGGCAGCCAGCGGATGGCCGGCGCAAACCATGCCGTTGCGCCCCATGACCACCGGTCGGTGGGCCGAGTAACGGATGCCGTGGGGTGAGGCTGACATCAGGGCGACGCTCCTTGTGTTTGGGTTGCGGGTCGGTCAACGCCGCCGTGCCGAACCGATGGGGTCGGGCCCGTGCGACGCGGCAACGGCGTCAGGATGCCGGCGCGCTGACCGGTCGTATCGAGGCCAGCATATCGATGGACACGCCGCCCCTGGAGAAAAAAACCTCCAGCTCGGGCGAATACATGCCGCCGGAACTCCGCAGGGTGTTGAGCAATGTGTCCGTGCCGATGCTCAGGATGGACGAGGGCTCGTGCTGCACCGTACCCAGGTTCTTCGCGCCGCACAGGTCCAGCGCGGCAAAGATCGTGTCGTGCAGAAAAGCCTCGTCAAGGTCGGTGTTGTCCAGCAACGCCAGGTTGAAGTTGGCGTGAGCCAGGTTCGCCTGGGCCAGGGTGGCGTCTGTGAACACCGTCTTGTAGAAGGTGGAGTTCGACAGGTTGGCGGACTGCATGTCGGCCCAGGCCAGGTTCGCTTCCGAAAAGTCCGAGAAGCTGGAATAGGTGCCGCGCAGCACCGCGTAACCCAGGTCGGCGCCCCGCAGGGTGATCTGGCTCAGGTCGGCCCGCGCCAGGTTCGCCCCCTGCAGTTGGGCATAGGACAGGTTGGCTTCCCGCAGGGTCGCGCCCTGCATGCTCGCTCCGCGCAGGTCCGCGCTCTGCAGATTGGCCCCGCTCAGGTTGCAGAAGTGCAGGTCGGCGCCGCGCAGGTCGGCGTCGCTGAGGTCGGAGCCGCTGAAGTCCAGATGCATCAGGTTGGCCCACGACAGATCCGCTCCATGCAACCGCGCGTTGGCGAAGGATGTGCCGGTGAGGTCCGCGCTGGTCCGCAAATCGTTCCAGCTCGACACGTCCTTGCGCAGTCGGCTCAGGCATTGCTCTTTCGAGACGGTGGGCCAGATTTTCATGACGGGACTCCCTGCTTGAATGATTATCCTATGATGACAACCTTCGCTTTGGTTATTCAACAGCCAGCGCTGCCGTTATGGGCCTTTGACGGGATACGATGCGAAAGCCCCGGCAGCCGGTAGCGCCGGGGCAATTGACAGTATTGTCGGCAATCCCGGGCGCGGCCGGGGACTGCCGGGAATTGCGCGACCTAGTGTCCGCCGCAGCCGCAACCACCGCCGCCGCAGCCACATCCGCCGCCGCCACAACCACAGCCACCGCCGCCACATCCGCCGCCGGCGTACATGGGGTTGTTGATGACGAACCCGACCCGGCCGCCAAACTCCTCGATATAGTCGATGGTGGCTTCTTCCAGGAACGGCGCGCTGTCGGAGTCCATAAGGAACTCCATGCCGTCCATGCGCAGCACGGTGTCGTCAGGCTGGTGCTCCTTCTCCATGGTCAGCATGTACTGCAGGCCTTGGCCGGCGGGCATGGCCACCACCCGCAGGGCGGAACCGGCCTCGTCCTCGGCAGTCATCACTTCCTTGAGTTTCTCGATGGCCAGAGGGGTAACGTTCATCGTCGTCGCTCCTGAACAGCGCAAGTAACGGGAACTCCGCGCGGAATCCCCACGTTCTCATAGTGAGCAAAGCCTATCACGGGGCAACATGGGGCGTCAAACGCGGCGTCCGTTGGTTCGATGAGCGTGCCTGCCCGAATACCGTCGCTGACCTTTACCCGGATAGATAAGCGCCGTCAGCCGTTCGGGGCGGTTGGCGCTCATCTGGTGAAGGGGTTGAGCAAATCCGCGCCCAGCCCTTGAACATGGGAGAGGTTGCGCGTCACCAAAGTCAAACCATGGACTTTGGCGGTGGCGGCGAGAAGGCCGTCCACAATTGGCACGTTGCGGACGGCGTACATTTGACCCCAGGCGTCGGCAACGGCGGCGTCAACCGGCAGAATGCGCTCGTCAAAAAGATGAACTAAACCGCGCAGCCAGGCATCCAGGTTCTCCGCTTGTGTGTAGTCCTGCCGGCGCCGGCTCATGGCGATTCCCTTGCGAAGTTCGCCAATCACCAGCGCACTGATAAACAGGTCCGTTACCGCAATGCTGGCCAACCAGGCAACAACCCCGGGGTTGCCTCGTTGGCCACGGCGCGATTCCGAAACCACGTTGGTATCAAGCAGGAACACTACAATTCCACTTCGCGGGGATATTCGGGTTCCCGGGTCAAATCAATGTCGTCGATAGGGCAAGCCATCAGCATCTCTTTGAAATTGAGACCGCTGTAGTCGATCAGCGTTTTCCTGGGGTCCATGGCAATTACTTTTTTGCCCAGTTCCGTGATGTCCACCATTTCCCCGTCCGGAAGAATCGAAAGGTTGACGTGCTTATAGTTGCTATCAGTCATGGCGGCCACCTCCGTGCGCTGTCTAGCAGTCCGACTTTACCGAATGCCGTCGGCGTGGGGCCAGACTTTGATTGCCGTCTGGCAAAGGCGGCGGGCGCGGTCGGCGATGGTAGTTTCGTCCCACACGTCTGGCGCGTTGTCCAGCAAGTCCCTGTTGAGGAAAAGAGTGGCGTGTGCCTCCAATTTTTTCCGCTTCTCTTCCCAAGGCGCATTGGACATACTGGCACCTAGCCCCATGGTGACTAGGGTTAGGTTGCCGACGGAATGGATGATGCGGTCTCGATTTGCCGCAGCTATGGAGGCTTCTTCATTGGTTGGTAAGCACCAGTGTTGACGCCAGGCCTGCGGCATCACGTGCTCAATGGTCAAACTGCGGGGTACATCCTGACTTTCTGACCAACTTGTCCGCAATGATTCCTCAATACCCTCCAAGATCAGGCGCAGTCGTCCTTGCGTCAAAGACCAGTACAGGGGCGCCGTCAGAAACGCGTCCTCCAACGTTTGGTCATCCGGCCAAATGTTGGCGTAAGCCTGTTGCGATGCAAGGTATCGCACGACGGTATCGCCGGCACTCTCGACGCCAGATTGATCTAGCTCTTGGAGCAATCCAATGAAAAGTTGCCCGTAGTTCCGAGTGGACAAACCGCGCACCATTCGTCTCACCAAGTAACTTTCCAAAGCACGTAGCCCTTTTGACAGTTGCGGTTGCGGCACATCCGACGCAAACAGCCACAACAGAACAGGCATCAGTACGCCAATCTGCATCACTTGATGCCGGTACAGGAAAGTGTCAAAATCCTTCTTGCGCCGCCGTTCAAGGTCTGAGTAGACTGACCCGATTTTGCCGACGTCCGCCGCAATCACGGAAATAGATTCACCAACACTTTTGGCGTCATCGGCATATTTTTTGAACGCATCGAACTCGTCGTTCGTCCTGGTTGGCGTCAGGCGGCGCATGGTCAGCCAGTTGTTCAAGAACAAGTCGATGCGGGGACGACGCTGTCGGCCTCTCCCGACTTCGTTACGCCACCAACTGTCCGTGTCAAAGCCCCACAGCGCAGAGGCGTTCCGCTTGTCGCCGTCAGAACGGGCTTCATACAGAATCCGGTTCTTTATCATCTCTGACTGTAGTAGCGGTGTCCCACGCGCATTCAGCGTTTCAAAGATGATGTGGGGGTCATCTGCTGGTGCAAGGTTAATAACCACCAGCTCCAAGAGGTCTGAAACCGCTCGCTCCAGAGCTTCGGCGGCATTATCTCGGGTTGTGCCATTCTGGCAGATGCTATCTATCCATAAGTCCACCTGTGTCTTGAAGAAATTGTGGGCCCGTACAATGCGGGATGTGCGATATTCTTCACTGGACAGGTCGTTGCTCATCGCGTGGCGAAAAGCGTCTTGGTCGTTGATTGTAGGCCAAACCTTGAAAGCGTTGTCCGAGTCGCCTTGCAAGAATACCTCAGGATTGGTGACGAGAAAAGACAGACGCGCCGCCGGAGTGCTGTTGCCCCGAATTTCGAGCGACTCTTGAACAGCATCCAACAGCAACTGTAGGGTAGTCAGCCGTTGCTGACCATCAACTACCATGTGGGTCTCAAACCCCAGTGCGTCGTTGAGTCGCTGCTGGAGAACGATAGCCCCCATAAAATGCGTAGAGCCTTTGCCGTCCTCGAGGTAGTGCTCGGCGGTATCGCGCACATCCTCCCACAATGGTTCCCATTGTTCTTCCTGTTCCCAAACGTAAGGACGCTGAAACTCCGGGATTTCGTAGCGCACAGTTTTTTGGAATAGCATCGTCGGCTTGACGGTATTGGCCTGCATCGTTCTCACTCCTTGACGCGCCCGATTTTACCATAAGCCGTAGTCCCATCCCGTCCTCTTGCCCCCGCCCCCACCCGTCCCTATACTGCGGCCATCGACCACCGGGCCCGGCGTTCCGGGCTCTTTCCGGCGTCCCACAGCGAGGAGGCTCCTGATGCCCAAAGACCATGTGGAAGTTTTCTGGTTTTCCGAACAGCCCTACGGCCACGTCACCGACGACGAGGTGTCACAGTACGAGTCGGGGCGCCTGGATTTCTCCAACTCGCACTTCGACCCCGAGAAGGCTCACATCCTCTACAACCAGTACCATGAGCAGTACACCTGGGCCGATGACAACGGGTTCGACGGCATCATGTCCAACGAGCACCACGCCTCGTACTGGTGCATGAAGCCCGCCGTTAACATCGACGCCGCCGTCATCGCCAAGGTGACTCGCAACGCCAAGATCGCCATCCTGGGCAACGTCATCGCCGTCAACGACCCCGTCCGCATGGCCGAGGAAATCGCCATGCTGGACTGCATCTCCGGCGGCCGCATCATCTCCGGCTTCGTGCGGGGCACTGCGGTGGAGACCCTGCAGGGTGGCATCGCCCCTCCGCAGAACCGCGACCGCTTCGAGGAAGCCCACGACCTGATCATCAGGTGCTGGACCGAGCCGGGGCCCTTCCGCTACGAGGGCGAGTACTACCACTACCGGAAGGTCAACCCCTGGGTGCTGCCCATGCAGAAGCCCCATCCGCCCATCTGGTTCCCCGGATTCAGCAGCCCGGAGAGCGTCGTGTGGGCCGCCCGACACGAGCATCCCTACATGAACCTGGGATCGCTGCTGGACCACACCCACCGCCTGCGGGACGTGTACATCGACACCGCCCGGGAGACCGGGTTCGAGCCCGGGCCCGAGCACTTCGGCTACCTGCTGCGGATCTTCTGCGCCGACACCGACGAGAAGGCCCAGGAAATCGGCCGCGAGTTCCTCTGGACCCAGGAGCACCGCAACCGTGGCCCTCGCGAGCACAACGACCCGCCCGGGTACCAGTCCCGCGAGGCGGTCAACATCCAGCGGACGCTGCCCGGCGCTGGCGGCTTCGGCCGGATGATGACCTACGAGGAACTGCAAGAGGCCAACAACATCATCGTGGGCAGCCCCGACACCGTGCGGGAAAAGCTGTCCATGATCGTCGAACGCCTCAACCCCGGCTACCTCCACATCTACGGCAACGAGGGCGCCATGGCCCACGAGGACGTCATGCGCTCCATCGAACTCATCGGCCGTGAGGTCATCCCTGCCCTGCACGAGATACCGCTGGTGGACCACTACTAGGCCCGATGCGGTTTCCGGCAACGTGCATCGCCGCCGCCGTTGCGTGCCTGCTCTTTGTGGCGGGCTGCGCAGCCGGCGGCGATACCGTTTGTCCCGATGGCATGGATTTCTTCACTGAAATCAATGTGTATTTTGGACTGGAGAAAGGCAGCGGAGTAACACTTACCGAAGAAGAGTGGCAATCTTTCCTGGCGGACACGGTAACACCCCATTTCCCCGACGGGCTGACGGTGCTCGACGCTCGCGGCCAGTGGTTTGACACCACGGAAGGACGTCTCTACCGGGAGTCCACCAAGCTGCTGAACGTGCTGGTACCCGCCGATGGCGTGGAGGACAGCGTCGCTGCCGTCCGAAACATATCCGATATATACAAGGCACAGTTCAATCAGCAGGCCGTCTTCTACACGTCGCTGCCGGCCTGCGCCGCAGTTTACTGATTGGATGGGGTGAGCATGAACGCCGCACTGCCCAACAAGCAAGCATTCATCGGCGTCGGCACCATGGGCAGCCTCATGGCCGGCTGCCTGCTGGACGCCGGCGTCGATCTGGCGGTCTACGACATCAGGCGAGAAGCGGCGGCACCCCTGCTGGATCGCGGCGCCCGCTGGTCGGACAGCGCCGAGCAAGCGGTGGCCGATCGCCAGATCGTCTGGACCTCCCTGCCCGGCCCAACCCAGGTGGAATCGGCGCTGCTGGGCAACGAGGCCGGCGTGCTGTCCGCCATGGCCGACGGCGCGTTGCTGGTGGACACCACCACCAACGACCCCGATGTCGCCCGCCGGGTGTCCACCGCCTGCTCAGAACGCGGCCTGACCATGCTGGACGCTCCGGTCAGTGGTCGGCCGCCAACTATGACCATGATGGTCGGCGGCGATCAAGCCGTGTTCGAGACCGTCCGGAACACGCTGGATGCCGTCGCGGCCCAAGTGTTCTACGTCGGGCCGGCCGGCGCCGGCTGCGTCGCCAAGCTGGCGACCCAATACATGGGCTACACCAACCTGATCGCCGCCATCGAGGGAATGTTGATGGCGCGCATGGGCGGCGTGGACCCGGCGGTCCTGGCGGAGATCGTGCCGGTCAGCGCCGGCGCCAGCCGCGCCTTCAACGCCATACCCAACAGCATCCTCGACCGCACCTTCCAGGCCGGCGGCACCCTGGACATCGTGGCCAAGGACGTGGCCCTGGCCTGCGCCATGGCGGAACGGCTCCAGGCTCCGGCCGGCACCGGCTCGGTCGCCGATGCGCTGTACAAGCAGGCCCAGGCCGAGGGCTGGGGAGACGAGGGTTATCCTATCGTCGCGAGGGTGCTGGAAGCGCTGGCGGGAGTAGAATTACGGGGAGAATAACGCCGGCTATTCGTGTGACCGGTCGGGGGCTTACCCGTCGGACAGAATACGGGCTACTACCTCCGCGGGTATGGTGACCCCGTGCTCCGCCAGCACACGGCTGATACGCTCGCGTTCTTCCCGGCGAACCTCCTCGCGGCCCTGTCGAAACCCCTCTAGGAACCCCTGTCCAAACCCTTCTTGAAACCCCTCCTGACGCCTCTCTGGCAACCTCTCCCGACGCCTTCTTTCGGCAACCCTCCTCTCATGGGCTTCTTTGGCGGCAAACCACATTGGTCAGTCTCTCCCTAGGTGAGGATCCAGAGCGCGTGAAGATTACTACCGCTGCGGCCGGCCGGCGTCAGATTCGTCGGCAAGAATGCTGGCGATTTCAGGGGGAGGCATCCCGCGTTCCGCCAGCGCCTTGCTGATGCGCTCGCGCTCCTCTTGGCGTCCTTCTTGGCGCCCTCTCTCCCTGGACCGTTTCTCAACGGCTTCTTTCGCGGCGAACCACATCTGCAAAACTCCATATAGCGCGACGGTGGCGGGGAACAGCAGCAACGTCCCCAGTATGATCACGCCATCGTCCTTTTCGGTCAGCCCTTTGAAGAACCCGATGCCCCATAACCCGGCACAACTCTGACAGTAACTGATTGCCACCGCGATAGCCATACTGGCCGTAACGGCCAGCGAACCATCGACAAATCTCCAAGTTGACCGATTGCCCTCGTTCATTCCCATTGTACCAGCCCGACAAAATTCCTTCCGTGACAGCGTAGCAACAACCGGAGCGGGCCGGCTGTGTGGGAATGTCACTATTATTCCGCGCTTTTGCTGGTGAGCGCACCCCGCCGATATACCCAAAGGAATAGCCCGCGGGAAAACACCCAACGCACACGGTGTGATACCATTCGACAAAGTCAGCCGCGCCCGGAGGGGACAACATGGCGATTACTTTCCAGCCCAGCAGTTACAGCGGCCTGGTTGACCGTGACAACGGTATGGTCAGCCGCGAGATCTTCGTAAATTCCGACATCTACGCCGAGGAACAGGAGCGCATCTTCACCCGCGCCTGGCTCTTCGTCGGTCACGAAAGCCAGGTCTCCAAGCCCGGCGACTTCTTCGTATCGTCCATGGGCGAGGAGTCGGTGATCCTGTGCCGCGACCGCCAGGGTGAGATCCACGTGTTCCTCAACTCCTGCATGCACCGGGGCATGAAGGTCTGTCGCTACGACGAGGGCAACACCCCCATCTTCACCTGCCCCTACCACGGCTGGAGCTTCGCCACCGACGGCGCCCTGGTCGGCGTACCCTTCTACAAGGATGCCTACCATGAGGAGCTGGACAAGTCCCAGTGGGGTCTGATCCGCGTGCCCCGTATGGTCAACTACAAGGGCGGCATCTGGGCCACCTGGGACGCCAACGCCCCCGACTTCCTGGAGTACATCGGCGGTTTCCGCACCTACCTCGACATCCTCTTCGACGGTTGGGACGGAACCGAGGGCGGCACCGAGATCATCGGCGGCATCGAGAAGTGGATGGTCCCCAGCAACTGGAAGTTCCCCGCCGAGAACTTCATCGGCGACCGCTACCACAACATCAGCCACCGCTCCGTCGACCTCGTCGGCATCGGCCCCTCCGGCCAGGGCCGCCGCGACAACAGCGAGCGGGAGGGCGCCAAGTCCCTGGACGTCTCCTTCCCCGAGCGCGGTCATGGCACCGTCATGTTCCTGCGACCCGAGGACGCCCAGCCCGTCCCCTCCTATCAGAACGACCCCATCGTCTCCGAGTATTTCTACCAGTGCGAGATCGCCCGCAAGGAGCGTCAGGGTCAGCTGTGGCGTATCCTGGCCGGCCCCGGCACCATCTTCCCCAACATGTCCTACCTGCCCCGGCAGCCGCGCAGTATCGCCGTGTGGCATCCCCGCGGTCCCGACCAGACCGAGGTGTGGCGCTGGTTCCTCGTGGACGCCTCCGCGCCGCCCGAGGTCAAGGAGTTCCTCCGCCAGTACTACATCCGTTACTCCGGTCCCGCCGGCCTCACCGAGCAGGACGACATGGAGAACTGGAACTACGCCCACGCCGCCAGCCGCGGCGCCATGGCCCGCCGCTACGACTACAACTACCAGATGGGCATGGGCTACGCCGTTACCGACTTCGAGGATGGCGGCCTGAAACTCGAAGGCACCGTCCTCGACACCACCAAAGCCCGCGCCGGCGAGCAGAACCAGCGTGGCTTCTACAGCCGCTGGCGCGAGTTCATGGCCGCTCGCGACTGGGACGAACTCGCCACCTGGCGCAACAACGGCTCGGCCTGCTAGGTGACATCATGGTTGTTGCCAACGACCCGCTGGCGATGCTCCTGCTCAAGCAGGACGTCGAGGCGTTCCTGTATCACGAGGCCAACCTGCTGGATGACCGGCAGTACGAGGAATGGCTGGACCTGCTCACCGACGACGTGCGCTACTGGGTGCCCATGCGCCGCAACGTCAAGTTCGGTGAGCTGGAACGGGAGTTCACCCGCGAGGGCCAGGACATCAACTGGTTCGATGAGGGCAAAGTGACCCTGACCCAGCGGGTCCGTCAGATCCTCACCGGCGTCCACTGGGCCGAGGAGCCTCTGTCCCGCCTCTCCCACCTGGTAACCAACGTCGAAATAACGGAGGCCACGCCCAGCGCAGCCGACGCCGGGGAGGTGTCGTTGCGCTGCCGGTTCATCATCTACCGCAACCGTGTCGCCACCGAGACCGACATCCTGGTGGGCCGCCGCGAGGACCGGCTGCGCCGGGTGGATGGCCAGTGGCGCATCGCCCAGCGGCAGGTCTTCCTCGACCAGAACGTGCTCCTCGCCAAAAACCTGACGTTCTTCTTCTGACCACATGTTTCGTCATTCCCGTCTGCATCTTTACGTCATTCCCGCCCACATCTTCCGTCATTCCCGCGAAAGCGGGAATCCATAACAGGCGCAATGACTGACTACCAGAGATGTCTGGATTCCGGCCCCGTATCAAGTACGGGGTGACGTTCTTTCGCCGGAATGGCGGTAACCGGATACGTAGGTGGAGTTATGGCAGACATAGTTAACCTGTTTGAAGTGGAGCCCGGCCAGAAGGTGGGGCTCTACAGCGGAGCCACCGCCGAGGTGGTCTCCAACCCCCGCGACGGCGTGTGGCTCTTCGTGCGCTACCTGACCAGCCCCGACGACCCCGACCAGGTCGGCGAGGAGGATATGGTCTTCGCCCAGGACGTGCTCGAACTGGTGACGGAATAGCAACCATGACCAGCGCGAACACCGTGGGCGCCGACCTGACCGTGCCCGCAGCCGACGAGATCCTGGCCGCCCTGCGAGCCGGCTACCGCTCCATCGACGAAGGCTACGGGTTCTATCCCGGATTCGACGGGTGGTTGGCGTCCCTAGGCTACCAAAAGCGCGACGACATACCCTGCACCTGTCCCGACCGCGGGTATCGCGGCCACCTGCCCGAGTGTCGCTGGGTGCGATAATGGTCGCGCAAATTGCGCGAAAGCGTGCTGTAGATTTTCGAAAAAACGCGCCGCTGGCGCGAAATTCTTTTCACGGAGCAGTTGAAGATGTCCCAACAGATGGTTGATCTCATGGAAGCGGTGTGGAAGTCCATCGACGGGCTGTGCGGAGGTTTGACCCAGGATCAGTGGTCCTTGCCCACCGAGTGCCCCGGCTGGTCGGTGCAGGACCAGGTGTCGCACCTGGTGGGCAGCGAGTGCCGCCTGTTGGGCCGCCCCGCGCCGGCCCACGAACCGGCGGACACCTCCAACGTGCGCAACGAGGTGGGCCAGAGCAACGAGGTGCTGGTGGACTATCGTCGGCAGTTCAGCGGCGCCGAGGTGCTGGCCGAGTTCCGTGAGATCACCGCCGAGCGACTGGGTGTGCTGCGCGCCATGACCGAGGCCGACTTTGCCGCCGAAACTCCCAACCCCCTGGGCAGCGGCCCCTACACCGACCTGTTGGCCATCCGCATCTACGACGCCTGGGTCCACGAGCAGGACATGCGCCGCACCCTGGGCATCCCCGGCCACCTGGGCGGCCCGGTTGCCCAACACGCCTACGGACGCACCGAGATGGCCATGCCCTTCGTGGTGGGCCGCAAGGTCCGGCCCGATGACGGCGCCACCGTAGTATTCGAGATCACCGGCGAAGTCGGTGGCAGCATCGCCCTGAACATGGACGCCGGCCGCGCCCACCGCATGGACGCCACCCCCGCCTCCCCCACGGTAAAACTCACCATGGGCCTCGAACCCTTCAACGCCCTAGGCACCGGCCGCTGGTCCGCCGAACACGCCCTGGCCAACGGCTCAGTCGCCATCGAAGGCGACCGCGCCCTCGGCGAACGCATCGTCAGCGAGATGAACTTCATGATCTGAAGCCTGGCAATCCTATCATCATCCAAATAGCGAGGTGACATCATGGCGCTAGCATTGTTAACCCGTGCGGACGAATCCCTGGCGGCGGAATGGGCTGCTGGCGAATGGCCGGCCCAAGGCTACGAAGTTTTGCTGGTATGCGACACCAGCGGCGACAGCCCCGGCAACCCTTGGGCAGTTTTCTGTCCGTCCATGGACGTGTGCAGCGCCGGCCGTGACCCGCAGGATGCGCTGGACATGATTGCTGATGCCATCTACGAGGCGTTGGTTGATGGCGTTGTCCCGGTTAATCGCACCATCGAGGAGTGTCTGGGCGAACTGTATGAAGAGATAGTAACTGCCGGATGCCCCACTGCAACGGCGGTCGTAAGGCCGGCGGCGTATTATCAGGAGTGACCATGCCAACGGCAAAACCAGACAACGGCCTTTACGAAGTCATCCTCATCGAATCGGACGACGACTTCGCCGTCCTCTGCCCCGGCATCCCCGGCGCCGTCTCCCAGGGCAAAGACCGGGAAGAAGCGCTGAAGATGATCGCCGACGCCATGGCATCGGCTCAAATGTACCCATTGCCGGGAGATGACATCCCGGAGCGGCAGGCAGAACTGCGCGAGTTGGGAAAAGCCAAAATCGCGGAACTGGTGGCCAAATGCGAGGAAGAGGGCCTGGAGTATTACGTCTGCGAAGTCTCCCCGAAACTGATACAACCGCTTGTTGCGACAGAATAACCAATGCCGCCGTATATTTCGGATGAGACAGGGAGCAGTCATGGCAAACACAAACGACAGCAACGACCTTTACGACGTCATCCTCATCTACTCCGGCGTCGGCTACGCGGCGCTTTGCCCCGGCATCCCCGGCGCAGTATCCCAGGGCACCGACCAGCAGGACGCGCTGGCAATGATTGCCGATGCCATGGCCATGTGTCGGATGCACCCACTGCCGGGTGAGGACGATCCGGCACGCCAGGCGGAGCTGCGCGAACGCGGCAAAGCCAAATTAGCGGAACTGGCGGCGGAATGCGAACGTGACGGCTGGCAGTACGAAGTCCACCAGGTGTCGCCCCAGCTGATAAGCCCACCGGTGTCGGCGGGATAACTCGATGCCGCCCTATATTCCTGGAGTTGATAGGCGGGAAGTCATCAGGCTTTTGCGACGCCTCAATTTCAGAGCACAAGAAGGCGGCGACCATACGACCTTTCGTCATGACGTGCTGGATTTGCGAACCGCCGTGCCAAGACACCGGGGCGATGTTGACCCGGTGACTATGGGTTCCATCCTCGTGCAAATTGGCCTCACCCGCGCCGAATTTGACGAAGCCCGCCGCCGTCGCGGCCGGATACCGGAGCGGTTTCAGGAATGAGAGCCCTCAACTGAAAGACAGTGGAGACGATTGTGGACAGCGCACGGAATCGGGCGGTAGTACACCTTCTTCCGTGCGCTGATCTTTCTTAACTGTCGGTTTCCCCTCCTCTTAAAATGGGACGCTTGCCCTTCGGTCCATAGCCATGCGCATCCAGGAACCTCGCGACATCGCCGTATTCCCTCTTGATCACGGCGGATTCAGCCCTTTTATCATGGCCCGGCGCGAAAAAGGATCTGGTCGATGTCTCGGCACCACACCCACACCAGCACTCCCCGGTTGGAAATACCCTTTTCCCGGTAGTGTTCATTGCGACCTCCTTTTGTTGGTCCTTGATCGTATTTCTTGCATGTTATCCAAGCATATCATCCAAGACCCAATCGTGTCAATACTGGCCCCTGTCCATGATGACGGTCTGCTAGCCAGCCAGATTGCCACGTCACATCCTCCTCGTAATGACAAAACTGGCAGTGGGCCGCCCTACCACTCCGGTATCATGGCGCTTACATGGCCACTTACCGAGGGCGGCGGGGCCGCCGTCATCTGAGGAAGGTACGAAAGGAGGTTGCTACATGGCTACCCAAATTCCCGATTCCTTCGTCCATTCCGTAGAACCACGCTCCGACCCGGTCCCTGCCGACCCCACCGAACCACTTACCAACGAGGAACGGGATCGTCTGCTCGAACATTACCGCTCCATGAATTTCAAGGAATTTCTGGCCGCCTGCCCCATCGATGGGATTAACTTAACGTGGGAGCCCGAATATCCGCGTGAGGTGAAAATGTAACGTTCCTGGGCGATACCAACGTCATATCGGAATCGCGGCCTCGGCAGTGAGTAGTAGCCGCCATAACCCCGCCACCCGCTATAATGGCCCCGACCATCGTCCCGATGGCGGGGCTGTTGCATTTAACGGGAGGTTCACCATGGAGATTGGCGTTTCGGTTCCCATTGTTGAGATTGGCGACGACTTTGGCGCGTTGCGCGACTACATCCAGGCCGCCGAGGACCTGGGCTATGCCCACGTCCGCATCCTCGACCACGTGCTCGGCGCCGTGCCGGAGAAGCATCCGGAGGTGCCGCACTTTCCCTACTCGCACGAGTCTTACATCCACGAGCCATTCACGTTGATGGCCTACCTGGCCGCCGTCACCAAGAAGATCGGCCTGACCACCGGCATCCTCATCCTGCCCCAGCGGCAAACCGCCCTGGTCGCCAAGCAGGCGGCCGAGGTCGACCTGCTGTCCGGCGGACGGTTGCGGTTGGGCATCGGCGTGGGCTGGAACTCGGTGGAGTACGAGGCCTTGGGCGTGGACTTCGCCAGCCGGGGCAGCCGCTGCGACGAGCAGATCGAGGTGCTCCGCCAGCTTTGGACCGAGGATGTCATCGACTTCCACGGCAAGTACCACGACATCACCCACGCCGGCATCAACCCGCTGCCGGTGCAGCGACCCATCCCCATCTGGATCGGCGCCGGCCGGAGCACGTCGCCTACTCCGCCCAACGCCGCCATCCGCCGCATCGGTCGCCTGGCCGACGGCTACTTCCCCATGTTCGCCCCCGACTCCGGCGGTCAGGCGATCCTGGGTCGCATCCGCGCGCAAGCCGAGTCCGCCGGCCGCGATCCGTCCGCAGTGGGCTTCGAGGGCCGCATCACCATCACCGCCGACAACAACCCCGAGGACTGGCTCACCGAGCTCAAGTCGTGGGAGGAGATCGGCGCGACCCACATGGCCGCCGGCCTCCGCGGCGCCACCTCTCCCGACGCCCACATCGACGCCATCCGCCGTCTGAAAGAGGCTATCGAGTAACGTAAACATCCAGAAGCAGGATCCGCCGGATTCGAGGATCTACTGGATTGAGTTGATCGCGCCGTAATGACGACAATCCTGGCAATCCGATAATCTTGAAAATCCTGCTTCTGACAACTCCTCAAAGCTCATGTCCATGCGACCCGTGCGTGAAAACATGCCCCACGGTTTCCGGCGGGCCGCCAGTTCCAATCGCGACCGCCCCAGCCGTCGGGTAGCCCACCTCAACCGGCGGATCGCCCAGGCGTTCCAGCCCTACTGGCCGCGCGTCCTCGCCATCGGCCTGCTGATACTGGTCACCGCCGGCCTCGGCGTCGTCAACCCGATCCTGATCCGGGTCGTGTTCGACTCCGCCCTCTTCGTGGACGGCGGCCCCAATCTGTCCCTGCTCTGGACCCTGGCCGCTGCCATGTCCGTGGTAGTCGTGGTGACGGGCAGCCTGGGCGTGTTGCAAACCTGGCTCACCCAGCAGGTGGGCCAGCGGGTGATGCGCGACCTGCGCGACCGTCTGTACTCGCATCTCCAAACGCTGTCCCTGGGCTTCTTCACCTCCCAGCGCACCGGCGAAATCCAGAGCCGCGTCTCCAACGACGTGGCCGGCATCCGCGTGGTGGTCACCGGGACCGTCAGCAACATCCTGTCCAACGTGGTCATCCTGATCAGCACCCTGGTCGCCATGGCCGTGCTGTCGTGGGAACTGACTATCGTTGCCGCCGGCATCACCCCCATCTTCGCGGTGTTCAGCTACAAGGTGGGCAAGCGCCGCCGCGCTGCCTCGGCCCGCGTCCAGGAGTCCACCGCCGAGATGACCGCCATCACCCAGGAGACCCTGTCGGTGTCCGGCGTCATGCTCACCCGCCTCTTCGGCGCCCAGAACCGCGAGGTGGCCCGCTTCCACGACCAGAACGTGCGCCTGTCCGACCTGGAAATCCGCCGCGAAATGACCGGCCAGGTCGTATGGGCCGGCATGCAGATCTTCTTCTCGCTCACTCCCGTGGTGGTGTACGTACTGGCCGGCTACATCCTGTATGGCGGCATCGGCCAGACCGGCATCACCGCCGGCACCATCGTCGCCTTCACCACGCTCCAGACCCGCCTGTACTTCCCCATCAGCACCCTGCTGCGCACCTCCGTGGAATTGCAGTCTTCCCTGGCCCTGTTCGAGCGCATCTTCGGCTACCTGGACATCCGGCCCGACATCGTCGATGCGCCGGACGCGGTGGACCTGCCCGTCGAAAAGGTCGCGGGTGCGGTGGCGCTACGCGACGTGCGCATGAACTACCATCCGGCCACGCTGTTGGCCGACGGCTACAACATCGAGGACGACGGGCAGGTATTCTGGGCCCTGGACGGCGTGGACCTGGACGTGAAGCCCGGCCAGTTGGCGGCCCTGGTTGGCCCCAGCGGCGCGGGCAAGACCACCATCTCCTACCTCATTCCCCGCCTGTACGACTCCACTTCCGGCGCCGTAAGCATTGACGGGATCGACGTGCGGCAGCTCCGGCTGGAAAGCCTGGCCCGCATCGTCGGCTACGTCTCCCAGGATAGCTACCTTTTCCACGCCTCCATCCGCGAAAACCTGCTCTACGGCAACCCCGACGCCACGGAGCAGGAATTGCACGAGGCCGCCCAAGCGGCCTACATCCACGACCGCGTCATGGAGTTCCCCGACGGCTACGACACCGTCGTCGGCGAACGCGGCTACCGGCTGTCCGGCGGCGAGCGGCAGCGTCTGTCCATCGCCCGCGTCATCCTGCACGACCCGCGCCTGCTCATACTGGACGAGGCCACCTCGTCACTGGACACCACCAGCGAGCGCTACGTGCAGGCCGCCCTGGAACCGCTGATGCAGGGTCGCACCACCATCGCCATCGCTCACCGCCTCTCCACCATCATGTCCGCCGACGTCATTTTCGTCGTCGACCGCGGCCGCATCGTGGAGCAGGGCGCCCATTACGAATTGTTGGCTCTGGGCGGCTTGTACGCCCAGCTTTACGACGAGCAGTTCGAGGGCGGCCGCGTCGAATACACCAGCGAGGACGGCGTGGCCGTCATGGCCGGCGGCAACCTGCGCCTGCCCGTGCCCGCATGAACAGACAACTAAACCAGGAGAACGTAATGACCCAGCAAGGTAATGGTGACCGCATCCGGCTACGCGTAGCCTTCCGCAACATGTTCTACACAACCATATATGTTGCTGTAGAAGGGGGCTTCCTGGAAGAACAAGGTCTCGATGTCGATTTCGCTCACATACCGGTGGGCCAGACCAGCACCGACCTGCTCAAGGCCGGCGATATCGACATCACCCAGAGCGGCATCAGCCGCAGTTTCATGGACCTCGACGCCGGCAGCGCCGACCCGCCGCTGCACATCGCCGAGATCAACCAGCGCGACGGCTTCTTCCTGCTGTCAAACCGGCCCACCGACGGCTGGCGTTGGGCCGAGTTGGCCGGTTCCACTCTCATCCCGGTCGGCTTCACTCCGGTGCCGTACACCACCCTCCAGGCCGCCATGCGCTGGCACGGCGTCGACCCATCCAGCGTGAACCTGATGGGCGGCCTGTCCGCCGAGGAGATGCTGGGCCGCTTCCGCAACGGCGACGCCGATTACCTCCAGGTTCCCAACCCCTTCGCCGTCCAGTTGGTGCGGGAGGGCTCCGGCCACATCGCGGCCACCCTGGGCAACGAGAGCGGCTTCGTCTGCTACAGCAGCTTCGCCGTCACGCCGGCCTGGCTGGCGGAAAACCCCGAGACCGCGCAGCGCTTCGTCAACGGCTACGCCCGCGCCCAGCGTTGGGTCGCCGAAAGCCCCGCCGAGGCCGTCGCCGACCGCATCGCACCGGTGTTCCCCGAGTACGACCGCGACACCCTCTCCGAAGGCGTGCAGCGCTACAAGGACGCCGGCGTGTGGGCCACCGATCCCACCATCACCCACCACGGCTTCGACCGCATGCGCGACGCCCTCATCTCCGGCGGCCTCGTCCGCGAACCCCATCCCTACGAGGCCATCGTGCGTCCCGAGTTTGCCGGGCGCGCGATGGCAGAATTGGCGTGAGTTGTCCCGCTGCCGTATGATACTAGCAAGCCGGATGTATGATCCTCGGGTCTCCGGAAGGTCGACGATGAGCGTGGCACGAATCGGCATTCTCTTCTTTGGATTGGTAGCGATCCTGCTCTTGGGCACGTGGGGCTGGACCGAACTTGCCAACGCGGTGTACAGGTCCGACGCGGGCGACGCCGTGGTGGCGTTGATGATTTACGGGGTAGCCGGCTTGGTCTTCGCGGTTGTTGCCGGATACACATACTTTGTGCTCTGGTTCCGCAACGATGACCTCGGCTGAGGCTTCACGACTGAAACGGTCGTATCAACGAAATCTGGGTTGGTGCCGATTCTGGCTGGGTATCAGCCTGGCAGTTGCCACTCTAACGTTTACCTTTGCCGTAGATCAGGTGTTTGATCTGTCTTCGGAACGGGTGAGCACATCCACCGATGTACGGAACAGTACAGCGAAAAACAATCCCAGCGACCCAATCAGCTTTGCCAACGTCGCCGTGATATTGATGCTGGTCGGGATTTCCGCCCTGTGCGTTGCTTTATCGGCGCTTTTTAGAGATTTGTACCGAATAGACGACGCCACGCTCGCGAACATCGAACTCGCAGACCAGGAGGCTACACCATGAGGCTAGAAGGCAAGGTTGCTATCATCACCGGCGGCGCCCGCGGCCAGGGCGCCACCGAGGCCAGAATGTTCGCCCAGGAAGGCGCCCGCGTCGTCATCGGGGACATCCGCGACGAGCTTGGTATGCAGGTGGAAGCCGAGATCCGCGAACTCGGCGGCGAGGCCGTCTATCTCCACCTGGACGTCACCAGCGAGGACGACTGGCAGCGCGCCATCGAAACCGCCGAGCAGCAGTTCGGCAAGGTCGACGTCCTCGTCAACAACGCCGCCATCGTTCTCCGCAAGGACATCGAGGAGACCACCGGCGAAGACTGGGACAACATCATGGACATCAACGCCAAGGGTGTGTTCCTCGGCACTAAGGCGGTCATCCCCGCCATGCGCCGCGCCGGCGGTGGCAGCATCATCAACATCTCATCCATCAGCGGCCTGGTTTCCATCGGCCCGCCGGCCTACATCGCCACCAAGGGCGCCGTCCGCCTGTTCACCAAGTCCACCGCCATTCAGTACGCCTCCGAAAACATCCGCGCCAACTCCATACACCCGGGCAGCGTCGACACCGACATGCGCCGCGAGGGCATGGGCGACCAGACCCCAGAGGAGATCCAGGCCCGCATCGACAACATCCCGCTGGGCCGCGTCGGCACCACCGAGGACATATCCTACGGCGCGCTGTTCCTGGCCTCCAACGAGTCGTCCTTCATGACCGGCAGCGAACTGGTCATCGACGGCGGCTACACCGCCAAGTGATGCCGCGCCTATGACCACCCTCAGCGGGGAAGCCGGCACTCCCAGCATCCATGTCGCAATCGTGCCGCCGCAACACTGTTCTTGGCAATCGCACTCTTGTAGGAGTTTCCCATGCCCGCCTACCACGCTGACACGGTAATCCGTCGCGCCAACGTCATCACCATCGACCCCAGCCAACCCAGGGCCACCGCGGTAGCCATGCGCGATGGCCGGTTCATCGGCGTGGGCAGCGACTCGGACCTGGAGACGCTCATCGGGCCGAGCACGAGGATTATCGAACTGCCCGGCAAGACGGTGCTCCCCGGCTTCATCGACGCTCACATCCACGTGCTCAGCAGCGGCACCCGCCACGTCATGGCCGCCGACTGCTCCCTGCCCACCATCGGCGACATCCAGGACGCCCTGCGAGAACGGGTCGCCGTCACTCCGGCCGGTCAATGGGTCCAGGGCTTCAAGTTCGACGACACTAAGACCGCCGAAAACCGCTTCCTGCGCCGCGAGGACCTGGACGCCGTCAGCGCCGAACACCCCATCCTGGTGTCCCACCGGGCCGGCCACGTCTACTTCGGCAACTCCCTGGCCCTGGAACGAGCGGGGTTCAACGACGAGACTGAAGACCCTCCGGGTGGCCGCCTCGGCCGCTATTCCGACACCGGCCGCCTGGACGGCGTCATCTACGAGCGCGCCGCAGATGACCTGCGCGAAAACCAACTCCCCGTCGAGTCCGAGGACACCCGCCGCGAGGGCCTGCGCGTCATCTGCCAGATGCTCAACCAGGCTGGCCTGACCAGCGTCCACGACGCCCGCGTGACCGACTACGAACTGCGCACCTACCAGGAGGGCCGCGACAACGGCGACCTGACCCTGCGCGTCTACGCCCTGATGTGGCACCGCTACTTTCCTGCCTTGCGCGACGCCGGCATCACGGCCGGCATGGGTGACGACCGCCTGCGCATCGGCGGCATCAAGATGGTCGCCGACGGCGCGATAGCCTCCCGCACCGCCTACCTGTCCGAGCCCTACGTCGGCAGTTGCTGCGACCACGGCATCCTCACCATGACCGGCGACGAGATCGCCGAAAACGTCATGGAGATGCACGCTGCCGGCTTCCAGGTCTGCATCCACGCCAACGGCGATTCCACCATCGACCTGGTGCTCCAGGCCTACGAGGCTGCCCAGAAGGCATTCCCAAGGCCCGACCCGCGCCATCGCGTCGAGCACTGCACGCTAGTCAATCCCGACCTGCTCAACCGCATGCACAACCTGGGAGCAGTGGCGACGCCCTTCTGCACCTACGTCTACTACCACGGCGAGAAGATGCAGTTCTACGGCGAGGACCGCCTCCGGTGGATGTTTGCCCAGCGCTCGTTCATGGACTACAACGTCATGTCCACCGGCGCCACCGACTACCCGCCCGGCCCCTTCGAGCCGCTGATGGGCATCCAGAGTTGCGTCACCCGCACCGACAGCGAGGGCCGCGAGTGGGGAACCAACCAGCGCATCTCCGTGGAAGACGCCCTGCGCATCTACACCCAGAACGGCGCCTACGCCGGCTTCGAGGAAAACCTCAAGGGCAGCATCGAAGTCGGCAAGCTGGCCGACCTGGTCGTCCTCGCCGAAGACCCCACCGCCATCGACCCCTTCGGCATCAAGGACATCACCGTCGAGCGCACCATCGTCGGCGGCAAGACCGTTTACGAGGGCTAGGCGGCATCAACAACCTGCGCCGGTAAACGCGAATGCCTTCCGAGCGTCGCATATGAGCAACGATGGCCCAAGCATCGTTGCCTGTGACCCGGCCTCGGGGAATGTTACGAGGCCGCCAGCTTCTCAGCGTCGTCTATGTAGTCGGAAGTTTCGCGGACGCGCCGTTTGACGTCGGGACCGCAGATCCCGGAATAGAAGCACGTGCCGTGCAGGTAGCTGATCCTGGTGAAGTAGCATCCAACCAACGTCTCGTAAACGCTAGACTCTCTGGCCAGCGCCAGGAGCGCCTCGGTGGTGTCGTGGGTGCTGGGTGGTTCCTCGCCGGTGAGGGACAGTACCAGGGCGTCCGTGGACCGCTTCGTGGCGCACCAAGCCTTTTCGGCTGCGTCACGGACGTCGCCTGCCTGGAGCCGTTCGAGAGCTTGGGCATGGACCGCTCGGGAATCGGCAAAGATCTCCGCGGCGCGGTCGTGAGTAGAAATGGTCGTCAAAATTGTCCCTTCAACGGCTATGCGATCATTCTACCAGTTCCCTGCTACTTTATAGCCGCCAGGCTATCCACCTGCCGGTATTCCCGGTCCGCCCGCATCACCGTCAGGAACACCTCGTCCGAGCCCTGGTTGTCCCACGGCCCGAACTTGAGCCGAATGCCGTCGATGTCAATGGGCTCCGGCGTGTGCAGGGCCTTGATGAAGCATTCCCGGCTCAGCTCCCGGCCGCAGGCCTCAAGGCCGACGATGGCCAGCCGTCCCGCCAGGTGACCTTCTAGGGAAACGAACCCGGGTTCTGCCCGGGCGTCGAAATCGGACAGTGCGGCTCGGTATCGGGCCACCACGGGGATGCTGTCGTCGTCGGGCCGGGGCACAACCTGGGTGACATACACCCCCTCGCCCTCGGCGCCCAACTCCTGAGCCAGCGCGCGGCTGCCCACGAACGATACGCCATGAGCACCGGATCAGCCTCCCGCCGCGCCAGCTCAACCGTCCGTGCCACCGGCGCGTAGGAACCGACCATGATGACCGCCTCCGGTTCTGCCGCCATGATGCTGGTCACCGCCTCGGTATCCCTCAGGAACTCGGCGCCGGTGAACGGGGCGATAAATGGCACGCCGGCCTCGTGAGCCACCGGCGCCGTCACGCGCGAGGTGGGCGTCCCCACCGCGCCGATCAACGCGAACACCTTGCGACTTTCGATCAGCAGCTTGGTGTTGGCCGACGCGTAGTTGGGCTCGTAGGCATCGTCCAGAGTTTCCAGCGCCAGGTGGCGCCCATGAACACCAGGCGTCGGACCTCAATACTGGTTGGACGCGCTATCGTCGTGCCCTCGTTGAGAAGTGAATGGACGGCAACATATCCCTGCCCATCCCGTTTATCCATGCAAATTTGCCCTGTACCGGACCGGGCGGCTGCGCGCTTGGCGCCCCGTCCGCAACGCCGGTTCAGCGTCCGCCCGCGAGCCTGTCCACCTGGCGATACTGGCCGTCCTCTCCCAGCACAGTGATGAACACCGCGTCAGACCCCTGGTTATCGTCCGGCCCATATTGCAGAGGAAATCCGTCGATATCGACGCTCTGCTTGTTCCGGATGGCATTGAGGAAGCAATCGCGCGTTAAGTCAGCTCCGCACGCATCCACCCCCGCGATCGCCAGCCGCCCGGCCAGGTAACCCTCCAGCGACACGAAGCTCGGCGTCGCCTCCGGGTCGTAGGCCGCCAGGGCCGATTGGTATTTAGCGACCACGGCCATGCTGGCATCATCCGGGGAAGGGACCACCTGCGTCACGTAGATGCCGGCGCCGTCCGGTCCCAATTCCCCCGCCAAAGCCTTGCTGCCCACGAACGAGATGGCCATGAACACCGGGTCGATTTGTTCGCGGACGGCCTGGATCGTTTTCGCCACCGGCGCGTAGGCGCCGATCATGATCACCGCCTCCGGATCCGCTTCAACGATGTGGAACACCGCGGCGGTCGTCGCCCCGGTGTTGCGCTCGTAGTATCCCGACCCCACCGGCTCGAGACCTCTGCGCTGCAGGGCCTGGATCGTGCCCGCGAGCCCCGCCTGGCCGAAAGAGTCGTTCTGGTAGAACACCGCAATCCGCGTGAACCCCAGATCCTCGGTAAGACGCTCCACCATCTCCTCGGTTTCCTGGTAGTAGGACGCCCGCAGGTTCAGGATGTTGTCCAATTCCGGGTCACGCAGGAATTCCGCGCCAGTGAAAGGAGCCAGGAAGGGAGCGCCGGCGGAGTCGGCTGACAGGAAAGCAGACCGCGAAGTTGGCGTGCCCACCGCTCCAATCAGAGCGAACACCTTCCGCTCGTACAGCAGTTGCTGCGTGTTGGCGAACGCGGCGTCCGACTCGTACCCGTCATCCAGGGACTCCAACTCCAGGCGGCGGCCGTGCACTCCTCCGGCTTCGTTCGCTTCGTGGAATGCAGCCTGTATCCCGAGGCGCATTCCGTTCCCCAAGTCCTCGGCGGGCCCGCTGAAAGCGGCGGACTGCCCGAAAAGGACACGGTCGTCAAACACGCCCTGGTCCGTCTGATCCGCTGACGCCACCGCACTCGGCGCTGCCCCGCCGGTTCCATCGGCTTCCGATGCCGGCCCCGCCGACCCGGCGCAGGCGGCGCTTGCAAGCAGGGCTGCCAATGCCGCGACGATGGCGAGCGCCGCGACCAGAGATTTAGATCCCATCTGATGTTTGCTCATACCGAATACCATGTTTGCTCGGCAGAGCATACACCACCGCATCCATCGGATGCCCGGAACCTCTGATCCGGCATTCCAGGATTTCCCGGAATGCCGATAAATGGACGCCTCTACAGTTCGGGCGGTCGCCTCTCGTGCCACGGCGTGGCCTGCTCGTAGGCGTAAGCAGCGCGAAATATATTCGCCTCACCCAGGTGCGGGCCGCCTATCTGCAGCGCCAGCGGCAACGCGCCTTCGCCGTCGCTGGTGAACCCGCACGGAATGCTCAGCGCCGGACATCCGCTCAGGCTGTACAGCCCCCGGAAGCTGCCATCCCTCAATGCGGCGGCAGCCATTTCCTTGTTGTCGATCATCGCCGGCTCGTCCGCCAGCAGACCCGCCGGCCCGCTGGATGTGGGTTGTATCAGCAGGTCGACGCTGCGGAACGCCTCGATCACCTGCCGGCGCACCAACGCCCGCAGCTTCAGCGCCTTGTAGTACACCTGCCCCGGTATCAGGTTGCCCACCGCGAACGCCACCCGCGTGTTCGGGTGGTAGTCCTCGAACCGCTCCCGGAGCCACTCGGGATTGAGGCTCACCCGCTCCGTGCTGGTGATGGTCCGCACGATGGGGCCGGTCACCGGAGCCATGGGCAGGCTCACCGGCACCACCTCCGCGCCCAGTTCTCCGAACACTTCGGCGGCGGCCGCGGCGGCCGCCCGACTCTGTTCGTTCAGCGACAGGCCGTGCCCGCCCATCAATTCCTGCACCACGCCGATGCGCAGCCCCCGCACGCCGGAATCCAGCCCGTACAGGTAGTCGGGCACCGGCTCGGTCCGGCTGTAGCGGTCCTTGGGATCGTGGCCGGCAATGACGCCCAGGGTCAGCGCGCAGTCGGTTACCGTGCGCGAAATGGGCCCGATGGTGTCCGTCGACCAGCTTGCCCCGTCAACCCCAGCGCGGCTCACCCGCCCCCATGTGGGCCGGATGCCCACCAGGCCGGAATTGGCCGCCGGCCCGCGTATCGAGCCGCCCGTGTCCTCGCCCAGCGACGTGGCGCACAGGAACCCCGCCGTTGCGGACCCGCTGCCGGTACTGGACGTGCCCGGGTTCCGGTTCGTATCCCACGGGTTCCGCGCCGGCCCGAACCAGCTGCTGATCGGGTCGCCCATGGCGAACTCGCTCATGTTGGTCTTGCCGATGATAACCGCGCCGGCGTCCTTGAGCTTGGCCACCACCGTCGCGTCAGTGTCCGGCACGAAGTCGGCGCGGATCTTGGAACCGTCACTGTTGCGTATCCCGGCCGCGTAGATCTGGTCCTTCACGCCCACCGGGACGCCGTGCAGCGGCCCGCGGAAGTTGCCGGCGGCAGCCTCCTCATCCAGCCGTTTGGCGTCGGCGCGGGCCTCGTCGGCGCACACCGTGATGTAGGCGTTCAGCTTGTCGCCCACTGCGTCGATGCGCGCCAGGTATGCGTCCGTCGCCTCCAGAGCCGACACCTCACTGGCGCGAATCGCGGCGGCCAGTTCAGATGCAGACAGGAACGGTATTTCGGATGGCGTCATTCTGCCACCTCCATGTCGGCCGGATGGGTCACCGCCAAATATTCCTCTAGGTTGAACCCCGGCGGGTTGATGGCGGCCATCTCCTCCAGCATCGCGTTCAGGCTATGCGTAACCTGGCTCAGCTCCGGCTCGCTCAGGGTGAGCCCCACCGCCTTGGCCAGTGCTTGGATCTCGTCGTTGTTCAAATCGCTCATAGCAACTCCGTAGTTACTGGCGCGGATCGACGACTTCGATGAATGGGAAACGTCGGAAGTCACCGTCCATAGTGCAGATCTGGTGGATTCCATGCTCTCGCATCAGAACGGCGGTATGCATATCGTGAATTCGGTTGCCGTGAATGTTTGGAAACTCGTCGGCAAGTTGGTCGAGAGTGTACAGGTGATTGGGCGTGGGTAAGAGCAACCCAAACCTGGGTGCCGACAACAACGTTGCCAGAAAGCGACAACCTTCCTGCAAACTCCACGGCTGGGGATATATCCTCCTGTGTGTGATCACCCGCAGAAACTCGTAGCAAACGTTCAGAGTAAGGAAAACATCCATTGAACCTGTTCCGGCTTCTGCGATCCGCCTTTGGCAGGGATTATGAAATTCCGCATCCTCCCTGGCGGTATACACCAGGATATTAGTATCGAAAACCATCGCCTTCGTCCATCACCCTGTAGAGTTCCTCTTTATCGGTGATGTCAACCAACTCACCGCCGCTGTTCCATGTGGGTAGTCGTGCTATCAACTCTTCAGCCGTTTGCGGCGGCGGTTGCCCGTCGTAGACATCCATTATGCGGTAGAGTTCCTCACGGTTGGATATGTCAACCAGCATCTCGCCGAACCGCCAGGTTGGCAGTTTCGGGAGAGATTCGGCGGAGATTTTTCCCGGAGCTGCCTCTGGAACCCGGTTCAGGATGTGGAGAATGCCGGCCTCCGCCAGCGCGGACGCCGTGGTGCCTCGCCGCTTCGCCTCCGCGTGCAGCCGTTCCACGATGGCTTCGTCAATGTTCAACGTTGTCTGCATAGAGCCAGCCTCATATCCAACTTATACCAGATTACACCGTCTGCCCCGTAAAGCGCCAACTCCCCAGCAGCGCCGCCGGCACGTGCATCGCCACGCCCGCCTCGTTAAGGTTCAGGTGCGCCGGACTCGAAAGTGCCTGGCACCCGGCCAGCGCCTCCACGTAGCTCTGGGTGAATCGCAGGTTCTTCACCGGCGCGGTCAATTCGCCGTTTTCGATCAGGAACGTGCCGTCCCGCGTCATGCCGGTCATCACGCACCCGCGGTTGTGCGACAGGCGCGTGTAGTAGAACCGCGTGATGTACAACCCCCGGTCCACCGACGCGATCAGGTCCTCGGTGCTGCGGTCTCCAGGCCGCACGAACAGGTTCGTCGCCGTCGGCCCGCCCGTGGCTCCCCGCTGGTGCCCCGTGGATGCCACGCCGGCCTTGGCGGCAGTGTACGTGTTGTACACCGGCCCCTGCACGACGCCATCCGTCACCACCTCCACCCTCTGCCGGGGCACCCCCTCCGCATCGAAGGGAACCGGCCACCCGGCCGGATCCAGACCGTCATCATAGATCGAAACCAGCGGGCTCATCGCTTGCTGTCCCTGCAAGTCGCTCATCCAACTGCGCCCGTCCTGCACCATCTGCGCGCCCATGCCGTAAAAGCTCAGCGCCTCCAGCATGTCGTCCACCGCGTAGTTCTCCAGAACCACCGGATACTCCCCCGGCTCCAGGTCGCGCGGATTGCGGCCGCGCACCGCTTTGCCGATGGCCTCGTCTGCCAGCGCCTCGCCGTCAATCGCATCCATCCGCCAGCCGCCACCCTTGGACCAACCCGCCGAGTCGTCGCTGCGCGCCGTGATGAGCAGACCCGAGAAAGAACCTATATGGTAGGCGTCCGCGCCCCGCGTGCTGACCACCGCCAACTCAGTGGCGCCGGTGCGGCAGAACCCGGCCGCCTCCAGCGAAAGCTCGGCGGCTTTGTTGCACACCATTCCCGCGATGGCCGCCCGTCTGTCCGCGTCGCAGGCCGCCGTGTCCTCGTCGTACGCCGCCACCGATTGCGCCGGCTCCGGCTCCGGCAGACCGGGAAAATCCGGATCCTCGGGCATCAGCCGGGCGTACTCGCCGGCCTGCCTGACCGCGTCCGCCAGCCCCGTTTCCGACAGGTCGTTGGTCACCGCTCGACCCTGTCGCTTCCCAACCGCAACCCGAACGTGCGCGATGGCGTCCTGGTGCGCCACATTCTGGTGGATGCGGTTGTTGGCGAAGCGCGTCAGTGCCTGTTCAGCGGCCGTCAGGTAGATGTCGCCGTCCGCATCGGGCGGACAGTGGCGCAGCGCCTCCCGCAGCAGGGAGTGAATGTAGTCGGGGCCGAGCACTTTGTTTTACCCAGGTTGTGTTGACATTTCACCGTCATCCCGGCCTTTCAAACGTCATTCCGGCGAAAGCCGGAATCCACAAACGGCTAGGTGTCTGATTTCCCTATCATAATTGTAGGTTTCTGTACCGGATTCCCGCTTTCGCGGGAATGACGGTTGTTTTGGCAGCTAGCGCATCACGCCGACGCGGACCTTGCGGAACCGCGACGGACTCGCCCCGTGGCTGGTGTGCGCGATCTGCCCCGGCTGGCCCTTGCCGCATCGCGGCGTGCCCCAGAGTTGCCATTGCTCCGGCCCGCACACGGCATCGCAGTTACGCCAGAACTCCGGCGTGATCCCGGTGTAGGTGCAGTTCCGCAGCAGCCGGCCCAACTTGCCGTTCTTGATCTCGCGTCCGACCTCGGTGCCGAACTGGAAGTTGTACCGCCGGTCGTCAATCGACCACGACCGGTTGGTCTCCAGGTAGATCCCGTCGTCGGTGTCGGCAATCAGGTCCTCCAGCGTCCACTCGCCCGGCTCCAGGCTCACGTTGGTCATGCGAATGAGCGGGATGCGGTTCCACGACGACGCCCGCATACACCCGTTGGACGGCATACCCAGCCGCGTCGCCGACTCCCGGCTCATCAGGTAGCCGACAAACTGCCCGTCGCGGATTATGTCCGTCGCCTGCGCCGGCAGTCCCTCGTCATCCCAGCCGAAGGTGCCCAGTCCGGTGGCGCTGGTGCTGTCAGCGGTGATGTTCACCTGCTCCGATCCGTACCGGAAATCGTTCAGCAGATCAGGCGTCAGGAACGACGTCCCGGCGAACGCGGCCTCGTCTCCCAGCGCCCGGTCCAGCTCCACCGCGTGGCCGCACGACTCGTGGATCTGCAACGCCAGCTGGCTGCTGTCGATGATCAGATCTGTATTGATGTTGGAAGGACACGGCTCCGCGGTGAGCAACTCAGCGGCCTCCTCCGCGGTGCGCCGTGCGTTCCCCGACAGGTCCATCGCCACCAGATACTCCCAACCGGCGCACCCCTGCTGCCGCCCGTGGGATTGCGGATACGAGCGCCGCTGGGTCTCGCCGTTGCCCACCGCTGTCGCTTGCACTCCCCCGCCGGCCTCGTATATGGTCTGCGTCACCAGCGCCCCCTCGGTGTTGGCGAAGGTGCGCTCCTCCCGGATGAACACCACGTTGGCCATCCGCGCCGTGACCTGCGGAACCGCGGCCATCTCGCGATCCGCCTCTAGAAGCAAAGCCAGCTTGTCCTCCAACGGCACCGCAAACGGATCGACGCTGATCGGCGTAACGTAGCTGCCCCGGCTGGCTACCGGCGAACCCAGCAGTTGCACGGCCGTCATTCCCGCCCCGTTCTGACTCGCCGACGCCCGCGCGATCTGCACCGCCTGCGCCGCCGCCTGGTCCGCCGCCGCGCCGGTCAACTCCCGTGTCGACGCAAACCCCCAGGCCCCCTGGTACACCGCCCGTATCCCCAGCCCCACCGACTCGTCGGCAGTCATCGTCTCCACCACCCCGTTCCGCACCACAATCCGCTGCTCCCGGTTGGCCACCAGCCGGATGTCAGCATACTCCGCCCCCCGAGCCCGGGCGGTATCAAGTGCTGTTGCGATTAGGGGGTCCATTGCTAGTTTTGCTGCCGATGCTTGGCCAACTTCTCGGCAAGTTGGATAATTTTCTCTGGCGTGTACTTCTTGTAGAAGTGACCCGAGGTATTGTCCTTTGATTTGAAAAGGTCAGGGTTGCCGCGGCACATTTCGGAAACGTAGCTCAGGGAGCCAGCAACGTCGAAATTGCCGCGCTTCAATTCATTAAGCCATCCGTTAAGTCGTGCGTCGTGGCCGCTATTGAAATTGCGGCCCGGATTGTTCTCTGCACCGCAGCCGCAGAGACAATCGCGTGCGGTGTTGGTTACCGCTCCCTCAGCCATTTCAGGCATCGTTTCATCTTCGCCCCGACACTCCGACGCTCCACTGGACTGTTCCCGGTGTTGCTTGATCTCAACGGCCAAGATCTCAAGGTTGTCGTGCGTATGCTTGTTCAAGAACTGAAACGCAGAGTTCAATTCATCTGGGAAGTCATGTGACACGAACAAAAGGATCGTTTGTTGCGCGTCGAGCTTAGTGGTTACCTCTTCCTCCCAAAAAGCGCGCATCTCCTCTTGAGAATTGAGTGTATGGGTTCTTTCAGCCATATTGAGTTCTCCTACACCGGCAAAAACGGCTCGTCCGAGGCCGGCGGCAACTGCTCGAAGGCGTTGATGTTGAACGCCAGCACCGAGTAGTACCCCATCAGGTTGGTCAGCTCGATCAGCCCCCGGTCGCCGAACTCGGCCCGCGCCGCATCGAACGTCGCCTGCGTCACCCGCCGCGTGCGGAAGAACTCCCGCCCATAGTTGATGACTGCCGATTCAGCGGACGACAACGGCGGCAATTCCTGCTTGTCGCGCAGAGCGTCCACCAGCGCGTCGCTCAGCCCCGCCCGCCGTCCGGCCGCGGCGTGGGCGTGCCAGATGAACTGGCAGTCCAACTCGCGGGCGGTGGTTATCATCGCCAGCTCCGCCACGTTGTCGGGCAGGGTCGAACCCCCAGCGCGGAGGTAGTCCCGCAGGACCTCGCCCCGCTGGGCGATCTCCGGCACGTGGAGCTGCACGGCGATGGGCCCGAACTCAGGCACCGCTCCGCCGCGTGCGGATACGATAGCGTCAAAAGCGTCAACTTGTTCCGGTGGCACGGCATCCCGGGACGCGATGGGGAAACGAGGCATGATGAATTCTCCTGAAAGTTGGTTGCGGTGCGATTTGCCATTGGCGAGCTAGGCGTCGAAAATGGCAATGATGCCAAACCCGTCTCATCGACGGCTGAGAGCCATCATAGATTTGGCTTCCCTGATTTCTTTCTGTAGTTCGTACACTTTGTTTTCCAGTGCGTTGAACTCGCTGCGTTTGGGCAAACTTCCCAGCCAGTAGGCCGCTCCCAAGCACAGGAAATAAGCGATGGGCACCAGAATAATAATGGCAACTGCCGTAAGAATGGACATAGCAAGCTCTCGTCAATGTTTGCTCAACGGGTTCCGCTTACCTCACTGGCAGTGCGGAATAACTTCCTCCCCGAAGAGCTGGATTGCCTCCATGATGCGCTCGTGGGGCGGCCCGCCTGAGTGCGCGTGGCGCAGCCGCAGCAGGAAGTAGTCGGCTCCCGTGGCCTCCTTCCAGCGGTGGAACTCGTCCACGACCTCCTGGGACTCGCCCAGGATCAGCCGGTCGGGACCCAGATTGTCAATGTTGATCTGCGACTCCTCTGTGTACTGTCGGAACTCGTTGAGCCCGTTACGCCAGTAGTACTTGTAGGCGTCAATGACCTCCGGCCCGTACACCCGCTCCGCCTCGGCCCGCGTCGGGGCCACCCAGGCGTCGCGCATCAGGCAAAGAACCGGTTCTTTCCCTGCATCCTCCGCAGCCCGCTGGTATGCGCTGGCTAGCGCGATGGTGTTCTCCAGGTCGGTGCTGGGACCGGCCACAAAACCGTCCGCGATCCGTCCCGCCCGCCGCGCGCCCGGTGTCCGACTCGCCCCGATCCACAGCGGTGGCGCCGGATCCGAGTACGGCTTGGGCGTGATGGTGAGGTCGTCCAGGTTGAAATGCTCGCCGGAGAACGAAAACCTCTCACCACTCCAGCACTGCCGGATGATCTCGATCTCCTCTTCAAACCGGCTCACCCGCTGCTCGATGGCGATGTCAAACGTCCGGAAGTCCACCGGCTGGTAACCAAGGCCCACGCCCAGGATGAACCGCCCCCGCGACACGATGTCCAGCGTAATCACGTCCTCCGCCAGGTGAACCGGATGGTGCAGCGGCAGCAGGATCACCGAGGTCCCCAGGTTCAGCGTCGTGGTCTGCGCCGCCACCGCCGCCGACACGATCAGCGGCGACGGCAAAAAGCCGTCCCGGTCCTGGTGGTGCTCCCCGAAAAAGCAGGAATCAAACCCCACCGACTCGGCCAGCTTCGCCTCCGCCACGACTTCATCAACCCGCAGCGCCAGGTTCTCCCCGGCCGGCGGGTCCGCGATGGAACTGTAAATGCCGAATTTCATGCGCAAGCCTCTACGAATGCCGAATGCCAGCGTACGTCCGCCTATTGTCCGCTCCGTCCGTTCTGGATGACAGCCTCGGTCAGGCGATTCAAAGCCTCCAGAAACGCCTCCCGCTCCACTGCCGCTTGCCGGCGTTCCTCAGCGGCGCGTTCCTCTGCCTGCCGGCGCTCTTCGACTTCCTGCCGACGCTGTTCCGTCACTTCCTCCATGAACGTTCTCATCATTTCCATCATTTGGTTGTTGCGGTGCCGTTCGCGCAAGAAAAGCATGATGTCAGAACCTCCAACGATGGTTACGGCTATGCTGCCGTGAATGAAGCAATGGTGAAGTACCGATGTTGAGATGTACCTTGATACAGGACCTGGCCGGCACATCAACTCGGTAGCGTTTTCTGCAGTGCATGGTGCTGCGGCATAGAACCACACCAGCCACGTCGCCGCGATCGCCAGCGCCCCGGCCAGCGTTGGCGCCCACAGCGCGACTAATATCGTCCTGAAATCTGGCAGCATTATAACCCCGTCGAACCGGCGGCGGTTACTTGAAATGCGCCAGCACCCGGTTGGAGAAAAGCTCCATCTGCCGGAAGTAGTCGTCGGCCTCGCCGGCCGGGAACCCGAACACGAAGTCCCGCACGCCCGCGTCGATCCGCTCCTGCACAGCGCCGATGCAGTCCTCGGCATTGCCTGTGATGCACAAAGCCCGCGCGATGTCCTCCGCGCTGCGCTCCGGCGTGACGTACCGCTGCCCAACGTGGGCAATCGCCGTCTCCAACGCCTTGTCCGGATCCTCGTCGATGGCCGTGGGCTGGTTCAGCCCCCAGTGGAACCGGCTCAGGTCGCGTCCGGCGTGTTCGGCCATCTCCCGCACGCTGGTGTTGGAGCGCCGGAGCCGGTTCACCGTGAACAGGTACGGATACCACCCGTCGCCGGCGATCGCCGCCCTCCGCACCGCCGCGTCGCTCCGTCCTGCCACCCAGATGGGCGGGTAGGGCTGTTGGTGCGGCTTGGGCTCCAGCGTCACGTCGTCGTAGTTGAAGAACCGCCCGTGGTGGGAGACGTGATCCTCCGTCCACAACTGCTTCATGGCGCGCAGCATCTCGTCGGTCCGCCGCCCTCGCGTGTTGACCGGAATCTCCAACGCGTCGAACTCCGCCCGCGTGTCTCGCTGCCCGCTGATGCCGATGCCGAAGTCCAGCCGCCCGCCCGAAATCTGGTCCACCGTGGCCACCAGCTTCGCCAGCATCACCGGATGGTACAGCGGCGCAATCACGATCCCCGTGAGCACCCGCAGTCGCGTGGTCGCTCCGGCCGCCGCCGCCATGGCCGGCAGTCCCATCACCGTGGGACGCGGCGGGTTGCCGTCCATCACGTGCTCCCCTATCGCCACCCGGTCGTATCCCAGGTCCTCCGCCCGTCTGGCGAAATCCGGCAGGTCCCAGAAGTTGTCCACGCTCAGGTTCAGGCCGAAGGTGATCGTGTTGTCTGCCATGCCATGTCTCCCGTGGGCGCCTTACTGCGCCAGCATCTCGTCGGTGATCTCGGCCAGCTTCTCGCCGTTCAGGACGCCCTGCCACTTGCGATGCAGGCTGCCGTCGGCCGCAACAAAGAACGTCGCGGGTAGCCCCAGCACGCCCAGTTCGCGCACCAAGTTCGCGTCATCCGTCGACCCGGCCGGATAGGTCACCCCTAGTTCGCCGAGCAGCGCGATGGCGTCCGCCTCGCTGCCCAGCGCGAAGAACTGGCCCAGGTCCACCCCGACCAGCGTCGCGCGACCGTCGTACTCGTCGGCGAATACCTGGAATTCCGGCATCTCCGCCCGGCACGGCGGGCACAGGCCCGCCCAGAAGTTCAGCACCACCGGTTGGCCGCGCAGGTCGGAAACCGCCACCGTCTCCGCTCCCAGCGCGTCGCTGCCCTGGTAGAGCGAAATGTTGAAATCGTACACCGTTTCCACCGATGCCGATGCTTGGGTTTCGCTGTCCGCGGCGCCCCCGGAGCAGGCTGTCGCCAGCAGCATTATCGCCGTCGCAATCATCGAGACAGTAAGTATCTTCATGGTTATTATGCTCCTTTCATTGAAGGCTCTAGTGGCATGTATGCCCGTCTCTGAGATGTCGTTGCAGCTATATGCTGCTTCGAGGTTAGCACAGCCCATGTGCCTTGTTAAGCGCGCCCCACTGGGTTATCATCCCTGCGCCCGGCTTCGGCCCCGCTCCACTCGCCCATGCTCTCACTGCCACAACTGTCACCCCCTGCGTCCCGCCGGCTTCGATTGCTGGCCGCGCTGGCCGTCGCCGTCATCGCACTGGCCATAATCTGGCAGTTGCTGGCCGTGCTGCTGCCCTTCCTACTCAGCGGCCTGGTGGCCTACCTGCTGCTGCCGTTGGTCAACGCTGCGGAACGGCGGACGCCTCTAGGACGCCGCTGGCCCCGGGTCACGCGCATGGCCACCGCTGCCCTGCTGCTCCTGCTGATCATCCTGGCCATTCTGACCGTGATCGCGCTCGGTGTGCTGCGGATCATCGATCAGTCGGCGGCCCTGGTGGAACGCGCCCCCGACCTGGCATCGGAAGCCCAGCAGATTTACCAGACGGTCATTGCCGAGTACGAAAGCCGGGTCCCACCCGACATCCGGGCCATGATCGATCCCCGCCTGCAGGAGCTGCGTCAAGCGCTGGCCGACGGATTGAACGACGCCTTGATTCGTCTGTTCCGCATCCTGCAAACCGGCGTGGGCCTGGTGGTCTCGTTGGTCACCGTGCCCATCATCCTGTTCTATCTGCTTTACGAGCCCGCGAGTATTGGCCGCGGCGTGCGGCGCCTCCTCCCGCGATCGATACGGGACGACCTCTCGGAAATCACCCGGCTCTCCGGCGAGTCCATCGGAGTGTACTTGCGTGTCCAACTGTTGTTGGGCGCGATGATTGGAGTGGTCACCGCGTTTGCTCTGTGGGCCATGGGCGTCCCTCTGGCTCCGATACTCGCGATAGTGGCCTTTGGCGGAGAACTGATCCCCATTGTCGGCCCGACCATATCCCTGGCGATAGCCGTCGTCGTGACGCTGGTCACGGACATCTCAAAAACGCCGCTGGTCATTGCCCTGTACCTGGCTCTGCAGGCGTTGCAGAACACCCTGATCGCCCCCAGATTGCAAGGCCAGGCCCTGGGATTGCATCCGCTGGCGGTCGTCCTCGCCCTGGCGCTGTTCGGCCTCTTCCTCGGTTTCTGGGGCGTCCTGGTCGCCGCCCCGTTCACCGCCGCCGGCTACCGCGTGCTCAGCTATGTAGTACAGGAATGGGACGCGGCGGACCATGCCCCTCCACCCGCCGGCAACCCCGACCCACCTCACCAAGCCTCCGACGCCCCGGTCGTCGCCGACGCTACCGACCGGCAAGCATCCTGACCGCTGCGAAAGCAGTCCGATAGCAACCCATGAAATCTCGTCCATCCTGTGCATCCATGCAAATACCCCTCTCTCGAAACATGACCAAGCGTCTATGACATCATTCACTTGCCTTATTCAGAACGTATGCTCTATCATCTACTTGCAGGCGATGCATCCGTCCCACCGACCAGGTTCCCAGCGTTCACGGCCACCCTATCAGCATCCAAGTCGCTAACGGCCTCTGCATGAGACTGTCGCCGGTCATTCTAACCGGTGTAGTCTCCTCGGCCACCGGGCCCGCCACAGCCCGCCATGCCGTGGGTATGGACAATGAGAGCAAAAACCCCAGCGCAAATCCTCCGGCCGTAGGGCTGATAACCGCTCGGAACCTGGTCAACACTACCAACCACATCACCTGCACACCCTGAACCCTCGGAGGAGTCCATAGCCACATCGTTCTGAAGTACCGCGCCAGCAGCAGTCATCGCCTGTCTGCTGCTGGCGCCACATCTGCAACCCAAGCGTTGCTCTGTTCCTCTACGCCCTCATGCGTACCCAGTTGGCAAGGAATGTCATAGGAGTTACGCACTTGAAATTACAAACCCATCATTCCGGCGAAAGCCGGAATCCAGGAATCCCTCGCATCTAGAAATCCCGTTTATCCTGTCCATCCATGCAAAGAAACCACCTGAAACGGTAAGCTACCCTCAGCCCACCCGCGATAGCGCCTTCCTGTGTGCTGGTGTACAATCGGCCCAATTGTTGCCGTTTGTCCTGCTGCCGCGAGGGGGATTTTCGATGCGTATCCTGCTGATTGCTACCAACCGCCACAACCGGGTTATGAGCCGGATGCGAGCGCAGCCCATTCCCATCGGCTTGGCCTACGTCGCCGGCCACCTCGACCGTTCCCGGCACGAGGTGAAGCTGGTCGACCTCATGTTCGCTGATGAAAACTACCTGGATGAAGTCGAGCGCACCGTCCTCGATTTCAAGCCGGAGATGGTGGGAATCTCGATCCGCAACCTCAGCAACCACAGCTACGTTGACCCGCAGTGGCAGTTGCCCATCACCAGGAGCGTCATCGAGCGCATCCGGACGATCTCCGACGCCACCATCGTCTGCGGCGGCCCAGCCTTCAGCATCATGCCGCAGCAGGTCTTCAACTTCGTTCAGCCCGACCTCGGCATCGCCGGCGACGCCGGCGAGACCTTCGCCGAGCTGGCCAACCGCGTCGAGATCGGCGAGCCCGACTACCGCGGCATGACCGGCGTCCTCTACCGCGCAAACGGCGAAATCGTCTACAACGGCATGCGCTGCTCCTCCGATTTTGGCAGCCGCCCCAGCCTAGATGATCTGGACATGCCCAAGTACGCCAAGGCCGGCTTCGGCGTTAGCGTGCTCACCAAGCTGGGCGGGTTCTACTATCCCACTTCCGCCGACGATATGCGCACCCCCGAGGGCGCCTGGCGCGTGATCCGACCCATCGACGAGGTGGTCGAGGAGGTGGCCGAGGTCACCACCCGCTACGGCCTCAAGAAGATCTTCTTCGTCGATAACTGCTTCAACGTGCCCCTGGAACACGCCAAGGAACTCTGCAACGCCCTGATGGAGTCCGACGTCAAGGTCCGCTGGAACACCTGCCTCGCCCCCTACGCCTGTGACGCCGAGCTCATTGGCATGATGAAACAGGCCGGCTGCGGCCTCGTCATGATGGGCGGCACCCGCGGCGGCGACCCCCACGAGGGCGACAACGATACGTCGCGCTACGCCTCCCTGAAGGAAACCACCGACCTCTGCGAGGCCGGCGAACTCCACTACACCATCAGCCAGCAATTCGGCGAGCCCGGCGAGACCCGCGAGTCCGTCGAAAACAAGCTGGAGTTCCTGCGCGGACTCAAGCCCTCGTTGGCCAACCTCCGCGTCGGCGTCAGCGTCATGCCCGGCACCGACGTCGCCGCCCGCTGCATCGAGGAAGGCATCATCAAGGACGAGACCGAGCTCATCGCCCCCACCTTCTACATGGCCGAGGAAGTCCGCCCCTGGCTCGTCGACTACCTCCGCGAACTCGTCGACGCCAACCCCCGCTGGAACCTGATGTAGCAATCGCCCGTTTTCGTCCGTCTTTCGGTAAAGCGCAGAGGACTACCACGATGACTTCGACTGCCAACCCCCAACTCGGCCCCGCCCGCATCGCCCTCTCCGACGCCGAATCCATCCGTGCCGCGCACCTCCTCCGTCGCGCCGGATTCACCCCCACCCGTGCCGAAATCGATCGCGCCGTGGAGCGCGGATACGAGGCCACCGTCGACGAGCTTCTGCATCCCGAAGACCGGCCCGACCTGGAGATCGAGGACCTGATCCGTCGCTACCACGTCGACCACAACAGCCTGATGCTCCTGGAGAGCAGCCAGGGCTACTGGATGTATCGCATCATCAACAGCCAGCGTCCGCTGGAGGAGAAGATGGCCCTCTTCTGGCACGGCCTCTTCGCCACCGCCTACGGCAAGCTCAACCATGCCAAGGCCGTCGTCAACCAGACCCACACCTTCCGCCACCACGGCCTGGGCAAGTTCGCCAACATCCTGGTCGAGTTGTCCCGTGACCCCGCCATGATCTTCTGGCTGGACAACAAGGACAACCACCGCGACGCTCCCAACGAGAACTACGGCCGGGAACTCCTCGAGCTGTTCTCCATGGGCATCGGCAACTACACCGAAGCCGACGTCAAGGCCGCCGCCCGCGCCTTCACCGGCTGGACCATCGACAACACCGAGTACATGAGCATCCGCGCCAGCCGCGACTCCTTCTGGCCCTACGGCCGCATCGACTGGCAGTTCCGCTACCGCGACGACGACCACGACGACACCGACAAGACCTTCCTCGGACACACCGGTCCCCTGAGCGGACAGGACGTCATCGACATCATCGTGGAGCAGCCGGCCACCGCTCATTACATCGCCGGCAAGCTCTACAACTTCTTCGTATCCGACCGGCCGGACGAGGAAGCCATCGGCATCATGGCCGACGAGTTCACCCGCACCGGCGGTGATATCCGCGCCGTCATGCGCTGTATGTTCCTCTCCGACTTCTTCGCCGACGATGCCGTTCGCCTGGGCCGCGTCAAGAGCCCCGCCGAGCTTGTGGGCGGCACCGCCCGCCTGGCCGGTAGCCACCGGCAACCCGAATGGACCATCGTCAACCTGGCCATGGACGTCAACTTCATGGGCCAGGAGATCCTGAACCCTCCCACCGTGGAGGGCTGGCACACCGGCATGGAGTGGATCGACACCGGCAACCTGGTCGAGCGCATCAACGCCGCCGGCGCCGAAATGCGCGACACGGCCCGCCCCGGCGTCCGCGCCATCATCGACCGCGTCAAGACGAGAGGCGACCGGCAAGAACCCCGTCAGCTTGCCGAAGCCTGCCTCGACGCCATGGGAATGTTCGAGGTGTCCGACGGCACCATGGACAGCCTGGTCGCCCTGGCCGCCCCCTGGGGCGAGGTCCGCTTCGACCGCGATGACACCGCCGCCTGCGCCGAGGAGCGCGTGACCGAAATGCTCCAACTCATCGTAGCGTCCCGGGAGTACCAGTTGGCATGACCACCGCGACCGTGACATTCGATTACAGCCACACCGTGGGCTTCCTCGCCTACCGCGGCCGAGGCTTCATCCACCCCATCGATCTTACGCTGAGCGACGGTGGCGTCATGCACGTCCTCAACCGCGGCGGGCCGGAGGTGACGGGTCGCCTGGAGCTCAAGCGCGTCTGCGTCTGCAGGGCGGATGAGGGCTATATCGGCGAGTGGGGAACCGGCGGCGCCGAGGCCGGCCAGTTCTGGTGGCCCAGCGCAATCGCCCGGCATGATGACGGGCAGATCTACGTGGCCGACGAGGCCCTGCAGCGCATCAACGTGTTCGGCCCCGACGGCGAGTTCATCCGCCAATGGGGCGAACCTGGCGACGGTCCGGGCCAGATCAACCGTCCCGCCGACATCGCCGTCGCCCCCGACGGCTCCCTGCTGATCAGCGACGGCATGAACCACCGTATCCAGCGCTTCACACGGGACGGCGAATACCTGCAAGGCTGGGGCAGCTACGGCGCCCAGGCCGGCCAGTTCAACACCCCGTGGCGACTGGCTTGCGACTCCGCCGGCAACGTCTTCGTCGCCGACTGGCGCAACGACCGCGTGCAGGCGTTCACCCCCGAGGGTCGTTTCGTCGGCCAGTGGGGCGCGTCGGGCGATGGCAAGGGCCAACTGAACCGCCCTTCGTCCGTGGCCGTTGACGACGAAGGCTACATCTACGTCGCGGACTGGGGCAACGAGCGTGTGCAGATCTTCGATCCGGACGGTGAGGTGACCGCCATCCTCCGTGGCGACGCCACCACCTCATCCTGGGCCGAGGACTACCTCGCCGCCAACCCCGACGAATCCGCCGCCCGCCGCACCGCCGATCTCGCCCCGGCGGTCAACCCGTGGCGAGACCACCATCGCGAAACATCCGCCGGCATCGAGAAGTTCTTCTGGGGCCCCAGCGCGATCAACCTCGACGCCCAGGGCCACATCTACGTCGTCGACTCCTGCCGCCACCGCGTCCAGATCTACCACAAGAACTCGTAGGGGCGAATGATCATTCGCCCCGGGTTTTTCAGTTTCCCATTGGTCGTAGGACTTACGCAGTTGGGACTGTCATTGCGACCCCGCACTTGATGCGGGGGGGTGGCAATCCCGTCGGGGCGACGCGCACTCCCGCCGGCCCCACTCTCACCATTCCACCCCCACCCGTCATCCTTGCCCCACCCGTCATTCCGGCCCCACTCTCGCCATTCCGCCTCCACCCGTCATTCCGGCGGAAGCCGGAATCCAGACCGTCGTTACCGCTAAAGTTACCTGGATTCCCGCTTCTACGGGAATGACGAGAGCGCCTTGCGGTCAGCCCGCCACGCGCTGCAGCAGCGGCTCCGTCCGGTTCGGCGGCAGGTCTGTCTCAAAGGTGTTGATGACCATCGCCAGCATGGTGTAGTTGCCCAGCACCAGCGTCAGTTCGATGGTCCCCTGCTGCCCGAAGATCTCCAGCGCGCTCTGGTAGCCGCCCCGGCTCACCTGATGGTTGCGCAGAATCTCCCGTCCCAGGTTGATCACCGCCGACTCGTCCGGCGCCAGCGCCGGCAGCGCCGTCTTGTCCCGGATGGCGTCCACCACGCCCGCCGGTACGCCGGCGTCCCGCGCCGAAGCCGCGTGCGCGTTCCAGATGTGCTGGCAGTCCATCTCTCGCGCCGCCACCAGCATGGCCAACTCCGCCGCCTTCAGGGGCAGGCTGGAATGGTTGCGCAGGTACTGGTTCAATCCGGTGGCGTGCTTGCTGGCCTCCGGCACGTGCGTCATCACCGAGCCGGGCCCGTACGGCGGCACCGCCGTCCCGTTCTGGGTGATCTCGTCAAAAGTGGCCTCCTGGCCGGCGGGCGTCGTCTCACGGGATGCCAGGGGTAGTCGAGCCATCGTAGTGCCTCCAATATTTGTTTCCGTCATTCCAACTTTTTCGTCATTCCGGCTTTTTCGTCATTTTGGCTTTTTTCGTCATTCCGGCGAAAGCCGGAATCCATGCTCTCTAGCGATAGGGCTTCTTCCCCGTCTTCTCTTCAAACAGTTTCCAGGTGTTGTCGTTGAATGGGTAGTACTTGCCCGGCGAGCATTGCTCAATCTCCAGCTGCGCCTTGATCACCGCCTCCACCTCTTCCCGCTGGTGCGCGATCTGGATGACCTCATCGGCCGCCGCCGCCGGCACCACAACCACGCCGTCGTCGTCCCCCACGATGGCGTCGCCCGGCCGCACCAGGACGCCGCCGCACTGGATGCAGTCGTTCACCTGCCACGGCCAGAACTCCGCCGGACCCTGCTTCGCCGTGGCGTTCGCCGAGTACACCGGGAAGCCATACTCTTTGAGCGTGTTGGTATCCCGCACCGCGCCGTCGGTGACCAGCCCACCAACCCCGCGCTGATACAGCCGGTAGAACTTGATGTCCCCGCCGATGCTGCTATAGGGCCAGCGCATCGCGTCGATCACCAGCACCTCGCCCGGCCCGCAAAGCTCAAAGGCCACGTACTCGGCTGAGTCGGAACCCTTGGGCTTGTCCGCCGCCAGGTCGGGCCGGTGCGGCACGAATCGCAGCGTCACCGCGCGACCCGCCATGTGCTGACCCGGCTGCAGCGGCCTGGCCCCCTCGATCATGCTCATCGGCCAGCCCATCACCCACAGCCCGTCGATCAGCGTCTGCGTCGGGATGGTCTTCAGGGTAGCCAGTGTCTCATCGGTAACGGCGGTCAAGGCCGGGGCAGTGGTCATGACTATGGCGTCCTGTCGGGAAAAATCGTACTCTAAAAGCGGCTGCATTGTAGCAGAAAAGAAGGCGGCTCCCTTCAGGAAGCCGCCCTCACGATGCCGTTATGCTCGGGTTCCGTTTATTCGGTCGGCCAGCCCTCAGCTTCCTCGCCGGCGCTCAGCGCGGCCTGGATGCTCTCGGCAGCCTCGTCGGTGACCCAACCGCCCCAGATGTCGGCGTTGTTGTTCAGCCACCATAGAGCCGTGGCCTTCACATCCGCGTCCGGGTTGTCGCCCTGCCAGCGCACTACCGCTTTGTAGATGTTGATGTTGAAATCCCAGTTCCGCAACATCTCCACTACATCGGGGGCGCGGCCGGGCAGGTCCGGATACACCGCGATCAGGATGGTGGCATCCGGGTAGCCGCAGGCAAATGTGGTGTACTCACACTCCGCACTGTAAGCGGGTTCTTCAAGACGAACCAGGTCCAGCTTCAGCGCCGGATCATTGGTGCCCCACTGGTAACCCAGCCAGGGTTCACCTCGCTCGTACGCGCCGTAGAGGTCAGCGTTCAGCGCGGCGCCATCACCGGGGTTGACGATGTGGACGTGCTCACTCAGTCCGTATCCTTCGATCTGCTTGGCGTTGACTCCTTCGCAAGCCCAGCCGATGATGCAGGAAACCAAGCGTGCCTTGTCGCCGCTCTCGGCTGTCTTGAACAGGTCTTTGTATTGCTGGTCCTTCAGGTCTTCCACGTTATCCAGTTCCGGATACTGCTCCTGCAGGTAGGCCGGGATAACGAAGGCGGACTGCCAGTCCTTGCCCAGGCTCTCACCCACCGAAAGCACCGCTCCCTGTTCACGCGCGGCGTTCCAGGCTTCATTCTGGTTGGGCAGCCAGATCTCCATGGTCACGTGGGTATCGCCGTTCTGCAAGCCCTGGAACAGAGGCAAGGTCGCGCCGAACTTCACATCGGTGGGATAGCCATAGCCCTTCTCAACGATGTACTGCGCGATGCGGTTCTGGAGCAGCGCGCTGGACCAGTTCAGGTCTCCGAAGATGATGGTATCTTTCGGTCCCTCGGGAGCCATCACCTCGACCACGCGGGTGACTTCCACCTGCTCGGTGACAACCTTCTCGACTTCGACTTCCTTTTCGACTTCGACTTCCTTCACGACCTCCTCAGTCACCACCCGCGTGACTTCGACCTCCTCGGTGACGACCTTCTCAACTTCCTTTTCGACCTCGACCTGTTCCGTCACTACGCGAGTGACCTCGACGACCTGCGGCTCAGCCGGCGAGCAGGCCGCGATGGCGATGACCGTTACGATGGCCAACACCATGGTAAGCCCCAATAGCCTGTACTTGGTGAACAAAGTCCTTTCCTCCGTGCGGGGTGATTTGCCGGGAGTTTCGAGCGGCAACTAAAGTGCGGTGATTATTGCAGTGTTGAATTTCATTGTCAATCTTACGATTGCTGCAACCAACACATTACATAATTGCTTGTGTACGAATTATAAGAAGTTTCCGCAGAACAAACATCTAGCGGACGGTCATGGCAACCGTCCGCTACCCGTCGGCCCAACGCCGGTTAGTGCCCCGCGCTCAGGGCTTCCTGCCGGCCGCGCGCCACCGCTTGCGTAAGCCGGTCAATCACAATGGCCATGAAGACGATGGAGAGGCCTGCAATCACACCATTGCCCACTTCGTTCTTCTGGATCGCCCGCAACACGTTGTCGCCCAAGCCCCCGGCCGCAACCATGCTGGCAATCGTTACCATGGCCAGCGCCATCATCGTCGTCTGGTTGATGCCGGCCATGATGGTGGGCAGCGCCATTGGTATCTGCACTTTGGTCAGGATCTGCAGCGGTGACGCGCCAAATGAACGCGCCGCCTCCACCGTCTCCGGCGAGACTTGCCGGATACCCAGGTTGGTCAACCGGATGACCGGCGGCACCGCGTATATGATGGTGGCAAAGATGCCGGCCGGCTTGCCCAATCCAAAGAACAGTATCCCCGGAATCAGGTACACAAAGCTGGGCATGGTCTGCATGCCGTCCAGGATAGGACGCATGATGCGGTCCGCGGTTTGATTCCGTGCGCCCAGTACGCCCAGGGGCAGGCCAATGCCCACCGATAGCGCCACCGCGACCACCATTAGCGCGATGGTATCCACCGTGGGTTCCCACAGGCCCATGAACCCGATGAACAGGAACGCGATGCCCGTGAACGCCATCAACCCCCAACGACCCACCGCGAATGCCGCCAGCGTCAGGCCCAGGACCACCGCCGGCCACGGTAGCCACTTCAACCCGCGCTCAATGTAGAGCAGTGCGTAGGTGATACCGTCCTTGATA
The DNA here is from genome assembly GCA_965220505.1 of Dehalococcoidia bacterium. Taxonomy (GTDB): domain Bacteria; phylum Chloroflexota; class Dehalococcoidia; order Lucifugimonadales; family UBA3495; genus Bin87. The sequence continues at coordinate 58,895 of CBDCQE010000003.1, read as the reverse complement.
CCTTCGAACAGCCAGCGCCCGTTTGTGGTCAACCACTTCGTAGCGTCGTCGATCGCGTCGCCGGTCACATCTCGAACTGACCTGGGGAAACTGGTCGATCCGTCGCTGGATTGCACGTGAGCGACGGTAGTGGGGAATTCCATTCCCGGCCCCCAGAAGGCCAGGCACACCACCAGCACGACGATGACTGAGACCACTCCGGCGACCCACAAGTAAAGCGGTGGAATCGCCGCCAGGGCGAACCGTGGCGTCTCCGACGACTGTGTCGGCTCTGCCAGCGTCCCCGGGGTGGCTCGGGATTCGGGCTCGTCTCTGGTGATGACTGCCATGTTGGCCTCCGCGACGGCGCCGGCCCGATAGACCGGCCGGTGGAACAGGGTCTGGCGAAGTTCGGGGGTTAGATGGGCATGGGCGGTTGCTGAATACGCGCGCGCGACAATTCCACTTCGACTTCCGTTGCGTCCTCAAGCCGGCTGGAGCCCTGGTCCGCAGCGGGTTGGGCGGCCGCCAGCGCCGCGTTCTCCGCGGCATTGGCCGCATAGTCGGGGTCCGCAGCCGACGTTTCCGCCAACGCCTCGGCCAGCGCGCTGCGATGCACTTCGCCGACCAGCGTGTTCGTTTCGTCGGTAACCGGAATCGGGAAGTCGCTGCTCATGGCCATTGGGATCAGTTCGTCGAAGGAGGTCGTCGCCGCCACCGCCTGGTATTCCCGGTCCACGTAGTCCCAAGCCTCGTCGAAACGCTTGACCCCGGCCCGCAGCGCCCGCTCGGCGTTGCTGATGGAGAGCAACCCGATGTAGCGCTGGCCCCGGTCCACCACCCAGGCCGCATCGCCGTCGCTGTTGCCGATCGTGTGCAACGCGGCCCGCGGCCCCTGGTGTCCCATCACGGTGGCCTTGGGTGTCACCATCACCTTGCTGGCGCTGAGGATCGTCTCCAGCCGCACGTCCTGGGTGAAATCGCCCACGTACTCGTCCTCAGGCCGCAGCACGATGTCCTCCGGCGATCCTATCTGCGCGACCTTGCCGTCGTGCATGATGGCGATCCGGTCACCCAGCTTCAGCGCCTCGTTGAGGTCGTGGGTGATGAACACGATGGTCTTGTGCAGCTCGGTTTGCAGCCGGAGCAGTTCGTCCTGCATCTGCCGGCGGATCAGAGGATCCAGCCCGCTGAACGGCTCATCCATCAGCAGGATGTCGGTGTCCACCGCCAGCGCCCGCGCCAGGCCGACCCGTTGCTGCATGCCCCCCGATAGCTGGCGCGGGTACGACTCTTCCCACCCGCCCAGGCCGACCAACTCCAGCACCTCGCGGGTGCGGGCTTCCCGCTCCGGCTTCTTGACCCCCTGGACCTCCAACCCCCACCCGGCGTTATCCAGCACGTTGCGGTGGGGCATCAGGCCGTAGTGCTGGAACACCATGGCGATCTTGCTGCGGCGGAACTCGATCAGTTCCTTGTCCGACATCCTGGTGATGTCCTCGCCCGCGATGACTATCTCGCCGGCGGTGGGCTCGATCAGCCGTATCAGGCAACGCACCATGGTGGACTTGCCGCTGCCCGACAGCCCCATGATCACGAAGGTTTCGCCCCGGTTTACCTGAAACGATACGTCCTGCAGGCCGATGACGTTGCCAAACTCGCTCTGGAAAAAGGACTTGTCATGCTCCGCGTACTGCGGCTCCAATACCCGTTCCGGGTTCCTCCCAAACACTTTCCAGACCGAATCAACCCGGATATACGGCTGACCATCATCGCTCAGGGCGTTCGTGGCTCCGCTCGATATGTTGTCCGTGGCCACCATGAGCAACAGCGCCTCCGCCGGTGTCGATATTTTCGTTTCTCGCGCCGGGGCCGTTAGGCCACCGTAGGCCCGGCAACATTGTTTGTCAACCCTGCCCACGCCCTCACATGTCCCCGCGTTGTCTATTGCATCGATGAACAAGATGGACAGGATTAGATTGATTGCTGGAAATGCCCCGCACCTTGGACGCTGCCATCAGCAGAGCGGAGAGCCGGCGTTGTCGGCATCCTATTCATCCTGTTCATCGATGTAAATTTGCTCCCCTCGTCGTCAAACCGGTTACACGTGAGGGAATCAGGCGCCCCGTTCTTCAATCCAACGGTGCTTCTGGGCCTGACGCCGTCCTTCGTCCGTGGGTCGGTACGAACTCAGGAACTCCTCACGGAATGCTGCGAACCGCCCCTCTGCTATCGCGTCCCGCATGTCCTCCATGAGCCTGAGGATGAAGCGCAGGTTATGTATCGATGCCAGGCGAGGCCCCAGCATCTCGCCGGCCTTGAAAAGATGCCGCAGGTACGCGGCGGTGTAGTTCCGGCAGGTATAGCAGTCGCAGGCCGCATCCAGCGGCAGGTCCTGATCGGCATACTTGCGGTTGGCGATGTTGACCCGACCCGTGGGGGTGAACAGCGCCCCGTTGCGGGCCACGCGGGTTGGCAGGACGCAGTCGAACATGTCCACGCCCAGCGCCACCGAGTTCACCAGGTCCTCCGGCGAACCCACTCCCATCAGGTAACGCGTCCGGTCCTCCGGCAGCCCTTCGCACACCAGCCCGGTCACGTCGTGCATTTCCGCCTTGGTCTCGCCTACCGCCAGGCCGCCGATGGCGTAACCGTCAAATGGGATGCCCGTGATGTAGTCCGTTGACGCCCGTCGCAGTTCGGGCACCGTCCCGCCCTGCACTATTCCGAACAACGCCTGCTTTCCGGATCGCTCGCTCCGCGCGTGCGTGTCGTGGCAGACCTGTGCCCAACGGTGCGTGCGCTCCATCGCATCTTCCACCGCGCCCGGTTCGCCCGCTGAAAAAACGCACTGGTCGAAGCACATGATGATGTCCGCTCCGATCCCGTGCTGGTTGATTATCGCCGACTCCGGCGTGAAGAAATGCTCGCTTCCGTCGATGTGGGAGCGGAACACGATGCCGTCGTCGTTCACTCGGCGCAGCGTGCCCATGCTGAACGCCTGGTAACCTCCGCTGTCGGTTAGTATCGGCCCGTCCCAGCCCATGAACCGATGCAGCCCGCCGGCGTCGCGGACCCGTTCCACTCCCGGCCGCAGGTACAGGTGGTAGGCGTTGCTCAGCACCGTTTCCGCGCCCAGGGAGCGAACCTCGTCGAAGGTCAGGCCCTTCACCGTCGCCTGGGTTGCCACCGGCATGAACAGGGGCGTTTGCGCCTCCCCATGGGGCGTGGTAACCTGCCCGCGCCGGGCGGCTCCATCGGTCGAGAGCAGTTGAAAACCGAACCGTTGGGTCGTCATGCGGGTTAATGTACGCGCAACGGTCCCGCCTGCGCAAACCAGCGGTCCCCCACTCCAGCTTTAGCTGCATGGCATGGCCAATCTGGAATATCATTGTGCGTCACCCCTCCGTTGCAAGCCTTTGCCGGCAATAGGGCCCACACATGTACCAGGCGTTATCCGAATTCCTTCTGGAGTTGAGCCGGCACAAGATCCTGTGGGCGGTTTCCGTGATCGCCGCCATGGCGGTTACCGCGGTTGTGCTGTACATCTTCTGGGATCTGGTCGCCCGGGGCGTCGCGTTGGCCCGCCCTCGCGGACGCTCGCCGGCCGATAACCGCTCCCGCCGGGGACACTAGCGTGCACTTCCCCATCGCCGACGCCACGGTATCGCCCTTGCTGCTGGCGCTGCTGGGAATGATCGTCGGAACCATGACCGGGTTTTTCGGCGTGGGCGGGGGCTTCCTCATCACCGGAGGACTCCTCGTTCTTGGCGTCCCGACCATCTACGCCGTCGGTACCGGTCTCCTCATGGTGATGGGCACGGCGATCACCAGTACCCTACGCCACCGCCGTCTGGGCAACGTCGACATTCGCCTCGCCGTCCTCATCGTCTGCGGGACCATTCCCGGCGTGTTCGCCGGCGAGCGGGTCAACGCGACCCTGGAACACGCCGGCGTCGCCGGGCCGGTGGTCGGCGCGATCTACTTCGTGCTGCTGCTGAGCCTGGGCTCGCTGATGGTGGGCAACTGGATCAGGCAACTCCGGTACCGTCCGGGCCGTAGGGTAGGCGGTGGACTTCCCGGTTGGTTCCGCAGCGTGCGTGTCGGCCCGGACCGGCTCCGACTGCCCATGCTGGCGGGCGCGAGATTTTCGGGCGAGGTGAACCTGCGGCCGGCTTTCCCCAGGGCGGGTATCGATGAGATGTCGGCGCTGGTCCCCACGTTCGCCGGCTTCACCATCGGGTTCATCGCCGCTTTGCTGGGCGCCGGCGGCGGGTTTCTCCTGATGCCGTTCCTGGTCTACGGCCTGGGCGTCCCGCCGGCCGTCGCCATCGGCACTGACCTGTTCCAGATCATCATCACCGGCAGCCTGGGGGCGTTCCTCTATTCGCTGAGCGGCAACGTCGATCCGATGATCGCCGTCATCATGTTCGCGTCGGCCTCCGTCGGCACCCAACTGGGTGCCCTGGCCACGCGGTTTGTCAACGCCAGCCGTATCCTCGGCCTGTTCGGCGTGACCGTGCTCAACGCCGGTGTCGCCGTTGGCTTGGGTCAGTTGGCCCGGCTATTGGGATCGGGCGGGTTGGAGCAGGTCAGCCAGGCGCTCCTCCTGGGCGTATCCGGCGCCGTCGCGGTGACAATCCTTATCCTGCTGACTGCCGCCGCGGTGAGCCAGGCCAGACGCGGCCGCCGCCTGTCCGCGTTGCGCGAGGCGAGGGCAGCCCGCCGACGGGCGGTTTGACGGACTCCGGGCGAAACTGATACGGTACCCTTGAAACCTCCCCGCCCTCCAGCCTGTTCGTGGGCTGGACTGGCGGGCGTTTTTATTAGGGTCGGCAGATGCAGATAGCGGTTCGATACGGCCTGGCGTTGGTTGGCGGCCTGCCGGCGGCGGGGCTGCTTGCTGGCGATGCTAACTTGTGCGTCGCAGGTCTGCCCGGAGCCAAGTGGATTATCCTGGCGTCCTTCTTAGTCGGCTGGGCAGGAGCAACGGTTTGGGCGGCGTTGGCTGCCGATGCCAGACAAACATTCCGGCGGGCCCGCCTGTGTAGTCAGGTTTATTGATGTAACCTTCTGGGCCTACAGGTAACCGAGTGATCCCTCGTCCGGTTCTGGCGACCGTGGCTACTCCGTAAGCCAGGCCAGCGTGTCCTCCACCACTTCGCCGGGAATATCCCGGCGGACGGTGGCGCGGCCGACGTCTTCCAGCAGCACCCAGCGGTTGGCGCCGCCGACCGTCTTCTTGTCCAGCGACATCGCTCCCCGGACCCCGTCCAGGTCAACGCCCCGAGCCGAGATGGGCAGGTTGAATCGCTCCAGCAGGACGCGCTGACGGTCCAGGATGTCGTCGCCGATCATCCCCATCTCCCGGGCGATGCGTCCGGCGCCCATCATGCCCACCGATACGCCTTCGCCGTGCATGAACCGGCCGTACTCGGTAGAGGCTTCCAGCGCGTGGCCAATGGTGTGCCCGTAGTTCAGCAGAATGCGGATGCCCAGCGTCTCGCGCTCGTCCTGGCTCACCACATCGGCCTTGATGGCCATGCTGCGCCGGATCACCTCGGTGGAGATCTCCGGTTCCACTTCCATCAACGCCTCCGCGTGCTCCTCGAACACGTCAACCAGCGACGGGTCCAGAATCAGGCCGTGCTTGATCGCCTCGGCCCAGCCCTCGGCGAGTTCCCGCTTGCCCAGCGTGGACAAGGCCTGCACGTCGGCCAGAACTGCCCGCGGCTGGTAGAACGCGCCCACCATGTTCTTGGCCTGGGGCAGATTCACCGCGACCTTGCCGCCAATGGAGGCGTCCACCATGGCCGCCATGCTGGTCGGCACCTGAACGAAGGGCACTCCCCGCAGGAAGGTACTGGCGATGAACCCTCCCAGGTCGCCGGCAACCCCGCCGCCGATGGCGATGATGGGCTGGCCGCGCTCGGCCCGGAGGCTCACCAGCCACTCGTAGATTTCCTGCGCCTGCTGGAAGGACTTGCTGGTCTCGCCGGCGGGAATGACGAAACAATGCGCGGCGATCCCGGCGCGCTGCAACGCCCACTGCGCATTGCGCCCGTAAGGCCGCATCACGTTCTCGTCCGTGACAATGTACGCGGTGTTGCCCAATCCGAGTTCCGCGATGTGCTCGCCCAGCCGGTCTATGATGCCCCAGCCGGCGATGACGGGGTAACTACCCCCGGAGTGATTTACGGTCGCGGCTAGGTCTGGGCTGGTCATGTGGTTCCTCCAAGTAGTCAAGGCCGAGTGGTAGTGGTGACGGCCGTTTCAAATATCCGCAGCACCTCGTCCGCTACCTCCTCCGGAGTGCGGTCGTCGGTGGCGACGGCGTGGTGGGCCAGCGCGTAGGCGGGGGCCCGCTCGTCGAGCAGTTCGCGTATTCGTACCAGCGGATCTCCCCCGCCGAGCATGGGTCGCACGGCGGCGTTGGGGCTCCCCCGGGTGATGCGGTAGTGGATGGTTTCCGCCGTGGCGGTGAGGCAGAACACGATGCCGTTCTCCAGCAACACCTGGCGGGTCAGTTCCTGGGCAAAAGCGCCGCCCCCGGCCGCGATCACCTTGTTGCCGCCCTCGCACAGCGTCAGAGCAGCGTGCCGCTCCATGGCGCGGAACACGATCTCGCCTTCATCGCTGAAGATCTGGTGGATCGGCTTGCGTGCCCGCCGGACGATTTCCTCATCCAGGTCGGTCATGCGCCGCCCGGTGAGACGGGAAATGATGCGTCCGACGTGGCTCTTGCCCGTCGCCATGAAGCCTACCAGGATGATGTTGTCCACGATCACGGCAGCCTGTGGTTACGCCGGTCGCGGCGGGGCCGGCGCGTAGCCCGACGCCGTGCAGAACTCGACGCTGTTGCCGTCGGGATCTTCGATGAAGAAGTACGCCTGCCCGTCGTAGCGCACGCCGCCCCGCAGCACTTCGTAGCCGCTGCTCTCCAGCGTAGTGCGGGTGGCCTCAAGGTCGTCGACCTGAAAAGCATGGTGTACGTTGCCCGGCTTGGCGGGGGCCTCGTCGGTCTCGATCAGGTGGACCATCACGCCGTTTTCCAGTTGCAGCCAGGTGATGGCCGGATTGTCGACCTGGCTCTGGATCTGCTTGATCCCCAGCAGGTCGTTATAGAACTCCATGGCCCGGGCCGTATCCTTGACCATGGTGGTTACGTGGTTGATCTGGCGGATCTCGATCTTTCCGGCCATGCTGTCCCTCCGTGTCGGTTGCTGCGGGTATTATGCCATACGGGAGAGAGACGCGCGGCGGCTGACTCTCACGGGAGCGTCTGCCACGCCCCGTCGCCCAGCAGCGGCACGTACGAACACGGGCCCAATTCTTCGATCTTGACGCCATCCGCTTCCGCGCGCACCCGGGTCAGATTCTGGTATTGCCCCACTCCTACCGGAATCACCATCCTTCCGCCGGGCTTCAGTTGCGATAACAGGGACTCCGGAACTTGCGGAGCGGAAGCCGACACCAGGATTGCGTCGAACGGCCCCAACTCGGGTGCGCCCAGGCCGGGACCGGTCTGCACCACCTGCACGTTACCGACACCGCACTTGGCCAGATTCCCCGTGGCCATGGCCGCCAGCTCCGGAATGCGTTCGGTGGCCACGACCCTGCCTTCAGGCAGGAGAGCCGCTATCACCGCCGCCTGGTAGCCGGAACCCGCCCCGACTTCCAGCACGTATTCATCGCCCGCCAATTCCAATGCGTCGGCCGCCCATGCCACCATCTGCGGCTGCGAAATGGTCTGCCCGTTTCCAATGGGAAGCGGCCTGTTTTTGTAGGCTTGTGACCGGAGACGGTCGGGAACGAACCGTTCCCGCGGAACCGCGCGCATGGCGTCCAGCGTCGGGCCGTCCCCCATGGCTTTGGTCAGATGGTCGAAGAGGCGACTGCGGTCGCTCTTGAACACAGCTCGTCCGCCGGCGGCGCTACTGTCCCTGGAACCAGGCCTGCCGCTTCTGGGAAAAGGCCCTGATGCCTTCATGGAAATCCCGGGTCAGCCCAATACCGGCGATGGCGTCGGTCTCCGCGTCCAGTTGCGTTGCCAGGTCAGAGTCCCAGCTGCCGTCGAACAGCGCCTTGACCCGACCGTAGGCGCGGGTGGGCCCCTGGGCGAGGCGGTCCGCCGTCTCCATCGCATGACGTTCGAAGTGCCCCGCCTCGAAAACCTGGCTCACCAAGCCCAACTCCAGCGCGTATTGTGCGCCGATGGGCTGTCGGGCCAGGTAGATCTCCATGGCGCGTCCCTGGCCGACGATGCGGGGCAGCATGTAGGTTGATCCGCCATCCGCCGTGCAGCCTATGTTGGCGTAGGCCAGCAGGAACCGCGCGTCCGACGATGCGACGCGGATGTCGCAAGCCAGCGCCAGGCTGAAACCCGCCCCGGCCGCTACGCCGTTGATCGCCGCCACCACTGGCTTGTCCAGACGGCGGATACCCATCACCACGTCTCGGTGCAACGTGTCGGCCAGTTCCCGCAGGTGATCCGAGAGGCCTTCCTGTCCGCCCTCGTCCAATTGCTGAGCGAAGTCGCGGACGTCAGCACCCGAGCAGAACGCGCCGTCGGTACCCGTGAGCAGGACCGCGCGCGTGTCCCCACCCCGGCACGACTTGATGGCGTTACCCAGCTCGGAAACCATCTCCGGCGACAGGGCATTTCGCGCTTCGGGGCGGTTCAGCCGGATGACCGCCAGGGAACCCTTGCGTTCCAACAGGATGCGACTTGCAGCGGTGGTCATGTTGATCCCTCCGGCCGTCGATTTCGTTCGTCGTCGTGCCCGTTTTCTTCCGCCAACCGAGCTTCATAGCCCTGCTTGTACCCTTCTTTGCGGGCTTTCTCTAATTCTTGCTGTCGCTTGCGCCATATCGCCTGGCGCGCGTAATCAATGCCAAAAAGCATCGCGTAGCCTCCCGTTTCTACTAGCGGCCAGAACAATGCTGACAAAGGGGTCAGTTCTGCTGCTATAAGAAGGGTAGATAGTCCTTTCCAATCTCGCTCACCGAAAACGATCAAAATCACCGCGTCGACCCGCAGACGACGATGGCCGCAACCGCAATCTTGACCGGTATGTTGAACGACTTTGGTTGGTTCATGCGGGGCGGCTACCGCGTCACCGCCCCCTCCGACGCGGAAGACACCAGCTTGGCGTACTTGGCCAGCACGCCGGTAGTGTACTTGGGCTCGATGGGCTGCCACGCGGCGCGACGGTCGGTCATCTCTTCCTCGGTGATGCGCGCGTCGAGGCGGCGACCGGGGATGTCCAGCGTGATGATGTCTCCCTCGCGCAGCATGCCGATGGGGCCGCCGTCCATGGCCTCCGGGGCGACGTGGCCGACCATGGGGCCGTGGGATGCTCCGGAGAACCGTCCATCGGTGATCAGAGCCACGGTGTCGCCCAGGCCCTGCCCGATGAGCGCGCTGGTGACCGCCAGCATTTCGCGCATACCGGGGCCGCCCTTGGGCCCTTCGTACCGGATTACAACGATGTCGCCCGGCTTGACTTCCCGGCGCTGTATCGCCTGGAAGGCAGCCTCTTCTTGATCGAAGACCCGCGCCGGCCCTTCGTACACCTTTTCCTGGTGGCCGGCGACCTTGATTACCGCGCCGTCGGGGGCAAGGTTGCCGCGCAGGATAGCCAGGCCGCCCGTGGGGCTGCGCGGCGCGTCGAGGTTATAGACAACGGGCTGGTCGTCCACAGTGGTGGTTTCCCTGAGGTTTTCCGCCAGAGTCTTGCCGTTCACCGACATGGCGTCCCCGTGCAGCAGGCCGGCGTCCAGCAGACGCTTGCCGATGAGCGCTACTCCACCGTAGCGGCTCAGGTCGGCCATGACGTAGCGGCCGCCCGGCTTCATGTCGGTGATGTAGGGGGTGTTGCGGCTGATGCGATCGAAGTCCTCCAGCGTCAGGTCAACTTCCGCTTCCCGAGCAATGGCCATCAGGTGCAGCACGGCGTTGGTGGAGCCTCCCATGGCTGCCACCAGCGTTATGCCGTTCTCAAAAGCTTGTCGGGTCAGGATATCCCGAGGCCGGATGCCCTCGTCGAGCATGCGCATAACCGCCTCGCCGGCGCGGCGGGCCTCTTCGCCCTTGCGGGGGTCCACCGCCGTCAGCGAAGAGTCGCCGGGCAGGGACAGCCCCATGATTTCAATGGCCGTGGACATCGTGTTGGCGGTGAACAGTCCGCCGCAGGAACCCTCCCCGGGGCAGGCGGCACATTCCAACTCCGTCAGTTCCTCGCCGGTGATGTGGCCGGCCGCCCAGGCGCCCACCGCTTCAAACACGTCCTGGATGTTTATATCGTTGCCGTTGTACTGGCCCGGCAGAATGCTGCCGCCGTACACGAAGACACTGGGGATATTCAGGCGGGCAATGGCCATCATGCAGCCCGGCATATTCTTGTCGCAGCCGCCTACGGTAACCAGGCCGTCCATTCTCTGGCCGAAGACCACAGTTTCGATGGAATCAGCGATGACCTCGCGGCTCACCAGCGATGCCTTCATGCCTTCGGTGCCCATGCTGATGCCGTCGCTGACGGTGATGGTGCCGAATTGGAAAGGCGTCCCACCGCCGTCGCGGATGCCTTCCTTGACTGCTACGGCCCATTTGTCCAAGTGGACGTTGCACGGCGTAACGTCACTGGCCAGATTGGCCACCGCCACAAAGGGCTTCGCCAGGTCGTCGTCCGTCAGGCCCATAGCCCGCAGGTACGAGCGGGCCGGCGCCCGCTCCGGCCCGTCGGTGATGTCGCTGCTGCGGTGCTTCAGTAAGGCGCGCGGGCTCCGTGTGGTGGTAGTCAAAACGTCCTCCTCAGCGGACGCCTTGCCCGCCGTATGTATTGCGGATGTGGCAATCGATTATAGATTGGCCCTATCGGAGCGGCAACCGAACACGTACCTACGGCTCGACCACCATCTGCAACTCGCTGGTGGGGTGGCACAACGCCTCGAACGCCCCCTGGATACCCTCCAAGGGCACGAAGTTGGTGCCCGACAGCATGTGCTCCACGGACACCCGCCCGGTGCGCATCAGTTCCAGGGCGATCTGCCAGTCCTCGGGCAGTGTGCCGAACGACGATTGCATCCGCACCTCTCGCGCCATCCAGTTGGGTGGCACCACCGGCGTGGGCTCCCAGGCAATCGCGATCATAACCACCTGCCCGCCTCGTGCGCACAGGTCCAGTCCCTGCTCCAGCGTCGACGGTGCCGCGGCACATTCGAACACCACCTGCGGCCCCGTCCCGCCGGTCAACTCCACCACCCGCTCGGCGAAGTCCGCGTCCATGGGGTTGAGCACTGCATCCGCGCCCAGCAACCGGGCAGCTTCCGCGCGGCCGGGCGCCGGCTCGGATACGATCACTGTGGTCGCGCCGGCCGCCCGCGCCGTCTGCATGCAGAGCAGGCCGATGGGGCCCGCGCCCAGCACCAAAACGGCGTCGCCCAGCTTGACATCGGACAGGCGCACCGCGTGGACGGTGACCGCGCAGGGTTCGCAGAGAGCCGCCTGCTCGTCGGTCACATCACCGGGGACCGGCGTCGGCTCCCATTCGTCCAACAGCACGAACTCGGCGTATCCTCGCGGCCGCGCGTTCTGCTGGAAGCCCATCGTCCGGTAGTTGAAGCGGGGGTTGGTGCGCGTTGCCGAGCCGCCACCCGGAGGGGGATGCCCACCGCCGCCGACCACGCGGTCGCCCACCCGCCAGCGGTTCACGCCAGGCCCCACGTCGACGATGGTCCCCGTGTACTCGTGGCCCATCACCGCGCCCGGATGGGCGAGGTCGTACATAAAGGCATGGACGTCCGTTCCGCATATGGCGGAGTATTTCACCCGCATCACAACCTGGTTGGGTCCTGGCGTTGGGTCGGGCAACTCCTCGACCTGCAGGACCTGTTCACCCTTGTAAACGGCAGCACGCATGACCATATCCCTCCGGCGCGTGATTGATGGCGCAAGGATAGCACAGGGCATAAGAACCGCCTGCTACAATCGAACACGAGCCGGCAGCGGCAAAGCGGCGAAACCGGCAGCGAGGGGGAGACGATGGCTGGCAACCCGAACAAGAAAGATAGCATCGTCGATATGGCTCATGCCATCTACGACGCTAATATCCGCCATCTGGTCGAACCCGACCACCGCGGCGAGTACCTGACACTGGATGTGGTCACCGGCGAATACGAGATCGACGCCGATGGTCTGGCGGCGAATTTCAGGATGCTAGAGCGCCATTCCGCAGAGACGCTGGTCACGCTACGCATCGGCTACAAAGCATTCGGCACTTTCGGCTTCCGGGCCCCGAGACCAGCCGGCGACAACTCCGGAACCGCCAAGCGGCAAAAGAGGAAGACTCCGGCCGATCACGCCGACGAGGGCGAAGCGGTCGTGGACCGGGCCTACGCCATTTACGACGCCAAGATTCGCCATCTGGTTGAACCGGAGCACCACGGCGAATATCTGACTTTGGATGTGATTACCGGCGAGTACGAGATTGACGCCGACGATATGGCAGCCAATTCCAGAATGCTTGAGCGCTATTCTCCCGCGACGTTGGTCACGATGCGCATCGGCTACCCTGCGTTCGGTACGTTCGTAGGGTGGAGAGACCTGATGCCATGACTAGCGGGTTCATCAGCGAGTTTGGTGAGGTCGTCGTTCCCATTGACATATTCGATCAACGGGGCCGACTCCGGCGTGTCGAAGCCATTGTCGATACTGGCTTCGATTACTTTTTGGCGCTGCCGGTCCAGTTGATCCAAAGTTTGGGGCTTGCTTGGGTAGGCAGGCGGAGGATGCGCGTTGCCACCGAGCAAATGGAGCGGTTCGAATCGTTTGCGGCAAATGTATGGTGGTTTGGCGCTCGCCGTCCCGTCTATGTGCTGCAAACGCAATCTGAAATCCTGGTGGGCATCCGTCTCCTCCAAGAGAGTCAACTGACGGTGCAGTTTTGGGAAGGCGGCTCCGTGAACGTGCAAACGCGGAGCACGTAGCTCGATCCATCCTGGCTTCGCCCGCCCTTGCGCCTACCGCCAAAGTGCGCTAGCATTTTTGCCGAAATTGCGCCGTCCATGACGGTTATCCGTCCCCCGTTGTCATCACCCGAAAGGAGACTGCACACGATGTTCAATCCCATCGCCGCCCTGAAGCCGCGCACGGCCCACGCCCACTGCGACATCCCCTGCGGTATTTACGACCCCATCGTGGCCAAGATGGCCGCCCAGACCGTGCAGAAGATGGTCCTACGCATGCAGAACCTGGAGGCCCCGCAGCCTGGCGCTCCGGCCGCTGACCGCCAGTCCTTCGCCAACACCTTCTCCCGCTACGTCACCGTCAAGGAAGAGCACGCCGAGAAGTGCAAGGAAGAGCTGCGCATCCTCTGGGCCGACTACGCCTGGCCCGGCACCGACGCCAACGAGATCGCCGGCAAGTTCAACGCCGCCCTCAAACTGGCCGGACAGTGCAAGCAGACCGTCAGCATGGAGAACGCCGAGGCCCTGGTCGCCGCCTGCGACGACATCGCCACCGCCTTCTGGGCCACCAAGAACGTCGAGTACAGCGACCCCAACGCCGCCGCCCGATATGGGACGTAGATCGGCAGTGTCCAACAAAAACCAAAAGGGGCGGGCGCGATTGCCCGCCCTGATATTTTGCCAGTCGCCCAGCGGAATCTCCTACGGAACGCGATCTCTGATTCTACTGGCTTTACAATCAGCTTTTATCGGAGGAATTTCCACTGAGATGGCCTATCGATATACATTTCCAGTGACGGATTCTCGTCTATCAAATTTTCCAAAAATAACTCATCATCGTCCAGCAGGTCGTACACGGTCCTGTGTTCGTCTTCGTCCATCAGCGCATCATTTTCTGCGTCAATTATGTTCTTGCAATTTGAGCAAGCATAGTTTCCCGCTCGCATATACTTGTTGCATCTTGGACAATTTGTCACTGCCCCGGTTGACACAGCACATGAGATGCAGATTGGATACCGCGCGAGCTTATGAGCTCCACATGTGCAGATCGTAGCATTTTCCATTGTCATAGAAGCGAGAACTAACCGGATCTCCTCGTACGAAAATTCATCCCCAAGCAATTCCTTCACGGGTGCCAAGCGTTCATGGCCCACTTCTTGCAATGCCGCTTTGATTCGTTCAGTCCGTTCCGACGATGGCAACAATCGGGAGAGGTCAACGGTTTCGCCGGCGCTCACGATGCGCTCAACGTGGGAAAGCACTGTCCCAGGTGATAATCCGCGTTCCTTCGCAATTTCGGCAACGCTCAAACCCTGTTGCAGAAGTTGGCGAGTTAGTACGTGCGTATCACCCAGCCTTTGCCCGTTACCGTTCGTTCTTAAGCGGTCCATCCTTGACCGGATAGTACTTCGGTTCTCGCCTTTTTCTGACGTGCCGTTTATGAACTGCCGTATCACTTCCAGAAATACCTCCCCGTACCGTTCCAGCTTGGCCGGCCCCACGCCCGAAACGGCCAGCATATCCTGCGGATTGGTTGGCTTCGCCAATGCCAGTCCTTTCAGGGTGGCGTCGCTGAACACCACGAACGCCGGCACTCCTTCCCCATCAGCCAGCCGACGACGCAGCGTGCGTAGTTGCTCAAACAGAGCGGTGTCGTAACCATCATTTGGCACGCTGGCTTCTCCGCCGTTTCCCCCGCGCGATGCTGAACGCCCGAGCGCGCGCGCCGGCTGATCGACCCGCATGTCAATGGCCAAAGCCTGGCGATCACGCAGCCACTCACGGCCCGATTTCGTCACGTTGATGGTCGGATACTCGCCTTCGGCTCTGGCAAGCAACCCGCGCTCGACCAGCCCATCGGCGACGTGACGCAAACCGTCCCGGTCGTAATCATCCACTATCCCGAACACGCTGAGCTTGTCGTGCTCGAGCTCACGAACGCGCTTGAGGTTTCTCCCGAGCAGCACGTTGCTCACGTGGGCGATTCCGAACCGTTCCCCCGTGCGGATAACTGCCGACAGCATCTTCTGGGCCACCACGGTGACATCCACCGACTGCCGCTCCGCCAGGCAAACGTCGCAGTTGCCGCACTCTTCGCTCGCTGCCGTGTCGCCGAAGTATCCGAGCAGGTACTTCCTCCGGCAGGTGCTCAGCCGGCAGAAGTCGACCATCTGCTGAAGCTGGGTTTCTGCTGTTGCGCGGGCGTCTCCGGTCATACCCTGGATGAAGTACTCCTGCTTGGCGCGGTCACCCTCGTTGAAAAACAGGACGCATTCGCTGGGCAGTCCGTCCCGGCCGGCGCGGCCGGTTTCCTGGTAGTAGCTCTCGATGGATTTGGGCAGGGTATGGTGGACCACCAACCGGATGTCCGGCTTGTCGATGCCCATGCCGAACGCGATGGTGGCGGCCACGATGGGCACGTCGCCGTCGATGAACTGTTCCTGGGTCATACGGCGGGTGTCGGCATTCAAGCCGGCATGGTAGGCCACTGTTAGATGGCCGTTGGCGCTGAGCCTGGCCGCCAGGTCCTCGGTATCTTTGCGGGAGAAGCAGTACACGATAGCGGGTTGACCCTTGCGCTCTTCCAACAAGTCCAGTAAAGATTCAAACGCTCCGGCGCCCGGCTCGACGCGGTAGGTCAGATTGGGCCGGTCGAAACCGGACACGAACCGGCGACAATCGTTCAGCCGCAGTTGCTCGACGATGTCCCGCTGCACTCGCTCCGTTGCAGTGGCGGTGAGCGCCATCACCGGAACCTGAGGGAACAGGTCGCGAAGGTCAGCTAGCGCCCGATAATCGGGCCGGAAATCGTGCCCCCACTCGCTGATGCAGTGGGCTTCGTCGATGGCTATCATCCGCAGGTCCAGCGCCCCCAGGAACCGCTGGAACCCGGGCATGGCCACCCGCTCCGGCGCGACGTAGAGCAGCCGAACTTCCCCGGCCTGCGCCCGGCGTTCCACCTGGGCGGCAGTCCGGTTGTCCAGCGTGCTGTTGAGGAATTCAGCGGATATGCCGTTGGCCCTCAGCGCATCCACCTGGTCCTTCATCAACGCAATGAGAGGCGAGATCACCAGGGTCACCCCGCCCGTCGCCAGCGCCGGCAACTGGTAGCAGAGGGACTTGCCGCCGCCGGTGGGCATCACCACCAACGCATGCCGACCGGCCAGCGCGTTGGAGATGATCCCCTCCTGCCCCGGGCGAAACTCGTCGTAGCCGAAATGCCGCTTGAGGAGCGCCTGTATGTCTGTCCTCGTCATGCAGTAAATCCATAGGGGCGAATAGTTATTCGCCCCTACACACTGTTCCCAGAGCGGAGACCAACTATCCCAATCCCGCCAACGCTTCGCCCACCACCTCAATCGTCCGATCAATGTCTTCATTGGTGTGGGCAATCGAAACGAACCCCGCCTCAAACTGGGAAGGCGCGATGTACACGCCCCGGTCCAGCAGCGCGTGCATGTACCTCCCGTAGGCCGCGGTGTCCGACTGCTCCACCTCAGCCAACGCCGACACCGGTCCCGTGTTGAAGAAGCCGGTGAACATGGACGCCACGCGGTTGATGGTGGACGGCACCTCCGCCCGGGCGAATGCCGCGCTGACGCCGTCGGTCAGGCGCACCGCCGTCGCTTCCAGTTGATCGTACACGCCCGGACGTTGCAATTCGGTCAGCGTGGCCACGCCGGCGGCGACGGCCAGCGGATTGCCGGATAGCGTGCCGGCCTGGTACATCGGCCCAAGGGGAGCGACCTGCTGCATGACCTCGCTGCGCCCGCCGTAAGCGCCCACTGGCAGCCCACCGCCGATGATCTTGCCCATCGTCGTGATGTCCGGCGTTATTCCGAAGAGCGTCTGCGCTCCGCCGTAGGCCACGCGAAAGCCGGTGATCACCTCGTCGAATATGAGCAGGGCCCCGTTGGCCTCGGTGACGCTTCGCAGGCCCTCCAGGAAACCCTCGGCCGGCGGCACCACGCCCATGTTGCCCGCCACGGGTTCGACGATAACGGCGGCGATGTCGTTGGGCCAGGCATCGAACAGGCTTTCCACAGAGCCGATATCGTTGAAGGCGGCGATGAGAGTTTCCGCAGCGTAGGCTTCCGGCACCCCCGCGCTGGTGGGAACGCCGTGGGTCAACGCGCCGGAGCCGGCGGCCACCAGCAGCCCGTCGGCGTGGCCGTGGTAGTTGCCCGCGAATTTCACGATCTTGTCGCGGCCGGTGTAGGCCCGGGCCAGCCGCAGCGCGGTCATGCACGCTTCGGTGCCGGAGTTGACCAGCCGCACCTGGTCCACCGAAGGCAGGGCAGCGCAGATCATCTCGGCCAGTTCGACTTCCTGCTCCACCGGCGCCCCGAAGGAGGTGCCGTCCGCGGCTGCTCGCTGCACCGCCTCCACCACGGCGGGATGGGCGTGGCCCAAGGCCAGGGGGCCCCAGGATCCCAGGTAGTCGATGTACTCGTTGCCGTCCACGTCCCACACGCGCGCGCCGGCGCCTCGCGCGATGAACGGAGGCGTGCCTTCCACCGCTCTAAACGACCGCACCGGGCTGTTGACCCCGCCGGGGATCACCCGCTGGGCCTGTTCGAAAAGCTGCTGGGACCTACCTTGCTGCATTGTGGATGTCTCCTCGGCGCGTGGATGCGCTACGTTCACGCCAGCATCAGGCGTTCACCCTTGGGTTCCGGTATCGGATCGTCGAATTCACTCGCGGTGTCAATCCATAGGCCGATCGCATCGTTGACGTTCCTGAGCGCGGCCTCCTGTGTATGGCCGTGGGCCGCGCAACCCGGGAGTTGCGGCACTTCCGCAATAAACACTCCGTCGGCATCGCTCCAGTAGAGGATGATCTCGTACTTGTACACAGCGATCCTCACAGTCCGTATTTCAGAATTACCTGGCGTACTTGTCTGACTTGGTAGGGTTTGGCATCTTAACCGGTCGTAACGACCATCGTACGGACTCAACTCGTCACACCGACGTGTCAATGCCAGAAACGGCCCTGTGATAGAGCCGTTCCTGCGTGGATGCCGGCTGCCAGCAGCAACCGTCGGCCGGTGTTCTAGCGGTCCATCACCACCATGGTGCCCTCTCCGGGGTTGTACTGGTAGCGGGTCACGCGATCCAGTTTCTGGGACTCCAGTCGTACCACCACCGCGCGGTCGCCGGTCACATTCAGGGTGTTGTGGATCTCGCCGGGCAGGAAGAAGGCCACCTTGCCGTCGTCCTGCACGAAGTCGCCGGTCTCCTGGATCTGGACCGAGTCGACGCCCTCGCCCGGATAGAACCAGCGCCACTTGGTCTGCTTGATCGCGCCGTCGTACACGCCGTACACCACCCAGGCCGCGCCGTGGTCGTGGGGCAGGTTGTCCTGGTCAGGCTTCTGCACCGACGCCATCAGCCAGAAACCGCCGCCGGGGTGCCCGTAGTCCTCGTCCAGGTGCAGGTCATAGCGTCCGTATCCACCCTCGTCGGGAAGCTCCAGCCGCTCCTCAAGCCAGCCGGGGGTGGCCAGCAGGCGCTCCATGTGCTTGGCGACGCCGGAGGCCTGTGCCAGCGCGTCCTGCGTGGTGTCGAAAATCTCGCGCACATCGTCGATGAATGTGTCAACTGAATAGGCCGTGGTCTGTGTCATTTCGCGCCTCCTCGTAGTCCCATGTCTTCTCGGATTCATTGTGAAAGGGATGATGGAGCATGTCAACGTGCCGGATTCTTCCGACTCGTAGCGGGTCGCGACCCTACTCCAGCCCCTGCAGCCAGCGGGCCACTTCCTTGGCATGATAGGAGATGATGATGTCCGCGCCGGCTCGACGGATCGCCGTCAGCAGTTCCAGTGTGACCGGCTTTTCGTCGATCCAGCCGGCCCGCGAGGCGGCTTTCACCATGGAGTATTCGCCGCTCACGTTGTAGGCCGCCAGAGGGTAGTCGTACCGTTCTCGGGCCTCCTTGATGACGTCCATGTACGCCATGGCCGGCTTTACCATCACGATGTCCGCGCCCTCGGCGATATCCGACTCGATCTCGCGCATGGCCATGCGTCGGTTGGCCGGATCCATCTGGTAACTGCGGCGGTCGCCGAACTGCGGCGTGGAATCGGCGGCGACGCGGAAGGGGCCGTAGAACGACGACGCGTACTTGGCCGCGTAGCCCATGATCGGGGTGTCGTCGTAGCCGTGGGCGTCCAGCATCTCCCGGATCGCCCGCACCTGTCCGTCCATCATGGAGGATGGCGCGACCATGTCGGCGCCGGCCTGAACCTGAGTCAGCGCAGACCGCGCCAGCAGTTCCAACGTCGCGTCGTTGTCGATCCGGTCACCGTCGATGATGCCGCAGTGCCCGTGGTCAGTGTACTCGCACAGGCACACGTCGCCGATGACCATCAGGCCGGGTGCGCGTTTCTTGATGGTGCGGGTGGCTTCCTGGATGATCCCCTCGGGGTCGTAGGCCCCGCTGCCCACGGGGTCCTTTTCCGGTGGCAACCCGAAGAGCAGCACCGACGGGATGCCCAGTTCGACCACCTCGTCGATCTCCTCGCCCAGGCGGTCGATGGAGGTGTGATAGCACCCGGGCATCGGCTCAATCTCCTCCCGGATGTTCTCGCCGTGGGTAACGAACATCGGGTAGATGAAATTGGCGGCGCTCATGCGGGTTTCCCGCACCATGTCGCGCACCGGCGCTTTCTCCCGCAGCCGGCGCATGCGCAGATCTGGGTGCTTCAGCATGATGTCCCTCCTTCTATTTCCCGTCATTCCGGCCCATTTCCCGTCATTACAGCGAAAGCCGGAATCCAGACTGGTCATGGGCGAGGCCGGAGAAGTGGCCGACCAGTGCGTCGGCCAGCCCTTCGACGTTGTGTTCCGCGGCTACGATGTCAACGGTCAGCCCCAGTTCCCCGGCCGTGGCCGAGGTGATGGGCCCGATGCACGCGATGGCGCTGGATTCCAGCAGATGGCGGTCAGCGCCCAGGATGTCCACCAGGTTCCGCACCGTTGACGAACTGGTGAAGGTTACCACATCGATCCCCCGCTCAAATGCGGCCCGCGCCCGGTCTTCGATGCCATCCGGCCGCACGTTGCGGTACGCAGGAATTCGCTTCACCTCGGCTCCCAACTCGGCCAGGCCGACGGCCAGCGCATCGCGGCCGATAGCGGAACCCGGCAGCAGCACCAACCTCCCGTTCCAGTCCCGGCCGGACAACTCGGCGATCACTTCCTCGGATACGGACCGCTTCGGGATGAAGTCCGGCTCGATCCCACGTTCCCGCAACGCCCGTGCCGTGGCCGGCCCAATGGCTCCAATCGTTGCCCCGGCGAAGTATCTGGCGTCTTTCCCCAGAGACCGCAGTCGTTCCCACACGTAATCCACGGAGTTGACGCTGGCGAATATCATCCACCGCCCGGGTACCTCCGCGGCGTCGGTCAGGGCCTGGTCAAGCTCTCCGTAATCGTCCAGGGGTCCAATTTCGATGGATGGTAGCTCGACCGGTTCTGCCCCCAGATCGTTGAGCAGTTCAATGAGTCGCGATGCCTGCGTGCGCGAACGTGTCACGAGCACGCGCTTGCCCCACAGGGGACGCCGGTCGAACCAGCCGATTTCCTCCCGCAGTCGCGCTACCCCGCCGATGATCGCCACCACCGGCGCGCCGATTCCGGCCGCTTTCCCCTTTTCGGCGATGTCGGCCAGCGTGCCGGTGACCGTCTTCTGCCGGCTCCAGGTTCCCCACTGCACCAGCGCGGCGGGAGTGTCTGCGGACATGCCGTGGGTCTGGAGAGTGGCCGCGATGCCGGGAAGAGCCGCCCAGCCCATCAGCGTCACCAACGTACCGCCGGTTTTTGCCAGCGCCGACCAGTCGGTGGTGGTTTCGCCCTTGCTCGGGTCCTCGCTGCCGGTCACGATGGTGACTGCGGTGGACACTCCCCGGTGCGTGACCGGTATGCCGGCGTACGCGGCGGCAGCAACGGCCGAGGTGACCCCGGGCACTATCTCGAACGGAACTCCGGCCTCGCTCAGAGCCTGGGCCTCCTCGCCGCCCCTGCCGAAGACGAACGGATCGCCGCCCTTGAGGCGCACCACCGTCTTGCCCGCCAACCCCTCTGCAACCAGCAGCCGGTTGATCTCCGCTTGCGTCAGCGCCTGCCGTCCCCGTTCCTTGCCCACGAACACGCGCTCTGCCGACGCCGGCGCCAACGCGACCAGCGTTGGATCGAGCAGGCGGTCGTACACCACCACCTGCGTGCCGGCCAACGCCTGGGCACCCTTGACGGTGAGCAGGCCGGGATCGCCGGGGCCGGCGCCGACGAGATAGACTTTGCCTGGGTTCATGGGAAGATCGTTTCCGTATTGGCGCTGCGTCAAATCAGCTTGCCCGTCTGCCGATAAGGGATTGGATGGCTACCATCTTGCGCTCGTCAACGCTGGTTTGCATAAAGTTGTCGATAGCGCCTTCGGCTCGTTCGATCCAATACAAAGTTTGGGGTCGAGAGAAGGTTCTGTTGGGATCGTAGTCCGCACGGTGTCGCTGGTCTTGCAGTTGCGCGAATGCGTCCGCGAACTGTTGGACATGTAGAGAGAACAGGTTCCGGTCTTGCAGCAGGTTCCTCCTCGCTGTGCTGTGGTTCAACCCACGGTAGGCGCGCGACCAGGTGTGTTCACTCAACGGGTCATGGGGTGTACCCACCAGACAGTCCGCGTTGCTGCTGGCCAGCGCGTGGAACATGGCGTAATACGCGGTGCTGACGGCCCGGCGCAATGAGTCCTGTAAGGGTTGGGTGTCAGGGCGTGGCGTGGCAGTCAGTAATCGGCTGGTTGCAATGAGGTCTTGCCAGCGCATCAGCCTTGCCTGTCCCACGGGCGCGCCGCTGCCTTCTCGGACAACAGCCGGTCATATTCGGCCTTGGGAATGCAGGAGACCGAAGGTATCTGCAATACTCCGATTTTGAGCAACTGCGGTTCGATCTCACCGTGCAGTGCATTAAGCAAGTGTATGTTCAGGTCCTCGTGAGGACCTTCATAGATGATGGATACGTCGAGGAACTCTTCGTCGATCGCGTTCCAAGCTACTTCAGCTTCGGCATCGCAAAACCGCACCGAGCCATGCGATTGGGCGCGCAGGCCCGCCAGGATAATCTCCTTTGCCTTTTCCTGCGTTTCCAGTGCGATAGTCATGGTTTGCGCTCCCTGCCGTTGCTCACGGTTGGGTTTGATGCTAGTGGCGTGCATTGGGCAGGTCAAGTTTCGGATACGTTGTCGATAGGACAGCGGAGCGTGACACTCTCTCCTACGCCAGCAGCCCCGCCGCTCCCTGCTCCCGCATGACTTCCCACCCTTCCGCCGCCAAGCCAACCGGGTCGGACGACGCTCCGGTCACGGTGACGCGGTACGTGGTCGAACCATCCGGCGCTGCCATGAACACCGTCAGCCGCAACGAGTCGTTGCCGTCGAACTCCGCGTACGCTCCCACGGGGACCTGGCAGCCGCCGCCCAGCGCCTCCAGGAAGGACCGTTCCGCCGTCACCGCCGCCGCCGTTGGCGGGTGGTCCGCCGACGCGACCAACTCGGCGGTGCGTTCGTCGGCGGCGCGGATCTCCACCGCCATCGCGCCCTGCCCCGGGGGAGGCACAAATTCCTCGGGCGAGAGGTACTCGGTTATCACGTCAGCCATTCCCATACGGTCCAGGCCGGCCACCGCGATCACAGTGCCGTCGCATTCCTCGCCCGCGGCCTTGCGGAGGCGCGTGTCCACGTTGCCGCGGATGGGGACGATTTCCAGGTCGCGACGGCGTTCCGCGATCTGCGCCTGCCGTCTCGGGCTGCTGGTCCCGATCTTCGCGCCGGCGGGGAACTCGTCCAGTGTTTTGCCCAGGTGCGACACCAGCGCGTCCCGCGGGTCGGCGCGTTCCAATACCGCGCCCAACGCCATGCCGTCGGGCAACACGGTGGGCATGTCCTTGAGGCTGTGCACCGCCATGTCGATTTCGCCGATTTCCAGGCGACGTTCGATCTCCTTGACGAACACCCCCAAGCCCATACCCGCTAGCGGCGCGGTCTGGTTGGCGTCGCCCTGGGTGGTCACGGTAACGACCTCGAAACGCACGTCGGGATGGGCAGCGCGCAGCGCCGCCAGTGTCAGCTCAGTCTGGATCAGCGCCAACCGACTGCCCCGGGTACCCACCCGTATCGTGACGCCAGCCATGATCCAGGCTCAGTACGTCAGCGCCGACTGCGACGGTCGTCGTCGTTGCCGAACAGGCGACGCGCCACGCGGTAGTCCGTAGTGTTGTCTCCGGAACGCAACTCCACCGTGGGCCGGTGCAGCAGTTTCTTGATCAGCGCGTTGCTCATGGCGTGGAGCCGCTCCGCCATTTCACCTTCCTCGTCTTCCCCCAAAATCCGCAGCGTTCGGGAAACTTCTTCGCGTCGTACTTCGTCCGCCCGGCGGCGCATGCCCACCACCAGTTCCATGGCGTCCGAGGAGTGCCACCATTCGGAGAAGCGCGATAACTCGGCGTCGACCAGTTTGCCCGCCTTCTGCACTTCATCGTCCAGGCCGTCCAGCGACACCTCGGCCACCTGCGCCAATGCGTCGATATCGAACAGCCGTACCCGGTCCAGATCGGCCACACCGGGATCAATGTCGCGTGGCACAGCGATGTCGATCAGCATGATGGGCTCGTCACCGACGCGACGGGTAATAGCGTCCTCCACCATCGCCTCGTCTACCACGTATCCGGGCGACCCGGTGCTACTGATCACCAGGTCGGCCTCCACCAGCGCGTCTCCGAGATTCGCAAACGGTATCGCCACGCCGCCCAGGTCTCGTGCCAGATCCTCGGCGCGCCAGTGGGTGCGGTTGACCACCGTGATTTGCCGGACCCCAGCATCAGCCAACGCCCGGGCGACCATCCGCCCCGCGTCCCCGGCTCCGATCACCAGCGCACGGCGCTCGTCCAGACGGTCGAACAGGCCCCGGGCCAACTGCACCGCCGCCCGGCTCACTGATCGGGAGTGCTGCCCGATGTTGGTTTCCCGATGGACCCTCCGGCCGGCGCGCAGGGCATCATGGAACACGCGCGTCAGGGGACTCTTGGTGTACCCTCCCTGGCTGGCTACGCTGAATGCCGCCCGCACCTGCCCCAGGATCTGGCGCTCTCCCACGATCATCGATTCGAGGCCGCTGGCCACGCGGAACAGGTGCGAGACACAGTCCCCTTCCCAGATCTGGTAGATGTGCCGCTCCAACTCGTCGCCAGGCACGCCCGAATACCCGATCAGGAAATCGCCCACTCGGCCCACCAGTCCTATGTCGTCAGGATCGTAGGTGTAGACCTCGGTCCGGTTGCACGTGGACACGATGACCGATTGCGGCACGTATTCCGCCAGTTGCGCCAACGCGTCCGGCAACTGATCCCGCTCGACGCTCAGTCGCTCGCGCAACTCCACCGGCGCGGTCCGGTGATCCAGGCCCAGTACCAGGAGGCTCAACTCACCGCCTCCGCAGCTCGCAACGCGGCTCGTTTGACACAGCCGCCGGCGCGGCAGGCGGTCAGGTCAGGGCACATCTCCGGAAGGCTGTCGTCCAGCAACTGCGACAGCACAGCGTCCACCGCTTCGTCATCCTTTCCGCTGCGGGCCATTGCCAGCAGGTCTTGGGTGATGACGCATTGCCACCTGGTGGGGTCAATTACGGTCCGATTTTCCTTGATAACCTTGCGCGCCCGGGCGAGCACATCCGCCAGGTCGGCCCACTGCAGCACCTTGTCCTCGGACAGGGTTTCACGCATCTTTCGGGCCAGGGCCGGGCTGGCGCCCCCGGTGGAAATCGCCAGCGTGATCGGGTCCCGTCGGACGATCGAAGGCGCGATGAACGTGCACTGGTCCGGGTCGTCCACCACGTTGAGCAGCACGCCCCGCTCTTCCGCTTCCTCATATATCTGCCGGTTCACGTGCCAGACGTTGGTCGCCGCCACCGCGATGAACGCGCCGTCCAGGTCTCCCGACTGGTACTCCCGTTGGATCAGCGTAATGTGTCCGCGCTGGGCCGCCCGCCTGATGCCCTCAGTGCACTGCGGGCTGATCAACGTGATGTCGGCGCCGGCGTCGCGCAGGGCTGCCAGTTTACCCTGGGCGATGGTACCGCCGCCCAGGATGACGCACCGTTTCCCGGCCAGGTTGAGGTATACGGGGTAGTACTCAGGCATGGTGTTTGACTTCGCAGGGGTTTGGCAATCTCGTCCTAGACCAGCGTCTCCGCCATGGCCTCGGCCTCCTCGGCGGTGTCCCAGAACCGTTCGTAGTCTTCCACGAAGTAGCGGACGCGGGTCTTCTTGTACTCTCGGGTGCTGTAGAGGAGCAGGTTGTCGGAGATGCCGGTAGCCTGGGCGATTTCCCGGCCGATGTCCTCGCACTCGTCGCGGGTGGGCGCGTGGACCATGGTGAAGTGGCTGTACTCCCAGTCGGGGAACGTCGGCCGCTCGTAGCAGTGGGTAACCGCCGAGTGTTCCGCCATGATCATCCCGACCTCTTCCGAGCGTTCGGGCGGCACCTTCCACACGATCATCGCGTTGGCCCGGAACCCGGAGCGGCGGTGATACAGAACGGCGCTGAACCGGCGCATCAGCTTGCGCTCCTGGTACTCGGTCAACTGTGCGAACAGTTCCGGCACGGTCAGGTCCAGCCGCTGCGCCATGTCATCGAACGGACGGGACACCAGGGGCAGGTCTTCCTGCGCCTCGCGGATCACCTGCTTGTCCCATTCGGTGATCTCCTGGGCCTGGTTCCAGTCGCTGGCGGGTACGCGGCTCTGGCCATTTGAACCTGAGGCAGCGCCGGCGCCGTTGGGGCGACCGGAATCGGGGTTGTAGTTGTAGGCGTCGCTGCGCCGCTTGACCATGTCGAAGTTCACGCCGATCTTGAAGAACCGGATGGTGGGCATGATGCGGAACTCGATGGCGTTGGTCTTTTCCGCCATCCATTCCACCGTGGCCTGCAGGTCGCCGTCCGGCGGCACGGCCAGCGTGAACCACAGGTTGTAGTACGAGCCCTCCCGGGCGTAGTTGTGGCTGACGCCGGGATGCCGGTTTATGAAGATCGCCCCGTCGTGCAGATCGCCGTCGCCGTAGGCGAACGCCACCAGCGTGGTCTTGTAGCCCAGGCGGCGGGTGTCGAAAATCGCGCTGATTTGCCGCACCACGTTCTGCCGCTTCAACTCGGTGAGCCGCTCCAGCAACTCGGCCTCGCTGATCTCCAGGTCTGCGGCGATCTCCCGGTACGGCTCCTCCACCATGGGGAAATTGCTCTGGACCATGTTGAGCAACTTGCGGTCGGTAATGTCCATGCTTTCCGTAGTCATTTCCTTTCACCCTAGTTAACCGTCATTCCGGCGAAAGCCGGAATCCAGACCGGCGCCCCGCACATCGTTCGTCGCCGCCAGACGGGCGCTATAGGCATCAACCAGCCCGACCAGTACTCCGTCCGAAATTTCCACCACCTGCCGCAGTCGGTCCGGCTGCACCGCCTCGACCACGGCCTGCCGGAAAAACAGAAAGGCCTGCACGCTGTCGGTCAGCGGCACGCCTCTCGCGGCCATCTCCGAGCCGTATTCGTGGCCCAGCATGTGGGTCTCGGACATGGTCTCGCCCTTGCGTCCGTTGCGATCCTCAAGGTCGTTCCGCAGCAGCAGCGAGAGCAAACGCCGTCCGAACAGCCTCATGCGGTCCCGCCCCTCGGCCTGGAAGCTTTCCATCCAGGACTGTTCCGATACGTCCGCTTGGCTGAGCTTCCGCCGGATTTCCTGCAGGGCCAGATCTTCGGGGTCGGTTCCGGACGCCTCAGTTCGGCTGAGCAGCGCGTCCACATCCTCGCGCAGGAACCGCCGATGCCCGCCGGGAGTGCGATACACCGGCAAACGGCCACGGTCTGCCCATTGTCGGAGGGTTGCCTCGTTGATCTCCAACGCCCGGCATACCTCTCCGAGGGACATCCAGCGGGGGGCATTTTCTGTACTCGTAGCCAACGAAACCTGTGGAAATCTACAGTAATCGCCGAACCCTATAGGTTTGGCGCAAAAATCCTAGCACAGGGAACGTCGGTGGTCAACGTCGAATCCGCCTCACATGTACCCAGTTTGCCGCCGGGAAACGTCAGAATCAGAATTTTCAAGATTTGGGGATTGCCAGGATTGGAACCGTTCCGTGGTGGAGATCTCCTCAGAAAATTGCGATGGGGTTCACCGGGCTGCCGGTCACGTTGCGCAGCCGCAGTGCGCCGATGGACAGCATGAACTCGTACCGGCTGTGACGGGCCGCCACCTCGGCGACGTCCTCCAGGTTGGCGTTGTCGATGAGCCAGACGCCGAGATAGACCAGGCAGGCGATGTGCAGCGGCGAAACGATGTTCTCGTACTGGTTGGGCCGGATGTCGTTGGACGTGTCCGTGCCGAGCATGGCAATCCCCCGCTCCTTGAACCACGGCGCACAGGCCACGTGGCAAGCCACGCTGGGTTCGGTTCCCGGCACGGGGCCATCCACCAGGCGGCGGCGGTAGTTGCCGGTGCGGACCAGCAGGATGTCTCCCTCCTGAACCGTGACCCCGTGGTCGCGCTCCGCCGCGTCCAGATCCTCGGGCATCACAGGCGCGTCGGGCGAAAGCCAATCGACGCCGCGCACCTTGGCGATGTCCAGCAGCACGCCCCGGCTCACCAGTCCCTGCGCCGTCAGGTCGATGGCATGGCTCTGCGCGCCCTCCCGCGACGTGACCACCCCCGCCGGCACGCCGTTGTACATCAGGCCGTCGTAGGAGTAATGCGACAGCGCGTCGATGTGCGTGATGGTCTGCCCGTGGAATACCATGCCGATGAACTCGGCGGCTCCCCGTCTTGAGTTGCGACGTTCCAAGGGATCGGTGTCGCGGCCCTCGCCGCTATCCACCATGAACCGCTGCACCTGGTGGGTGATGTCCGGCGTCATGTCCGTGGTGATGGGGCGGGCGCAGCTCACCGTTTCCCCGGTCTGCACCAGCGCCGCGGCCTGGGTTCGCTTTGCGGTCGTGATCAGGTTCAGCGCGCCCAGTTGGTCCTGCTGGCCCCAGCGACCCCAGTTGTTCTCATCCCGATACCAGGCCAGCACCTCGGCTTCAGTGGGTACTCCTGCGAACGCCATGTTTCCCTCCGTGTCGTTCCGCCGGCGGCCGCCGGCAATGTTGGCGGAATTCTACACCAGGGAGGGAAGGGCACGGGCGCTGACGGCCAGCTTCCGGGCCCGTAAGCCTCGCTCCGGAGCCCAACGCTTTCGCCCAGTGCGCGCCGTCGCTCGGCGATAAATGGGTCCGAAAACCGCGCCACTCGGCAAACCGTAAATGTTAGTAGCGGCAATGATGCGAACGACACGCCAGCCGGTATCGTCGCCATAAGACGGCGTGTACCCGATAAATCACTCGTCATCGGCCGGATGGCCAACACCGCGTCCAATCGACGACGGAGTCCTCGCGAGAGGGCTCAGCGAATATGTATCGAATACCTTTCAGACTGGGAGATCACCCGTGTGCGTTCCCGCTAACCCGGCCATCATGTACTGCCCCCTGTGCCGGGCCAACACACCATCGAAGAACGTCGAATACATCACCATGCGCAACGGCCGGCCGGCCACGATCGGGGTGTGCACCAGGTGTGGAGTCAAGAAATTCCACCAGGGCGTGCCCCGGTAACCGGGCCCGGGGATGGTGGCCGGATCAGCCCAGCCGCGCGCCGATGAGGTCAGGGTAACCGCGGATGAAATCGGCCGCGTCGGCAGCCTGTCTGCCCGCCAATTGCAAGCGGGATACGACCAGGAGACCATCGGCTGTTCCCACGGCTAGCCGACCCTCGTCAGTCCGGCCCACCACTCCCGGTTCCGCAGCGCCGCCTGGCAAAGGCGCCACATCCAGGAGCTTGATGCCCTTGCCATTCCACTGGGTATGCAGGCCCGGCCACGGCGTGTACGCCCTTTGCTGCCGGCACAGGAACTCCGCCGGCCGGTTCCAATCGGCCAAGCCGTCGGCGCGTTCCATTTTCGAGGTGTAGGTGGCGAACGCCTCGTCCTGCGGGCGGGCTGCCACGGATCCCGACACCCAGCCGGCAAGCGTCTCGTTGAGCAGCAACGCCCCTTCGCGGAACAACTCATCGGTGAGGTTTTCGGCGTTGTCCTCCGGCCGCAGTTCCCGGGAACGCTGCGCAATCACCGGCCCGGTGTCCATGCCTTCGTCGAGCAACATCAGCGTGATGCCGGTGGTGGCGTCGCCGCTGAGGATTGCCCCTGGAACCGGGGATGGTCCCCGGTGGCGAGGCAACAGCGAGGGATGCAGGTTCACGCAACCGAAGCGGGGAAGTTCCAGCACCTCCGCGGGGAGGAGCCGGCCGTAGGCCACCACCACGATGATGTCCAGGCCCAGCCTGGCCAACTCGGCCACCGCGTCCGCGTTGCGCAGCGTGGTCGGCTGGCAAACCGGGACCTCGAGTTGCCGGGCTCGCGCTTTGACCGGGGAGGGCTCCATCGTACGGCCCCGGCCGCTACGACGATCGGGGGGAGTGTAGACCGCTGCCACATCCACTGCCGGGTTGGCTGAAAGGGCATCCAGCGCGGGCACGGCGAACTGGGGCGTCCCCATGAACACGGCGCGCAACGGATTTTCCGGCGTTAACACGTAGCAAGATTCGCCCGCGGAATGGGTTGACAAGGGAATATCCTGGTTGTAGATTACGGGCAACCGCTGTGCGGAACTTTGAGAAAGGAGGTGATGGCTAATGGAACACAGTTTAACATGCTGGGGCGATGGTAGGCACCAGTCTGGACACGACGGGGTGAGCGCCTCTTAGCGTCATCGCTTTTCAAAAACGGCATTTAGCCCGTCAGTCGGGCCCAGACCAGTGTCTACCGTCGCCCCAGAGGTCCTGGGGAAGTATCGGGCGACAAGCCAAAGGTCCAGTCTGGGCCCGATATCCATTTAATCCACCCCCTTCTGCCGGGGTCTCGGGGCCTGATGGCCTCGTTTTGGTTTGACCCTTCTCGTTTTCCGTCGCGTTTCCCGTTTCGGCGCGCGTGATCTCGTTTGACAAACGGAAAGCAAATCCATAAATTGGAATCCCGCGTATACCAATTCAGCAACAGGAGTTCAGATGCTACGGATCCGCCTCAGGCGCGTAGGCAAAAAAGGCCGCCCCTACTACCGAATCGTCGTTACTGAAAAGCGCAACCCCAGGGATGGCGCTTACATCGACGGAATTGGCCACTACGATCCCATGGCGGACCCGCCGGCAGTGACCTTGGACGAAAGCCGCGCGGTCGAATGGTTGCGCAAGGGCGCACAGCCTTCCGACCCGGTGCGGCAGATATTCGAACGGAACGACATCTTCAGCAAGGTCAACTCGGATGAAAGAGCTGATTGAGTTTATCGCTCAGTCGCTGACGTCAAATCCGGAAGCCGTCCGGGTTACGGAATCAGACGAAGGCGACCAGATCGTCATTCGCCTTGAAGTGGCCCCCGAAGACAAGGGCAAGGTCATAGGGCGACAGGGAAGAGTGGCCCAAGCAATGCGGGTCCTCCTCCGCGTGGCAGCCGTCAAGGACGGCACGCGGGCCGTGCTGGAGATTGTCTAGCCGCAAGCGTGCCCGGCGCTTCCAGCGGCCCGCCCCGTCGCGTAACCCGCTGCCTGACGCGGAGCCGCCATTGCCCGACGGCGCGGTGGCGGTTGGGCGGATCATTCGCAGCCACGGCAATGACGGTACCCTTCGGGTTCAGTCCCTGTCCGATAACCCGTCCCGGTTTCAGGTTGGGAACAACCTGACCGTCGCGGGGGAATCTCGCGCCATTACGGATTTTCGCGAGCTGCCCGGGGGCTATGGCCTGCTACGGCTGGACGGCCTGGAGAGCGCGGACGCCGTCCGGTCCCTGGCCGGACAGTGGCTCATCGCGCCGGTGGACCCCGCTCCTGATCTACCGCCCGGGGAATATTACCATTACCAATTGGTCGGGCTGGAGGTGGTCACCGACCAGGGCGAACGGCTGGGTACCCTGCATGAGGTACTCATCACCGGCAGCAACGACGTTTACGTCGTGACCTCGGGAGACGGCCGGGAAATCCTGATACCCGCCGTGACGCAGGTGGTAAAAGAGGTGGACCTTTCCGCCGGCCGGATGCTGGTCCACCTGATAGACGGCTTACGCTAGTCCGGCGCAGTCCTCAGTCACCGACCGCCGCCACGTGCCTTTCCGCGTGGGCGTGCCGGTGCTCGGCCTCGTCGGCAAACTCGTGGTCCTCGCAGGCCACCCAGCGGGAGCCGTCGGCGAACCATTCCTTCTTCCAGATGGGAACGATGGTCTTGATCCGGTTCACGGCCTCGTGGCAAGCCTCGAACGCCTCGACCCGGTGCGGCGAGGCCACGGCCACCACCAGGCTGATGTAGCCCACGTCCACCCGGCCGGTGCGGTGGGCGATGGCGATGTCCTCAATGCCGTAATCGGCGCACAGGCTGTCCCTCACCTCTTCCATCTTCTTGATGGCCATCACGTCGTAGGCTTCGTACTCCAGCCTGGTGACGGTCTTGCCGCCGAAGTTGTCCCGCGTGGTGCCCAGGAAGGTCACTACGGCCCCGTTGCCGTCCTTGCGCACGGAGTCGGTCACCGCCACGGGATCCAGGGGTTCGTCAGTCAGGATAATCATGGCTCAGCGACCTCCGCTAACCGCGTCCTCCACTGACGGGAGGAATCAGGCAAACCTCGTCGCCAGGGTTCAAGGCTTGATCGTCGTCCGCGTACTCGGCGTTCACCGCCACCACGATACGCACCTCGGGCGGCGCCAGGCGCGGATACATGCCCCGCACCACATCGGTGAGCGTCCCGACGGTGGCGTCGTCCGGCACGTCCACGGTAACCACCGAGGACCCGGCCCGCTCCCGGTACAGGGCGAATAGTTGAACGTAAAACTGCATGGTGCTCAGGATTATGGGCGGGCAACGGCGGCGGTGTCAACGACCCGGCTGTCGATACTGCGTAAGGAACATTCTGGTAATCCCGCAGTATTCCGCCGCTGCGCCAGTATAACCGTCAACAATCGTCAGCCACTCCGCTGTATCATTTTGCGACAGTTCATCTCGAAATCGCTCAATCCACCGGATCCGACTGACGCGCATCTCCCGTTGGTTCAACCCCAAGTCTTCCGCCGTGCGCCGGGCTTTGTCCCGAGCAACCTGCTGCAAACTATCCTTGGGGATTATTTCGCCGGTATCGTGATTGTAATCAAAGTATTGTTCCGGGCGTTCCGAGATTTCCTCAGCGCAAGGGTCAACATACCCGGACGGAGGCCAAGCCCCGCCTTTGTAGTCCTCATTGCAGCGACGACAGCTGAAAATCCAGTTTGACCATTGGTAGGCCAGTTCGGGGAATTGGTTCAGCGGCCTGAAATGGTCAACGGTTGGAGATCGACTACCTGACGGGTCATCGCTGCGGTCGCACCGACGCTCACAATAGCCGCATTTATTGCTGAACTGTTCGCGGAGGTCCTGCGCAAAAAGCACCCAATAGTTATGCTCACTCGGACGGGAACCGGCATTTTCCTGGAAAAAGCGAACCCATAGCTGCGTATATTCCCGCGCGTAATGTGTCACTCCGCACGGAGCCGGCCCACGGTCCACCCAGCGCATCGGAGCTACGCTCCGTCCTGCGACAAGTCGGACATGCGATTAGCCATGAACCGGCGCATCATCTCGTCAAATCGTTCGTCCTGCGCCTTGAGCCACCCTCCGGCCAGCAGGTCCTCATTGACCAACCGCCGCAATTCCTGCATCCGCGCTTCATCTTCCGGCGTCAATGCATCTTTGTTCCTTAGATTCCGCAATTCCTCGGCATGCCGCGCCGTCCGATCGTCCGTGGGATCGTCTATCCCCATGAACGTCCGGTAAATCTCGTCCGCCGTCCACCCAATGATGTCCTGCTCGTTGCGGGACCAGACCACCTGCCCGGTTTCGTCACGTTTCAGCAGATGCACCTGCCCTTTCTTCAAGCCGGCCACCATCATCGGCGAGTGGGTGCTGGCGAAAATCTGCACGTTGGGGAAGTGCCGTTGCAGCGTGGGGATGATGCGCCGCTGCCAGGACGGATGCAGGTGGGCGTCGATTTCGTCGATGATGAAAATGCCGGGTTTTTCCTTCCAATTAGGATTGTCGTAATAGTTCTGGGCCATCCCCACCATAAAATGCGACACCCACGCCAGTGTTGAACGGGTTCCATGACTCAATTCGGGGTACGTCAAAAAGCCATCCATAGTAGAGAATTTACTTTGACCTTTCCTGTGACTGGATGACGAAGGATCATCATCGGCGAAAACCCCAGTTCCAATGTCGATTTGAAACCCTGTTGCTATTTCAAGGATTACATGCTCGAAATCTTGGAAGACTGCGTGGTTAAAATCGCCGGGGCTATGTCGATAAGCCACCGCCGCATGAACGTTTCGATCATCGTCCGGATCATTCGACGCCTGGTATTGTGAACTGCTTATAGATTCCCTTGCTCCAGTTTCTAAATTGAGCCGAACCCCAGCCCACACAGGACCATCTACATAATGATCCGCTATCCTGCGCAGTGCAGGATTGTAATATCCTACGTACCCAAAATCAGTGGAATACAGATCCCAATTGATTTCATCCACCTCAATGAGGCCATTTGGACCGCCAATTTTTAAACGCGCCATTTCAGACGGAAAACCGTAAAAGTCATCTCCCCCTGATGCCCAACCCGTTAGCACGTCCCAGAGTCGTCGATAATCACCCGCAGGGTTGGCCCACACCAGCGAGAATTCTGCCCCTACCCGGTTGTATCCCTTGTGAATGTCAGTCGCCGCGTTTTGAAATGCCCGCGGCAGTGCGTTGATCACACTATCGTCTTGGGCAGTCACGGCAGCCAATGCCTGCAACACCGTGGACTTCCCCACGTTGTTCGGCCCGATGAGCAGGTTCACATTGGCGTCAAACTCCAGCTTGATGCCATCGGCTCCGCTGCCGTCCGGGCGGCGTCGAAACGGGCCTACATTGCTCAATTCCAGTGACTTGATAGGCACGGTAATTTCCCAACGGCCTCCGCTGTTAGCATATCCGCCGTGTCGACTGCTCTTACAGCGGCGGGTTCAGCGACACGCCCAGCACGCTCTCGCACCAGGCGGCGGCGGACAGGAGACGAGCCTCGGCAAACGGCGACGCTACCATCTGGATGCCCAGCGGCACGCCGGATTCCGCCAGGCCGGAGGGCAGGGCGATGGCCGGGAAGCCGCACGATGTCCACGGGCCCTGGAATGCCGGGTCGCCCGTGTTGGTGCGGTCGGCCTGCGGAGGCGACGGCGCGCCCGGGGTGAGCAGCACGTCGCATTGCCTGGCCGCCTCCTCCATGTCCGTGGTGAATTGTCGGCGCCGCTCCAGGGCGCGGGAATAGTCGATCCCGTCCACCGCAAGGCCCTCGGCCAGCATCGCCCGCAGTTTGGGTTGGTAGTCCTCGGCCTGACGCCGGTACATCGGCTCGTGGAAGGCCGCTGCCTCCACCGCCATGATCAGGCGCTGGTCCACGTAGGCCGATTCGATGCTCTCCTCCAGGGGGATCTCCTCGATCTCCGCCCCCGCCTCGGCCAACCGTTCGGCTACGGCGTCAAGGTGGCGGCGGCTCTCGTTATCCGCTCCCTCGTAGAAGTAACGACGCAGCAGCCCGATGCGCGGCGCCGGCGGCTCCGCGATGGCCGACAGGTAGTCGCCCACCGGCTCTCGGGAGGACACCGGATCGGCCACGTCCGGGCCGGCCATCACCTGCAGCAGCAACGCCGCGTCTTCCACCGTGCGCACCAGCCAGCCCACGGTGTCCAGGTTCCAGCTCACCGGAACCACGCCGTAGCGACTGACACGGCCGAAAGTAGGCTTGAAACCAACCACGCCGTTGTAAGCGGCCGGACGCAGAACCGAGCCCACCGTCTGCGAGCCCAACGCGGCCGGACACATCCGGGATGCCACGGCCACCGCCGACCCACTGCTGCTCCCGCCCGGCGTGTGTGCCGGGTTCCACGGGTTGTAGGTGGGCGACGGGTCCAGGCATGCGAACTCGGTGGTCACGGCCTTGCCCAGCATCAGCGCTCCCGCCTTCCTGAGCAGGGTCAGCGAAGTTGCATCGTAGTCGGGCACGAAATCCTTGTAAACCTCGCTGCCCGCCTTGGTCGGGATTCCAGCAGTATAGTAGATGTCCTTGAGCCCGACGGGAACGCCGTGCAGCGGGCCCAACGGTCGTCCCTCCGCCACCGCGGCGTCGGCCCGGCGGGCATCGGCGAGCACCGTTTCGCGGTCAACGTAAACCCACGCCAGGAGGCGCTCGTCCAGGGCTTCGATACGATTGAGGCACGCTTCCGCCAGTTCGACGGCCGTGAGTTCGCGCCGGGCGATGGCGCGGGCGGCTTGGGCGGCGGTGAGTTCGTTAGGGTTGGGCATCGGTAACTACTCCTGGTCCAAGAATGTGAGCATCAGCGCAACGTAGCGATGCACCAGCGGACGGTCATACTCGATGTCTTCAGGTTCCATCGTTCTATTGTAAAAGTTGGAGTGAAAGTGCTGCGCCGCCGATATGCCCAAGCGCATTTCTGTCCGGATTAACTCACTGTCCACGGCATCGGCGATTGTCCGGGCTGCATTGATCAACGCCCGGTGGGTGCCGTGATCCAACCCCC
Source organism: Dehalococcoidia bacterium (assembly GCA_965220505.1). Classification (GTDB taxonomy): domain Bacteria; phylum Chloroflexota; class Dehalococcoidia; order Lucifugimonadales; family UBA3495; genus Bin87. The sequence goes on along the minus strand of CBDCQE010000003.1, from coordinate 23,239 downwards.
GCTGCTGCGCCACCGCCATGATGGCGTGCGCCGCCGCTCCCCAGAGTTTCTCGGACGCCTGCAACGTATCGCCGGCGTCAAACTCCCGGTCCGAATCGGCCAGGAAACCCTCTGCGGTTTGGGCGTGATCTGTGGTCAGCATCGGTTAGTCCTTCCCGCTAATCCCGGCGCGTCCGGAACAGCACGTAGATGGCGAAGGCGCGGCGGTCTCTGACGGTTACGCTGTTGAATTGGCTGATGATCTGGTGAGTTTGATCGACCAGGCGAGCAACGCGAAAGCGATCAAAATCGGTCCCAGGCGCATAGTCCGCGTAGTGACGGTAACGCTGCATTTCAGCGAAGTGGTTGCCGAATTGTTGGATATCTTGCGGGAATCGCCTCATGATGGAGCGATTCCGGCATTGATTCATAGCGTGGCCGTGCTCCAACGCTCGGTAGGTCTGCTCCCAGGCGGGTTGGCTGCGGTCGGCGCGGGTTGCGCCGGCCAGCAGGTCGGCGCCGCACCGGGCCAGGGTATGGAACATCGCGTAGTAGGCCGCGCTGACCGCGCGGCACAGGTCGGTCTGACGGGGACGCCCGGGGCGTCCGCCACCGGCCGCCAGATGACGGGCGATTGCAATCAGATCCGGTGGGTTCATCCGACTACTTGGGAGGCCCCTCTTCCCACTCGGATTTCTTGATGAAGAATTTCCCAGGTAGGTCGTACACTCCTATCTCATTCAGGGCAGGCTCCATCTCAAAGACCATGCCGATGGTCCAATCCAAATCCAGCTTTTTCTCGTCACCGTCGAACACCAGGTACAGTTGGATGTAGTCGTCGCCGTAGTGGTCGACCAGCGACTTCGCGAAAACGGGGTCGAAAACCAGATCATTCCCAAAGCGTTCGTTGAGCAAGTCTCTGGCGATGTCGGCCACCTTCTCCAGAGTGTCGGGGCTGAAAGACATGGCCCGTCCTCGCAATTTCCGGGTTGGGTTATCAAAGGGCAATCGCAGTCGATTATACCCCCGGCGGCCGTCGCTCCCCCCAGTCCGTCGCCTGCTCGTAGGCATAGGCGGCGCGGAACAGGGTGGTCTCGTCGAAGGCTTTACCAGCGATCTGCAGCCCAATGGGCAGGCCGGACGCGGTAAAGCCGCAGTTGATGGACAGCGCGGGCAGGTTCGCCAGGTTGAAGGGGGCGGTGAACCCGCGTCGTCCCTTGAATCCGGCGATGACGTCCTCCTTGGTGCCGAGGCCGGTGGTTTCCGGGATCAGCGTGGCGGGCACGGAGGAGGCCGGCATCACCAGGACGTCCACCTCGTCCAGCGCAGCCAGGATCTCCGTGCGGAGCGCATCACGAAGGCGGGTCGATTTCTGGTATACCTTGGCCGGCAGGATGCTGCCCATGAGGAGGCGCACCTGGTTGTTATGGTCCAATTCGCGCAACCGATCGGTGGAGATGATGTCCCAGTTCAGCATGGCAGCGTCGCTGCTGATGATGCCGTAGGAGATCTCCGACGAGTTGACGATCAGCGGGATCGACACTTCCCGAACGTCGGCGCCGAGGCCAGCCAGCACGGCGGCGGCCGCGATTACGGCATCGCGAACCTCGGGATCGTTGGCATCGGTGTGCACCCGTTCGGAGATGAGACCCACCTTGAGGCCGTTGATATCGCCGTCCAGCGCAGCGACGTAGTCCGGGACGGGAACGTCCCACGACTGCGGGTCCCTGGGATCGTGGCCCGCGATGGCGGCCAGGGTATGAGCGCAATCGGTGACGGTACGCGAGATTGGCCCGGCCGTGTCCATGGACCAACTGGCTCCGAATACACCATGCCGGCTGACCAGTCCTAACGTGGGCCGGATGCCGACCAGGCCACAGAACGCCGCGGGTCCGCGGATGCTGCCGCCGGTGTCCTCGCCCAGCGAGGTGGCGCACAGGAACGCAGCGGTGGCCGCTCCTGAACCGCTGCTGGAGGTGCCGGGATTGCGTCGCGTATCCCACGGGTTGCGCGGCCGGCCGTAGGGGTGGCGGAAGGCGTCGCCACTGGCGTACTCGCTCATGTTGAGCTTGCCCAGCAGCACGGTGCCGGCCACCTTCAGCCGCTCCATGATGGTGGCGTCCTCGCTGGGAATGTTCTCGCCGAGGATGGTCGATCCGTTGGTGGTGAGGATGCCGGCGGTGTCGAACTGGTCCTTGACGGCAACTGGCACCCCGTGCAGCGGTCCACGGCGGTTTCCGGCGGCAATCTCGGCGTCGGCGCGCCGCGCGTCCTCGCGGGCGCGGTCGGCGGTTACTGTGATGTACGAAGCGTAGTTGCCGTCCAGACTGGCGATCCGCTCCAGGTAAGCCTCGGTGGCATCCAGCGACGAAACCTCGCCGGCGGCGATGCGCTCGCCCAACTCAGTGGCGGAGAGGTAGCAGATGTTGGCGTCGGGCATCATTACCCCTCCTGCTTGCGCGCCGTTTCGGACACGATGATTGGCAGCGGTTGGATGTTGGCTACGTCCGGCTCGGTGATGGCGGCCAGGGCCTCGAGCAGCCCATTCAGCGATTCTCTCACCTCGGCGACCAAATCGTCGGGGATGTTGATATCCGCGGCTTTTGCCAAAGCCCGAACATCGGCGTCGTTCAGATCTGCCACTAGGCACCTCACATGCTGGGGTAGAAGCGAAAGGGCCCGGCTTTCGGGCTCACGATGGCGCAATTTTGGCGGCGCAGGCTCGTCATTGTCAACACGAACGTTGTCCCCGCGTAGAAGTCATGCCGGCCGGATCGGGCGCGCGGAGAATTTGGTGGTAAAATTGCCGCCGGACTCATCCGCCGCCGCTCTTTCATCCTCCCGAATTCGATGCATGCCCAAGTTGCACAACCGACACGCCAACTCGTAAGGCTGACGAACTTCGTGCAGGAGTTCTCGCTGCCGCTGATCCTGGGTGTGGTGCTCGGGTTGGTTGCCGCCAATGTCAATCAGCACTGGTACGAGGTGCTGGTCGACTTCCACCCGCTGGGCGATCATGCCTACGTGTTTGGGCACCCGTTGACGATCCATTTCATCATCAACGGTATGTTCATGTGCCTTTTTTTCGGCATCGCCGCGAAGGAGATCACCGAGTCGACGTTGCCGGGCGGGGTGCTCAACCCCCTGCGCCGGGCCATCAACCCGCTGGCCGGGACGCTGGGCGGCGTGTTCGGCCCCGTGGGTATGTACTTCGCGCTCACCTGGGTTTTTTACGGAGGGACCGACGATTTCGGCGCGGTCGCCAACGGATGGGCGATTCCCACCGCCACGGACATCGCGCTGGCCTGGCTGGTGGCGCGGGTTGTGTTCGGCCCCATGCATCCGGCCGTGAACTTTCTCCTGCTCCTGGCGGTGGCCGACGACGCCATCGGGCTGGTGATCATCGCCGTCTTCTACCCGGATCCGCATCATCCGGTGGAACCCATATGGCTCCTCTTCGTGGTGGGCGGCATGGCGGCCTCCTACGCACTGCGGCGCTTTCGAGTGCGATGGTGGCCGGTGTACATCCTGGTCGGCGGCGCGCTGTCCTGGGTCGGTCTGGCCAAGGCGGGGGTGGAACCGGCACTGGCGCTGGTGCCCATCGTGCCGTTCATGCCCGCTGTCATCCACCGCGCAGGGTCCCACGAGGAGGAGCAGGAACACGCGCACGCTGTGGAAACCGCACCGCATCCCCACTCCACGGATGCCACACATCACGCGAGCGCCGCCGAGCATGGGGGCCATGGCGTGCTGGAGCAGTTCGAGCACCAGCTCAAACCCTTCGTGGACTACGGCTTGTTTTTGTTTGCCTTTGCCAACGCCGGCGTGGCGTTCACCAGCATCGGTTGGGTTACCATGATGGTCCTGGCCTCGCTGATAGTGGGCAAAGCCATTGGCGTAACTTTGTTCTCCTGGGCAGCGTCGCTGATCGGTTTCCCGCTGCCGCCGGGAATGGGCGTGCGGCACCTGGTGGTCACCGGGGTTGTCGCGGGCCTCGGGCTGACGGTGGCGCTGTTCGTGGCCGGAAAGGCATTCCCCGGGGATTCACCGTTCCAGGAACCGGGCAAAATGGGGGCCGTGTTCAGCATCGGAGCGGCGCTGGTGGCCTACATCCTGGGCAAGGTACTGCACGTGCGCAAGGAAGGCCTGAAGTCCAGGGTGATATTCCCGTGGGGCCGCTGCTGAGGCCAACCCGAAAACCGACACCGCCCACCATCCGCCAACATCCGGCAACCAATCGAACCTGATCAGGAGGACGCAGCGATGGCGCTGATAGGAGTACTGACCCACCACTGGGCCAAGGAAGACAAGGTGGAAGAGGCGAAGACGTTGCTGGACCGGAACGGTGTGGCGCAGAGCAAAGCGCCCGGCTTCGGCGCCAGGCAGACCTTTGTCTCGCTGGCCGATCCTACCAAGATCTCGACCCTGGTGACCTGGGACAGCAACGAGATCTACGACGCCTGGAGGGCCAGCCCCGAGCGGGCCGTGGCAATGGCCGGCGCGGACGATCTCTGGTCCCGCCCGCCGGAGTCCGAGCGGTTCGAGATGCAAGACTGAAAAAGGGCGAATAACGATTCGCCCCTACGAACGCGCCGGTTAGCAGAGCGTCACGCCAGCAGGGCGTCCAGATCTACCTGACCCGCCAGCAGGTCGGCCATGCACTCGGCCTTGTGCCGGGCGTGGGGCACAACGGCGCCCATCAGGCCGCCGACGGCGTCGGCTGTGGCCACGGTACCCTGATCCACCAGCAGGACGGGCACATTCCGCTTGGCCGCCTCGACCCTGATGTATTCGGTGGGTCGCGAGCCGCCGGTCAGCACCAGGCAACGCGTGTCCTGCATCAGGGACGCCATCTGGATGTCGGGTCGTTCGGCGCGGGTGATCACCGCCTGGTGTTCATAACGCCCGAAATAGCCGGCGCCGGAGTCCATGATGTTTCCGCCGATGAGGAAGCGGTCGATCCAAATGTCGTGGTCCTCCGGCTCCAATTCCCAGCGGCCAGCAAGGTTGGACTCCAGTTGCTCCAGGTTCAGCGACAGCATGGTGCGGTCTTCCGGCATAGTGCCGATTACCGGCACCCCGGCGGTGGAAAGCTCGGACAGGAGGGTCGTCACTCGCTGGGCTCGGTATCGGGGCGTCTCATTGATTACCACGCCGGCCAGCCGCGACCCGAGGGTAGCCACCGCACCGGAAACCCCTACCGCGGAGATGTTCGGTTCGTAACCGAAGACTGCCACCACGCGAGCCGAGAGCCGCTCCGCCAGTCCGGATACGATGGCTGAGGTTACGCCGGAACCGGTGGCCGGGTTGGCCGCCTCAACGATGACATGCTCGCTGATGCCGGTCAGCGAGCGCACCGCGCTGGCGGCCGCTTCCAGACCGGGGTCGTCCTCCGATGATGCCACGGCGACGCCGCCACGGAAATTACCGGCAAAGTAAACGGCGTCGGGGTCGGTGCGTCCGGCCGGCGACACCGGCTTGCATACAGACACCTTAGAGCCGGACCGGGCGATAAGGGTGGCCAAACCCGCCGCGATGGATGTCTTGCCGGCAGCGGGCCGGTGGGATGCTACGAGGAGGATGGCCATGAACGGATACCGGTAGGGGGGCGGTCACTCCGGATTGACGGGCAGGCGGAAGATGGGCTGGCCGCCACCGTCGTGAGAATGGTTCACCAAAGCCAGGAGGAGCTGCTGGTTGCCACGGCGCATCTCTTCGAGCAACTCGCTCCGTTGGCGGGCCATCTCTGCCCGTGACTCGGCGCCCTGGCGGGCCATCTCCTCCCGTGACTCGGCGCCCTGGCGGGCCATCTCCTCCCGCAACTCGGCACCTTGGCGGGCCATCTCCTCCCGCATGTCGCGCATCTCAACAACCAATTGGTCAACCCGGTTCTCCAGTTGACCAACCCGATTGCTGAGTTTGCCCAGCCAGAAAAACCCGCCTCCGATGAGCGCCAGCAGGGTGATAAAACTGGTAGCTGCCGCAGCAACAGCAGGATCGATGTTGATCATCGCGAAATCAGCCCTTGTCCGCGCGTTGCCGTCAAGGTCTAGTAGTCGTCGACCCGATTCTCAATATGGTTCGGATCAAAGCCGGGCGGGAAGTTGGTCGTGTCGTCCCACTTGCTCATGGTCATGTCGCAGCGGTGCAGGCTGGCGCGGTTAAAGTTGGCGCCACGCATGTCGGTCATGATCCACATGGAGTCGCGGATCTTGGCGTTGGTGAAGTCCGCCCCCTGCATGGTAGCGCGGCTCACGTCGGCCCCGTTCAGATTGGCGCCCTGCCAGTTGGAGTTGGTCAGGTCCGCGGAACGCAGGTCGACCTCAATGGCGGTGACCTGGCTGCAATCGGCGTCGGTCAGGTCCGTGTTGAGGAACGAAGCCCGATTGAGGCGGGACCACTGCAGGATCGCCTCCTGCATATTCGACTGCTTGAGGTCGGCCCAGAAGAGGTTGACGTTCCGCAGGATGGTCATAGCCATTTGCGCGGAGGAGAGGGTCGCGCCGTACAGATCGGCTCCCGTGAAATCGGCGGCGCGCAAATCGCAGCGGGACAGGTTGGCCCGAGTCAAGCGGGCGTCCGCCAGGGAGGCTCCCCGCAAATCGGCGTCGCGCAGGTCGGCGCCGGCCAGATCGAGGCTCGACAGGTCGGCGGCGCGCAGGTCAAGTTGCCCGTCAGGATTTGCGGACTTCCACTCCGCGATGGCGCCCTTGCCGGAGCGAACAACCGCAACGTGATCTGGATTGGCCATCTATGCGTTTCTCGCCGCGGCGATCTCGTCCTCGACGTCGAAGACGCGCTCGGCGACCACCATCTTGAGCTCGTTGACCTTGCTGTAGCCCGGGTACTCGTCGCCATCCTCGTCGAAGCGGTCGAAGATCTTCTCGCCGTCCAGGTAGATCTCCAGGCGTCCTTTGTCGGCGGGTGTCATTTTGATTGCGATATCGCCGGCGTTTTGGGAACGCCAGAATTCGGTCGCCAGCCACGTGGCGAGGCCGTGGTAGCCTCAAGGCACGCAGTAAACGATATCCACTTCAACTTTGCCGAACTCGGACCTGGTCATTGTCATTCGTTGTTCTCCCGTTAATCGGTCGTTTAGCAGAGGGATGCGCTTCGCCTGCCCCGTCGATCCGTCCACAGCTCAGCCGGTCACCCGTGCGCTGGCCTGGCCGACGGCGGTCTTGTCGCCGTTCTGGTTCTCGCAATAGACGTCCACCGTGACTAGCGTGGTGCCGTCGTCCTGGGGCTCACGGCTGTTGACCTGCCCGTGGACGCTGACGGTGTCGCCATGCTTCACCGGGCGGAGGAACTTCAGGTTCACGTTCCCGCTGCGGTGGAAGTCGTCGCCGCCGATGAACTTGCGCATAGCCTCGGTGCAGAAGGCGATGCTCATGCGACCCGAGGCGATGGCGTAGGTGGTGCCCAGCCGCTTGGAGGCCAGTTCGGGGTCGTTGTGGATGTTGGAGCGGTTGAGGATCCCGCAGGCCTCGAACTGGTTGATCACGTCCTGCGTGATGTGCTTGGTGACGACGGGGAGGGTTTCGCTGTCTAGCCTTGGGGATGCCATTTCTTGCCCAACTCCTCGGGTTTCTTGATCTGGTAGGTGCGCATCTTTTCGATCATCCGGCCGTCCTCGTCGGTGGCCGTAGCTTCGATGACGAGGTACGGCTTCTCGCGCCGGACGAACTTGTCGTGGATACGGCCGGTGACGCGGATCTTCTTGCCGGGGATCGGCGGGTTGAAGAGGTCGATCTCGTTCCCCGCGTTGATGCTGCCGGTCTGGTCGTCGTAGGCCAGCGAGAGGGAGGTGGCGTCGTGCTTGACGGCAATGGTGGGGAACACGGCGTCGGGATCGTCCACGGCGCGGCGATAGAGATCCACCATCTCCTGCGTCAGCAGGTACTCGTAGGAGCCCAGCTCCTCGCCAACCTGAACTTCGTCATAATCGAAGAGGGGCAGTTCCTGTTCGGCCATAGTGGCGCACTCCCAATATCGTTTGCGTAGGCGGGAGTAACGATACCGCAGGGCGCGACGGGCGTCAATCAGCGCGTTCACGCGCACTCGGTTTGGGCGTTAATATCGTCAGAATCAGGATTTATGGATTGTCAGGATCAGGAGCGCTATGTCCCAAATGGTCTCAATCCTGTCAATTCTATAATCCTGATAATCCTGATTCTGATGAATTATCCACTTTGCGACGATGCCGACAGCCATCCGGGAATGGGGTCGGGCGGTTTGTTGTAGAATTGGCGGGCGCACACGATCATTCGCCGCTCGAGGCACGGGCGGCCCGCACGGAGGAGCCCATGTCCCAGATGATGACCGGCAAGCAGGCCCTGCTGGAGATGCTCAAGGCCGAGGGGGTGGATTACATCTTCGGCAACCCCGGCACCAGCGAGGGGCCGATCATCGACCTGCTAGGGGACTACCCCGAGTTCCGCTACATTCTGACGTTGCAGGAGAGCGTGGCCATGGGCATGGGCGAGGCCTACGCCCGGGCCAGGGGCACGGCGTCCTTCGTCAGCCTGCATGTGGACAGTGGCCTGGCCAACGGCATAGCGCTGATGCTGGACGCCCTGAACACCGGCACGCCCATGGTGGTGACGTCAGCCAACTACGACATCCGCAAGGTCAACGAGACCATCACCGACCTGGCGGACCTGGTGCGGCCGGTTACCAAGTGGGCAGTGGAACTGTCCCATCCTGACCAGATCCCCAGCGTGATCCGGCGGGCGTTCAACGAAGCCAACAGCCACCCCAAGGGCCCGGTGTACGTTGGGTTCACCTCCAACGCCCTGGAGGGCATGGCCGAGATGAACCTCGAGCCGTCCCGCCCGGTGTACGACGGAGCGAGGCCCAACATGGAAGGGATCGCCGAAGCGGTTTCGTTGCTTGCGGGCGCCGGCAGGCCGCTGATGCTGGTGGGAGACCGGCTTTCCGACGACGACGCGGTGGATCAGGCGGTCGCCTTGGCCGAGTTGATGGGACTTCCGGTGTACCAGGCGCGGGGCGCGGAAGTGGCCTTCCCCACCACGCATGAGCAGTTCATGGGCGCGTTGTCCCTGCGGGTCACCGAGCAGCGGGCGGTGTTGCAAGCCGTGGATCTGGTTCTGGCCGTGGGCTCGGACCCCTTTGAGGAGCTTTTCTACTGGGGAGACGTCATCCTGCCGGCGGAGGCCAGGCTGGTGCACATCGACCCGGACCGCAGCAAGATCGGGCGGTCGGAGCCAACGGACGTGGGCATCGTGAGCCACTGCGGGCTGGCATTGGCGGAACTGATCGCGGCGCTGGAGGAACGCCTTTCCACCAGCGACCGCTCGGAGATTGGACTGCGCAAACAAGCGGTGATCGCAGACCGGCAGAGCGTCCGGGCGGCGTTTGAAGAGTCAGCAGCCGAGAAGTGGGACCACCGACCCATGACGCCGGCCCGCATGATGTCCGAGCTGGCGGCGGCGATCCCCGACCACGCCATTGTGGTGGACGATTCCATCAGCAACCGGGCGACCATGCGCCATTACTTCCAGGCCCAGCGCCGGCCCGACTTGCGCGGGGTACGGGGGCAGTCCATCGGCGGCGGCATCGGCGTTACCATGGGCACCCAGTGCGCGTACCCTGACCGGCCGGTGTTCGGCATCATCGGCGACGGCAGCGCCATGATGACCATCCAGGGATTGTGGACCGCGGCCAACGACAACATCCCGTGCATCTTCGTCATCTGCAACAATGGCATGTACCGGGTGCTGAAGACCAACTTCAACGTGTACCAGCGGGACGTGCTGAACCTGCCCGAAACCTCGGGAGGGCGGCTTCTGTACTCTGATTTCGGGACGCCCTTCGACATGGCCGCCATCGCCAACAGCATGGGCGTGCACGGCGAACGCATCACGGAACCGGCGGAGATCAAACCCGCGGTGGACCGGGCGGTGGCCTCCGGCCAGCCGGCCCTGCTGGACATGGTGATCGACGGTTCGCTGTAGTACACCCCTTACCCGCCCTTCACGCGTATAATCCGGTTCATCACCACCCCATTGTCAAACCGGATGCCCGCTCCGAGCCCGCAGAGGTTGAGCATGACAACCGCCGACGCCTCCGCCAAAACTCCCAAGCCTCAGGTTCTTTTCCAATTGCCCGACCCTCCCGAGCGCCATCCTGACGAAGTGACCAGCTACGACCAAATCCACCTGCCTGGCAACGCCCACTTTCTGGCCCAGCATCTGGGCAACCCTGAAACCACCCTGGTCGCCGCTGAGCGCTACGTCGTACTGGCGCCCCGGCCGAGACGGGGCGCCATCCGGCGCAGCCCCGACCTGTTTATTGCCTTCGGCGTTGACCCCCAGGCTTACCGTGACAGCAATGGTTACATCATCTCGGAGCAGGGCAAACCCCCTGACTTCGCGATCGAGGTCGCCTCACCAAGCACGGGAAGGATCGACGTGGGCGAAAAGCGGGACGATTATGCTGCCCTGGGCATCACCGAGTACTGGCGGTTCGACCAGACCGGCGAATATCACGGCGCACGCCTCGCCGGCGACCGGCTGGTGGACGGGCAGTATCAGCCCATCGACATCGAGGAGCTGGCGGACGGGTCGTTGCAAGGGTACAGTGAGGCGTTAAACCTCTACCTGCGGTGGGAAAACGGGAATCTGGGATGGTACGACCCGGCAACGGGTCAGCACATCCCAACCTTCGAAGGAGAGCGGTCAGCTCGCATCGAGGCGGAGAACCGCGCCGAAATGGCCGAGGCGCGGGTGCGCGAACTGGAAGAGCAGCTACAGCAGCGGCGAAACGGCTGATCCAACTAGAAGAGGGAATATTCATGCGAACCAACACCACCAAGGCAAAACTGAATGACGGCCAGGTCGTCTTCGGCGCAATCATCACGCGCTATGCGCCCGATATGGTCGAGATATTCGGCGCGCTGGGCTACGACTTCGTAATGATCGACTGCGAACACGGTCCGGCCAACCTGGACCAGGTGGAGCACATGGTGCGGGCGGCGGAGTCCTTCGGAATAACGCCGATAGCGCGCATACCTGATCACTCGGACCAGACGATCCTGCGGTTCCTGGACCGGGGCCTGCAGGGGATCATCGTCCCCCACGTCAACACCGGGGAGCAGGCGGCGGCCATCGCCCGGGCCGCGCGCTACTACCCTGACGGCTATCGTGGCATGGGCGGCGGCCGGGCGCAGGACTACGGCATCGGTGTCGCCCGGGACGAGGCGACGGCGTGGGTGAATGCGAACGTGCTGGTGATCCCCATGGTCGAGGACATCGAAGCCGTGGGCAATCTGGACAACATCCTGGCCGTTTCCGGCGCGGACGTACTGCACGTGGCGGCGTCGGACCTGGGCCAGAGCATGGGCAACCCTGGTGTCCCCGAAGTGCGCCGGGTGATGAGCGAGGTGATCCCTAGAGTGCGGGCCGGCGGAAAGAACGTCGGCGTGGGCGGCAACAATCCCGCGGACACGGCCGGAGTCGCCGAGTTCATCAAGCTGGGCGCGAACTTCGTGACGGTGTCCGGCTGGGGACTGCTCCGCATCGGCGCGGAGGACTTCCTGAAAAACGTGAACGCCGCCCTGTGATGTCAATCGCGTGAGACCGTTGCAAGTCTAGGCCCGGTCAGTAGGCCAACCAAGCCGCCCACTGACAAGGTCACGCAATGCCACAGAGCCTTTATTGAATCTTCAACCGCCCCTCCGGGTTTGTCGACCCAGTCGACGTACACAGATAATGCTATAGCCAGCAGGGCGAACAAAATGGTGAGATAGACGATCCAGCGAACTGTTCCGAGATAATCCCTCCTCAGTGACAGTTCCTTTGGTACGTTATTCACTGTCTATCCAAACGTCACCGGTACGGTAGTTGACCTTGATGGGTTTGGCACCATGCCGCAGGGACAGGAGCACTATGCGAGCGGATGCGAGAGCAAAGGCCACCAGAGGATGCTTGGTCGTGCCCATCGGACGCTCGGCGACGACAGAATCGTTGCGTTCCATTTTCGACACCTCCCGGTAGGGGACGGCATCACAGGCGTCCCGGATAAGCGGCTGCCGGCTAAGCAGCCCCTATACGGCACTATACCACGCGGCGGTCGGTTAGCGTTTGTGCGGCCTGCCGCGGCGACATGCGCCGCTAGTAGAGGTGACAGGACACCACGTGGCCGGGAGCCAACTCCGTAACTTCCGGAACGTCCCGGGAGCAGCGGTCCATGACGAACGGGCACCGGGGATGGAACCGGCACCCTTCGGGCGGATTGAGCGGAGACGGCACCTCACCGGTGAGGATCATTTCCTCCTGCTCAATGTCCGGGTGGGATGGCAACGCCGCGTTCATCAGCGCCTTGGTGTAGGGATGCGAGGCGTTGTCGAACAGTTCCTTGGTGGGGCCGTATTCCACGATCTGCCCCAGGTACATCACGGCCACCCAGTCGCACATGTACCGCACGGTTGCCAGGTGGTGGGCGATCAGCAGATAGCTGACGTTGTACTCGTTCTGCAGGTCCATCAGCAGGTTCATGATCTGGGCGCGGATGGACACGTCCAACGCCGAAACGGGCTCGTCGAGCACAATCACCCGAGGTTCCACGGACAGTGCCCTGGCGATGGCCAGCCTCTGGCGTTGCCCGCCGCTGAACTCGTGCGGGTACAGGTTGGCGTGGTAGCTGCTGAGCCCAACGTCGTTCAGGAGCTTGGCGACGCGGTCCTGCATCTCGCGCCGGCTCAGGTTCAGGTTGATGACCATGGGCTCGGCGATCAGGTCGCGGACGCGCATCCGGGGATTGAGAGAGCTCCAGGGGTCCTGGAATACCGCCTGCACCGAACTGCGATAGGCGCGGCGCTGCTCGGCGGTGGCATTGTGTATCTCGTCCCCCTGGTAGCGAATGGTGCCCTCGGTGGGTTCTTCCAATTGCAGGAGCATCTTGGCGGTGGTGCTTTTGCCGCACCCGGACTCGCCCACGATACCCAGCGTTTCGCCGGCGCGGATCTGGAAGGAAACGCCGTCGACGGCCTTGATCCAACCGGTGACTTTGGAGATCAGAAGGCCCTTGGTCACGGGGAAGTGCTTCTTGAGGCCCTCGGCCTCGAGGAGCACCTCGCTCGTAGTTTGGGTCATCGGATTTGCTTCCAGGGTGGTCATTCCAGCCTCCAGCAGGCGGCGTAGTGGCTATCGCTCACGTCGAATTGCGACGGATAGGTTTCCAGGCATTTGTCCATGACGTATTGGCAGCGGGGCGCGAAGGGGCAGCCCGGCGGCAGGTCGTGGAGCGTCGGCGGTTGCCCCTCGATGGAATACAGGCGATCCACGTCCTCTTCCAGCTTCGGGACCGATGACAACAAGGCCTCGGTGTAAGGGTGCGACGGATGGTTGAAGATGTCCCGCACGTCGCCCATCTCGACGATCCTTCCGGCGTACATCACGGCCACACGGTCGCACATCTTGGCCACGATGCCAAAGTCGTGGGTGATGAAGATCAGCCCGATGTTGGATGCTTCCTGCAACTCCTTCAGGAGCTTGAGGTACTGCGCCTGAATGGTGACGTCCAGTGAAGTCGTAGGCTCGTCGGCGATCAGCACGATAGGTTCGCAGGATATGCCGATGGCTCCTACAACGCGCTGGCGCATGCCTCCGCTCATCTGGTGGGGATAGTCGCGGACCCGTGTCTCGGCGGCGGGGATGTTCACCTTGCGGAGCACGTCCAGAACCTGCTGCACGACGGTGCGCTTGGGTATGTCCTGGTGGATCTTGATGGCCTCGCCCACCTGGTTTCCTATGGAGAACACCGGGTTGAGGGAGGTCATGGGGTCCTGGATGATCAGTGCGATCTGGCTTCCCCGTATTTCGCTCATCTCTTTGTCTGAGAGCTGCACCAGGTCCTGGCCTTCCAGGAGTATCTGCCCGTCAACGATGCGACCCGGTGGCTCGGGGATGAGCCGCATCAACGACAGCATGGTCACCGACTTGCCGGAACCGGATTCGCCGACGATGCCCAGGGTCTCGCCGCGTCGCAGGTCGAAGCTGACGCCGTCGACCGCCCTCACCGTCCCCCAACGGGTCTCGAAATAGGTTTTCAGTCCGTCAACCTGCAGCACCACAGGGGATGTGTTTTCGGTTGTGCTAGTTGTCATGCGTTAGCCTTTTTGCGAGTGGGACGACGGCAGTTGGTCGCGGTGATCAGTTCAGTTGGCGGAGCCTGGGATCGAGGCGGTCGCGCAGCCAGTCGCCAAACAGGTTCATGGACAGCACGGTTACCATGATGGCCAGACCGGGCATGGTTGAAATCCACCAAGCCACCGCGAGCCGGTCGCGTCCGTCGGATACCATGGAGCCCCAGGCCGGTGTGGGTGGCGGAACTCCCGCTCCCAGGAAGCTCAGGGTGGACTCCAGCAGGATAACGATGCCCACCTCAAGGGTAGCCAACACGATGAGGGTGTTGATCACGCCCGGGAAGATGTGGATGAAGAGGATGCGCGGCGTCGACGCTCCCGCCACCTTTGCCAGCGCGACGAAGTCCATGGTTTTTAGCTGGAGTACCTCGCCCCGCACGTTGCGGGCAAAACGCGGCCACACCGCGATGGCCAGGATCGCGACGATGATCAGGAATGACTGCCCCAGGGCCAGCACCAGCACCAGGGCCAGCAATATGGTTGGTATCGCCAGCTTGATGTCCACGATTCGCATCAGGAACTCATCGAGCCAGCCACCGTACCACCCGGCGATGAGGCCACTGGCCACGCCGATGACCATGCCTACGCCCAGAGTGACGCCCGCCACCGCGAGCGAGATGCGGGCGCCGAAGATGACCCGGCTCAGCATGTCACGGCCCAGGTGATCGGTGCCCAGCAGGAACTCGGAGGTTCCTCCCTCTTCCCATGCCGGCGGCAGGTTGCGGTCCCTCAGACCGCCCCGTTCAGGATCATGCGGTGCGATGAGCGGGGCAAAAACGCCGGTGACCACGAACAACGCAAGGAAGAACATGGGGATCAAGGGCCACTTGCGCAGTTGCCAGATTTGCCTGGCGATGCGGGCCGGCGCCGGCGCCGGCTGTACGACCAGAGTTGCGTCTGCTGCCACGATGTCCTCCTCTAGGCGTACCGGATCCGGGGATCGATGTATGCGTACATGATATCAACCAGCAGGGCCGCGGCCACGTACATCAACGTGAAGACGATCACCACGGCCTGCAGCAGTGGATAGTCGTTGCCGGCCAGGGCCTGGATCGCCAGCTGTCCCAATCCCGGCCACGCGAACACGGTTTCGACGACCAGCGAACCGGTGACCAGGCTGCCCAGGGTTATGCCGGCGAAAGTCAGCACGGGAATGAGCGCATTGCGCAACGAGTGCTTCCAGATCACGATGTTGTTGGAGACACCCTTGGCTCGCGCCAACTTCACGTATTCTGAGTCCAGGACGTTGAGCATGGCCGACCGCAGCAAACGCAGGTTGGCCGCGGCATAGAACCATCCCAGCGTCACCGCCGGCAGGATAATGCTGGATATCTCCTGGCGACCGTACGGCGGCACCAGGCTGTCCCCGAACCAATCATTCCAGCGCACCGAAAACAGGAACACCAGCATCAGTCCTAACCAGAACACCGGGGCAGATTGTCCCACCAGGGCGACCACTTTGCCGGTCATGTCCAGGAAACTTCCTCGTTTCACCGCCGACAGGATGCCCAGGGGCACGCCGACGATTACCGAGAACGCGAAGGCCGCCAGTCCCAGTTGCAACGTGGCCGGCACCCGTTCCACGATGACCTCCATCGACGGTCGACCCTCTTTGATCGACTGGCCGAAGTCGCCGCGCAGGGCGCTCCCCAAGAATATGCCGTATTGCTGATAGTACGGCTTGTCCAACCCGAGGGTTGCCGTGAGCCGGTCCCAGTCTTCCTGGGTGGAATAGTCATCCAGGTACACGTGCCTGGGATCGCCGGCCGCCCGGCTCATCACGAAGATGATCAACGACACCGCCAGCAGGGTTACCAAGGCTAGCAGAATGCGCCGCAACAGGTATCGCTGCATGTTGTTTCACTACCTCACAAATTGTTTCCCTGAGCGTTGCCGGTGATTGGCGGCTCTTGATGAACTTCCGCCGAGAGTCGCTGGGCGCATACCGGGTCGAATCACGACGAACTGCCCGCGGCTCGGGCTTCGTCATTGCCGGATCCGGATCCGTTGGAAGGTCCCAGCGTCCCGCCGCCTCGCGGTTGACGCGCGGCGCGAGCGAACCTTCCGAACATGCCCTCGTAGCCGACGTTGAAGAGCAGCGCAATGATGTTCGGTACCAGCGCCGCTCCCAGGGCAATATAGGTTCGCGGCTTGAACAGGTAGGGGCAAACGCCCACGCATCTGGCTTCCTCAATGGCGGTAATGTGGTCGCCGATTTGGAAACCGACCCAAGCCCCTGCGGCGCTAACCGCGGACAAACCCAGGCCGACTGCCAGCAACACAGGCCAGGACGGGATGGCGTCCACTCTCAGCATGGTCAATCCCGCCCCGATTCCAGCGCCTACTCCGGCGCCCACCATGAGCATGGCAAGGATCTTGGGCAGGGCCGCCACACCGAAAAACACTCCTAACGCGGACGCTACCGCCATCCCGAGGGCTGCCAGGACCCCGGCCAGGGGAAACCCCAGGAGAGTTCTGGCGACGACTGATATCCAAGGCTTCTGCGGCCCCATACTGGCGTTACCTACCCACAATCCTTCAGTTTCGACTAGGTCTACGGCCGCGGACGGATGTACTCGTAACCGTTGATGTTACGGAGGTCACGGTAGCGCACGCCTTCGGACCAGGGCTGGATCCTGGGACCCACCGGCCAAACCACGTCGAAATTGTACAGCCCAATATTGGTAATGGCGTTTTCGAACATGAAGGTAGTGATCTCGAGGGCCAACGCTCGGCGCGCCTCGAAGTCCACCTCACCCTTGTGCTGAGCGATCTTTTCGTCCAACCACGGGTGATCCGCACCGCTGGACCAGACCGCCTGGTGGACTAGTTTCGAGCCCTTGTCGGTAAATCCCGCGCCCGGTTCCAGGCGGATGCCAGCGGCGTGGCAGGTAGCACCCTGGTACGTTCGTCCCACTATCGTGGGTCTTAGCGTGCCGTAGGGGACCTTCTGGAAATTCACGTCCACGCCGATGTCGGTCCACATGGAAGCGATGGCCTCACAAGCTTCCACTTCAACGGGCGCACCGCGCAAGGACGGCGTGAGTGTAATGCTGAATCCATCAGGGTAGCCGGCTTCTGCCAACAACTGTTTGGCCCGTTCGGGGTTGTATTCCCAGCGCATTTCCGGGGGCAACCAGGTATCTTCGTACTGCCCGTACTCCCACATCACGGCCGGGCTGCCATATCCACGCAACAGGGTGTCAACGATACCCTGGCGGTCGATGGCGATGGACAGCGCGTTACGAACCTTCGCCGCGTTGGCCCATTCCTCTGAGTTGACATCCGCGCTCGCGGAAATCCAGGGCAGTTCCGGATCAAAGCCGGGCAACTGCTCGTCCGTACCGGCGCCCACATGATATTGTCCATAGATGTTGAGCGCGGATTCTCCCCCACCGGGCAGGCGCATCAGTTCGGCGCCTTCCACACTGTCCAGCGCATCCAGAGAGTCGAAAGCGCTGACGGTGGTATCCAGATTTCCGGTCTGGAATCCGGCGACCCGGGAAGACTCTTCAGGGATTTCCCGGAAGTACATTTCGGCGAAATGCGGGGTTTTGCGCCAGTGGTTTTCCACGGCTTCCATGCGCCAGAAGGAACCGGTGCTGAATTCTACCAAGTCCCAGGAGCCGGTGGCCGCGATCTGGCTGTTTGCTGCTTCCATCCCCAGTTCATCAGTCTGTTTTTTGCTGATGATCCAGGAGCCGGCGCCGCCCGGGCTCGTGAGGAATTCCACGGCGACGACCGGCGACCAGGGTGTGCCAGCGTCGACTTCCACGGTGTAGTCGTCGATGGCGATGGCGTGGCCATCTTCGCTGTCCCAAATCCTGCGGATGTTGGACGCCCGGGCGTGTTTGGAGCCCTCGGCTCCAAATTGCCGCATGCCCCAGATCACGTCCTCAGCGGTCAATTCGCCGTAACCCTTGTGAAACTGGACGCCCTTGTTCAAGTGGAAGGTCCAGGTCGAACCGTCTTCGGAAACTTCCCAGCTGTGGACCAACATTGGGATGATTTCCAGGTCGCTGCTGACGGTCAGAAGCGATTCGCCGATGGGAGCGGTTTGCAGGACAAAGATCTGCGGGTTACCCGTGACGGCGGGATGGCCCATGAAGGGTCCGAGTTCTTTCTGTCCGACGTTGAGGGTTCCCTCGGGTTTCTCCGATGAGTCCATGCTCGAACTCTCGGGAGTGGGGATTGGGGTGGCGATGGGGACAGCCGTAGCGGCCTGCTGTCGTGGAGTTGACTGGGTCGCGGTGGGTTCCGCGGCCGGTTGTCCCGAGGCTGCCGATTGGGCCGCAGTCGGCTGCGCCGCTTGTTGGTTCGACGCGGCCGGTTGAGCCCCTGAGCCTTCCTCGGTCGCCGCGCCACCGCACGCGACCCCCAGCGCCAGCAGCAAGGACAGTGTCCCCATGGCGGTCGCGAAGGTGGAGAACTTTTTGGGAAGGCTCAGCATGGACACCTCAGGAAAGTACGGGTTTAGCCCCTGGGCTGGATGTACTCGTACCCGTTGATGTTGCGCAGGTCACGGTAGCGCACGCCCTCGATCCAGGGTTGGATGTTGGGACCCACCGGCCACAGGCTGTCGAAATTATACAACCCCACGCCGGTGATGGCATTGTCGAACATGAACGTCGCGATTTCGATGGCAAGTTCGCGCCGCGCCACCGAATCCACCTCGGCCATGTGCTGGGAAACCTTCTCGTCCAGCCACGGATGTTCAACTCCGCGGTTCCAGACGGCCTGGTGGTGCAGCTTCGACAGCATTCCGGAGAACCCCTGACCGGGCTCCAGGCGGATGCCGCCGGCGTGACAGGTGGAACCCTGGTAAGTGCGGGCGATCAGGCTGGGCCGCAGCGTGGAGTAGGGCAGGCTCTGGAACTTGACGTCCACGCCGATGTCGCCCCACATGGTGGCGATGGCCTCGCAGGCTTCCACTTCCACTGGCGCGCCCCGCAGCGACGGGGTCAGCGTGATGCTGAAGCCGTCCGGGTAACCGGCCTCCGCGATCAACTGCTTGGCCCGCTCCGGGTTGAACTCCCAGCGCAGTTCCGCCGGCAGCCAGGACTCTTCGTACTGGCCGAAGTCCCAGAGGACGGCGGGGGATCCGTAGCCGTGCAGCAACGTATCAACGATGCCCTGCCGGTCAATGGCGATGGACAGCGCGGTGCGAATCTTGGCCGCGTTCTTCCACTCTTCGGAATTGATGTCGGGGTTGGCGGACACCCAGGGCAGGTCCGGATCGTAGCCGGGCTGCTGGTCCTCGGTGCCAATGCCCACGTAGTACTGGCCGTAGAAGGTCAGCGCCGCTTCACCGCCGCCGGGCACGCGCATGATTTCTGCGCCGTCGACACTCTCAACCTCGGACAGGGAGTCGAAGGCCAGAAGCGTGGTATCGAGGTTTCCGGTCTTAAAACCGGCCACGCGAGATGATTCTTCGGGAATTTCCTGGAAGATCAACTCGGCGAAGTGGGGCGTTTTCCGCCAGTGGTTTTCTACGGCTTCCATGCGCCAGAACTCACCGGTACGGTAGTCCACCAGGTCCCAGGGACCGGTGCCGGCGATCTGGTCGTTGGCTTCTTCCACGCCCAGTTCTTCGGTCTGTTTCTTGCTGACGATCCAGGTTCCGCCACCGCCGGCGCTGGTCAGGATTTCGTTGACTGGGACCTCCGACCACGGCGTGCCGGTATTAACCTCCACGGTGTAGTCGTCGACGGCTGTCGCATGACCCTCAGGGTTCTCCCAGATACCGCGCATGTTGGACGCTCGCGGGTGCTTCGAGCCCTCGGCCCCGAATTGCCGCATCGCCCAGATGACGTCCTCGGCGGTCATCTCGCCGTAGCCCTTGTGGAACTGGACGCCCTCGTTGAGATTGAAAGTCCAGGTTGTCCCGTCAGGGGACACTGACCATTCCCTGGCCAGCATGCCTACCGGCTTCAGTTCGCTGGACACGGTCAGCAGCGACTCGCCGATGGGAGCGGTTTGCAGGACGAAAATCTGGGGGTTTCCGGTCAGGGCGGGGTGGCCCATGAAGGGTCCAAGTTCCTTCTGACCGACAATCAGCCTGCCAACGGGCTTATCGTCAACCATCACCTCGGCAGCTTGCGGAGTGGCCGTGGGCGCCGTCACTGCGGCGGCCACCGGAACCTCCGTGGCTGCCGGCGCCGATGATCGAGAATCGGCCGCCGGGGCTTGCGTCGCCGCCGGCGCGGCCGGTGCGGCGCTCTGGCCGGCGGAGGTCTGGCCCGTGGCCGGAGCGGGGGTCTCCGCCGCGCCGCCGCAGGCAACCACCAGGGCCAGCATCAGGGACAGCGCGCCGAGACCGGCAGCGGCGGTCAGAGACTTTCCTGGAAATCGAAGCATATTAACCTCATTGTCTTGTGATCGGGGTCGGTTTTGCAGGTAGGTTACTACCGGTGCTTGATGTACTCGTAGCCGTTGATCTGCCGGACGTCGCTGCGCCGGACATACTCACCCCACGGCTGGATGCGTGGTCCCACCGGCCAGATGGCGTCGATGTTGTAGTAGGTGAGGTCGGTGAGGGCGTGGTCGAACAGGAACTGTCCGAGTTCACGCTCCATCAGCTCGCGAGCGTCGGGGTCCACTTCACCCATGGCACGGCGCATCAGGTCATCAGACCACTGGTGCTCCAGGCCGCGGTTGAAGGGGTTTTCGGTCAGGTAGCTGCCGAAGCCGCTTGCCGGCGTGGGCAAGGGGCCACCGGCGTGGCAGGTCGCGCCCTGGTAGGTCCGGCCCACCAGCGTGGGGCGCAGGGTGCCGTAGGGAATGCGCTGGAAGTCCACGTCCAGGCCGATGTCATTCCACATCTGCGCGATGGCTTCGCAGCTTTCCACTTCCTGGGGCGCGCCGCGCAGGGCCGGCGTCAACGTGATGTTGAACCCATCCGGGTATCCGGCCTCTTCCAGCAACTGCATGGCGCGTTCGGGGTTGTACTCCCAGTCCCGGCCGTCCAGGTAGTGCTCGAAGCCGCTGTACGAGTGGATGGGCGTGGCGGTGCTGCCGTTGCCGGACAGGATTTCGTCAACCAGGGCCTGGCGGTCAATAGCGGTCATCAAAGCCAGGCGCACCTTGCGGGCCCGGTCCCACTCCGGCGAGGTTATATCGTCGGTTGGGGAAACCCAGGGGTTTTCGGGGTCGTAGCCAGGCCGGGTTTCGACGCCCTCGACCGGGTACCAGTTTCCGTAAATCCGCAGGCTCTGCACGATGGCGTTGGGAACCTTCATCAGTTCGGCGCCTTCCACCTCCAGCACGCTGGGGATGGAGTCGTAGCCCATCAGGAAGGTATCCAGGGCGCCGGTCTTGAACCCGGCGACGCGGGAGGATTCTTCAGGGATTTCCCACATGACGAACTGGTCAAAGGCGGGGGTGTGCCGCCAGTGATCGCGGACCGCCTGCATCTTCCAGAACTCGCCGGTGCGGTGGTCGACGATTTCCCACGGACCGGTGGCGGCCATATTCGCGCTGGCCTCTTCGACGCCCAGCTCCTCGGTCTGCTTCTTGCTGGCGATGAAGGTGGAGGCTCCGCCCGGGGTCATGTGCCAGCGCTGGGCGATGACGTGGACCAGCGGTTCGCCGGTGTGCACCTGCAGGGTGTGGCTGTCGATGATCATCGAGCCGTCCCGGTCCGCCCAGAACGTCTCCAACTGGCCGGCGCGGGGGTGCTTACTCAAGCCCCACTGCTGCATCGACCAGACGACGTCTTCCGCGGTCATCTCGCCGTAGCCCTTATGGAACTGCACGCCCTTGGTCAGATGGAATGTCCAGACGAGGAAGTCGTCGGAGATCTCCCACGATTCGGCCAGCAGGCCCTTGACGTCGCGGTTCACGTCCTCCTGCAGCAGCCCTTCGCCGATGGGCGCGGTGCCGTGGACGAAGATCTGCGGGTTGCCCAGGGTGCTGGGGTGCAGGAAGAAGGGTCCCATTTCCTTCAGGCCGGTGCTGAGGATGCCCTTGGGCTCCGCCATCATCATGGAGTCGCTCGAACCGGCGGCCTGGGGCACGGCGGTGGGCGCGGCCTGGGCGGCCTGAGCGGGAGCGGCCTGGGTTGTCGCGGCCGGCGCGGCGGCCTGCTGGCTGCCGGAGGCGGGCTGCTGGGGCGCGGCCTGCTGCGCCGGAGCGGCAGCGGGCGCGGAAGCCGGAGCTGCCGACTCTTCGGCGGTGCCACACGCCACAATAGGGGTCAGAGCCAACCCCCCAATTACAAGGACAAGCAAACTCTTGCGGCTGATTCCGAACCAACTCATCAAACTACCTCCGGTCGGAGTTTCCATTGTGAAGAAACCGTAGGAAAACGGGCTCTAAGAGCCCGCCGCTATAAGGCTGGGATGTGGCAAATTCGTGCCTATTCCGAGTTTCGAATTCCTAGTCTCGAAAATCAGGGTTTTTACCGCCGTCGCAGTCTATAGGACGGAATCCGTAATGTCAATATATTTTATACTAATTATCATGATGCGTTATTATTACGAAACATAATGAACATGGCCGTTCAAAGCGGCGGCGGCAGGGAAATTCTGCTCCGAGCCCGGAACAAAAGCTGCCGGGACCGCGGCAACCCCTCGGCGGTTACATGGCATTTACCGTGCCGTTATCCCTAATTCACAAAATTGCAACCGGCGCGTAACCGTCTCGCAAAGGATACGCAAAACCCGCTGCATATCCTGAATCGCGCTAACCAATCACGGGCGCGGTCAAATCATGCAGCAGGTCAACGACCAAACGAACTCAAACGCGGGCGCCACTGCCACCCATTGCCCCTATTGCGCGTTCCAGTGCGGCATGCGCATTTCCGCCGCCGGCAAGGAAATCGCAATCACTGGCGACGCGGAGTTTCCGGTCAACAAGGGAGCCCTGTGCATCAAGGGCTGGACCGCCGCGGCCACGCTGATGCATCCCGAGCGGCTCACCACTCCGCTGGCCAGAAACGAGTCAGGAGCGCTGGTACCGGTGAGCTGGGACGCAGCATTGGACCGTGTCGCGCGGGGATTCAAAGATGCGCAGGGCGCATACGGCAAGGACGCGGCGGGCATCTTCGGCGGCGGGTCGTTGACCAACGAGAAGAGCTACCTGCTGGGCAAGTTC
>CBDCQE010000002.1:0-437780 GCA_965220505.1 Dehalococcoidia bacterium | reverse complement strand
ACCGCCAGCGGTCGGGCCCGGTTCCACGCGGTGCGGCACGGATCCCCCGCCGAGGAACCGGACGCGGATTATCCCCTCTACCTCACGACCGGTCGCAACCTGGCCCAGTACCAATCGGGCACTCAGACGCGAAGGGTCGAAGAATTGACGAGCATGACCCCCGCGCCGTTGGCGGAGATCCATCCCGCCACGGCGAGCCGGTACGAGCTCGAAGATGGGAACGGCGTCACCCTGGTTACTCGCCGGGGCGCGGCGAATTTCAACGTCAAGGTCACTCGCGGCATCCGCGAAGACACGGTGTTTGTTCCGTTCCACTGGGGCGGAGTGCAGGCCGCCAACCGGCTCACCAATCCGGCGCTGGACCCTACCAGCCGGATGCCCGAGTTCAAGGTTTGCGCGGTGCGCATCGAGGCCGCCGTAGGCTCCAACGACAGAGGTGATTGATCCCATGACCGAGAAGCAGAAACTGGTAGTCATCGGCAACGGCATGGCGGGTGCGCGGTTCGTGGAAGAGACGGTCGCTATGGGCGGGCGCGACCTCTACGACATCACGGTGATCGGGGAGGAAAGGTGCGGCAACTACAACCGCATTCTGCTGTCCAGCGTGCTGTCCGGTTCCCACCGCCCCGACGACATCTTCATCAACCCGCTGGATTGGTACGAAGAGAACGGGGTGGAACTGCACGCCGGCGTACGGGTCATCGGCGTGGACCGTAAGGGCAAGATGGCTTACGGACAGGGCGGAGTGCTGATCCCCTACGACAAGTTGGTGATCGCCACCGGCAGCAGCGCGTTCGTCCCACCGATGGACGGGCTGTACGAAGAGGACGGGTCGTACAAGGCCGGGGCCTTCGTGTTCCGCACGTTGGAGGACTGCACCGAGATTATCGAATACTCCGGCGACGCAAAACGGGCGGCGGTAATCGGCGGAGGACTGCTCGGCCTGGAGGCGGCCAAGGGTTTGATGAACCGCGGGCTCCAGGTTGACGTCATCCACCTGATGGGATGGCTGATGGAAACCCAGTTGGACCCCATGTCCGGCCAGTTTCTGCAGCAAAGCCTGGAAGAGCTCGGTGTGAAGTTCCACCTGGAAAAGCTGACGACGGCCGTGATGGGCGACGAAAAGGTGACCGGCCTTCAGTTCAAGGATGGAAACACGCTGGAGTGCGACATGGTCGTTGTTTCCGCCGGCGTCCGGCCCAACGTGGACCTGGCGCGCATGGCCGGGCTGCACGTGCGGCGGGGCATCCTGGTGAACGACAGCATGGCCTGCCGGAACGACCAGGACATCTACGCCATCGGCGAGTGCGCGGAGCATCGCAGCCAGGTCTACGGGTTGGTCGCTCCGCTCTGGGAGCAGGCTCGGGTGCTGGCCAAGCGGCTGACCGGACACGACGAGGACGCCTTGTACGCGGGATCGCGGGTATCGACCAAGCTCAAGGTAATGGGCGTCGAACTGGCGGTGGCCGGCGACAAGGACCCGCTGGAGACCGACGACGAGGTGGTCACCTATGTCGAGCCGAACCGCAACGTTTACAAGAAAGTGATCGTGCGCGAGGGGAAGGTCAAGGGCGCCATCCTGCTGGGTGACGGGCTTGCGATTCCCAGGGTCCTGCAGGCTTTCGACCGCCAGGAACCGCTGCCGGATAACCGCTCGGAGTTGCTCTTCCCGTTGGTGGACTTCTTTGGGAAAGGGGGCACGGGACCCGGCACCAACGTGGCGGAACTGCCTGACGACGCACAGGTCTGTGATTGCAACGGCGTTACCAAGGGCAGGATCGTGGCGGCCGTGAGATCGGGCAATCGGGACGCTAAATCAGTGTGCGCCACCACTCGGGCCGGATCCGGATGCGGTTCATGTGCAGCGCAGGTGCAGGCGTTGGTTGACCTGGAAGGGGAAAAGGTTACCGCGGATTCCGGTCACCTGGACCGTTACGTGCCCGGCATCGCGCTCACCAAACCGGAACTGACCGGAGCCATCAAGGCGATGAAGCTCCGGAGCGCGGCGGCGGTGCTGGAAGCGCTGTCTGAAGGCGCTGCGGACGCGCAAGCAGAAGCAGACCTGGAGTCCCTCCTGCGCGAAATCTGGGGAGAAACGGAGGAATACGAAAGGGACACGTTGCTTGAGGAAAGCCCGGTGTTCGCGACGGTCACGACGTGGCCGAGCGGCGATGCACATGCCGTTTCGGTCGCCGTCGGCGCGTCCCAAGACTATCGATGAAGCCCAGAGAAATGCGGCCTGCGCAATTCAAACGCAACATCAGCCTTGGGTCCCGAATTCCATTCCCAAGCCTGTGACCGGCAAATCTAATCGGAGTTGATCAAATGAGCACGCTGGGCGCAGCCCTGGAAAGCGCTAAAGCGACACGGATAAACCTGTTCAGCCTGGCCACGCCGCACATGCGGACGTTCCACCTGACCTGGTTCGCGTTTTTCCTCTGCTTTTTCGGTTGGTTCGGCATCGCGCCGCTGATGGCGGTGGTGCGAGAGGATTTGCTGCTCACCAAGGCGCAGATCGGCAACACCATCATCGCTTCTGTGGCGATAACCATCATCGCGCGCCTGGTGTTCGGATGGCTGTGCGATCGCATCGGGCCTCGCCTGGCTTACAGCGGACTACTCATCGTGGGTTCGATCCCGGTCATGTGCATCGGTTTGGCGAACAGCTATGAATCCTTCCTGCTGTTCCGGCTGGCAATTGGCGTCATCGGCGCGTCCTTCGTGATCACGCAGTATCACACCTCGGTCATGTTCGCGCCGAACGTCGTGGGCACCGCCAACGCCACCACCGCCGGTTGGGGCAACATGGGCGGCGGAGTAACGCAAATCGTGATGCCCCTGGTCTTCGCCGGTGTACTGATGTTCGGCGTAGGCGAGGTGTTCGGCTGGCGGATTG
The DNA here is from genome assembly GCA_965220505.1 of Dehalococcoidia bacterium. GTDB lineage: Bacteria > Chloroflexota > Dehalococcoidia > Lucifugimonadales > UBA3495 > Bin87. The sequence continues at coordinate 434,884 of CBDCQE010000002.1, read as the reverse complement.
CCATGGTGATACCGGGCGCGGCCCTGCTGCTCGTGGGCATCGCCTACTTCTTCCTGACGCAGGACACGCCGGCGGGGAATTACCGGGACCTGCGGGCACGGGGGTTGATGCCTTCAGCCGCCGACACCAGGGGAACCTTCTGGGAAGCGGCAAAGGACTACCGGGTTTGGGCGCTGTTCGTCATCTACGGCGCGTGTTTCGGCGTGGAGCTGACCATCAACAACATCGCAGCCTTGTACTACCACGACCGGTTCGAGTTGAACCTGGCCACCGCCGGCCTGATCGCCGGGCTGTTTGGGCTGATGAACATCTTCGCCCGCACGCTGGGCGGCATGTTCGGCGACAAGGCGGGCATCAAATTCGGCCTGAGGGGTCGGGTGATGTTCCTGGGGGGCGTGCTGCTGTGCGAGGGTGTCGCGCTGGTGTTGTTCTCCCAGATGGCGACGCTGTTCCTGGCCGTGGGCGCGATGGTCGTGTTCAGCCTGTTCGTGCAGATGTCGGAAGGGGCCACCTTTTCGGTAGTGCCGTTCATCAACCGCAAGGCGCTCGGCTCGGTGGCCGGGATCGTGGGCGCGGGCGGAAATGCCGGAGCGGTAGCGTTCGGTTTCCTGATCCGCGCGGAGAACCTTAGCTACGCCGACGCGCTATTGGTAGTTGGCATCACGGTGCTGATCGCATCCTCGCTCGTGTTCCTGGTGCGGTTCTCGCGGGAGACCGAACGGGCGGAGCGGCAGGTGCTGGACAATGCGCTGGCCGCCAGAGCCAACGGGGCGTTGGCTCCCGGTGCGGCTGACTAAAAGGGAACCGCGCCGGCATACGGCATCATTCTGCATCAATGAACAGGATAAGCGGGGTTGCAACTACACCGCGCCGGCTTGTCGGCGTCTGGGATTTCTTCCGGCGGGGATGCCTCCGGCACATGCCCACCGCACTCTTGACAGAATATCGCAGGATCAGACAACCAACATATTCTACCCACCAACCGGCGCATGTCTATCAACTCCTTTAAGCGGCGGGTGTCTTCTTCCGCCGCTGTCGCATTTTGCATCAGCGCCAAGGAGGCATGCATCAGAGAAAGGCACGTGAGATCAGCAGGACCCGTCAAGCCGGCGTTTGTTGGTCCAACGGCGAAGATCGCATTGCCCCGATAGTCAGTCGAAGGCCGGGTCGCTTTAGGAGCGGCGTGGGCGATCTCGCTGGCGAACACGTACTCCGAACGTGCTTTCCATGACCAATTAACCTGAACCGAAGCCTCGATCTCGGCAAATGTCCTGAAGCCACTCCAACTGTAGTCGCGGGATTTCGGCAATTGACCGTAGTCTCGCTTGTGCTCATTCTTTGCGGAATCAGCTGACGAGGCCAGTTGCTCAAGTTCGGAGATAGATGGAGAATCGTGATGGTCTGTGTTGTAAAGAGTTTGGGCCAGATGGTACGCGTTGACTTGGGAATGCCGGATATAGCGTGGAGCCATGTCTGGGTCATTTGCTATGAACAGTGCAATCGTGGCCGCTTCATGGCAGACGCGCCATTGTACCCAAGCGGGATCGACTAGCCCGTCGGCCAATAACGCCAGAACCGCACGCGCATGCAGGCAAGTTCGAGAGTGCAGAGCTCGTAACACTCCCCAATACTCCGCATCCATGCAATCAAAGTATGGTGCTCTGGGATCTGCACCAAATGATTGGGCGAACTCTATGGTCTGCTCAAACTGTCGGAGCGGACGCCCCCATCGTTTACGGAATCTGCGCCAAAACCCCTTGGGGACTTCCGGGAAAACTGGGTGCTTGGCCATCGGCATCTCTCTAATCGCGTTTATGCTTCCTATACTACCAGCCCCGCGCCCCGGGGCCGCCGCTTACCCCCGTGTACCGACGGCTCGGCGCACCACTTGGCCGCCAGACGGCGCACCGCCTGGTACACGCCGTCGTCGAAGCCCAGCAGGTCGCAGATTACGCGGCGGTCCAGCAGGGCGCGGTTGGGGTCGGCGTCGGCCAGGTAGGCCGGCTGCAACTCCTTGTCGCGGAACTCGTTGAAGATGCTTTCCGCCGTGGCTAATTGGGCGTCGGTTAGCACGCGGAAGTCCAGCGTCGGCAGCGATTCAGCGGAGCGGATGGTCATTCTCGCTTTACTGGATTGCTGTCGGCTGGAGTGCCACCAGTAACACAATAGGCCCAACGTGCTGTTACCCCAAACCGCAAAAGCGTGGTCGAATCGCTTATCGTCAAAACTTACGTTAGGCCAAGCAGTTCCGCCGATTGATAGTTGCTCGGTGAATGCGACGGCGAGAGGTTGTGATCCAAAAGTATATTCACGATTTAGATGGGCACGACTGGCGGTTGCCCAAACTTCCGCCGCTTTGCTCTCCATACTTTGCCGAACCTGCAACTGTGAGTCGGGTTCGCAGACCATGCGAGTTTCTTTCTTGGCGTTGTGGTTCCAAAGGGCAGGAAAAGTTGCCGTTGGGCTGGCGGCAATCTTGCTGAATGGACCGCGCGGGGCCGGGCCGTTTATGTCCCGGTCAACCAAACCAAGTTTGCCGACGTTGGCCAAATCTTCGACGGGCAAGTCCAGTGGAGCCGGATGACCGGGCAACCATAGACTGGATTGTGCTAAAGCGTGGGCAGTTTGGGCTACTGCCGCATCCTCTATACGGACAAAATTCCACGTCGGCAAAAATTGCTAAGCAATTTTTGCCGACGTAATTTCGCCGATGTTCTCGGTTCCGACGTTAACGTGCGTACCACCGTAAGGGCCATCGTCTATATCGCGGACGGTGACAGTAGCGCGCAGGTTTCTAGCGATTTCCGCGGCTGGGGCGAAACCGGCAGGGCGGTTGCGCAGGGATGTAAAACGCGCGGGTTTCAGAGAAGACTCACGAGTCGCTTCTACAGTTTTGCGGGCGACAACCAGGCACTCCGCCATGCCGGTGTCCGAGGAGAAGGACATCTCCCGGCCGTTGGCGGCGATGCTCAATACTTCCAGGTCGATGTAGTCGTCGGCCAGCATTTGACGGAACCCCTGCCATGACAGGCCTACCGCTGCCGACAAAGGCAGCACCAGCGCCAGCACGCCGCCCGGCTTCAGCTTGCTGTGCGCCAACGCCGCGAATGCTGATGCGATGCCAGCGTTGCCGTGATAGCAACTGCCCTTGCCCAGGTCGTTGATGCGGTTACCCATGGCGGTCTGGTCGTCGCGGGTGGCGTCAAAGGCGGCGAAAGCGGGGTTGGTGACGTCGGCGTGGGCACCCTCGTGGTTGGTGGCGCGGGTAAAAGGCGGGTTCATAATCACCAGGTCAAACCCCTCGTCGGGGATGTCGGCGGTGATCTGGGCGGCGGTTTCCTCGCCCACGCTGCCGGTGCGCATTGCGGGGTCGCTGGTGTTGAAGAGGGTCAGGGCCGACGACGATTGCAACAGTTCCAGGGAGCCGATTTTCACCGTGCCGTCGGACTGCCGTCCGTAGGGCATGGTGTAGAGGCGGGACTGGTCGAAGCCGACGTTGGGCCAGGCGCCGGACAGCGTGGAGCCGGTGATGTGTATGGCCGAGGGCATCACGTCGCAGCCGTAGAGGACTTCCTGCATCATGGCCGGATGCAGCGCGGCGGGGTCGCCGCCGGCGTTGGCGTGGCGGGCGGCGATCTGCTCGTACACGGCGGATAGCAGGGCGCCGGTGCCGCACGCGAAATCGGCGATGCGGAGGCCGACGATGCCGTCGGCATCGGACCAGTCAAATTCCCCTTCAACTGTGTCAACCGCTCGTGGTGAGCTTGTCGAACCATGTCCTTCGACAGGCTCAGGATGAGCGGCAGGGGGTGGCGCACGCAGTTTGCTCACCGCCAGCCTTGCCAGCAGGGCCGCGGACGGGGGCAGGGTGTAGAAAGTCGCCAGGTACTTGCGGTCGGCAATGAGCCGCTGGAAGATGCGGCCGGTGAGGTCGTGAGCATTGGTTACGCCGGCGGTGTCTACCTGCTGGGCGGTTTCGCGCAGTTCGGCGAGGATACGGCCGGCTTCGCCGGCCGGGAGTTGTTCCAGGATGTCCCGGGCGATGGCAAAGATGGGCCAGTAGTTGATGCTCAGGATGTGGGTCCAGGCGGCCAAGGTTTCCGCCTGCGGGTTGGCGACGCTGGGACCGCAGACCAGTCCCAGGTGTTTCACCTGCGGGTGCATTCCGGCGATGCGCTGGTGAAAGACCAGGGCGTTGGCGATGATGGCGCCGGCCATGCGCCGGGTTTGCGGCACGTCGGTCATCCCCAGCAGCCGGGCGATGGCTGGGGTGATGTTGGGACGCAGCGCCACCATTTCGTTGAGGATCACCGCCGCCCGCTCGATGCCCTGCTCCAGGGCGGCCGCGGCGGTGTCCACGGCCTCTTGCGGCACGGACACCAGGCGGATCAGGTCGGCCAGGTCGGCAACGGAACCTTCCAGCCAGCCCGATTCGGGAAACCGGCTGCCGTGCTGATACAGCACGGCGTAGGAGAGACGGGCGGTTGCGAGCGCGTCGCGCAGGTTGCCGGCGAACCTGACGGTATCGGGATAGCGCAGGGCGATGGCGGCTTCGATGGGGTGGGTCTCGTTTACCACCCGCAGGCCCAGGCGGGCGGCGGCGTCTGCCTCGCCGGTGCCCACGGCCTCGTATTCGGCTTCAACCACCACCGGAGCGCGGTCAGGGGCGGTAACCAGGTTGTCCGGTTCCAGCATGGGCTGTCCCACAATCAGCCGGGTGTTCTGGGTACGCACCGTGCAACCGTACAGCATCCCGCGCAGCACATTGCCGAGTTCAGTGTTGGCGTTGGTTTCGCTGTTGGGGGAGAGTTGAGTGACCATATCGACAGCCTGCGTCTGTATTCGCCCGGATTGTAGCGAATATACGCTACAGCGCATATTACCAACGGCAATAAGCAGCCGGACACTGCTGCGAGTTGCGGCTGCCTCGCCGCGACGGGGGCGTCAGGCACGGCGCAACTGCGGAGCCACCACGGCCAGCAGCACAACCAGGGCGATACCGGTGAACCCCACCACCTGGGCCGCGCCGGGAGCGCCCCACGATCCGGCAATCGCGCCGGCGCCGACGCTGCCGAAGCTGTAGGCGAGGATCGCAAAGGACCGCAGGCTCATGACGCGGCCCCTGAACTGCTGATCGGTGGTACGCAGAAGGAGGGTCAAGATCAGAACCTGGGTGGAGGCAAATGACATCCCCACCAGGACGAATATGCCCATTGACAGGTAGAAGGATGACGACAGGGAGAACAGCAGAATGGTGCCGTGCCATGACAGCACCGCCAGGATCAGCAATAGCCCCGGACGACGGATACTGGGCAGCATGGTGAAACCCAGGGAACCGCTGAGCGCTCCGCTGCCGAAGGCGAACAGCAGCAACCCCAGGCCGGCGGAGTCGCTGCCCAACACGTCGCGGGCGAAGATGGGCGCCAGGCCGGTATGTACGGTCCACCCAGCCAGATTGATGATGACGGCCACGGCGAGCACTGCCCAGAGCACCTGGTTGCCGGCGACGTATCGCAGGCCGCTGACCACGGTACTGAGCACGCGCTCAGGAGCGCGGACGACATTGGACTCCGGCCGACGTATGCCAAGGGCCACGCCGCCGCTGACCAGGTAAAGGCAGGCGATGGCCGTGTACGCGCCCTGTGGCCCCAGCCCCTTGAACAGATAACCCCCGATCACCGGGCCGCAGAGCATCGCGATGTTCATGGCAACGGTGTTGAACGCCGCGCCGTGGCTCAGTTGGTCGGTGCGCAGGGTGTCCGCTACCAGGGACTGAGCCACCGGCATCTGGCAAAGGCGGACCACGCCCATCACCAGCGTGATCGCGAAGATGTGCCAGACCTCCAGCCTTCCGGTGAGGATCAGGGCCAGCATCAGGATGCCCATGGAACCCATGATGAATTCCACGGAGGAGAGCAGACGGTTGCGAGGCAACCGGTCGGCCAGGGCGCCGGTGAACAGGGCGAGGAAGTTGAGCGCCATCCGCGCGGCGGCGATAGCGCCCACCAGAAACGGCGAGTCGGTCAGGGTGAGGACGAACCAGCCCAGCACCGCGGACTCCATCTGGGTGCCGACGCCCACCAGGGCGGTGGAACCCCAGACAAAGGCAAAGTCGCGGTTCCGGAAAATGCTCAGCGGGGAGGAAGCGCGGTTGAGCGTGGCGGAGATTCGCAAAATTGGCTTCCGAAAGGTTTTCAGGCTCGAAGGACGCCACGCCCGTTAGGCCCTTGCAGGTTGCGCTGTCCGGCTATTGGTGCGAGCGTGCGGGGTCTTGGGGTGGCCGATGATACCATAGGGGCTGCGGGGAGCCGGCCAGGTTAGCCGGCTTGTGCCGGCCGTGTTAGGCTGGCCGATACGAGGCGCAACATTGATTATTGATTAAGGGATAAGGCGCTCCTCTTTATATGAACGTCGGCTCACGCGAAAGGTTGAATTCGTGACTGTCGTATCTCGAATTAGCGCTGATACAGCGTCCGAAACGGAATTGCTCCGCAGGGCGTCGGAAATGGTGCCCGTGCTCAAGGAGCGGGCGGTGCGTACTGAGGAGTTGCGGCGATTGCCCCCGGAGACCGTCGATGATCTCCTGGCGTCCGGCCTCTGTCGTATCGCCGTGCCCAGGCGGTTTGGAGGACTGGACGCGGATTACCGCGTGAGCCTGCACGTAGCGGCGGAACTGGCCCGGGGTTGTCCGGCGACGGCATGGTGCTATGGCCTGTGGGCCGCCCACTCGTGGCTGGTGGGATACTGGCCGCAGCGGGCGCAGGAGGAGGTGTTCGGGACGAACCCGGACGCCCTCAGCTCGAGTTCGCTGAGCGTGGGCAGGTCGACGTGCACGGCTGTGGAAGGCGGGTATCGCTTGTCCGGAAGGTGGGAGTTCTCCAGCGGCTGCGACGCAGCGGACTGGCTGATGCTGGGCGTGCCGGGCATCGGCGAGCGGAATTGGGCGCTGCTGCCGGCCGGCGACTACGAAATCGTGGATACCTGGTTCGTCTCCGGCCTGCGCGGCAGCGGCAGCAAGGACATCGCAGTGAACGACGCGTTCGTCCCCGCCCATCGCATCCTGGACGTGCCGTCGGCTGGCGATGGCGACTGGAGCGGTTGGGAACTGCACCGGCAGACCCGGTACCGGATTCCCATCACCGTGCTGCTGGGGTGGGATCTGGTGGCGCCGATGCTGGGTATCGCCCAGGGGATGATTGACGAATTCGTCGCCAAGACCACGGGCACTTCCGGCGGCGGCAAATCGGCCGACTCCACCATGGTGCAGATCCGACTGGCGCAGAGCGCCGCCGAACTGGACGCGGCGCGGGCGCTGATGGACCGAGACCTGGATGATATATTCGACCGGGCCGAGTCGGGAGCGGGCTACACGCTACTGGAACGGGCGAAATACCGCAGGGACAAAGGCTATATCATCCAGCTGTGCCTGCAGTCGGTGAACCGTCTGTTCGACATCAGCGGCGGCCACGGGCTTTTCGATTCCGATCCGTTGCAACGTTTTCACCGGGACGCGCAGGCGGTGGCCCACCGCGATACGCTCATCATGGACCTGGTGGGACAGGAATACGCCAGGGTGCTGTTGGAGACTGACGCCAACGGTACAATCTAGCCGGTTGACAATAAACGAGAATTTCGCCACTCAACGCAAGGAGACGACATGGCCATCGCGCAAACGATCCACAACCTGGAACAGGGCGACGTGAACCTGCCCGACACGGGGCGACCTGTAGTCCGCTCCAATGAAGGAGTGATCTCCTCGGGACACTACCTTACATCGATGGCCGGAATGCGCATACTGCTGGCCGGCGGCAATGCCTTCGACGCCATGGTTGCGGCCAGCCTCGCCGCGGCGGTGGTTGAGCCCATCGCGTCCTACTCGCTGGCGGCCGAAGGGGTGTTCATGCTGTACGACTCCGACAGCGGCGACCTGGTGTCGCTGAGCGGGCAGGGCGGCGCGCCGGGCGCGGCCACGGCGGAGTTCTACCGCTCGCGCGGCCATGAACGCATCCCCACCGGACCGGGCAAGCACGCGCCGCTGTCCTTCACCCAGCCGGGGATCGTCGACGCGTTCATCAACATGCTGGACCGGTACGGGACAATGTCGTTTGCGGAAGTGGCGGAGCCGGCAATTCGCTATGCCGAGGACGGGATACCGCACTACGAGTACATGCTGGAACGGCTCCGTTCACGGACGGGCCAGGAGCAGTTCGACAACTTCCCGCCGGGCGGTTGGGAAGTGTTCTATGAGAACCGCGAGGTTCCTGCGCCTGGCGCCATGATGCGGCAGCCGGGGCTGGCCAACACGCTGAAGGCCATGCGGGATGCCTCGCTCCAGGCGTCGGGTTCCAGAAAGGACTGCCTGAAAGCGGCGAGGAACGCCTTTTACGAGGGACCCATCGCGGAGCTGATCGTGGAAGAAACGCGCAAAGTGGGCGGTATCCTGTCCATGGAGGACCTGGCGGGATACCGGTCGCAGTTTGGTCAGCCCGTGACCACGACCTTCCACGGCTACCAGGTCTGGGGGCAGGACTCCTGGACGCAGGGGCCCATGCTGATGCAGGCGCTGAACATCCTGGAGAACTTCGACCTTAAGGCCATGGGCCACAATAGCCCGGCGTATATCCACACGGTGGCCGAGGCGCTGAAGCTGTGCTTTGGCGACCGAGAAGCCTTCTACGGTGACCCCGATTTCGCGACGGTGCCCATGGACGGCCTGCTGTCCAAGGAGTACGCCGCCATCCGGGCCGGAGAGATCGACCCCGAGGGCGCGTATCCCGAGCAACGGCCGGCCGGCGATCCGTGGCGGTTCTCGAAGAAGTCAGGACGCACCGCGCCGCAGGTCATGGCGGCGGCACTCGGGCCCGACACCTCCGCCGATGACGGAACGACGCACGTGTCGGTGCTGGACAAGCACGGCAACCTGGTGTGCGGCACCATCAGCGGCGGGTCATTCTCCAAGTCGGTGTTCTTCCCGGAGCTGGGCTGCTGCCTGAGCACGCGCATTGAGATGTTCAACTGCGAGCCGGGGCATCCCAACGTGGTTGAACCGGGCAAGCGGCCGCGCACCACGCTGGTCAACTACATCGTGGCGAAGGACGGCAAGCCGGCGATGACCGTGGGCTGCCCCGGCGGCGACAACCAGGTGCAGGGCAACCTGCAACTGATCCTGAACTCGCTGGTCTTTGGCATGGACCCGCAGCAGGCGGTGGAAGCGCCCCGGTTCGCCACTTCCAGCAACGTCAACTCCTTCTACCCCCACGTGTACTACCCGGGACAATTGGACCTGGAGGACGGGTTCGCCGACTCTACAGTCGGCGCGCTGAAGGCGCTGGGCCACAAAATCCACCGCACGGCCAACTGCGGGCTGGGCGCAACGGTGTCGGTGCGCGACCCGGAAACCGGCTCGCTGAGCACGGGGGCTGACCCGCGGCGGGCGTGCTACGCGCTGGCGCTGTAAAGGCCAACGAACCCTACGTAGAACTTCCGGGACTGGCAATCAGTCCCGGAAGTCGTTTTCGTAGAGCTGCTGCAGCCGCTCCAGGTGCTCCGCCGGTATCGGCGGCAGGTCGACGCAGGCGGCGGTTTCCTCGGCCTCGGCGCGGTTCTTGACGCCGGGCACGGTGGTGTGGATGTCGCGGTTCATCAGGCAGAAGACCATGGCCGCCTGGGACAGGGTCCGGATGGGGCCGTCCAGCAGGAACCCGAGCTTCTGGACGCTGGCCAGGTCCTTCTGCATCAGGGTATCCCCCGGACGGGGTGGGCGGTCCAGGGCGTCGGTCAGCGCGCCGGCGGCGTGGGAACGGATGCCGATGACGCCCATGTCCAGGCTGCGCGCCAGCGGGATGATCTGCCCGTTGTCGTGCTGGCTGAAACCGGGCGGCGGCGATTCCATCCCCGTCCGGTTCAGCAGGTTGTAGTAAGCCAGGACGGTGTCATACTCGTTGGCCTCCAGGATCCGGTGCATGGTGGGCACGTGGTGGTCCATGGCCGACAGGCCGATGAACCGGGTCTTGCCGGCCCGCTGCACGGCCCGGTAGGCGTCCAACACCGGGCCCAATACGTCGTCGGCCGATAGTGAGTCGGCAACCTCGCCGCGATGCTCAGTGAATCGGTTATGCACGTGCAGCACGTCAACCGAGTCCCGCCGCAGCCGGCGCAGGCTGATCTCCACGGAGCGTTGCACCGCCCCGGCGATGTCGTCCATCTCGTCGGCGCGAAGGCGGACCTTGGTGGCGACCACCACCGGCTCGGCGCGACCTTCCAGCGCCTTGCCCAATGCCTCCTCAGCCTTGCCGTCGCCGTAGGATGGAGCCACGTCGAAGAAGGTGATGCCCAGGTCAAGGGCCCGGTGGACGGAAGCGATGGCCTCCGCCTCGTCGGTGGGTCCCCAGACCTGGCCGATGCCCCCACCGCCAAAGCCGGCGCGGGAGACCGTCAGGCCAGTTCGGCCCAGCTGCGTATATTCCATGGCTAGCTGTGCTCCCCTTCGGCCAGCTGGAAGTAGATGCCGTGGGAGCTGGCCGGCTCGATGCTGGCGGTGAGGTAGCCGAAGGGGCTAGCCGACGGCCCGTCTCCGCGCATGTCGTTGCCGTTGGCTTGCAGGTCGTTGAACAGTTGGCCGATGCCGTCCACGCCCCAGGCGACGTGCATGACGCCGGGGCCGGTGGCCTGTAGCTGGGCAGCCATGGGGGTGTCGTCGCGCAGGGGCTCAAAGAAGTCCACCAGGGTCTCGCCGATCTGGTAGAGGATGGACTTGAAGCCGCGCTCGGTGAACTCGTCGCGCCGGATGGGGGTCAGAGAGAAGTTACGTTCGATGTAGGCGGCCATGTCGTCCACGTTTTCCACGACATAGGTCACGTGATGCACTTTGTTCAGCATGATCGACCTCTCCACTTTTGGATTTGTGGGCTGTTAGACTTGGTTGCAGCCTATTGGTTTTCGGGCCGGCATTCAACCCCGGCGAGGACGGAACATGACCAACCACAAGATTTTTGAGCTGGGCGACGTTGACTTGCAGTGCGGCCTGCGGCTGCGGGGGGCGCAACTGGCGTACCAGACCTATGGGGAGCTGAACGCGCGCAAGGACAACGTGATCGTCTTCCCAACCTTCTTCGGGTCGCAGCACCCGGCCAACGAGCCCATGATCGGGCCGGGAATGGCACTGGATCCGGCGCGATACTTCATCATCATCCCCAACCTGTTCGGTAACGGGCTGTCGTCGTCGCCCAGCAACACGCCGGCTCCCTACGGCCGGGCGCGATTCCCCCGGGTCACCTACTACGACAACATCGGTTTCCAGCGCCGCCTGGTAACCGAGCAGTTCGGCGTCGAGCGGATCGCGCTGGTGTGCGGGTTCTCCATGGGAGCACAGCAGTCTTTCCACTGGGGCGCGTTGTATCCGGACATGGTGGAGCGCATCGCGCCGTGGTGCGGCTCGGCGAAGACGGCGCGGCACAACTTCGTTTTCCTGGAGGGCGTGAAGGCGGCCCTGTGCGCCGACGATGCCTGGAACAACGGCTGGTACGAAACGCCGCCGGCGAAAGGGCTGCGGGCGATGGCCAGGGTGTACGCCGGCTGGGCGCCGTCGCAGGCGTTCTACCGGGAGAAGGTGTACCTGGACATCGGGCACTCCTCGCTGGAGGACTACCTCATCACGTCCTGGGAAGGGCGATACCTGCAGCAGGACGCCAACAACATCCTGGCGATGGTTGCCACGTGGCAGGCCGGCGACATCAGCGACAACCCCCTCTACGGCGGAGACTGCGCCAAAGCCCTGGGTTCGATCAAGGCCAAGGCGTTCGTGATGCCGTCGCGCACCGACCAGTATTTCCCGCCGGAGGACAACGAGATCGAGGTTTCCATGATGCCCAACGCCGAGCTTCGGGTCATCGAGACGATCTGGGGCCACACCGGCGGCGGGCCGGGAAGGAACCCGGCGGACACCACGTTCATCGACGCGCAGTTGAAGGAACTGCTGGCGAGCTGACCAAAAGCACTTGCATTCGGACCACGGATATACTGCCAATAAGATTCACGGAGAAAGCCCATGGTACGACTGACCATGCCTGGTGTCCGATTCGGGGACCACAAGGCAATAACCCCTTATGGACTGGAAGGGTCATATCTGAGAGTGGAAACCCCGCGCTTGTACGGTCAGGCCGCTCTGTGCTTGGCGGAAGCTGCTCACTATTGGAACTTGATCGCTACTACACAAAGTGTCGATCAAGACGTTCACAGCAAAAATGCCAATGCAGCTTGGGACAAAGCCACGGAAGGAATTGGATATATGACTATGGCTCGCCAATGCCATCAATATTTACGAGAACACACCGACAAGGTTCACGTACCCCAAGGTATGCGTGTTTACCCGCGCTCCCTTTTTCAGAAAATGCTCGCGTCAATGGTCAGGCGGCGTGTACCAGTTCCGACCCAGCAAGACGCAAGTACGCTCTGCGGAATGGCACGCAATCTGGCAGAACAGGCCCACGCAGTAGGCCTCCTATTGCCGGGCGGAAGGGACGTCGTGCAACCATTGCCCCCTGCAGAATAGCTAGTTCTGGATTAGTTGCAATCCCAAGATTACACGTAGCGGGGCATTTTCATTGAGGTGTGATCCCAACCAGTGGTGGGTCGACTTCTATTCCGGCCTGTGCCTAGAGTACGTCCGGGGTGCCCGTGACGAGGAGCAGACCCGGGCCGAGGTCGGTTTCATCCACGAGGCGATGGGGTTGCCATCTCGTGCTCGCGTGCTTGACGTACCCTGCGGCGGCGGGCGTCTGGCGTTGGAATTGGCCGACCGGCATTACCGTATAACCGCCATTGACCAGAACCAGCAGCTTATCGAGTGGGCAGAGGAAGCGGCGGCGGCGCGCGGGTTGGAGGCGGATTGGCGGCAGGGCGACATGAGGCGCCTGCCCGAGGATGGAGCCTACGATGGCGCGGTGTGCTTCTGGAACAGCTTCGGCTACTTCGACGACGCCGGCAACCTGGAGTTCCTGCGGGCGGTGTCCCGGAGCCTGAAGCCGGGCGGCCGGCTGGCGCTGGATACGCCGCTGCTGGAAACTTTGCTGCTGGATACAGTTCAGGAACCCCGGGTGTGGGAAAGAGCCGGAGACCTGTTGGCCCTGGAGGAGCGCGGCTACGACCACGAGAGCGGCCGGTTGGAATCAACGTGGACGTTCATACGGGGCACCGCGCGCGAAACGCGGCACATGTCGATCCGGCTGTACACCTACTGCGAGTTGATGGCGATGCTGGAGCTTGCGGGTTTCGCCCAGCATCAGGCCTATGGCGACCTGGAACTGACGCCCTTCGAGCTGGGCGCGCCGTGGCTTTACCTGGTCACTACCAAGTTGGCAGAACCCCGGTAGGTCAGGAAGAGCCAAGAATAAGGGGCGAATGATCATTCGCCCCTGCGATCTCTGCTCCGAGCCCGTTTTCAGGCGCCAGCCAGGGAGCCCATCGGGTCCCACGGAGGCAGGACGATGGGTTCAAGGGCCAACGCATCCTGCAACTCCTGGGGCAGGTAGCTCTTCGGCGCGGCGATCTCGAACATGTACTCGGCGAACCACGAGTCGTTCATCAGGAAGAATCCCTTCTCGCCCACCTTGTCGTCCCAGCTATTCTCGACGCGCCAGCGACGGGGCTTACCGTCCACTACGTCCACGCCCGTAAAGAGCATGGCGTGGGTCATGGCGGTCTGGTGGTACTCCAGGCGCTCCGCCTTGTCCATCTCGAAGTCGGCGCTGTAGACGCTGGCGTAGTCGAAGAGCTCAGCGTCCCACAGGCCCTTGTCGCGGTGCATCTGCTTGCCGGTGTCACAGCCCATCCAGACGGGCATGCCGTCCTGGAGCATGCGCATGGCGATGTCCTTCATCAGGTCGATGTCCACGTTCAGGTAGGTGATGCGGGTGCCGTCGACGACGTTGCCCAGGTACTGGACGGTGTAGGTGCGGCCCGGCGGGCTGGAGCCGCGTGGGTCGTTCACCAAGCAAACGTAGTCTTCCATCGGGGTGGTGATGTACTTCTCGGCGAACGCCAGGGGCGTCATCTCGCCGTCCCGGTGGAACTCGCCGTCCTTGTCCTTCCACTGCCAGTCGAACTGGGCCGGCGGGGTGCCCAGGTGGATGCAGAGGATCTGGTAGATGGCGCGGAGGGCTTCCTGCTTGGCCTCGCGCATGGCATCCAGGCCGGCTTCGTCGGCATAGAGACTGCGAATGTTGCGCGCGCCTTGTCGGACCTGATAGTTGAGGCCGGCGTTCATGCGCATGGAGTTGCCGGAGCTTTCGGTCTCGGGCATCACGGTCTTGGGCACCACGCCGTGCTTGCGGATCAGGCTGACGAACATGTCCCACTGGCCACCGTCGCCCAGGGGCTGCTGCAGGAGCCAGGCCACCACGCGGTCGTCGATGGGCCGGTCGGCGGTCTCGATGACGGCCTCCAGGATGTAGTTGGCGCGCTCCATCTTGTCCCAGAACATGACGTAGCTCTGGCTGAACTCGAACTCCTTGACGTTGAGGACGTTGCGGGTTTCAGACCGGAACAGGTTGAGGCCGGCAAACATCCAGCAGCGGCCGGAGCGGGCCTGGTTGGTGACGCTCCAGTCGTCCAGCACGGTGGAGAAGCTGTGGGTGGCCTCGGCGACGATGTTTCGGTTCAGGGCAACGTCGTTCACGTCATGCTGAGTGACGACATTCTGCATCAACTGATGGTTGGACTGGGAAGTGAAGGCTTCCTGGAAGTCGGCCATGGTAGCGGCGTCAAGGGCGCCCGGGTTGGTCTGGGTGGTCATTCTGGTGCTCCTTTTGTCTGCAAGTTAGTTGGCGGCGGCGTGAACCGACGACAGGTTGGCGACCACGTCGGAGATCTCGGCCAACGCCCGGTCGATCTCTTCTGCGGTGGTGTAACGGCCCACGGTGAGGCGCAGGGTGCCCATGGCGTACTCGGTGGGCACGTTCATCGCCTCGAGGACGTGGGACAGCTCCACTCGATCGCTATGGCAGGCGGCGCCGGCTGAGGCTGCCACCGTGGGCAGACCGGCCAATATACCATCGGCCTCCCGCCCGCGAAAGCCGATGCTGCAGGTGTTGGGCAGCCGTTCGGTCGGGTGTCCGTTGACCCTGGCGTCGTGGCCCGACGCCAGCAGGCCCTGCTCCAAGCGGTCGCGCATGGCGGCCATGTGGCCGGCGTATTCGGCCAGGTTGCGCTCGATGAGTTCGCAGGCCTGGCCCAGGCCGGCCATCAGGATGATGTTTTCGGTGCCGGCGCGGCGGTTGCCCTCATGGCTGGCGCCGTGCATGAACTTTTCCAGTCGGACGCCGGGGCGGATGTACAGGGCGCCGATGCCCTTGGGAGCGTACAGCTTGTGCCCGGCCACGGATAGCAGGTCGACGCCCAGATCGTCCACCTTCACCGGAACCTTGCCGACGGACTGGGCGCAGTCGCTGTGAACCAGCACGCCGTGGCGGTGAGCGATTTCAGCGATCTCGGCGATGGGTTGAATGGACCCGACCTCGTTGTTGGCGTGCATGATGGTGACGAGGCGGGTTTCGGGGGTGATGGCGTCTTCGACCTGTTGGGGGTCAACCATGCCGCACTCGTCAACAGGCAGGTAGGTGGTGCGTACCCCCTGCCCTTCAAGAAATCGGCAGACCTCGGTCACCGCCGGATGTTCAACGGCCGAGGTGATGATGTGGATGCCGCGATGACGATTTGCGCCGGCGACGCCCTTGATGGCGTGGTTGTTGGCCTCGGTGCCGCCGCTGGTGAAGATCAGGTCGTCCGCCGAGCAACCGAGCATCGTGGCCACCTGCTGCCGGGCCAGGTCAACTCCCTCGCGTGCGGCAAGGCCGAAGGCATGGCCGCTGGACGGGTTGCCGAATAGCCCATGCACGTAGGGCAGCATGGCCTCGGCGACGGCGGGGTCAATGGGAGTGGTGGCGTTGTAGTCGAGGTAAATGCCGTCCATATCCGGCTCCGGCGCAACGTGGTCAGGGTAATGATCGGCACGCATTATAGACCACGGTGGACCGGAGCCGTCGCGGTAAAGAAGTGTCTTCGCGCTTGATGCGCGACAAGTAGGCCACCTGTCTCATGCGTACCCACTCTCGTAAATCGTCGGAAGCCGGATTTATGGGATTTTATGATTTAGCAGGATTAGAAGATCTCCATCACGGAACGGCTTCAATCCTGATAATCCTTAAATCTTGAAAATCCTGCTTCTGACGTTTCCCGCCTCAAACTGGGTACGCAACTCGGCCGGCCTACGATTCCGCCGGCGTTGACCACTGAGTGTTCCCCTCCTGCATCGCAAATGGCGGCGAGGTGGCGGAAACGTAGATCAGATTCTCCTCGCCGATGTTGCGGATCGAGTGGTCCGTGCCGGGGGGAACCAGTATGGCCGTTCCCGCGCTGACTTCTTCCACCTCTTCGCCGACCCGCATGGCGCCTCGGCCCTGCACGATCACGTACACCTGCTCCCGGCCGTCGTGGGAGTGGACGGCCTGCTCGCTGCCCGGTTCGCCCTCGACCCAGGTGACGGCCAGGTTCTCGGATCCGAACTGGCCGGCCGCCAAAAGCAGGTGCGAAACCTGACCTCCGCGATGATTCTGCGGACACTGGTCCAAAGTCTGTATGTTCATCAGCAAGACCTCATATCGGTTAGTGGCGTGCGTTGTGTTTCCCCATCACGTTTCCAGTCCAGGCGTGCCCATCGAGGGGGATGCCAGTGCGGGAATAGAAACCGACCCAATCCTACCACCACTCTCCGGTCGTAGATGGTTCAGCAAGCGTTTTCCAGCAGAGGACTTTCTTGCGGAATTCGGCGATAGCGTGTTAGATTTCGGCGCACGGTTTGAGGTGGATTGGATGCTGCATACGTATAGATTCTCGATGATAATCGGCCTGATAGTGGCGCTGTTTGTGTTCGTGGGATGCACCAGAGAAGTGGTCACCGAAGTTGTGGTCACCGCCACGCCCGACCCGGCGAACGCGGGATCAGCAGCGCCGCCGCCGGCTCCGCCCACCACTGCGGCCCGGCCCCAAGCGACGGAAGCGCCGTCCGCGCCGTCGTCATCCGCAGCGCCAGCTGCGCCCGCGGCCACCACGGCCCCGGCCGGTGTCGCACCCACGCCGGACGCCGGTGATGGCGTGGAGAACGTGTACCAGATCGGCATCTCGGCTGACCTGACCACCACCAACTACTGGGCCTACCTGGGGCCGGACGGGACGGTATGGAACCTGTACGTCCTGGGGGGCTCCAAGCCTTCGCTCTACACCTACTCCTCACAGCGATTTGACTGGGTTCCCTCGCTGGCCTCCGACTTCCCCACGGCGCTGGCGGAGGAACAGGTGGACGGGCAGACTTTCTGGACCACCGAAGTTCCGCTCAAGGAGGGGGTGACGTGGAGCGACGGTACGGATGTTACGGCCGAGGATTTCGCCTTCACCGCCCAGACCGTTGCCGAGATGCAATTGTCGGGCAACTGGCCATCAATCGTGGACCCGGAGTACTTCGATCACGCCGAAGCGCTCGACCCACACCAGTTGAAAATCTATTTCAAGCAGAAGCCGGGTCTGGCCCGCTGGCAATTCGGGCTGGCGTTCATGCCCATCTTCCCGAAGGCGTACTGGGAGCCGGTGGTGGCCGAGGCCATGCAGGCCGGCGACCTCACCGAGCAGCACAAGGTCCTGTATGCCCATGATTCCAGCGACGAGCCCACCGCCGGCGGCTACGGGTTCGAAAAATGGGAGCGCGGGGCTTTCGCGGAGAAGACCAGGAACCCCGACTACTATTTCGCCGACACGGTGATCACCCAATATGCCAGCGGGGCCTACTTTGAGACCAAACCCGGCGCTCACCAGTTCGGCGCGTTCGGAGAAACCGGCGGCGACAAATCGCTGGAGTACACCGTCGGCCCCTACGCGGACAGCACCATCTACTCGATATACGGCAGCCAGGACGCCACGGTGCTGGCCCTCAAAAAGGGCGACATCGATTTCATGTTGAACCCGCTGGGGCTCTCCCGCGGTCTGCAGGAGCAGTTGCAGGGCGAGGACGGTCTGACGGTGATCGAAAACCCCAACGACGGTGTCCGCTACCTGGGTTTCAACTTCCGCAAGGAGCCCATGAGCAGCAAGGAGTTCCGGCAGGCCGTGGCCACGCTGATCGACAAAGAATTCCTGACCAGCACGGTGCTGCAGGGCGTGGCCTTCCCCATGTACGCGATGGTGCCGCCCGGAAACCAGGCGTGGTACAACGCGGACGTTTCCGAGATCGGCAAAGGCATGAGCCGAGCCGAACGAGTGGCGCGGGCGGTGGAACTGCTGAAGTCGGCGGGTTTCACCTGGGAAACTGAGCCCAGGGTCAGCGAAGACGGCAGGTTTGTGGAGCAGCGGGGCGAGGGCCTGAAAATGCCCAACGGCGAACCGATCCCCGACATCGACATCCTGGCTCCCAGCCCGGGCTATGATCCGCTGCGGTCAACCTTCGCCATCTGGATCGAGCGGTGGCTGAACGAGGTGGGCATCCCGGCGCACGCCGACCTGACCGGCTTCAACCTGATCGTGGAAAAGGTGTTCGACCAGCAGGACTTTGACATGTGGATCCTGGGCTGGGCGCTGAGCCTGTACCCGGACTACCTGGAGGCGTTCTTCCACAGCCGGCATTCGGGTTTGGAGGGCCACAACGCCGGCGGCTACAACAACCCGGAGTTCGACAAGCTGGCCGACGAGTTGCTGGCGGAGACCGACGTCGAGGCGGCGCGCCAACTGGTGTTTGAGATGCAGGAGTTCCTGGCGGATGACCTGCCCTACGTGCCGCTGTTCGACACGCCGCTGGTGGAAGCCTACCGGAGCGATCGTATCGAGTACCCCTACACCTACGCTCTGGGCGGCTTGCAAAACGCTTCCGGCCTCACTGAGCTAGTCCAATTCAAATAAACGCCAAAATACCTACCGTTCAGGACGGGGATGCCGAGCCCAACAGGCCAGGAATCCCATCAATGCGCCCACCGCGCCTTTCAGTAGCCAATCCAACGCCCCAAGCAGTTGCTGCTGGGCGGGGGACAGGCTGGGCGACGCCACCCATGATTGCCAGACCATACCGCAGGCGCACATTAGAATCAGTCCGACCAATACACCAACGATCACGTAGTTGTTCACGCCTCAACCTCGGCGCTCTTGGAGCCTTGCTGTTCTGCCGATGATCGCGAGCGGCGCATTGAACGATACGCATCGAACCCGAGCCAAGCCAGCCCCCCAAAGAACAGCACCATCCCTGCGGTCATCATGACAACCAACAGGATGATAACCAAAATATCTTCCATCGGATTCCTCCATGCGCCGTGCGTGTACATTGTACCGACTTGTGACCTGCTACGGCAAAAATGAAGTGGTAGAGAGGCTTATCCCACGATGACGGGATACCTGGCCAAGCGGGCCGGCCAGATGGCGCTGACCCTGTTCCTGATCGTCACGCTGACGTTTTTCCTGGTGCAGGCGCAGCCGGGGGACTATGCCACCTTCTACGCGCTGAACCCTGACCTGCCGGCGGAGGTGAGGGCACAGATCAAGGAGTCCTTCGGGCTGGACAAGCCGCTGTGGCAACAGTACCTGGTCCACATGAAGAACACCTTCACCGGCAACTTCGGGGTCTCCTTCGGGCATTTTCCCCGTCCGGTGATCGACGTGCTGGCGGAGCGGTTGCCGCGGACGGCGGTGCTGTTCCTTACCGCCACGGCGGTGTCCTTTTACGTAGGGTTCTTTCTGGGCAAGGCCATCGCGTGGCGTCGGGGTGGCGTGCTGGAGTATGCGGCGACCATCTCGGGAGCGACGCTGTTCACCGCGTTTACGCCGGCCTTCGGGCTCATGATGATCTGGATCTTCGCGTTCAAGCTGGGCTGGCTGCCGGTGGGCAAGTTCCTGGACCCCCTGGTTTGGCGGGGCGCGGAGGTCAGCGCCAACCACGTTTTCAGCTACATGCTGCTTACGGCCGCCGCTTTCCTGTTCTTCGTGTTCCTCGTGGCGCTGCTGTTCCGGAGGGCGGGACGGATTGGTCGCTCACGCCTGGCGATGCCGTTGATCGCGGCTGGCGTTGTGGCGATTCCGCTGGCGTGGGCATTGTCCGACATCGGGTTCCTGGCCCTGGACATCCTCAGGCACATGCTGCTGCCCATCGTTACGCTCACACTCATATCCTTTGCCGGCACGATGCTGCTGACGCGGAACAGCATGCTGGAAACGATGCGCGAGGACTACGTGATGGCGGCCCGCGCCAAGGGGTTGCCCGAGAAGGTGGTGCGGGACCGGCACGCGGCGCGCAACGCTCTGCTCCCGGTGGTCACCAGCCTGGTGTACAGCCTGATCTTTGCCATCGACGGCAGCGTGATCATCGAGGGCGTGTTCTCGTGGCCCGGCATGGGCATGACGCTGCTTGACGCGGTGCGTTCGGAGGACCTGCCGCTGGTGATGGGCTCCATGGTGTTTATCGGGCTGTTCTCGCTGCTGGCCCATGTCATCGTCGACGTGCTCTACGTGTACCTCGACCCACGGATACGCTACCAGTGATCGGCCCCCAACCCGACCAGCACGTCTTCTCCGGCGAACCGCCCGGGATTCCGGAGCCGCCGCTGGTCGATCTGCATCCGGGCCGCGCCCAGATGGCGATGGCGCGGACGAGGCTGGCCCTGCGATCCTTTCGCGGTGGTTGGGCCATCTTCGTGGAGAGCCGCATCGGGGTCCTGTCGCTGGCGACCATCGTCCTGTTCGCGCTGATGGCGATTTCGCATCCCATCCTCATGGCGACCGTCTGGGATGCCGAGGTGTACGACCCAGTCACCGGGTATGCGTTCGACCGGCTGGAGCATCCCTCGCCGCCGAACTGGAGGCACCCCCTGGGCACCGACCCACTGGGAAGGGACGTGCTCAGCCAGTTGTTGTCGAGCACCAGGTCCGAGTTCGTGCTGGGGATAACCGCGGCCCTGGTCACGGTGGGGATCGCCACCACGGTGGGAGCGGTAGCCGCCTACTACGGCGGGTTGGTGGACGCGCTTTTCATGCGGCTGGCGGACCTGATCATCGCGTTGCCCGGCATCTCGCTGCTGATCGTGCTCAGCGCGCTGTTCAAGCTGAACCTGTTCTACCTGGCGCTTATCATCGGCATCCTGGGCGGCTTTGGCGGGACGGCGATCATCCTCAAATCGCAAGCGCTGAGCATCCGCGTGAAACCCTACATCGAGGCGGCGCGAGTGGCCGGCGGCGGGCACTTCCACATCATCTTCGTGCACATCATTCCCAACCTGCTGCCGCTGTCGCTGCTGTACATGATGTTCACGGTGACGGGCGCCATCTTTGCCGAGGCGGTGCTGTCTTTCCTGGGCCTGCTGGACCTGCGGATGAGCTGGGGGATCATGATCCACACCGCGAATACTGGAGGTTACCTGCTGGGCGGCACGAGGTACTGGTGGCTCATCATTCCGGCCGGAGCGTCGATTACCTTCCTGTGCAGCGCGTTCTACCTGGTGGGCCGCGCGCTGGACGAGGTGGTCAACCCGCGGCTGCGGCGACACACCGCGTGAATGCGGAGACGACGAGATGGCCGCAGCCTACGAAGCACCTGTCCTGGAGGTGATCGACCTCTCCCTGCGCTACCAGACGCGGCAGGGGGAGGTGCGGGCAGTGGAGGGGGTCAGCTTCGGGCTGGCGCAGGGGCAATCGCTGGGGCTGGTGGGCGAGTCGGGATGCGGCAAGACCTCGGTGGCCAACTGCCTGATGCGGCTGCTGCCCGAGAACGCGCGCCTGGCCGGCGGTCAGGTCAGGCTGGGCGGGACCGACCTGCTACCGCTGTCCGACGAGGAGATGCGTGGCTACCGCTGGCGTCGCATCGCCATGGTGTTCCAGGCCGCGATGAACTCCCTGGACCCCGTGCACCGGGTCGGGCAGCAGATCATCGAGGCCATCGAGGCCCACGGAATGGAAACAACGATGTCGGATGCCCGGCAGCGCGTGGCGCGCCTGTTCCGCATGGTGGGCCTGGACCCACAGTTGATGGACCGCTATCCCCACGAGTTCAGCGGAGGAATGCGGCAGCGGGCGGTGATCGCCATGGCGCTGTCCTGCGATCCGGACCTGATCATCGCCGACGAACCGACCACCGCCCTGGACGTCATCGTTCAGGACCGCATCCTGCGGGAATTGAAGCTGGTTCAGCAGGAACTTCGCATGGGCATGATCTACATCAGCCACGACATCGGCGTCGTAGCGGAGGTGACGGACCGGATCGGCGTGATGTACGCCGGAAGGCTGGTGGAACTGGGAGACACCGCCGAGGTGTTCCGGTCGCCGATGCATCCGTACACTGCGGCGTTGATGTCGTCGTTCCCCAGCGTGCACGGCGACCGGTTGCCGCTGGCGAGCCTGGCCGGCGAGCCTCCGAACCTGATCGACCCTCCCTCGGGATGCCCGTTCCACCCTCGCTGCCAGTACGCCGATGAGGTCTGCCGAACGGAATTTCCCGCCCGGGTTATTCGCGGGGACCATTGGGCCGCTTGCTGGCATCCCCTGACTGGTATTTACATGGATGAACAGGATAAACAGGATGTGATTTGATAATCAGTGATTATCCTGTCCATCCTGTGTATCCATGCAAAATTGCTCTGGCGGTTCGGTATGGAGGGTAGGGAAGTGAGCAGTCGTGATAGCCGGCCGCTGGTTGCCGTGGAAGAGTTGACCAAGCGTTTTCCGGTGTCCAAGAGCCTGTTTCGCCAGCCGTCCAGCTTCATCCACGCGGTTGAGGACGTTTCATTCAACCTGTCTCCCGGGGAGAGCATGGGATTGGTGGGTGAGTCAGGATGCGGCAAGACCACGGTAGGCAAGCTACTGGTAAAGTTGCTCGAGCCCACGTCCGGCCAGATCAGCTTCCGGTTCCCCTCGCCGGACGCGGACGCGGGGTCGGGCGAGGCGGTGGACGCCAGCACGATACGCTCTGCGGACCTGCGCTCCTTCCGCCGACAGGCGCAGATGATCTTCCAGGATCCGTACGAGTCGATGAACCCGCGCCGGACGATATACGACACCATCGCCGAACCGTTGGCGGTGCAGGGGATCGGCCACCTGACCGACCGGGTGGACCGAGTCACGGAGATACTGACCCAGGTGGGACTCACGCCGGCGGGGTCGTTCCTGTTCCGCCATCCCCACGAGCTTTCGGGCGGGCAGCGGCAGCGGGTGGCGATTGCGCGGGCGCTAGTGATCGGCCCGTCCTTCGTGGTTGCCGACGAACCCACGTCCATGCTGGACGTGTCCAGCCGGACGGGCATCATGACCCTGATGCAAAACCTGGCGCAGAGCCTGAGCATCTCATACCTGTACATCACTCACGACCTGGCGGTGGCCCGCTACATGTGCCATCGCATCGCCGTGATGTACCTGGGCAAGATCGTCGAGATGGCGGAAACCGAGGAACTGCTGCGCAACCCGCTGCATCCGTACACACGGGCCCTGCTGTCGGCGGTGCCGGTGCCGGATCCGACCTACCGCCGGGATCGCCCCGACATTCGCGGCGACCTGACGCTGCCCATCGACCCTCCGTCCCGATGCCGCTTCTACGACCGTTGCCCAGTCGCCACGGACCACTGCCGGGACAACCCGCATCCGCCCATGGAGGAGCATGGGCCCGGGCACTGGGTTGCGTGTTATGAGGCGTGAGGCGCCGTTAATCGAGAAGATGTCATTCCTGCGGAAGCAGGAATCCAGGCAGCCCAGGCACCGGCAAACGTGTATACGGCAAAGACTCCTGGATACCGGCTTTCGCCGGTATAACGGCTTTGGCGTGAGACGGACATTTCAAGTCTGGACAGATACCATACGAGGTGAGCATGGCGGATGCTGAAGTAATCGTCATTGGCGGGGGTATCGTCGGAGCCTCCGCGGCTTTCCATCTCGCATCGCACGGGCGCAGCGTCACGCTGCTGGAGCGGGGAGAAATCGCCTCCGAGGCGTCGGGGGTCAACGCCGGTGGCATTGGCGCGCTGGGTTGGGGACACGTGCCGGACCTGGAATCGTACCTGACCATGGGCAGCCTACAGATCTTTCGGAGCCTGCAACTGCATCTGGGCTACGACATTGAATTCCGCGCGTCCGGCGGCCTCCAGGCTGTCCAAACGGAAGAGCAGTACGTCTACGCGCGGGACCGTGTGCTGGCGTTGAAATCCCGCGGGTACACGCTGGACCTGCTCACGACGGACGAAGCCCGCGGCATCGAGCCGGAACTCAATCCTGACCTGTATGGGGCGATGCACTTCCCCCTGCGGGGCCAGGCCGATCCCAGGAAGGCCACCCGCGCCTTCGCCGACGCGGCAGTGGCACGCGGCGCAACTGTCCGGACGGGCTGTGAGGTCACGGGGATCGCCCGCACGACCGAAGGAACCTACCGCGTCACCTGTACCAACGATGAGTTCTCCGCCCAGCGGCTCATCATCGCGGCCGGAGCCTGGTGCGGGCCGCTGGGCGAGATGATGGGCGTGCGCATCCCCATCGTGCCGGTGCGCGGGCAGATGTGGGCAACCCAACCACTGCCTCCCCGGTCTTTCCACTCGCTGTCGTCGGCCGAGTCCTACGCGCATTGGGGCCGCAACCCCGGCGGCGACGCCGACCACCCGCCCGAGCTCACGCACATCGGCCCCAATCGGGTCACGCGACACCTGTACGGACGGCAGAACCGCGACGGCGAGATCATCTTCGGCGGCGACCGGGAGGTTGTCGGCTACGACTACACCGTGGACGCCGGAGGCGTGGAGGTGAACTTCGGCCACGCCAGCGAGATCCTGCCCATGCTGGCGGGAATGTCCATCAGCCGCACGTGGTCGGGGATGATGCCATTCTCCCTGGACGGCCGGCCGATCATCGGGAAGATACCGCAGCTGGATGAGGTGTACATCGTGAGCGGCCTGGCCTCATCGGGCTTCGGGCGCGGGCCGATGGCGGGCAAGCTCATCGCCGACTACGTGCACACGGGCCATCGGCCGCAGGTTTTGGCGGAGTCCGAGCCCGCCCGCTGTGTCACCACTCTGGAGTGACGGCCGGAAAGCGGTCAGCCCCGGGGCTGGTACGGCTCCACCGCCCGCTTGATCAGAGGGGTCAATATCATCACCGGCGCCATCAGGAGCAGGCCGATACCGGCATTGAGACCGATGGCCAGGGAGATGGTGAAAGCCTGCGCGATTGCGCCGATCTCGAACCCGCCAACCAGGTGACCCAGCCCATTGACCAGGCCCTGGGAGCCCATGATCCTGCCGCGCATTTCCGGCGCGGTCGATAGCATGAGGATCGTGCTCTGCATGGTGCTGAACCCGGACTGACCCACGCCGGCGGCGAAGAGGAGCAGGAACGAGACGAAGAACCACGGCGACCACGCGACGGCCACCACGCCCACGGCGACAATGATCGCTCCGAAGGCGAAGTAACGTCCGTGGAAGCTGTAATTGCGCCGCGTGGCGATGATCATGGCTCCGACAAACGCGCCGATGCCGTCGGCTGCTCCCAGTAATCCGCCCAAGGCCGGACCCACCATGAGCACGTCCGTGGCGATGACCGGGATGAAGTATTGTAGCGGCAGGACCATACCGTTCATCAGCAGGGATATGGTCAGCACGCCCAGGACGAACTTGTCGGAGAAGGAATGCCCTATCCCTGACCGTATGCCGGTAAAGAAGGCGGTATCCCGCACAATCAACATGGACCGCTCGGGTAAGCGCATCCTCCAGATGAGCACCGCCGACACCAGGTCCAGCGCCACCAGCACCATGAACGCGCCGGTGAACCCGTAGAACTGCACCAGCAAGCCACCGGCGATTGGCCCGAGGATTTTGCCGCCGTTATTGGTCATCGTCTCCAGCGACATGGCGTGAGCGATGCGGTCTTGACCCGCCAGATCGAACAGGGACGCGCGACGGGTCGGGTCGTCCAACACCTTGGCGGTTCCCTGGGCCAGCACGACGAGAAACACGTGCCACGGCTCGACCAGCCCGAGCAGCAGCAGGACCAGCAGGCACGAGGCCAGCGCCAGATAGATGGTGTGGATGGTCGCCAGGATGCGCCAGCGGTCCAGGCGGTCGGCCAGCATGCCGGCCGCCAGCGCCAACGGCACCCGCGGCGCGTTCAGGAACACCGAGATCAGGCCGACCTGGAAGGCCGAGTCGGTGAGTTCCAGCACCAGGTAGCCCAGCACGATCAGTTCCATGCGGCGGGAGACCTCATGGATCCACCGGGCTGCCCACAGGTACTGGAAGTTCCGGTCCTGCAGGACTACAAAAACCGGAGCGCTGGAGATCCGTGCCAAGCGTCCGCTCCCGTCAGGCGGTGGACACTACGCTCGCGGCCGCGCCCGGTCGCCGCGTCCATCACCCGCTCAACTCGCTAAAATCGGCACGATACGCGGGATGGCGACGGCGAGTCAAACCGCTACCAACTACGTGATTGTTCAGAGTTACGGGGAAGGTGTCACTGCGACCCCGTACTTGATACGGGGGCGGCAATCTCGTTGGCGCAGGGGCGTCCTTCAGAACCGGCGTTGCTACGGTGGCGTCGAGATTGCCACGGCGCAAGCGCCTCGCGATGACAGACCGGGGACGGCCGGCGGGGTATAATGGCCTACGCGCCGCCGCGTGTGGCGGCGTTCAGCAACACACTCAGAGGGAGCGGATTTGTCATGCCCAGCAACGCTGAATACATTGCCATCGAGCAGAAGTACTATGCCCAGACCGTGCGCCGACGGCCGGTGGTCATCGTGCGGGGCGAGGGCTCTCGAGTGTGGGACGCCGACGGCAAGGAGTACATCGACTTCGTGGCCGGCTGGGCCGTGGACAACCTGGGGCACTGCCCGCCGGTGGTGGTGGACGCCATCGCCCAGCAGGCGGCGACGCTGATCCAGACATCCAACCAGTTCTACACCCTGCCGCAGCTGGACATCGCCGAGATGCTCATCGAGAACTCGTGCATGGACCGGGTGTTCTTCTGCAACAGCGGCGCCGAGGCCGTGGAGGGCGCGCTGAAGCTGGCTCGCCGCTACGGCAAGCTGCACAAAAACGGCGCCTTTGAGGTCATCACCGCGTTCAACTCCTTCCACGGGCGGACGATGAACGCCGTGGCCGCCACCGGCCAGCCCCACTACCACGAGCTCTTCGAGCCCATCCCCGAGGGGTTCACCTACGTGGACTTCAACGACGTTGAGGCGGTGATGAACGCCACCACCGAGAACACCGTGGCGGTGATGGTGGAGCCGGTGCAGGGCGAGGGCGGCGTGAACATCCCCGACGACGACTATTTCCAGCGGCTGCGGGCCTGGTGCGACCAGAACGACATCCTGCTGATCCTAGACGAGGTTCAGACCGGCATGGGTCGCCTGGGCAGCCTGTTCGGCCACCAGGAGTACGACGTGGAGCCCGACGTGATGATCCTGGCCAAGGGCCTGGGCTACGGCGTGCCCATCGGGGCGTTCCTGTCCAAGGAGAACGCCATGGCGCTGACCTACGGCGACCACGGCAGCACCTTCGGCGGCAACGCGCTGACCACCGCGGCGGCCGCGGCCGGCACGCGCTACCTGCTGGAGAACGACGTGCTGGGCAACGTGAAGCGCATGGAGGTCGTGCTCAACGACCGGCTGAACGGCCTGAAGGCGCGGTACGGGTTCGTGGAGGAGATCCGCTGCAAGGGTCTGCTGGCGGCGGTGCAGTTCGACAGCGACATCATGCCGGCGGTGATGGACGCGGCGGAGGCCGCGGGCGTGCTGCTGAACGGGGTCAGGCCCAACGCGGTGCGGATCATGCCGGCGCTGAACATCACCGAGGACGAGATCGACGAGGGAGTGAACCGGCTGAGCGAGGCGCTGGGGAACGTTTAGTTCGTACTGGGATCAGCGTACGCGCCGGCGGTGTTCCGAAGGGGATGCCGCCGGCGTTGTGGCTGTACAGGATCGCCAAAGGGAGCCACCATGATGAGTGACTTGCTTCAAGAGCCGCATTTTCTGGCTCGCATCGATGGATTAGCAGAGCGGATCGGCTATGAGGGACCGGACGCGCGGGAGAAGGTACTGAAACGCGCTATCATCGCCCTGGAATCCCAATATCCCGCGCGACTACAGTTGACGCCTGAGGAGCAAGCCAAATCGGACGCTACTTGGGCCGGCATATTCGAGTGGGGCAGAAAATACCGGGAGCAGAACCCCTACGACCCTGACAATCCGGAATCCAGGGTGCTGCAGGATGAGCTCTACGACGAATACGGATTGCCGAAGTAATGGTGGCCGACACGTCCGCCCTGATTGCCGTGCTGATGCGCGAACCGGATTACCTGGTTTTTCATAACGCGATCCAGCGTCATCGCCCGGTGCTAGTCTCAATCGCTACTGCTACGGAGTTCCTGATCGTTGCGCTGGGCAAAGGCGATGATGCGTACCAAAATGCCACCAACATGTTGCAGTCATCCGATTTCACACTGGTAGACATGGACGAAGCACAGCTATGGGTCACGGGACACGCTTACGTCCGCTACGGCAAGGGACGGCACCCCGCCGGGCTGAACGTTGGCGACACGTTTGCCTACGCGCTGGCTTCGGTGCGCAATCTGCCGCTGCTGTTCAAGGGGAAGGATTTTGCGCGGACGGATGTCATTCCCGCAGTCTAAAAGGATGGACGCCATGGCCACTCCGCCAATACTGCCCGACCTGGAAACCCGCATCGCCAACCTGGCCGAGCAACTACACTACCACGGCCCCAACGCCCGGGAACAGGTATTACACCGGGCTTTGCAGGCCCTGGAAGACAGCCTGCCACCGCCGCGTCCTCGGTCTTCCGAGGAAGAGAGCAAAGCCTTTTGGGAGGGGGTTCTGGAACGGGGCCGCCAGCTTCGTGAGAAATATCCTTACGATGATGACAATCCGCCTTCAAAGGTTTGGCAGGATGAACTCTACAACGAAAACGGACTGCCCAAGTAATGGTTGCTGACACCTCGGCCCTTATTGCAGTCCTGATGAGAGAGTCTGACGCTCAAACTTTTGCCGATGCCCTAAGCCGCAACCGACCGGTACTGGTATCAACCGCTACGGCAGTTGAATTTTTGATTGTCGCGCTTGGCAAAGGAGAGGACGCTTACCGGGGCGCCATCGCTATGCTGGAAAGCAACGACATCGAACTCGTCCCACTGGATTATGAGCAAGTGCTGGCCGCTGGCGAAGCCAACCGTCTCTACGGCAGGGGACGGCATCCGGCCGCTCTGAATTTCGGCGACACGTTTGCCTACGCGCTGGCCTCGGTGCGCAATTTGCCGCTGCTGTTCAAGGGGAACGATTTTGCGCGGACGGATATAACGCCGGCGGTGTGATTCGTGAACAATGGACGACAGGACCGAGGACGAACATCGTTGCGCCGACGGGATTGCCGCGCTACGCTCGCAGTGACAACTTGGGTACGCGTGAGGATCTGGTTGACCCTTTAGGCGAGGTTGTAACATGAAACTGGATGGTCGGGTTGCGGTGATTACGGGCGCGGGGCGTGGCATTGGGCGGGCCATCGCGCTGGCCTATGCGCGGGAAGGCGCGAAGGTGGCGCTGGCCGCGCGGAGCGAAGCGGAGCTGGAGGATGCGGTGGGCGCCGTGTCGGAACTAGGCGCGGAGGCCATTGCTGTCCCCACCGATGTCACCAGCGCGGAGGACACGGAGCGACTGGCGCGTCGAGTGGTGGAACGTTTCGGGCGGATTGACGTGCTGGTCAACAACGCGGGGATCTCCGGTCCGGTGGGCCCGCTGCAGGGCAACGACATTGACGAATGGGTGAGCACCATCAACGTCAACATCACCGGCACATTCCTGGTGTGCCGGGCGGTCATACCCGTGATGCTGGAGCGGGGTGACGGAAAGATCATCAACCTGTCGGGGGCCGGCGCGACGAATGCGTGGAGCAACATGTCGGCCTATTGCTCCAGCAAGGCGGCGGTGGTGCGGCTCACCGAAGTGCTGGCGCAGGAACTTGAGGGCAAGGGGATCACGGTGAACGCCCTGGGGCCGGGCTCGGTTCACACCAGCATGTGGGACCGGATGACCGAGCAGGCCGCCGAGGCCGGCGCGGACTTCATCCACCAGCTGGGGCTGCGGGTCACCTCCGGCGGCGGCGCGTCCATTGACGAGTGCGCCGAGCTGGCGGTGTGGCTGGCCTCAGACGAAAGCGGCGCGCTGACCGGCCGGCTGATCTCGGCAACGACTGACGACTTCCGCGGCCTGCCGCCGCGGATCCCCGAGATCATGGCCGGGGAGGCGTACACGCTGCGGCGGGTTGGGCTGGAGTAGCGGGCGGCGAGTTAGCCCACCGTAAATTGTCAGAAGCAGGATTTACGGGATTTTATGATTTGTCAGGATTGGGACTTCTCCGTCACCGAACGGTTCCAATCCTGGTAATTCCCAAATCTTGAAAATCCTGATCCTGACGTTTCCTCGCCGCAAACTGGATACGCATGAGCATCTAGACAGCGCTGACGTTTTCGCTTTGTTCCCGCGAAAGCAGCGTAAAGTACCGTAGTCTGCGGCTACAGTTGAGGAATTAGATACCCAACAGCCTCTGGATTCCGGCTTTCGTCGGAATGACGAAAAAGTCGACGCTGACGAAAAAATCGACAATGATGGAAATATCGACGCCGCCTAATCGCCCTGCTGGCGGCGCTGGGTGCGGACGGGCAGGCCGTAGATGTCGATGAAGCCCTTGGCGGCGGTGTGGTCGAACTCGTCGGCGCGGTCGTAGGTGGCGAGGCCGTAGTTGTAGAGCGGACGGTCGGCGGTGCGGCCGACGACAACGCAGGAACCCTTGTGCAGGCGGACGCGGACGTCGCCGGTGACGTGGCGCTGTGTGCTGTCCACGTAGGCGTCCAGGTCGCGGCGGTGGGCGGTGTACCACAGGCCGTTGTAGACCAGTTCGGCATACTCCTGGGCGATGCGTTCCTTGAAGCGGCTCTGCTCGCGGGACAGGGTCATGGTCTCCAGGGCGCGGTGGGCATCGTGCAGCAGCACGGCGGCGGGCGACTCGTACACCTCGCGGCTCTTGATGCCGACCAGGCGGTTCTCCACGTGGTCGATGCGGCCGATGCCGTGGGAGCCGGCCAGGGTGTTGAGGTGGCTGATCATGGCGACGCCGGCCATGGTCTCGCCGTCGACGGCGGTGGGTATGCCCTCCTCGAACCGGATCTCGACGTAGGCCGGCTCGTTGGGCGCGGCGGCGGGGCTGACGGTCCACTCGTAGGCGTCCTCGGGCGGCTCGACCCAGGGGTCCTCCAGCTCGCCGGCCTCGGCGCTGCGGCCCCAGAGGTTCTCGTCGGTGCTGTACTTGTTGTTGGAAGGGGCGATGGGCAGGTTGCGGTCGCGGGCGTAGAGCACCTCGTCCTCGCGGTTCATGCCCCACTCGCGGATGGGGGCGATTAGTTCCACGCCGGGGGCCAGGGCGGAGACGCCAACCTCGATACGGACCTGATCGTTGCCCTTGCCAGTGCAGCCGTGGGCCACGGCGTCGGCGTCGTGCTCGCGGGCGACCTCGGCCAGGTAGCGGGCGATGAGCGGACGGCCCAGAGCGGTGGCCAGGGGATACTGGCCCTCGTAGATGGCGCCGGCGCGGAGGGCCGGCCAGAGGAATTCCTCGACCAGCGTGTCGCGGCCGTCGACGGTAACGGCCTCGGATGCGCCCACGGCGTAGGCACGCTGGCGGATGGTCTCCAGGTCCACCATGCCCAGGTCAATGGTGCAGGTGATGACTTCGGCGTCGTAGTTCTCCTTGAGCCAGGGCACGGCGACGGAGGTATCAAGGCCGCCGGAGTAGGCGAGGACGATCTTCTTGGTGGGCATTGGGAGGGTGTGCTCCTTGATCGACAGTTGGATCAGCAGAATGTGTCGGACAATTCGGTGATGGTTACCAGGCCGCCGGGAGCGGCATCAATGCTGAGGTTGCTACCGCGCAGCAAGCCCATTCCAACAAGCGGGGCGATACCCAAGCTGTCGACCTCAACACTTCTAAGCCGGTCGTTCCACAAAACACGGGCTACATACACCGTAACGTTCCTTATGGTGCCATCGGCCAGCACTGCAGTAGGACCAACGTCAAATTCTTCGTAATTCACCTCTTGCAGATCGAGCCGGTCAATGATCTCCTGGGGCAACGTTAGCTCTCCGGTGTAACCAGTGTCGATGATGAAGTCGATGCTCTCGGTGGCGTCGCCATCGCCCTGCACAACGAGGGTAGTCTCAGCTTCGAGGATGTCATCAAATTCACTGACCCTTCCGTAGTGTGTCATTGCGCCGAGCCGGTCTCGCGACCGATGAGACGGGGACTACGGAAACGTTTGACATAGCTCCGGTGGTCTCGGATGGTGTGCATTATCGCGTCCGGACGGCGAGCGTGCAGCGCTTGGCCGGTATCGACTGAACTCTCTCCGATTTCGTAATCGCCGCTGAGAATGTCGATCCTAATGAACTTGCCCTCGTCGGCGGGCTTCAGCAGGGGGCGAATTTTGGAATTGTATATCTCCAGGGCGCGGCGTTCCCGCTCCTCGAAAGACATTTTGCCGGGTGTGGTCATCTCGTAACCTCCGAAACGGCGATTAACCGGGCGAACAAGATAGCATACAAGGACCGCAGTTCGACCTCACGCCGCCCGCGCGACACGCTCCCGCAGGTACTCGTTGCTGCGGGCGCCCATGGTGCGGTTGCACCAGCCGCAGAGGAGTTGCAGGTTGGAGTCGATATCCGGGCCGCCTTTGAAGCGAGGGATGCGGTAGACACCAGCGAACCTGTCGCCATGACGACGTAGGCCAGCAGGTAGTACTTGATATTCTGCTACACGGGCGGTTATTCCGGCGGGTCGGTGCGCATTTGGTTCACGTAGTTGACCAGCGCGAAGACGCCGGAGGCCTGCTTTACCAGAAACTCTGAGCCCATCAAGCCGCCCAGGCGGCTGAATACGTCCAAGCGGATGCGGCGCCCGTTGCTGACCACGGACCGGTCCCAGTGGGCCTTGACGCCGTCGATGGTGGACATGGGAACGCGGGCGGAGTCGGCGGAAACGGACTTGCCCAGATAAACAAAGTCGCGGTCGGCCCACATCATGCCGCGGCGGCACTCAAAGGGCCCGACCATCTCGGGGGCTTCGGATGAGGTCTCGCCCAGTTCCGTGGTCTGCTCTTCGGTGTAGACGTGGTGAAGGTGGGCGGTGAGGCCGATCATGCCCCAATACTGCAGGGGGCCGAAGCTGGCGCGGACGAGGCCGGCAGGTCCCTGGACCATGATCCTGGTCTCGGCGCGGGTGGGGTTCTCCTTGAAGAAGTCCCAGTCGGCGACGATATCGGACACGTCGGTCAGGGGCAGGCGGAAGGACTGGCTGGTGTCCATGCCCGACTTGTGCAGGCAGCCATCTTCGATCCAGACCAGGCCGTCCAGACAGGGTATCGGGTTGAATACCTGGGGGGCGCGGATTTTACCGTTGCGGCCATCCGCCGAGTCGCCCGACTCGCGACGGAGGCGCCGGAAAATACTAATCATGCCCCCTCCTGCTCTCCATTGCCCTGGCGCCAGCGGAAATTATTCTACCAGCATATGCGGAGCACACCTACCACCGGTTCCAGTGGACGATGTCGTCCAGCGCCTCGCGGTGGGCGGGCCGGAAGCGGTCGCCGATGGTGTAGGCCAGGGGGATGAGGCCGGCCTGCATGATCCGGCGATAGGGAATGTCCAGCACCGCGGCGGTCTCCTCCTCGTGCATGAGGTGGATGCAGGTGAAAACGGAGCCGATGCCGCGGGCGCGGGCGGCCAGCATCAGGCTCCAGGCGGCGGGAATGATCGTGCCCCACTGGGCGCTCTGCACCAGGGCCGGCGCGGAGTCGGTACGGCCGGCGATGCAGGGGATGACCATGACGGGAGCGCGGTGCAGGTTGTCGGCGAGGTACTGGGCGGAGTCCCCCACGCGCTCCTGGACGGCGGCGCGCACGGGATCATCGTAGGTCAGGTTCGTTGCGGCGGTGGGCGACTGGGTGTACTGGTTCCACCCCTGGCGATAGAGGTCGGCGATGGCCTGGCGCTTGTCGGGGTCGGTGACCACCATGAAATGCCAGTTCTGACGGTTGCTGGCGGTGGGAGCCTGCTGGGCCACGGCCAGGCATTCGCGGATGATTTCGTCAGGGATGGGCCGGTCGAAGTCCATCCGTTTGCGGACGGCGCGGGTAGTGGTCAGCAGGGCATCGGGCGAGAGGTCGTGGGTGACGGGCATGGGCGGGGCTCCTGGCCGAGGTCTCGTAAATGTCACGGTCGTCCGCACAGGATACCAGTCCACCGCCGGCACCGTCGCAAATCCGCCGGGGGAACAACTGTTCCGAGTTGCACGCGATTCAGCTCCCGGCCGGCTTACGCCGAATAAAGAGCATCACCGCGCCAAGGCGAAAGGGTCAGCCGTTGCGCAGTCGCCGGAGTTCGGCCTCCAGTTCGGCCGCTCGTGCCTCCGCCTGGAGACGGGCCTCACGTTCCGCTTCGGCCCGGGCGCGTTCGCTGTCAAAAGTGGCGATGTGCAGACCCGTCACCGGATCAAACCAGCCCAGCTGTCCGGCAGTCCAGCGCAGATCCACGTTCAGGATGGGGCTGTGACCCTGCCGGCTCCCGTCGGGCAACTCGTCGATCTCGACAGGCTCGTACCGGCCGTCCATCAGCCGGTCGCCGGCTAGTCGGGCGCCGTGGTACTGGCCGGTTTCGTCGAATCGCCAGTACTCCGGAATGCCCAACTCGGCGTAGCGGACCCGCTTTTCGACGGTGTCCCTTCGTCCGGTGGAGGGCGACGCCACCTCCAGCACAAAGTCGGGCGGCTTGCCCTGCTCGGAGATAACGTAACCGTTCTGGGCGTAGTACAGATCCGGGTCGGCGTCGAAGGCCACCAGGAGGTCGGGATAGACCGAGCCGGCCATGCTGGTCAGTTCGGCAGTCGGGATGGGGATTAGGTAGAGGTCGGAGCCGACGATGGTGGTATCGGGGTTACCCAGATGTTGGGCCAGGAAGTGGGCGCCGCCGGTAATGGAGAGATGCTTGGAGGCGGTCATCTTCTCGTCCTGGGACTTGGGCGGCTCCGGCAGGGTGAAGTGTGGCGGCGCTTTGGGTATCCTGGCGGTGGTCATGTTGGGCCTCCAAAGCCTGGGCAGTATCGACCCTTCGCGTCGTTCCGGCGCAAACCGAAATTCGATCCGTCAAAGGCGGGCAATTCCGGCCAACGCCGGGGATGATCGCTCGTTCAATTACGGGATGGGCTGCCGAACGCGATTATAGCCTACGCCGCCGGTTACATTTCCACATACGTGAACAGTTCCAGCGGGGCCTTGCAGAAGACGCTGGCGGAGCGTGCCGTACGGGGGATCAACGCGCCGGCGGTGAGGCAGCGCCGACGCGCGTCATGCGATCCAGTTCGGCAGCCAGGACAGGGAGCAGCCTTTCCAGTTGGCGGCGGTTGGTGTCGCCCATGAGGCAGATTTGGAGCCAGTTGCGCCGGCGCAGGTAACCGCTGGCGTAGGAGGTGTAGAAGCCGTGGGCTTCCAGGTTGCGGCCCATCTGCTGGGCTTCGAGGCCGTGACCGGTTGAAGCTTGATTGGTCTGAGCTCGATGGGCCGAAGAGGACACGGGAAGGGCGATGGTGGTCACTGCGCCGGCGCTCTCCTCCTCAGCCGCCACCAGGGTGAAACCCAGGTCGCGCAACTGTCCGCGCAGCCAGCGTCCCTCGCGGTCGACGCGGGACAGCAGGGCTTCGGACTGGCGGGCCAGTCCGGCGTCCAGCGCAGCAAGCAGGTTCGATGAAAGGGTGAAAGGCACCGCACCGCTGTCCTCGCCGGCGCCGTGCAGGCCCAGGTCCAGGTAGCGCGGCAGGGCAGCGTCGGGTTCGGGGAGGTAGCCGGAGAAGACCAGTCCCAAGCCGGGGTAGGCGGCGAGGGCCTTGCCGCTGGCCCCGCTGGCCAGCCACACATCGCTCAGGTCCACGGGCGTCGCGCCGATGCTGCTGATGCAGTCCAGGGCGAGACGGGCATCGCGCTGTCGGCACAAAGCTTTGAGGCGAGCCAGGTCGGCCAGGGCGCCGGTGGAAGTCTCGCAGTGGGGCATCCAGAGCCAGCCAGCCGGCTGTCCGTCCACGACCTCAGTCAACGCCCGATCAATTCGAGCGTAGTCCAGAGGAGCGCCCCATTCGTGCCGCACGGCGGTGTAGCGCAGGCCCATGCGGTCTGCGTGATCCAGCAGACGTTCGCCAAACTCGCCGGCCGTCACGACGACGCCCGGCGCATCCAGGCGGGAAAGCTGAGCGGCCACCACGTCGTTAGCCATCGTGCCGGAACCGACCATCACGGCGCAGTGGCTGGCGTTGGTGAGGGCGAGCAACCGGCGGCGTACGCTCTGCATCAGGGCAGCGAACTCGGGGGAACGATGCGAGAGGGGCGGACGGCTGAAGGCGCGCACGACCGCGTCGGGCATCGCGACGGGGCCGGGGGTCAGGATCACCGGTTCGCCAGGAGGGGCGTCGACGTCGTCGTGGAAAAGGCCGGCGAATTCGGCGCCTACGTTGCCCACGGGCCGGTACATGGGCTGGTAGGGCGCGGCGTCATCGCCGACGACGGGTCCGAAGGGGATGAAGCCGATGTGCCGGTAGAGAGCCTGCTGGGAAACGCGGCCGGACATGACTACGTAGTCGTATCCGCCTTCCTGGCAGTAGCGGGCCATCATGGTCAGCAGGCCGGTGAGGACCCGGGTGCGACGCATATCGGGGCGCACCGTCAGCAGGCGGACCTCGCAGACGCGAGCGCCCTCCGCCTGGGGCAAGTACTCCTCGAGGCTGCCCAGCTTTTCGTCCAGGGAGAAGGGGCGGCGGTCACGGACGCAGATCATGCCGACGAGTTCCTGTTCCCGACGGCAGATGAAATAGGTGTTCTCGTCGTGGAAGCGGTCAACGAGCACACCGGCATCGTTGGAAGGATGCTGGGGGACCTCCTCGACGAAGGAGGCATAGTTCAGCTGGAAGATTTCTTCGAACTCCCAGGGCTCATCCGCCTGCTTGAACTCCAGCGCGGGAGCACTGTCGTTACTGCCGTTCGTGGAGAACTCATCCACGGGCAGCGACCCCGATTCCGCGACGTTGTGTTGCGTCATATCCATCACATGCGGCTGGGCCGAGAACCTGGCTGACGACGTGACATTATACTAGGCGCATTCAATCAATTATTCAGAGGATATCAAGGGCCGTTTTACCATAAATTCCGGCGATGCACACCATCGACCGTTAGGATATAATGCGAGAAAAGGTGCAATTCAATCCACCACCGAAGGAGGTAACGACATGGCCCACACCCCAAAGCAGCTTGGTCACCTGGTAATCAAGGTAAGGGACATCGAGCGGAGCGTTGACTTTTACACGAACGTCCTGGGCCTGACCGTGATGACGGGCCGGCCGGGCGGGATGACGTTCCTGTCCGCCGACACGACGATGTCCCATGAGCTGGCCCTGATCCCGCTGGGGATGGACGCGCCCGGCCCTGAGGACCAGCGGGTGGGCATGGCTCACATGGCGTGGCAGATGAACTCCTTCCGCGACCTGAAGGAGCTGTACCAGCGGTGCAAGGACCACGGCGTGAAGTTCAAGAGGCTGGGCGACCACGGCATCTCCATGGGCGTGTACATCTACGATCCGGACGACAACGAGATCGAGATCTACTACGAGTCGCCGGAGAGCGAGTGGGGCAACAAGGACGGCTTCCTGTTCGAAGGGAACTTCCCCTGGCAGTTGGATCCCATCGAAGAGCGGGAGCCGGCGGCGGTGGGTGACGACGACTAGACAACCGTCGCACACCTCGCCGATTACCGTAGGGGCGACGGATGCGTCGCCCCTACGCGCATTTGGGCACCGACACAGATATAATCCAGCCGAACGCACGCCGCGTTACCAACCGGCCACGCACTCTCCCGCCCGGCGAGGTTCAGCATGACCACCGCCAAAACTCCCCAGTCCCCAGCCGCCTTCGAATTGCCGGACATTCCAGAAATCCCGGACGAGATAATGACCGTCTACGATCACCTCACCGATACCGGCGGCGCCCACTATCTGGCTCAACATCTCGGCAACCTTGAGACCACCCTGGTCACCGGCGGACGCTACATCGTACCGGTACCCCCGTCCGAACGGCCGGACATGACCGGTTCGGTTTATCCCGATATGCTGGTGGCCTTCAACGTCGACCCGGCCGCATACCGGGCCCGCAACGGCTACGTCATCTCGGAACAGGGCAAGCCTCCCGACTTCGTGCTGGAGGTCGCATCGCGGTCCACCGGGCGCAGGGACACCGTGGACAAGCGGGTGATCTACGCCGAGATGGGCGTTTCCGAATACTGGCGCTTTGACGAAACCGGCCGATACCACGGCGCCCGACTGGCCGGAGATATCCTCGTGGACGGCCGCTACGTGCCCATCCAGATCGACGAGCTTCCCGACGGCAGCCGGCAAGGACACAGCGCCATCCTGAACGTGGACCTGCGCTGGACCGACGGCCAGCTACATTGGCACGACCCCGCAACGGGCGAGCGCGTCGCCTCCCTGGAGTCCGAACGGGAAGCGCGTCTCCAGGCCCAGGCTCGCGCGGCCGCTGAGCAACAGGCCCGCGCCGCGGCTGAGGAACGCGCCGGTACTGCCGAGGCCAGGATCCGGGAGCTGGAGAACCAACTCCGCCAACTGCGCGGTGAATGATCGTCCTTGCGTAAATCGTCAGGAGCAGGATTTACGGGATTTTATGATTGTGCAGGATTGTGAGATCTCCATCGCAGAACGGTTTCCAGTCCTGATAATCCGTAAATCTTGCTAATCCTGCTTCTGACGTTTCTCCACCGCAAACTGAGTACGCCTGGAGTCGCGTGGGGTTGGCATCCTTGCGCGAGCCGGGGCGGACCGCAGCACGTCCGTGGCGCTGGGTTACTATTGCAAATGGTGAGCGATGGCGACGGGTGAAATGGCAGCGACGCGGTACGACTACGTCATCATTGGCAGCGGGATCGCCGGGCTGAACACGGCGCTGCTGGCGGCGGAGCACGGCAGCGTGCTGGTGGTGACCAAGGGGCGCATCGACGACTGCAACAGCCGCTACGCCCAGGGCGGAATCGCGGCTGCCATCGGGCCGGGGGATTCGGCGACGCTGCACGAACGGGACACACTGGACGCCGGCGCCGGCCTGTGCGATCCCGAGGCGGTGGGAGTACTCACCGGGCAAGGACCGGACAGCATTGCAGGGCTGATCCGGTGGGGCGTTCCCTTTGACACCATCCACGGGCAGATTGCGCTGGGGCGGGAGGGGGCACACAGCATGCCGCGTATCCTGCACGCCGGGGGCGACGCGACGGGGCAGCACATCGAGGAGACGCTGGCGGACCGGGTGCGGGCGTCGGAGCGGATCACGGTGCTGGAGTACACCCACGCCATCCGCATCTGCGTGGATGATGGGACAGTCACCGGCGTGGAGGTGATGGATGGCGTGGTTCGACAGGCTCACCATGAGCGGGGGGATGCTTACCATGAGCAGGGGGATACCGACGACGGGATTGCCACGGCGCAAGCGCCTCGCAATGACAATGTGGAGGGGGCGCCTCGCAATCACAGCGGGGGCGAACGGCGGGTCATACCCGGCGGCGTGGTGGTGGTGAGCACCGGGGGAGCGGGACGGCTGTATCGCTACACGACCAATCCGGAGGTGGCGACCGGGGACGGCGTGGCGCTGGCGTACCTGGCCGGGGCGGAGGTGATGGACATGGAGTTCTACCAGTTCCATCCCACGGCGCTTTGGCTGGAAGGCGCGCCGACGTTCCTGCTGTCGGAGGCGATGCGCGGCGAGGGGGCGGTACTGCGGAACGCGGACGGGGAACCATTCATGGCGTCGCATCACCCGATGGCGGACCTGGCGCCCCGGGACGTGGTGTCGCGGGCCATCGCAGTTGAAATGGAGCGAGCCGACCGGCGGCCGGCGATGCTGGACATATCGCATCTGCCGGCGGCCACGGTGTCCAGCCGGTTCCCGACCATCTATGCCGAGTGCCGGCGGTACGGGCTGGACATCACACGGGAGCCGATACCAGTGGCGCCGGCGGCCCACTACATGATGGGCGGCGTGCGCATCGATACCTGGGGACGGACGAACATCGCGGGGCTGTACGCCTGCGGCGAGGCGGCGTGCGCGGCGGTGCACGGCGCGAATCGGCTGGCCAGCAACTCGCTGCTGGACACGCTGGTGTTCTCGCGTCGGCTGGTGGAAGCGACGCTGGGAAACGCGCCGGGGCGTGAGGACGCGGACGGAGAGGACGGCAGCCTGCGCATCGGGCTGACGGAACGGGCCATGGTGTGCGCCACGGTGCCGGAACGGGGCAAGGAAAACCTGCAGGACCTGATGTGGCGCAACGTGGGCATCGCGCGTAACGGGACGCGACTATTGCTGTCGGCGCGGATCCTGAACCTGTGGCAGCGGCAGTTTTATGCCGGCGGACCCCAGCCGGAGACTACGGAGGACTTCGAGCTGCGGAACATGCTGGTGGTGGCGCGGCTGATTGTGGAGGCGGCGCTGCAACGGCGGGAGAGCCGGGGCGCGCACTACCGGGAGGACTTCGCCGAAACGTCCGAGGAATGGCGTCGGCACATTGTGCTGAAGGGGTAGGAGCGGCGCAGCAACGAGGAGGGCGCGGAGATGATCCGGTTGCGGACATTGGCGATACTGGCAACGGCGGTGATGGGGATGGCGCTGCTGGCGT
This sequence comes from Dehalococcoidia bacterium, assembly GCA_965220505.1. Taxonomy (GTDB): domain Bacteria; phylum Chloroflexota; class Dehalococcoidia; order Lucifugimonadales; family UBA3495; genus Bin87. Next base: position 394,068 of record CBDCQE010000002.1, on the reverse strand, counting down.
GCGGGGACGACGAGCCGCCCGCCGCGCCGGCGTCTGTCTCGGAACCGCCGGCCACCGCAACCGTGATGCCCGCAGTCACAGCAACGGAGGCTGCTCCGGCGGACACACCCGTTCCCACCGCCACAGCGATTGCGGCGGCACCCGAGGCGACGGCAACGGCGACTCCGGAGCCGACCACCACACCCGTACCCATGACCACGGCGACGGCAACTCCCGCTCCGACGGCCACCGCGACGCCTCGCCCCACCTTTACGCCTACGCCGCGTCCGACGGTTACGCCCCGGCCCACGGCCACGCCGCGCCCGGCGCCTACACCCACGCCGGAGCCGACACCAACACCCACACCGCGTCCGCCGGTGGGGCCGGGGACGGAGCAGCGAAACATCCAACTGCCGTTGTCGGGCGAGATGCAGTTGACCATACAGCGGAGCAAGCCGGGGGCGGCGCGCAGCATGGACCTGCTGGAACACTCGGTGCGGACAATCGAGGAGTTCATGGGGGAGCCGTTCCCGGTGCGGTACGTGGGGATACTGTTCAAGGACGCGGTGCACGCCGCCGAGGGTTCGGCGGGGACCAACTTCGGGAACGTGATCGCGCAGCGGGCCAGGTACGACGTGGACGATGGAAGCCGGGATGCCCAGACGTTGCCCGGTTTGACGTCCCATGAGATCGCTCACTACTACTGGAGAGGGAACGAGGACTGGATCGACGAAGGGGCGGCGACGTTCATGGAGTTCATCGTCGAGAACGCGCGCACCGGCGCGTCACTGGTGGCGGACCAGCGTCCATGCGCCTACTACGACAACCTCGGCGAGCTGGACCGAGCGAACCCGGCGCTACCCGACAGCGGCTACTGGGCAGAGTTTGGCTGCAATTACTCGCTGGGGGAGCGGTTGTTCCTGGACCTTTATCGGACGCTGGGACGGGATCAGTTCCAGCAAGGGTTCCGCAACCTTTACACGGCGATCAAGGGACGGAGCGCCTACGGCGGCATCGCGGAGGTGGAGGAGGCGTTCAAGAAGGATGCGGCGCCGGAAGCGGTTGCCGACGTGGACACGGTGATCAATCGCTGGTACCACGGGACGGAGCCGTATGACCTGAGTCACTGGGACGACTCCCCGGTTGACCCCATCCTGCCCAGCATCAAGGGGCGGATTGAGGATGCGTTCATCTCGCTGGACCAGGAGTGGCCGGTGTCCTTGAGCTCCCGGACGGACCGGCTCACCGTCTCGGAACTCGACGAGCTAGACGGGTGGGCGTATCTGTACCTGGATTTCGGGCTGTCAATCACCGCCAATGATAGATCCATCCCCCTGACGTACGTAGAGTACTATGAGGATGGTGTGCCCTTCCGAAGCAGGGTAGTGACCCACACGTTCGAAGGGTCGTGGACCTGGGGTTGGTGGCGGGTCAGCATCGGGTACAGTCCGACGCAGCAATGGGCCACGGGCAAGTACGGCGTGATGGTGTACGACGGGGAGCGGAAGGTGGCGCAGGTGGAGTACGAGGTGGCGCCGTGAGGGGTACGGGCGCACCGCTCACGGGTACCCGGTTTGCCATCGCGAGGGGCGCAGCGACGTGGTGGTCTCGTTGCTGAAAGGCACCCCGTTGCCCTGACGAGATTGCCGCGCTGCGCTCGCAATGACAGTGGATCAGGCGGCAGGCGAGGCGGTTACCACAGCTCCCGGGTAGCCAGGCGGGCGCCTTCGGCCATGGCGGACAGCTTGGCCCAGGCGATGTTGGTCTCGACCTTGCGGCCCCAGGCGGAGGTGCCGAAGCCGCAGTCGCTGCCGGCGATGACGTTCTCGCGGCCGACGACGTTGGCGTAGTTCAGGATGCGCTGGGCGATGAGCTCAGGGTGCTCGATGAAGTTGGTGGTGGTGTCCAGGACGCCGGGGATGAGGACCTTGCCGTCGGGGAGGGCGACGTCCTGCCAGACCTTCCACTCGTGGCCGTGGCGGGGGTTGGCGCCCTCGATGGAGAGGCCCAGGGGACGGGCGCGGAGCACGATGTCGACGATCTCGCGCAGGGGCACGTCGTGGTGGTGGGGGCCCTCGGTGTTGCCCCAGCAGACGTGCAGGCGCATGCGGTCGGGGTCGATGTCCTGCAGGGCGTAGTTGATGACCTCGACGTGCATCTCGACGATCTGCTTGAACTCCTCGACCGACAGGTGGGAGAACTGGGAGACGCGGGTCATGGCCAGGTCGGGGCAATCCAGTTGGAGGATGAGGCCGGCATCAGCGATGGCGTTATACTCGTCCTTCATCACCTCGGCCAGGGCGTAGAGGTACTCCTCCTCGGTGGCGTAGTACTCGTTGGGCAGGAAGTTGGCGATGACTCCCGGAGAGGCGGCGGTCATGAACACCTCCTCTACGTCGCGGCCGGCGCTGGATTCCCTGAGGTTGGCGATGTCGCGCTCCACGGCGGGCCAGTCCTTCCAGGCGATGGGGCCGGTGCAGGCCGGCTGGGGCATGTTGCGGGAGGACATGTGGGTCTGGGTGGCGGCGTACTCAGGAAAATCGGCGTCGTCCAGGCGAGGACGGGAGCGCACGGCGCGCTCGCCCTCGAAGCCGGTGAGGCGCTCCTTGACGTAGGTGGCGTACTGGGAACGGCCCTGCTCGCCGTCGTTGACCACGTCGATGCCGGCCTGCTGCTGGCGGTCGAGGATGTCGCCCACAGCGTCGCGGACGCCGGCGTGGAACTGCTCGGGGTCGAAGTCCTGCTGGTCCTCGCGCAGGCGGAGCAAGTCCTGGAGCTGAGGGGAACGGGGGAGGCTGCCGGTGTGGGTGGTGAGTATCCTGGATTCGCTGCGCTTCATAATCCCTCCGAAGGCGCGATGCTGATGGGGCAATTGTAATGTACGGGGTGGAGGGCGACGGGATTGCCGCGCTGCGCTCGCAATGACAGGGGGCGGCGTGGTCAGCGCCGGTCGAACATCGATTGTGCGACCAGGAGTCTGCGTTCCTCCTGGGTCAGTTGGGCGAAGTTACTGATGGCAGTTTCGGCCTGGGCAATGGCGTTGAACGTTCTGGTACGAGTGATTGAGAAGTTGGGGTCATAGTCGGCTTCCTGGCGCATGCCCTGCAATTCGATGAAGGTGCGGGCGAAGAATGCTCCGGGTGGGGATAGCAGGTTGAGGACGGCGCGTAAGTTATTCTGGGCTCTGCCATGGTCAAGGCGGCGGTAGACTCGTTCCCACGCATAGGTCGAAATGCTGGATTGCGGTTGACCGGCGATCAGCTCGGCGTTGGACGCTGCCAGAGTATGGAATACGGCATAGTAAGCCGTGCTGATCGCGCGTCGCAGATCCGCTTCGGAGGGTGGTGGATCTGCCGCCGCCGGCACAAGTTTGCGGCAGGTGTCCAGGAGCTCGTTTGGGTCTATCATGACGCGGGCGATGGCGGAGTTGGCGACTTGCGGTATAGCCACCTGGTGGGATCGTTGATCTCGGTGTAGCCAACCAGGGCGCGCGCGGTGATGCCAGCGGCGCGGATCGGCTCCTCGGTGACCCGGAACAAAGTGCCCATCAGGTAGCCGTCGAGCACGGGGTCGGCGGGGTCGGGAGCGGCGTAAAGCAGCTCGACGTCAAAGAACTCCTCTTCCTCATGGTTCAGCCGGACGGTGACGTTGGCATCCAGGAATTGCACGGGAGGCGGGAAGTGGGTTTTCGCTCCTTCAAGAATTATTTGCTTGATGGTGTCTATTTCATGTTGGGTGATGGACATTGGGGCCTCGCGGGGTGATGGTCTTGGTTTTGATGCTAGGGGGCGAAATCTCGGTAGTCAATGCCCGGCAGAAACGGGCACGTACTCGCTTCGTCTTTGGCATGGATGAACAGGATGAATGGGATGTTTTCCTGTACACTGTCAACATAGTTGACGGCCAAAGCCGCAGAGCACCATTGAAGCCGGCCGCGAGGCACTCATGTTATCTCTAGCTATCGTTCTCACCATCGTCAGCGCCGCTCTTTTCGGCATAAGCATCGGGCTCGGCTGCTATGTGATTACAACCAAAATCCGCGAAGCCCGTCAAAGTTCCGAATCCAACGCCAGTACCGCTGAAAACGCCTCTGCTCCATGAGATGGTTCGTCCTCGTCACGGGCGTCACTCTAATCGGTGGTCTTACCATAGCTGGCTACGCGACCATGGTCTGGCTTGCTCAGTTGGCTGACCCTCAACCGACGGCGGCCCAGGTCGAACTGCTCCAGACTGCGCGATGGCTGACCCAGAACGGCGCCATCATGCTCGGCGCGTTCATTTTCGGGTGGTTGGCCGGACAGGTCCGATAGCTGCCGACGCCGACGATTCCGGGGCGGTGAGGCGCTGCTCTGCCGGCGGGATTGCCGCGCTGCGCTCGCAATGACAGGGGGGATGATCCTTCGACGGGCTCAGGATGAGCGGGTAGCCGGCGCGTGCTATTCTGGGCGGCGGGATGTGTGTTATGACGCCTTTGATGCCTACCATTTCGCCGCGGGAGTTTGTGGGCCGCTGGCGGGATGCCGGGTTTGGCGAGCGGCAGGGGGCGCAGTCGTTTTTCAACGACCTGTGCGGGCTGGTGGGTCACGCGACGCCGGCGGGCTATGGCGATCCGGAGGCGTTCACCTTCGAGAAAGCGGTGCCGGGCGGGTTCGCCGACGCCTATTACGAGGAGCATTTCGGCTGGGAGTTCAAGGGGCGGGACGCGCAGCTGGACGGGGCGTTCGACCAGCTCTTGCGCTACCAGGTGCACCTGAAGACCCCGCCGCTGCTGATAGTGTCGTCGTTCGAGACGATACGCATCCAGACCAACTTCCCGGGGATGGAGACGGCGCGGTACGACGTCGGCATCGGGGAGTTCGAGCAGGCGGAGCGGCTGGAACTGCTGCGGGACGTGTTCTTCGCGCCGCACCGGTTCCGGGAGCGGCTGCGGTCGGTGGACGCGGTGACCCGGGAGACGGCGGCGGTGTTCCAGTCCATCGTGGTGGACATGGAGGCGCGGAATGAGGACCCCGAACGGCTGGCGCGGTACCTGAACCAACTGGTGTTCTGCCTGTACGCGGAGGACGCGGGGCTGCTGCCGGAGGGGCTGTTCACGCGGATCGTGGCGCAGCACTACCGGGACCCGGCGACCTTGGACCGGGCGATACGGAGCCTGTTCGCGCAGATGGCCACCGGCGGGTTCTCGGGAGCCGACGAGATCGCGCACTTCAACGGCGACCTGTTCAACGTGGTCGATACTGTTGAGCTGAGCACTACGGCCTTGCAGCGGCTGGGGGAGGCGTGCGAACGGAACTGGCGGGACATCGAGCCGTCGATATTCGGGACGCTGTTCGAGCGGGCGTTGGACGCATCGAAGCGGGCGCAGACGGGGGCGCACTACACCGGCGCGGAGGACATCGAGTTGGTGGTGGAGCCGGTGGTGATGACGCCGCTGCGGCGGGAGTGGGAAGCGGCGCGGGCGGAGATTGAGGGGCTGCTGGAGGGTGTGGGACCGTCAGCGCGGGCACGGCTGGAGGGGTTTCGGGAGCGGCTGGCGTCGGTGCGGGTGCTGGATCCGGCGTGCGGGAGCGGGAACTTTCTGTACATCGCGCTGCGGTCGCTGCTGGATTTGGAGAAGGAGGTCATCGACTACGCGGCGGCGCAGGGGTGGCTGGGGCTGACGCCGCGGGTGCAGCCGGACCAGATGCTGGGGCTGGAGATCAACCACTACGCGGCGGAACTGGCGCGGACGGCACTGTGGATCGGCTACATCCAGTGGCACCAGGCCAACGGGTTCGCGTACACGCAGCGTCCGATCCTGACGCCGCTGGACACGATACGGCAGACGGACGCGATACTGGACCTGTCGGATCCGGAGCATCCGGCGGAACCGGAGTGGCCGGCGGCGGAGTTCATCGTGGGGAACCCGCCGTTTTTGGGAAGCAGACTATTCCTCGCCCAGTTTGGTGATGAGTACGTACAATCGTTATATGACCTCTACAGGAAACGCATCCCCAACTCCAGCGATCTGTGCTGCTATTGGTTCGAAAAGGCACGGGCCCAAATCCAAGGGGGAACGAGTCTCCGGGCGGGACTACTGGCTACACAAGGAATCAGGTTTCAGCGTAACAGGCAAGCTCTCGTCCGCATAAAAGAAACGGGTGATATTTTCGCTGCCTACTCTGATCGTGACTGGGTTCTCGACGGGGCAAATGTACACATTTCGGTGGTTTGTTTTGACGATGGCAGCGAACCTATGCGAGTGTTGGACGACGAGGAGGTGCATCAAATAAATGTTGACCTCACTGCTACAGTGGATTTGACGTTAGCAAAACGACTACGCGAAAATCTTGATATAGCATTCAGGGGCATCGACAAGATTGGCGAGTTTGACATTGACCATGCTACGGCCATGTCTATGCTTGGAATGTCGAACCCGGACGGCCGATCAAATCGGGATGTCATAAAGCGCTGGATCAACGGCAAGGACATTACAGAGCACTCGCGCGATGTTTGGGTGATCGATTTCGGGGTAAACACACCTGAAGCTGAGGCTGCATTATATGAAGCCCCGTTCGAGTATGTGAAGCAAGTGGTCCGGCCGACCCGTATCAATAACCGGATGCGGTGGCGAGCCGAAAATTGGTGGTTGCACGGCTCGCCTGCAAGCGGAATGCGGGAGAAGCTGTCGACACTGGACCGCTACATCGCAACGCCCAAAGTTTCCAAGCATCGCTTTTTCGTATGGTTGACCACCGACAAGCTACCCTCAAATCTTGTCATCGCGATAGCAAGCGATGATGACTATGTACTCGGTGTGTTACAGAGTTCCATCCATATAACTTGGACGTTGGCCATTGGAAGTCAACTGGAAGACAGGCCAACATATATCCCGACCGCGTGCTTCCAGACGTTCCCGTTTCCGCGTCCCACCGAGGAGCAGCGGGAGGCCATCGGCGCAATCGCGGCGGAGTTGGACCGGCTGCGGGAGGGCTGGCTGAATCCGGATGGGGTCAGCGCGGCGGAACTGCGGAGACGGACGCTGACCAACCTGTACAACCAGCGTCCGACGTGGCTGGACAACGTCCACGCCCGTCTCGACGCGGCGGTGTCCGCCGCCTACGGGTGGCCGGCAGACCTGGCGGACGGGGAGATACTGGAGCGGCTGCTGGCGCTGAACCTGGAGCGGGCGGGAGGTTAGCGCGTCGCAGCCGGGTTGTGATACAGTACGTTTGTACTGCAATGCTTACGGAGGCAAGGCCCGTGCCGGGATTTTCCTTGGTTGATCTCAGCGGATTTTCAAAGCCCGCGAATACATTAGTGACAAAAATTGCCAATTCATTTGGCCGGCATTTTGACCCAAGCCAACGCGTCCGCATGGCCGAAGCGGAGGCTCAGGCCGACCGCATTCTCCGGGTGTCCGCAGCGGAGACGGACATCGAGGTTGACGAGCTAAGGCAACGGGCCGCCACCCGCTTCGCCAACGAGGAGATGACCAAACAAGTCAACATGGAGGACATAATCGAAAAAGCGCTGCCGAGTCTTGATGACAACGCCAACCCGGAAGCAATGGAAAACGACTGGATTATGAACTTCTTTGACAAAGGCCGGATGGTGTCGGACGATGATATGCAGCAGATTTGGGCCGGCATTTTGGCAGGGGAGGCGAATAATCCCGGGACGTTCTCTCGACGAACAGTCAACTTGGTCGCAGACTTGGACAAACGCGACGCGGAGTTGTTCAGAAACCTTTGCGGTTTCGCGTGGAAGATTGGAGCTATCCAGCCGCTCGTTTTTGATGTTCATGCAGATATTTATAATCGTAACGGCATTACGTTTGATTCTCTTGGACAACTCGAGGCTCTTGGCCTAATACATTTTAGCGGTATTGGAGAGTTTAAGCGTATCAGTCTTCGCAGGCAAGCGGCGGTGTTGTATTATAGGCGAGCGGTTATATTGGAATTTTCAAGCGATAGAGATAACGAGTTGCTTACTGGCGTAACCATGCTCACACAATCGGGGAAAGAGTTAGCCCCTATTTGCGGCTCAACCCCTGTCGAAGGATTCTTCGACTACGTTTACGACCGATGGGCGGGGGAGGGGCTAGTGCCGTCGCGCGAACCGGCACCAGAAGGTTAAACACAAAGGAGCGTCATTATGACGGTTATTGAAACTAACCCTGACCCTGAAGCCAAGGCGCAGATGATTGAGTCAATTGTGGCCGAGCATGGCAGCCTTGAGGCTTTTATCCAGTCGATGTGCGAGTATCGGGAACTGCGCCGGCGGCTGATAAAGGAGACACCATCGTTGATGGAGCAGTACCCCGACAAGTGGGTGGGTATGGGACCTGGCGACGTGTTGGTGGTAGGCGATTCCCTGGAGGAAGTGCTAGCGCATCTTGATGAGAAGGGCGTCCGCCGCGACTCGGTCATTGAATTCTTGAACACGAACCCGATGCGGATGATACTGTGATACCCGGCGGTTTTGATGCCTCCGGATATCCTACGGTTGAGGGCCATCTGGTGATACCGCGATTGGGCGTGTCATACCGCGTGTCGTTCCTGGTGGACACCGGAGCGGATAGAACGTGCCTTCATCCCATGGACGGTATCCAGGCCGGCATCCCTTTTGACCGTTTGCGGGACGGCATCACGGTGGGCGGCATCGGCGGCCAGTCAACCTACTACGAAGAACCAGCTATTCTCCTGTTCGCCGACGATACGGAGCGACAATCTTACGGCTATAACATGGTTGTGGACATTGCCAAGCCGGAGGACGTCAGCGATGAAATCCCATCCTTACTGGGCCGGGACATCATCGACCGCTGGCGCATGGTGTATGACCGCACGGAGGGAGTACTCGAATTCACGGCGAGGAGCGCCGACGTCGTGCTGGGCGACGAGTGACTTGGGGGAAGGCGTAAATAGCGGCAAATTTGCTGACACCGTGGCGTTGACGGTGGGACTGACGGGCCGATAGGCTGTAGTAAATCAAGCGAGAGGAGAGCCGGTGGACTGACCTGATGGCGGGTCGGGTCCACCGGCTTTTTGCGTGGGTTGGTGGGGGTACGGTCTGGGCATCGGGCGGCGCCGGCGGGAGGTTCGGATGACGATGGTGAGGACGATGATGGAGGCGGGAGCGCGGCGGTCGGGACGGCCGTCCGGCTGGCGCGGGCCGCGGGGTCTGCCGGAGGGTCGGGGCGCATTGCTGGCGGCGTTGGATGCTTACCGGCGGGGCGTTGCCGAGGCGCCGGTGGTGTGCAAGCGGGTCCTTCGACAGGCTCAGGATGAGCGGTTCTGGGAGGGGGATAGCAGCGAGAAGGCCGGGGCCGGCCCGTTGGTTTTCGTGGCGTCTACGGGGGAGGTGGACCGGCACGGCGATACCGTCGCGCTGGAGGGGTGGCGGCTGGACGCCTACCGGGACAACCCGGTGGTGCTGTGGGCCCACGACTACGGCGAGCCGGCCATCGGACGGGCGGAGGCGGTGTGGAGCGACGGACGGGCTCTGCGGGCGCGGCTGGAGTTCGCGCCCACGGAGTTCGCCGGCCAAGTGGAGCGGCTGTACCGCCAGGGCTACCAGCGGGGCGTGTCGGTTGGGTTCCGGCCACTGCGCTTTGAGGAGCGGCGGGACCCGGTGAACGGCGCGTTCCTGGGCATCCGGTTCCTGGAGCAGGAGTTGCTGGAGATCAGCGCGGTGCCGGTGCCGGCCAACGGCGGGGCGCTGCTGGCGGAGGAGGCTGTCCTCACCCCAGCCCTCTCCCAGGGGGAGAGGGGGCAGGTGGCGGACGAGGTGGTGGGACTGCTGCGGGGACTGCGGGTGTAAGGACAATTTTACATCGATGAACAGGATAGACAGGATTTTAGATTGCCGGGGGTCGTGGATTCCGGCTTTCGCCGGAATGACGCTTGAAAAGCCGAAGCAACGTTTGAAAAGAAGGAGTTTGCAAAAGTATGACGCTTTCGACATGGGAACTGGAGACGATCAAGAACGAGGTTGCGGAGGTGCGGGAGTTCTACCGGCAGCGGATGGACGCCGATTTGCCGCCGCTGCGTGAGGAGATGGAACGGCTGAGCCGGGCCGTGGGTGAGCTGACCGAGAAGCAGCGGTCCGGTGAGCGTCAGGCCATGCTGGCTCGATATGCCGGCATGGACCGGGGTGGCGACCGGCCGCGGGTGCCCTTCGGCAAGTACCAGGGGATGGACGCGCTGGACCTGGCCTGCGTGCGCAGCGTGCTGGCGGCGCAACAGCGCGAGCCGGGCGACGTGAACCCGCGGGCGCTGGAGGACTGGCAGGCCAACTTGAAGGCGGCCATGGACAGCACCACGGCCGGCGCCGGCGATGAGCTCGTCGCCACCGGAGAGGCAGCGGCGCTGTGGGCGGACATCAACGTGGACACCCTGGTGGCCGGACTGTTCACCCGCGTGGACATGCCAACCAACCCCTTCGAAATCCCGCTGCAACTGGGCGACGTGTCCTGGTATCCGGGAACGGAGAACACGGCCGCCACAGAGACGGCGCTGACCACGGGCCGGCAGACGCTGACCGCCCACGAGTTGGTCGCCGAGGTTCCGTGGTCGCTGACGCTTGAGGAGGACGCGGTGATCGCCATGGCGGCGGAGGTGCGCAGCACGCTGGTGCGCAACGCCGTGGAGGTGATCGACGACGTGCTGCTGAACGCGGACACGACGTTGCAGAACAACATCAACGCCGACGGCACGACCATTACCGCGTCCACTGCCGGCAAGGCGCACTGGCTGGTGGGTTTCGACGGGCTGCTGCACCTGCCGCTGGTGGACAACGCGGGGCAGGGCAACAACCACGCGGCGGCGCCCAGCGCGGACATGTTCAACGAGGCGCGGGGCCTGCTCGGCAAGTACGGCGTGCGGCCCTCGGAGCTGGCCTATATCGCCGACGTGGGCACCTACATCAAGTCGCTGGCCATCGGCGAGTTCCGCACGCTGGACAAGCTGGGGCCGCAGGCGACGCTGCTCAACGGGCAACTGGCCCAAGTGGACGGCATCCCGGTGATCGTGTCGGAGCAGATGGCGCCGTCGGACGCCGACGGCAAGGTGACCGACGGCGGCGCCAGCAACAGCAAGGGCCGGCTGCTGGCGGTGAACCGTACCCAGTGGCGCCTCGGGTTCCGCCGCGAGCTGATGATCGAGACGACGCGGGACATCCAGAAGCGGCAGAACATCATGGTGGTGAGTATGCGCCTGGCCTTCATGGAACGGACGGGGACGCGGGCGACGGCGACGCACACGGCGTTGCAGTACAACATTACGGTGTAGCGCGCCTACTCTCCAAGTCGTCACTCCGGCGAAAGCCGGAGTCCAGGGACACCTTCTGGATTCCGGCTCAAGGCCGGAATGACGGCTGGATGGATACGGAGACAAATAATGCCCAACGCTTACGGTGACCTGACGACGCTGAAATCGGCGGCGTTTTTGAACGCGCCGGACGACGGACACGACGAACGGTTGCTGGGGATGCTGGAAACGGCGTCCCGGTGGATCGACGGGTACTGCGACCGCCACTTCTACGTCACTGAAGGCGAGCGCAGGTTCGACGGGACCGGGCGGGTCGTACTGGCGGTGAGCGACCTCGTGTCCGTCGCCGAAGTGCGGGTGCGCGAGGGCGCGACGGGTCGGTGGGTCGGCTGGAACTCCGGCGACTGGCTGGCGTATCCGTTGAACGCCGCGCCCACGGAAACTGGCGGACGGCCCTACACCCGCATCGTGGCCACGGCCGGCGGGCGCCGGTTCCCGCTGAGCCGGGGCGGCGTGATCGTGGCCGGTATCTGGGGATACGGCGACGTGCGGGAGGACACAGGGCTGCAAGTGTCGGACGCGGAGGTGGCGACGGGCGACACTGCGATCACGGTGGCCGCGACCGGCGACGTTTCAGCCCCGTTGTCGGCCGGCCACACGGTGCGGATCGGCGACGAGCAGATGTACGTGACGGCAGTGTCCGACGACGGGCAGGGGACGATAACGCTCGCGGTGCAGCGCGGGGCCAACGGCACGACGCCGGCGACGCATGGCGTGGACTCGGGAGTATCGGTGTACCGCTATCCTGCCGCGGTGACCGAGGCGTGCCTGCAGCAGGCCGCCTGCTGGTGGCGGGAGAGGTTCACCGCGCCTTTCCGGCCGCCGGAGGGCGAGGGTTCGGGAGATGTGGGCGGCATCTCCCCGGCGGTTCGCGCGCTGCTGAAACCGTATCGCCGGCGGGCCGCCGCCCTGGGGGTATAGGGATGACAGGGTATTCCAGCGCCGGGCGCAGCTACGTGGCGGTGGAGGACGCCGGCGGGGCAATGCGGGACCTGTCGCCGTGGGTGGAACGGGTCGGGCCGCTGGGGCGGGAGCTGAGCGCAAGGGACACGGCCGGCGTGAACGATGCGGCTCCAAGGTCGACGGCCGGGGCGGAGCTGGCCCAGGAGTTCAGCCTTGGAGGCCGGTGGGACGACACGCCGGTCATCGGGCCGGACGTGGTACTGTCGGGGGTCGTCGGGCGGACGGTTGCGGTGGAGTACGGGCCGGCGGGCAACGGGCCGGGAAGGCGTCGAGTGTCGGGCCGGTTCGTGTGCCTGTCCTACCGGATCAGCAGCGCGGCCGGCGAGCCGGTGCGGTTCGAGGCGAGGTTCCGGCAGGACGGGCCGGCGGCGCTGGGCACATGGTGACGACACATCACTGCGTTTCCCAGCGGAACAAGTTGGACACCCGCTCGCTCAATTCGTCCACCTGCCGGCGCAGAACCTCCAGCTCCGCTTCCTGGTCGGCGACGCGCTTCTCGAGATGGGTAATTCGCGTCTCTTGATGGTTGATGCGCTCGGGAAGCCCGCGACTCAGAAGATTGGGATTGACAAAAGCTCGCCAGCACAGCAGCGCCAGAATCACTGCCGAAACGACCAGGACGAAAAAGAGTGCGCCAAAGAGGACGTATTCTGCGGGAAAAATCATCATCGACCCTGCATGGTTGAGAATTGGCAGGCTAAACCCATTCGGGCCGGCCGTACAGTGTGGAACTACAAGGAGTTAATTGGCCACTCAGTCGGCGGCTACTTCTTCGGGGGTTATCACGACGCGGCCGGCGTCATCATGGCGGTGGCGCGTGAGGAGGTCCATCCGATCATGCAACGCCCGCATCATTCCTCTGACTTCGGCAAGCTGTTCGCGAAAATCGGCAAGCTGTTCGCGGAAGTTCACCATCTCCTGCTCGAGCCTTTCAACCCGGGATGCGAGACCATTAAGTTGGCCTTCCATTCTCCCAATAGAATGAGACTGCCGAATCAGCGCGACAACGATGGTCACCTGCAGCAGCCCGATGAAGGCCAGAAAGCCGTAGAGGATGTATAGCTCGGAAGCAACCATTGCCGATGCTCCGTGGGCGGACTGATGCGCAGGATTATGGCACAACGGGCCGTCGGCGGCAACGGAGGAATTGCGACCCAGTGTCAGTTCTCAAGCATGGAGAGCATCCGGTGGACGAAATCCCGGGCCAGCGGAAGGCCGCGGCTGACGTCGTCCGGTTCCATAAAATCGTGGGTGGCGTTGGCGTGAAACTGCTGGGCGGCGAAGAAGCCGGCGATGATGGCGATGTCTCCGGCGGCGAGGCGGTCGGCGGCGGCTTTCACGTCTGCGTGGCCGTCGCTGGGCCAACCGCGCTGGCGGGCCACAGCCGTCACCGCGTGTACGGCGGCCTGCCACAGCCGGTTCGAGCCGTCAGTGATTTTACCCGCCGCGAACTCGGCCTCAGCGGATTGCAACGATGCGTCCGCCGCCCGGGCGTGTTCGCGGGGAGACTGGGGAACGACCTGCCCGTAGGCGTCCAGCAGGGCGAGCATACGGTCAACGAACTCCCGCATCAGGCGGCAGTAATCGGCCAGTTGGTGGCGCTCGACGAAACCGTAGTTGAACTTGGCGCGGAACTGCTGGGCCACGGCGAACTGGTGGCGCAGGTGGTGGTCGCTGGCCTCGCTGGCCAGGCGTTCCGCGGCGGTTCTCAGGTCTTGCGAGTCGTTCGTGGGCCAGCCCCGCGCATCCGCCACGGCGGTCAGGGCGTGGGCCGCGGCGTTCCACAGGTTTTCGTAGGCCAGCAGCGGCTCCTCGTCCTCGAAGTACCGGTCTGCGGCGTCGAAGAAAGCCTGCGCGGCCTGGGCGGTGGTACGGGCAATCATTGGCATGTGCTCCGGACTGTGACGGGCGTTCCTGTCAGACACGCCCGGGACGGGGATCTAATCCATTTTGGTAAACGTGCCGCCGGTGCGGGAGGCGATGGCCTGGAGCGCGCCGGTGTCGACGTTGGGGCTGAGGGCGATGGTATCGATGGGTACGTCGGACCCGGCCAGCGCGTCGATCGTTGCCTCGTCGAGGTCGTCGATGGGAATCATCTTGCCATCGGTCATCAGGACGTAACGCTGGGCATGGCAGGAATTGTCGCCGAGGTCCATGATACTGGTGTCGCCGTCAAGCTTGAGAGAGGGCCGTTCCGGGACGGTGACCATGGTACCGCCGTCGTCGGCGCGAGACAGGACCAGGGCGGACTCGACGGGAGGAGCGACGGGGGGAGCGACACTACCAGGGGAGAGGTCAGCGGCCGAGCCGGGCTGGCTCCCGCCGCTGGTCCGTTCGGCGCGGTCGGGCTCTTCCGGTTCGTCCAGCAGGAGCCAGCCCAAGAGCAGGGCGAACAGGAGCAACAAAAGGAGCAACAGCAGCCATGGCCAGATCTTGCGTCGCTCACCGTCACCACGGGCACGCCGACGGGTTGGCTGGATCCGGACCACCTGGGGGCGGCCGTAGCGAGGGCCCCGGCCCCAATCCCATGGCCATCGCCACTGCCAGCCCCGCCGCCGGCGCCGTCGGGGGTCCGGGTCGACGCTGTAGCTGATCCAGTGCCTGGCCATTCTCTTCGCTCCTTGCGCAACCCTGATGCTAATCGTTTTCGCGCGTTTGCGCCAATCCCGCGACGAGGTATCGCAGCCATCGTTCATCAATCAGGACCGACCGCTCTTCTGGAGGTCCAAGAACGCCCATGACTATGAACACCGAAACAGCCGCGCCATCACCCACTCCCAAGCTGCGCTGGCAGGCTTGGGTGAACTGGGCCGGCGACGGTATCTGGGGCACCGAGGATGTGGACATATCGGACGACGTCCTCGGCCTGCGCTGGGGCTGGGGACGCCGGGGTTTGCCAATACCTGAGTTTGCGGCTCCGGCCACGCTGGAGTTGACGCTGAACAACGCAGATCACCGATACACTCCCGGGCGTGTCCTCGGCTCGCTGGGACCGAACGTCGTACCGGGCCGCGAGGTCAGGCTGCGGGCCAGTCGGCTCCACGACGACTTCGCCACCTCGGGTGCAGGCTCTGAGGACCTGGACCGGCGGCCGGCGGCGTTCGGCGACGCGCGCTGGGAGGTGATCGCCACAGCCGGAAACGGCTTTGCGGTGCTGGATGGAGAGGCACGGGGCACAGTGGGATCGTTCCCGCCGGCGGACGCAGTAGCGTTGCTGGACACCGGCGACGCCATCGCCACGCTCACGGCGCGCTACCGGAGGACGACCAACGGGCAGGGCGGGTTCGTGCTGCGGTGCGTCGCCGCCAACGACTGCCTGCGGCTGCGGTTCGACCACGTTTCCAGTGTGCTGGAGCGGGTGGCCGGCTCCACGGTGACCCGCCTGGCGTCCGGGGGGCCGCTGGTTTCCGGGGCGTGGCACGATCTGGAGATCGAACAGACGGCGGACAGTCTTCGGGTGCATGCCATCAACCTGGAAACCGGCGACCCCGTCGGTCGCATCCTGCTGACGGCCACCGGAATTGTCGATCCACCCGTGTCCGGCCGGCACGGGCTGTGGCACAGTTTCCGCAACACGGCGGACCGCTGGGGCGGATTCGGCGTGGGCCGCGGGTTGTTCCGAGGGCAGGTGACCGCGATCTCTCCCGACTACGGAGCCGGAACCTGCCGGATCGAAGCCGCAGACGTGATGCAACGGCTGAGTTCGATGCGGTTGCGGCGGGCTCTGCCGGGCGGGCCAATGCGCTCCGGCGACGTGGCTGCCTCTATCCTCGCCTGGTCGGGCCTCGTTCCCGACGAGTACCGTCTGGACTCGGGTCGGGTCCTGCTCACCGGCGGGGCTCGGTCGGTTTGGGAGATGTCGGCGGCGCGGGCCCTGAGGCGGTTGCAACGTGAGGAGCACGGGCTGATTTACACGGACGGGCACGGTCGCGTCCGGCTGGAGGCCGCGACGCGGCGGTCTAATATCCGCTCGCACGGCGACCCGGTATCGCTGGTCAGGACTACCGTGGACGACACCGCTGACGGGGGCGGCGCGTATGCCTCGGCACTGCGCTGGGACGACGGAGCATCGGCAACGGAAGATGCGGTGGTGTTCCGCTACCGGAGGCTGACGGACGAAGGGTCGCAGCGGGTCTGGAACCTCAACGAACCGATGGCCATCGACGCCGGCAAGGAACGTCTGGTGCTGGCAGCCTCGGAAGCATGGGAGGCAATCGATGGAGTGCAAACGCCGGTGGCGCAAACCGATTACACGGCGACGGACGATGCCGCGGGGACGGGGACAGACGTGACCGGTGACATCACGGTGGAATTGCTTGCCGAAGCGGCATCGGGCATCGCCGGCCGGGGCCGGATGCTAAGGATTCAAAACGACGGCACGGATCGAGCCTACATGCAGACTCTGAGCCTGTCGGCCAACCACTGCTGGCGCGCTGAATCGACGACGGCGCACCGGGCCGGGGCTGGCGACGCGTCCGGGACCCAGGTGAACTGCCGGTACGTGGACAACTACGCCGCGGCACAGGCCGGCGCGGAGGCTCGGCTCGCGGAGCGCTCCCGGCGGCGGGCGCAGGTTGAGGCAACGCTGCCACTGTTCGTCGGATCCAACGCCCGGGCCGTGGTTGAGGCCAGGCTGTCCGACGTGGTGGGTCTGAATGCCGCGGCACATGGGATCAGCGGGGCGTGGCTGCTGGAGGGGATGGAGGTAAACGCTGTGGCCGGCGGCGGGGCAGCACGATGGTGGCTGACGGAGGTGTAGAGATTGACGCTGGCACGTCTTGGATCTTATTTGCGTTTGCGGCCCTAAAGTACAATAGGGCCGCCGGTCATTTACCGAAAGTACAAAAGACGCGTTGGAAGCACTTGAAATTTTAGAGAGTGACATTGGCAATCATAAGTGGTCAGCCTTCACCGGGCTTGCCAGGGACGATCTCTGGTATAGAGGCACACTTCGGGTACCGACCGGGAACCTCGAAACCGGCAGCGATGTCGCGAATACGGCGCGGGGCAATGTTACGATAGAGATAATACCTGAATGGAGGTGCTGCTATGGCGGCAAACGCATACGTACTGGTCAACGTGGAGCCCGCAAAAACGCAGGAGGTCCTCGACCGCCTGAACACCATCAGCGGGGCGGCGATTCGCGAGGTGCTGGGGCCCTACGACGTGGTGGTCGAACTGGAGGCGGGAACGGTGGAGGATCTCACCGAGATCATGCGCCACCGCATCCGCCCCATAAACGGCGTGACCAACACGGTCACGTGCCTGTGGTTCACCAATATCTAGAGCAGGCAGCCCATCAGAACGGGCAGTCTATCCCCAACTCGCCGCAGGTGTCGTGGAACCAGTCCACCACCTCCTGGTGCAAGGGGATGCCCTCGACGCGGCGGATCTCCTCCATCTCGGCCTCGGGCTGGCCGGCGACCATGACCCGCTCCTCGCCGGGGGCCGGGCGGGTGGACTTCATCATCTGCAGCCACTCGTCCATCTGGTCCTTGAAGTGGTCGGGGTCGTCGAAGCCGGCCACGTTGTAGGCGGCGACGTAGTGTCCGAAGTTGGGCCGGCCCGGCACCGCGCCGTACCCGAACCCGGTGAGCACGCCGGCCAGGATGTCCACCATGCAGGACAGGCCGTAGCCCTTGTGTGAGCCCAGCTCGCGGGTGCTGCCCAGGGTGAGCAGGGTGTAGTTGTCCGGCGCTTCGGCCTCCTCCATGATGGGGTTGCCCTCGGCGTCGGCCAGCCAGCCCGGCTCCAGTTTGACGCCCAGGCGGCGGGCGATGCCCACCTTGTTGCCGGCCACGGTGCTGGTGGCGGCGTCGAACACGAAGGGCGCCTCGTTGCGCGACGGCACGGCGATGGCGATGGGGTTGGTGCCCAGGCGCGGCTCCGCGCCGAAGGTCGGCACCACCGACGGCGGACAGCTGGTCATGCACACGCCGATCATGTCGTGCTCCAGCGCCATCATGGCGTGGTAGGACGCCATGCCCAGGTGCCGCGCGTTGCCGAGGGTCACCATGCCCACGCCCACCTCGGCGGCCTTGCGGATGGCGATGTCCATGGCCTTGGGCGTGGTGATGATGCCCAGGCCGCGGTCGGAGTCGATGCTGGCGGTGCTGGGGGTCTCGCGGACAATCTGCATGTTGGGGTTGGGGTTGATCTGCCCGCTGGTGTAGCCGCTGACGTAGCTGCGTAGCATGTTGGAGACTCCGTGGGAGTCGACGCCGCGCAGGTCGGCCACCACCAGCACGTCGGCGCCCAACTGCGCGTCCTCGGGCGGCACGCCCATTTTCTCGAACACGGCGGCGACGGTGGACTTCAGGTCGTCCCCGGGAACCATCGTAGCCTCGTCCAGACTGACACGAAACTTGGGCAGCACAGCGCACCTCCGGTCCGCCGCGACGGCGGATTTGCAGGGTCAAAATATACGCGCCGCAGTATAGCATCCGGCGGGTGTGCCCCGTTTGCCTGACGTATGCTACCGATGGCAGAATGGGGTCAACCCGGCATTGGATGGAGAGAGCAGCATGACCACCGCGCGCAAGCTGATCACTGCCGACGAACTGCTGACCATGTCTCGGGAGGACGGCAAGCGGTACGAATTGGTTCGAGGAGTATTGGTAGAAAAAGTGCCTACTGGACGCCCCCATGCCGTCGTTGTAACTCTCATAGCCATTGTCTTGGGCTCGTTTGTGCTCTCCAGGGGTCTGGGAGAGGTGCATACTGGCGAACCGGGCTATCTGCTCGAAATCGGACCGGACACGGTGCGCGCTCCTGATATTGCCTGGATCGCATCCGGCCGATTGCCCGATGATGCAACCGGCTATCCCAACCTCGCGCCGGACTTGGCGGTCGAAGTAAAGTCACCCAGCAACTCGCACCCTGAACTGCGCCACAAGGCCGAGATGTGGCTCAGGTTCGGCGCCCGGCAGGTCTGGGTAGCCGATCCGGACACCACCACCATCACCGTCTACCGGCCCGGCGCCGAACCTGTTGAGTTGGGCGAGGACGACACCATCGACGCGGGAGACCTGCTCCCCGACTTCACCGCTCCGGTATGGAGCCTGTTTCGCTGGCAGAGGTAACTATCTTGAATACCACCAACCTTGACGACTACAACGCCCGCGCCCTGGACTTCCTGGCCCGCCTGGGGGCGCAGCCGGCCGTGGCCTTTCACGAGCAAGGCGTCGCCACCGCCGTCCGCGACGCGCTGACCGAGATCGGCGTCTCCTGGCGCACCGACAACTTCGGCAACATCATCGCCCGCATCGCCGGCACCGACGCCGACCAACACCCGCCCATCGCGCTGATGGCCCACATGGACCACCCCGGCTTCGAGCTCGTCGGCCGCGACGGCGACTATCTCATCGGCAAGGCCCTGGGCGGCGTGCCGGCTGGATCCTTCGCGCCCGGGGTGCCCCTGCACATCGTCCTGCCCGGCGGCCGGCGCATTCCGGCCGAGACCGTGGGACCCCATGGCGAGGAGCGCGAGCGGCAGGCGCAGATCCGGCTGACCGGCCCGGGCGATGAGGACGTGCCGATACCGTCGCCGGCGGTGTTCGACCTGCCCGACTTCAGCATCGAGGACGACCATATCGTCATGCGCGCCGCCGACGACCTGGCCGGCTGTGGCTGCATCCTGGCGACCCTGTCGGCGTTGAAAGACGAGCCGGCCGCCGGCGATGTGTATGGCTTGTTCACCCGCGCCGAGGAGGTGGGCCTGGTGGGCGCGCGCCTGCTGGCCGAGGCCCGCACCCTGCCCATGGACACGCTGGTGGTGTCGCTGGAGTCGTCGCGGACGCTGCCGGGCGCGGTGATCGGCAGCGGGCCGGTAATCCGCGTGGGCGACGCCGGCAGCACCTTCAACGCCGATGCCGAGTCGGCCCTGGTCCGCGCCCGCGAGACCCTGCTTGCCGATAACCCCGACTTTCGTTGCCAGCGCCAGTTGATGAGCGGCGGCGTCTGCGAGGCCAGCGCCTTCAACGCCTGGGGCTACCGCTCCACCGGCATGGCCTTCCCGCTGGGCAACTACCACAACGGCGCCGAGGACGGTTCCATCGCCGCCGAGTACATCCACCGTGACGACTACCTGAACGGCGCCGCATTGTGCACCGAGGCGGCCCGCCAGGTCCCCATGCGCTGGGACACCGCCTTCAGCCGCCGCATCCGCCAGGTGCCCGACAGCATGCGCGCGCGGCTGGGCGGATAGCAGTTCTCTCGCGTACCCGTCTTCTCGATGGGGATAAAGCCCGGATCGTACGATAAAGGAGGTGCAAGTAATGGCCATAACGGCCGAGATGCTGGACAAGGTTTCGGAGATCGTCCGCACGGAGCTGCCCAAGCGCTTGCCGGAGAGCATCCGCGTTCGCCGGGTCGAATCGGAGATCTGGGACGGCATCGAGAATGAAATCATTCATGTCCTGGTCTTCTACGAAGGAGACAGGAAAAATCTCAGTCCGAGGATGCTCAACGAGTTCGATCAAGAAATCAAGCCGTTGCTGACTGACATCGGAGTGGACGACGTGGTTCCCATCTCCTACACGAACGATATGGACCCGGAACAACATGCCGACGCCGATCCGGAAATACCGCATGGGGCTCGTTCGGTATGAA
The DNA here is from genome assembly GCA_965220505.1 of Dehalococcoidia bacterium. Taxonomy (GTDB): domain Bacteria; phylum Chloroflexota; class Dehalococcoidia; order Lucifugimonadales; family UBA3495; genus Bin87. Next base: position 373,207 of record CBDCQE010000002.1, on the reverse strand, counting down.
CTGGGAGGCGCTCATAGCCAGCAGCCGGGCTCTCGTTGCACCTATTCCTCCCGCCAGCCAACCTACCGACGAGGCACTGCGACGAGTGATCAGCACGGCATACTACGCCATGTTCCATGCGCTGGCGACCAGCAACGCGGACTGCATCGTCGGAATCCCTAAAGATCCAACATCGCGCCACGCATGGGATCGCGTCTATCGGGGACTGGAACACGGAATCGCCAGGACCCAGCTGCAACAGGACCAGCAACTCTTTTCGCCTGACACCAGGCGGTTTGGAGACACTTTTGGCCGGCTGCAGGAAGTGAGGCAGAGAGCCGACTACAACCACGCCGAGACCTTCACTACAAACCTGGCAAACACCTGGATCGACCGCGCCGAAGAGGCGATAAGAGGATTCATGCAGGTCAGTGTTGATGAGCGCACGGCGGCGGCTGTCCAATCGCTGATCCGCCGTCGCCGCAACTGATCGGTGCCTGTCGATTAGGAAGGCCGGACGTGGCCGCGCTAATCTGCGATCCCAAATTCGGCCTTCGCCTCGTCCAACGATACGATATTGCCTTCCTGCACGTCCCGGATGGCCCGCCGCAGGGCATCCATCATTTCCGCGTCGCCCATGATCTCCATGGTTTCGACGATGGACCGGAACAGGTCCCACGGCATTACGGCGAGCACCGGTTTGCCCCGGCGCGTCAGCGCAACGGCTCGGTTCTCCTCGGCCAGCAACTCCGGCAACTGGGTCAGCATCGCCCTCGCTTTGACGATGGGGATGTGCTCTGTGTCAGTTTCCCATGCCGATGCCATGATAATCTCCTAATCCTTAGACGGTTCGACCAGACTCAATCTTACCAACCCGACGGTCACACCGGAGGACGGTTAGAGGTCTCCCGGTTTGTTACAATGCTGGCACCATTTTCCACGTTACACAGGAGGGCACCAGCATGCCAGTTCATCACCAGGCGCAGGGGGCGGGCGACGTCACCGTCCACAAGATCGAGAACATGGGGAGCCTGAGCAACAACGGCTACATCATCATCTGTCCCGAGACCAACCAGGCCGTCTGCATCGACACTCCGGACGAGCCGGAAAAGATGATCAATGAGGTGCGCGAGGCCGGCGTTGACGTGCAGGCCATCCTGGTGACCCACGGCCACGGCGACCATCTGGCCGGCTACACCGAGATCACCGGCAGCATCGGCGCGCCCGCCGCCATCGGCGAACTGGATGCCCACCTGCCGCCCGGCCCGGTGCAGCGCCAGCTCAACGACGGCGACACCGTGCAGTTCGGCAACCGCACCATCCAGTGCATCCACACCCCGGGCCACACCGACGGCTCCACCTGCTACGTGGTGGGCGGCTTCCTTTTCTCCGGCGACACCCTCTTCCCCGGCGGCCCGGGCCGCTCCCGCAGCCCTGAGGCTCTGGAACAGTTGCTCGGCAGCATCAGCTCCAAGCTGCTCACCCTGCCCGAGGACACCTACGTGTACCCGGGCCACGGCCCGGAGAACACCACCATCGCCGAGGCCAAGCGACGCTACGACGTGTTCATGTCCAAGGACCACCCGGCCGACCTCCAGGGCGACGTGGACTGGCTGAACACTTAACTGCACGCCTGGCGTGTCGAACTACAACCGTTATTCCTGCGCACGTGGGAATCCAGCAGGACCGGATGCTGGTGGGTTGAACTCCCGGATTCCGGCATGGCCCGGATCAACTGTGAAAGGTTAGGAGTTTGATGTACCGCAAAACGGTCCTCGATAACGGTCTGCGGGTGTTGACGGCGGAAATGCCGCACACCCGCAGCATCTCCATGTTTGTCTCGGTGGGCGCGGGTTCGCGCTATGAACCGGACGAGCTGGCCGGTCTGTCCCACTTCCTGGAGCATCTGCCCTTCAAGGGGACGCGAAACTGGCCCACGGCCCTGGCGATCTCCGAAGCGGTAGAGGGCGTCGGCGGCATGATGAACGCCGCAACCGACCGCGAGATGACCTCCTTCTGGTGCAAGGTGGCCAGCGTTCACGCCGACCGGGCTCTGCCTGTGATCCTGGACCTGATCCTGCACCCGCTCCTGGAGCCGGCCGAGATGGAGAAGGAGCGGGAGGTCATCCTCGACGAACTGCGGATGACCAACGACTACCCAGCCCAAGTGTGCGATCTGCTCATCGACCGTGCCCTGTGGCCCGATCAGGCCATGGGCCGGGACGTGGGCGGCACTGCGGAATCGGTGACCGCCATCAGCCTGGAGGACGTGTGCCGGTACATGGAACGCCAGTACCGTCCGAACAACACCGTCATCGGCATCGCCGGCGCTGTCAGCCACGACGAAGCGGTGCGTTTCGTCGCCGGCGCTACGAAGGAATGGGCTCCCGGCGATACGCTGACCTGGCAGCCGGTGTCCGATCCCAGCGGCGACGCGCCGGACATCCTGCTGGACACTCGGGCGACGGAAGACACCAGCATTTGCCTGGGGCTACCGGGCTTTGCCATGAACGACCCTGACCGCTACGCCGCCACCGTGATGAACGGCCTGCTGGGCGACGGAATGAGCAGCCGCCTGTTTCAGAACCTGCGGGAAAATCTCGGGCTGACCTACGACTGCCACAGTTCACTGACCAGCTACCACGACTGCGGCGCCTTGGTCGTGTCCTGCGGCACCGAGCCGTCCCGGGCGGCCGAGGCCGTGGCGGCGACAATACGGGAACTCGAAGGCCTGCTCACGGCGCCGCCGGAATCCGAGGTGCACAAGGCCCGCGAGTACATCAAGGGCCGTCTGCTGATGCGCATGGAGGACTCCCGCGCCGTGGCCTCGTGGCTGGCCTCCCAGGAACTGCTGATGGACGAGATCACCACCCCCGACGAGACCGCCGCCAGCATCGATGCGGTGACCCCTGACGACGTCCTGCGCGCCGCCCGGCGTCTGGTGGATGTGGACGCGTTTCGACTGGCTATAGTGGGACCGCACGAGGATGCCGCTGGATTCGAGGCGGCGCTGGGCGGAAAGTAATCGACGAAATCGTGAATGTTCGCCGGTTTCTCAACCACGCAGGTACCCCATGACAACTGCTAATAGCACCACCCAATCACTGGCTCGCCAGCCCCAATTTCAATTGCCGGACCCGCCGCCGCGCCAACCCGACGAGATGACCAGCTACGACCACGTACACAAGCCCGGCAGCTCTCACTTCCTCATCCAATACCTGGGCAACCCCGATACCACCCTCGTCACCGCAGAACGCTACATTGTCCGGGAACTGGGCTCGCCTGCTACCGAGCGGCGTGTGCCCGACCTGCTCGTCGCCTTTGGCGTGAACCCGGCCGCCTACCGAGGGCGCAACGGGTACGTCATCGCCGAGCAGGGCAAGCCGCCAGACTTCGTGCTGGAAGTGGCGTCGCCAAGCACCGCAGATACCGATGTCGGGGAGAAGCGGGATGACTACGCGGCGTTTGGCATCCCGGAATACTGGCGTTTTGACGAGACGGGAGAGCATCACGGGACGCGGTTGGCCGGCGACCGGTTGGTAGCGGGACGGTATGAACCGATAGAGATTGAAGAGTTGAGCGGAGGCGCGTTGCAGGGATACAGTTCAGTCTTGAACCTGCACCTGCGCTGGGAGAGCGGAAGTCTCGGCTGGTATGTCCCCGCCACCGGGGAGCACATCCCTACCTACGAGTCCCAGCGCGATCGGGCTGACCGTGCGGAGGCTCATGCCGACCGTGCGGAAGCCCAGGTTGAGCGAGAGCGATCAGCCCGCTTACAGGCCGAAGCCCGCATTCGGGAATTGGAAAACAAACTTCACGGCCTTGGGAATCAATAGCTCGGTTCAGCAAACCCAGGATGATGGCAACAACCGGCCGAAGCGCTGTCGCGCTCGTAACGGCAGCCTGAACAGCGTATTTCGGCAAGACAAGGAGGCAAAGCCATGGCTACGCGCTACAGCAAGGTGATCCAACTGCTGGAGGAAGGCAAGCCGGTGTTCGGCACCGGGCTGATCTGGAACGGCAACCTGGACGAGATGATGTACTTTGCCGATTCCGACTACGACATGGTCATGATCGAGATGGAGCACGAAGGGTTGTCCTTCAACAACCTGCGCACGTCGCTCCAGTTCCTGCTCAACCGCAAGCGCGTCGCCGAGGGCGGCGGCCTCATGGCCGATCCCACCCCCGTGGTGCGCATCCCGCCCAACACCCGCGAGCAGAACCAGTGGGTCATCAAGCAGGCCCTGGACACCGGCGTGTACGGGCTGATCCTGCCCCACCTGGACACCGTGGAAGGAGCCATGTCGGCGGTGCAGTCGGCGCGGTATCCCCAGGTGCCCGGCGTGGCCGACTTCGAGCCCCACGGCGAGCGGGGCTGGTGGCAGCGCATCGCCCCGCGCTACTGGGGCCTCTCCGCCGCCGAATACTACGACGCCGCCGACCTGTGGCCCCTGGACCCCGATGGGAACCTACTGCTCATGGGCATCGTCGAGGAGCCCACCGGCGTCCGGAACCTGCCCGACATCCTGCGCGAGGTGAAGGGCATCGGCGCTGTCTGGGCCGGCCCGGGCGACATGTCGGTGGCGCTGGGGCACAAGGGCAACGCCGGCCATCCCGAGGTGCAGGAGATGCTGCTGCGGATCCTGGGCATCTGCAAGGAAGCCGGAGTGCCCTGCGCTGTGGGTTGCACCGCCGAGGAGGTTCCCATGCGGCTGGAGCAGGGGTTCAGCATCCTGATCACCGCGCCCACCCGGACCGCCGGCGGCTTGGAGGAGGGACGGCGGATCGCGGGACGCTGACGCCAGGGAACCGACATGGTTCCAAAGAGTGGGGCGGGTCAGAAACCCGCCCTATTGCATGTCGAAGACGTATTGCCGGACGCCAAAGGAGAAGCCGGCCAGCACATCCTCGCCGTCCAGCGTCTCCGGGTCTTCCATCATTTCCGGCTCGGCGTGGCCGGCGCGGTAAACGTAGACCCGGCGGTTGGGCGGGTCGATCAGCCAGCCCAGACGGGCGCCGCCGCCCATCCAGAGTTGCATCTTGCGCTGCAATGGAGCAAGGTTGTCGGTGCGGGAGCGGATCTCGGCGACGAAATCGGGCGCGCCGGGGAAGACGGTCTCGCGCTCGTGTTCGGTGGCGGCGTCGTAGCGCTCCTGGGTGATCCAAGCGGCGTCGGGCCCGCGGATCGCGCCGGTAGCCAGGCGGAACCGACTGGACTGCGAGACGCTGACGCCGCCGTTGGCAATCTCCCAGTTGCCCATGAATATGTTGATGTAATGTTCCCGTCGGTTGCCTCTGAAACCCACCATAGGCAGAATCACCAATTCCCCGGCTTCGTTGATTTCCATTTCGTAATCGTCGTTTGCCTCGCAGAACTCGATGAACCGGGTGGGGAAATCGGCGGCGTGAAAATCGAGTCCCAGCGCGTCCAGGCACAGCACTACGGAACCGGTGCGTTCCCCGATGGCAACGTCGTTCCCGGTATCCGGCCTTGCCGGCGGCTCTTTCGGCCTGGTGGTCATGGCAAGCGTCGGCTATTGCATGTCGAAGACGTATTGCCGGACGCTAAAGGAGAAGCCGGCCAGCACATCCTCGCCGTCCAGCGTCTCCGGGTCTTCCATCATTTCCGGCTCGGGTTGGCCGGCGCGGTAGATGTACACGCGGCGGTTGGGCGGGTCGATCAGCCAGCCCAGGCGGGCGCCGCCGTCCATCCAGAGTTGCATCTTGCGCCGCAGCGGGGCGAGGTTGTCGGTGCGGGACCTGATCTCGACGACGAAGTCGGGCGCGCCGGGGAAAACGGTCTCGCGTTCCTCATCGGTAGCAGCGTCGTAGCGTTCCTGGGTGACCCAGGCGGCATCGGGCCCGCGGATCGCCCCTGAAGCGAGGCGGAACCGGCTGGTCTGCGAGGCGTTAACGCCGCCATTGGCGCGCCGGAAGATGGTTAGTTCGGTGTTGAGTTCCGTTTCTTGCCGATTGCCTCTGAAACCCACCATAGGCAGAATCACCAACTCCCCGGCCTCGTTCACTTCCATTTCGTAGTCGTCGTTGGCTTCGCAGAACTCGATGAACCGGGTGGGAAAATCGGCGGCGCGAAAATCGAGTCCCAGCGCGTCCAGGCACAGCACTACGGAACCGTTGCGTTCCCCGATGGCAACGTCGTTCCCGGTATCCGGCCTTGCCGGCGGCTCTTTCGGCCTGGTGGTCATGATAGGTAATGGTTACCGGCCGGACGCGCCGTTGGACCGTTCCTGGCGGAGTTCCCGAATGTCAAAGTAGCCGGACAGCATCTGCGGAACTTCCAGTACCGCGAGCATTATCGCGATGTACGCTCAGCTTCCAGGTAGGTCAGGACGGTCCATTGTTCAACATCCATTCTACCCTAGTTCCCAGCAGGGAGAGCCGGGCCGGCCAGGTAGTCGAACAGCGGTGCGTCTGAGGACAGGATGATGGTGTCCTGCTGCCGGATGATGCTCTGGTAGGCCTCCAGGCTGCGCAGGAAGGCGAATAGTTCCGGATCCTGGTTCAGCGCCTCGGCCAGGATGCTGATGGCCTCGGCCTCGCCTTCACCCCGCCGCTTGTTGGACTCGCGCTCGGCTTCGGCCAGGATGACGTCGCGGTCGCGGTCGGTGGCGGCGCGGATCTTGCGGTCTTCCTCCTCACCCTCGGCGCGGAAACCGGCGGCGATACGGTTACGCTCGGCGCGCATCCTGGTGTAGATGGACGCGGTTACCGCTTCCGGGAAGTCGGCGCGCTTGATTCGCACGTCAATCATCTCGATGCCGAAATTGTCCCGCTGGGTGGTCTGGCGAACCGCCTGCAGCACCTCGTCGAGGATTTCCGTGCGGGTTTCCTGTCCCTCCACCAGGGGCAGGCCCTCTTCGTCAACGACGGGATTGCCGCTCTCGTCAATCAGCGGCTTGGCGCCGATGATGTCGGTCCGGTCGCGCAGAGCCACCCGGTCACGCAGGGTGGAGGTCACGATGTCTCCCAATCGGCTCCGCGCCGTGCTCTCGGTTTGCAGGGTCTTGCGGAACTGCACCGGGTCCGTGATCCGGTAGCGCGCGTAGATGTCGATGACCAGGTTTTCCTTGTCCTGGTCGGGCATGGACACCGGCGGCGCGTCAATTCTCAGGATCCGTTTGTCCAGCCGGACGACGGTGTCCACGAACGGCGCTTTGACGCTGAGACCGGGAGTGGTGCGCGTGTCCACCACCTCTCCGAAGCGGAGGATGATTACCTGCTCGGTGACGTCGACCACGTAGAGGGCCTGGCGCAGCACGACCAGTCCGACGATGATAACGATGGCGACGATTATCAAATTTCGCATTGTGGGTTCTCCGGGGATGAGGGACGGTCAGTCTGTATAACCTGCGGTTACGGGTTGGGACCGATGGGGGCAGGTATGACGTTTCCGTCCTGTCCCAGAATGAGTACCGGTTCGGTATCGGGGTCGACGATGATCTTGGTAACGCCCGGGAAGACGTTTTCCAGGGCCTCCAGGTAGAGACGCTGTCGGGTCACCTCGGGAGAGCTCAGGTACTCGTTGCGCACCGATTCGAAACGCTGCGCTTCACCGTTGGCGGTTTCGATACGGGCGCGCTTGAACGCCTCGGCCGCCTCGATGATGCGCTCGGCGTCACCCCTGGCCCTCGGAATAACGTCCGCTTCGTAGGCCAGTGCCTGGTTGATGCGGGTTTCGCGCTCCTGGCGGCCTCGCAGCACGTCGTCGAACGCGTCGCGCACTTCTTCCGGCGCCTTCACGTCCTGCAACTGTACCGAGATGACCTCGATGCCGGCTTCGTATTCGTCGAGGATGGCCTGCAGCCGTTGGCGAGTGTCAGTTTCCACCAGTTCGCGGCCGCGCACCAGCACGTCGTCGATGGAGCGCTGTCCCACCACCAGGCGCAGGGCGGCTTCCGCGCCGTCCTTGAGGGTGCGCCCGTCGGGGCGTCCCTCCGGTATGCCGCGGACGGGCTCGCCGGGGTCGTCCACCTTGAACAGGAAGTTGTTCAGATTGCTAATGCGGTATTGCACCACCATCTGAACGTCGACGATGTTGAGGTCGCCGGAAATCATCAGGGCTTCGTCAAGGAACGGAGTATTGACTGCAGCTTCGTTGGAACGGAAGCCCAGCTCCATGCGCCGCGTTTCGGTGACCAGCACCACGTCCTTGTTGCCCACCGGCGAGGGCCACCACCAGTGGAGACCTTCTTCCGATACGGGCGCGCCCTGCACGGCTCCGAACAGCCGCAGCGCGGCGTTTTCACCGGGGCTTACCGTGTACACTCCCGTGGCGGCCCAGATGATTATCAGCAGGGCGATGACGGCGACAATTAAAATGCCCAAGTTTCCGCCGCCAAGGCGTCCACCGGAGCCACCAAACATGCCGCGCACGCGACCGAAGAGTTGTTCAAGGTCGAATTCGGGTTGACGAGGCGGCTGTTGACCTCCCCCGGGTGTGAACATACGAAAGTGTCCTTTATGAAGTTGCTGGTTGGTCCCTGATCAATGTCAACCGTTATGTCAGGACTGACCGACGTAATCAGCGATTTCCGGTACGATTTTCGGACGGTTGGCCGAGACAGTATACCACCATCATCGGCGGCCGGGGTTTATAATTGGCCACCCGCCTTCATGGGTGTTGTCGCGTTCGCCATCGGACGTATTCCGGCTACGCCACCCACCCATCCGCCCGCTCCCGACAGGACAATCGCAGCATGACTACGCCAGTTCAGTTAACGCTAGGCAACCAGGAAAGCCTCCCGCGACCCCAGGGAGTGACCGTCAAGATCAGCACGGACATGGGGCGCATCCAGGTGACGTGCCCTCACCAGAGCGGCCTGATCTACGTGGTGCCTGCCGACCGCAGCTGGGTGTGCACCGACGAGCTGCGCCCGGCCCACGCGCTGGCGGGCTTCTTCCGCGAACTCATCGCCCTGAAAGACCCTCGCGTGGAGAGCCTGATGCAGCAGTGGGGGCTTTACTACCGCAGCCTGCCCCTGGAGGCGGACGCGGACGGCGGCGAGGCCGAAACCACGTAGGGGCGGGTTCAACCCCGCCCCCGCTGTCTGTCTGCTCCTCGGTATGGGCGTCAGTCGTCGCCCGGCATTGGCTCCGCCGTGCTGGCGCTGCCGAAGGACGGCGCCGGACTGGGCACGGGCCCGCCCTGGGTTACCGGAGGAGCCGGGGGAGCATAGGGCGAGGGGGTTGGCGCTTCGGGCACGGCCGGTTCCGGCTCGGTGCCCGGTGGGTTGTCCCTGAACAGGTTGGTCAGCGCATCGCCCGAGATGGCCTCGTGCTCGATCAGGTACTCGGCCACCTGCACCAGCTTGGGCTTGTTGTCGATGAGCAACTGTTGTGCCTGCCGGTAGGCGCTGTTGATCAGGTGGCGGACCTCGTCGTCGATCTCCTCGGCGATCTTGTCGCCGTAGTCGCGTTCCTCGCTGATCTCACGACCCAGGAACACCATCTCCTCGCGCTTGCCGAAGGTGCGCGGGCCGAGGCTGGCGGACATGCCGTAGCGCTTGATCATGCCCAGGGCCGTCTTGGTCGCCCGCTCGATGTCGTTGCTGGCGCCCGTGGTCACCTCGTCGAAGATCAGCTCCTCGGCGACCCGGCCGCCCATCATGACCCCGAGCATGTCCTGGAACTGGTTCTTGGTCCAGAGGTAGCGGTCCTCCTCGGGCAGCAGGGTGGTGTGTCCGCCCATGTTGCCGCGGGACACGATACTGATCTTGTGCACGCGGTCGGCATGGGGCAGGTGCCAGGCGACCAGGGCGTGGCCCGCCTCGTGGTAGGCGGTCATCTCCTTCTCGCGCTGGTTGATGACGCGGCTCTTGCGCTCCGGGCCGGCGATCACGCGCTCGATGGCCTCTTCAAAGTCCTGCATGAAGATGCTGGACTGGTTCTTGCGGGCGGCAAGCAGGGCCGCCTCGTTCACCAGGTTGGACAGGTCGGCGCCGCTGAAGCCGGGGGTTTCGCGGGCGACGACGTCGATCCGTATCTCCCGGGACAGGGGCTTGCCGGCCACGTGCACCTTGAGGATCGCCTCGCGACCCATCACGTCGGGCAGGTCGAGGGTGACGCGGCGGTCGAAACGGCCGGGCCGCAGCAGGGCCGGGTCCAGGATGTCGGGCCGGTTGGTGGCCGCGATGACGATGATGTTGGTGTTGGTCTCGAAGCCGTCCATTTCAACCAGGATCTGGTTGAGGGTCTGCTCGCGTTCGTCGTGACCGCCGCCCAATCCGGCGCCGCGATGGCGTCCCACGGCGTCGATTTCGTCAACGAACAGGATGCAGGGCGCGTTGCGCTTGGCCTGCTCGAAGAGGTCCCGCACCCGAGCCGCGCCCACGCCCACGAACATCTCGACGAACTCGCTGCCCGAGATGTGGAAGAAGGGCACGCCGGCCTCGCCGGCCACGGCCCGGGCGAGCAGGGTCTTGCCGGTTCCGGGAGGCCCCACCAGCAGGACGCCCTTGGGGATGCGCGCGCCCAGTTGCAGGAAGCGCTCGGGGTACTTCAGGAAGTCGACGACCTCTTCCAGCTCAGCCTTGGCCTCGTCGACGCCGGCCACGTCGCTGAAGGTCACCGACGGGCGATTGAAGGGCATCATGCGGGCGCGGCTGCGGCCGAAGCTCATGGTCTGGTTGTTGGAACCCTGGGCCTGCCGCATCATCAGCAGGATCAGCCCGCCGAAGAAGATCAGCGGCAGGAAGTTGAGCAGAATGCCGAAAACGCTGCCGAACCCGCTGGAGCCCTTGTACTCCACGTCGGGAGCGCTGACCTGGTCCCAGATGCCCGTGGTGATCAGCAGGCTTTCCAGATCGGTGTTCTTGCCGATGCGGCTGCTGTACTTCTGGGCGTCCTCTCCCTGGCGGCCGGCCGTCGGTATGACGGTGAGTTTCTCGCCGTCCACGATGATCCGATCGATCTGACCGGCCCGCGCTTGATTGAGCACCTCGGTCAGGGTCAGGCGTTCGCTGCTGCCGAAACTCGGAAGCAGCGTATAGAAGATGACGATCACGCCGATGATGATGAGGAGATAGATCAGGCTGTTGCGGACCCAGCGGTTGTTGGTCATAACGTTCCTGCCCGTTCGTTCCTGTCGGTGAAGAGTGCACGGCTGCCCTGCGGTGCAAATGAATCTTCCAGACTAGCGTAACATACTACCCGCGTGCGGAAGAATTTGCAAAGATGGCATCGTCAACCGGCGGGATTCGTCGCCATGCAACCGCAGTTGCCGGCGTAGAATGGTATTTTCATCCTGCCGGTCGAGTCGACAAGGGGGTTTCAAATGGCATACGAACCTGGCCGCCGCGTGTATCTGTTTGGCACGGGGGGCACCATCTCATTCGTGGGCGAAACTCGCACCGATTTCGCCAACTACAGCTACGGGGGGCAGCAACTGACCATCCAGGAAATGCTGGCCCGGGTCCCGGAGGCCAACGAACTGGCCGAGGTGATACCGGAGCAGGTGATCAACGTGGGCAGCACCGAGGTCTATCCGCCCCACTGGCTAACCCTGGCGAAGCGCATCAACGAGCAGTTCGCCGCCGACCCCGATGCGGCCGGCGCGGCTGTGACCCACGGAACCGCCACGCTGGAGGAGACGGCCTACTTCCTCAACCTCACCGTGCGGGACCGCCGGCCGGTGGCGGTGACCGGCGCCATGCGTCCGCCGTCGGCCATGGGCACCGACGCCGACAACAACCTGCTGGACGCCGTGCGGATCGCCGCCGCGCCCCAGTCCGCCGGCCGCGGCGCCCTGGTGGTGCTGAACAACGAGATCCAGTCCGCCCGGGACGTGACCAAGACCGACTCCTACCGGGTCGAGACCTTCCAGTCCGGCCACATGGGCTTCCTGGGTTACGCCGATGCCGACGGCCAGGTGGTTTACTACCGCCGGCCCGAGCGGAGGCATACCGCCGATTCGGAGTTCGACGTATCCGCCATTGACGAATTGCCGCGCGTCGACATCGCCTACGGCTACGCCGGCGCCGGCAGCACGGTCATCGACGCCCTGGTCGCCGCCGGCGTGGACGGCATCGTGGCCGCCGGACTGGGCAGCGGCGGGTCGCCGTCTACGTTCATGGCCGGCCTGAAAAACGCCCAGGCCGCTGGCATCCCGGTGGTCCTGTCCACCCACGTCGGCACGGGACGGGTCGTCCAGACCCGCCGCTTCACCGAGGAGGGCTACATCGTCGCCGACAACCTGCACCCCAAGAAGGCGCGCATCCTGCTCATGCTCGGCCTGACGCAAACCAGCGACCACGCCGAGCTACAGCGGATGATGCTGGAGTACTGACGGCAGCGGCAATCTTCGACGCGATCGGACACTACCGGTTCGACCAAGCCGTCCACCATCCACCGCCAGATGATGCTGCCGTCCTGGGGAACCGGGGTCATTTGCGCCAGGATGACGCTCGTGTCGTAGATGACACTCAGCACCATCAGTCTGACAATGCGCGCAAAACGTCCGCTTCAGAACATCCGTTGGATTGGAATTGCGCCAAGGCGTCGTCAAAGGACATGGAAACGGTTGGGACCAGCACCACCGCGTCCTCGCTTCGACGCACAACCATGAAGTCGTCTCCGACGAGGCTCGATTCCATAGAACGAGGTACGGTAAATTGCGTGTCCGACGCCTCTGGTCCCTTCCTGATATGAGCACACACCAGATACCTGACCAGTTCGTCCGGTCCGATACCGAGGTCGCGACCTCTCGCCTCAACCTCTGCGCAGGCCCACTCGGGCAGGTCAATCCCGTTTGCCAACAGTAGCATTTCAACCGCCTCCAACTGCCTGCTGTAGATTATACAACCCGCGCGCAAGACGCAGGCATCAACGCGTCAGGGCAGTTTGACTCCGCCCGCGCCGGCTGCTACCCTGAAACCGGTTAACAACTGAACCGTAAACCCCCGCCGGTGGCCCGTTAGTAGCGCACCCATCCGTTCGCGCACGACGGGCTGAAAAGGAAATCCGGTGAAAATCCGGTGCGGTCCCGCCACTGTAATTGGCGAGACGCCCTCCCCCGCTGCTCACAGAGGTGATCAGCAAGCCACTGCCCGTCGCATGCGGGTGGGAAGGCGGAGGAGCGTCGTTATCAGCCATCAGCCAGGAGGCCTGCCAGCGGGTGTGTTCCAGCTGCACTTCGTGGAACGAGTGGGCGGAATCCCGGTATACCCATAGCAAGACCGGTTCCCAGCCGCAGGCTCCGTCACCCGACCGCAAGAGTGCAGTCGGGTTTTTTTGTTGCAGCCGGGGTTCTTGTTGCAGCAATGCTTGTTTCAGAATGAACGACTACTCCCCTGCGCTGCTCCGGCGGACCGGTTCCTCCTCCATCGGTCCGCCGGGGCGCGCTTTCGTCAATTTGCCTTGCCGTCGCCGCTGGGTGATAATCGACCCGCGTGACCGTAAATCCAAAAGCGCCCGTCGGACGGCCGGATCTTTACACCAATCGAGAGGTGACTGCATGAGCGACGTGATGCTCCGCGAGATACTCGAAGAATGCCGCGACGGGGTCGACGGCATCGGTTTCAACGAAGTCGTGGTGATGCTGGAGAGCACCGCCGCCTCCGCCGAGGTCTACATGGACTTCGACGACCTGCGGTTCACTCCCGACGGGCGCATCGTGACCCTCATGGTGCCCGGCGGCACCCACATGCACCTGGACATGTCCAAGATCCGCGAGGCCGAGTTCATCCACACCACCAACGACCAGGGGCTCCCCTCGTATCAGCTGTGGATGCGCGACGGCGAGGGCAACCCGGCCATGCGGGTCTACCTGCGCAAGTCGGACGACGATGCCACCAACCCGCCGCGGCACAATTTCTTCATGGCCCTGCTGGGCAAGTATCCGGACAAGATCGATCTGCCCGCCGAGGCCTACGGTTCGGCGGGAGAGCACCCGTAGCGTCCCAGCCATGACTTCCGCCGTAGTCATCGCCGGCGTTCGCTCCGGCGTCGGCAAGACCACCATCGCCAGCGGCGTCATGGGCGCGCTGTCCCGCCGCGGGATGCGCGTCCAGCCCTTCAAGGCCGGCCCCGACTACATCGACCCCTCGTATCACACCATCGCCTGCGGGGTCCCCTCGCGCAACCTGGACACCTGGCTGCTGCCCCATCCCGTGGTCTCCGAGTTGTTCCACCGGGCCGCCGGCGCGGCCGACATCGCGGTGGTCGAGGGTGTCATGGGTGTTTTCGACGGTCACTCGTCCTTGGATGAGGACGGTTCCACGGCCGAGCTCGCCAAGCTGCTGGACGCCCCGGTTATCCTCATCGCCGACGCCGGCAAGGTGGCCCGCAGTGTGGCCGCCGAGGTGTTGGGCTATCAGCAGTTCGATCCCGACCTGCGCGTGGCCGGCGTGATCCTCAACGGCGTGGGCAGCGAGCGGCACCTGGAGTTCTGCCAGCCCCAGATCGAGGCGACCACCGGCCTCCCCGTGGTGGGCTGGCTCCCCCGCCGCGACGACCTGGTGCAGCCCGAGCGCCACCTGGGCCTCATCCCCACGGCGGAGGGCACCGTGCTCAACGACTGGTACGACGCCCTCAACGCCCAGATCGAGCAGACCATCGACCTGGACGCCATTGCCCGCATCGCCGCCACCGCCGGCCGGCCCCGGGAGACTGACGCCGGTGTTTTCCCCGAGACACCGCAGGCTCCCCGCACCGCCATCGCCGTGGCGCAGGATCGCGCCTTCTCCTTCTACTACCAGGACTCGCTGGACCTGCTGGCAGCGTGGGGCGCGGAGATCGTGCCCTTCTCTCCGCTGGATGACGAATCCCTGCCAAACGGCGTGGGCGGCGTATACCTGGGCGGCGGCTTCCCTGAGCTCTTCGCCGAGGATCTGTCCGGCAACGCCGGCATGCTCGCCTCCATGCGCGATGCCGTGGCGCGAGGACTGCCGGTATACGCCGAGTGCGGCGGCCTGATGTACCTGGGGCGCAGCCTGTCCGATCTGGACGGCCGGCAGTATCCCATGGTTGGGGCGATTCCCGTCGTGTCCTCCATGGAGGGCCGGCGGCTGCACCTGGGCTACCGTGAGGTGTCGGCCTGCGGCGACGGCCCGCTGCTCACCGCCGGCCAGCAGGTGCGCGGCCACGAGTTCCACTGGTCGGTGCTGCAGGACCCACCCGACGCCACCAGCGCCGCCTACCGGGTGGTCAACCAGGACGGCCGGCCCGAAGGCTTCCGCGCCGGCAGCGTGTGGGCCTCCTACATCCACGTCCACCTGGGCAGCCGGCCCGGTCTGGCGAAGCGGTTTGTGGACACCTGCGCCGCGGCAAACGGAGGGTCGTAGATGGTCACCGCCAATATGCAGGCTCCGGTCAAAGCGCCAAGGGACGAGAGGCAACCATCCGACTTTCAAGGCTACTTCCTCATCCCCCTTTCGGAGTTTGGGAAGTCATTGGACAGCCCTGATCTGGATACTTGGTTCGAAGGATTTGCCGGACGAAACAAGGATGCAGTTGGCGATTTCGAGATTACCGCTCAAGGAGCACTGAAGATAATGCCCCCCACAGGGTTCCCCGGTGAATGGTTTGAGGCCGATATGGTCGCGGCTGTCGTGACTTGGTCTTATGGGCACGGAGGCCGTGCTGGCGGACCGACGGCACGCTTTATTTTGCCGGACGGTTCTCGTATCGGCCCTGACGCATATTGGATTTCTGAGGAACGCTGGAATGCGCTGCCCGAAGAAGCTCGCACGCCACCTTTCGCCGCGGTCATACCCGAGTTCATCGTAGAAATCGTGTCACCATCCAATCGCGAACCGGGACTCGAAAACAAGATGCGACTATATCTGGAAGGCGGCGCGCAACTCATCTGGGTAATCCATCCGTTCGGTCGTCGCGTCTCGATTTACCGACCCGGTGCGGAACCGGAGATCCTGCAGGACCCGGATGTACTGGGTGGCGGCGACGTGCTGCCCGGCTTCGCTTTCAACGTGCGGGAACGCATCTTCGACAACATGCCGTGACATCGATCAGCTCGATGACCGAAATACAGGAGTGATGTTCATATGACAACGCAGGAAACCCGCCACGGCCCGCAGTCCGTCCGTGGCCCCCGCATCAACAAGGGCCTCGTCATCGTCAACACTGGCAACGGCAAGGGCAAGACCACCGCCGCCATGGGCGTGCTGATGCGCGCCTGGGGCCGCGACATGAAGGTCGTGATGCTCCAGTTCATCAAGCACACCACCGCCAACTTCGGCGAGCAGCGCGCCGCCGAGAAGATGGGCGTCACCGTCCGCGCCATGGGCGACGGCTTCACCTGGCGCTCCCAGGACCTGGAGGCCAGCGCCGACCTGGCGCGCAACCTCTGGGAGGACGCCAAGGAGGTAATCGCCGCCGGCGAGTACGACCTGGTGATCCTCGACGAGTTCACCTACCCCATGCACTACGGCTGGCTGCCCGTGGAGGACGTTATCGAAGCCCTCAAGGCCCGCCCCGAAATGCAGCACGTCATCATCACCGGCCGCCACGCGCCTGAAGCCCTGGTGGAATACGCCGACCTGGTTACCGAGATGAACGTCGTCAAGCACCCCTACGACGCCGGCATCAAGGCCCAGCCGGGCATTGAGTTCTAACCCGGCAAGGGGTTTGTTTTACATCGATGAACAGGATGGACAGGATTTTCCAATTATGAGCATCTCACCACTGGTTGACCAGACCATCGCCGCCATCGGCCCGCTGGATGCCGCCGCGGTTACCGCCGCCGAGGCCCGCCAGGGCGTGCTCACCAAGCCGCCCGGGAGCCTGGGCCGGCTGGAATCGTTGTCAATCCAGTTGGCTGGGATACTCGGCCAGCCCATCCCGCAGATCACCGGCAAGGCGGTCATTGTGGTGGCCGGCGACCATGGCGTCGCCTCCGAAGGTGTGTCGGCCTACCCCGCCGAGGTCACGCCGCAGATGGTGTTCAACTTCGTGGCCGGCGGCGCTGCGATCAACGCCCTGGCCCGCCACGCCGGTGCTGAGATCACCGTGATCGACGCCGGCGTCGCCGTGGACCTCGACCCGCAGCCCGGCCTCACCATCGCCAAGGTGGGCTACGGCGCGGGCAACATCGCCCGCGGCCCCGCCATGAGCCGCGACGACGCCGTCCGCTGCCTCGAGATCGGCATCAACGCCGCCAACGAGCAGGCCGCCGCCGGCGCCAACCTCATCGCCGGCGGCGACATGGGCATCGGCAACACCACGCCGTCGGCCGCCATCACCGCCGCCATCACCGGCGCGGACGTGGCCACGGTCACCGGTCGCGGCACCGGAGTGGACGACGCCGGTCTGGAGGGCAAGATCGCCACCATCCGCCGCGCTCTGGAGGTCAACCAACCCGACAGCAGCGACGGCTTGGACGTGCTGACCAAGGTGGGCGGTTTCGAGATCGGCGTGCTGGCCGGCGTCATGCTGGGCGCGGCCGCACACAACTGCGCCGTGGTCGTGGACGGTTTCATCAGCGGCGCGGCGGCTCTGGTCGCCTGGCGACTGTGTCCTGCGATCGCGCAACGCTGCATCGCCGCCCACCGCTCCGTAGAGCCGGGCCATAACGTCGGCCTGAGCGCAATGGGCCTCTCGCCCCTGCTGGACATGGAGATGCGCCTAGGCGAGGGCACCGGCGCGGCCCTGGCCATGCCCATCATAGAGGCCGCGGCCAAAACCCTGGCGGAGATGGCAACCTTCGCCGAGGCCGGCGTCTCCGACCGCGACGATTAGCCCCGCGTCCTCGCCGCCGTGTTTCGGGCCGTCTACGCCCCGTTCCTGGTGGCGCTGTCCTTTCTGACCCTGCTGCCGGTGGGGGTGGCGAACCCAACCGACGCCGAAATCTCCCGCTCGCGGGGCTGGTACCCCTTCGTCGGCCTGCTCTACGGGCTGATACTCGTGATCCTGGTGGTGGCGCTGTTTGCGCTGGGCTTTGAGCCGTGGTGGTTTTTGACGGGGGCGTTGGTGGTAACTGGGCTTGCTTTGCTCAACCGCTTCCTGCACTTGGACGGCCTGATGGACTTTTGCGACGCCATGTGGGGCGGGCGCACGGTGGAACGCCGTTTGGAGATAATGCGGGATTCTCGGGTTGGATCTTTTGCCGTAGCAGGTGGAGCCTGCGTACTGCTTGTCAAATGCGGAGCGATCAGTTCGGATTTGCTCTTGAGCAGCACCGGATTGAGTGCGTTGCTGCTGTTCCCCATGGTTTCCCGTTGGACGATGACCCTGCTGCTGACGGTGTTTCCCTACGGCCGCCAAGAGGGTATTGGATCAGCATTCGCGTCGGGAGAGCGGCCATGGTTGGCAACAGCGTGGGCTCTTCTGACCGTAGCGGCAGCGGCGTGGCTCCTGATGGGGGCGTCCGGTTTGGTAGTGCTGGCGGCCGCGTCCGGGTTGGCCCTGCTGCTGGGTTTCTGGGCCACGCGCAGGTTGGGTGGCGGTCTGACGGGTGACTGCTACGGAGCCGCCAATGAAATCATAGAAGGATTTGCCCTCGTGCTGCTGGTTCCCCTGGTTGGCTCGCCGATGACGCAGGTTGCCTACGGCGGCGGAATAGTGATCGGCTTCCCCTGGTTGGCCGGATGGACGCCTTAACCACTGCGATGAACGCCCTCCCCATCCCATTGGACGTGCTGGTGCTGCTATTGGCGCTCCTGCTCGACCTGATGCTGGGGGAGCCGCCAAACCGCCTGCACCCCACAGTGTGGATCGGCAACACCGTGGCCCTTGCCGAGCGTTTTGCCCCGGGTCCGCAGGCGGCGCGAGCGGCGCAACTGGTCTTCGGTGCCGGCATGGCCCTGCTGATACCGGTGGTGTGGGGCGCGGCGGCGTGGGCGGTCAGCTTCGGGTTGCTGCAACTGCACCCCCTAGCCTACATGCTGGTGGTGGCAATCCTGCTGAAAACCACCTTCTCGGTGCGGATGTTGCACCGGGTGGCCGCCGGCATCGGCCGGATCCTGACCGCCGGCGACATCACCGAAGCGCAGCGGCAGATGTCGGCCCTGGTCAGCCGGGATACCTCGCAGTTGACCATCGGCCAGATGGCCGCCGGCGCCATCGAGTCCGTCGCCGAGAACATCACCGACAGCATCGTCGGCCCCCTGCTGGCCTTTGCCTTGTTCGGCCTGCCGGGCGCGGTGGCCTACCGGGCGATCAACACGCTGGACAGCATGGTCGGCTATCACGGCCGCTACGAGTACCTGGGCAAGGCCTCGGCCCGGCTGGACGACCTGGTCAACGTGGTTCCCGCGCGGCTGGCGGCGCTGCTGCTGTGGCTGTCCACCGCCGTGCTGCCCGGCATGGCCGGCGGGCGGGCCTGGCGCATCATGTTCGCCCACCGGGGACGCACTGAGTCGCCCAACGCCGGCTGGACCATGGCCGCCATGGCCGGCGGCCTGGGCGTGACGCTGGAAAAACTCGGCCACTACCGCCTGGGCGACCCTGCGCCGGAGACCGAAGCGCAGCACATCGGCCGCGCCACCCGCGCCCTCTACGCCACCACCGCGCTGGCCGCCACCGTCGCCATCGGCATCCTGTGGCTCCGTTGGGCCTACTGGCCGTAGTGTAAAATGCCGGCAACACGACCGGCGCGAGGAGGGTCTGCTATGACTACCTTAAGGCAGGGAACCGGGATAACGCTCTCCGAGTACATGGCCCTCGACATTGATGGACTGTGGGAACTGGCCGACGGAGAGTTATACGAGATGCCACCGCCGAATGTTGACCACCAGGAACTCATCGGTTTCCTGTATTGGATGCTGTGCGCCTACCTTGATGAAACCACTCCCAAATTGGGCCGTGTCTGGCACGGTGTAGGCGTAGCGCTCTCCGATAGCATGATGCTGATACCGGACCTGACGTTCGTGCGAGCCGAGCGGAGAGACATCGTGCAACGCAACTACATTGACGGCGCCCCCGACCTGGTGGTGGAGACGCTGTCCAGCGACCGCCGGCGCGATTTGACGCTCAAGCGCGGTTGGTACGCGGCGGCGGGCATACCTGAATACTGGATATTGGACCCAGCTAACGACACCTTGACTATTCTCGAACTGTCCGGCAACGAGTACAGCGAACGCGCTGTGCTGGGTCCTGACGATATTCTGACCACTCCAGTGCTGCCGGGCTTCGAGTTGGCATTGGAGCGCCTCTTTACCAACCCGGACCGCGACTTGGCTCGGACTGATCGGTAATTCTGCGCCGATGGGGCCTGATACCGTCGAACCAGGCCCATTCCCACAGCGTCGCCGTCACCATCCTGTGACTACGTTGGTCAATTTGGGGCTGGTGTAAAATGCCGGCATGGCAACCGGCTCTTGGAGCGACCGAGATGACCACTGTACAACCCGGAACCCGAATGACGCTGGCTGAGTACCGCGAGTTGGATGAATCTGATGGCGGCGTGTGGGAACTGGTGGATGGAGAGTTGTATCAAATGCCGCCGGCGACTGGTCAGCACCAGTTCCTCATGGACTTCTTGGTGAGAATGATCAATAACCTGATGGATGCCGTAATTCCGTCGCCGGGCTGGGCGTTTAGCAACCTCGGTCTGGCCCTGTCTGACTTGTACGCCCCGACACCCAACGTCATCTACCTAAGGCAGGGGAACCTGCGTCTTATCAACGGCAGTTTTGTGGAGGGCATACCGGATTTGGTTGTGGAGATCTTGTCCTCCGACCGCAACCGGGATTTGGTGATGAAGCGAGCCTGGTACGCCGGAGCCGGCGTACCCGAGTACTGGATAATCGACCTGGCCAATGAAGCGATCATTATTTTGGAACTGAACGGCGCAGAGTACGTTGAACGCGCCTTTTCGCGCGGGGATACTCTCACCACGCAGACCATACCTGGGTTCGAACTTCCGTTGGAGCAAATCTTCGGGCATCCGTCTCTCGCCTCGATCCCCACCAATCGCTAGCAGGATCGAGATGCCCCAGGATCCGACCAACCCCGCCCCATCCAGCCGCCCCGTCCACGGCGGCATCAAGGAGGCCGAGCTGCGGGCGCTGGGCCTGCGCCTGGAAGACTGCCTCGATTTCTCCGCCAGCGTCAGTCCGCTGGGCCCGCCGCAGGGTGTCGCCGAGGCCATCGCCGCCGTCGACCTCACCGCCTACCCCGACCCTCACTGCCTGGCGCTGACCGAGGCCATCGCGGCGCATCACGTCGGCGACGGTGTGTCCATCGGCAACGTCATCGTCGGCAACGGCTCCACCGAGATCATCCACCTGCTGACCCGGGACTGGATTGGTTCGCCGCCGGGTGGCTGCACCCAGAGCGCCCTACTACTGACGCCCACCTACGGCGAGTACGACGGCGCCGTCCGCATCTCCGGAGGGACGGTGTCGACACTCACCGCGACCCGGCGCAGCGACGGGTTCGCCTGGGACACCGATGCGACCGCGGCACACATCGCCGCCCAACGGCCGGCGCTGACCTTCATCTGCAATCCCAACAACCCCACCGGCGTGCTCATGGGACGAGACCAAGTGGCGATCATCGCCGACGCCGTCGCCAACGCGGGCGGCCTGCTGGTGGTCGACGAGGCGTACATCAACCTGTCCGAGCGCCGCGCCGACGCCGACGTGATCGCTTTGGCTGCCCGGCACGGGTCCATAATCGCGCTGCGCTCCATGACCAAGGACTACGCGCTGACCGCGCTGCGGCTGGGCTATGCCGTGGCCAGCGAACCGGTAATTGCCCGGCTGGCGGCCCTGCAGCCCGACTGGAGCGTCAACGGTCTGGCCCAGGCGGCGGGACTGGTGGCCATCGCGGACACGGCGTACCTGGAGCGGGCGCGGCAAGCGGTTGCGGCCTCCCGCGATTGCGTAGTGGAGAGGTTGACCGACCTGGGCATCCGCTGCTATCCGACCGAGGCCAACTTTGTGCTGGCCCAGGTGGGCGACGCGGCGGACTTGCGTGACCGCCTCGCCCGGCGCGGGCTGTTCGTGAGGGACTGCACGTCATTCGGCCTGCCCGACTGCATCCGCATCGGCCTGCGACCCGTGGATGACTGCGTCAGGCTGGCCGACGCGATAGCCGAAGTACTGGATTCCGGCTCAAGGCCGGAATGACGAAGTGAAGTGGCCGGAATGACGAGATGAAATCCCCGAATGACGAAGTGAAGGGAGCAATATGGGCATCATCTACATCACCAGGCACGGCGAGACCGAGTGGAACGCCGAGGGACGCATCCAGGGCCATACCGACGTGCCCCTGTCCGAGCGCGGCCGGGAGCAGGCGCAGATGCTGGCCCGGCGCCTCGCGTCGATACAGATCGACGCCGCCTACTCCTCCGACCTGGCCCGCGCCGCCGAGACTGCCCGCGTCGCCATGAGTGAACGGGATATCCCCATCACCTTCACCCAGGAGCTGCGCGAGTACAGCAAGGGCGTCTTCGAGGGTCTCACCGAGGCCGAGTACCGCGAGGCCTACCCCGATCTGTATGAGCCATCATTGGAGAACAACCTGGACTTCGCGCCCCCCAACGGCGAGACCATCCGCGACACCAGCGCCCGCCTGGCCGGAATCGTGCAGCGGGTGAGGCATGCGCACATGGACGAGAACGTCCTGCTCGTCGGCCACGGCGGCAGCCTCCGCGCCGGCATCGTCTCCCTGCTGGACCTCCCCCTGGAAGCCAACTGGAAGTTCGCCATGCACAACTGCTCCCTCACCGTCATCTACACCTACCCCGATAACTGCGTCATGCACCTCTACAACGACACGTCCCACATCACCGGCGTGGTACGCATGTGGGATCGGTGAGCCAATACCTTTCCAAAGTCCTTACCGGCGGCGATCAATCGTCAGAATCAGGGTTCATCGGATTTTCAGGATTGTGGGCATTCTTAGCGACATCTACTCAATCTTGATAATCTCTAAATCCGGCAAATCCTGATTCTGACGATGACTTTAGAAAGGCCCTACACAACCGCCCCAATCGCCGCGTCCAGTATCTCCGCCGCCAGGTCCATCTGCGCCTCTGTCGTGGTGAAAGGCGGCACGAAGCGCAGCACCGACCCTTGCCGGCGGATGCTCACGATCAGCCCGTTCTCCAGCAGCATCCGGCCGATGCGCTGGCCCTGCTCGTAGGCCGGCTCCCGGGTTTCCCGGTCGGTGACGAACTCGATCCCCTGGAGCAATCCCCGGCCGCGCACGTCGCCGATGAGCTCGTGCCGTTCCTGCAGCCGCAGCAGGTGACCCTGCCAGTACCGGCCGATGCGGTCGGCCACGTCCACCAGGTTCTCCTCCAGGATGATGTCCAGGCTGGCGATGGCGGCGTTGCAGGTCAGCGGGTCGTTGGAGTGAGAGTGGGCCACCACCAGGCCGGTGTCCACCGCGTTCACCTCGATCTCGTCGGTGGTGATGGTCGCGCTGATGGCGATGCCCCCGCCGAAGTGCTTCGAGATGGTGAAGATGTCCGGCACCACCCCCTCGTGCTCCGAGGCCCACATCGTGCCCAGCTTGGCCAGTCCCGTCTGTGCCTCGTCCAGGATTAGCAGCATGCCCCGCCGTTCGCATCGCAGTTTGAGCTCCTGCAGCCAGCCCGGAGGCGGCTCGATGACCCCACCGGCGCTGAACAACGGCTCGGTGATGACGGCGGCCATCCGCCCGTCGGCCTGGGCGTCCAATAGCTCGAAGCTGGTGTCCAGGCAGGTATAGTCGCACGCGTCCCGGTCCTTGCAGAAGGCGCAGCGGTAGCGGTACGGCGCCATGATGGGATAGTTGCCCGGCGCGTAGGGACCGTAGCCTCCGTGCCAGCCGGAAAAAGTCACCGCCCGCGCCGCGTCGCTCATGCCGTGGAAGCTGACCACCGGGCTGGCCACCTCGTAGCCGCCGGTATAGCGCTTGGCGATGGCCATGGCCGCCTCGTTGGAGTCGCTGCCCGAGCCGGAGAACAGGCTGCGGTTCATGCCCTCCGGAGTGATCTCGGCCAGGCGGCTGGCGAGGATGATCTCCCGGTCGTTGAGGATGGTCATGTGGCTGTGGATCAGCGACTCGGCGCTTTCCTGCAGCGCCTGCACGATGCGCGGGTGGTTGTGCCCCAGCGCGGCGCACATCTGGCCGGAGTTGAAGTCCAGGTACTCCTTGCCGTTGATGTCGCGCACCACCGAGCCGCGCCCCCAGACGAAAATCGGGCCGGTGACGCCGCTGCGGTCCATGCGGCTGCGGAAGCTGTACTTCCGCGCCAGTTCCAGCAGTTCCTCTTCCGAATAGTTCTCGGGCACGGTGGGCCTCCAGGATTAGCGGGTACGGGCGATTCTAGTGCGGAGGCCGGCGGTGTCAACCGGGCTGGCTTTCACATGCAATCCGCCAAGCTTGTTGACGCCATACCTTACGATGACTAGCATTCAAGTAAGGAGACATCATGATTGTCAAAATTACCTCGAAGCGCCAGGTTACGTTTCCGGCTCGTGTCCTGGACGCCATGGGCGTGAAGCCCGGAGACCATTTGGAACTGACCGAAGGTCCGGACGGCTTCATCCTGCGACCCAGGCGCATCGACTACTCGCGCTTGGGGACCTTGCGAGACAAGATAGCTCCGGGCACTCCGCCATTCGACATCCGGCAGTTCCGCGCTCAGCCCTATGACCCCTCGCTTCGGGATTGACACCTCGGTCCTGGTGAGGCTCGCAGTCGGGGAGCCCGAAAAGGATTTCC
This sequence comes from Dehalococcoidia bacterium, assembly GCA_965220505.1. Taxonomy (GTDB): domain Bacteria; phylum Chloroflexota; class Dehalococcoidia; order Lucifugimonadales; family UBA3495; genus Bin87. The sequence goes on along the minus strand of CBDCQE010000002.1, from coordinate 348,595 downwards.
AGCGCTGTCTCGAAGCGCTTCGCGCCCTGGTCGAGGACGAAGGGCGTGAAATCTTCGCGTCGAATCAGGTGATCGGCGAAGCCTACGTTGCGATCCAGCACCACTACCGGGTGTCGGATGTTGACGCTCGAGGCGCACTGATCGATGTGCTGACCAGCGGACTGGTCGCGCCGCTGAATGGTCAGGCCGTGATCCAGGCGCTCCAAACGCGCGAAGGACCAGGGCTTTTCGACAGGCTCATCGCTGACGACTATTCACGCGCCGGGCTGGAAACCCTTACGCTGGATCGCCGGATGGGAAACCTGCCCAACGTACGTAATTTGTAGATCCAAATATGCCGGGCGCGTATCCTGGCGGTCAGGCTTCGGCGGATCTCCTCGCGCACCGACGTCGCCTGGCAGCCGCTATCGCGGAGTTCGCCGATGGCGGCACATACATTCGTTTCTGCCGGCTTTGCTACAATGGCCGGCAAGTTCGGCACGCGCCCGGAGGCTAGTGATGACCACCAAATCGCCGCCGGCCATTGACCCCAGGCTGGCCCACCTCTACGACGAGAACGGTGTTTTATACCCCGAAACGGACGGTATGCCCATGGCCGACGCCGAGTATCAGGGCGTCATTTTTCGCGCCGTAGTAACGCCCCTGCATCACTACATCACCAGCGTCCGGCCCAATGCCCACGTAGCAGGCAACACTTTCGTCTATTATGAGCAGGGCAACCCCCGGCGGTTCGTATCTCCGGACTGTTACGCCGTTTTTGACGTGGACGTGAACCACATCTTCTACCGAAACACTTACCGGGTGTGGGAGATGGGTAAGCCACCCGACTTTGCATTGGAGATTGCCTCCGAAAACACTGCTGCCCACGACGTGCGGGGCAAGCCGGCACTGTACGCCACCATCGGCATCGGCGAATACTGGCTGTACGACGCCACGCTCGACAGCGAATTCTACGGCCTGAAGCTGTACGGCAGTTATCTGCTCAACGGTCAGTACGAGCCCTTTGAAATCCACGAGGATGCCGATGGCCTGGTGTGGGGGCACAGCCCGGCCCTGGGGCTGGATCTGTGCTGGGACGCCGGCAAGCTGCGGTTCCGCATCCCGGCCACCGGGGAGTTTCTGCCAGACTACGACGAAACGCTGGACGCCCGGGATGAAGCGAATGCCCGCGCCGACGCCGCCGAAACCCAACGAGACAATGCCCTTTCCGAAAACGAGCGACTCCGCGCCGAAGTCGAGCGGCTTCGGGCGGAGTTGGGCCAGTTGCAATCCTGAATCGAGGGCCGGCGCTCCAGCGGGTTAAAGTCAGAAACTGGCTGGTATCCGCAAAAACCCCCCGCCGGGACGATCCAAAGCGATTGCCGAGTCTTCCCCATCCGCTCATGGTGAGCCTGTCGAACCATCAACCGCCGTAGCCATCATCTTGTAGGACTGACGGCGGCGCTCAATGTGCTAACATCGCAGGGCAACCGCAATTTCCAGCCCGGAGGGGGACGACAATTGCCTCATAGAGGCCTCTACCATGCAGATTTTGATGCTGGTGGTGGACCCAACCAACGAAAGGCTGGAACCCTCAGAACGGGGCCGCCTGGGATACGGCGACACGCTGTAGAGTCCGCCAGTGCCCCTTTTTGTATGCTACGATGGCATCACGTAGGTGACGTTGTTATGCTTCGCTTCCTCTGGCCCATCCTGCTCATGTTCGGCCCTCAGTTGGGGCCGCGCATAGTCAAGTTCGTGCGTGCTCTCTACCGCCTGCATCGCGATTCCCGCGTCAATCTGCTGATCAAGCTGCTGATCCCGTTGGCGGTGATTTACGCCATCTTCCCCGTCGACCTGGTGCGCGATCGCATCCCCTACGGCCTGGGCCGCTACGACGACATCATCATCCTGGGGTTGGCGGTCTGGCTTTTCTGGAACCTGTGCCCCCGGGCCGTCGTCCGCGAGCACATGGGCGAGCCTCCGCCGCCCCGGCCCGAAGACCGCGATCCCGACAGCGTGGTGGATGGGCAGGCCCGCCCCACCGACGATGACGACCAGCGCAGCGGTTGACCATCCCCAGGATCCAACGACATTGACTCCGTGGTTAGGGGCGAATGATCATTCGCCCCTACGTTTTAGTTATGCCTCACCAGCGTTCAGGATGCGTTATGTTTCAATCCGCGCCATCCCATGACCATCCCGTTTCCACATCGGACGAAGGCATCTCGCTGTACGTCCACGTGCCCTTCTGCCTCAGCAAGTGCCCGTACTGCGACTTCAACACCTACCAGGGCATCGAGTCCCAGTTCGACGATTTCCTCGCCGCCGTCATTCAGGAGATTACCGCTTGGTCCGTGGCCCTGGGTCGCCCGGCTGTTAACACCGTCTTCCTCGGCGGCGGCACCCCGTCCTACCTGCCCGACGGCGAGGTAGCCCGCATCCTGGATGCCATCGCCCGCAACTACGGAGTCCGCGCCGACGCCGAGATAACCGCCGAGTGCAACCCCAACGACCTGTCTCCCGAGAAGTGCGCCGAACTCCGCGCCGCCGGCGTCAACCGGGTGAGCATCGGCGTGCAGAGCATGGACAATGGTCTGCTGGCGATGCTGGGCCGCCGCCATGATGCCGACGAGGCCGCGGGGGCGTTGGAGCGCTGCCGCCGCACCGGCTTCGACAACGTCAACCTGGACCTGATGTACGGCCTGCCGCAGCAGTCCCTGGACCAGTGGCGGGATACCGTAGCGCGGGTCGTCGCGCTGGCGCCGGAACACCTGTCCCTCTACTCACTGACCCTCGAAGAGGGCACTCCCCTGCGCCGGTGGGTGCAGCAGGGCCGCCTGCCCGAGCCCGACCCTGACCTGGCCGCCGACATGTACGACCACGCCCGCGTCGCCCTGGCCGCCGCCGGCTACCATCACTACGAGATCAGCAACTGGACGCTGCCGGGCCTGCAGTCCGAGCACAACCTGGCCTACTGGCGCAACTTGCAGTGGGTGGGCGTCGGCCCCGGCGCCCATTCGTCCCTGCGTGTCGGCGAGGCCGGGTCCGCCTGCCGCTTTTGGACCGTGCGTTCACCCCGCGACTACGCCCGCCTGGCCCGGGAGTGGGAGAAGAATGTCGCTCAATCCGGCGCGTGGCCGGCGGTGACGGCGGACCGGATCGCGGCCGTCCCGACGGTTGACGGCTCAGAGGTATCCGACGAGGCGACCACGGCCGCCGAGACCATGTTCCTCGGCCTGCGCCTGCTGGACGGCATGGACATCGCCGCTGCCTCGGGGCGCACCGGCATTGATCTGTCCGCCCGCTACCGGCGGGAACTTGTCGAGCTCACGGAAGACGGACTGCTGGTGTGGGACGGGGACAACCGGCTGCGCCTGGCGGAGGAGGCGTACCTGGTGGCCAACCAGGTGTTTACGCGGTTTTTAGTAGAATAGCCCGCTATGTGGCAGGCTGTTTCGAATCTGATACGCTTGGTCCCTACGCTGATTGGCGAACTTCCTCCGGTTTGGAAGCGCATGGTCATTTTAGGAGCATTCGCCACGGTTTTTGCGGTCACGATCTGCGTCGCGCTGTCCTGGCGGCTGAGTGGCGACGTTCCGTCGACGGTATTGACTGGCCCATTGTCAATATTTCTAGACGCCAAGCTGTTGGCGCTTGCTATAGCCGTGATAGTGGTTATTCTATCTTGGTTGGGGACGCTGATTTACGCGCTTTATCGGAGGAATTAGACCATCGCCTGATTATGCTTACTATCATTACCATGCCAGCGATTGTCCAGCCGACTGCGGCCAGAGATACGATGCTCGCGCCGATCAGAACAGTCAAGTCGTTGGGAATTAGGAAGACACCAGATATCACCACGAGCAAGCCGACTGCAGCGATGCCGGCAGCAAGGTAGCTGATGGCCCCCATCCAATCATCAGCGGAAGGTGAAGATTTGACCGCGGGTTTGACGGACGGCGCACCGTCGATTCCGATTTCTTCGTTTTGCACATTGGGCGTAGCCATTTTTGCCCCCTGTCTCTCATCTTACCACCTGGAAAAACCGGCCCACAAACGTGCAATCCGGCCCGCCCAGACGCCCTATGCTAAACTGCCGGCAACGGTCGCCTGTGGCGACAATCCCTACTGCATTTAACCCGAATTACACTGCGGAGGTTCCACCATGGCCGTACAGCCCTACACCATTTCCGTTTCCGATGACGTGCTTGAAGACCTCCGGCACCGGCTGAACCACGTGCGTTGGCCCGACGAGATCCCCGGCGCCGAGTGGGACTACGGCTCCAACCTGGACTACATCAAGGAGTTGGTGGCCTATTGGCAGGACGGCTTCGACTGGCGCAAGGCCGAGGCTGGTCTCAACGCCTTTGCCAATTTCTACACCACCATCGAGGGCCAGGGCATCCACTTCATCCACGAGAAGGGCAAGGGACCCAACCCCATGCCCATCATCGTCACCCACGGCTGGCCCGGCTCCATCTACGAGATGCACAAGATCATCCCGTTGCTCACCGACCCGGCCAGCCACGGCGGCGACGCGGCCGACTCCTTTGACGTAGTCGTCCCCTCCATGCCCGGCTACGGTTTCAGCGCCCAGACCCGGGATCGCGGCGTTAACACCCGCCGCATCGCCGAGCTTTGGGACATCCTCATGGCCGACGAGCTTGGCTACCAGCGCTACGCCGCCCAGGGCGGCGACTGGGGCGCCGGCGTCACGGCTCGACTGGGCTTCCATCATGCCAACCACGTGCTGGGCATCCACACCACCTCGGTGACCCAGGCCATCCCCTACCAGGGGGCCAGCCTGGAGGGTTTGAGCATGCGGGAGCGGCTGGAGCAGGTCATCGGCACGCCCCAGGGCGGCTACCGCCGCGACTTCGCCGCTGGACTGTCCGACGACGAGCTGGCCATGATCGACCAGCGGGTCTCCTGGCAGGCGGCCGAGGGCGGCTACGCCCACATCCAGGGCACCAAGCCCCAGACTCTGGCCTACGGCCTCAACGACTCCCCGGTCGGCCTCTGCGCCTGGATCGTCGAGAAGTACCGCACCTGGAGCGACCTGACTTTGGAAGACGGGAGCTTGGGCGACGTGGAAAGCGTCTACACCAAGGACGACCTGCTCACTACAGTGATGATCTACTGGGTCACCCAGACCATCAACTCCAGCACCCGCCTGTACTACGAGAACAGCCGCACGCCCTGGTACTTCGGCCCGGACGACCAGATCGGCGTGCCCTGCGCCATCGCCGTGTTTCCCAAGGAACTGTCCACTCCCCCGCGTTCCTGGGCCGAGCGCACCTACAACGTCCAGCGCTGGACCGAAATGGACAGCGGCGGTCATTTCGCCGCCCTGGAGAAGCCCGCCGAGCTGGTGAACGACATGCGCGAGTTCTTCCGGGGGCTGCGATAAGGTGTGTTGTCAAATCACGCCATGGGCGGCGGACTCAAGCAGATGGACAAATGAATTCGGAGCGGAGCACAAGCCGGAGCAGTCTTCCAATGGTATCCACGGAATTGATGGTCGTTTGGATGGGTCTCGCTGTTGTTTCAGGGGCCTCGTTGTCGCTGCTGTTTTTCGACTCGAGCCTCGAGAAATACTTGATACGCAAGACCGCAAGGATCTGGGAAAATTTCAGGTATTGGTGTCGCCAGATAGGTGCTACAAATACTGAGGGACCTGACTTTTGTCGGGAAGAGAACAATGATCGCGGGGCCTAGTCAGGCTGACATACCTGCCAAAACCCGCTACCATATCCGCCAATGAAACTCGAACCCAGGCCGGCTCACCGGTCCGCCACCAAGGAGGAACCCTTTACATGATTACCAAGTTTGGCAGCCTTTGGGCCGGCAACGTCGACATGGACAACCCCGGCTACCAGGGCACCCCCGCCAACGACCGCTGGCTCTCCGATGAGGAACTGGCCGGCGGTGCCATCGAAAAGGCGGAGCAAATCGCCATCGCCATGGATCGCCTCGGCTACGATACCTTCTGGGCCGCCGAGCACCACTTCCAGCGCGAGGGCTACGAGTGCATCCCCAACCTGCTGATGCTCTGGGTGCACCTGGCCCACCTCACCGAGAAGCTCCGGTTCGGCTGCGGTTTCAACATCAACCCGATGTGGAATCCTCTGCGCCTGGCCGAGGACTACGCCACCGCCGACTGGCTCACCGACGGCCGCGTGCGCTTCGGCGTGGGCCGCGGCTACCACACCCGCGAGGTTGAGGTCTTCGGCTCGCCCATCATGGACCAGAACGCCAACCGCGAGCTCTTCGAGGAGCAGGTCGAGGTGATGTGGAAGGCGTTCAACCAGCGCAGCTTCTCCCACCACGGCAAGCACTACGACATTCCGCCCAACGTGCCCTACCGCGGCTACGACCTGGAAGAGATCACCCTGGTTCCCCGGCCCAAGTACGAGGTCGAGTGGTGGCAGCCCGTGGTGTCCGCCAGCGACCGGGCCATCAACTTCATGGCTCGCTGGGGCATCAAGGGCATCATCGGCGGCGGCGCGGCCACCGGCGGCGCCAGCGACGACGTGATCCACCGCTGGCAGGCCATCCACGCCGAGCACGGCAAGGACTACAAGTTGGGCGAGGGCCTCGCCGTGGGCTACTCCGTCCAGATCGCCAACTCCGAGAAGGAAGCCATGGACCAGGCCCGCTTGTGGATGGAAGAGCGCGTCAAGATGTTCGGCCCCCTCGGCTTCATCGCCGGCCTGACCCAGGAGCAACTGGACGCCCTCAACGCCTTCGGCCGCCCGGTTCCCCAGGGTCTGAAGATGCCCACCATCGAAGAGTCAGTTGCTGCCGGCCAGTACCTCGTCGGCCCGCCCGACCGCATCACCGAGCAGTTGATGGAGATCCAGGAAAAGTATCCCGGCCTGGAAGAGGTGAACATCGGCATCACCAACATGGGCATGCCCACCTCGGCCTCCATGGAACAGCTGGAATGGTTCGCCAGCGACGTCATGCCCCACTTCAACACCAAGCAGGGCGCGGACAACTAGGCCGCGTTCAAATCGCAGTCAGCGCGTAGGGGCGGCGGTTCACGTCGCCCCTACCAATGTAGGTTGACCCGAGACCACCCTTGACGTCCGATCTCCAGTCCCCAGTCGCCGTCGTCGGCGCCACCACCTGGGGCACTACCCTCGCCGTGCTGGCGGCGCGCGGTGGAGCGCTGGTGCGTCTCCTTTGCCGTACTGATGCAGAGGCGAAGGAGCTGCGTCGTGCCGGGGAGCACGCCCGACGCCTGCCCGGTGTGCCGTTCCCTGATACTTTGTCCGTCGAGCATGATCCGGCGAAGGCGCTGATCGAAACCCGCCTGGTAATCGTCGCCGCGCCGTCCGACCGTTTCCGGCAGAACCTGCAACGCATTGCCCCGCACGTTCCCGCCGACGCCGTGGTCCTCAGCGCTACTAAGGGATTGGAACTGCCTGCCGGCCTGCGCATGAGTGAAGTGTTGGCGCAGGAAATGCCCGGTCACCCACCCGGGCGATTTGCCGTCCTGTCCGGCCCCAACCTGGCCGGCGAAGTCATCGCCGGCAAACCCGCGGTGACCGTGGTGGCAGCTCTGGAGGAAGAATCTCGCAGTCTCGTCCAGGATGCCCTGATGTCGTCGGCGTTTCGCGTCTACACCAGCGACGACGTAGTGGGCGTGGAGATGGGCGGATCGCTGAAGAACATCATCGCCCTGGCCGCCGGCATCGCCGACGGCATGGACGTGGGGGACAACGCCAAGGCCGCCCTGGTCACCCGTGGCCTGAACGAGATCGGACGCCTGGGCATAGCCGCCGGCGCTCAGTTGATGACCTTCGCCGGACTGGCCGGCCTGGGCGACGTCATGGCCACCTGCAGCAGCCCGCTGAGCCGGAACCGCCGCGTCGGCGAGGAACTGGCCCGGGGTCGTCAGCTGCCCGACATCCTGGCCGACATGGGCGCCGTGGCGGAGGGCATCAACACCACCGTGGCCGCGCTGGAAATCGCCGAGCGCCTGGATGTTGACATGCCCATCACCCGCCTGATGTCGCAGGTCCTCTTCGAGGGCCTCCCCGCCGCCGATTGCATACCCGTCCTGATGGAACGCCCGCCCCGCTCGGAGTGGTAGCCGCGACGCGAGCGGTCACAAGTTAACTTCACCAGCCGGAGCCGCGGAGGCGGCGCATCAAGGCGCGCACCAGCGGTATGCTGATGTTGGCTGCCGATTCCTCGTCATCGTCATCCTCGCCCATGGAGACGTACACCAGGTTGCGGTCCCGGCGGACACGGGCCGGGATTTCCCGATACTCCAGGTACTCGTTCATCAGCCGCTCCAGCAGCACCGCCAGCAGATCCGGGTCGGCCCCGTCGATGGCCATACGGTACATGGGGGATTCCCCCAGCCGGGGAGCCATCCAGTCAGCCATCTCCTCGATGCCGGCGTCGTCAAAGGGATTGCCCCACTGGATTTTTTCGGTCACTCCGCTTCTCCCGGTAACTTGGTTGTCCTCCGATGTTATCACGCCGCCGGCTCCGGTCGGGCTACAAAGGCTCCGTTCGCTCGCTCGGTATGCACAGAGATGAAGGTGTCATCCCGGCCGGTAGCCAGGATGACACCTTCATTGTTCGGTATTGTCTCCGGAAGAAGCGCAGGGCCACCTCTGATCTGATCAGTCGTTAGCCGCGATACAGACAATCTCCAGCAGCCACCCATCACTCCTTCAGCGCCGGTATCACCTCTTTGCCGAACAGCTCTATCGACCGCATGGTGTCGGCGTGGGAAAGCTGGCCGCCCTGGGCTTCCAGCAGGATGGAGCCGATGCCCAGCTCGTCGCGGATGTGGCGCAGTTTCTTGATGACGGTGTCGGGGCTGCCCACCACCAGGTGGTAGCGGTCCTGCAACTCCTGGTATGACATCTCGTTCAGGGGCGTGGGTCGGCGGGCGGCCGCCGCTGCCGCGCCGGCGCGGGACGTGTAGCCAGGGGGCGACCAGTATTCGCGGGGGCCGCGCAGGGGGTAGTTCATCCGCCAGAGGAACGCCTTGCCCGCCTCCTGCGCCTTCTCGTCGGTGTCGTTGACATGGGCGCAGATCATGAAGGCGAACTTCTCGGGGCCGGGCTCCCAGCCGTCGGCGGCGGCGTACTCGCGATAGCGGGCGAACAGGTTCTTGGCGACCTCCAGCGGGGTCAGGAAGGCAGCGTAGGTGTAGCGGTGCCGCGCCGTCCAGGCCACGGTCTCGGGGCTGCCGGTGCCGGGGACCTACACCGGCGGGTGCGGCTTCTGGATGGGCAGCATCCACGGGTTCACCGCGCGGTAGTGGTAGTGGTTGCCCTCCCAGCGGAAGGGGCCGGGCGTGGTCCAGGTCTTCACCACCAGGTCGTGGCACTCCTCGAACCGCTCCCGGTTGTGGATGGGGTTGGTGTTGTTGGCCCAGGACTCGATGCCGATGCCCCGCACGAAACCGGAGATGATGCGCCCGCCGGAGATCACGTCCAGCAGGGCGATCTCCTCGGCGAGGCGCACCGGGTTGTCCGACGTGGGCAGCATGTTGCCGAGCATGAGGATCTTGGCCCGCTTGGTGATGCGCGCCAGGATGCCGCCGGTGATGTTGACCTCGACGTCCATGCACGACGGCGTGTTGTGGTGCTCGTTGAGCATCAGGCCGTCGAAGCCCATCTCCTCGGCGTGCTGGTACTCGTCCAGGTACCGGTTCATCAGGCCGCTGGCGGTCTGCGGGTCGAAGTAGGTGTTGGGGAAGGTGAGCCGCATGGACGGGAACTTCTCCGCCTCCGACTCCGGGAACTCAGCGTAGGGCATCTCGGTGAAGTAGAAAACGTCCATCAGCTTGCCTCCTGCTTGGGGTCAGTCGCCGGCGCCGCCGTTTCGCACTGTGGCTAGAAAGCCGGCGAAACTGGGGCTGCGTTGGGCGATGGTATCAACATTCAAGGCTTCCGCAATTTCTTCCGATACGGCAGCAGTGTACGTTTTCTCGCCCAACAATTGCATCAGGTGATGCTTGGGATTTTCAATCCGGTCGGGTTGGTTTGGGTCAACATTGCCTACGTCGCGCCTCAGATAGCCCCTGAGATTTCTGGCGTCAGCAAAGTACCAGGCTTCCAGGTGCCACTGCGCATAGGCATAAAGGAGATCCGGAGCTAGCCGTTCCACACCGGCGTTGCGCAAGCCTTCTCGCATTGGGCGTAAAGCCTCTTCGCCAGTCTTGCCGTCCGTGTCAACTAGCACTACATATTTATCGGGAGGGGCCTGTGCAAAATCATACAGGGAGTCGCGAATAATGGGAGCCACGGTGCTTGGTAGAAGTTTTCGGTTTCGATCAGGTATACGCACTTCCACCGCAATTCCTTCCGCGCTCAAATGCGCCAGCAAGTGAGGCAAGGCCATTAGTTCCGTGGGACCTGATGCGATGACCAGAACTCGCTTCACCATATCCACTACCATCCGAATCCTTTGGTCTCATGATGCTGACCCAAGCTGTATCCTGATACCTCCAGAGCTTTGCGCACCCCTTCCGGGTTCGGCTCGGGTATGACCATGGTGCCTCGGGTTTCGTGACGCTTGACGACATTCACGACAGCAGGATCGTCCAGATAGTCGAGCAGCAGAGGGGAGTGCGTGGTAAGCAACATCTGATGGTGGCCTTGCGCCCCTGCGATGTGCTGGACGAAGTTGAACAGCGCCAAGGGATGGATGTAGTTCTCCGGTTCTTCTATCCCAACCAGCGTAGTTTCTGGGTGGCCGTAGAGAGCGGTCATCAATGCCAGCACGCGCAGCGTCCCGCTGGAAACGCCCATCTGGTTCACCGTGAACTGTAAGCCCGGTTCGCGCTGCACAAAATAGAAACGGTCTTCGGACTGTCTCGGTTCGATCCCGTCCGGCAGACCAACTATGGAACGGGTTGCATCCACCACCCGGTTGAAAATCTCCGGTGATAAACGTTCCAGAGCATATAGCGTCTCGCCGAGATTTCGCCCATAAGGGTCAAACCCTCCGGAATCGGGCAAGTTCCAGTCTCGCCGCAGCAGGAAGGGGCTGGGGTCGAAGAAACCCCATCTCCCGACGAACTCCGCGACTTGGCGAGCCGGGAAAGATGCATCTACCGCCGCCGCGGCAAGAGCGCAATCCATCGGCTCTTGCAACAAGTTAACCCGTTCCCCTTTTTCTCCAGACCACCACCAACCCTGACCGGATTCGGCGCTGAGCAACTCTATCGGCGGATAGCCGCTGGGCGTTTCATGGACTCGCTCTACGACAGAAAAGTCGTAAGATTGCCTGACCAGCCGCACATTCCACTCATAGCGCCTATCGCCATCCTCGAAGGCCATCACAAGTTCAACCTGGCTGGCTTCCTGCCCTTTCCAGGCCAGATTGAGCATACCGCCGCGCGAGAACGTCGGCCCGCGGAAATCACGCGCCCGGACGGCCTCGCTGAGAAAGCGCAGCGTGTCCAAGATGGCGCTTTTCCCGGTAGCGTTGGCGCCGATGAACACCGAGAGATCACCCAATTCAATGGCCTCATCTCGGATGCTGCGGTAGTTTTTTACGGTGAGCGTCAAAAGTTTCATCAGCCTACCCCTTATAAATCAGGGCACTAATATTGAAACGGGAACTTGTCCGCAGTATAGCAGGCGCCAGAATAGTTCTTTGCCGTCCGCAGTTGGCGGCCATCCTGGTCTGAACTGCATTGGCGTTTCCGCAGGAATGCGGAAAATCCTGGCATCGGGCAGACATCCAAATCCACACAATTGCCAGGCGGCTGAATTGTTGACATTGATAGTGCATTGCAATACTTTGTATCGCCATAATGAGGTACTGCTTACGAGCACAGACTGCATAACGGATCCAGTGGACGGGAGACGAAGGCGATGAGCACACAGCAGGACCTGCAGCAGGAAGTGGCCCGACTCACCGCGGCGCTGGCGGAGCGCGACCGGGAGTTGGTTTCGCTGCGCACCCGGCTTACCCTGGACGAGAGCGGGGGGCGTGCGCCGATTGTGCGCGGGGAACCGGCGAGCGACGTCAATGACTCGGAGACGTTCCACGAAGCGTTGCACGGTCTGGCCCTGGTGTCCCGGCTCAGGATTGGCGCCCACCAGGCGGCAATCAGCTACGTGCCCGACGGGGACTTCAAGGCCGCCATCCACACTCACTCCTTCTCCGAGAAGTACGCCCGATACAACGCTTATGACGTAATGCCCACGGGGGAAGGGGTCTGGGGACTGGTGGTCAAGAAACGCGCGCCGATCCGAATGAACTGGGATGACCTTTATTCGCATCCCGAGTTCAAGGAATTCAGCGGCCTCAAGACCGGCCACGGCTTGGAACACCCTCCGCTGCCGGGCTGGCTGGCGGTTCCCGTACTGCGCCGCGACGGGGGGTTGATTGGCGTTGTCCAGCTGAGCGATAAATTTGACGGGGAGTTCACCCAAGCCGATGAGGACCAACTGGTGCAGTTGGCGAAATTCTACACGGCAACCTTTGAGCTCCAATACGTGTACGAGGATTTACGGCGGCTGACCGAGGCGCTGCGGCAAGTGACGCAGGAACTGCAACGCTCCAACGCCGAGCTGGAGCAGTTCGCCTACGTGGCCTCCCACGACCTCCAGGAACCGCTGCGGATGGTGACCAGCTACCTGCAACTACTGGAACGGCGCTACAAGGCGAACCTGGACCAGGACGCCAGCGACTTCATCGCCTTCGCCGTCGACGGCGCCGCGCGGATGCAGACCCTGATCCAGGACCTGCTCACCTACTCCCGCGTGGGCACCCGGGGCGCGTCCTTCGAGCCCACGGATTGCCAGACCATTGTCGACCAGGCGCTGCAGAACCTGGAGGTGGCCATCGCGGAGAGCGACGCCGAGGTCAGCTCCGGACCGCTGCCCAGCCTGTCGGCCGACGCCTCACAGCTGGCCCAGTTGATGCAGAACCTGGTGGGCAACGCCATCAAGTTCCGCGGCGAGAGTGCGCCCCGCGTTCGGATCGAAGCGACCGAGCAGGACGGCGACTGGCTCTTCTCAGTCCGGGACAACGGCATCGGCATCGACCCGCAGTACTCGGACCGCATCTTCCAGGTGTTCCAGCGGCTGCACGGCATCGGGCAGTACCCCGGCACCGGCATCGGCCTGGCCGTCTGCAAGAAGATCGTGGAGCGCCACCACGGGACCATCTGGGTCGAATCCCAACCCGACGCCGGCGCGACCTTCTTCTTCACCATTCCCACGGACCTCGACTCCCTACCCTATTCCGACCTGGCCGCCGCGCCGGGCGGACCGCCCGGTTGATCATAACGCCGTTGATCATAAGGCCATCTACGCCGACACCGGCCACAACGCCACACGCAGCGCAGGAGAGGAGGCGATGACACAACAATCACCCCGCAGGGCCATCGAAATCCTCCTGGTGGAGGACAACCCCGGCGACGCCCGACTCACCCGCGAGGCCTTCGCCGACGCCATCGTCTCCAACAACCTGTCCGTGGTGGGCGACGGCGAGCAGGCCATGGCCTTCCTCAGACGCCAGGGCGGTTACGCCGACGCTCCCCGACCCGACCTGATCCTCCTGGACCTGAACCTGCCCCGCAAGAGTGGCCGGGAGGTGCTGGCAGACGTCAAGACCGACCCAGACCTGCTGTCCATACCCATCGTGGTGATGACCACCTCGGAAGCCGAGGGGGACATCCTCAACTCCTACTACCACCACGCCAACGCCTACGTCACCAAACCCGTCGACCTGGACCGTTTCATCGACGTCGTCAGCAAGATTGAGGGGTTCTGGCTCACCGTCGCCAAGCTGCCGGCGGAGTGACATCTCCGTGCATCGCCCATAGCGTGGGTAGCGCGCCGCGCCGGTCAGCGGTTGCATCAACAGGGCCACCATAACGAAACCGCCGTCACGACGTACAACGCACGACGTACCACAAAGGAGGCAGAGCGCCATGACTACACGCTCCCCGGAAAACCCCATCGAGGTGCTGCTCGTCGAGGACAACCCCGCGGACGCCCGGCTGACGGAGGAGATCCTGAAGGACTCCAACTACGCGGTGAACCTGTCGTTGGTCGAGGACGGCGAGGCGGCGATGACCTATCTCCGCCGGCAGGGCGAGTACGCCTACACGCCCCGGCCCGACCTGGTCCTGCTGGATCTGATGCTGCCCAAAAAGACCGGCCAGGAAGTTCTTGCCGATATGTACGCGGACGAGAACCTGCGGAACATTCCGGTGATGATCTTGACGGGAACCGCGGCGGAGCAGAGCCTGCTCTGGTCCTTCAACATCTCCCCCGGCCGGTTCTGCCGCAAACCCATCGAGGTGAATCGTTTCGACTCGGCCGTCTCCCAGCTCGACTCGCTCAGCGAGCGCCCCCTGGTCATGACCCCGCCGGTAGCCGCGGAGCCGCCAAAGAAGCGGTGGTGGTGGCCCTTCGGCGGTTAGGGGACCGCTCCCGGCTCCCGGTTTGCGGCGGAGGAACGTCAGAAGCAGGATTTATCGGGTTGACATCCCCGCAGCCGCCGGGCATCGTTGATTCATGCGCGCGTTGCTGGCCGGCATCTCCGGCGTCAACAAGGACATCGTCGTCGCCAACCTGCTGGCCCGCCTCCGCGCCCATGGCGAGGTGAACGCCCCGGACGGCACGGACACCCTGGCCGTCGACCCGGCGGAACTGCTCGCCGCCGGCATCGAGGACGCCCTGGCCGACCAAGGCAACGAGTTGGCCGGCGTGCTGGCCGCCTTCCGTCCCGCCTACCAGTTGGCCGCCTGGAAACGGGCTGGTCAGGCCATCGCGGAGCAGATCGAGGCGGCCGATCCGCGCCACAGCCTCATCGCCGCCCACCTGACCTACTACACCAGCGGCCGGCAATTCTCGCTGATAGACCTGCCCACCATCCGGCGGTGGCGTCCCGACTGCATCATCACGCTGGTGGACGACATGCTGGACATTCACAGCGCGCTGGCCCAGCGGGACGCCGAACGGCACACCAACTTCCGGCTCCGCCTGCGCGAGATCCTGGGCTGGCGCTCCGCCGAGATCGCCATGGCCGACCTGCTGGCCCGCAACCTGTATCCCGAGCGCGCCGTGCCCCACTACGTGGTCAGCGTCAAGCACCCCGCGGAGATGCTGTACCGCCTCATCTTCGCCCGCCGTCAGTACCCGCTGGTGTATTCCAGCTTCCCCATCACCGCGATACGCTACGACCCCGACCTGCGCGCGGCGGTCAACGACATCCGCGCCGAGTTGCACCGACGGTTCATCGTGTTCGATCCCCTGACGCTGGACGAGGGCACGCCGCGGGTGTTCGAGAAGGCCCAGGCCGCCTGCGCCGACGCCGTGCCGGAGATCACCGTCACCGCCGACGAGGCCCGCTGGCCACTGGACACCGCCGGCGCGCTCACCGAGGGGCGCGTTGACCCGTATCCCATGACCCTGGACCCGAGGGAGGCGCTGGAGGTATGGGACGACATGGAGAACCAGGTGCGCCACCGGGACCTGACCATGGTGGAGCAGGCCCAGTGCGTCGCCGCCTACCGCATCACCATGGGAGGCCGGCTCTCCACGGGCATGTACTCGGAGCTGATGTATGCGTCGCACACCGCCGAGCCGGCGCGGCCGGTGCTGATGTACGCCGACCCGTCCGACGGCGGGCTGGACCACCCCTTCATCCGGAACTTCAACCACCGCACGTTCCAAGACCCCGAGGAATGGTTCGACGCCATCCGGCAGGTCACCCCCAGCGCCGAGCCTGATCCGCAGCGGCCACTTTTCTGACGAGAATAACCGCCATGAACGAAGAACTGCGCCGGTTCATAAAGGAATCCCTGGAGAGGGGCATCGCCCGGGAGACCATCCGCGCCGTGCTGCTGGAGGCCGGTTGGCAGGAGCGGGACGTGCGCAGCGCCCTGGCCGCGTTTGCCGACGTGGACTTCCCGGTGGCCGTGCCCCGGCCGCGTCCCTACCTGCACGCGCGGGAGGCCTTCCTGTACCTGGTCTCCTTCATATCCCTGTACGTCTTCGCCTTCAGCCTGGGGGCGGTGCTATTCGGGCTGATCGACCACACCTTCCCCGATACGCTGCATCGCTACCGGTCACCGGCATCCGCGGCGGATGCCACCGCGCTGGCGGCGGTGATCGTCGCCTTCCCGCTGTACCTCTTCCTGATGCGTCGTTTGGCGGTGGCCGTCGCGGCTGATCCGGAGCGCCGGCAGTCCCTGGTGCGCCGCTGGCTCACCTACCTGACGCTGGTGGTGGGCGCGGGCATCATCCTGGGCGACATCATCGCCCTGCTGGCCAGCCTGCTCACCGGCGACCCGACGGTCAGTTTCTTCCTGAAGGTGGCGGCGGTGCTGCTGATCGTTGCGCCCATCTTCGGCTACTACCTGTGGGATATGCGCCAGGCCGAGGACGAGGTGTCGGCCTCGGCGGCGCGGGCCGCGCCGATATTGCGCGCGCTGGCGATCGCCGCCGTGGTGGTCGTGGTGGCCACCGTGGGCTACTCGATCTACGTGATCGGCACGCCTGTCCAGCAACGGCAAATCCGCCTCGATGAGCAGCGGATAGAAGACCTGCGCAGCATCTCCCGCAACGTGGACCGTTACTACGAGTTCAACGGCGCAATGCCCGCCAACCTCTTCGACCTGCAGGGTCCGCAGTACTCCGTCCAGTCCATAGCAGACCCGGACACGGGCCGTCCCTACGGGTATCATCTCGTCGGCGGCGTGGACTACGAGCTGTGCGCCGTGTTCAACGCCGAAAGCCCGGAGCGGCGGGACGAGCGCCGCCCCTTCTCCGAATCCATCTGGGACCACGGCCCCGGCCTCACCTGCTTCGCGCTCACGGCGGAGGCGGAGCAGTAGCATTGGACGAAAGGCCCGTTTGGGAGCATTTTTTTCGAGAACGCGCCAGAACCTTCCCTGCTCGCGCGCCCGCGCACTATAATCAGCCACACACGACAGGCTCACGGACATCGCCTCATGCAATCGATCCAAGTCGACATCCCCGATTGGACGGCTGAACACATCGCCAGCAAGAGCCAGGACCTGGGCATAAGCCCTGACGAGCTGATAAGGGTGCTGGTCTGCTCCAATGTCAGAACCTACGACCCGCGCGGCGCACGTCACTTCACCATCCCGACATCAATGGCGGACCTCTTCCCGAGTGAACGCTTCATGGTGGTCGGGCGCCAGGGCGAGAGCATCACCTTGACACCCACCGATTACGTTCCCTTTGAGCAAGCCCTCGAGGCGTTCCGGACCAACGGACTCGACGAGGAGCAGGTCCTCGAAATACTCGACACATGACGACCAAGCGCGTTATCTACGATACCAGCGCCATCTTATCCTCGATGACTCCCGTTCCCAACCGGGGGTCAATTATTTGGCACTGGATGCAGTCCGGAGCGATCCAGGTCATCGTCTCGGACTACCTGATCAACGAACTCATCATCCAATTGGCTGAGCCGAGGTTCCGCTTGACTCCGGAGCAACAGGATTCCATCATCGCGGAATATCTCCATCACGCCCTGTCGTTCGACCTGGTTCCGCCGTCTGGCGCCCATTGCCGAGACCCACAGGACATCCCTGTTCTGGACCTTGGCATCTGGCAACATGTCGACGCTATCATAACCACTGACCCGGACCTCCTGGAACTTGACGGCGAATTCACATTCCGGATAGTGAACCCTGCAGGATTTCAAGAACTACTCACCATTGAGCCGTCATAACCGATCCAGCCCGACCTTGAGCACCTTCCAGGCAACGGGCATTTGACGCGCCCCCGTCGTTTTTCGTAAAATCATCCCATCATCCACTCCCACCGCGGAGGTTACGAAACCATGCCCATCACCCAGAACGGCGTCGAGCTCACCGTCGAGATTTCGGAAAAGGCCGCCGAGAAGATCAAGTATTTCGCTGACAAGGAAGGCATCACCGACAACATCGGTCTGCGCGTGGCCGTCAAGGGCGGCGGATGCTCCGGCCTCACCTACGACCTCACCATCACCGACAAGGAGCGCGAGTCGGACAAGATCGTCGAGCAGTACGGCGTCAAGGTGATGGTGGACAAGAAGTCCTACATCTACCTGGTGGGCACCCAGCTGGACTTCTCCGACGGGCTCAACGGCAAAGGCTTCGTCTTCGAGAACCCCAACGCCAAGAAGGCCTGCGGCTGCGGCACCTCCTTCGCCGTGTAGCCAGCGCGCCCAAACCCGATACGACGCGGCGCAGGGGCGGGTGCAGACCCGCCCCTGTTGCGTATCCTGCTCTGTCATTGCGAGCGAAGCAACGTCACCCCGCACTCGATGCGGGGGCGGCAACCCTGCCGGTGAGACGATAGCCTTCTGACAACGAGATCGCCGCGTCGCTACGCTCCTCGCGATGACAGGATAAACGCGTACCCACCCCGGAGGAACCCCATGGCCACCACCACCCTGGACACCAATATCGCTGACGAAAGCCGGGCCGAGGAATTTCGCGCCGCCACCGAGCGGGCCGCCGTGTACCCCGACGACTCGGGCATCCTGCTTCTCACCGGCGAGGACGCCCGCGACCTGCTCAATCGCCTGTCCACCAACCTGATCGATCCCGACGCGCCGGCCGGCGAGGTCGCCGTCACCGTCCTCACCAGCGACCGCGGCCGCATCGTCGACCTGGTGTACGTCATCCACTGCGGCGACCACCAGGTGATGCTCACCAGCCCGGGCCAGCAGCAGAACGTGATCGACTTCCTGGACAAGTACACCATCATGGAGGACCTGGAGGTCGAGGACATCACGGACAAGACTTCCCTGCTGCGGCTGACCGGACCGGACGCCGCCAGCATTCTGGATCGGGTCTCGGACGATGGCATTCTGGTGGTGGATCCACCGACGGACCCGGACGACCCGGAGCGTCCGCCTACCCGCTACCTGCTGGCCGACGACCCCGACGACGCCGCGCGCATCGCCGCCGACCTGGAAGCGGCCGGCGCGGCGAGCATCAGCGCGGCCACCGCGGAGGCCCTGCGCATCGCCCAGGCCCGGCCGGCGTACGGCAGCGAGATGAGCGACACCTACAATCCCCTGGAGGCTGGCCTCATCGGCGCCATCGACTTCCACAAGGGCTGCTACATCGGCCAGGAGGTCATCGCCCGCCTGGACACCTACCACAAGGTGCAGAAGTACCTGGTGTCCCTGGATTTTGATGCCGACCAGGGTCAGGCCGGCGCGCTGCCCGGATCCCGCCTGGTCAACGACGAGGGTGCGGCCATGGGCCTGGTAACCTCGGCGACGGTGGTTCCCGGAGCGGATGGGGCGCGCGTCATCGGGCTGGGCTACGTGCGCACCGCGGCGGTGCAGGTCGGCGGCACGCTACAGGTGGCCGCAGATGAGGGGAACGGCGACGACGACTGCATCACCGCCCGCATCACCGCGCAGCCGTTGCTCTTCGGCCCAGAGAAGCCGGGGCCGGGGCAGTAGCCGGTTTCGTCAGCCGAAGGAGCAAATATGATCAAGACCATCAAAGCCAAGTTCACCGATGGGGTTCTGGTGCCGTTGGAACCGCTCAATCTGGCCAAGGACGAGGTAGTATCCATCACCATCGACATAAGAAAGGGTTTTGAAGACTGGAAGGATCCAGACTGGATGCCGACTACCCAGGCCGAAGTACAGGAAGCTGAGGCAGCGGCGGAGGATATGATCAGGTTCGTGTACGGTGCTCGTCACCGTGGCAGCAATTGCGATTGCATCTATTGTGCGCCAAAGGCGTGACAGCATGAGCAACCTGCTGGATACCGACTGGGCCATAAGTTACCTGAACCGCGTTCCGCGAACGGTGCGCCGCATGGATGAACTACGTCCAGAGGGCATCAGCATTAGCATCGTGTCCGTAGCGGAACTATATGAAGGAGTGTTGAACAGCAACAACCCGGCGCATAACGAGAATCGAATGACGGATTTCCTGGGCCAGTACCCCGTCATAGGCCTGGATGTTCCCATCTGCCGTATATTCGGCGCCGAGCGCGCCAGACTACGCGCCGCGGGAACCCTCATCCAGGACATGGACCTGCTCATCGGAGCCACCGCTTTGCACCACAATTTGACCCTGCTCACGAACAACCGGAGGCACTTCGAGCGCTTGCAGGGCCTGCGCATCATATCCGTTTGAACGCCTCCGGCCGCCATCATGACATCACGAGTTAATCCCGACACTCCACAAAACTTCGCAGCCCTCACGGAGTACCTGGGGCGCTGGCTTGCTGCTGCTCCCGCGGCAGGGCTGTCCATCTCCCTCACCGACCGGCGGCGGACCCTTTTCACCGCCGGCGTGGGCTACTCCGACCTGGCGGCGCGGAGCCCGGTGCTGGCCGACACCACCTTCCAGATCGGCAGCATTGGCAAGTCCTTTACCGCCCTGGCGCTGCTGCAACTGGCGCAGGCGGGCCGGCTCGACCTCGACGCGCCGGTCAGCACACACCTGCCCTGGCTGGCCCTGCCCTCCCGGTACGGCCCGATCACCCTCCGGCACCTGTTGAGCCATACCGCCGGCCTGCCCGCGGGCACCGACTTCACGCCGGCGGCCCGCTACGAGGGCTACGCCCTGCGGGACACCGAGGCCGCCTGGGAGCCCGGCTCCCGGTTCCACTATTCCAACACCGGCTACAAACTGCTGGGCTGGCTGCTGGAGGACGTTACCGGGCAGGACTACGCCACCGCGATCCGCCAGCGCGTCCTGGAACCGCTGGGGATGCGCTCCAGCGAGCCGACCATCACCCACCACGGCCGACACCACATGGCCACCGGTTACGTGGACCTTCACGACGACCGTCCCCGGCGCCGCAGCGACATCCTGATCCCGGCGCCCTGGATGGAATACGCCGTGGGCGACGGCAGCCAGGTCTCCACTGCCGGCGACATGGCGCGATACGCCCGGGTGTGGCTCAACGAAGGGCGGGGTGAGGCTGGCCCCGTCGTTTCGCCGGCCATGTACCAGCAGATGACCACGCCGGTCATCGCCATGCCTCGCGGCGACGAGCAAGATGACTACCGCTATGGCTTCGGGATCATATCCCACCGGGGCGGCGATCATCATTTCATCGGCCACGGCGGGAGCACCGTGGGCTTCCGCGCGATCATGATCACCGACCAGACCGACGGCCTGGGGGTGGTGATCCTGTGCAACGGCTCCGGGGTGGACCTGTACCCGCCGGCCCGTTACACCCTCGGAGTCGCGGCCGCGATACGTGACGGCGAGCCGGTTCCCGAACCGCCGCCCTTGCCGGACCCCACCCGCATTGACGACGCTGACCGATACGCCGGCCGGTTCGTCCATGAGACCTCCGGCGCGGTACTGTTGGTAATCGCCCGGCGCGACCAACTTCTCCTGAGACGGCAGGACGGTCCGACCATCAGGCTGGAACACATCTCGGGCAACACCTTCTGCGTGCCCCACGACGAATTTGACCCCTTCCCGGTGCGGTTCCGCGCTCTGCAGGGCGCGGGAGACGCGGCACACATGGTGGAGGTCCACCACGGCCCCGATGTGTACATCCGCGAGGGCAGCGCGCCGCTGGCCGAAACGGCGCCGCATCCGCCGGAGTGGGACGCTTTCCCCGGCCACTACCGCAGCCATACCCCCTATCTGACCAGCTTCCGCGTCATCCTGCGCCGGGGACGGCTCTTCCTCGCGTGGCCCAACGGCGGTGAGGAGCCGCTGACGCCGCGGGCGGGCGATCCTCTGGCATCACCGCGCTTTTACGTCGGCCCGGCGGACCAGCCCTCTGCCGAATGGATCAGGTTCGATACCGTCGTGGGGAGCCGAGTCCTGCGCGCCCGTTGGGCCGGCGGCGGCAGCTTCTACCGGGTGTAACGGCAAGCCGTCCATCCAATCCTCCGCGCACGTATAATTCCCGCCAACACACGCCCCGCCAGGCGAGGTTCAGCATGACCACCGCCAAAACTCCCCAGTCCCCAACGGCCTTCGAATTGCCGGACCCTCCCAAGTCCCAGGACGAAAAGATGACCGCCTCCCAGCACCTCTCCCTCACCGGCGGCGCGCACTCCCTGGTCGTATATCTAGGCAACCCCGACACCACCGTCGTCGGCGCCGACCTCTACATGATCCCCATCCCAACCACCGAACTGACCAGCATGGCCGGCGCGGTCTATCCCGACCTGATGGTGGCCTTCGACGCGGACCCGGCACTCTACCGGGCTCAGAATGGCTACGTCATCTCGGAACAGGGCAAGCCTCCCGACTTCGTGCTGGAGGTCGCCTCGCGCTCCACCGGACGGAGGGACACCGTTGAAAAGCGAGTTCGCTACGCTGAGTTGGGCATCCTGGAGTACTGGCGCTTTGACGAGACGGGCCGATACCACGGAACCCGACTGGCCGGCGACCGACTGGTGGACGGCCGATACGAGCCCATTCAGATTGACGAATTGCCGGACGGCAGCCGGCAGGGCCACAGCGCCGTGCTGAACGTGGACCTGCGCTGGGCCGACGGCCAACTGCATTGGCACGACCCGGCAACGGGCGAGCGCATCGCCTCCCTGGAGTCCGAACGCGAAGCCCTCGCACAGGAGCGTACGGCCCGCGCCCGAGCGGAGGCTCGCGCCGCCGCCGAACACGAAGCCCGGACATCGGCCGAAGTCAGGATCCAGGAACTGGAAAACCAGCTCCGCCAACTGCGCGGCGAGTGATCGACTCCTTCACGCCGGCCGTATCCGCCCGTCCTCTCCGGCCTTTAACAGAGATTGGAATCGATAGCCTTTCTCAGCTATCTTCTCGCTTCCGCCTTCATTGCGGTCCAATACAGCGACCACCAGGTCCACTCTACACCCCGCTTGTTCGGCGGCGTGAATCGCGTGGAACAAAGACTTGCCAGTGGTGCAAGTGTCGTCCACAATGGCGACCGACTTACCGGCTGCGGGTACAGGTCCTTCAATCAACTGACCTTTCCCGTAACCTTTGGCTTCCTTCCGCACGATAAAGGCAGGCAACGGATCATCCTCCTGCCAGGAAACTACTGCAACCGCAGTTGCGATAGGATCCGCGCCCAATGTCGGTCCGCCTACAGCGGCAACGCCAGCTTGCTTCAGCATTGGCAAAAGGGCTTTGCCCAATAGATGCGCGCCTTGCGGATCCAAGCTGAGCAAACGGCCATCAAAATAGAAGGAACTCTTGCGGCCGGACGAGAGGGTGAAGTCACCATATGAAATGGCGCCGCGTTCCTCAGCCACCTGGATCAACAACTCCACTTCGGACAATTTTTGCGTGGCAACCATGTTTCCTTCCCGTGCCGCGTCCTTATTCAAACGAAGCCCAACTGACGCCGCAGACCTATATCATACCATACGCGGATTGTCAACAGTAAACATAACCATAGTCGAGAACCGTAGGAACTAATTTTCTAGACCTCTCTCTTCGCATACAGTCCTACAGTAGCTATGTATTTCGCCACCGCGTCCGGTATCTGGTAGCGGGTGGACAGTCTGGCCGCCAGCACTCTCCGCAGTTCCGACGCGCTGAAATCCACCCGCGGCCCTGCCACCGACACCACCGCGCCGGAATCAGGGGCTTCAGGGAACTGCGCCCTCAGCGCTGCTACTCCCTCCACCGGGCTCCCCGGACGCTCGATGACCGCCAGGCGGCAGAGATCCAGGATGGCCTCCGGTTCCTTCCAGCGGTGAAACTGGGCAAGCACGTCGGAGCCCACGATGAAGTACAGTTCCGTGTCGGCCGGAAACTCGCGCCGCAGTTGGCGCAGCGTGTCCACCGTGTACGTGGCCCCGGTACGCCTGATCTCGCAGTCGGACACGCAGAAGTTGGGGTTGTCGGCAACCGCCAGTTGGACCATCCGGAGCCGGTGTTCGGCCGGAGTGATGCGCTGGCCCGACTTGAGCCAGGGCTCGCCGGCCGGCAGGAACATCACCGTCTCCAGGTACAGCGCCACCCGCGCCGTTTCGGCGATCAGCAGGTGACCCAGGTGCGGCGGGTCAAACGTTCCGCCCAGGATGCCGACGCGGCGTCGGTGTGGTTCCTCCGAAGCCATCAGAACCACTCCAGCTCAGCGTCGCCGATGCGAATGGTGTCGCCGGCCTCGATACCAGCCTCCTCAAGCCGTTGCGCGATGCCCAGGCGGCTCATCTCCCGCCAAAGTTGCAGCATGACGCGGTAATCCCGCATGTCGGCGCGCCCAGTGAGCCGCTCCAGCCGCTCCGACTCTACGACGTACACGTCGCCATCCAGGTAGAAACCCAGCGGCGGACGTTCTCGTGGCGCGCTGGCAACCGGGACCTCGCCCTCCCACTCCGACGCGTCGATGCCGTCGCGAGGAGCCTCGGCCAGGATGCGGACCAAATCGCCCAGCAGCCCATCCACGCCCGCACCTGAAACCGACGATATGAAGTGGACGGGCGTGTCCACATCAGCAACGACCACACCGTCGTCCATAGCCATGGCTCGTCGCAGTTCTTCCTCGATGACATCACGCAGTTCGTAGGTGTCGGTGGTATCCAGCTTGCTCACCGCCACCACCTGCGGCTTGGACGCCAGCATCGGGCTGAACTCGCGCAATTCCCGGTTGAGCATCAGAAAATCGCCGGCCGGATCATCGGACAGCCCATCGATGAGATGGACGTACGCACGAGCCCGCTCGGCGTGGCGCAGGAACTGGTGGCCCAAGCCAATGCCGCGGTGCGCTCCCTCCAGCAGACCGGGGATCTCCATCATCACGAAGTCCTGACCACCATGGGTGACCACGCCCAGCACCGGCTCCACCGTGGTGAAAGGATAGTCAGCAACCTTTGGCTTTGCCGCTGAACAACGGGAGATCAGCGTCGACTTGCCGGCGTTGGGCTTGGCCAGCAGACCCACGTCCGCCAAGAGCTTGAGTTCCAGCCAGAGCACGGCGTATTCGCCCTTGTCGCCCGATTCCGACAGCATTGGCTCCTGGTTGGTCGAAGAAACGAACCGGGCATTGCCCCAGCCACCCTTTCCGCCGGTGGCCACCAGCACCGGTTCTTCCGTGGTAACGTCCGCCAGGAAGTCCTTGGTCCCATCCCGGTGCATGCGCCAGATCACGGTGCCCATGGGTACCCGTATCTCCGTATCCTTGCCGTTTGCGCCGCGCTGGTTCTTGCCTTTGCCGTGGGTCCCGCGCTGCAGGTAGAAGGTGCTGTTGTACTTCAGGTGCAGCAGCGTGTTGATGGACGAGTCGCCGATGATGTAGGCGCTGCCGCCATCTCCGCCATCTCCGCCGTCGGGTCCGCCGCGGGGTTGGTACTTGAGGCGCAGGAAGCTGATGCAGCCGTCACCCCCGTTCCCTGCTTTCACGTTAATTCTTACAGTATCAATCATTTGGAATTGGCTCTTTTAAGATCAGTAACAGCAATAGTAAAGGCGTGGATACTGTTGATAACCCCAAATATTGAGCGTGAAATTGTCGTTCATAACCCAGTTTCAGTGGTGGATAAATACGTTGGCAACAACGCGGATCCTTGATCGCTGTGCTGACAACGAACCATGAGTGATGAGCAGCGATGTCGGCGTCCACAGGAACTGCGAGGCTATCAGCGCGTTCTCCACACTGCATGGGATTATTGTCAACGGGTTATGAACGATTTATCGACGTTTCCAGGTAATCGGTGAGGGCCAGGATGTGGACATCCCGAGAACGTTGGAGGGCCAACATCTGCCGATCTCCAGTCACAATCACTTCCGCGTTGGCCGCGACTGCGCATTCCAGGATCCGATTGTCGGGTTCATCGGCCAGGACAGACAGCGTTTCGGCAGGGGATACTATCTGACAGTTGCGAGCGATTCATCCGTCGACGGAAGCCAATGCTGCAACGCTCCAATTGAACTTTTGCTCCAGCACCCGAAGCAACTCTTCAATGATAGGCTGGGATATGAACAGATCGTCGTGTCCCAGCGTGATGTTGACCATTGCTTGGGAAGCGCGCCCTTCCGGGCTTGTGAAGCCGGATACCAGGATGTTGGTATCGAACGTGACGATCATGATTCGAGATACTGGAAAAGGTCTTCCTCACTGTAGATGCCGAGGGCCGCGGCCCGTGCTTTGCCGTATTTCTGGATTTCCCGCAAGTCCGCCAGCCCTCGTTCTTTCCGCAGTTCCCACAGCGCGGAAGCGACAAATTCCTCTGGCGTCTGGTCTTCCCGGGCCGCGTATGCCTTGATCGAGTGGGCCAGGTCATGCCGCAGGGATATGGTCAGTTCCACGTCGTCAGTGTTAAGCATCGGGGCACCCTCGCCTGAGATTAACGCGCGTTTGAATGCGATCATGTTGGCGCCCGCTGCGCCAAGGCGGATCCATGCGTGATCCTCTAACCTACCTGGCCATTGTACCAGTCCAGTATGCCGCTGCCGGTCCAGAAGGTCACGCCCTCCAGCTGGGTGATGTATTCCAGCAGGCGGTAGAAGTGGCCGATCCGGTGGGCCGCGCCGGTGATGTACGGGTGCATGGAGATGGCCATCACCCGGGCGTTGTCCTCGCCCTCGGCCAGCATGACCTCCAGCGAGTCCTTGGCGCGCCGGTACAGCTCCGGCGCCGAGTGGTGCTGCACCAGGTAGATGGGGATGTCGTTCAGTTCCACCGTGTACGGGAGCGCCACCAGCCGGCCTGACTTGACCTTCATCTCGTAGGGCTGGTCGTCATTCACCCAGTCGGCTACGTACTCGATGCCCTCCTCGGCCAGGATGTCCGGCGTGTGGTGGGTCTCGGCCAGGCCGGGGCCCATCCAGCCCCGCGGAGCGGTCCCGCTGAACCCCCGAATCACCTCGATGGTCTTGCGGATGGTAGCCCGCTCGTCGGGTTCCCTGTGCAGCACCTGCTGGATGTAACCGTGGCCCAGCAGTTCCCAGTCCAGGTCCAGGCACGATTGCACCAGCTCGGGATAGGCCTCGCAGACCGCCGCGTTCAGGCTGATGGTGCAGGGCAGGTTGTGCGCGGCCAGCGCCCGCTGCATCCGCCAGAAGCCCACGCGCATGCCGTAGTCGTACCACGAGTAGTTGGGGATGTCGGGCGACACGGCCGCGCCCTGGGGCGAGGGCAGCACCGTACGCGCCATGGGCTGGTCAATGTCCCACTCCTCGACGTTGATAATGAACCAGACCGCAACCTTCGCCCCGTCGGGCAGGGTCAGCTTCGGCCGGTCGAAGATGGGCGAGAACTCGGCGCGCGGATTGGGCATGAGGAGGGCCTCCGGGAGTGTTCTGGTCAACCAACCCTATCACGGATTTAGACCGTGCAGGTAATCCAGCAGTTCTCGGGCATGGGGGCAGGCTGCGACGACTAATGCCGGATTTAATTGTCCCAGCAACTCGAAAGAAACTCTACCTTTCCGGTATGGTTTCTGGCAATCTCGCGTGGCCTGATCCATCGCGTTCAGCACGGTATCCTTGTGAACCTCCTCGAGGTTTTGCCATGCACGAAAAGGGTTTTCGTTAAACGACGGGCCGAAAAAGTTACGCAGCGCAGTCCGGTCGGCCAGCAACCATGTCTCCATCAATTGCACCATCAGATGGGCGCTGTCATCGTCGGCATCCGGAGGTCGTTCCCAATTATCCTGATTGCGCAAGTGTCGCCATGCGGATTGCATGGTGGCAACCGGCCCTTCGCTGTCCACCAGCAGTATTGGAATCTCATCAGGACGCCGGTTTTGCAGGGCGGTTTGGAACTTGTCGAAAGTCTGTTCCCGTCCGCCGCCGGGTATGACTTGAGGCATCCGACCGGCTAATCCTGCCCTGCGCAAGAAGCCTATCCACCCCTGGCGGAATGATTCATGATTTGCTTGCCCTTCGCCACCACCTTCGACATATAACTTCACGCTCACCATCGGTTGCCTCGGATTTCACCGGTGCTCCAGAGATAGCCCAGGCTGTACTTTTCCAGCCAAACTGACAGATACTTTGGGTCAAGCCGCTCAAACCGGGATTCCCCATCGTACTTTTCGCACACCACGACGCTTGATGGATAGTCTTCCAGCGCATTTATGAGCACGCGCGAATGCGTGGTTACCACCAACTGTGTCCGCTGGGATGCCTCAACCAACATATCTCCGATGCCTAGTACCACGTCCGGGTGCAGCCCCAGTTCCGGCTCCTCAATAACCACCAGCGGCGGCGGCTCCGGGTCCAGCAGGATGGCCGCCAGCGCCATGTAGCGCAGCGTTCCGTCGGAGAGGCGGGATGCGGGTATGTATCGCTCGCCGGCGCCGCGCTCCACGACGAAAAGTTGAACTCGTCCGCCCCCGACTTCAACGTGGAAATCCTCGATGCCATCGTAAAGCTGCTGCAGCGATTTGATGAGGGTCTGCCGGCTGCCGCCCCGTAGCTTTGACAACAGCAGTGGGAGGTTCTCGCCGCGTTCCGTCAAGAAGTTGCTGAGTTCATCTGCCCGTGGGAATTGACGCAGCCCAGCATCGGGACCAAACTCCCAATTTCGGTACATCCGAATGCCCGCGTACTGTTCCTGCAAGCATCTCAATGCTGGATATGCTTCTGGGTCGCGAACCTGTGATAGTACGGATTCTTCGGGGCTAACGCTATTGACGCGAAACTTGCGATCCCGTTTGAATGGCGCTGGAGGATTTGCGCCGGCTTTTTCTCGCAATACTGCTGTACCTCTGAGGAAGTGGTACAGGAGATCTTTACCTTCAGGATCTACTGGCTCCCTGAAGTACTCAATGGCTTCGTCGGTCAGCTGTAAACGACTACCGTTTTGGACGACTTTGAGTGTATGGAGCAGTGGAAGTTCATTGTGCGGATAGTCAACAACGGCTTCGATTACGGCTTCACCTGGTGCCCCGTCGCCTTTCCAGAGCCATTCCGAGATACCGCCCATGCGCCGTACCGGCGCGGACAGGTCGTGGGGTGCCGCCTGCAGCAGCGCCAGCGCCTCGATGAAGTTGGACTTGCCGGAGCCGTTGGGGCCGATGAGGACGTTCAGCGGCTCCATGGGCAGGTCGATGCCCTTTGGCCCGAAGGACAGCATCCCGCTGATTTTCAGCCGGCGTATGAGCATGTTGCCGGCGTTCGACGGCCGGGCCGTCTCGTCAGCAGCGTCAATGGCGGAATCAATGGAGGTCATGGCCCGGCCTCCCGGATGGACGGTTGCCCAGATGGAACGCGCCTACAGCCCCAACGCCTGCGCTCCCAGCCGGGCCAGGTCCTCGTCTTCCTGGGCAGACAGGCCGCTGACGCCGATGGCGCCCAGCACCAGGTCGGTCTCGGGGTCGCGGACCACGACGGCGCCCTGGACGGCTACCAGTTGCGAGTCGCCGAAATCGGCGATGTTCCGCCCCTCGTTCTTCAGGCGTTCGGCGTAGGCGTTGGAGTCGGAGCCGGACATGGCCGAGGTATAGGCCTTGCTGACGGCCATGCGCTGGGGCAGGGCGCGGCAGTTGTCCATGCGGGCGTAGCTCAGCAGCTTGGCGTCGGCGTCGACAATGGCGATGGCCAGCGGGCGGTCGGGTTCCTGCTCGGCCTGGTCCAGCATGGCGTTCATGGCGCTGCGGACCTGGCTCAGGCTGAGGGTGGGACGGTTGTACATGAGAGGCCTCCGTGACGAGTCGTGGGAAAGTTGGATGCCGGCATTGTACACAGGGGCGATGACGGGCGGCAACGAAGGGCATGGATGCCGCACAAAAGTATAGATTGAAGCCTCATCCCAGTCGGCGGCGCAATCGCTCGTAGATGTCGCCGCGTTGTCCGACCATCAGGACCAGAACTATGAGCCGGCCACCATCAACGATGTAACAGATTCGCCAGTCTCCAACTCGAATGCGCCAAACTTCGTCGGCGCCACGGAGTTTTTGCGCCCGAGGCGAGTATGGATTTTCTGCAAGAGCCTCGATAGCTTCCGATAATCGCCTACGGACGCGCGCATCCCGGACGCTGCGGATGTCCCTTTGCGCGGGCGCGAGATGATGATTCGGTAGGTCAAATTCCCAAGTCCGATTTAAGGTCGGTCCATTCCACCCCGCCGTGCGTCCGGTAGTCGGCCAATGCGTCCAGCGCGTCCAGCAAGTCAAGGCGTTCTTCCAGGGCTTCCAGCGCGGCCATGTCGGAAGTCGAGACCAGCACGGCTACCGTGCGGCCATCCTTCTCAACAGGAATGCGCTCGCCAGCGTTCTGAACTCGCGCGGAGATGTCGGACACGTCATGCGGTATCCGCAGTACCTGACCATGTTCCGTTCCATCAGTATGCTTTGTCATTGCCTCGTCACCTTTTGTTATGCCATCCCGTCAGCCGTTAGTAAGGCCAAATCCGCCACCATTCACGCATCCATCGTTCATCGTCATTGCCGCCTTCGCGCGCCGCTTGGTGTTGGCGCACTCGCTCTTGAAAACTTCTCGCCAGCAAGGGCCCTTGACGAGTCGTGGGAAAGACGGATGCCGGCATTGTACACAACTGAAACCTCAATCGCGTCGGCGTCGCGTTATAGGTGCCGATGTTGCCGGTGATCTCGACGGGCGTGCCGATCTCGACGCAGGTGGTAATATCAGGTCAAGTTCTCAAAGGGAGGTCTCGAGATGGATATTGGAGTCACCGCCAGGGCTTCGAGCGAGTCGGTTGACCCGGCCGAATTGGCAAAGCGCGCAGAGCAATTGGGGTTTGAGTCGTTCTGGCTGCCGGAGCACCCCATCCTGCCCGTGCATACCACCTCCCGGTACGGTGGTACGCCGGACGGATCAATCCCGGCTTCCATGGCAGACATCGGTGATCCGCTTATTGCCCTGGCCATGGCGGCAGCGGCCACCAGCACAATCAAGCTTGGGACCAGCATCAGCCTGGTGCCTGAGCACAACCCATTGATGCAAGCCAAGCAAATCGCCACTTTGGACAAGTTCTCGGGGGGCAGGTTCCTGTTCGGCATTGGCGCGGGTTGGCTGCGCGAAGAGACCGAGATCATGGGCGGTGATTTTGAGCACCGCTGGGGCCAGACGCGGGAAGCGATCCTGGCGATGAAGGAGCTTTGGACCAAAGAAGAAGCGGAGTTCCACGGACGCTTCTTCGATTTCCCGCCGGTCAAATGCTCCCCGAAGCCGGTCCAGCAGCCGCATCCGCCGGTGCTCCTCGGCGGTTACGCCGCCAACGTGTTCAAGCGTGTGGTGGCCTGGGGCGACGGCTGGATGCCGGTGCGGGTGACCGAAGAGCAGGTGCGGGCCGGCCGAGCGACCATGGACGAACTGGCTGAGGCCGCCGGCAGGGATCCCAGCACGATACAGCTGATCGTAACCAACGTCCAACCGGATCGGGAAGTCATCGCCGGATACGGCGAGGCCGGCGCCAACCGGGTGACGGTGGCCCTGCCGCCGGACGCTGGAGCGGAGGGTCTGAACGAGCTGGAGCGCCTAGCGGAACAGGTTCTGTAGGGATGTCGTCAGGCGGAGACTTGAGGCCGCCGGAGAACCTGCCGGCGTGGTCGCTGATGCGTGGGAAGAACGACGGTGAGCGATGGTCAAGGAACCACGCTGAAGTGGGTGAGTTGATTGCCTGGGCCGACATTTCCGACTTCGAGCACTATATGGGGCCCATGCCCTTCCCGTACGACAACGAAGCGGCGGTTCAGTTGTACGAAGCAGCGAAATCGGACGCCTCGACCCACGACATCACTTTCAGCCACCAGCACTACGCCGGCGGTTTCCTGGAAGCGGTGTACGAAGAGTGCCGGATGCGAATGGGTCTGGGACCGCCAACCTGAATTGCCGCTGCCGGCCCGGTACGCTATACTCCCTGCGATTTCCCCGACACCGCCCCGGAGGGCCTACTTATGGACATGGGACTCAGCGAGATTCAGCAGATGCTGAAGAACTCGGCGCGCGAATTCCTGGCGCAGGAATGCCCGCTCACGCTGGTGCGTGAACTGGAAGACGACCCGCAGGGTTTCAGCGAAGACCTGTGGCGGCAGGTGGCCAACCTGGGCTGGACCGGCATCCCCTTCCCCGAGCAGTACGGTGGCACCGGCGGTTCTTTCCTGGACTTGGCCGTGCTGGTTGAGGAGATGGGACGTGCGTTGTTGCCGGCTCCCTTCTTCGCCACCGTGGTGCTGGGCGGACTCACCGTGCTGGACGCCGGCAACGACGACCAGAAGCGCGACCTTCTCACTGGCGTTTGCGCCGGCACCGTCCGCCTCACTCTGGCCCTCACCGAGCCAACCGCCACCACCGAGGCGTGGGGGGTTGAGACCCAGGCCAGCGCGTCGGGCGACGGCTACAGCATCAGCGGCACCAAGCTGTTTGTCCAGGACGCCCACGCCGCCGACACCATCATCGTGGCCGCCCGCACCATGCCGGCCGGCGACGATCCCGAGCAGGGCATCACGCTGTTCCTGGTGCCCTCCAACGCGGCCGGCGTGGAGATCGAGCAGATCAGCACCATCGGCAACGAGCGGCTCTGCGAGATCCGTCTGAACAACGTCTCCGTGGGAGCCGGCTCCGTGCTCGGCGAGGTCGGACAGGCCTGGCCGGTCATCGAGCGCGCGCTGGCGCGGGCGACGGCGGCCCACTGCGTGCAGATGGTGGGCGGAGCCGAGGCCGTGGTCGACATGACCGTCGAGTACGTCAAGCAGCGGACCCAGTTCGGCCGGCCGGTGGGCAGTTTCCAGGCCGTGCAGCACCACTGTTCCAACATGGCCACGGACGTCGAGGGCGCTCGCCACGTGGCCTACCAGGCCGCCTGGGCATTGGCCGAGGGCCAGTCGGCCCGCCGCGAGGTTGCCATCGCCAAGGCCTGGTGCAGCGGCGCCTACCAGCGAGTCTGCTCCCTGGGCCACCAGTGCCACGGCGCCATCGGCTTCACCCAGGAGCACAACCTCCAGCTCTACACCCGCCGTGCCAAGGTGCAGGAACTCTCCTACGGCAGTGTCCACGACCACAAGGAAGTGGCGTTGCAGGAGATTGAGGCGGGGTAGCGCCGCCTCGCCAAACCCCGATACGCCCTGGATTTCCAAGACACCGGGAAGAACCACCGTGACTACCATCCCAATCGCGTCGCCGCCGGCCATAACATTCGAGACTGCCGCCGGCATCGTCCAGAGGCATAGCGACCATGCGGATTCGGTCGCCGAACCCACCTGGACAGCCCGCTCCAAGGCGCACTGCAGGCTCATGGCGCCCATGAGCAACGACAGGAGAATCCAGTACCTCGGAACGGCCGGATGCGACGACGATACAGTTCGGTTCATAACTCGGGTGACTGCCGAGAGCATCGGCAAAGAGGCCAAACCTGCTCTCCGTTCCGCCGTGCGCGAAACCGCCGCAGCCAGGAAGGACATCGAAAGCCTCTTGAACCAGTGGCCTGAACCGGAACACTTCCGGCTACTGAGCTCCAAGATTGCCGGCTTGAGCGACGAACAAATCAGCCTCGCCAGCGCTTACGCGGCTTGCCAGATATATGAAACGGCGGCTACCGCACTCTATTTGGTCATCGTGGAAGGTATGGCTCCGGTCGTTACCGAGGAAGCACCCGACGCCGCCACTATGGAGAGAGACCAGGCGATAGCGGATGCCGGATACACTGACGAGGTGGTCCGATGGCCCAAGTGACCACCGGGCGCGTTTACGAATGCGACGGTCACAGCCAGGAAGGGCACGAGCTAGCTGCAAATCATCCCGTAATCGTAGTGGGCAGACAAAGCCTGATCGACAATCAACGTATCGCCGTAGTAATACCGCTGACCAACGCCCGCCCCAACCACCCGGTGCATTGGGCCGTGGAGATTGAAGATACGAACTCACACGCCTACATCCGCCACGTCAAATCGGTTCACGTAACAAAAATCGGAAGATTCCTCGGCACGGCTACGCTTGATGAAATCGATAGCATCAAAGACGGACTGGCGAGGGAACTCCAATACGACGCTCATGAACGCGCCACAGCCTTGGGGCGGGAGGTATATCCGGGCAGTTTGTGGTCGGCGTCCATACCAAACGCCCACGGACTGAGCTACGAGGGCGAACTCCTGATCCTTACGTCTAACCGGGATACCGGAATGGCAACCGTCCTGGCTGTGGACCCGCAACCTCGCAACAATCCAAGGCAAAGCATCCCTGTAAGACTTGAGAATCCAGAACAGCTGGCGTTCGCTATCACGTACCAGGTCAGATCCGTTTCCACCGAGGAGCGTCTCACCGCATATCGAGGAGATATCTCAGATGAGTACTTGAGGTTCGCGAAGTCGGCGCTGATCAGGTGCATATAATCTTGATGATGTTCGAGGATCTGATGAGAAGGTGAGTATCGAATTTTCTATCATTTAGACTTTCAGGAACAGAATGTCCGAAGCAGGATTGCACATAGTTCTGTGATTCCAGTCGAAAACAAGGAGTGACCACCCATGACCATGACCCCCGCCCGCAGTTCGCCCTTCGCCGCCATGGCTCGCGACCCGCTGCATCCCGACGTGATCTACCGGGACGAGCGTTGCTTCGTGGTGCGCGACATCAACCCCAAGGCTCCGGTGCACCTGCTGATCATCCCCAACATGCCCATCAACGGCCTGGATTACATCAGTCCCGCCATGGAAGCCACCATGGGCCACCTCTTCGTAGTCGCCGCCGAGATGGCCCGCCGCGAGGGCGTCACCATCAGCGGCTACCGCCTGGTGGTCAACAATGGCGAAGACGCCGG
Source organism: Dehalococcoidia bacterium (assembly GCA_965220505.1). GTDB lineage: Bacteria > Chloroflexota > Dehalococcoidia > Lucifugimonadales > UBA3495 > Bin87. Next base: position 314,003 of record CBDCQE010000002.1, on the reverse strand, counting down.
CCAGACCATCGCCTGGCCCCACATGCACCTGCTGGGCGGCCGCGCTCTGGGAGACATGGGTTAGCGTCAATGGGCGATTTCACGACCGAAATCCACATCGGGAACATCACCGGGGGCGATATGCACCCGGTGACTGCTCTGGTGGACACCGGCGCCACCGAATCCGCCTTCCCCGCGGACCTGCTGGAATGGCTGCACATCCCGGCGACGGCGAGATCGATGGACTACGGCCTGGCTGATGGGACGGTCCTGCAGTGTCCGCGCGGGTTCGCTCGCATCGACATAACGGTCCGGTCCGGCGAAACCTTCAGCGGCATCTGCCCGGTGGCTTTCTGGCCAGACGAGAGCGGTCAGTGCATCGGTGCAACCACGCTGCGGATCCTGACGCTGGCGGTTGATCCCGTCAACGAAGAACTGGCGCCCGTTGCAGCGCTCCGGCGAGGCTGGGGCGGTGATATTCCGACGCGGGGATGACCGCGCTCTGCACCAAGCGAGGGTGACTGCCTATGACCACCATCGAAATCTCCGACCGCGTGGTCGACCGCATCAACCGCCGGATGCGGCGTCTGCCCCCCGCCCTGCTGGAGCATTGCCAGCGGGTTGAGCAGATCGCCCGTGATCTGGCCGAGCGTCACGGGCAGGATGTTCAGGCCATCGGCATCGCCGCGCTGGCCCACGACGCCACCAAGCACTTCTCCGGCGTCGAGAACCTGCTGCGCATGGAGGAGTACGACCTGCCTCCGGTCACCGAGTTCGAACGCCGCAATCCGGCCATCCTCCACGGCATGGTGGGCGCCGAGCTGCTCAAGCGCGAGGACGGCTTGGGCCATCCCCAACTCTACAACGCCATCTACTGGCATACCACCGGCGATCCGACCGGCGGCGACCCCATCGCCCACATCGTGTTCCTCGCCGACAAGCTGGACCCGGTAAAGGTCAAGCGTTACCCCTGGCAGGGTGAGCTGAAGGAACTGGCCGAAAGCGATCTCCCCGCGGCCATGACCATGTTCCTCACCAGGAACGTCGTCCGGATGCTGGACAAGGGTTCGCTGGTGCACCCCGCATCGATTGAAGCGCGCAACACGTTGCTGTTGGCGACAGGCGGGACGTAGGAAGTATAATCGCGTTACCCTCAAGAAAGAGGCCATATCATGGAGTACCGAGTCGTCGTTTGGCGCGGCACATTGTCCGACGGTTCCATCTGCTACGCCGCAGTTTTCCCCGCACTGAACCACGCCAACGGTCAAGGGGATACCGAAGCGGAAGCACTAGTTGAAGTCGCGGACAGCATTGCCTGCTTTTTAGAGCATATCCCGGAAAGGCTCAAGACCGGCCAGGCAGCTCAGGACGAAATGTCGGAACTGGTGGCAGAACTGACCGCCGAGGGTGTTGAGCACTGGTTCCGTCAGGTTACGCCGCGCCGCATTACTATGGCCGCATAGCGATGCCCAGAATAGCCAACGTCAAAGCACGTGAGCTAATCCGGTTACTGTGTCGTATGAGGTTCACTCAGCACAACCGGGATCACGTCTATTTCTACCACGAATGGCTGAACATATCGGCTATGGTCTCGCACGGAGACAAAGAGATTGACGCTGACTTGATGGGAAACATAGCCATCAAGCAGATGAAGATGAACAGCGCCGACGAATTTCGCGCCGCCCTCCGGGGCAATATCCCCCGCCGGTATCTCGACCCCGACGCGCCGTGGGACGGCCAGCCCCTGGACTGAGTGAACAACATGACTGCCCAGCTTGAAATAACCCCGGAAGCCGCCCAGTTCATCCGCCACAAGGGCGGCCAGGCCGTCGTCGACCTGATCTGCTGGAAGGGTTGAAGCGGCGAGTCCGTCGAGGTATCGGTCGATACCAACGTGCGCCGCCGCCGCAGCCTGGAGTCCTACGACCCCGCCAGTCAGGACGACATCACCCTATACCTGGCGCCGGGCATCTCGGAACACGCCGTGCAGGTGGACGTTTCCATGAGCCGGTTCCTGCTATTCCGGAACCTGAAGGCGACCATCGTGCTGCCCCACGGCATCACGTTGGGGCGACGTGCCTCCCTCGTTTAGCCAGCCTGGGCCGGCAGCATATCGGCCACGGCGCAGGTGAAGCCGGGCAGGTAGTCCCCGCCGTCCACGGTGTCGGCGTCGGTCAGAACCAGCGGCGGCGCGTCTGCGGTGTGCACCGTCAGGGTGCGGGCGTCAATATCAATCACCCAGACGGCCTTGCTGCCGGTGCCCAGATATTCGCTGATCTTCTGAGCGATTTGGGTTGGTGTGTTGCTCTCGGACAGAATTTCGACGGCCAAGTCCGGCGCGCCATCGTAAAGCATTCCTGCCACGTCCGGCTGACCCAATCGAGCATTGGAAACAAAGGAAACGTCGGGCATCCTGGAGGTGGCCGGAGAGTCGGGGCCGGTCACGTATCCGCGATTACTGCCATAGACTTTACCAAGTCGGTTCGGGTAAACGTAATTGCCGACGGCCAGGCCAGAAAGAATAACCGTTTCCTCGTGCTCATCGGATGCTACCATCAGCTCGACCAATACTCCTTTCACCAACTCGTAGCGCGGATGCTTCGGCAGCTCGGCGTACTCCTCCAGCGTGACCGGCGGCGCGGCGGTTGGTTGCGTCGTCACGTTGGAGCCTCCGCATTTATCGGTGCTGGTCATCATGAGCGCAGCCGGGGCAGCATATCGGCAATTGCGCAGGTGAAACCCGGCAGATAATCTTCTCCATCCACGGTATCCCCGTCGGTCAAAACCAGCGCCGCCGCGCCGGGTCGGTGGACATTCAGAGTCCGCCCGATGGGGTCAAACACCCAGACCGCCTTGCCATCGGCTGCCAGGTACTCGGCAACCTTCTGCGCCATCTCGCGTTCGGTGTTGCCGGAAGATAGCACCTCCACCGCAAGGTCGGGCGCGCCGTCAAACAATGCTCCGAAAAGATCAGGCCGCAGCCGCTCGTTGGACACGAACGATACATCGGGCAAACGGGATGAGGCTGGCGATTCCGGGCCGGTTACGAACGCACGGTTGCTGCCATAAACTTCCCCCAAGTCGTGCTCGTCAGCGTGCCCGTCCACATGGCGAGATACTCTCACTACCGTTATTTCATGCTCTCTGGATGCATACATCTTCTCAACCAGCACACCTTTCACCAGTTCGTAGCGAGGAAACTCCGGCAATGCGGCAAACTCCTCCAACGTTACCAGTTGGGTGGCGGTTGCGTTCCTGGTGGCCATGGCAAAACCTCCCGGCAGAGGCAGGGTCGGGTTGCTACCGCGCGTAGCGGTAGCCACCGGCCGGCGTGCGTGCGCAATTCAGCCGCCGGTTCAGGTGCAGCCCTTCTAGCACGAACTCCACCGCCGACGCGACCACCTCGGGCCGCTTGTCGTCGCCAACCAACGCGGATACCGCCGCCGGCAGACCTTCGATGTTGTCAAGCGCCGAGTTGTAGGCGGCGGCCGGAACGTCGCTGCCCGTTTCCACCGCGTTGCCCAGGTCGAACGCCGTTACGATGTCTTCCAGGTCGTCCACGTTGCAGTACCTGCCGAAGATGCCCAGCGTCGCCCGCTTGGTCAGGTCCTCCACCAACCGGTCCTCCCGGCCCTCGCCAAAGGTCTCCAGCTCGATCTTGCCGCCCAGGGAAGCGACCAGAAAGGGCAGATCGCTGATGCGCGGGCAGGCAATATCCTCCCCCTGTCGGATGCTGCGGCGCAGCGCGTTGCTGATCAGCGTCTCGTAGTTGGCGATGGAGACGCGCACGCTCACGCCGGAGCGCTGGTTAATCTCGTTGCTGGAACGCGCCCGCGCCGTCACCTCCGCGATGATCTCCGTCATGAACTCGGGGACGACGACCCGGTCCTCGTCGGGGAAGCGGTTCCGCTCCTGCTCCATGATGGCGATCTCTTCGTCCAGCGCCCGGGGATAGTGGGTGTGAATCTGCGCGCCGTACCGGTCCTTCAGCGGGGTGACGATGCGGCCGCGGTTGGTGTAGTCCTCGGGGTTGGCCGTGGCCACCACGAACACGTCCAGCGGCATCCGGATGCGGTAGCCTTTGATCTGCACGTCCCGCTCTTCCATCAGGTTGAACAGGCCCACCTGGATGCGCTCGGCCAGGTCGGGCAGCTCGTTGATGCAGAAGATCCCCCGGTTGGTGCGGGGCACCAGGCCATAGTGGATGGCCGACTCGTCCGATAGGTGCCGCCCTTCGGCCACCTTGATGGGGTCGATCTCACCGATGAGATCGGCGATGGATATGTCAGGCGTCGCCAGTTTTTCCGAGTAGCGCAGGTCCCGGCCGATCCAGGCCACGGGGGTGTCGTCGCCCATGTCGGCCACCATCTGCCTGGCGTCCGGACTGAGGGGACTGTAGGGGTCGTCGTTCAGCTCGCCGCCGGCGATGACCGGAAGCTGCTCGTCCAGCAGGTTCACCATTTCCCGAATCAACCGCGTCTTGGCTTGCCCGCGCTCACCCAGCAGGATGATGTCCTGGCCGGCCAGGATGGCGTTTTCCAGCTGCGGGATCACCGTCTGGTCGAAGCCGATGATGCCGGGAAACACCGGTTCCTCGGCGCGTATTTTGGCGATCAGGTTGCGACGGATCTCCTCGCGCACCGATACCGATTGGTATCCGCTATCGCGGAGTTCGCCGATGGTGGCGGGCAAAGTATTGTTCGTGGACATGGAGTCAGGCCGTCCTTTGGTCAGAGTGGGGGTCTGCCGGCAGTATAGCAAACGGGTAGCGGCGTGCTACAATCCGGGCGCCACCCCCGTCCTGCGTGAGGCCCTGCTATGACTAATGCCTCCACATTGACCACCACGACAGCGCCGCCCTATCCCTATCCCGAGGACGGGGTAATCGATTACGACCGCCTGGACTTTGACCCCTTTGAACTGGAGCCGCTGCCCGAGTCGATGGAACAGAACCCGATCATAGTGGAAATGGTCTATACCCTGGTGGCCCGCTTTGCGTCCTTTGAATGGCGGGGCGAGGTGTTCATTGACCACAATTCGGACATCTGCTACGACCGTCGCAACCTCAACGTGAGAATTCGCCCCGACGTGTTTCTGGCCTTTGACGTGCCGGAGGGGCTGGACATCCACGCGCGCAGTCTGTACCTGCCCTGGGAGGCCGGCAAGCCGCCGGATTGGGTTCTGGAAGTGGGTTCCAAAAGCACCGGCGAAGTGGACACCGGTCGCAAACGGCGCATCTACGCCGAGATTGGCGTCCCGGAGTACTGGCGCTTCGATCCCAGCGGCGGCGACCACCACGGCGCAGCCCTGGCCGGTGACCGTCTCGTTGACGGCAGTTACGAACCCATCGAACTGACCTCGGAGCCGGACGGCATCCTGAAAGGGTACAGCGAAGTCTTGGAACTGTACTTCTGCTGGGATGACGGCAACCCGCGCTTCTACGACCCGGCGGCGGGAGAATATCTGGAAAATATGCGCGAAGTATGGGAGGCCCGCCAGGACGCGGAGACCCGCGTCGCTGCCGCGGAGACCCAGCGGGACGACGCCCTCTCCGAAAACGAACAACTCCGCGCAGAAGTGGAGCGGCTGCGGGCGGAGCTCGACCGCCGGCAATCCTGAAGCCGGGAAGAACTGTCTGGCCGATATGCGTCCCGAGTGCGGCGTTCTGATGGCTGCTCCGGCCCAGCCCCATTAAATGGCGGCGCTGCGGTCTATTAGAAGATCGCCAAGTGTGACGCGGAAGCCGCCATGTTGCCCGCCTCATCAATCCACTACAGATAGATGAGGTCAACGCACTCGGAGTTGATCTCCCGCAGGATGTCCAGGTTGTCCCCGGTGAAAATGGTGCGGCTGGGCATAAGATTACCTCGGGAGCGAGACTAGCAGCCGCCAAAGATGGCGGACAAGGCGGAAGTGTCACCAACTGCGCCTCGCTCTCCGAACGACGGTGCGGCCAACCCGCCCGTTGTAGTACGATTGCCGCGAGCGATCCGTAATCCAAGGAGCCCACCCACCATGTCCACCACCCCCGTTTACACCTACACCTACGACCACATCCATGTCCGCACCAAGGACCCGGAGGGCATGGCCGCCTTCTTCGAGACCATGTTCGGCGCAAAGGTGCTGCGCCTGATCCAGAGCGACGGCGTGCCACGGGTCGACCTGGACGTGAACGGCCTGGCAATTTTCATCGCCTCCGTTCCGCCCGAGGAGCACATCGACCTGAGCCCGCGCGACCCGCACCTGGGCCTGGACCACTTCGGCTTCCGCGTGGACGACATCGACGGCGCCGTAGAGGACCTGCGCAGCAAGGGCGCGGAGATCTACGTTGAGCCGCGCACCATCCGCCCCGGCGTCCGCATCGCCTTCGTTCGCGGCCCCGACGACGTGCGCATCGAGATCCTGCAGCGCGACGGGTCGGGCTTGATGGAAGAGTAGCGCAATAGCTACTGCTTGCGGAGGAGTTGAGACGTTGGCGAGGTTTACGCTGACGAGGGGGCCGGCGCAAGCAATTGCAACAGACTGGCAAATGCCTCCGGAATCAGCAATCCGATCAAGGCCAGCAATTCTAGGACGAACCATCCATACAGGTTGCGCGCAATGCGCCTTTTGGTTGTTCTCCGTCGCCCAAGTTCGTCGGGTGTCGAGAAAATAACTCTACTGCCCAGGTGGAGCACACTCAGGTATGCAAGTATCGCGATTACCGCAAGCGAATACGTTGTCCAGGACGTAACAATTTCCGTGACGTCAGCGGTAAACAGCGCAACGCCTGCCGCTGCCGTTGCCACGGTGACTATGCCCAAGGATATTGTATTCCAATGGCGTTCCCATTCCGGGCTATCCGGCATTTTGAGACTCTCCGGCCCGCGACTTTCGCCGGCCTTTGTCGGTACTGTAGCGATAGCCGCGCCAGGTTTCCCACGTGGCATAACTGCCGGGCGCAATCATCAGGAAGATGCCGCCGGCAGCTACCCCTGCGATTCTAGTGGCGTCTTCCAAAGTGAAAGCTATTGACAGAAACATGACGCCAAAGAACCAACCTCCCCCCCACGCTATCGCCACCCATTGTAAGTCCTTCCGCAAGAACGACAGGAAAGTTTCTCTTTCACCGGAATCAGCGGCTTGGCCCGGAACGTCGGTTGAGCCTGCATCAAACGGGGTATCGTGCGGTGTTTCGCCGGCCATTTTGGCACCTCCGTTTAGAGCTGCGCGCGTAGCAAGTCTATCACGTCGGCCCACCCCCCGCCTCATCGCGTGATACTCTGTCGGCTGCACACGATTCACGAAGTTGAGGACATCATCCATGCCCCGCGCCGCCTTCGTCTACGACGACGCCATGAGTCAGCACGTGCTGCGCCAGGACCATCCCATGCGGCCGATACGGCTGCGGCACACCTACGAACTGCTGGACGCCTACGGAGCCTTCGACGGCGTCGATTCCCTGCTGGTCACCCCGACGCTGGCTGACGAGTCCAGCGTCGGCGCGTTCCATTCCCGCGACTACATGGCCGCTGTGAGGACCTTCAGCCTGGGTCTTACCGGATTCCAGCCGCAGCGCTTCGGCTTCGCTCAGGGCGGCGACAACCCGACCTATCCCGGCATGTACGAGGCCGCCATGCTCAGCACCGGCGCGACCCTCACCGCCGCGCGCATGGTCGCTGACGGCGAGGTTCCGGCGGCGTTCAACATCAGCGGCGGCCTGCACCACGCGGCGGCCCGCAACGCCAGCGGCTTCTGCGTGTTCAATGACCCCGTGGTCGCCATCATGTACCTGCTGCAGCGCGGCCTCCGCGTCGCCTACGTGGACATTGACGCCCACCACGGCGACGGCGTGCAGGACGCCTTCTACGACGACCCACGCGTGCTCACCATCTCGGTGCACGAGTCGGGCCGGTATCTCTTCCCGGGCACCGGCTTCGCCGGCGAGGTCGGCGCGGGCGAAGGTGTCGGCTACGCCGTCAACCTGCCCCTGTATCCCTACACCGACGACGAGATCTACCTGGAGGCCTTCGAGTCCGTGGTGCCGCCCCTGCTCGAAGCCTTTGCGCCCGATGTGCTGCTCACCCAGTTGGGCATCGACTCTTACCACACCGACCCGCTGACCCACCTGCAGGTCACCAGCCGGGGGTTCATCGCCGCCGTGACGCGGCTGGGCGGGCTCGGCTACCCGTGGCTGGCCACCGGAGGCGGCGGATACGATATCGGCGCGGTGGCCCGCTGCTGGACCCTGGCCTACGGCGTCATGTGCGGCGCCGACTGGCCCGATCGCATCCCCACGGCGGCCATCGAGCGGCTGGGCCGCACCACACTGCGCGACACCGAGATACCCGACATCCCCGACCACATCCGCGCCGACGCAAGAGCGCTGGCCGCCGAGAGCGTGGCTGCAATCAGAGACGCCGTGTTCCCGGTTCACGGCCTGGAGGCGTAGCCCTCCCGGCCGGGCGGCACGCAGCGCACTGCCGTGGTGATGAACCCGCTGTGGGCCACCATGCGGTGGGCTGGCCGCACGCTGCGCCGGGACACGTTCCAGCCCCGCAGCATGGTCTCCGCGGTCTCCACCCGGGCAAAACGGCCATCACTGTTCAGCGCCAGCACCAGTTCCTGCACCTGCAATATCGTGGGCAGGAAGGACAGCAGGATGCCGCCGGTGATCAGCGCGTTGGCGGCGGCGTCCACCGCGTGCCACGGCTCCGGCAAGTCCAGGATCACCCGGTCGACGTCGGTATCCGAGATGCCCTCGAAGATGTCGCCGACGGTGACCTCGTGGCGCGAGGTGTCGGGTATCACCGAGCGCACGTTGGACAGCGCCTTGTTCACCACGGCTTCGTTGATCTCGTAGGAGTGCACGCGCCCCATCGGGCCTACGGCCCGCAGCAGGGCCGTGGTCAGCGCGCCGGAGCCTAGCCCCGCCTCGACGATGGTGGCGCCGGGGAAGATGTCTGCCATGGACACGATGTTGCCCAGGTCCTTGGCGTAGATCACCTGCGGCCCCCGCGGCATCAGGCGCACGTAGTCGCCCAGGGTAGGCCGGATGCCCAGCATGACATGGCCGCGACTGGTGGTGTACCAGCCGCCCACGGGCTGCCCGATCACGTCGTCGTGGGGCAGCCATCCCAGGTGGCAGTGGAACTCGCCGCCGGGGCTCAGCGTCTCCTGGTAGGTGCGGCCCTTGCGGTCCAGGAACAGAGCCAGTTCTCCCGCGTGGAACTGGCTGCGGTCGCCAGCATCAATCTCCGTCATCGCCGAGGACGCAGCCTCGTTGCAATCGTGATTGTTGCTGGCATCATTGTCTGGCGAGGTCATTAGTGTATTATACCGCCGTTATGCAGGAGCGGATGTTCAGCCTCGAGGAGGCCAACGACCTGGTACCATGGCTGGAAGAGCGGTTTGAGGCCATGGCGCCACTGCGGGCCGAGTTGGTGCGCCAGCAGGAGGAGTTGCTGTCCCTGCTGCGCCGTCGCCGCAGCAACGGCCACTCCAGCAGCGAGGAGGACATCGCCGAGTCGGAGCGCATCGTCTCCCAGCTCACCCAGCGCCTGCAGGACGCGGTGCGGGAGCTCACCGAGCGGGGCATCCAGGTGCGGGACATCGGCCGGGGCCTGGTGGACTTCCCGTCCCGCCGCGAGGGCGAGGTGGTGTACCTCTGCTGGCAGCGCGGCGAGCCGTCCATAGGCTGGTGGCACCCCACGAATACGGGCTTCGCGGGGCGGCGGCCGCTGTAAATCACGGAAAGTACGGCCGCTGATAGTGCAAGGTTGGAGCCGAAAGGCTGCATTTCTTGACAAGGAACGCAAGGAACCTTGCATTGGAGCCGGCGTAGTGCAAGGTTGGAGCCGAAAGGCTGCATTTCTTGACAAGGAACGCAAGGAACCTTGCATTGGAGCCGGCGTAGTGCAAGGTTGATGTGATATCCTTGCACTAATTCGCTGGCGTCCATCGCCAGTTGATCTCATGAGAGGACGGTAATGAGAGAATCTGATTTCACTGAGGCAAGCCCAGGGCGGTTGGTAGCCGCACAAACGCTTGATGGCAGTTATTGGCCTGCTTTCGTACCTGACCCCTTGCCGCCGGAATTGGTCTGGACTGAAACAACGGTTGGGCTGCTGTCTCATGCTGACCAAGCATTGAGCCGGCTAAATGGACGCGCAGCCAGTATGCCTAATCCGTACCTGTTGATTAGACCCATGACAACACGCGAAGCGGTGGCCTCAAGCCGCATAGAAGGTACGACTTCGGATTTTCCAGATGTCTATCAGTTCCAACTCGCCGGAATGGCGGCCGACCGGGATGATGCCGAGGAAGTGGATAATCACGTCAGGGCTATGCAGTTGGGCCTAGAGCGTCTGCAGGAACTGCCGATGAGCCTGCGGTTGATTCGCGACGTTCATCGAGAGCTCATGTCCGGGGTTAGGGGAGGCAACCGCCGTCCGGGGGAGTTTCGCAATGGACAGGTGGTGATTGGCGGACGGCGCGGGATACAGTACGCACGATACGTTCCTCCTCCACCTGATGAGATGACCGCTGCACTGTACGCACTGGAAGCATTCATTGCATCCGGCGCCTCGATTCCGACGTTAGTCCAGGCAGCATTAATACATTACCAATTCGAGGCTATTCATCCCTTCGAGGATGGCAACGGACGTACTGGTAGGGTACTTATAACTCTGCTGCTTTGCGAGCGTGAATACCTGCAGCACCCTTGGCTATACCTCAGCGACTATTTTGCCAAATATCGTCAGGAATATGTAGACTTGCTGCTAGGGGTGAGCCTGCGCGGTGAGTGGGAAACATGGCTTCAATTTTTCCTGATGGCTGTTGCGGCGGTGGCTACTGACGCCTTGGCCCGAATAGAAAATCTGGACAAGATCAGTTCAGACTATCAGGATCGGGTTAGGTCCCACCGTACCGCTGGCACAGAGTTTCAACTCATCACGTCGCTCTTTGAACAACCGTACATAACATCTCCTCGAATTCAGTCACTCATCGGTGTATCCCATACGTCGGCTCAGGGGCACTTGTCACGCTTGGTAGATGCGGGAATCTTGACCCCGGTGGAAGGCCGCCGCCGCCCCCAGCTCTACGTCGCCCAGGGCATCCTCAATGCTATTGCTGAGGAGCCGGACTTCCGCGATTTCTGATCCCCTCCACCGCCGCCCGTATCTCGTCCGCGTGCACGGCGTAGAAAGTGCCCACCACCTGCACGCCTCCCGGCGTCCGGCGCGCCGCCGCGCGGACCATTCCGACTACCTCGCCGGCCGTGTTGAGCACCGGCCCGCCGCTGTCCCCCGGATCGATGGGGGCGTCCATCTCGAGGTTGCGGCCGTAGCTCTGCGCCCCGAAGTTGGTGATCTGGGACAGGATGCCGGCGTTGGCCTTGGGCGAGCCCACCTGGCCGTCGCTCTTGACGCCGCTGCCCGAATAGCCCAGGGCCAGCAGATCCCTGGCGATGTCGTGGATGTCCGCGTCGCCCAGGACCAGCGGGGCCGCGCCGGCTCCCAGTTGTGTCGCGCCGGCGTCGTACCGGAGCAACGCAACGTCCCGGCGCTCATCCGTGCCGGCCACCGTGGCGGAGAATGCCGGCGCGGCCGCCTGCCGCACGGTGACCTCCGCGCTGCCGGATACCACGTGGGCGGCGGTGACAATCACCCCGGGCTCCAGCAGCCAGCCGGTGCCATGCTGCCCATCCTCGGGCTCGATGTAGAACACCGAGGGCCAAGCCTGCTGGTAAACGGCAGCCAGGTGCGGCGTCGCGGCCTCTGCGACGGCATCCGCCACCGCTTGCTGGACTCGCGCCTCCAGCTCAGCGTCGTTGGGTCCGCACGCTGCTGCCGACAGCAAAAGCAGCGCGGCAACCCAGACCGCCGTCAGACCGGCGGGATTGCCGCGCTGCGCTCGCAATGACGAGGCTGGCAGGGTCAGATGAACCGCGCCTGCGCCCGGGCTTCGTCGGCGTAGTCGATGTAGACGGTGATGACCTCACTGAAGAAGTCCACCGCTTCCACGCCCTGCTCACGCTGGCCCACGCCCGACGCCTTCAGGCCGCCGAAGGGAAGGTGGACCTCGCCGCCCAGGGTCGGCGCGTTGACGTGGACCATGCCGGCGTCGACGGTGTTGATGTACTTGAACGCCCGGGGGATGTCCCGCGTGTAGACCGAGGACGACAAGCCGAACTTGACGCTGTTGGAGATCTCAACGGCGTGTTCCAGGTCGCGGGCGCGGAACACCGTCAGCACCGGTCCGAAGATCTCCTCCCTGGCGATGCGCATGTCCGGCGTCACGTCGGTGAAGATGGTCGGCTCCACGTACCAGCCCTCGTCGAAGATACCGCCGCTCAGCGTCCGGCCTCCGAATGCCACGGTCGCCCCTTCGTCCCGGCCCACGGTGATGTAGTCGGACACCGTGCGCTGCTGCGACTCGCTGGACAGGGGGCTCACGTCGATGCCGTCCTCCAAGCCGTCGCCGATGGTCAGCCTGGACGTGCGCTGGATCAACTCCTCCATGAACTGGTCGTACACGCCGTCCTCGACGATCACCCGGCTGGTGGCCGTGCAACGCTGCCCCGTCGAGCCGAAGGCGCCCTGCACGATGCCGCCCAGGGCCTTGTCCAGGTCGGCGTCGGCCAGCAGGATGACGGCGTTCTTGCCGCCCATCTCGGCCTGTACCTTCTTGAGCAGAGACGCGCCGCGAGTATAGAGGTCGGTGCCGATCTCGGTGCTGCCGGTAAACGAGATGCCGGCCACGTCGGGCGATTCCACCAGGGCGTTACCCACGCTGCCACCGGGACCGGTGATCAGGTTCAGCACGCCGGGCGGGACGCCGGCCTCCTCGAACACCTCGGTCAGCTTCACCGCGCACAGCGGAGTGCTGGAGGCCGGCTTGAAGATGAGCGCGTTGCCGCAGATCAGCGCCGGCGCCATCTTCCAGGCGGGAATGGCGATGGGGAAGTTCCACGGGGTGATGATGCCAACCACGCCCAGGGGTCGGCGCACCGTGTAGGCCACCGTGTTGGGCAGTTCCGACGGGGTGGTGTAGCCGAACATCCGGCGGCCTTCGCCGGCCGCGTACTCCATGATGTTCATGGCCCGTTTGACCTCGCCCCGGGCGTCGGGCAACGGCTTCCCTTCCTCCTCGGTGATGGTTCTGGCGATCTCCTCGGACCGGCGTTCCATGATCTCCAGGGCGCGGAAGAGCACCTGGGCGCGCACCGGCGCCGGCGTGTCCGCCCAGCCTTCGGCGGCTTCTGATGCCGCCGCCACGGCGCGCAGGGTGTCCTCCGGGTTGGACAGCTGAAAGTGCCCCAGCAGCATGTCCTTGTGGGCTGGGTTGTACACGGAGTAGGTGCGGCCGGAGTCGGAGGGTGTCCACTGGCCATTGATAAAGTTGTTGTGCGTGCGAACTTCGGTGGTGGGCATCTTGGCAGGCGCTCCTGTTTCCGTCCGCCTCCGGCGGTTGGCGAGTGCGAATCAGAATACTACCGGGTTCAACCCACGGCAAGCGGCGTGGCGGCGGGTGATGCGCGCGGGTTAGAATGGCAATGGCCGCGAATATCTGCACACCGGCGGCCAGTTTTCGCCAAGGAGACAACCCATGGCTGCCTATATCATCGCGACGATTGAAGTGACCGACCCCGAGAAGTTCGAGGTCTACCGTGGGCAGGTTCCCGCCACCATCGAGAAGCACGGCGGGCGTTACCTGGCGCGCGGCGGGGACGTGACCGTGGTGGAGGGCGACCAACCGACCCGCCGCACCGTCATCCTGGAGTTCGACAGCCTGGAGAAGGCCAACGGCTGGTACTACTCCGACGACTACGCCGGCCCCAAGGAACTGCGTATCGCTTCCACCATCTCCAACGTGATGATTGTGGAGGGCGTCTAAACGCCCCACGGCACGGGAGCGAAACCAGCATGACCACTGCAACCGAGGCAAAAACCCGCCCGCGCATCAGGGTCCAGGAACTGGTCAACCGGTTCGTCCGGGAAGGTCTGGATCGCCCGCTGTCCGAGGACGACCCGGACATCTACTACCCTGAATCGGACGGGAACCCAATGGCAGAAACCGACGCCCAGTTTTACCCGCTGACCGAAACCGTGCTTGCCCTGCGCCAGCGCTACGCCGACCGCGATGACGTCTACGTCTCCGGCGACCTGCTGATCTACTACCGCATGAACGACAACACGGTGCGGCTGGCTCCGGACGTGTTCGTGGTGTTCGGCGTGGAGGATCACCTTCGCAGTTCGTACATCATCTGGCGCGAGGAGGGCAAGACGCCCGATTTCGTTCTCGAAATCGCCTCGCCCAGCACCTTCGTGCGCGATATGACGGAGAAGCGTGCCCTGTACGCGGCGCTGGGAGTGACCGAGTACTGGCGCTTCGACCCCACCGGCCAGCTTTTCTCCCCGGCACTGGTCGGCGAGCAGTTGGCCCCGGACGGTGAATACGAACCCATCGAAATCGGGCTGGGCGACGACGGGATGCTCCGCGGGTTCAGCGAGGTGCTGGAGTTGGAAGTTTGCCAACGTCCTGACGGTGAACTCCGTCTCTACGACCCGGAGGCTCAAACCTGGCTCAGCTACCTGGCCGAGGAAGTGGCCGCCCGCCAGGCCGCCGAGGCAGAGCGAGACGCCGCCGAAGGAGCCCGCCAGGAAGCCGAAGATGCCCGCCAGGAAGCCGAAGGAGCCCGCCAGGAAGCCGAAGGAGCCCGCCAGGAAGCCGAAGATGCCCGCCAGGAAGCCGAAGGAGCCCGCCAGGAAGCCGAAGATGCCCGCCAGGAAGCTGAAGATGCCCGCCAGGAAGCTGAAGCCCGCGCCCGCGCTCTGGAGGAACAACTCCGGCAGCACGGCCTGTCGCCCGATCAAGTCTAGCGCGGAGGTTCAGTGATGCGCGAAGTTAAGGAGGATGTCGCTCAGGAGTGCTTGCCTCAGCTTTTGGTATTGGTTGAGCAGGGCGAGGCTATCGCAATTATTCGCGATGGGAAAGCGGTAGCCCACTTGGTGCCGGCCGGAAGAGCAGAGGATTTGCCGGAAGAGGATGTTGAAACGCGGAAACGCCGCAAAGCGCTGGCAGAGAATTTCATCCAGTGGCGGGAGCAGCAAACTCCCATTTCTCCCAGTCTGCAGGAGTTACTGGATTGGCGACGTTCCGGCTGACGCCGCTGGCTCCCGATATTATCGTTGATGCGTCGGCAACCGCGGCGTGGATTTTCGACGATGAAAACTCGCCGTATGCGGACGCAGTGTTTGACCTCGTCAAAGTCAATGGCGCGCTAGTTCCGCAATTCTGGCACATTGAGATGCGCAACGTTCTGCTGTCCGGCGAGCGCAGAAACCGCATAGCCGTATGGCAAGCAGATCAGCACCTGGTTAATCTATTGGCGCTGCCGCTCCGCACCGACGATGGACTCGATCTGGCAACCGCCTTCATACTCGCCAGAGCGTACGGTTTGTCGTTCTATGACGCGATTTACCTGGAACTGGCTCGTCGGCATAATGCTATGCTGGCGACGCTGGATGGCAGGCTGACCAGAGCGGCGAATGCGGAGGGGCTGTTCCTGGTCGTATAGTGTAAAGTAGAGGCGGGTCATAAACCCGCCCCTGAATACTTTGCTGTCGGCCGCCGCTATCCCTCGAAGTCCACGCCCACGCCCACAATCTCCACCTGCATCGAGCGGATGTCCGGCGCGCCCGCGTCGAAGGTGACGCCTACCACCACGTTGATGCCCCGGTCCACCTCCGGCGCGCCCGGGATCTCGAAGCTGGCGTCCAGGTTGTCGCCCTTGATAGCCATGCCCAGGTGCTCGGCGATGATCTTCTCGCCGTCGTACACCAGCACCTCGGCCACGTTGGCGTGGGACCGCGCGCGGAAGGAGACCGACACCGACTCGGCCTTGGTCCGGTTCCCGTTCTGCACGGTGGGCGTGGGTATGGCGAAGTGCATCCAGGCGTTCTGGCCTTCGCTGCCCTCGATGCGGGCGAACGGCCCACAGTGGCGTACCGATGTGACCCGGTTCAGGTACTCGCCGGTCATCGCGGAGCCGTGTACCCAGGATGTGAATTTCTGTCCTGCCATCGTCGTAACCTCCTGCCGGCGGCGTGGTTGGATAGCGCAATCGTCGTTGCTGCTTGGAATCGTTGTTACTGATCAGAGGGGATTGAATCGGGCTACAGAATACCCGTCAGGTAGTGCATCCGCAAGGAGTACCACCGCCAACGCCTGCCGGCAATTGCCTTTACATCGATGGACAGGATTTACAGGATGTTGACGATTCCGAAGAACCATTCAATCCACACCACCCTTTGGAACGGCCGGACCTTCACGACAATCAGTTGATCCTGTCCATCCTGTATATCGATGTAAAGTTGCTCCGGCTATAGCAACGTGCCCCGGTTGCGCTCCATCTCCAGCAGGCGCGCCTTCACGCCGACGCCCCCGGCTCCATACCCGTGCAGACCTCCGTTGCTGCCCACTACCCGGTGGCACGGGATGATCAGCGGGAAGGGATTTCTGGCCATTGCCTGACCGGCGGCGCGGGATGCCCTGGGGTTCCCGGCAGCCTCGGCCAGCCACTGGTAGGAGCGGGTCTCCCCCGGCGGTATGCCCCGGCAGGCGACCCATGCCGCGCCGAAGAACGGAGAGGCGCCAGAGAGGTCCAGCGGGATCCGGTCCAGGGCGGTGACGTTGCCGGCGAAATACTCGTTGAACGCCGCCAGCGCATCCGCGAAGACCTCGGTGTTTTCTGTTGCACCGTCCAACGCGTCGCCCAGACCGTCCAGGGCCTGCTGCGGTTCCGGTTGCAGGCTAACCCGGAGCAGGCCCCGCGCGGAACCCAGCAATGCCAGCCACCCGAAGGGAGTTTCCTCCAGGCAGTAGTGCAGCGTCTCGTGCGCTTCCGCGGTTGAACTCATCGCGCCGCCATCCGGTACTGCCGGTCAAACTCGACCCGATTGTCAGACTTCCCGGCGGCGGAGAGCATACCATGCCAGCGGGCCGCGAACCGTCTTCCAGGCTTCAACCACTGCGGCGTCGGCATCCGAGCGGGGATCCTCGCGCCCCGCATACGTATGGCGGGCGTAGGCGTTGACGATCCGCCCGATGTCCGGAGCCTGCTCCGGGAGGGCCGTGGCCAGCATCCCCGCCCACTGGTGCGGCGTTTGGTGCTCCCGCAGCGGGATCGATGCCAAGCGGCCCAGTCGGCGCAGGCGACGATACGCGCCCGGCACGTCGCTGGGCGGCGCGAACAGCCACCGCCACAGCGCCCAGGCGCCGATCGCCAACGCCATCACGACCGCTGCGACGCCCCCGATCCAGGGTAGGAAGTTACGCGCGGTGGAGGTCCAACCGGTGTCGACGGCGTCGCCGGCCACGAGGTCGGATTCGTCCAAACCGTCTTCAAAATCTTCGCATTCTTCTTCGATCTCACAGAGCAGATCGTCGACATCGCTGGTGTCGGTGGCCGCCGACGCCCTCTGGGCCTGCTCCTCGGGTGGGATGGCCACCGGGATGTCCCTGCCGGGCGTGGGTTCAAACGGGATCCAGCCGTAGCCGGGGAAAAACACCTCGGTCCAGCCGTGGCTGTGGCGGTCAGTAACCACGTAGATGTGCGAACCGTCGGCGAGATTTCCGGTGGTGTAGCCGGTGGTCATGCGGGCCGGCACTCCCAAGCTCCGCATCAGGACGGTCATGGCGGATCCGAAGTATTCGCTGTAGCCCTGACCGCTTTCAAACAGGAAGTAGTCCACGCCGTCCGAACCGAAAGGAGGCGGGTCGATGGCCAGGTTGTAGGTGTAGTTGCTCTTGAGATATTGCTCGATTGCCACGGCCTTGTCGTAGGGCGTTTCCGCCCCGCCCGTGATCGCCTGCGCGAATTCCGCTACTCGTGGCGGCATGTCTGGGGGCAACTGAGTGTACCGGGCCCAGAGCCAGGGCGCGTATTCCTCGCCAGCGGTGCGCAGCTCCTCGGGCTCGGCGGAGGACACCGAAGCGGTTAGCTGGTAGGGTTCGCCGGCCTCAGCGGCGCCGCCGGCCGCGCGCACGGCCAGTACGTCCGGCTCGGAGGGCACGATTTCGCCGATCACGGCGTTGACGACGCTGCCGGAGGGATCCCGCTCGATCGATTCCAGCACAAAGGACGTGGGCAGCGCACCCGCCACGGTTTCCGCTGCGGCGAAGGCGTCCGCGGACACGGCGTCGCGCAGGCCATCCACCGCCAGCCGGAGGGCCGACGGCAGCAGATCGGTCTCGCTATCCAGGGTCGGGTCGATGACGTACCGGGGCGAATCGAAGGTTTCGACACGCACGTCGCGATTGGCGCCGATCACCTGCCCGCCGGCGAAGAGGCTGCGGCTGTCGTAGTTGGGTATGACCTCAAAGGTCACGTTGAACCGTTCCTGGTGGGGGTCGGGCGCGCTGTACTCAGGCGCCCAGCCGGGCTCCCGGAGCACCGTGCCGTCGGATAGCCACCCCTCGTGCGTGTAGGTCGCGTAGGAACGCGCTTTCCAGTACAACGGCACCGGGGAGTTGACCTGCAACACCGGCGTGTCGGTGGGGTTGATTGTGCCCTGGAAAGCCATGGTGTCGCCCCAGATGCGGTAGGGCAGCGGGCGCCGCGCCGGCAGTCCGGCGAACAGCCGATTGAAGTCCTCCTCCCACGAGACCAGCGGAGCCCGGGTCAGGGAGTAGAAAGCATTGGCTGGGCCCCACTGCCCTCCCACTGGCAGCAGGAAGGCGATCACCAGCGCCACGATGGCCACTATCGATGTGTCGCTGACAGTCAGGATGCCCAAGTGTCCGTCGTAGATGCGGCCCTCCGCGTCCCAGCGTTGGCGGGAGCGCATCGACTGGACCCAGCCCACCAGCAGCAGGCCGGTGAAAACGTAGATCGCCAGGTAGATGCTGGCAGTGTCCGGCAGGAAGGTGAGGTTGGACATCAGGCCCACCGCACCCAGGGCGAACACTCCCCAGAAGTTCCGGTAACGGAAGAATACCCATCCCGCCAGGTAGCCGGAGAGCCATGCGGCCATCATCAGACCCACCGCGAAGGGCAGGGGGTCCACGCTGATCCCTTCGTTGCGGGCCGCCAGAACCCACAGGCCCAGCCGATGAAATAGCTCCGCTGCGGTGGAGACCTGGAGTTCGTCCGGAGCCGCGACAACCATCTGCCAGATGATGATGCCGATGCCGATGATCAGCCCGATGGGCAGCACCGCCGCGGTCCACAAGCGGATGCGCGTCAGCGGGATAGCGGTCAGCACCGCCAGGATCATGACCAGCACCAGCGACGGGGTTGGCGCCCAGTCCGCCACCTCCACCGACCATACCACGACGATCATGTTGAGGAGCAGCAGTCCGGCGGCGACCCATCCATCCGGCGGTCGCAGCGCGGTCAGGACCGATAGCAACCAGCGGACCGCGCCGGCCCCGCTCCACGCCGGGCTTGCCTCCGGCGTGGGCTGCGTCAAGGTAGGTGACGGGGCGGTTATCGTAGCCATGACCTGGTTACTTTACGTCATCTCTCCGTGCTGGCGGCATTGTATCGCTACGCAACCCGGCCGGCTACCGGCTCGGTGGCGACGGTAGCCGCAGCGTCCTGGGGAGCGCCGTCGCCCTCGGGCACCCTGGCGCCTCCGACTGCCAGTGGACGGGACAGGGCCTGGTTGATGTCCTCGTCGCGCCGCACGATGTAGATGGGTATGTCGTGCTGGGCCAGGTACTCGGCGACGGCCTGGCCGGTGGTGCCGGTGCTGGGTTCTCCTCCGGGAACGGTGAACGACGTGTGGTCAACGTAGCATACCGTGACGTTGATCCCCTGCCGGCGCAGGCTGACCAGCGCGGAGGTCCACTCCGGCCGGCGCGAGGGAGTGATGACCATGATCGTGTTGAAGCCCGACAGGTGGGGGCGCAGGTCGTAGATGAACCGCTCCAGCGACAGCGTCCCGTCCGCGCGAATGCCGGCCAGGGTCTCCATCAGGATGCCCAGTTGGGCCGGCCGGCGGTCCGGGTTGAGCATCCAGAGGTCGGCGGAATTGGCGGCCAGGCCGACGGGCACGGCCGTTTCGTCCCAGTGCTGCACCAGCGATGCGGCAACGGTCACGGCCAGCTCTTCCGTGTTGTCCGGCGGGTTGCCCAGATGGGAGCGCCGGTCCATGTCCAGAAGTACCCACGCCTGGGCCGACACGCCGATGTCGAACTCTTTCACCATCAGGCGGTTCATCCGGGCGGTGTACGGCCAGTGGATGCGTCGCAGGCTGTCGCCGTGAGCGTAGTCCCGAACCGTGGACGATTCGGGGGTGATGGCCGGCGTGCGGCGGGAGAAGACCGAGTCGCTGGGCAGGTTGGCGAAGCGACGGTCCAGATCGGGCAGCGGCACGGTTTTGGGCAGCACCGTGTAGGACTGGTCGTTGAGGAACGTCCGGCTCAGGCGGAAGAGCCCGAAGGGGTCTCGGGCCGTGACCCGCACCCGCCCGGTGCGATAGATGCCCCGGCGCGAAAGGTACGTGGCGATGCGGAAGGAGCGTACCTGCCCCTTCACCAGTGCCACGGTGCGACCACCCGGCTCCGACAGGTCGGTGTCCTCCACCACTTCCAGCCACGACTTGGGGAGTCGAGTCCGGTTGATCATCTGGATCTGCCCTTCCAGGTAATCGCCGACGCGGCCACGGGTTCCCAGCCGGGTCAGCCGCACCTCGATGCCGCGCAGGTTGATCCAGGCCCAGCCGTAGCCGATTATGACCAACAGCACGAGGGTGAACAGCAACCGGTAGAAGAAGGAAAACCCGGTTCCCAACGAGTAGAACAGCACCGCCAGGATCAGCAGGCTGAACAGTATCTTGCGCCGGTGCTGAGTGATGAAAGCCTTGATCATGGCAAACACGTAGCGGTCTAGTTGTTCCAGAGATCGGGGTTGGTAAATCGTTCGGGTATATTCCCGTTCATAGCTTCCCGAAACTCGTCAATGGTCAGTTGTCCGCACGTTGGCGTAGCGCGGCATCAGACGCCGGCGGGCAATTCGGTTGAGATTGATACCTTGTGGATTTTGTAAGCGACGCCATCAGCCGAAAGCTCTTCCATGATTTCGGCCATTTCTGCGGCGGCTTCCGCTTCATCCGCCAAAGATTTCCCGTCCTCCCAAGGGTGCAGGATCACATCGGTCATCATCGAGGTGATATCCGCCAAGGCTTCTTCCTCGGTGTCCCCTTGGCCTCCCACGCCCAGCACGTATGAGCACCACGCGCTGTATCCCGTCGACCCATCGGATGTCGAATCTTCCCAAACCAGTACATCAAAAGTGTGCATGCTCTGATCTCTCTTTGGTGTCGCGGCGCGTTGCCGGCCAACGGGCGCCAATGAAACTGATTTCCAATGTCGCTCAGTTGTTCCAGAACTCCGGGTTGGTGAATCGCTCGGGAATACTACCGTGCATAGCTTCGCGGAATTCATCGACGGTCATACGTAGTTGCTTGGTGATGATGTCGCCCATGGTATCCGCATCGATTTCCTTGTTCCCGAAAGATACCCGGGTGCGGAGACCAAGCCCATCATGGTGATAGTGGCGATGGTGATTCCTTGCGGTTTCGATGAATCCCATCCGCGACAGCAAACGGTGAAGTTCCGTTGGTCGCACATTGGCGTAACGAGGCATCAGACGCCGGCCAACTCGGAGTCTGCAACGGACACTTGTCGTACCCAGCAAGATACCCCTTCGGCCTCGCGTTCGCGGATCATGTCTGCCATCTCCGCTGCTGCCGTTTCGGGGTCGACCAGGCTTTCGGCCAGATCTGCTGGATCTTCGATGACGTCAGTTATCATCAACCTGACTTCCGTCAGAGCTTCTTCCTCTGTGTCGCCCTGCCCCCATACGCCATACACGTACGAGCACCACGCTGCGTAGCAGGTCGAACCGTCAGACAACGCGCCTTCCCAAACCAGAACGTCAAACGTGTACATATCCTGACCTCTCCGCTCGCCTGCCTACCGCGCGCCCGGCACCGGTACGGTGTCCAGCAGGTCGCTCACCATCTGTTCGGGTCGAACCCCGCGCATCCTGGCGGCGGGCGTGAGCACGATGCGGTGGGCCAGCACCGCCACCGCCAGTTCCTTGACGTCGTCGGGCAGCACG
Organism: Dehalococcoidia bacterium; assembly: GCA_965220505.1. Classification (GTDB taxonomy): domain Bacteria; phylum Chloroflexota; class Dehalococcoidia; order Lucifugimonadales; family UBA3495; genus Bin87. The sequence goes on along the minus strand of CBDCQE010000002.1, from coordinate 291,910 downwards.
TAGTCCCGGCCGCGGACCAATGCCAGCGCCCGTCCGGTGCGGAACAGGCCCAGTGATGCCCGCGGCGACGCGCCCAGCGCCGCGTCGGAGTGTGCCCGCGTGGCCTCGGCCAGCGCCACCAGGTACTCGCGGACCAGGCCGTCAACGTATACCTCCTGGGCCGCCTGCTGCATGCCGATCACCTGCTCCGGCGTCGCCACGGGCTCGAGGTCCAGGATCGGATGCGAGTGCTCCTGCTGCGCGATGATGGTGATCTCTTCCTCGAAACGCGGGTACCCCACGTTGATGCGCATCAGGAACCGGTCCAGCTGCGCCTCGGGCAACGGGAAGGTGCCCTCGTACTCGATGGAGTTCTGCGTGGCGATGACCAGGAACGGCAGCGACAGCGGGTGCGTCACTCCGTCCACGGTGACCTGGCGTTCTTCCATGGCCTCCAGCAGCGCGGATTGGGTCTTGGGCGTGGCCCGGTTGATCTCGTCGGCCAGCACCAGTTGGGCGGCGATGGGACCGGACCGGAAGGAGAACTCGCCCGAGGACTGGTTGTACACCGACACGCCGGTCACGTCGCTGGGCAGCAGGTCGGGGGTGAACTGGATGCGCGAGAACGTCCCGCCGATGGAGGTCGCGATGGATCGGGCCAGCATCGTCTTGCCGACGCCCGGCACATCCTCCACCAGGATATGGCCCTCGGCGATCAGGGCGGCCAGCGCCATCTCGATCACGTCGCTCTTGCCGACGATTACCGTGGCAACGTTGTCAGCGATGCGCTGCGCCACGGCGGCGGCGTCCAGGATGGCCGGAGCAACGCCGGCCGCGGGGGAAACTGCTGTATTTTGCAAGGGGATGTCCTGGCCAGTTTGGCTGAGTTTGGGCCAGTTTAGCACAGGCGGCCCCGCCTTACCCCGCTTTGCCATCGAGAGCCAGGGCCTTTCCAAAGTCGCCACATATCCCGCTCATGGTGAGCCTGTCGAACCATAGCGACCGTCCTTCGACAGGCTCAGGACGAGCGGATAGACTTCAATCGCACAACTTTGGAAAGGCCCTGATCGAGAGCGCAGCGTGGCAATCCCGCCCCCGATGCTACAATAGAACGTACAATCGCAGCCGCCAATTCGGAGCAACGCTATGTCACTTCCCGAAAACTGCAGGCCGGTGGAAGTCACGGGGCAGGTGCGCGGCGTCCGGATGAACCCGCCGGGCGAAGGCGGCGGCGGAACCTTCCAACTGCTGCTGGAAAACGGCGACGTTATCACCAGCCCCTATCCCGAAGAATGGCACGTTGACGTTGGAGCGGCGCTCCAAGCCAATGACATTCGTCGCGCCATAGTTTCCGGGATTGGCGAGCATTCGCCCGACGGGAAGCTGCAGCGCATCCGGGAGATGGAATTCTTCGATACCTTTCGGCCTGACGATTGGAAAGAGGCTTTTCTGCGGCGTCGCAGAGTCAGGGATAACTTATGAGTGATTACTTTGCGGACGCCAGTTACTGGTTTGCGCTAATAGATGATGACGACGAGTTTCACACGGCAGCCACGGAATACGCTACGCTATTGGAACTGCGTAATGACCGGGTCGTCACCACGCAGTTAGTGCTCAACGAAGTGCTGAACCCTCGTGGCGGCAGCACTGCGCAACAGCGTCAGGCTATAATTGCCTTGATTGACCGCATCAGGCAGAGTCCGCAAGTTGACATTATCCCGCAGTCTGCGGAGCAGTTTGAAGAAGCCCTGGCCTTGCTCAGAACCGTGGTCAACGATAAAGAATGGAGCATCACCGACTGCGCAAGTTTCGTGGCAATGCGCCAGTCTAATATATCAGACGCGCTGACCAGCGACCGGCATTTTACGCAGGCCGGTTTCACCGTCATACTGAACCGGGCTAGGACGTGACACCATGACGGAGCGGAAGAATGAAAATTACCGGCGAGTGAAAGTCCGGGGCCAGGTGCGCGGGGTCCAGATGGACCCGCCGGGCGACGGAGACGACGAGGTTGGCGGCGTTTTTGATCTGCTTCTGGAAAACGGGGATATTATCGTCAGCCCGTATCCGGCGAAGTGGCACATTGAGGTAGCCGGAGCTTTCCAGGCCAACGACGTCCGCCGCGCCATAGTTTCCGGCATCGGCGAATACTCTGCCGACGGCCGGCTGCAACGCATCCGTGAAATCGAATCCTTCGCCATGGTCTGGGCGCACGAGTAACGTTAGTATCCAGCGCGTACTCTGTCACTCGTCGGTTTCCTCAGTCCATGGGACTTCGTCGAAAGAGTACTCGTCGTCCGGGATCTCCAAGTTCGTGCCTCGGGGCATATTTTCGACCAGCCATTGGCCCAGCGTTAACTCCGGCTCCTCCCGGTCTTGCTCAGGCTCTGCCGGCGCCACGACGAAAGTCTTGCCCGCGCCGATGTACTGCGGCCCCTCCGTCTCGGCCAGCCGCAGCACCTCGGGCAAGTTGGCCTGGGCATCAGCAACCGTCCACACCCGGTTGGACTTGGAAATCGTCATAACTTTTGCCCCTCATGCTCGCGCTGGGTGGCGGCGTCCGGGATGGCCGGCGCGACCCCGGCCCCGGGGAGACTGCTGTGTTTTGCTTGGAGGTAATGTCCTGGCCAGTTTGGCTGAGTATGGGCCAGTTTAGCACGGGCGGCCCAGACTCTATCCTTGCTGTGTCATTGCCAGCGCAGCGTGGCAATCCCGGCCCCGATGCTACAATCGGCCCATGACCACCCATCTCGACATTAGCGACCCGAAGTATCGCGAAGCGGCGGCCTCCATCCTGCACCGGCACGAGCATAATGAACCCGAGGCCAACATCACCACCGCCGTCCGCGATTTCCTCCGTGAGACCGGGCTGGCCCGGGCCGAAGAGATCGTTGAGGAGAACCCGCCCAGCGATCACAGCCGGCGCGCCGTCGACCTGACCGCCCTGGACACTTTCATCGAGGTCAAGCGCCGCATCGGCACCAACGAGGGCTTCGACCCCGACCCGGCCAACGTCCAGCAGTTGGACGACTACCTGAACGAGTCAAAGTCCGAGGGTCACGGCGTCCGCACCGGCATCCTCACCGACGGCAGGTACTGGCTGCTGCGCTGGCCCGAGGCCAGGGAAGTGCGTACTTCGCCGCCCTACGGTTTCGTCCTGGATGCGGCGGAGAAGTGGCTGCTGCTCTACGAGTGGCTGAGGGACAGCGCCCTCATATCTTTGGAAAGCATCCCGGCCGACCGTTCCAGCGTGGAGCAGTACCTGGGGCCGGGCAGCCCGACCTACCAGCGCGACATCGACGTCCTCGCCCGCCTGTACGATCAGGCCGCCCAGTACGAGACCGTCAAGGTCAAGCGCCGGCTGTGGGAGAACCTGCTGCGCGCCGCTCTGGGCGAAATTGCCCGCGACCCCGCCGAGCTGGACCACCTGTTCATCCGGCACACCTACCTCAGCCTGGTCATCGGCATGGCCGTCCAGGCTTCCTTCGGCATCGACCTGCGCCAGTTGGCCGAAATCGAACCGTCCGACCTGCTCCAGGGCCGGCGCTTCCGCGACGCCACCGGGCTCAGCGGCATCATCGAGTCGGACTTCTTCGCCTGGCCCGACGAGGTAGGCGGCCATGATCTATTGAGGGCCCTGGCCCGCCGCGTGGCCCGGTTCGACTGGCAGAACGCGCCGCCCGACATCGCCGCCATCCTCTACGAGGCCGTCATCCCGCCCGACGAACGCCGCACCCTGGGCGAGTACTACACCCCCGCCTGGCTGGCCCGGGCCATGGTCACGGAGTTGGTGGACGACCCGTTGCAACAGCGCGTCCTGGACCCCGCTTGCGGCTCCGGAACCTTCATCGCCGAGGCAGTGCGGCATTTCCTGGCGGCGGCGGGTGTTTTTCGCATGGATGCACCGGATGAACGAGATAATGAAGCCAACCCGTCATTCCCATCTTCACTACCGTCATTCCTGCGAAAGCAGGAATCCATAGTCCCACGCACAAACGACGGTCTGGATTCCCGCGTTCGCGGGAATGACGGTAGCCGGGACGATGAGCTGAACGGGCCGGCGGGTGGGTGGCTTGAACCCAGGGAACTGCTCGACCGCCTGCGCGTCGCCGTCACCGGCATCGACGTCCATCCGGTGGCCGTCCACCTGGCCCGCGCCGCCTGGGCCCTGGCCGCTCGGCCCGCCATCGAGGCCGTGGTCAACGCCGGCTACGACGCCTCCGGATCCGTGCCCGTCTACCTGGGCGACGCGCTCCAACTCCGGTTCAATGCCGGCGACCTCTTCGCCGGCCAGCAGGTCACCATCCAGGTGGATGACGACGCCAACTCGGAGCTGACCTTCCCCATCTCCCTGGTGGACCGCGCCGATACCTTCGACTCCCTGATGAGCCAGGTCGCTGCCGACATCGAGGCCGGCGACGATCCCCTGATCGCCCTGGACGACCACGCCGTCGATGATCCCAACGAGCGCCGGACCCTGGCCGCCACCATCGCCACCCTGCAACGCCTCCACGACGAGGGCCGCAACCACATCTGGGCATACTACACCCGCAACCTGGTCCGCCCCGTCGCCCTGGGACGCACCAAGGTCGACGTGATCATCGGCAACCCGCCGTGGCTCAACTACAACCAGACCGCCGACATCCTGCGCGATGAGCTGGAAAGGCAGAGCAAGAGCCTGTACGGCATCTGGCAGGGTGGACGCTACGCCAGCAACCAGGACGTGGCCGGCCTGTTCTTCGCTCGCAGTGTTGACCTGTACCTCACGGACGGAGGCAGGATCGGCATGGTACTGCCGCACAGTGCATTGCAGGCGGGGCAGTACGCTAAGTGGCGGACAGGTACATGGGAGCAGCGGAGTCTGACGCCGAAAGGCAACCTGAGCAGGACGGTCGTGCGCACCTTGGCGGTTGATTTCGGACACAAGACCTCGTGGGACTTGGAACGATTGGAGCCTAACTCCTTCTTTCCCATCGCCTCCTGTGTGGTGTTCGCGAAACGCGTGGGAGAGAACGCCAACGGAACGCAAATGGCCGGCTCGGTGGAACGCTGGGAGGGTGCCGCGGGCGCCGCCAACGTGCGCCGGGTGTCCAGCGCCATCACCGATACTTCTGGGAGCGGAGATTCACCTTACGCCGGCCATGCTCGACAAGGCGCGTCGATTCGCCCAAGGCGATTGTTCTTTGTGGAGGAAGCGGAGAATACCGCCGTCGTGCAGGCGGGGCAGACGATCACCGTCAAACCGCGCCAGGGTTCCCAAGACAAGGCACCCTGGCGCGATTTGGATTTGACAGCGCTCACCGAACAAGCCGTCGACAGTCAGCACGTCTACGATGTGTACCTGAACGAATCGCTAGTTCCGTATGCCACACTGAAACCGCTTAAGGCAGTCTTGCCCGTGAAACGAGGTGAACACCGAATACCTCTCCAAGACAGCGGGCCGGGCGGTATCCGGTTGAGTGGATTGGAACGCCGAATGCGCGGACGATGGCAGACTATCAACCGGATGTGGGAAAACCACAAAGCGGCGGCTAACAAACTGAGCCTGTTGGAACGCATTGACTATCATAATGTCTTGTCCAGTCAATTGGACTGGCAGCATAGCCCTGATCATAGGCCGATACGGATTTTGCAAAGCGAGGCTGGTGAGCCAACCGCAGCGATCTTGGCAAACGACGACGCGCTGGTTGACGAAACGGTGTATTGGATCACTTGCAAAGATATACACGAAGCTAACTACTTGCTTGCCATTATCAACAGTGACACTCTGTACGAAGCCGTGCAACCTTTGATGGCGAAAGGGCAGTTCGGAGCGCGCCACCTGCACAAGCACCTCTGGAAGTTGCCCATACCCGAGTTCGATGGAGACAACATTCTCCACGCCCGCGTGTCCGATGCCGGAGCGCAGGCTGCGGCCGGCGCAGCAGAGCGGCTGGAGGAGTTGCGCGTCGAACGGGGCGACAAGCTGACCGTGACCATCGCCCGCCGCGAACTGCGCCAGTGGCTCCGCAACTCTCCCGAGGGCGCGGCGGTGGAGGAAGCGGTCAGGGACCTGCTGGGCTGACCCGGTAACTCCGCCAGCGAAGCCCACTTTCGGACCGGGGCTGGTGGTGAGGAACGTAGAGGCTAGGCGATGGGGCGGCGGGGCTAAAGCATTCTTGGCTCTACGGTATAGGGTTCGCAAATTCTGAAGCTGACTATCGGGCCGTATTTATCAAGCCCACGATCATAAGTATGAAACTCCTCGACTTGGACTCCGTTGTCTGATAGCCATTGCGCAGTGGCAAGGTGGATGGCGTCCAGAGGCGTGAGTCTCCAACCGCGGGTCATGGCGTCGCGCATCAGAGTACGCGCAATGTCGCCTATGTCGGCATGGTATTCGACCATAACCACGGCTGACGTATCGTTCCAAAGGCTGTTGATGAGTTGTTCGGTTGCAGTGTCAAGGGCCCGCTGTGTTTGCTCACTGGCGCCAAAGGCAACTTCAACACGGGAAATGTCTGAGGTATGCAATTGGATTTCGCCCTTTGCCGCGCTATCCAGGATAGCGTCCAAAGTAGGCATACGTTCGGTTTCTTCGTTCACATACGCAAGAAAAGCGTTGGCGTCCCAGTAGATGATTTGGGGTATGTCAGGCATCTCGCAACCTGCGAACGGCCTCTTCAGCCAACATGGCCCCAGATGGACGGTAAACGGCGCCCCTGGCCCGTCGGTAGGATCCAGGCTCGACGTCTTGAAGCATTGTCACTGACATTATGTTGCGGATGGCAGTTGGACGACCGGTGGAAGCCTCCCGTGAAATCTTGCCGCTGACACGTGCGCGTCGTCCCCAGGCTTCCCGCATCATCTCTTCTTGACCGGGCGCCAGGTAACAGGCCACCGCTTTATCATGAAGGGTGTCGTAAAGGTTGAACCGCAGGCCGCCCCGGTTGCTCAAAGTTTGTATCGTTCCGGTAATAGCGCCGATGGATACTCTTGCGGCGGGCCGGTTTGGAGTGTGACCGTTGCGGTATATCGTGTACTCGATGTCCGGCGTTTCAAACCTCACATAGTCAGCATCTCCGGCCAGGTCTCTGACGGCATGAGAGGCATTGAGCGCTCTTCGACTGAGTTGGGGCGGGTCCTCGTGCCAGGAGAGGGCAGCGCCGATTCTCTCATAATCATCGACTATCCGCTCCACCACGACCGGGTCGTCAGATTCGCCGCGCAAAGTCACCAAGGCGCTCCCAAGCTGCAAATCCTCGACAACCCAGGCCACGCCGGCGTTACGCGGTGTCAGCGCGACGACCAAACGGCGGAACGCGGCGATGCCATCAGCGAACTCGGTTATTTCGACGCGGCCGCCGAGTTCAAATGTGAGCGTGTTCTTGGTCATCCACGAGCCTCGTGGCCCTATCGGCGACGTGTCGCTAGACATGGCTGGCGGTGGTGATGTCATTCCATTGCGTACGATGTAAGGTCGTGGTTCGCCATGTTACACCATGTAAACGAGGGCGGCTCACGTCACCAAATCTTGCCGCGGCATGATCGCCGCCGTCGCCCCGGAGCGGTGAAAACGGGCCCGGACACGAAATTCCGCAACGGGCGCATGGTTCCGGTGTGAGGCAACTGGGGAATAGTTATTTCCCGGATTGCAGCCGTCGCAACTGCTCCCGGAGCAGCTGCGCTTCAGCCTCGGCGGCGAGGGCGCGAGTTTCGGCGGCCAGCCGGGCGTGCCACACTTCCCTCCAACCCTCCAGGTAGGTTCCGGTGGCCGGGTCATACAGTCGCGGCCAGCCCTCATCCCAGGCCAGGCTGAGTTCCAGCAGGGGGCTGTACCCTTTCAAAATGCCGTCGGGTTCGGTAGTCAGCTCAACGGGACGGTACGCGCCGTCAACCAGCAGGCCCCCGCTCAGCGGCGCGTCGTGATATTCGCCTCCGGACGGGTCGAACCGCCAGTATTCCGGCACGCCGATAGCGGCGTAGATGCCGGGTTTGCGGTTGACGTCTTCCCTTCCCGTGCTTCCCGACGCCACTTCCAGCGCGAAATCCGGGGGTTTCCCTACTTCCCAGGGCAGGTACAGTCGTCGCGGCGTAATCGCCCGGGCGTCAACCCCGAAAGCCAGGTAGATGTCCGGCGAAACCCGCACGTTGAGGTTGCTCCGGTCATAGCAGATGAACGTTTCACGGTTCAGAAAAACGTCAGGCCGTTGCCCGAAGTCAGAGAAGCGGGCGCGGAGGAGGCCCATTATTTCGTCGATCTCGTCAATCTGGTCCATATGGTCGGGCGGCCCGTCCCTCCGGTCAGGGTTGAACTCCAGGCTGGCATAGTCAATCTCGCCGCCCCGTTGGTAGGGCAGCATCTTGAATCCCTGTTTGGCGGTAGTCATTGCAAGCCTCCGTGCCGCGATTTTATCATCCGTGCCCGTCCATCCCCGGAATGACACCTACCGCCCGACCCGCTATAATTGCACGGCGTAAACGAACGGCACACTCTTTCACGAGGCAGCGTTGCTATGGAATTCGCATTCACCCCCGAACAGGAAGCCCTGCGCGTCGAAGTCCAGCAATTCATTGCGGAAAACGTAACCCCCGAAATCGTCGCCGAGCTTGAGGACACCGGCATCCGCCGCCGCGGGCCCAAGACCCGCGAGATGTACAAGCAGATCGCCGAACGGGGCTGGATCGGCATCTCCTGGCCCAAGGAATACGGTGGCCAGGCCGGCAGCCGCATCGACCAGTACATCGTGGAGGAGGAGTTCGCCCGCGCCGGTATCACCGTCGGCGGCGCCGGCTCCGGCGCGCCGGCCATCCTGGCCGCCGGCACCGAGGAGCAGAAGCAGGAGTTCCTGCCCGGCATCATCCGGGGCGAGATCTCCTTCGCCTTGGGCTTCACCGAGCCCCAGGCCGGCGCCGACCTGGCCGGCCTGCAGTGCCGCGCCGTCCGCGACGGCGACGAGTACGTCATCAACGGCCAGAAGATGTACACCACGGCCGCCCACTACGCCACGCACATCTACCTGATGGCCCGCACCGATCCCGACGCTCCCCGTCACCGTGGCATCAGCATCTTCCTGATCCCCATGGACACGCCCGGCATTACCGTGCGTCCGCTGTGGACCATCCAGAACAACCCGCCGGCTCCCCTGGGCACCACCTACGGCGACAACCGCACCAACGAGACCTTCTTCGAGAACGTCCGCGTCCCCGCGTCCTGCATGCTGGGCGAGGAGAACCAGGGCTGGTACGTCGGCGCCATGGGCCTCAACCTGGACCGCGTGGGCGCGTCCCGCTACCTGATCTCCATCCAGCGCGACGAGGACATCGTCAACTGGGTGAAGGAGAACGAGATCGAGGGCTACGCCATGCGCGAGGACCCCACCATGCGCGACCGCCTCGCCGACATGTGGATCGAGGGCCAGGTCTGCCGCCTGATGACCATGCGCAGCATGTCCATCGTGGAATCTGACGGCAACTTCACCTACGAGGGTTCCGCCGAGAAGGTCTTCGCCCCCGAGCACGGCGTGCGCACCACCGAGACCATCGCCCAGATGCTTGGGCCCTACGGTCAGCTTCTGAACGGGTCGGAGGACGCCATCGAGAGCGGGGTATTCGCCCACAACCTCATGGGGGCCTTCCAGAGCGGCATCAACCACGGCAGCGTCCAGGTGATGCGCGACCAGGTGGCCCGCCGCGGCCTGGGTATGCCGCGCGTCTAACCCGTCGCCGGAGCCGTCACCGTGACGCAAACCCAGTCCGTAACCGCCGAAACCTGCGACCATTTCCTGCGCCAGGGCCGCGAGTTCCTGGCGCAAGGCGACTTGGCGGCGGCTTCCGCCGCCGGCTGGCGGGCAGCGGAAATCGCCATGGCCAGCTACGCCGGGCCGGGCGCCGAATTCAACTTCACGGACGCCGCTCAACTGCTGGTTAAAGACCATCGGGGGCATACCGCCGCCGCCGAGTGGGTGGTCAGCGCCATGGCCCTGTCGGACAACGCCGGGTACGACTGGCTGGACAGCGAGGGCGTCGCTCGGCGGCTGGACGACGTGCAACGGCTGGCGATACTGGTGAAGGACATAGCCGAGCCGCCGCAGAGCGCGGAGGACGTGTTGCGCCGCGCCTGGGAGTGCTTGGGCAACGGGTATTTGATTCCGGCGTCGGATAAGGGATGGGAAGCGGCTCTGCTGATTGCCAGAACCTATGCCGACGCCATCGGCTGCGATTACCGCGACGAAGGCCAATTCAGCCGGGTGATGCAACTGCTGGAAAAAGAGGAATCCTGGGAGAGAGCAGTCAGCGGATGGATATATGCCGCTGAAAATATTCACCAAACTGCCAAATATTGCGCGATGAAAGGCGGCAGTCGATATGCCGAGGTTGTCGCCGATGATATAGACGCGATCGCAAAACTGGCTGACTTCGTTCAAGAGACAGTCAGCTCGGGGAGTTGGCAGGCTGTCTGAAATGTCTGAATTTGAGGGCGACCACGCCCAAATCAGTGCCGTATTCCTGCTTCGCAGTCGGGTGTATTTATCCAATGGAGAACTGCTGCAAGCTTCGGAAAAAGGCTGGGGAGCGGCGGCTCATGCCGCTAAACTTTACGCTGCGGCCCGACAGTTATCGTACAACAGCCACAGTGATTTCCATGACATAGCCACGGAGTTAAGGATGGAAACGCGGAACGAACAGATACGCATGTGGGAGCGAAGCGCAAACGAGTTGCACAGCAATTTTTATAACGATAATTTGGAGGCGCCGCAAATCACTGCTCACTTGGATGATGTAACAAACTTTGTAAACCTCATCAGGCAAGTGACTGGCCTCCCGCCCATCGACCCCTAACTACTATGTGTATTAACCGCTAAACTATCTTCCGCAACCCACCCCAACCGAGGCACAATGAACGTACTACCCACCGAAGAAGAGTTGATGGTCAAGAACGCCGCCCGGGAGTTCCTGGACGCGGAATGCCCGCCCGGCCTCGCTCGCGCCATCGAGCAGGACGAACGCGGCTACTCTGTGGAACTCTGGGAGCAGATGGCCAGTCTCGGCTGGTTTGGCATCTCCCTGCCCGAGGCCTACGGCGGCGGCGGCCTGCCCGTCACCTACCTCGGCCTGATCCTGGAGGAGTGCGGGCGCGCCATCGCCCCGGTACCCTTCCACAGCACCGCCACCGCCGCCCTGGCCGTCGCCAACCACGGTTCCGACGAGCAGAAGCAAAGCATCCTGCCCCGCGTCGCCCGCGGCGACCTGATCATGACCTGGGCGGTGCAGGAGCAGGACCCGCGCCTACGCGCCGACGCCGTCCAATGCCGCGGCGAGGTGGACGGCGACAGCCTGGTCATCAACGGCATCAAGCACTTCGTGGACAACTTCTCCGCCGCTGAGCTGGTAGTCATGGCTGTGCGCACCGCCGCGCCCAGCGACGACAGTGCCGGCATCACCCTGGCCATCGTGCCCACCAATTCCGCCGGCATCACCGAGACGCGCCTCACCACGCTGGCCAAGGACTCCCAGAGCAAGATCGAGCTGAGCAACGTTCGCATCCCCCTGAGCAACGTTATTGGCGAGGTCAACCAGGGCTGGCCGGCCACGTCCGAGATGCTGGACACCGGCACGGCCCTGCTCTGCACCCAGATCATCGGAGCGGCGCGCAAGGACGCCGAGATGGCCATCGAGTACGCCAAGAACCGCGTCGCCTTCGGCCGTCCCATCGCCGGTTTCCAGTCCATCCAGCACCTGTGCGCAGACATGATCGTCTGGGTCGACGGCGCGCAGCTGCTCACCTACGAGGCCCTGTGGAAGCTGGACGCCGGCCTGCCCTACAGCGTGGAGGTTTCCCAGGCCAAGGCCTTCACCAACGACAAGTGCCAGGCCACCGTGCGTTCCTCCCAGCAGATCCACGGCGGCATCGGCTTCATGATGGAGTTCGACCTGCACCTGTGGTACCGCCGGGTCACCGCCTGGACCATGCGCCTGGGCACCAGCTTCGAGCACCGGGCCCGGGTCGCCCGCTCCCTGCTGGACCAGCCCGGCCCGGTCCGCCTGGGCATGAACATCGAAGCCGTCGCCTGAGCGTGCGCTGCTTGTCATTGCGAGCGCAACGTGGCAATCTCCGTCCAACCCCGAATCCAAACAGGAGCCCTACAATGCCCGCCGATCCCGTCTGCCCCGTCTGCAAGACCGTAATCAACGAGGACAGCGCCCGCGCCACCACCGGCCAGACCATGCACGGCGCCAACGAGGTTGACCCCAACGCCGGCACGCGCAGCTTCTTCAACGGCGAATGGTACTATTTCTGCACGCTGCAATGCCGCACCCGGTTCCTGACGGCGCCCAACACCTTCATCGAAAGCTAGCCGCCATTTGTCATCGCCGGCGCAGCGGGGCAGTCCCGCCGCCTCAGCCGCCTAAATCTCTTTGAACGAACCGATGGGAGGATCATCATGCACGTCGGTCTGGTAATGGAATGCGATTACCGCGAGGGCCGCACCCAGGACGAAGCCTTTGACGAGGCTTTCACCGTGGCTCAGCTTGCTGACGAAAAGGGCATCGACGGCGTCTGGCTGGCCGAGCGCCACTTCGCCGCGCCGCGCACGCCCACCGACCCGGGCGGAGCCGGTATCCCGTCGGTGTCGTCGGTCCCGCTGATGATGGCCGGCATCATTGCCGCCCGAACGGAGCGAGTCCGCGTCGGCACCGGCGTCAGCGTGCTGCCCCTGGCCCATCCCATTCGGCTGGCCGAAGAGGCCTCCACGGTGGACAACATCTCCAAGGGTCGCCTGGACTTCGGCATCGGGCGCAGCAGTTTCCCCCGTTCCTACCACGGCTACGACGTGCCCTACGAGGAAAGCCGCGAACGTTTTGCCGAGGCGCTGGAGATCATCCTCAAGGCCTGGAACAACTACCGGTTCGACCACCACGGCCACTACTACAACATGGACGACGTGGTCGTCACGCCGCGCCCCTACCAGCAGCCTCATCCGCCCATTCGCATCGCCGCCAACTCGGTGGAGACCTTCCGGATCATCGGCGAGCTGGGCTTCCCGCTGGTCACCGGCGTGCGCGGCCAGGGCATCCCGCAGGTCGCCAGCAACCTGAAGATCTACCGCGAGACCGCCGCCGCCAACGGCCACGACGTGGACGACGCCTACGTGCGTATGCCCATCTACGTCGGCGATTCCATGGAAGAGGTTCGCGCCGACACGGAAGAGAGCACCATGCGCGCCTTCCGCCGCACCGCCGATACCTATATCCGCACCGTGGAGGCCGAGGGCGCCAACGCCACCGAGGAGCGACGCCAGCGGGCTGAGCAGTTGCTCAACACCACCTACGATGACCTCCTGGTGGACCGGGTCGCCTACGGCACCCCCGAACAGGTGGCCGAGCGCCTGATCTCCCTGCGCGACGACCTGGGCCTGACCGGCTTCATCATGGAGCCCAACCTGGGCGGCACCGTCCCGGCCGAGCGCGTCCAGAAGTCCATCCGCCTCTACGCCGAGGAGGTGGGGCCGGCGTTGCGTGAGTGACCACCTGCCTGACCCCAAAAGCAGAAGGCCCCGCTCACCGGCGGGGCCTTTGTTTGACCGGGAACTCCGCATTTTTCACGCGTTTCGGTCAGCGATCAGGCGCCGCACTTCCGCCAGCAATACCGGGATGTCCTCCATAGCCGCGTCCCAGACAATCTGAGGATTCACGTCCCAAGGGCGATGCACTAGAAACGTCCGCAGGCCCGACAGTTGTCTCCAGTTGACGCCGGTCATTTGAGCGCGGGTTTCGTTACCGAGGCCTTTTGCAGTGTCGGCGATTAAACCCATAACATGATAGATGGCCCAGCGGGTCCTCAGATCGCCCACGGCGTATGCGGTTGGGTATTCTTGACACAGCCAACCGACCGTCTCGCACCAAAATTCCACCAGCCGAAACCTGTCGTCCGGTCCCGGCCCATGGTCATTCGGCGGCGTAGATAACATCGCGTCCGTCCAGCCGCTGCCGTGCCCCGTCCGCCCCATCCCCGACGTTCATCTCCAGCACGCCCTTGTCCACGATCCAGACCTGACAGCGCAGAAGTTCCTGCAGATCATCGACCACGTCAAAGTGGTGCTTCTTGAATCCCCAACTGCGTTTGCCCGAACCGAAGTCTGCGATCAGATAGAGATCAACTTCCTCAAATGGATTTTTCTCAAGTAAGTAGTCCGGGGATGGCGGCGGACGTGATTCGCTCGGGTCAATCGCCATCTCCAGCACGCCCCAGCGCCGGCAGATCTCGGCGATGGTGTCCAGTGGCAGATCGTCACGGGTAAGCAGCGGTCGCGGCTGTGGGGTGGTCATTCCTGGTCACCTCCGTCACTCCCAGCATAGCACTTGCGCTAGGCGCCGATCTCCCCCAGAAACGCCAGCAGCGCCGCGTTCACCTCGTCGGGCTTTTCCTCGTGGAGGAAGTGGCCGCCGCCGGCGATGAACTGCGTCCGCAGGTTGGATGCCGCCCTCTGCCACGATGCCTCGGGGTCCAGACCGCCGGCCGCCGAGGTGCGTTGCCGCCGCTCGCCCCACAGGTACAACACGGGAATGTCCAGCACCCGCTCGGCGTCGGCCCGCCAGTCGGGAGGGTCCTCATAGGCCGCCGCCCGGTAGTAGGAGAACCCGCCCCGCAGCGCGCCCGGCTGGGAGTAGGCCGTGGCGTACACCGCCACCTCCTCGTCGGACATCATCGCCTGGTTCACCGACCAGTTGCGGTAGAAGTGGCGCAGGTAGGCCTCCTCGTTGCCGCGCACCAAGTGTTCCGCCAGGTCCGGTATCTGGTGGAAGTAGGAGTGCCAGCGTTCACGGACACCCTCAGGCGTCTGTGGCCCGAGCTGCTCCAGCGGGTGTGTCCCGTCCAGCAGCGCCAGCCGGTCCACCTCGGCCTCGTGGTCCAGGCAGTAACGGTAGGACACCCGCACGCCGATGTCATGCCCTACGATGGCGATTTTGTCGTGTCCCAGGTGCCGCACCAGTTCGTAGATGTCGGTAGCGGCCGTCCGCGTCCGGTAGTCCTGCAAGGGCTTCTCCGACGAACCGAACCCGCGCATGTCGGGCACGATCACCTGGTAGTCCTGCGAGAGTACGGGGATCTGCTTGCGCCACGAGAACCACATCTCCGGCCACCCGTGCAGCAGCACAACCGGATACCCGTCGCCCTCGATCACGTAGTGGATGTTGACCCCGTTCACTCGCGCCGTGCGGTGCGTGAAATCCCAACTCGCCATCGCATCACCTCCGTGGTTCAATCGGCATGGATAAACAGGATGGACGGGATACGGATACTGAATCCATGATCCCGAACATCCTGTTCATCCATGCTGCATTCGGTTTTTGTCGGGTGATTACAGGTTCATCGCGTCCAGTCCCACTCGCGACAGGTCCTCGTCGGCCTGGCCGCTGGGATAGCCGCCCACGCCGATGCCGCCCAGAATCACGCCGTCCTTCATGATGACCAGCCCGCCCTGGCCGTAGGTAAACCCGGGGTCGCCCATGTCGGCGATGCCCCGGCCCTGGGCAGCCAGCCCGGCGGCGTGCTCGCCGGAATCCCGCCCTATGATGGCCGAGGTGTACGCCTTGCGCCGGGCGTGGCGGCGGCTGAAGACCCGCAGGTTTTCCATGGTGAAGTAAGCCAGCAACTCACCGCCGGCATCCACGATGGCCATGGCCACCGGCGCGTCGGGGGTCTCGTTGGCCTTGGCCAGCATGGCGTCCATTGCCGCCTTGATCTGTTCGGTGGTAAGTGCCGGTTTGGTAGCCATCGGTGCGCCTCCAAAAAGTCGTCTTGCAACCCAAATTTCGGGGCGATGATACCATGACCTGCATCACGATCATGTGGGAGCGATAGTCGCCTGTGGATTAGCCGCTCATGCGTACCCAGTTTGAAGCCGGGAAACGTCAGAAGCAGGATTTTCAAGATTTGGGGATTATCAGGATTGGAACCGTTCTGTGACGGAGACCTCCCAATCCTGCCAAATCACAAAATCCCGCAAATCCTGCTTCTGACGATTTACGAAAGCGGATACGCATTCCGTGATTGCCCCCAACCCCACCGGCGCATATCATCAGGGCACACACCTGCTTGGATGAGGAGACGTGATGGACTATCGACCACTGGGTAGCACCGGCATCAGCGTGTCCGAGATCGGGTTCGGCTGCGGTAACGTCGGCGGCCTGATGATCCGCGGCGAACATAACGACCAGGTGGCGGCCGTGGCCCGCGCCATGGAGCTGGGTATCAACTACTTTGACACCGCCTCCTCCTACGGCGACGGCCAGTCGGAAACCAATCTGGGCCGGGTGCTGAAGGAGCTGTCGGCGGACGTCTGCGTCGGCACCAAGTTCCGGGTCACCACTCACGAGCCGGGGCGCATCCGGGGCAACGTTATCGCCGCGGTGGAAGAGAGCCTGACCCGGATGCAACGGGAGCAGGTCGACCTGATCCAGATGCACAACCACGTCGCGTCCGTGGCCGACGGCGGATCGGTATCTCCCGAGGAGACGCTGGGCGAGGTGGTGGACGCGCTCCGGGACCTGCGGGACCAGGGCAAGGTCAGGTTCTGGGGGATGACCGCCGTGGGCGAGACTGCCGCGCTGCACCGGGTCATCGACTCCGGCGCACTGAACACCATCCAGTCGGTGTACAACCTGGTCAACCCCAGCGCCGGCGCGGCCGTGCCGCCCGCGTTCGATATGCCTGACTATGGCAACCAGATCCAGCGCGCCGCCGACAATGGCATGGGCGTGCTGGTGATCCGCGTCCTGGCGGCCGGCGCGCTGAGCGGGGAGGCGACCCGGCATCCCGTCGCCGTGCCCAGCGTCGCGCCCATCGGCTCCGGCCGCGACTACGACCAGGACCAATCACGAGCGGAAGGTTTCCGGTTCCTGCAACGGGAGGGCTACGCCGGCAGCTTGGTGGAAGCGTCGCTGCGGTTCGCCCTGACCAACCCCGGCGTGAGCAGCGTGCTGGTGGGGTATTCCAGCATGGAGCACCTGGAGCAGTCCGTCGAGTTCGCCGCCCGGGGGCCGCTGCCCGACGAGGCCATGGCCCGGCTGCCGGAGGTGTGGGCCGGTTTCACTGGCTAATACTTGGGCTGGTTGCCAATAATATGACGGCCAACGAGAAGCATCCCAGGGCCCCGGTTCCCAGATCAATATTTCCGCAGGGTCGGGGCGGCCACACCAAGCAACTCCTGCCTCGCAATCGACCAGACCCGGGTCATGGCCTGCTGAACCGACGCGCAATCCTGGCCGATTATCTTGACGCCCACCCCGTGGCTGTCAGGCAGCATTGAGGCGCCGGCCAGAACACCTCGAGAGAGACCAAAGGAATGCCTGACCTGGTCCAGCATCGAACGCGCACATCGGTTGTCGCACACAATCAGCATTGAGCCCAGGGTGCGCGCGGACGCGTCATCCGCATCCTGCCGGCCTCCGAAGCCCAATGCGCCGATCCCGGTAAGGTCGCCCGCCCTCGGGTCCAGGTCGAACCCCTCGCGATAGACTGGCCGGCCGCCCCGTCCCCATAACGTGAGGCGATTGGAGAGGCGCCGGAACCGGAACGACTCCCCCATGGCCACTCTGCCGGGTGTTATCACGTCGCTGAACAGCAGCGCTCCACCCGGCTCGCAGGTGATTTCGATTTCCTGGATCAGGCTGGCGTCCCGGTAGGGAATCAGCGGGTCCGGCAGGTATTCCAGGTACCCGCCCGATGCGACATTGAGGCGAACTCGCTGCTCGGCGACGCCCTCTGGCATCGTGTATACCTTCGTGGCGCTCTGGGTGGTCACGTGGGCCCTGGCGCCGTCACCGACGCTCACCGCGATGTGGTGGCGGTCGTTTTGCAGCAACCCTCCGGTGGGATTGGCCAGGAACACGTGGGCCAGGTCGGGCGCGGCCTCGTCCGGATACAGTGCTTTCTGGACCAGCAGGGGCGGCCGGGTGCGGCAGTGGGCCAAGCGGGTCTGGCCCGCCCTCCGCTCCAGAACCAGCTCGACCGAACCGTTTTGGCCGGCCGAGCCGGCGTCAACAGACGGTTCCAGGGCCAACAGCATCGAGGATCCGATCCAGTACGGCGTCCAGCCCCTCGCCGGTGCGGCAGTTGGTGAACGCGTACGGACGCTCGCCCCGGACGACGTTGAGGTCGCGCCGCATCACGTTCAGGTCCGCGCCCACGTAGGGAGCCAGGTCGGTCTTGTTCACCACCAGCAGGTCGGTCTGGGTGATGCCCTGTCCGCGCTTGCGGGGTATCTTGTCGCCGGCCGCTACGTCGATGACGTAGATCTGGAAGTCAGCCAGCGCCGGGCTGAAGGTCAGGGTAAGGTTATCGCCGCCGCTTTCGATCAGGACGATATCCGAGTCGGGATATTCCTCGGTCAACTCCTCCGCCGCCAGCAGGTTGAGGCTGGGGTCCTCACGCACCGCCGTGTGGGGGCAGGCGCCGGTGGCGACGCCGCGGATGCGGCCGGTGTCGAACACACCCTCCAGGGTCCGCGTGACGTGGTCGGCGTCCTCCCTGGTGAAGATGTCGTTGGTGATGACCACCGGATGCCGGCCCCGTGCCAACAGCATGGGCACCAGCCGCTCAACCAGCGTGGTCTTCCCGGAGCCCACCGGCCCGCCGACGCCTATTCGGGGAACCTTTCTCATGGTTTCTCTCCACTATTTGCGGGGTAACCCGGCACGTCCCGGCACGTTTGCCCGGGTATCAGCTGTCCCTCAATCGTTGCAGTTCCTCTTCAAGCTCTTGCACCCTGGCTTCGGCTTGGAGGCGCCCTTCACGCTCGGCGAGGCGCCCCTCCCGCTCGGTGTCAAAGGTGGCGATGTGCTCGCCGTTGTCGGCGTCGTGCCAGCCCAGGGAACCGTCGGTCCAGCGGAGTTCCAGACCGAGGACGGCGCTGTGTCCGCTGAGGTTGCCGTCCGGCAGTTCGATGATCTCGATGGGTTCGTATCTTCCGTCCACCAGCCGGTCGCCGGCCAGGCGGGAGCCGTGGTACTGTCCGGTCTCATCAAAACGCCAGTATTCGGCGATGCCAAGATTCGCGTAGGCGGCGCGCTTTTCGCCGGTGTCGGCGCGGCCGGTGGAGCGGGAAGCGATTTCCAGCACGAAGTCGGGCGGCTTGCCCTGTTCGGATATCACGTACCCGTTGTGTTCCTGAAATGCGATCGGGTCGACGTTGAAGGCTACCAGGAGGTCGGGGTAGAGGACGCCGGTCATGTTGGCTCTTTCCGACATGGGCACGAGGGTGATGTATCGTTCAGTGGTTACGATGGTAGTCTGTGGGTTGCCGAGGTGGAGGGCCAGGTGATGGGCGTGCCCGGTGTCGGTCAACTGTTTGGCGGCGGTCATCTTCTCGTCCGGAGATTTGCGAGGGTCCGGGAGCCGGAAGGTGGGAGGAGATTTCGGCGATTTGGCGGTGGTCATGCTGAAACTCTCCGTGCCGGGTCGGCAAAGCGGTGGGCTATAGAGTGGATTATACCTGCGCCGGGTTTGACCGTTGTGGGCGCGCCGTCAGCTGGCGAACATCCGCACTTCGTCGTGTTCGTGCAGCATGGACGCGATGTCGGTCTGCGGCGCGAAGGATGTCATCTCGCGCCAGTCGCGGTGCCGCAACGCCGTCGTCGCACTAGTCACGGGTTCGTGCAGCGACCGCAGGATATGCTGCGCCTCCGAGTGGGTGATGGGCAGCAGCCGTTGCGCCGCTCCCAGCACGGCCACCGCGAAGCTGTGACAGAACATCAGCAGTGTGCTGTCCGGGTCAATGCCCGCCGCGCAGGACGCCACGCCCAGGGCGACGGCCCCCGTGCCCGGCGTCTCCCGTTCCATCACCGCCCGCCGGAACTCGCCGTGAACGGCGCATCCGGTCTCTTCCGAGAGCAGCGGCGCCGTTTCGTCCAGGATGCGCCGCCCGGCGTGACAGGACGCCTGCCGCAGCTCCTCGGGCAGTTTCATCGCGTGCAAGTGCCGGTCAATGTCAACCAGCGTCGCCAGGTCGCCGTCCCGCGCCGCGCGGTGGGCGCTCCGCAACGCGACCCCGTCGCACGGGAGGATCGACCAGGTCAGCAGGTTGCGAAGGTACTCCTCCAGGTCGTCCGCGTTCCCGACCCAGCCTCGCGTCACCATTCCTTCCAGCCCCTGGGAGTGAGCGTAGGTACCGGACGGGAAGAACGAGTCGGCAAGCTGCAGGGCGGCCAGAAAGCTGGCGCCGCCGTTTATGCTCGTTATAGTTTGCATCCGCTAGACCAGGAAGTGCAGCTGCGCCAGGCTCAGGCGTTCCGCCGCCGGCACGGTGGCGATCTCGCCGTCCACGCGCACCGCGTAGGTGTCGGGGTCGACCTCGATCACCGGCATTCCGTCGTTGCGCACCATCTGCCGCTTGGTGATGGCGCGGCAGTCGCGCACCGGCTCCACCCGACGGGTCAGCCCCAGGTCGCGGTGGACTCCCGCCTCGTATGCCGCTTCCGAAACGAAGGTGAGCGCGGTGCCGGCCACTGCCTTGCCCATGCTGCCGAACATGGGACGGTAGAAGGACGGCTCGGCCGTGGGTATGGACCCGTTGGGGTCGCCCATGACGGCCCAGCAGATCATCCCGCCCTTGATAATCATCTTGGGCTTCGCGCCGAAGCTGCCCAGCGGCCACAGCACGATGTCGGCCAGCTTGCCCGGCTCCAGTGACCCCACCAGGTGCGATATGCCGTGGGTGATGGCCGGGTTGATGGTCAGCTTGGCCAGGTAGCGCAGGACGCGGAAGTTGTCGTGGTCCGGCGAGTCCTCGGGCAGTTTGCCCTTGAACTGCCGCATCTTGTCCGCCGTCTGGAACAGCCGGGTGAAGTTCTCGCCCACCCGCCCCATGGCCTGCGAGTCCGAGGCGTACATGCTGATGACCCCCAGGTCGTGCAGCACGTCCTCCGCCGCCATGGTCTCCGGCCGGATGCGGCTCTCGGCAAAGGCAACGTCCTCGGGAACCCGCGGGCTGAGGTGGTGGCACACCATCAGCATGTCCATGTGCTCGGTGAGCGTGTTGACGGTGTACGGCCGCGTCGGGTTGGTGGACGACGGCAGCACGTTCGGTTCCGACGCGATGCGGATGATGTCCGGCGCGTGCCCACCGCCGGCGCCCTCGGTGTGGTAGGTGTGGATTGCCCGTCCGCCGATAGCCGCGATGGTGTCCTCCACGAACCCGGCCTCGTTCAGCGTGTCGGTGTGAATCGCCACCGGCACGTCGAACCGGTCGGCCACGGCCAGGCAGCAGTCGATGGCCGCCGGCGTGGTGCCCCAGTCCTCGTGGAGTTTGAGGCCGCTGGCCCCGGCGGCGATCTGTTCCTCCAAGGGCGCGGGGTCGCTGGCGTTGCCCTTGCCCAGCAGGCCCCAGTTGACCGGCAACGGCTCGGCGGCCTCCAGCATCAGCGCGATGTTCCACGGGCCCGGCGTGCAGGTGGTGGCGTTGGTGCCGTCGGCCGGCCCAGTGCCTCCGCCGATCATCGTGGTGATGCCGTTGGACAGCGCGTGGTACACCTGCTGCGGCGCGATCATGTGGATGTGCGCATCGACCCCGCCGGGAGTGGCGATCAGGTGCTCGCCGGCGATGACCTCGGTGCCCGGCCCCACCACCAGGTCGGGATGCACGCCGTCCATCACGTTGGGATTGCCGGACTTGCCCACCGCTACGATCAATCCGTGGCGCACTCCGATGTCGGCCTTGATAACGCCGAGGACGGGGTCCATGATGATGGCGTTGGTGATCACCAAGTCCAGCGCGCCGTTGCGGTTGGTGACCTCCGAAGCCTGGCCCATGCCGTCCCGGGCCGATTTGCCGCCGCCGAACACTAACTCGTCGCCGTGAGTGAGCAGGTCCCGCTCGATCTGGCAGACCAGAGAGGTGTCGGCCAGCCGGAACCGGTCTCCCACCGTCGGCCCGTAGAGGTCAACGTACTGCCGTCGGCTGATTCGTGCCATGTCGCTATGCCTCGCTGGTACCCGTCGGATTCGACGGCTGGTCAAGGAAATCCCGTTTGGCGACCGCCTCTACGGCTTGCGCGCGCGCAGCGGGCGAGTCCAGGCTGTCGTCGGTGAGGCCGTTGAGTCCGCGCACCCGCCGCGAGCCGCCGATGGCCACCAGCGTCACGTCCTTGCGGTCGCCCGGCTCGAAGCGCACCGCGGTCCCGGCCGGCACGTCCAGCCGCATCCCGAAGGCGCCCTCCCGGTCGAACCGCAGCGCCCGGTTCACCTCGAAGAAGTGGAAGTGCGATCCCACCTGTATCGCTCGGTCGCCCGTGTTCCAGACCGACAGCGCGCACGTGGGCCGGCCCGCGTTTATCTCAACCGGTTCGTCGGCGATGATGTAGTGTCCGTTGGGATTGCTCATGCTCGTCCTTTTTGTGATTAGACGATGGGATCGTGCACCGACACCAGCTTGGTGCCATCGGGGAACGTCGCCTCCACCTGCACCATGTCCACCAGTTCCGGCACCCCTTCCATCACGTCCTCCCGGCGCAGGACCTGGCGGCCCAGCTCCATCACCTCGGCGACGGTCCGGCCGTCCCGAGCGCCCTCCAGGATCGACTCCGTGATCAGCGCGACCGACTCGGGCACGTTGAGCTTCAGGCCGCGACCTTGCCGCTTGCGCGCCAGGTCGGCGGCGACGTAGATCAGCAGCTTTTCTGATTCCCGTGGAGTGAGCATCATGGTGGGTTGCCTCCGGCGTTACAGCGTGGAGAGGTAGCGGGAGACTTCGTAGTCGGTGACCTCCGAGCGGTACTCGTCCCACTCCAGTTTCTTGTTCTCGATCAGGCTGTTGAAAACATGGTCGCCCAGCGCCTCGTAGAGCAGCTCGCTGGTCTCGGCCAGATTGATCGCCTCGCCCAGGCTGGAGGGCAGAGTGCGTATGCCCAGCGACTGGCGACGCTGCGGCGACATCTCCTGCACGTTACCCACCACCGGGGCCGGCACCTGGTACTGCTCCTCGATCCCCTTGAGCCCGGCGGCCAGCATCGCGCTGAACGCCAGGTAGGGGTTGCACGACGGGTCCGGCGCGCGGTACTCGATGCGGATGGACGTTTCCTCACCGCGTTCGTAGCTGGGCACGCGGATGAGATCTGAACGGTTGACGTGGGTCCACGAGACGTACACCGGCGCCTCGTATCCGGGGATCAGCCGCTTGTAGGAGTTCACCCACTGGTTGGTCACCAGCGTTATCTCCGGCGCGTGGGCGATCAGCCCGGCGATGAACTGCTTGCCCAGCATCGACAGATACTGCTCGTCGTCCGCGTCGTAGAAACGGTTGTCCTCGCCGGCGAAGAGGGACTGGTGCAGGTGCAGTCCCGACCCGTTGATGCGAGAAATCGGCTTGGGCATGAACGTGGCGTATACGTTCTGCAGCTGGGCCAACTCCTTGATGACCAGCTTGGCCGTCATCAGGTTGTCGGCCATGGTCAGCGCGTCGGTGTACTCCAGGTCGATCTCGTGCTGGCTGGGCGCGCCCTCGTGGTGCGAGTACTTGACCGGAATGCCCATCTCGGCGAGGTTGAGCACGGTGTCCCGGCGCAGGTCGGAGGCGGGGTAGCTGGATAGCTGGTCGAAGTAGCCGTCGTGGTCCAGCAGTTCCGGCGCGCCGGCGCTCTTCAGGTAGAAGAATTCCAGCTCCGCGCCCACGTTGTAGGTGAAGCCCATCTCCGCCGCCTTGTCCAGGTTCCGCCGGAGTACCTGGCGAGGGTCGCCGGAGAAGGTCTGGCCCCGGGGCTGGCGGATGTCGCAGAACATCCGGGCCACGGCGTTCTGGCGCGGACGCCACGGCAGCAGCGTGAAGGTCGTCGGGTCCGGGTAGGCCCGCATGTCGCTCTCGTGGTGGCGGGCGAACCCGTCGATGGCCGAGCCGTCGAACCCTACGCCGCGCTCTAAGGCGTCCTCCAGGTCGTCGGCCGTCACCGCGAAACCCTTCAGCTTGCCCAGGATGTCGGTGAACCACAGGCGGATGAACTTGACGTCGTTGTCCCGCGCGGTCCGCAGTACGAAGTCCCGGGCGGTGGCTGTCTCAGTTGTCATGTCTATTCCTCACGTTCGGGTTTTATGCCGGGACCTACACCGCCACGTACTCCCGGACCAGGTTGTGGTCCAGGTCCCGGGCGGCGCCCTCCAGCACTATGGCTCCCTTTTCCATCACGTAGCAGTAATCGGCGATGCCCAGGGCGAAGTCCAGGAACTGCTCCACCAGCAATATCGTCGTCTCGTTCTGCTCCCGAAGTCGGTGCAGCAGTTCCTCGATCTCCTGGACTATGGACGGCTGGATCCCCTCGGTGGGCTCGTCCAGCAGCAGCAGGGACGGCTGACGCACCAGGGCGCGGGCCAGGGCCAGTTGCTGCTGCTGCCCGCCGCTGAGCGTGCCGGCGACCTTCTTCGTGTAGGTCTTCAACGCCGGAAACAGGCCGTACATCCTTTCCACGGCCTCCGGACGCCCCTTCTTTCCGGCGAAGGCCTCCAGCCCCATCAGCAGGTTCTCGTGCACCGTCAGGTACGGGAAGATGTGCCGACCCTGGGGCACGTAGCCGAA
This sequence comes from Dehalococcoidia bacterium, assembly GCA_965220505.1. GTDB lineage: Bacteria > Chloroflexota > Dehalococcoidia > Lucifugimonadales > UBA3495 > Bin87. The sequence goes on along the minus strand of CBDCQE010000002.1, from coordinate 267,386 downwards.
CCCGGCCTTGGCCCGCTTGTGCGGCGCCCATCGCGTCATGTCCGACTGCCCAAACTGGATCTGCCCGGCCCGGGGGGTCAGCAGCCCCATGATCGCCTTGAGCAGCGTGGTCTTGCCCACGCCGTTGCGCCCCATGAGACAGACCACCTGCCCTTCCGGCACGTCCAATGCCACGTCGGTCAGCACCAGGCTCTGCCCGTAGCCCACGGACAGGCCCTTGATGGTCAGGAACGGTTCGGGTTGGCGAAACATTGACTTGCCCTTCAGTCCGCGGCGACCGGCGCGGCGGGTTCCGCCTCGCGCCGCCCGTTGAGCCGGCCGGCCTGCGGACGCTGCGACCGGTTGTTGCCCAGGTACGCCCGGATAACCTCCGGGTCCTGCTGCACGTCTTCCATCGTGCCTTCGCTGAGCACCTTGCCCAGGTGCAGCACGGTGACCGTCTGGGCGAACTGCCGCACGAAGTCCATGTCGTGCTCCACCACCAGCACCGACCGCTCGCCGCCGATGGACTGGAGCAACTCCCCGGTGCGGTCGCGCTCGCGGCGGGTCATGCCGGCCACCGGCTCGTCCAGCAGCAGCAGCTTCGGCTCCTGCACCAGCAGCATCCCGATTTCCAGCCACTGCTTTTCGCCGTGGGACAGCCCGCCGGCGACATCCTGCGCCCGGTGTTGCAGGCCAACTTCCTCCAGCGTGCTCATGATCCGGTCGCCGTCGTCCCGGCGCAGCTTGCGCAGCAGCCCGGCGATCCGGCTGCGGAACCCCAGGGTCACCTCCAGGTTCTGGTACACGGTCAGGCTGGAGAAAATGGCCGGCGTCTGGAATTTGCGGCCCACTCCCAGGCGCACCAGTTGGTACTCCTGCCGCCGGCTCAAATCCGTCGTGCCGTCGAAGATGATGCGCCCCTTGCTGGGCTTGGACTTGCCCGTGATCACGTCGATCAGCGTCGTCTTGCCTGCGCCGTTGGGGCCGATGAGGAACCGCATCTCCCCGTAGCCGATGGCGAAATCCAGCTCGTCCAGCACGGTGAAGCCGTCGAAGCTCACCGTCAGGTTCTCCACCGACAGGATGGGCTGGCTCAGGTCCGGCGTCGGGCGCGAGCCGTTGCGCGAGGCCGGGTTGTTCGGATTGCCAATCATCGTGTCGCTCCAGGAACCAGGCGGTTGATCGCTCCGCGAACTTGCTCGCGTGACAGCCACCACGGACGTTGCCAGCCTTCGCCGCGCAGCAGGCCCATGATGCCCGTGGGGAACAGCAGCACCGCCCCGATGAACAGCAGGCCCAGGAAGTATTGCCACACCGCCGGGAACGACTCGCTCAGGCCGCTCTTGGCCCCGTTGACCACCACCGCGCCGATCACTGCCCCCAGCAGTACGCCCCGTCCGCCCACGGCCACCCAGATGGCAATCTCAATGGACGGCACGATGCCCATCATCGTCGGCGAGATGATGCCCACCTGCGGCGTGAATAGCGCGCCGGCCACGCCGGCGATGCCGGCCGACAGCGAGAACACCAGCGTCTTCAGCACCGCCGGGTCGTAGCCGGAGAACCGCACCCGGTTCTCGTCGTCGCGCATGGCCACCAGCAGCCGGCCCAGCCGCGACGAGATCAGCCACCAGCACAGCAGGTAGGCGGCGGTCAGCGCGGCCACGCTGGCGTAGTACAGTATCAACTGCATCGACGGCGCGTTCAGCGGGTAGCCGAAAATCGTCGTGTAGTTGGTGATGCCGTTGGTGCCGCCGGTGTACGCCTGCTGGCCGATGAACAGGATGCTGACGATCAGCGCCAGTGCCTGGGTGATCAGCGCGAAGTACACGCCCGTGATGCGGCTGCGGAACACCAGGTACCCCAGCGCGCCGGCCAGTACCGCCGGCACGATGAAGGTCATGGGTATGGCGAACCAGGCGTACTTGAACGGCGCCCAGAAGAAGGGCAACTCGGTCAGGCCGCTCCAGAACATGAAGTCGGGCAGCTTGCCGCCGGCCGATTCCAGCTTCAGGTACATGGCCATGGCGTATCCGCCCAGCCCGAAGAACACCCCGTGGCCCAGGCTCAGCATCCCGGCGTAACCCCAGATCAGGTTCAGGGAGATCGCCAGCATGGCAAAGGTCAGGAACTTGCCCAGCAGCGCGATCCGGAAGTCGGACAGCACCGTCGGGGCGACCAGCAACACCGCCAGCATGATTGCCGGCGCGATCCACGAGCCGATGCGGTCGTGCACCCGCACCGGCGCGGAGGCGTTGCGCACCACGGTGATGATGGATGACATGGTCGTCATGGCCCGCTACCGTCCCTTGGCCCGCATCAAGCCGGCGGGACGCCACTGCAGGAACAGGATCACCATGGCGAACACCAGAACCTTGCCGACCACGGCGGTGGTGCCGAACTCCAGCATGGTGTTCAGCATCCCGATGATCAGCGCCGCCAGGATGGTGCCGGGCACCTGCCCCAGCCCGCCCAGGATCACGACGATGAAGGCGTCCACCACGTAGAACGTGCCCAGCGATGGCCCGATGGGGCCGATCAGCGTCAGCGCGCACCCGGCGATGCCGGCCAGTCCTGAACCCAGCGCAAAGGTGAAGCTGTCCACCCGCCGGGTCGATACCCCCAGGCTGGCCGCCATTTCCCGGTTCTGCATCACGCCGCGCATCCGGCGCCCCTCGCTGGAGCGGTACATGTACCAGTAGAGCCCGCCGATGCACGCGGTGACCAGCGCCAGGATGAAGACGCGCTTCACGGGCAACACCAGATCGGTCGTGACCGTGATCGCGCTGCCCAGCCACGGCGGCGCCACCACCTGCACGTTGGGCGCGCCGAATATCGACCGGGCCAGTTGCTGCAGGAACAGCCCGACGCCCCACGTCGCCAGCAGCGTGTCCAGGGGGCGGCGGTACAGGAAACGGATCAGCGCGTTTTCCACCACGTACCCCGCCGCTCCGGCAATCACGAAGGACGCGGGAATGGCGATCAGGAACGTGACCCCCGACTGCGGGTCGCCGGTGAAGCTGAGCGCCGCCTGCTGTAGCGCATACGTGGTGTAGGCGCCGATCATGATGAACTCGCCGTGGGCCAGGTTGATGACGTTCATCAACCCGAAGGACAGCGCGAGACCCAGCGCGATCAGCAGCAGGATTGAGCTCAGGCTGAGCCCGTTGAACAGTTGTAGAGCCCAAACTTCCATTTCGTGGCCATAAAGGAGTTTGAGGAGGCGGACGCGCGGATGTCATCCGCGCCTATGGATTGTTGTCAGAAGCAGGATTTTCAGAATTTTGGGATTGACAGGATTGGAGCCATCCGGCAGCGGAGAACACGCAATCCTGTCAATCCTTCAATCCGGCAAATCCTGCTTCTGACAGTTGATGCTACTGGGCCAGCTCCCGGAGGCCGGCGGCCCATTCGTAGCTGTCCAGGTAGGGGTCGGGAACCACCGGCGAGCCGGAGTTCCAGATCTCGTCGATCTGCCCGTCGTCGCGCACCGTGCCGATGCGGACGGTCTTGGACACATGCTGGTTCTCGTTGTGGATGGTCACCATCCCGCCCGGCGCGGCGAACTGGATGCCCTTGGCGGCTTCCTTGACCGCGGCCACGTCGGTGGACCCGGCCTTTTCAACGGCGGCCTTCCACAGGTACACGCCGAAGTAACCCGCCTCGATGGGGTCGTCGGTGACGCGGTTCTCGCCGTACTTGGACTTGAACGCGCTGACGAACTTCACGTTTTCCGGCGTGTCAGTGGTCTGGAAGTAGTTCCACGCCACCAGGTGCCCGGCGATGTTCTCCGCGCCGATGCCGGTAATCTCTTCTTCAGCGACGCTGACCGAAATCGTGGGCAGTTCTTCGGCCGTGATGCCGGCGTCCTTGAGCTGCTTGAAGAAGGCCACGTTGGAGTCGCCGTTCAGCGTGTTGAACACCACGTCCGGGTCGGCGGCCTTGATCTTCGTGATCACGGTGCTGTACTCAGTGTGGCCCAGCGGGGTGTACTCCTCACCCACGGCCTCGATGCCGGCGGCGGCCAACTGCTTGTTGATGATCAGGTTCGACGTGCGCGGGAACACGTAGTCGGAACCCAGCAGGTAGAACTTGGTCTTGCCCTCTTGCAGCAGGTACTCGATGGCCGGCACGATCTGCTGGTTGGTGGTCGCGCCCGTGTAGAAGATGTTGGGCGACGTCTCCAGTCCCTCGTACTGCACCGGGTAGAACAGCAGCCCGTTGTTGGCCTCGAAGACCGGCAGCATCGCCTTGCGGCTGGCGCTGGTCCACCCGCCGAAGACCACGGAAACCTCGTCCTCCTGGAGCAGCTTGCGCGCCTTCTCGGCGAAGGTCGGCCAGTCGGACGCGCCGTCCTCGATGACCACCTCAAGCTGCTTGCCCATCACGCCGCCCGAGGCATTGATCTCTTCAATGGCCAGCAGTTCGGCGTCGTGCACCGCGGTCTCGCTGATCGACATCGTGCCGGACAGGGAGTGCAGGATGCCCACCTTGATCGTGTCGGACTCGGCAGCGGCGGGCGGGCTGGCCGGTTGGGATGCGGCAGCGGGAGCGGCGGTGGCGGCCGGCGCCGGGGGCGGCTCGGAGCCGCAGGCGGCCAGCATCAGGGGCATGAGCAGGGCGGCCGCGCCAATGAGCGCGAACCGCAGCAAAGCGGGCAGTTTGGCTAAACCGGTTAGAGACATCGTGGGTGTTTCCTCCTCTGGAGTGGATTCGCCAACGGCAGGTCGCCGGCGGCGATGCCAAATACGCTAGTCCCACGGTGTTACCGGCAAATTGCAACTCTATGACCGCGAAGTTGCGTCGGTGTAAACGTCGCGTAACGGCCACAGCGTTCCGAGGTTGCCGTCCACGGCTGCACAATCCCATGCTCATTGCAAATAATATCTGCGGATTAGCATTGACAGTCCCGATTGGACATTTCAAAATGGCCGTCCGATTACCCTGCCGAGACGATACCCATCAACCGGCCTGGCGCTCGTGGAGGAGCGATATTGCGAGGATCTGCACTCCCCCGGTTGCACACGCTGGACACCTGGATGGCGTACCGCAACTTCAGGCTGCTGTGGTGCGGCAATTTCTTCGCCAACAACGCCCAGTGGATACAACTGTTGAGCGTGGGTTGGCTGGTCCGGGATCTATCCGAGGGCTCCACGGTCGCCGGTCTGCTGGTGGTCACCGTGGGCGGCATCAACACCCTGCCCGGGCTGGTGGTTGGCCCCTGGGGCGGCGTTCTCAGCGACCGGTTCGACCGCCGCCGGCTGGTCATCATCTTGCAGCTGACGATGGCTGCCCTTTCCCTGAGTTTCGCCCTGCTGGTGTTGTCGGGGCGGGTGGAGGTCTGGCACGCTTACGCCTATGTGATCCTGGCCGGCGCCTGCCGCTCCATGACCCAACCCATGCGTCAGTCGCTCATCGCCGGCACCGTGCCGCGCGAGATGCTGGGGAACGCCCTGGCCACCAACGTTCTCACCATCACCGGCACTCGCATCGTCGGCCCGTTCGTGGGCGGCATCCTCATCTTCACCCTCGGGTACTTCTGGAACTTCACCATCGAGTCCGCGCTGTACCTGGCCAACGTGGCGATGATCATCCCGTTGCGCACGCCCTTCCACCGCCCCGGCAACGCCCGCCAGCGCGGCTCGGCGCTGGCCAACATGGTCGAAGGACTGCGCTATGTCTGGAGTGGCGAGCGCGTCTTCTTCCAGCTGATGGTCCTTTCGGTTATTCCCAACATCATCCTGCAGCCGGCCTGGTTCCTGTTCCCGGTGTTCACCACCGAGGTGCTGCAGCGCGACGCCGACGTCGGCGGATATCTCCTGTCGATCACGGGCGTGGGGGGCCTGATGGCGGCGCTGTTCATCGCGTCATTCGGCTTCATCTTCCCCAAGGGCCGGTTGGTGCTCGCCGCCGCCATCGCCAGTTCCCTGATGCTGGTCCTGTTTTCCTTCTCGAAGTGGATGGCCCTGGCCTTTGTGGTCATCGCCGCCATGGCCTTCAGCCAGTCCTTCTTCCGCACCACCCGCGGCACCCTGATACAAACGTTGGCCCCGGACAGCCTGCGGGGTCGGCTCACCAGCCTGCAGAGCATCGACCGGGGCTTCCTGGTCGTCGCGAGCCTCGGTGTCGGCATCCTCTCCGACGTTACCACCCCGTCAACGGCCATGGCCATCATCGGGGTACTGGGCATCACGTTGGGCCTGGTTTTCTGCGTCACGCTCCGCCGCGTTCGCCAACTGCCCTAGCCGCGCGACGAAACGGCGCCGGTTCGCCGCAATCGGTGACGCCGCCGGGTTCAGGTGATGGCCGGCGGAATGTTGATGGGGAAAGGCACGTTGGGGTAACGCTCCAGCAGCCGGCCCCACGACGCGTGCCCCACCGCTTCCGCCCGACGCACCACATCGTCTTCGTCGATGGTCAGCGCCTTGCCGTCGCGCATGACCCATTGGCCGTCGACCATTACCGAGATAATGTCGGCCGGCTGACCATTATGCACGAAGGCGGATACGGGCCGCAGGCTGGGCACCAGGTGGGGCCGCATCAGGTCCACCACGAACAGGTCGGCCTTCTTGCCGACTTCCAGGCTGCCCGTGATGTCCTGCATCCCCAGGGCTTTGGCTCCCCCGATGGTGGCCCATTCCAGCACGTCCTCGGGTTGAGGCCAGACCTCGTCGTTGCGGCGCACTCGCTCCAGGAACAGGCCCGCGCGCATCACCTCCACCATGTCCTCGGCCATGTTGTCCGACCCCATGCCGATGACGCATCCGGCGGCCTGCAACTCCTGCACCGGCGCGGCCGCGCCCCGGCGGGCGGCGATGGCGGCGTTGTTGGTGACCCTGACCCCCGTCTGCCCCAGCAGCGCGATCTCGGCGGAATTGATGTACCGGCAGTGCGCCGCCAGCAGGTCCGGCCCCAGGAAACCGCTGGCGAATAGATAATGGGTCGGCGGCACGCCACGGACCCGCATGACCGCCTCAATCTCCTCGCGGCTCTGGGACAGGTGGATGGTGTAGCCGACGCCAAGGCGCTCGGCCATCTCCCGCGTGCGGCGCAGCAGGTCCGGCGAGCACGTCTCCGGGGCGTGGGGCGCCAGGAAGCAGTTGACCCGTCCGTTTTCGCGGCCGTGCCACGCCTCCACCAGGTCGGCGCTGCGTTGCAGGCCGGCGTCGGCCCGGGCCTCGTCGAACCGATAGACACCCTCCCGAACCTGGGCCTCGTCCACGTCGTTGATGTTCTCCGACAGAACGAGCCGCAGCCCCGTAGCCGCCAGGTCGGGCGAATAGCCGGCCACGTTGGACGAGATTTCCAGCAAGCAGGTGACGCCGCTGCGGATGGACTCCAGGACGCCCAGCAGGGCCAGTATCCGGCGCTCCTCATCGGTCAGCAACCCGCGCGCCGACACCGGAAAGGTCAGCCGGGTCGGAAAGCCGAAGTCCTCCAGTATTCCCCGGTCTCCGGTGGCCAGCAGGTGCGTGTGGCAGTTGATCAAGCCGGGAAAGACCGCCTTGCCCCGCCCGTCCACCACCTCGGCGTCGGGATGCGCCGGCCGCACGTCATCCGTCGGCCCGATGGCCGCGATGCGGTCCTCCGAGATGGCGATGCCGGCATCATGCAGAACATCCCGGCCGGCGTTGCCGGTCACAATGGTTGCGTTGGCGATGACGGTGGTCATGTCCACTCCACGGTTACTCTCACACCGAGGTCGCGCCGGGCGGCGCGGGCCCCCGCTCCAGGAGTTCCAGCCAGTTCCCGTCGGGGTCCTCCATGTAGCACCCCTTGCTGGCGGCGGGATACACCGGGTTGGGCCGGGTCGCCGGCGGGCTGACGAACCGCACGCCCCTGGCGCTGAGGTCGGCGTAGAAGGCGTCCAGATCGTCGACGATGATGCCCAGGTGCGACGCACCCACCTGGTGGCGCTGCGGCAGCGCGACGGTGTCCCCCGGCGGGTTCAGGTACTGGATCAGCTCCACGGAGTGCCGTTGATCCCCGACTCCCAGGTACACGATGTGCAGCCGCGCGTCGGGATACCCCACCACCTCCGAGATGAAATCGCCTTCCAGTACCTGGTCGCGCTCGATGCTGAGGCCCAGCAGGTCGCGGTAAAACGCCAACGAGCGTTCCATGTCGCTGACCACAAACCCGGTGTGGTTCATCCATTGGACTTCCATTGCTGTGAACCTCCCTTGTAGTCAGCCTCGCTACCGCCCTTCCTTGATGTAGTCCGACACCTTCTCGCCGATCATGATGGTCGTGGCGTTGGTGTTGGCCCGGATGCAGTCCGGCATGATCGAGGCGTCGGCCACGCGCAGGCCCTCGATGCCCTTCACCTTCAGGTGCTGGTCCACCACCGCCAGGGGATCCGAGTCCGGCCCCATCTTGCACGTGCCGGAGATGTGGTGCGACGTGCCGGAGTTCTTGCGCAGCCAGTCGTCCAGCAACTCGTCGGACGCCAGTTCTTCGTCGGTGGGCATGATCCGTTCCTCGATCAAGTCGGAGAACGGCGGCCGCTCCGCCATGCGGACGCCCAGCCGTATCGCCTCGCGCATCCGGCGTAGGTCCTCCGGTTCCTGGTAGTAGTTGTAGTTCAGGAACGGCTGCACATGGGGATCGGTGGATTGCAGGGTCAGCTCGCCCTGGCCCAGCGCCAGCTGCAGGCTCGCGCCCATGCCCAGGTAGTTCAGGTCCTCGTCGATGGCGACGTGGGCCGGCCGGTGCTCGCTGGTCATCAGGTTGGGGCTCAGCTGCATGTCGTTGCGCAGGTCGGAGCCCTCCACCGTGTAGCGCAGTCCCACCTGGATCACCGGCGCCTGCACGTCGGGCTTCTCGCCCTTACCCCGGTACAGCACCGACGCCGCCGGATGGTCGCGCAGGTTCTTGCCCACGCCCGGCGAGTCGTGCACCACCGGGATGCCCATGCTGCGCAGGTGCTCCGCCGGCCCCACGCCGGACAGCATGAGCAGTTGCGGCGACGCCACGGCCCCGCTGCTGACGATGATCTCGCCACCCTCCACCGTGAAGACCTCGCCGCCGCTCTCGGCCTCGATGCCCACAGCCCGGTTCCCGTCGAAGATGATCCGCCGTGCCGTCACGCCGCCCCGGATGGTCAGGTTCAGGCGGTGCCGCGCGATGTCCAGGTAGTTGATGGCCATGCTCATGCGGACGCCGTCGATGGTGTTGCGGGCGCGGGGCGAGACGCCGGTGGACTCAGGATGGTTCTGGTCTTCGTCCTGGGGAAAGCCCTCGTCCAGGCAGGCCCGCTCGAAGGCCACGGCGTGGGGCAGCCACTCGGTGCGGGGAGCGCGGCGCACCGGCACCGGCCCGTCGGAGCCGTGGAAGTCGTCGCCGCCGAAGTCCAGGTCGGTTTCCAGCTTGTTGAAGTAGGGCAGGCACCGGGTGAAACTCCATTCGTCGTTGCCCCACTCGGCCCAACGGTCGTAGTCCTCGGGGATGCCCCGGAACAGCACCTGCCCGTTCACCGCGCTGGAGCCGCCGGTGGCCTTGCCCCTCGGGATCGTCAGGTTGTCCTGCTCCTCGGTGATCTTGGCGGTGTAGCCCCAGTTGTGCGGCCCGTAGGCGGAAAGCCACACGTTGTTGCCCAGCTTCAGGTCGTCGGGCAGTGTCTCAAAGACCGGGTAGTCCGGCCCCGCCTCCAGCAGCAGCACGGACCGCTCCGGGTCCTCCGACAGCCGGCTGGCAATGGTGCACCCGGCGGAACCCCCGCCCACCACGATATAATCGTACTTCATCCTGTGGCCTCCTGCAGTGGATATGCGTTGTTTGCAGTTGCTTGTCGATTGCTGCGTGTCGTGATTGAAGCGTAAACCGGCCGGCTGCTCAAGTGATGTGACCGGTTGATGGCCGCTTAGGGAACCCGAAGTCCCCAGGATCCCCCGATCTCCCGTCGCCAGCAGGTGCATGTGGCAGTTTATCAGGCCGAGAAAGACCACGTAGTTTGGTTCAGGGTCTTGTAATGCCGCGTTCAACTAGTTGCGCAGCAAGAAAATATCGGCACGCTGAAGCGAACTGTCCGGCTGCGTCCGTCATGGTGTCGATTTGGAGCCAGAGTGCGATGCGTACAGCCGGCTCGTTCGCCGCGCGCTGCACGAGATTGAGGAGTCGGTGTAACGTGTCTAGGAGTTGGGCGCGCTCATAGAGCAACTCAGTTCGGTTTAGTCTTAAACGAGTGATAGTGGCGTCGGCGCTTTCGCTGTCGTAAGGCAGCGCCATAGGTCCAAAGAAGGCGATATCATTCTCGACGTCATCGACGTGAGGGTCTAATAGTGGGCATTGAGGCTCGTCGTATTGTCCCTTGTAGGTGTTGCACTTGGGGCAGGCTATTGTCAAATTTTGCCATGCGCAAACGAGGGTCGGGTTGCTCCTCTTCGGGAGCTTGTGTTCAATGTGGTCGAAGGCGACATCACCAATCCGGGCTTCGCAGTAAGCGCATTTGGAGTGTGTCTCTGCTTGAAGAGCGTCCCGGATGTCACGGTGGGCGAATCGCCTAGGTTCTGGGCCCATAGGGTTGTTGCGCCAATTAACGTACTCCTCGGTCCAATCAACACGGTTCTCAATCAAAATTTGGGGCTCAGCGTGGCGATTCAGGCGGATCATTAGAGTGCTTCTCTGCGATTGTTGTGTGCTGGCAAAAGGCGTTCCACGACTTCGGGGAAAAGGTATCCCAAGCCAATCGTGTCAAGCCGCTCTCTCAAGCTGTATAGGAGTTCCGTGCTAAGGTCCTGGTTTTGGACAGAATTGACGATCCGATCAAGCTCGTTCTCGACCCAAATTGGTGCTGGGAAAGGAACTCCGAGGACGTCAGTCAAGACCCGATTGGCGGTTGCTGATCGGTCTACGTCGGCTAGATTTGTGGACCTCACGCGTTCGCCTTCGAAGTCTAGGACAATGACGTTGGAGTGTCGCACCGATGTAACGACGAATGGGTTGTGGGTAGAAACAATGAATTGGGCTTGAGGGAACGCTTCGACCAGTCCAGGCAGCACTGATCGCTGGAGTCTTGGATGGAGGTGATTTTCAGGTTCGTCCATCAGTACGGTAAACGCGGTGTCGGTACGGGAACGCATATGGATTTGCCATGCCAAGTCGACTAAGGCTGCGATGCCACCGGAAGCTGCATCGAGTGAAAAATCTCCGGTGTCAGTCTCGAGGACTACTTCTGGTAGGCGGATCGCGATTTGTCGGAAACCTAGGTCGGGGGGCAGGACTTTGTTGAGGATTGTGGTGAAACCCTCGAAAGTCTCGCGCGCTTCATCGTCTCGTGCGACTACGCGGTTTCCATAGCCGAAGGTGGCTAACGAAATGAGTGCAGCTTTGAGTCGATGGCTCGGAGACTCGACCCGTGATGAGGGTGTGTAGAACTGGCGAATGTTGTTTAAGTATTGGTTGAAAAGCTCGGTACCGGCTCGTACCTCAGTCGGTATCTGACTGACTTTTTGGTAAAAATAGACCGGTCTGTGGGATGTAAGATAGATGCCGGGCACTGTTTGAGCGTTGTCTATCGAGATCTGGAAGGCTTCGCCTTCGGTTGGTACTTGGAGCGTTGCAATGGCTCCGTTGTCGTAAGTTAGCTTGCCGACGTTTACGGATGGCCGGTCGGACTCGTCGATTACACCGGAGAAATATTTCTGGGCGCCACGCCGGTCTATCCGCGGCGTGCCGATGAAGCGTTGTGCCCAGCCGAAATGCTGGCTGAGGATATTGAGCAAGGTTGTTTTGCCGGCACCGTTGGCACCAGTGATGATAGTGGCCCGAGGATGGAATCGGATGTCAACCGAATCGAACTGGCGCCATGCCGCGACTTCAAGCGAGTCGAATCTAGTCATTGGTGACCTCGGAGCACGTTGGAGTGCGCTGGCCGTGGTATGGAGGGGCAGTAAGCCTGATTAGGTGTTGGCGGTGATCGGTTGTTTCGCGCTTGACGATTGTAAGGCTGTTGGCGGTGCTTCGCCAGCAAGAATATGTAAAACCGCGGATGCCCTAGCGTCCGCGGTTGTTTCGACTGGCCCGGCTACGCGTTTTGGAGGGTGGACAGACTTCTTGTAAGTTCCCTGCAGCTCAAGCAGGGGGAATAACGTACTCGGAGGTACGTTCTACTGTCCAGTTTGGTGGGCCGGACTGGACAAAATCGAGAACCGACGCCGACTCCCGCGTGATCCCGTCCTGCGGCATGGGGATAGTGTACGTCAGCGTAGCCTCCTCGTCCACGATCTCAATGCCCTCAACGAAGTTGCGGATGAGCGCCTTCCGCTCCGGGAACGTCCCCTCCTGGAACAACTGCCGGAAGTCCGCTACGTACCCCTTGATCTCCTTCGACGTGGGCAACTCCACCCGCCGCCGCTCCAGCCGGCCCTCGGCCTCCTCCCGCGCCGCCGTCAACTGGTCCTGCCGCGACTTCAACGCCAGGATGCGCGGGGAGAGCACCTCCAGCGTCAGGCCGCTGGTCTCCAAAGCCTCATAGAGCTTCCCCAGGCGGCTCTCCACGTCATTCAGCTCGGCATTGATGGCCTTCAGCCAGCCGTTCACCTCGCCGGCCAGGGCGTCGATCTCCTCGGCCACCAGGGTCACCAACTCGGTGATGGTCTCCTCGGTGAGTATCCGCTCCCTGATCTTGTCGACGATATAGTCCTCGGTACGCTCCGCGTTCAGGTACCGTCCGTTGGCGCAGGTTCCCGCTCCCTCCCGCAGCAGCGTGCCGCATACGTAGTAGGCGAACCGCCCGCTCTTGGCCCCCTGCCCGCTGTAGGGCTTGCCGCACACCCCGCACCGGAGCAGCCCGCTCAGCAGGTACTGGCTGCCCGCCCGCGCCGGACGCTGCCGCTGGGGCGCCCGCTCCCGCAACCCCTGCTGCACCGCCTCAAAGGTCTCCCGGGACACCAGGGCGGGCCAGGCGTTCTCAACCCGCACCGGCTCACCCGCCTTCTCGTCCTTGCTGTTCAACCCCCACACCGCCGTGCCGGTGTAGGCTTCGTTGGTCAGCAGGTAGTGCAGCCCGTTCTTCTGCCACCGCTTGCCCCGGTTGGTGACGCCCCGACCGTTCAACTCCTTGCAGATCTCCTTCAAACCGTTGCCCCGACGGGAACTCTCGAAGATCTCCCGCACCACCGGCGCGGCGTCCTCGTCCACCTCCAGGGTGGGCCGGTCCTTCAACCCGTCGCTGACTTTGATGCGCCGGTAGCCGTAGGGAGCGCGCGACGCCAGGAAGTAGCCCCTTGACGCCGCCTCCCGCATTCCCCGTACGACCTCTTGCGCAAGATTCTCGCTGTACCATTCGTCCACGGACTCGATGATGGCCTCCATCAGCTTGCCGGTGGGGGTGTCGTCGGCGTGCTCGGTGATGGAGACCACGCGGATGCCCTTCCTGCGCAGCATGGACTTGAAGGCCACGGCGTGTTCCCGCTTGCGAGTGAACCGACTGAACTTCCACACCAGGATGACGCCAAAAGGGGATTGGGCCTGGCTGCCCTCGTCGATCATCTTCCTGAACTGGGGCCGGTCGGCGATGCGGCCGCTCTCGGCCTCGTCCACGTACTCACGGGCGATGGAGTAGCCGTTCTTGTCGGCGTAGTCCCTGAGTGCTCTCATCTGGGCGGCCACGGACAGGTCCACGTCCTGGCGGTCGCTGGAGACCCGGGCGTAGAGGGCCGCCGGGGTCAGGGGTACAAACTCGTGCTTGGTCATGTGTGGCTCCTTCTTGTTGTTGTCTGCCTTGCCCTTGGGTCGGTTGACCCGATTGTGATCACTCGCCGCCGGCGCCGTCAACGTCAGTGGCGTCATCAATTTCGTCCCGGCTGCTCCGGTGGGAGCGCCGTCGCATCCGCTCCTCGATTTGCCATTCCCGCTCCTCCATGTAAAGCCGGATGGCTTCCCGCAGCAGCTCGCTCACGGTGCGCTCCTCTTCCTTCGCCACCTGGCGCAGATGCCGGGCCTGCGGCGGGGGCAGTGAGAAAGTAACGGTCTCGGTGTTCCTGGATATTATCGGTGCCATGTGCGCTCCTTGTTTTGCCCGTTATACCACGTTGTCTTACACTCTAACAGCGGGCAACCGGCCTTTTGCCTGCCGGCAGCGGCGGATGGCGTCGGGTCTGCCGGGGCCGGCGTCTGCAACATTTCGCAACCTTTCGACCTGTTGCACGCAGACATGGGAGTGGTAACGACTTTCAGTTTTACAACTGTGGGAAACCACGGGAACGGCTCAGTTGGGTCTGCTGGACATGGTTAGCGGCATCTTGCCTCTATCGGACGGACTCCGTGGCGTTGCGGTTGTTGCTGGCATTCGTACCTGGATTGTGTACCTGGCGGGCGGAGTTGGGGATGTTCCAGGTGGCGGCCTGACGCATCGGCTCTGCAACAGATTGCAGTAGCGGGGACGTAACGGGAGGTGATGGCCGCAAGTTGACGGAAAATTCTCCAATCCTGTCCGTTGAAAAGCCCCTACGGGAAGTGTCCGGCGCAGAAAGATTGTATTTCTGGAAGTCAATACAATCCGGCCAGCGGCGCCCGGTCCAGCGGGTACGGCGGCGGCAGTATCCACGCTTCCCCCAGGATGCCGTGCTCTGCCAGGGTCTCGGCGTTGGCGGTGATCACGTCCAGCCCCTCCGTGGCGTCGGCCACGTCCAGGAAGGCGGCCTCGCTCTGCGGCGTCTCGAACACGAACAACACCCCGGGCCGGTGTCATGTCGATGGTCAGATTGCCTCACCTGTCGTGAGATGGTGCCTTGGAACTCGGGAGCGATGTTGCTGTTCAGAATGTCCATAGCAAGAGCCCGATGAACCAGGCGACCAAAATGGTGACCAATGGGACAAGGATTAGCCCGCAGCCGAGTTTGAACGGAAACCGGTCCACGCGCTCGGAACCAGCACCGGTTGTGGAGCGTGTGGGGTAATCCCAACCGTCGGCGTGCTTGAATCGGAATCTGGTGGGGGCCAAGCACCAGACAACGATCATCAGACCGCCGACACCCCTGAGCACATTTGCGCCGTCATACTTCTCAAACTGGTCGAATTCCCTCTGTGCCACCAAGAACAGGGAGAGGGCAGCCGCCAGCCAAGTGGCGTACAGCAGGACCATCGCCACACGCATGACGGGTCTGGTTCCCTGATTCCCAAGGTTTTCTCTCCGTAGCACACGCCGGACGGAGATGAACAAGCAGATGCCGGCGAACCCAGCATAACTGGAAATCAGCGCCGCGTCCGGTAGCCTGCCCTGCTCTATCTCTCCAGCAGCGGCCCAGCCCGTGCCGATCAGGGCAAGGGCCCAGACAACGAATAGAATTCCGTGATACCACCGCATGCCCACTCCCGTCCGTTAGCCGATTGATTCAGCGGCAACAACTGAGACACACCTCCCCTCGGTATCGAGGAGATGGCAAAGCCTCTTTCAGGCCTTAGCGGCGTAACTTTGCCATCGTGCTGGTCAGCATATTCGGGGCCAATGCCGGGCTACCGCTATGGGACCTGGGCCAGCGCCGATAGAAACCGGGGAGCATTGACAATTATAGTGCCCCGGTGTTCTCCGATGGGCAGCAGGTGCCGCCGGTCGCCGGTCACCAGGTAGTCGGCGCCAGCGGCCACCGCGCACTCCAGCACCCGGTTGTCAGGATGTCCGCCCTCAATCACTTCCTCCAAGCGCGGAGGTTCGATGACGATGGCAGCGCCTTCCAGGGCATTAATCGCCCGGGCCGTGCGTTCCTGGTCCCAGCCGAACTTGCGCGCCAGCACCCCGGCAACCTCTTCCAGGATGAAAAGCGAGAGAAAGAATTCGAAACGTCCCCGCAGGGCCAATTCCAGCACCAACCTCTCGTTGCCGGGGAAGTTCAGTGCGGAGACGATCACGTTGGTGTCCAGGACCACCCTCATGCTTGGGACTGACTCACCTCGGCCCGATATTCCTCCACCAAGCCGGCCACATCCTCGGGGCCGATGCCCCGCTCCCGGGCCAGCTCCTCCCCGTACCGGAGCAGTTGCCGCCACTCGCACTCCTCGATGTAGCGCACCACGGCGTCTCGCAGGAACTTGCTCCGGGACCGCCCCTGACCCTGCATCGCCTGGTCAAGCCGTTGCGCCATTTCGGGTGGCAACGAGAAAGTGATGGTTTTCGTGGTTCTCGGCATCATCCCTCCACATCGTCGCTGGGTATCAATTGCCTTCGCTCTTCCTAGACGGAGCCGCGCCCGGACTAGGGCAACGGGCGTTCCTGGAATCCGCCAGAGGTTTATGAGTCCGTCTCATCGGTTTCCGCCCAGTATCCGGTCCAACAAGCCCTTGTTCCGCCTGCCCAGGTTCCGGCCTAGGAATTCCTCCAACTCACGGCGGTTCAGGACCGTCCTCCCGCCCACGCTGGCGTTGTCGTCAATCAGGGTGGACGGCACGTTGTCCCAATCAAACTCCCGCCGGCCGAAGGTGTCCGTCTGTTCCACCACGATCACCCGGTCCCCCTCCAGTATCCAGCCCGTGGGCTGGTTCCCCTCCTTCCTCATCCTGGTGGCCAGCCGCAGCAGGTGGTCCATCTGGGCCTTGACGCGCTCGTGGCGCTTGTCCGCGTAGTCGTTCCACCTGATGGGCACACACCAAACGGGCGGTCTCTCGCCCAGCAGGTCGGCGATGAGACCCGAGAGGATTGAAGACGAAAACTCCAACCAGTCCCCGGGTTTGGGGTTTTCGTCCAGCGCCGCCAGCACCCGCTTCAGGTACTCCCGGTACAGGTGGGTGCTCAGGTGCCGGCGCACCTCCTGTATCTTCAGGTGCAGGTCGTGCCGCAGGCTCTCCTTGTACGACGGGAGCGCCGTGGTGGTGTAGATCATCAGGCTGCGCTTCACGATCTGGTCAGTGAAGGCCTTGAGCTCCTGGTTCATCGACAGCACGAAACAGGGATGCTCCGCAACCAGCGGCGGCAGTTCGTCCTTGATCACGTCCTCGCCGTGGTTGCGGATCGCCGCCCTGCCGATGTCGTCGAACACTGCCGGAAACCGCCTGTAGGCGTGCTGGATGTCCCGCAGCCTACTCTTGGTGAACTCCCGCTTGTCCACGTTGTAGGCCTTCCCGAACATCGACGTCATCAGCGTGTCGATCAGGCTGGACTTGCCGCACGACGGCTTGCCGTAGACTATGGCAAAGGACGGAAACCGGAAGATGTCCCCGTCGTGTCCCGCCAAGGTCCTCATGTCGCACATCAGCGGCGAGAAGTAGAGCCATGACCACAGGATGAAGTAATCACGCTGCAACCGCTCCACACCCATCCCTCCCTCAAACGTGCCCTCGTAGTTGCCGAAGAAATCCACCAGCAGCCGAGCGTCACGACGCCCTGCTTCAAGGTCGGACTCCAGGGAGAACTCCTCTCCAAACAGTGTGACCGTCCCGGCATCCCGGTCGATGGACATCTCCCGGTGGTCCGCCTCTTCTTCGGTCTGCACCACCCTGATGCGGCTGTACTCCTTGATTATCCGCTGTCGCAGTTCCCGGTCTATCCGTTGCTTCCCGCCGCGAGGCGCCGGTATCAGGTTGGACACCACCGGCGGGATCGCCGCCTTCACCTTCTCGATGCGTTCGATCTGCGTCGGGACGTTGATGTGAACGATATTGCCTTCTGGCAGCTCCGACTCCGACGAATCGATCACCAGGGTCGAGTGGTCGCCCGGAGCCAGCACGGGCACCTCCTGAAGGTCGATCTCCGCCTGCAATACCCGCTCTGGTGGCAACGGTATCTCGTCGGAGGCCTGGTCCCGGACGGTCTGATACATGCCGAGATAGTGGCGCCAGGCCCGGTCGTCCTCGTCAAAGCACACCAGCGTTTCCGACTGGAGCCCCCCAAACGCCGTCTCTGACAGGTTGGCCGACCCGATCAGTACCCGCCTCCTTCCTGACTCCCTGTTCTCCAGCAGATACAGCTTGGCGTGGGCTATCTGTTTGCGCAGCACCCGAAACCGTGCTTGTCCCTCCCGCACCCGGCTCAAAATGAACGCATGGCGGTTGTCCGGCAGGCGTTGGATCGCGGACCGGGTGTCTCCAATGGCCACCTGCTGGAAGGCCATGATGTCCTTCAGCGTGCGCAGCGTGCTCTCGCATCCGAACACGCACTCGAAGTCTTCGAACTCATGCTGATCGAGGAGCCTGACTATGGCGCCCACCCCCGCCGAGTAGGTCAGAATGCGGATGCGGTCGTACCCGTCGAACATCGACCAGGAGAACTTGGTCTCCGTCTCGAACCGGGCCCGGGCCACCCGCAGCCCTGTCCCGTCGTCCAAGTCGAAACCCAGGGTCTCGCCAGCTCTCGCATCCTTCAAGGTCATTTCCGTCTCCTCAACCGCCGAGCGCCGCTCCCTTACCCCTCATACGGCCCTCTCGCCGGGTTGACGGACCGTGTTGTGGCGAAGGCCGTTTCCAGCAGTTGACGCCGAATCTTCGAGACAATCTGGATCTGCTTCCTCAGGTCCATTGCGTCGGCGGGTCTGGTCAAAGTGAACGATACTGCCGGGAGGACAGAATCGTCGGCGCCATCCGCCCGCGCCGATATTGCGACGCCTATTGCCAACGGGTCTTACTATGATACTGCGCTTTCCGCCCAGCCGTGTCAACCGCTCGCTGCCTGCCCTCAGCGTTGACACGTTCTCAGGTTCATCCTCCCCACGGAGGTCCCAATCATTCGGAACAACCTTTCGCGTCATCACGGGTCGTTTATGAGTCAATCCTAGCGCGTCATACGTGCCCGCGTTTATTCCAGCATCGTGGGCGGGTCCGGCGCTCCTCGCCGGAATCCCCCGATTTCTGCAACAAAAGGGAACCGGACGGCCTTTCGGGGTCAGACAAGGGTGAGACAGGCACAAACCCTCGTCTTTCCTATTGGATCGGCCCTCCTCTACAGGAAACCCGGGGAGCCGCTTCACCGGAATAGTTGCGCTTTGACCGGTCGGCCCAATCGCAGCTATTCCCAGGTCTCCGGCGCCGGCGGCAGCCACGTGTCAGCCAAGTTGCCCCGCTGGGCAATCGTCTCCAGGTCGGAACCGGCGAAGGGCGCGCGCTCCATGCAGTCGGCGGCGTCCTGGAACACGAACAGCGCCAGGGGCGGGTCCCCGCCGCCCTGGTCCCGGCGCGCGTATCTGCTGGCGAAGCAGCGGCGGCAGTTTCTCAGCCGGGCGCGCACCCGTCTGGGCGTAATGACCCTGCGCTGGAACTCCCGGATGCCGCAGCGCCGGTCTCTCAGGTATCACAGCGGGAGCCGGATTCGATGCCGCACCCGTGTACAGAGATTGGCCTGACTTTTAGAAATAAAAGTCCGGGGTGGTTTTGAACTTGAAAACGTCGGAAAAACGGAGCGTCGCCGACGCTTCTGCGAGCAGTTGCGTGAAAGGCGCGGTTCCGGCGGACTTTCAGAAATACAAGTGGCCCCGGCGACACCCTTCCACTGCGTCGCAACCGGCGTTTCCACTGCCGAAGCCGCCGGGCATGTCGAAGAGGCCTTCGCTCAGTTCCTATCCGACGGGACGGCCAGGAACAGCGGCAAAGGCCACCGGTTGGACTCCACCACGGGCTGGGTCGATGGTCGCCAAGGCGTTGCGTGCCGTAAACACTACCCCCAGCACTCCCCCAGTCCCTGCTCCACCCCGATGGACTGAACTCCCGCAACCGGTTGTTCAGTCACCAGGACGGCGCCGGTGTCGTGAAAGTCCAGACCCGGCGTGTTCTCCGGCTTCTTGCCCGTCTCAGCGTACTCCGCCACCGCCTCCACTCCCAACCGCGCCATCTCCAGCGGGTACTGCATCACCGTGGCCCCCAACTCTCCACGCTCCACCATCCTCACTCCGGCGCATCCCCCGTCGATGGTCACCATGAGCACGTCCTCCGCCAACCCCATTTCCGCCAGCGCCGCATACGCCCCCGTCGCCGCCGGCTCGTTGATGGCGTACACCAGGTTGATGGACGGGTCCACTTTCATCAGTTCCTTCATCGCATTCCTTCCGCCCGTTTTGTCAATTTTCACCAACATTGACCCAGTAAAGGGGAAAAATCGCCAGGAGCATTGACCCACATTTTCAGGGGTATTGACCCACCCTGGGAGCCAGAATCACGACCATTGGTGCATTTCGGAGGAGAGGTGCAGCGATGGCGTACCGGGAGGTTTCCAGGATGGAAATGCAAGAGATCATTCGCCGCTGGCAGGCGGGGTCCAGTCCCCGGAAGATAGCGGCGGGCATGGGCCTGGCCCGCAACACGGTCCGCAAGTACCTGGCGGCGGCGCAGGCCGAGGGCATCGTCCAGGAGGGACCGGAGCCCACCGAGGAACAGTTGAGCCGGCTGGCGGCCACCGGCCGGAAGGGGCTGCTGAATGCCCAGTCCCCCAGCGACGAGTTGCTGGAGCCGTGGGGAGACCAGGTGTACCAGTGGCTCACCGGCGAGCGGTTGCAGCTCACCCGCATTCACGAACTGCTGACGGCTCGCGGTTGCGCGGTGTCCTACTCGACGCTGCGCCGCTTCGTCCTGAAGCGCAACTGGCTCAGGCCCGGCAAGACCACGGTGCGGATGGAGGACACCCCGCCGGGAGAGGTGGCCGAGGCGGACTTCGGGCGGTTGGGATTGATTCCCGACCCGGCCACGGGAAGGCGCAGGCTGGTCTGGGCCATGATCATCGTGCTGTGCCATTCCCGCCACAGCTTCCTCTGGCCCATGCACTACCAGAAGCTCCCCGACGTGATCGCCGGACTGGAGGCGGCCTGGGCCTTCTTCGGCGGCGTGCCCAGGTACCTGGTCATCGACAACTTCCCCGCTGCGGTGGTGGGCCCGGACCGGCTGAATCCCCTCCTGAGCAAGGGTTTCCTGGAATACGCCCAGCGCCGGGGCTTCATCGCCGATCCGGCCCGGGTGCGCCACCCCAGGGACAAGCCCAAGGTGGAGCGGGGCGTGCCCTACGCCCGGGAGCGCTTCTTCAAGGGCGCCGTCTTTGACAGCCTGGCCCACCTCCGGGCCGAAGCGCCCAGGTGGTGCCTGGAGGTGGCCGGCACGCGCATCCACGGCACCACCCGCAAGCAGCCCCTGCTGGTCTTCCAGGAGGAGGAGCGTCACACCCTGCTCCCCTGGGACGGCGTGCCCTACGAGATCGCCCACTGGCGCACCCTCAAGGTGCATCCCGACCACCACGTCCAGTGCCTCCAGGCCCTGTACTCGGTGCCCTCGGACCTCTGCCCGCCGGGTCAATGGGTGGAGGTCCGGGCGGACAGCAAGCTGGTGCACGTCTATTACAAGGGCCGGCTGATCAAGGTCCACCTCCGCCAGCCCCGGGGCGGCCGCGCCACCGATCCCCAGGACTATCCCGCCCAACTGGGCCCCTACACCACCCGGGCGCCGGACCAGCTCAAGCGGGAGGCGGCCCGGCTGGGACCGGCGGTGGCCGAATTCGCCCAGCGGCTCCTGGCCGACCCCCTGCCCTGGGCCAAGCTCCGCCAGGGACACAAGCTGCTGCGCCTGGCCGAGCGCTACGGCCCGGACCGCCTCGACGCCGCCTGCCAGCGCTCCCTGGACGTGGACCTCATCGACGTCCGGCGCCTGGAGCGCATCCTGGTGCAGGCCCTGGAGGAGGAGACTCTGCCCCAACTGCCCCTGCCCGCCCCCGCCGGACGCTTCGCCAGACCCGGCTCCGTATTCGCCCAATCCGCTCATCCCCCATTCCATCCGCAGGAGGTGACTACCCATGTCCAAGACCACTGACCTCACGCCACTGCTCAAGACCCTCAAGCTGGGGGCCATGGCCGCCACCCTGCCCGAGCGCATCGCCCTGGCCCGCAGGGAGCAACTGGACTACGCTTCCTTCCTGGAGATCATCCTCTCCGACGAGGTGAACCGCCGCGATCATCGCCGCGTCGAGACCCGCCTGCACCGGGCCGGCTTCCAGGAAATCTGCCGCCTGGAGGACTTCGACTGGACCGCCGCCATCACGCTGGACCGCCGGCTCCTGGACGCCGCCTTCTCCCTGGAATTCCTGGACAGGCGCGAGCACGTCCTCCTGGTGGGTCCCGTCGGCGTCGGCAAGAGCTTCCTGGCCCAGGCCCTGGGCCACGCCGCCGTCCGTGCCGGGCACTCCGTCCGCTTCGTCCACGCCGACGACTACTTCAAAGCCATGAACCAGGCCCGGGCCGACCACTCCGCCGACAAGACCTACCGGTCCTTCCTCACCCCGGACCTGCTCATCCTGGACGACCTGGGCCTGCACCGCTTCACCGCCCAGCAGTCCGCCGACCTCTACCAACTCATCATCGACCGGCACCGGGCCTCCAGCTTCGTCGTAACCAGCAACCGGGCCGTGGACGAGTGGCTCAGCCTCTTCGACGACCCCATCCTCGGCAACAGCGCCCTGGACCGCCTGGCCAACACCAGCTACCAGATCGTCATCGAGGGCCAGAGCTACCGGGAGCGCCTGTCGCCACACCGCGCCCTCCTGGGCAAGGTCGCCAAAATCCTGGGCAAAGGGGGTGATTGACCGGACACCTGATCCCTGATTACCATCATTTCGCCACCCTCCCAGGGTGGGTCAATGCTCATGAAAATGGTGGGTCAAAGGTCCTGAACATTGACTGTGATTGCTCTACGATTATGTCCTCAGTAATTTGCTCAGGGAAAATGTCCTTATATGAAGGACGTGACATTGAACCAGCGAGAGCAAACCAGATTGCAGGTACTCAACTGCGTGTTGGAATATCAGTTGCCCAGAACCCAAGCGGCCGAGATCATGGGAATCAGTGAACGCCAGCTCAGGCGAATCCTGGCGGCCTACCGGAGGGAAGGAGCCGCCGCGCTGTCCCACGGCAACCGGGGCCGCCGGCCCCGAAACGCGCTCACCGAGGAGATCGCCGCCGCCGTGATCGTGCTGGCCAGCGGGAAATACGCCGGCTTCAACCACAGCCACCTGAGTGAGGTGCTGGCGGAACGGGAGGGCATTCACCTGAGCCGCCAGACGGTAAGTCGTCTCCTGAACCGCCACGGCCTGCCCAGCGCCAGGCGGCACCGTCCCCCCAAGCACCGGATACGGCGGGAGCGGATGCCCCAAGAGGGCATGCTCCTGCAGATTGACGGCAGCCACCATGCCTGGCTGGAGGAGCGGGGACCCCGGTTCGTCCTGCTGCTGGCCGTGGACGACGCCACCGGGACGGTCGCCAACGCCGTCTTCCAGCCTGGGGAGGACACCCGCGGCTACTTCCTGCTGATGGAAGGGGTGATCCGACGCTATGGGCTTCCCCTGGCTCTCTATGGGGACCAGCACGGAGTCTTCAAGTTTGCCGGAAAGCCCCGCCATATCCAGCCGCCGGTGGAAGCCACGCACTTCAGCCGCGCCATGCAGGAACTGGGCATTGAGCAGGTCTTCGCCCGTTCTCCCCAGGCCAAGGGCCGGGTGGAGCGTATGGCGGGCACCTTCCAGGACCGGCTGGTCAGTGAACTCAGGCTGGCGGGAGTCGCCACCATCGACCAGGCCAACGCCGTACTGCGGGACTTCCTGCCCCGGTTCAACCAGCAGTTCCGCGTCCCGGCCCAGCAGGCCCAGATAGCCTACCGTTCCCTGGACTCATCCATCTTTCTGGAACGGGTCCTCTGCTTCAGGCACACCCGCCAGGTGGCCAGGGACAACACCGTCAAGTTCCAGTGGCGCACCCTCCAGTTGCTTCCCAGTGAGGAACGGCCCAGCTATGCCGGGGCCAGGGTGGAGGTCCTGGAGCAAAGCGACGGACAACTGATGGTCCAGCACAACCGGGAAGTGATTGCCCACCAGGAAGCTCCGCCCAGGCCCGGCGCTCTGAGAGCTTCCAACGGCGCTCTGGCGCCCACCCCGGAGATGGCCCAGGTGGTCAGGAACCTGACGCGGCACGGCCTCTCCAGATTGCAACTTCAGCGCCTGGCCGCCCTGGAAGCCGCCGTCCCCCAGCGCAAGGAGGATGCTGAACCCGACAGGACCGATTCTCCACCGCCCCGGGAGGCTACCCCGCGCAAGCAGGCCCTTTGGAAAGCAGTTCACCACGCCAGGCTCCAGGGCGTCTCCCTACGGGGCATCGCCAGGGAACTGGGTATTTCCCGAAACACGGTCAGGAAGTACCTGGAACTGCCAGCTCCGCCCATCAACCGGACTGCCAGACGGGCCGCTTACCTAGCCACTCAGGACAAGACCAACGGACATTTTCCCTGAGCACTTAACCGGACATTTTCGCTGGACATCGACACATTGACACGTTTCGGCGCCCTGGGTCACCCCTCGGCCCACGACGCGGGGATCGTCCTCGTCGCCCATCTTGTCAACGTCCCTGACGTCGATGCCGTAGCCCTGGAGAAAGCCCTGGTCGCGCAACACGTCCACCGTCACCGGCGTGGCGTACCCGTCCAGGGTGGCGATCCGGGCTTCCCTGCCCTCCGCATCCAGCCTGGCCCTGGCCCACCGGCCGATCAGCTCCCCGGCCCTGAAGTTGTCCGTGGCGAAGGTCCCGTCCACCGCGTCCTCCCGCTCAAAGGGAGTGTCCAGGGCAATCACCAGCACGCCGGCCTTCCGTGCCGCCTGTACCGCCCCGCTGAGCGCCGCCGGATCGGAGGGCATGATCAGGATGCCCTGCGCTCCCGCCGCCACCAACTCCTCCACCGCCCGCGCCTGGGCCTCCCAATCGCCGTCCCGTTGGCCCGCGTAGGCGCGCAGTTACACCCCCAGCTCACCGGCCCGCCGGCGCGCTCCCTCCTCCATCGCCGCGAAGAACGGGTTCGCCTCGGTCTTGGTGATCAACCCCACCATCAGGTCGCCGTCGTCAGGCGTCGCCCCGTCGGGAGACGCAGCGCCTGAACCGCAGCCGATGGCCAGCAATGCGAACACGCAACTTGCCAGCGCCATCATAGATACCAAACGGTCCGGCTTCTTCAATTCCTCACCTGTTTCGTTGCCTGCCGCGTGGTGTGCGAGCCGGTCTGCTTTCCCACGCTGGCCAATCGTATTCCCCAGGCTGCGAGCGGCGCAAGGCTCCCCCGTAACCGGGAGTTCCCGCTTGTCCGAAAGCCTCACCGTATGCTCCCGTATCCCCGCTACCTGCCAACAGCGGGGCGGCGATCATCGTATCAACGGAGGGCCTGCCAGGCGACACCGGCGGATGCGGTGGCCTGCGGGCGCGTCTGCGAGACTGCGGCTGCCTCTGATAGCGCTGGCCTAAGTGCCGGAGTTGGGCGCGTTGCCGGCGCAACCGGAAGCCACCGCCCGGGCGTTGCTCAATGGCGATGTACCGTCTTTCCGGCGGCGCCCATTCCAGCAATGCCCGTGCCGATCACCTCGTCACCGCCGACACGTCAGGCGATTGCACTCGGGTGAAAATCACCCCGGCTAATTTAGCGTGGTTTCTCACAGTTGTACTTTTACAACTATTGACCGGTCAGGGACAGTTGCAGCCCTTTCCCTACTTGGCATCAGGGTAATTGACGCATCGCGGCGCCCCGTCCATACCTCCAATCAAGCCGGGATGGCGCTTTCGCGCCCCCGGACAGCGTGTTGGGCAGATAATACCGTATCAGCATGAATAACGCGTCTCCCGCCGACGCGTGCGTTGGCCCAGCCGCAGCCGCTCTCAGGCGCCCGGTTCCCGCAGCCCAGGGGACGCCATGACTGGCCCAGCAGCCCCTTTGCAGGACGTGGCCTCCCTATTGGACACCGGATTGGACGCCGGGATGTGCGGTGACGCGACGGTGAAGTTGGAGGCAGTGCTGGCGCAGGTCTCCGCCACCGCCCCGGCGTCCATCGCGAACCGGGTGGCGGGAGAGGGCGGATGGTCCGGGGTGTCGGACTGTAAGACGGGGCTGCGATTGCCAACAGCGTGCCATCTCGGCCGCAATGGGGCTATCTTGGACGGAACCCCGAGAAACGTTCCTACCCTATCCTCTCCAGCTGGCGTCTGGCGGTGTTTTTCGCAATTAGGACAGGCCGGCATTCTGTTTTGCTTGCGCAGGAACGGTGGGCAGCGTAGAATCTCATTCGTAGAATGGTATTTCCAGACCGTGGCGAAAAGCGTAGCGGCGGCGGTTTCCCTTCGCCATCGCCAACAGGTGCAATATGACCACCTCCGACACCGCAGCCAGCAAACTCAAAGCCAGGGGCCGCTTCCGGCTGCCGGACCCGCCCGACCGCGAGCCCGACGACATGACCTCCGCCGAGCATCTCAGCGAAACCGGCCTGCACCACCACCTGAAGCAGTTCCTGGGCAACCCCGAATCCACCATCGTGTCCGGGGAGAAATATATCACCGCCAGGCGGGGCGCCGAGATGCGGTATCCCGACCTGATGGTGGCCTTCGGCGTGGACCCGGCGGCCTACCGCGAGACCAACGGATACGTGGTATCGGAGCAGGGGAAGGCGCCGGACTGGGTGCTGGAGATAGCGTCGGAGGGCACGGGCCACGTTGACGTTGGGGACAAGCGGGAGTTCTACCAAAGGCTGGGCATCCCGGAGTACTGGCGGTTCGATCACACTCCTGACGGCCGGTGGCATGGAGCTCGGCTGGCCGGGGATCGTCTGGTGGATGGCGAGTACGTCGCCATCGAGATAGAGACGTTGCCCGACGGCGTGTTGCAGGGCCACAGCCCCGCGCTGGGCTTGTACCTGCGTTGGGAGGATGGCGAGTTGGCCTTCCACGACCCGGCCACGGGACTGCCCATCGCCAGCTTTGATAGCGAACGGGAACGCGCCGACCGCACAGAGAGTGAACGCAACGCCGAACGCGACCGCGCCGACCGCACAGAGAGTGGACGCAACGCCGAGCGGGAACGCGCCGACCGCACAGAGAGTGAACGCAACGCCGAACGGGACCGCGCCGACCGGGCCGAGGCCCGCGTCCGGGAGTTGGAGGAGCGGCTGGGCCGCCGGGGTTCCTGACTGCGGGGTTCCTGACCCGGGGCCAGCCCGAGCCGCCAGGCAGTGTGGTAAATCCAGGGCCGGCCGGAATTGCGCCGGCATTGTGTCCGTTGCCGGAGAGTTGGGCCGTTTGCAGTGATACTCATTCCCCCGGCGGGGGAAATCCGTCGCTGCCCGCCTCTCCCGCCCTTGAAAAAGCGGCGGGGATTTGCGATGATTTGCCGAAAGTTGCATAGGCTCTTGAAGCTGGCGGCTCATGTGCCCGGCTGGAAGGCAACGAACAGGCCAGCCGCGAGCGGGACCCGGCACGTATAGGAACAGCGCGTAGAGGGATAAGACGATGAAAGCACTGATCGGCCGCGTGACATCCATGGTTACCCCCCCCCCCCCCCCGAACAGACGTTCGGGAAGCGTTCTGATGCGCGGCGCGAGGTGGCGGCTGGCGCTGGTCTCCCTGGTGCTGCTGGCCATCGTGGCCGTTGCCCTGACGCCAACCGAGCGGGCCGAGGCGCAGAGTGTCCCGAATGTGTTTTGGAATAGTGTTGCCATTACTCTGTTTGAACCCGGAACTCTGGTAGAATCCAGAAGAGAGGTGGTGCGTCTTCAAGTCTCCCAGAATCTGTCAGCGCCCTTGACCGTCAGCTACACCATGGGCGGTACGGCGACGCCCGGGGTGGACTACACCATCGATGCCGGCAGCCCGGCCTACGCGGCCCGCACCGGGACGTTCACCATTCCGTCGGGGACACCGCGGTTCACAAACGTGGCAATACCAATCACGGTCCTTGAGGACGCGGTCACGGACCACGGCGAGACCATCATTCTGGCCTTCACCGCCGGTGCCGACTACGGGGTGAACCAAACATCCACAACAACGATTACGATTGCCGAGGAAACCGGCCGGCCAGCCTTTCGGATCGGCGGCCAGCCCCAGGTGAACGGGACCCTGACGTTACAAAAGGTCTGCGCCGACCCCGACGGCGAGGGCACGTCCGCGCACAGATGGGAGCGAAGTTCGACCTCGGGCGTTACTGGCTGGACCCCAATATCGGATTCCCAGTCCTACACCCTGCAGCAAGCGGACGTCGGCCACTACATCCGGTCGCGGATCCTCCACGACGACGGCAGTGGGGGATCTGAACGCTTTTTCACGCCGATAGTCGGTCCTATCGGACCGGTTGCCGTCGACAACACGGTGAAGTTCAGCCGCAACAGCTACAACGCGCGGGAGGGCGACCCGCTGCGGCCGACCCTGACCTTCAGCTCGCCCACCAAGAGAGCGCGCACCTTCGAGATTGGCTTCCATAATTGCGACGCCGACCTGAACAAGGATATCGTCGTGGATGTCCCCTCAGCCGTTCAATTCGGGGGGGGATTAGATGCATTGGCCGCCACGCACTCGGTGACGGTGCCGGCGGGAGTGACCAGCCACACCTTCAGCCTGCCGGTGCTGCTGGACGACCGGATCGAGGGCTACGAGACCTTCGTCATGGGCTTCTGGGACGTGCCGAGGGGGATCTCCATTGGCTCCCAGCAGGACGCCACGAACCAGGGCACGTTCGCCCAGGTCCAGATCGCCGACGTCAACTTCGTCCCGGAGAACTGGCCCCTCAAGCCCTCGGGCGTGAGCGCGGGGGACCAGTTCCGGCTGCTGTTCAAGACGGAGAACGAGCGCAACGCCGAATCGGGCAACATCGGCGACTACGACACCTTCGTGCGCAACCGGATCGGGGGTACGAGCACCGGCCACGCGGACATCCGCCAGTACCAGGACACCTTCCGGGTGGTGGGCAGCACCGGTACCGTGGACGCCGCCTGGCACACCGCCACCGGCATCATGGTGTCGGGAGAGCCCAGCCACACGCCCTTCTCGCACCCCATCTACTGGATGGGCGGCCCCAAGGTCGCCGACGACTACAACGACTTCTGGGACGGCACCTGGGACGCCAACAGGCAGACCGGGCCCCACCAGCGCAACGCCCTGGGCGTCGTGACCACCAACAAGCGGGGCCCCAACACCGGCACCAAGTCGGGCACGACCCACGCCACGGCGGGGGCGAAGGCCACCTACCACCTGGGCCACTCCACCCACACGCGCTGGGGCGGCAACATGCAGAACCATAACCCCATCAACCAGGGCCAGATCCCGGTGGGCGACACCAACGTGTACCTGGGCCTGTCGGGCATCTTCCTGCCGCTGGACGTGAGCGCCGCCAATCCCCTGGTCACCATCGAAACCCGGCGGGCCCGGGTCGAAGAGGGCACGGTCATCACCTACACGCTGCGGGCGGTCCCGGCGCCGTCGTCGCCCGTGACAGTCAACCTGAAGGTGACGGAGACCACCGACGGCGGGCCCAACTTCGTCGACTCCGGGGACCAGGGCCCGAAGACAGAGACGATCCCCACCTCCGGCGTCGCCACGTTCACCGTCGAAACGGTGGACGACAACCTGGGCGAGCCCGACGGCGGGGTGACGGTCAGCATCGGGTCCGGTACGGGCTACCGGACCCTGGCCGCCTCCGATACGGTCATGACGGTCATCACCAGTTCAGACATCTCCCTCGATATCTCCGCCGGCGCGGCGCTGGGTGACGGGAGCAACGGCCCGGCGCAGACCGGCGCCAACGTGGACTTCACCTTCTCGCTCCCCAAAGCGCTGGAGGGACGTGAGCTGAGCGGCATCCGGACGCAGTTGGCCTGGGGCGGCGACGTGCTCAGCCCGCGCTCGGACCACCGCCCGGCGACGTGGGACCGGTACGTGCTCAATCCAGACTGGAAACCGGACGGGAGCGCCCGGGTGAATATCATGGGCGCCTACGTGCGTCCCTGGCTGGAGAGTTCCATCATGCCCGGCGACCGCAGCTTCAGCCGGCGCGTCCACGTCAAGAACCGGGCCGAGGCCGGCGGCGAGGTGGGCAACGGCTGGATCGCCATGCGGGTGGCGCCGGACCCCAATCCCGACGATAAGTCCAATAACTACATTGCGCATCCCGACGCCGGGTGGGCCTGCATGCCGGTGGGCGGCGGAACCTGTCCCTCCGCCTGGCCGGGCGTGCCCGCCGCCAGCATCGCTGCCCTGGACAACGGCACGGTCATGTCCGGCAACGACGCGCGTTACCGGATCACGGTCAACCCGGCGCCGCCGTCCGGCCAAACGCGGCGGGTGTACCTCAAGACGTGGGAAGTCTTCATCACCGCAAACGACCCACCCTGCGACCGATACGGCGATTTCCTTGTCCCCGATAGTAGAGGAGGCAGATACGGCGAATGGGACCCCTACAAACACTGCGACCCCCCGCTTCGCACGGGCGAGGAGAATGTGCAGCGCACGGCACACACCCACGTGGACGTGGGCTCCGGCGGGACTGCCGACATCACGCTGCCCACCGAGATTTACCGCAGCACGGAAAACATGTCGGGGCGCAACTACTGGGCGGAGGTCCAGGAGGACGTCGCCTATAGCGTCGGCGGCTCTTCGGCTGAGGTGGTGACTAAAATATTCAACCCCAATGCAGCGGCGTGCTGGTACGGCCACTCCCACCACCGGGCGCGCCTGATCACCGTCGATGGAAGCCAGGTGTACTCACCCGGGGGCATGGGGATCACCGAGTGCCTGACGGAGGAGGAGATTGATGAGTGGAGCTACGGCAACGGCTCGACCGCCGACAGACCGACTGTCTGGACCGGCTGCAAGCCGGACTATGGCCACCGCGAGCACCCGTACACCGATGGCAATGGCAATATCCACCACCATCACAACCACAATCCGTACCTCAAGCTGGGCGACGGTTCTTGCCCCGTCGGGCAGATGCAGACAGATGGCGGGGATTCGCAGGACGGGGAGCAGGACCAGCAGGATGATCCCTTCCCCGACCCGGGAGCGCTGGGCTTCTCGGCGGTGACCGCCAGCAGCGTAACGCTGTCCTGGCCCCAGCGGGAGGTGGACCACTACCTGGTGTACTGGGCCGAGAACGTCGCGGGCGCCGAGACGCAGTCCGCCCAGGTCGACGCGGGCACGCTCACGTACACCATCACCGGCCTGAAGGCCGACACGGAGTACGCTGTCATCGTCTATTCCCAGGACTACGACGAGGTGACGCCCACCGGATACCAGCGCACCGCCGCGGCGTCCTGCACGCCAAACCTGCCATCGGACGCCATAACGGTGTCGGAGGTCAAGACCTGGCGAGGCGAGTACAGCCAGGACTCGCACGTGTCCCGCTGGAACCGGGTGCTGGCCGCCCTGGGCGAGGACACCGGCGAGACGGCGATGACCGCAGACCAGGCCCGGGATATCAAGAGCCGTATCGACAACACCCGCTGGGACCGGACGGTCCGCACGCTGGAGGCTATGGAGCAGTGCGCCGATTCCACCGATACAACCCAGACGGTTACCCCGGAAATCAGCATCACTGGAGGCTCCGGCATCACTGAGGGCGGCAACGCCAGCTTCACCGTGACCGCCAATCCCGCTCCAGCCGCCAACCTGGACGTCACCGTGGCAGTTGCCCAGAGCGGCGACTACGGCGTGTCCACCGGTTCGCAGACGGTGAGCATACCGACCACCGGTAGCGCCACCCTGACCGTCGCCACCGGCGACGACAACGTGGACGAGGCTGACGGGTCGGTGACCGCCACCGTCAGCAGCGGCACGGGCTACACCGTGTCCGCCACGGCGGGGTCGGCAACGGTTGCGGTGGCGGACGATGATGACACCGCGCCGCAGAGCTGTACGCCGAACCTGCCCTCGGACGCCATAACGGTGTCGGAGGTCAAGACCTGGCGAGGCGAGTACAGCCAGGATTCGCACGTGTCCCGCTGGAACCGGGTGCTGGCCGCGCTGGGCGAGGATACCGGTGAGACGGCGATGACCGCAGACCAGGCCAGGGAGATCAAGAGCCGTATCGACAACACCCGCTGGGACCGGACGGTCCGCACGCTGGAGGCGCTGGAGCAGTGCGCCGGTTCCGCCGACACCACCACGCCAGCCACGCCGGAGGTGAGCATCGCCGGCGGGAACGGCATCACCGAGGGCGGGAACGCAACGTTCACGGTCAGCGCCAACCCCGCTCCAGCCGCCAACCTGGACGTCGCCGTGGCGGTCGCCCAGACGGGCGACTATGGCGCGTCCACCGGTTCGCAGACGGTGAGCATTCCCACGTCTGGCAGCGCCACCCTGACCGTCGCCACCAGCGACGACGGCGTGGACGAGTCCGACGGTTCGGTAACCGCAACGGTGAACAGCGGGCAGGGCTACACCGTGTCGGCAACGGCGGGAGCGGCCACTGTAGCGGTAGCGGACGACGACGTGCCGGAGATCAGCATTGTTTCTGATGGAGACATCACCGAGGGCGGCGACGCCAGCTTCACGGTAACCGCCAGTCCGGCGCCCCACGCTCCGTTGTCGGTCAGCGTGGTAATATCGCAGAGCGGCGACTTTGGAGTAACGCCGGGGGCGCAGACGGTGAGCATCCCCACGTCCGGCAGCGCGACGCTGACCATTGCTACAACGAACGACAGCGTGGACGAGGCCGACGGGTCGGTAACGGCCACGGTGAGCGCAGGCCAGGGCTACACCGTGTCCAGCACGGCAGATTCGGCCACGGTAGCCGTGGCGGATGACGACGCTACGCTGCCGGGGACGCCGGAGATCAGCATCACCGCCGGCTCCGGGGTAACCGAGGGCGGCAACGCGACCTTCACCCTCACCGCCAATCCGGCGCCGACCACGGCCTTGGACGTCAGCGTGGGTGTGGCGCAGACGGGCGACTACGGCGCGTCCACCGGCTCGCAGACGGTGAGCATCCCGACCAGCGGCAGCTACACGCTGACGGTCGCTACTGTGAACGACGTCGTGGACGAGGCCGACGGCTCCGTTACTGTTACCGTGGGTGCAGGCCAGGGCTACACCGTGTCCACTACGGCAGGTTCGGCCACGGTCGCGGTGGCGGACGACGACGTGCCGGAGATCAGCATCACCGGCGGTTCGGGGGTAACCGAGGGCGGCAACGCCACCTTCACCCTCACCGCCAACCCGGCGCCCCACGCTCCGCTGTCGGTCAGCGTGTCGGTGAGCCAGAGCGGCGACTACGGGGTAACGCCCGGCTCGCAGACGGTGAGCATCCCCACCACCGGCAGTTACACGCTGACCGTCGCCACCGTGAACGACGGCGCGGACGAGGCCGACGGCTCGGTAACCGCCATCGTGAGCGCCGGCACGGGCTACACCGTGTCGGCAACGGCGGGCACGGCCACGGTTGCGGTGGCGGACGACGATGACCCGCCGCCGCCGGACGCCACGCCGTCCCTCTCGGTGTCCGACGCTTCGGCGCGGGAGGACGCGGGGGTGATGGAGTTCACCGTTTCACTGAGCGCCGCCAGCGAGAAGAAGGTGCAGGTGTATGCCGCCACCACCTCCTTCCTGCACAAGACGGCGACTAATGGCGATGACTTCGAGTGGACCCAGGTCCTGCTCACCTTCGCGCCCGGCGAGACCAGCAAGACGGTCCAGGTGGTGATCCTGGATGACGACCTCAGCGAGGGGGACGAGTCCTTCGGGATGTTCCTGGCCTATTCTCCCAGCGACACTCCCCTCACGCGCGAGCATGGCGAGGGGGTCATCATTGACGACGATTAGGGACGACGACCAGGGCTGCCCTGGTTGGCGCCGACCGAAAGTGTCGGCCATATCCGGCCATACAAAGGTTGAGACGCAATTGACAGTTGCGTCTCAACCTCTTTGTTTGGCAGATAAGCAGGAGAGTAGCGGGCGGCGACGGGTTCACGTTGCGGGAGACGGGGGAAATGATTGCGGACTAGGCCATGCCGCGTCCTCAATCCGGCGCGGCAGACCGGGAGCGCCTGCCGCTGCGAAGCGTCGGACCCATCGAGAGGTGCGCTGCGTCAGGGCGGCCGGGCTGACCCAGGCGGCAAGCCGGCTCACGGCCATATGCAGCTCCGGCCCTGCGCGAGTTAAGGGCCCCGCGCTCCTGCGGGGCCCCAAGCATGGTTTCGCTACGTAGATTGACGGCGGCGCCAAGCCAGCGCCGCTTACGCCGACAACCGGAACCTCAACGCGAAGGTTCTTGATTTTATCCAGTTTGGTGGGCCTAAGTGTACGGTAGGTGGAACCGTCTTCGAGATGTGGTTGGGAGCGACTCTGTAGTCTTTCGCAGCACGACCTTTGCGGATAGTTCCAGCCTCTTGTATTGGGCCTTAACGTGTCGTATTGCGAACTTTTCGCTGAGAGGTGGTGTTACCCTGAAATGGTACATGGTCAGGGCTGCATCAAGCAACGCCGATCCTCATCTCTGATCTTGACCTGGCATAGCTGGTGGTTATGCACACGGCGGAGGATTGGGGAGACAGGCCGCCAACTGGTGCCATCCGAGGGACCCACTGCTGAGGGCGAGGACGGCTTCGCCCGCAGGCGGTCCGGGGAAATAAGCCGAGAAGCAGGGGTTGACCCGCGCAAGATCCCATGCTAACATAACATCGTCTGCTGAGAGCTAGTATCAATAAATCTCAACATTGATGAATGCGCTTCCTGCATTCCCTGCCGGGGCGCGTTCGCTCATCCTGGCGACGGCGGACAAGGGAATTGAAGCTAAAATCAGCGTTGCTTGCGCTGGCGCATCCTTCGGGAAGCCCGGTCAAGCGTCAACATCCTTGCCGGTAAGACACCCATGCTGATTGATACACCATCACACCTGACCGGAATGCACAAGGACGCTGCCCCGCGCAACGCCGGAACACTGGAGCTTTTCCAGCCACGTGGAAGCCAGCTTCAGCCCATAACTATCCCTTTCAGCCTCCCCCACCGTTCCTCGGCTAGCGAGCCGGTTAAGCAGCTTTCTTCCCCGGTCCCGGCGCACCGTATCCCCTCGCGGCCAGAGGTGAAGCATCCGAGCGATGCCAGCCGCCCGGCCGCTTTTCTGCGTTCCATCTCCGCCTTCCGGTGGCCGGTGTCTCGATTCCCTCGCGGCGCTGACGCCAGCCCTTTGCACTTGCCTGATTTCGCCGGACTCTCCTCCATACTCAGCCATCCGGCGCAACGGAGACGAACAAGTTGTAGAAATAACCCGCGCCCCCACTGGGCAACAATCCAATGACAACCCATCGAAACACAACCCGAATGAGGGAAATCAAAAACGAGTATGAACACCATTACCGAGAAAACCAACCAATCCAAAACCATCGTCGCTGTTCTAGGCTTGGCCCTCTTGTCCATCGCTGCTTTGGCCGTGACCCTGGCTGGCGGTGCCCAGGCGCAGACGCCGGACAACACCTACGCCGACCCGCAGCCCTGCGGCCCCGGCGCCGACACCGCCTTCCAGCCCGAGCCGCACGAAATCACATCGGGCCACTTCGCCCTCTTTGACGCCTATTGGCAGTGGTGGGACAGCAACCCCAACACCGGCGTCCTGCACACCAACCTCTGCCCGCCGCTGGTGTCACGCACCACGGAAACCGACGACTTTGGGCAGACGACTACGGTCACCACCATGAGCGAATCGGGCATTGATGTCGGCGAGGCCATCTTCCACGTGCTGGACAAGCACAAGGCGACGGTGGTGCGCGGCGATATCGGAGACAACAACACCTCCCACCTGCGCCTGGACCAGTATGAAGAGGTTGGCGATTACGCCGACGCCGGCGACGAAGTATGGTGGTTGCGGCTGGACGATCCACACCTCGCTGGAGACCAGTCTTCAGACCTGACCATTGGCTTCTCGACGATGCGCTTTGACTCGCAGTACTGGGGCGGCGCGGAAGATGGCGGGGCGACATTCCGCTACAAGTTCGAGTTGGAGCGCAATCCGGGCATTGCCCCATCCGAGCATCCTCACTTTCTGGCTTACCGGCAGCGCGAGTTGGGGTTGCTCGGCGCGGAATTGGTCTGGGACAGCGCAGCAGCCGACACTAAGGACATGGAACTGGAGCCGGGCCAGTTCGAGAACTTGCAGTGGGTCTTCACCAAGTCCGGCACCTACGAAATCTCAGTCCACCTGCAGGGCTGGGTACGCCGAGCCAACAACCCCCTGGATGGCGCCGCAGACGACTGGTCCCCAATCAGTCCCAACGTGACCGAGACCAGCGAGGTCAGGCGCTACGTCATCCATGTGGGCAGTGCGCTGGCCGAGGTGGAGCCGCCCCGCTTCGGGCTCAGCTACAGCATCCGCGAAAACTCCCCTGCCGGTACCGCGCTGGGGACCCCGATATCCATTTTCGAGTCGGAAGTGGACGACCTGGAGTACCGCCTCTCCGGCGAAGGCAGCGATGACTTTGCCCTGGTCTCCACG
Source organism: Dehalococcoidia bacterium (assembly GCA_965220505.1). Taxonomy (GTDB): domain Bacteria; phylum Chloroflexota; class Dehalococcoidia; order Lucifugimonadales; family UBA3495; genus Bin87. The sequence continues at coordinate 231,239 of CBDCQE010000002.1, read as the reverse complement.
GCCAACCCCCACACCGTGCAGGTCGTGGTTGCCGACGGCGCGCTGCTGGACTTTGAGACGCGGGAGAGCTACGACCTCACCCTCAGCGTGACCGACAACCTGGACCACGAGAGCAACCCGAATAGCGCGATTGATGACAGCTTGGCAGTCCGTGTTGCCCTGGAAGACATACCCACCAGCGCGGTCATCCACGTTGATAACCCCAACCCCTCGGTGGGCGAAACGGTGACCTTTACCCCCGCAGTGACGGACTTCGGCCACGGGCATTATGTCCACTATAAGTTCACCGATTCAAGCGGTATATACGACTCACAGGGCGCGCACACAATCCAGCGCGACAGCCCAACGACGGAAACGGTGTCCCTGACTGTCTGGTATCGCCAACAAGAAGATGATCCTGAATCCCCCGCCGTTGAACTTCATGCCCAATCCGTAACCGTTACCTGGAGGAACCCGTAAAGTCATGGCCTCAGGCAAGCTGCTGATTTCCCTGCTCATCCTGGCGCTAGTGGCCACCCTTGCGGCGGCCACTAGCGCCAGCCACGCCCACGCCCAATCCCCCCCCGCCCAATCCCCCCCCGCCGCCCTGCCATTGTTCGACCTCTCCCTGGAGACTTTCACTCATGCTTCCGTCGCGCTCAGGGTTACTAACAACCTGGTGGCGGGACATCCTGGGGCTACAGCGCGGAACGTACAGGTCAAAATTACGCCACTGCCCACTGTCAGACTTGATAGGGTTCGAGGGTTGGACCGTAGTGCGGGAGTGTGGACCATAGCGGAGCTGCCGCCCGGGGGCGTTGAGGAGTTGGAGCTTAGCGCAACATCTGATTTTTTTGGCGTCCCACCCACAGACGTCAGTGATATCTCACGCCAGGTTCGTGCCGAGATCATTCACTCTGAGCCGGGTGAGTTACCCAAGTACCGGTCAAACAACGCCGTCGAGAGATGGTGGTCCCGGCACACCTACGAATATGGCGGAAGTAGTCAAAATAATTGGAGTAGAAATGACGGGGATGCCGCCGTTTCCGGACATGTACTTCGTAATCAGTTTCCGAAGCCCGGTGAACAGGCAACCTTCAGAATTGTAGCTGAAAATGCCAATCACAGTAGTGGCTTTACCATAGGCCGTTTTACGCGCAATCTGCAAAGCGACGTTAGGGTTAGTATCCAGCTTTCCGATGGATTGAGATTTCCCCAAGGGATACAGGCGCCTGGCGATACCAGCTTCAACCCTGCCACAGGTATCTGGGAGGTGGGGGATTTTACAAAAAACTTCGTGGATAGATCAGAATTGCGGGGAGAGGAGACCTTCGACCTGCCGGTTCTGGTCACTGCTGGGAACATTCCCTTGGAGGAGCGCTGCCTGACGGCGGCGGTTACCGCCGAGCCAGCCTTCGAACTGGAACCGGAGAAGCGGGAGAACGACGTCGTCACCATCTGCTTGGGCAAACAGCCGCCCCAGGTGTTGAGGGAAGGCGAAGCTGATCTTTTCTATTTCCATAATTGCGTAAGCGATCCCATCGGCTTATGTGCGACAGGCGACCACCTAAAGCTGCTGGCGAAAAGAGGGGGCGAATACCTTGCTGCAGATTCAGCGATTGTCCAAGTGCGCGACCCCGCTGCGCGCCTGGTCGACAACAATGCAAATAGCGTAAACATGAATGGTTCCGCATCGTGGAGGACGAAGAAAGGGAGTGTAGGAGGTTTAGCCATTAAGGACACGCTCAAGGAGTTCGATAGTGTGTACAAAAAATTCTCGCGTACGCTGTCCCTGGGTGGCTGGAATGGGAGTAGCGCTCCCGGGAAAGTGAACTATAGGATTGATAGCAATGGATTTGCTTGGTTTAAGCTACCCAGCGAAGTAGTCAACCGTACAACAACGCCTAGAAATAAATCTACTTTCAGCAGACTTCCTACTTTTCTTGAGTTCGAGCGATTGGGCACCTATGTCCTTACCTACGATATGTTGCTAACTCTGACCGACGATACGACGCTCCAAAACTCGGCCACCTACACCTTCCACGTCGGCCCCATTGCGGAGCTGGCGGTGTGGGACGGCGGGGCGGCCAGTCCGCTGGCGGGTACCGGCGAGCGGGCTTACACCATCATGGCGGCCAACCACGGCCCCGACACGTCCCCGGCAGTGGAAGTCACGCTCACCGGCGTCCCTGAGGGGGCGTGGGCCGTGCTTCCCGAGGGCGCCGGCGAGTTCCGGCTGGGAACCTGCGCGGACGGCCTCTGCCCGGCGACCTGGGATCTGGGGCGAATGGTCCCCGCCACGGACGGGGGCGTGCGCGCCTCCGGTCGGCCGGAGTTCCCCACGCTGACCCTCATCGCCCCGGCGCGATCCTCGGCCGCGAACATCACCGCCACCATCGGGAACACCGAGGACTACTCCGTGGTCATTGACGGGACCACCCACAGCGCCAACTACTTCGACTACAACGCGGACAACGACACGGACGACATCGAGGCCCGCTACGGCACCGGCGCCGGCGACGTGGGCACGCCGCGGGGCGTGCGGGCGCAGCTCTACCCGCAGCCGCTCATCGCCCTGTTGCGCTGGGACGAGGTGGAGCATGTGAATCTCTGGCCGGTGACCCACTACGAGGTGTGGGCGTCGCCGGAGACGTGCCAGTTGCCCGGGGAAGGCGACACCCCGGAGATGGTCAAGGGAACGGCCTTCGTGTATGACCAAGTCCGCCGGGACCTGACCTACTGCTACTACGTGCGTGCGGTGAACGAGCTGGGCGTGGCCGGATTCTGGTCGGAGCCAGCGGTGGCCTCAGGCGGTACGCAGGTAACGCCGAAGTTGTCCATCCGGGGCGGGGCGGCGGTCAACGAGGGGGGGGCGGCGCGGTTCACGGTCACGGCCTTCCCGCCGCCGGTGGACGACATCACCATCAACTACACGGTGACCCAGCAGGGCGACTTCGTGACGTCCGGCGACCTGGGCCAGAACCATGGCAACAATGGCCTAATTATGGACGACACGGGCCGGGCGGTGATCACCGTGGGCACGGTGCAGGACGAGGTGGACGAGGCCAACGGGTCGGTGACCGTGACCCTGAACAACGGGGACGGCTACACGGTGTCGTCGGCCAGTTCGGGCAGCGTAACGGTGCTGGACGACGAGACCTCCACGGCCTACTTCGCCCAGGTTAGCTGTCCGGACTGCGGGGAGACGGTGGGCGAGGACGTGGGTGTAGCGAACGTTGAGGTCACGGTGTGGCCGGCGCCGGCCGCGAACCTGGCCATCAACTACACCATCGACATCACCGTGACGGACGCGGCCACGCCGGGCGACGACTTCCGGATCAACGGGTCGGGCCGGGCCTCCGGGTCGGTGACGGTCCGGGCCGGGGAAAGCAAGGTGGACATCCCGTTGCAGGTCATCGACGACCCCGACAGCGAGAATGCCGAGGAGGTGGTCATTACCATCGCCGCCGGCGAAGGCTACGAACTGGGCCACTCGGATATCCTCACCTACACGCTGACCATCGAGGATAACGACGGCCCTCGGGCGGAGTTCGCCGTAGCGGAGAGCAGTCCCGGCGAGGGCGCCGGAACCCATGACGTGACCGTCAACCTCTCCATGCCGGCGCCCATCGGCGGGCTGATCATCGACTACACTGCTGGCGGGGACGCCCAATCCGGCACGGACTACAACATCAGCGGCCTGGCCGGCAGGAACGGATCGGTAACGGTTCCCGCCACGCAAACCAGCGTCAACATCCCGGTGTCCATCATCCAGGACACCGACAATGAAGGCGACGAGGAGTTGACCCTGACGCTGCAGCCCAGCCCGGGCAGCTACACCGTGGGGTCTGCCAAGGTGCACAAGGTGACCATCCTGGACGACGACCGGCCGCGGGCCAGCTTCGCCTCGGCGAGCACCAGCCCCAACCCCCACGAGGGCGCCGGTACCGTCAACGTGAGGGTAAACCTCGACCCGGCGGCGCCCACCGGCGGCCTGACCCTGCGCTACGGTGTTGGCGGCATGGCCTCGCGCAACCGGGACTACACCGTCCCCAACACGGTAACGGCGGCGGCTGGATACGCCTTCGTGGACATTCCGGTGACCATCACCGACGATGGCCACAGCGAAGCCGAGGAGACGGTAATCCTGACGCTGCAGGCCGGCCCTGACTACACCGTGGGCGCCACGGGCGAGCACACGCTGACCATCGCGGACAACGACCCGCCGGGGGTTGCCTTCGCCAGGGCGGAGGACAGCGTGCGGGAGAATGCCGGCACCTACCGGGCGGTCATCAACCTGGAGCCCGGGCCCCACCAGGACATCACCATCAGCTACAGCATTCCCAACCGCAGCAGTGCCGTGTCCCCCGCGGACTACGACATCAGCAACTCCGGGTCGGTGGCGGTCAAGGCCGGGTCCGGCCGGGTGGAGATACCCATTTCCATCACCGACGACCAGGTGGCCGAGCGGGCCGAGACGCTAATCCTGACGCTCCAGGCCGGCAACGGCTACAACGTGGTCGGTACGCATGAGTTCACGCTGACCATCGAGGACGACGACGCGCCGGTGGTGACCTTCCAGGCGCCCGGGGGCAGCGTGGCCGAAGATGGCGGCAGCCACACCGTGACCGTGCAACTGGACCGGACGCTGGCCGCCGACGTTGACGTTTACTACGGATTAAGAGGGTCGGCTGACGGCGGCACGGACTACGCCATCACCGGCGTCACCGACTACAATGCCCTCAACAGGGTAACGGTGCCGGCCGGCCAGAGGACGGCTGACATCACGGTAACCATCAGGGACGACCAAGAAAACGAGGCCGACGAGCAGGCGCGCCTGACGCTGAAGGCCGACGGCCAACCGTACACGCTGGGAGTAGCCCGCAGGTACATCCTGACCATCGTGGACGACGATGATACGGTAGGCGGCACCGCGGTTCCGGTGGTGAGCAGTGTCAATCACCGCATTAGTAATCCCGGCGATAGGGGGGAGTGCCAGGTCTATGAGCGAGATAGCCAATGCTTCCCGACGTTCTACGTTGAGCATGGCGGCGCTGAACTACCGGAAGATTTTGAGCTGGTGATCCTGTACGTGGGCGGAACGGCGACCCTGAACGAGGACTTCGAGTTCATTAGGTATCAGCTGAACGGTGACTGGTACGGTGTCGAGAATCCACCCGCAGCCAAGGGCGAAACCTTCACGCTGACAGAGAATGATGAGTTTCGGACCTCCGGCGGCGTAACCCTGCTGCGGATTAGCGGACTGCGCTTCATCCGCGACGGGAAGGCGGAAGGCGCGGAAACCATTGAGTTCCAGGTGGTGAACGGGCCGGGCTACACCCTCAGGGAACCCACCGAGTTCACCGTCACCATCAGGGACTGACCGGCGGCCCGCCGTCAGCCCCTGACCGTACCCAATGGAGGCCCCCTTGCCGGACGCAGCAAGGGGGCTCTTCGCTGTTTCGACCGGATGGCCGGAAGGGGCGCCTGGGGCCGGTAGGAGTGGCATGATCAGAGGTTGACGCCGGCGGAATTCGTCAAGCCTGTTCAGGCCGGCCCCGGCGCGGGTATAATGCCCTCAACCAGCCAACCCTTCGGCAACCGCAGTACCAGGCTAGACCCACCGAGGTTCGGCATGACCACCATCAACACCTCCGGCAAGACACCCACGGGCCGGCAGCGATTCCGGTTGCCGGACCCGCCCCGGCGCGAGCCTGACGAGATGACCCAGTACGACCACCTGTTCAAGCACGGCGACTCCCACGCCCTGGCGGTGCACCTGGGCAATCCCGGGACCACCCTGGTGGAGGCGGACCGGTGGATCGTGCCGGACCCCAGCTTCAACAAGGCGCGGGCCAGGCGTCCCGACCTGCTGGTGGCCTTTGGCGTGGACCCTGAAGCATACGACGCCAGCAACGGGTACATCGTATCGGAGCAGGGGAAGGCGCCGGACTTCGTGCTGGAAGTGGCGTCGGAGAGCACGGGAGAGACCGACGTGGTGGAGAAGCGGGCGGAGTACGCGGCGCTGGGGATAGGGGAGTACTGGCGGTTTGACGAGACGGGGGAGCACCACGGTACGAAGCTGGCCGGGGACCGGCTGGTGGACGGAGAGTACGTGCCGTTGGAGATAGAGGAGTTGCCCGGCGGAGTGTTGCAGGGGTACAGCCGGGCGTTGGACCTGTACCTGCGGTGGGAGGCTGGCCGGCTGGTGTGGCACGACCCGGCGACGGGGCGGCCCATCGCAACCCTGGAGGACGAGCGCCGGGGACGCATCATGGCCGAGTCCAGGGCAGAAGTCTCCGAGGCCCGAAACCGGGAATTGGAAGAGGAAGTGCGCCGGTTGCGGGGCAACTGACGGGCGCGGAAACCGCCCCGGGTGAGCATGCCGGCTGCGAGCCTGCGGTTCGAGAAGGCGCTTGAAGGCAGTTGAGCATCGGGAAACCGGGGCGCCGGCGGGCGGGAAATCAACATGGCGCAGCACATCGACGCAGACGACCCCGTATACCGGGACTGCGCCGCCGAAGTAGTGAGGCGGCACGAGGGGGGCGGGGCCGAGGCCAACGTCACCAGCGCGGTACGGGACTTCCTGATCCGCACCGGCCTGGCGCGCAGCGAGGAGATGGCCGAGGAGAACCCGCCCTCGGCAGGCTCCCGTCGGGCCGTGGACCTGACGGCCCTGGACACCTTCATCGAGTTCAAGCGGCGCCTGGGAACGGCGTCGGGCGGAGCGCCCAACCCGCAGTACGTGGAGCAACTGGACGACTACCTGGCCCAATCGGCGGCCGGGGGCCGGGTGCGCATGGGCGTGCTCACCGACGGCCGGCATTGGTTGCTGCGCTGGCCCGGGGCGGGGGAGGTCCGGCTGTCCCGTCCCTACTTTTTCACCCTGAACGACGCTGACGGGTGGCTGCCGCTCTACGAGTGGCTGCGGGACACCGCCCTGGTGTCAATGGAAGGCGTCAGCCCGGACCGGGGAGCGATTGCCGCGCACTTCGGGCCGGGCAGCCCGTCCTACCAGCGGGACATCGCCGCTCTGAAAGCCCTGTACCGGGAGAACGCGGGGCAGGAGACCCTGCGGGTCAAGCGGCGGTTGTGGTACGACCTGCTGCGCACCGCCCTGGGCGAGATCGCCCATACCACCGAAGGCCTTGGCGAGGAAGCGCGTAGCTCCGGTCAGTCCGCCCCCGATACCGGGGAGATGGACGACCTGTTCGTGCGCCACACCTACCTGGGCGCCGTCATCGGCATGGTGGTGCAGGCCTCCTTCGGCATCGACGTTCGCCGCCTGGCCGAGACCGACCCCGCCGACCTGCTCCAGGGCCGGGAACTCTACCGGGCCACGGGGTTGCAGGGGGTGCTGGAATCGGACTTCTTCGCCTGGCCGGTGGAGGTGGGCGGCCAGCCCCTGCTGCAAACCCTGGCCCGACGGGCGGCCCGGTTCAACTGGTCCGAAGCCCCGCCGGACACCGCCGCCGTCCTGTACGAGACGGTGATACCGCCGGAGGAGCGGCGGCAGTTGGGCGAGTACTACACCCCGGCCTGGCTGGCCCGCGTCATGGTACGGGAACTGGTGGAAGACCCGCTGCACCAGCGGGTGCTGGACCCGGCCTGCGGCTCCGGCGCCTTCGTGGCCGAGGCGGTGTCCCATTTCATCGCCGCCGCCGGCGCGGCCGGGTGGGAGCCGAAGGAGACCCTCAACCGGTTGCGGGAGGCGGTGACCGGCATCGACGTGCATCCGGTGGCGGTGCACCTGGCCCGGGCCGCGTGGACGTTGGCCGCCCGTCCCGCCATCAACGCCGCCGGGGCCGCCGGGTGGGACGATGCGCTGTCCATTCCGGTCTACCTGGGCGACGCCCTGCAGCTGCGCTTTCGCACCGGGGACCTGTTCGCCGAGAACGAAATCACCATCCAGACCGGCGACGACGAGAACACCGAGTTGGTCTTTCCGGTGAGCCTGGTGGAGCGGGCCGAGGCCTTTGACGCCCTGATGGGGGACGTTGCCGCCGCCATCGAGCAGGGCGGCGACCCCCTGCTGGCCCTGGACGACAACGGCATCCTTGAGGCCGGCGAGCGCAAGGTCATGGCCGGGACCATCAGGACCATGCAGCGCCTTCACGACGAGGGGCGGAACCACATCTGGGCCTACTACACCCGGAACATGGTCCGTCCGGTGGCGCTGTCCCGGGCCAGGGTGGACGTGGTGATCGGCAACCCGCCGTGGATCAGCTACAACCAGACGGCGGACGTCCTGCGGGACGAACTCCTGAACCTGAGCCGGAACCGCTACGGCATCTGGGCCGGGGGCCGCTACGCCACCCACCAGGACGTGGCGGGCTTGTTCTTCGTCCGCAGCGTGGACCTGTACCTGAAGGACGGGGGCGTCATCGGGTTCGTGCTGCCCCACAGCGCGCTGCAGGCGGGGCAGTACTCCAGGTGGCGCTCCGGCAAATGGCAATCACCGCCGGTCGGCCGGGGCAGGAACCGGGCATCCGCCTTCACCCTGTCGGTGATGTTCGACCACAAGAGGGCGTGGGACCTGGAACAACTGGAACCCAATACCTTCTTTCCCATAGCCTCCTGCGTGGCTTTCGCCCGGAGCACGGGCCGGAGCGGGGTATCAGCGCCCCTGGCGGGAGAGGTGGAGCGGTGGCGTGGCAAGGCCGGGTCAGGCGCCATGCGGCGGGAGGCCGAAGGCGTCGCCGACACCGGCGCAGCGGGCGATTCTCCCTACGGCGCTCACGCCCGCCAGGGGGCGGTCATCGTCCCTCGCTGCCTCTTTTTCGTCAACGAGACGGAGAACACCGCCATCGTGCGGGTGGCCCCGACGGTGACGGTGAATCCCCGGCGTGGGAGCCAGGACAAGGCGCCGTGGAAGGACCTGGACCTGGCCGAAATCACCGGCCAGACCGTTGAGGATAAGCACCTGTTCGACGTGCACCTGGGCGAGACGGTAGCCCCTTATGTGGCCCTGGAACCGCTGAAGGCGCTGCTGCCGCTCAGGCAGGGCGACCGCGCCATCCCCACGGACCCGGACGGGCATGGCGGCATTCGCACGGGCGGACTGGAACGGCGAATGCGGGAGCGGTGGCGGACGGTGAGCCGGCTGTGGGAGGACAACAAGGCTCCGGTGAACCGGCTGAACCTGTTGGGGCAGCTGGACTACCTGCACAAGCTGTCGTCGCAGTTGGAGTGGCAGCGGGATTCGGAGGAGCGGCCGTTTCGAGTTGTATACACCAAGTCAGGAGAACCAACGGCGGCATTGTTGGACGACAACTCAACGGTGATTGACCACCTTCTTTATTGTATCCCGTGTGGAACCATTGAGGAGGCCAATTACCTGCTGGCAATCATCAACAGCGAGTCGCTACAAGAAGCTGTTGCGCCCCTCATGTCCAAAGGCCAATTCGGGGCGCGGGACCTCCACAAGCACCTTTGGAAGTTGCCGATCCCTGGGTACGACCCGGCGCGAGAGTTGCACGCAGCCATCGCCGGGGCTGGGGCGAAGGCGGCATCCGGCGCGGCGGCGAAGCTGGCGCAACTGCGGGAACTGCGGGGCGACAAGCTCACGGTGACCGTCGCCCGCCGGGAACTGCGTGCCTGGCTGCGCACATCCCCGGAAGGCCGAGACGTGGAAACCAGCGTGAGCAGGTTGCTGGCCGGCGACCAGCGGAGCGACGGCGGAAAAGCCGCGCGAGGTCACCCCTCGCCTGGCAATTCCCGCCGTCCGCACGTCCGGTAGGGAGTAAAGGACTCGGAGTTTAGACCGATTGGATTAAGCGCCGTCCGGCTCACTGCGCTTCAGCATCAGGGAGCAGCCTCGCTCGTCCACGACTTGGTTGACGAACATCCGGCCGTGGCCATCGTGTCCGGTGGTGTAGGCGAACTCCGCCTCGGCGCCCCAGGCACTCTCCCGCCAGTGCGGATGGTCCCCTCGCCGCTCTTGCCAGCACGCGGCCCGCCGGCGCCCTTCACCACATACGCATGGTGCTCCCCCTGCGTTGGAGTCGCCGGAGCGTATCATCCCGATGACGGGTTGGCTGAAATTCACTATAATCCCCTTGATTTCCATGACGGAGGGCAGGGCATTCACTCCGGCCGCCCTCGATCGATCAGACGGTTGCCGACACGCGGCTTGGGGAACCCTGCCCACTTGCCGGATAACAGAGGGCATCCGGACCGCCGGAGCCTGCCCCCACCTCTTGCTGGAGGAAGCCAGCAATGCCGAGACAGCGGATTCCCCACAACGCCATGGTCCGGGACTTCCCCGCCGACTTCCCCCAGCGCTTGAAGCGCTTCCAGGAGGAGTCAAGACTGCCCTGGGCCGAGATTGCCCGCCGCCTGGGCGTCTATCCCCATACGGTGTGGCGCTGGCAGAGCGGACTGGCGCGGCCCAACGGGGAGCACATGATGGCGCTGCAAAAGCTGGCCGACGACTTCGGCCTGGGCCGGCTGTTCACCGGTTAGGCAATCGGGGGGCCGGAGCAGTGCCCCGAACGCGAGAGGAACCGCATACCTGGCGGCTGGAGGGGAGCGCATCACCAGCAGGTGCGCTCCCCTCCGCGTTTTCTAGGCGGCGTCCGCTTGCGGTTTATTCAGCATCACGCCGTAGCCCCGCTCGTCGACGATGTGGTTGACGGACAGCCGTCCCCGGCTGTCGTAGCCGCTGGTGTAGGCGAATTCCACCTCGGCGCCCCAGGGCACCCGCCCGCCGATGCGCACCGTGCCGCCGCCGGGCTTGTTGCCACCAGGCCCAGGCCCGCCGGCCCCCTTGACCACCACGCCCTTGCGGTCGTCCTTCTTCCAGCCCATCACCTTGAGTTCCACCGGGGCCACCAGTTCCGCCTGGGTCGGCGCGAACAGCACCTCGTGCAGCCGCCGGAGCACGTCCCCCGAGGGGGTGCGCTGGCCGTTCATGATCAGCGAGAGATGACCGGTGCTGATGCCCGCCAGCCGCGCCACCCGGTTCTGGGAATACCCGTGCGCGTCCATGCGGTCCCACAGGGTCCTAGGGTCAACGGTGGGGCACTGGGCGGCCTCCACCGTCGCCGGGGCCTCCAGCACCGCCTCCACCCTGGCCTGGACCCCGGGGCTGAAGTGACGCCTTCCCCTGGACGCCATGGACAGGTAGCTGCGGGACACTCCCACCAGGTCGGCCAGCGCTCCCATGCTCAGGCCCACCTCCCGGGCCCGTTCCCGGATGCAGGTGCTCTCAGCACCGTTGACCAGTCCGCCCTGACGGTAGACTACCCCCTGGCCCGGCACCTCGCCCAGGACGGCCATGGCCCGTTCCCGCAGCATGGGAGACCACTGCCTGCTGCCGGAACTGACCTGGGAGAGGTACCCGTAGCTTATGCCCATCTTGTCGGCCAGTTCCTTCAGGGTGAGGCCCTTGCGCCGGGCCGCCGCCCGCAGTTCGCTCTCCGCCTTGCCCCTGCTGGGCGCCTGCTCCACAGCGTTCGCGGGGTTGTCCTTGCCGTTGATCGTGGTCTTGGGGTCAATGCTGGTAGTCGCCTTCATGTCGCTTCCTCCGAAACGCAGAAAGCGGGGGCCGGTCCTCTTTCGAAAAGAAAGGGACCGGCCCCCGCTTTGCTGTAAGCTGTGTGTTTTTTTCGGTTGTCAGTGGCGGCTCAACTCGCCGCCTGTTGGTTTCCACCGCCTCGCTCTCTTGAGAGAGACCGGGCTGGGCTTATCGCTGGTTCACTCTTTCCTCCAACCTTCCGTTGGCGCAGGGAGAAACCGGATCAGTGTTCGTGTCGTTCACCTCCTGGTCTTGGTTGTAGTGGTTCATTAGTCCCCCGTTGCCGCCGTGGCCGTCCTGCGCCGGACGCACGTCGCTCAGGGCCGGGATTGCAACGAAGACCGCCGGTCGTGGAACTGACGCAGGGCGCACTCCGCCCAGTGTCAGCTTGAACGGCGCGATCCAAGGCCCCGCGCAAGACGCACTGTGCCCAGGGCCGGGCAGCGCAAAGGGGAAAGCAGGTGTGGGGAATTGTCGAAAGACGCAGTTCGCCCAGGGCGTCGTTCAGGAGAACGCAAACCGCGAGGACTGCAATGAGGGGGAGAGCCGAGAGGGCAACGCAGTCCGTCCAGCGGCCACGTATTCAGTGACCGGCCCGCTGGCAACCGCGTTGCAACGTCAAGCGTCCGGCCCGCCGTCCTTGCCGACGGACTGCCGGAGCGTGATGAAGCTGCGGCGCCGCTGCTGATTTCAACAGCCTTGCCGCGGCCGTGAGGCAGCGACCGGAGCTTGTTTCCTTCCGCTCCAGCCGCAGAATGAAGACTGCGAAGCAGGTTGGACCGCTTCGCCGGGTGGACCCGATGGGTGTGGGAATCCGGGATGCCGTGCTGTTTCTCTAAGCCACCTCCGTTGCGATGCTGACGTTGCCCAAGGCATGACGGCCCTGGATGGATTAGGTTTCCGGCTGGGGCGCCGCGAGGGAAACCCGCCAACGCCTCAGCCTGGGTGGGAACGAAGCGCGGCCAAACGCTCCGTCCCCATCGTCCAGTCGCGGGAGGGACAAGCTCACGCGACCGGACGGGTGCCCAGCCGCCGGAGGAGTCAACTCCGACCTGCTGAACGGTGTCCGGCTGCCGAAGGACTTAAACACTCCAGCCGCCGGACTGCCCAACGGGAGAAGGACTTAAACACTCCAACCCGCTGGACCGGACCGGGAACGAAGGACTTGAACACTCCGTCAATCCGGCCCGCGCTGCCTGCGAAGGGCTTGACACTCCGCGTCGGCAGCGTTCCCTCGTGGGCCAACCTTTCGGTTACGCCCGGGCTGAGGGAGGGACCCCCAGGTTTCTATGGCGGGAAACGCTGGAAAAGCCAGACAACGCAACCATTATCACCGCTCACGACGCGGAAAAAGAGGTCCTGCAGGACCCCCCGGCAAGAGTTCACAAAATTCACAAATCCCGCCGTTTCACCGGGCGCCGCCAGAATCCCCGCGTGAACGCCAATCGGCACCGGCGCAGCAGTTCCCGCTTTCGCAATGCCTTGCGCGTATCGTCCAGCGCCTTCCTGCGCCAGTTGACCTGGGCGCCCCGGTCCAGGCCCTTGAGCGGGTACGTTTCCGGCGGCAGGGTCAGCCCGTGCTCTTCCAGCAACGCCAGTTCCACTGACATGAACCGCTCCTCCACCAGCAGCCAGTCCAGGCCGCCGCCCCGGTCGGGATGGGTCTCTTTCAGTTTCCGCCACTCCTGGACCAGCGGCCAGGCGTCTCCGAACACCTCCCCGTCGTCAGCGGCAGGCTCCAGCGTCGCCAGGTCGGGGTACTCCCGTCTCGGCGCGGGTGTCCCCTCTTGCCGCCCGTGATTCTCTGACTCCCTTCCCACAGCCTCATCGTCCCCGCCAACGCCCCCGCCCACACTTCCGCCAGCCTCCAACCGCGCCAGCCTTTGCATTCCCTCGGCCTGCCGGTTCTTCAGCGTCTCGACCTCCACATTGACAGCGCCGAGGCCGTCGCGCGTCTCCGACCCCAGCGCCTCCATGCCCTTTTCCAGGATCTCCAGCCGCCCGGCCAGCTCGTCGTTGCGCTGCCGCTGCTCCCGGGCCGGGGACCCGACCCCTGCCAGCAGCGCCTTCTCCAGGGACAGCCGCAGCCGCCGGGACAGCCTGCCGCTGTGCAGGCCCGCGCTCAGGGTCCGGTGGTCCACGTCCAGCTTCCGCGCCGCCTTCCTCACCCCGTGGTCCCGCACCTGCTCCCGCAGCAGGGTCATCAGTTGCAGGTGGTGCAGGTCCTCGATGTCCCGGCTCCCGTCGATCCCCGGCCGCTCCGATGCCATGATTCTCCCTCCGGGTACAAAAATGTACGTTTCACCTTGGGCTTTTGCACGCCGGCCCCGATTTGCCGGGGTACAAAAATGTACGTTTCAGGCACGGGACTTGCACACCCCCACCGGAACCAGCCCGCAAGTCGAAGCGTTCACAATTCACCTCCTGTAGGGGGCCGGTTTCCCCCGATTCCAGGCTGTTTCAAAGCTGAAACAGCCTGGAAACAGGAGGGGGTACAAAAATGTACGCAAGTCCAAATCCCTGTACACCCCAATGACATCACGGGGGACGGCGCCGGCGTAAGGCCCTGTAAGCCCCTTCATAGATGAAGGCCCCTACGGGGGCGGTCCTGAAAGACCCTTCACGGCTGAAGTGCCCCACCGGGGCGGGCCTGTGGGGGCGTTCACGGCTGAAGGCCCCTACGGGAGGTTATGCGGGGGGAATCGATTGTTCACACTCTGCGGCGGCGCTGGCGAAACGTACCAGCGCCGAAACCGGACGGAGGTGAACGAGTTGACCCTGAAACCGAATCCCCGGCCCATGCGCCGGTTGACCCTGCTGGCGGCGGCGCTGCTGCTTTCGGCCATCGTGGCCGTACCCGCCAGCGGCGTGGCCCTGGCCCAGTCCCCTCCCCCCGACGGCGACAACCTCTCCCTGGTCAACGGAGACCGCCAGATGGTGGAGCGGAAGAAGGAGGGCGAGTTCATCGCCCGCCCCGTCTTCAGCCGGAAGATCGACGTCCTCCACTACGCCCTGCGCCATCCCGACACCGGCGAGTGGGTCACCAACACCTACCGGGTGCGGGGCGGCGAGAAGGAGCTGTCCGAGGGCTGGGAGTACACCTTCGAGTACCCGGTCCTGGACGGCCAGCCGGAACTGCACCCTGAGCAGGCATTCCTGATGGTGATGTCCGTGCCGAGAACCGGCGGCGGCGACCATCACGTCTTCCACGCCCTGGTGCCGGTGCACCAGCCCAAGGGTCTGTGGGACCGGGTGCTGGGCGCTCTCGACCCGGACCGCTGGGCCCGGGCCGGTGCCAGGTGGGTGATCCAGGGCGTCCACGGGACTTTGTGCGGCGTGGTGGAGAAAGCCGCCGGGACCGACCTGGCCGAGTGCGGGGGGTAGCGAGTATGGGGGACATTCTCACCGGAACGCCCCCCGGACTCACCTACGACCACGAGATAGTCCGGGCCGCCTGGACGGCGGTCTGGGCCGTCGCGTCGGGGATGCTGGCGATCATCCTGGGCTGGATGGGGCTCTGCTTCATCGTCCAGGAGCATCTCGGCCACCACCAGTCGGGCTGGCGGGAGATGGTGCCCCGGCTGGTGCTGGGCCTGACCGCCGCCGCATCGTCATTGTGGTGGTGCGCCCTGGTCATCGACGTGGCCCACGCCGTCTCTCAATTCATCGCGGCTTCTCTGAGCGTCACCCCCGGCGACCTGCTGCGGGCGCCCCTGGAGCCGCTGCTGAACGCAGCGGAAGCCGCCAACACCGGGCTGGCGGTGTTCATCGCCCTGCTCTACCTGGTCTTCGGCTTCTTCATCCTCTACCTGCTGGTGCAGATGGTCCTGCGCCTGGCCCTGATCGACATCCTGCTCTGCCTGGCCCCCATCGCGTTGGGGCTGTGGATTCTGCCCCACACGGCGGGCTGGGGCAAGCACTGGCTGCGGCTGTTCATGACCGCCGTGTTCCAGCAGGCGGTGCAGCTAATCGCCATCGCCCTGGCCTTCGGGTTTCTCGACAAGTTCGCGGCCATCACCGGGGGCGAGGCGGCCCAGGACCTGGTGTGGATGCTGCTGATGGCCATCGCCTTCATGTACCTGGCCGGACGTGTCCCCTCAATGCTGGGGCATCACGGCACCTTCGACGCCTGGCTGCACACCCTCTACTTCGGCATGTCGTTGCCCGGCTCCATGGTCCGGTCGGGCCGCGCCCTGGGGCTGCTGGCCGGCGGAGCCGCCGGGGGTCCGGCGGGAGCGGCGGCAGCCTCTGCTGCGACAAACGCCGCCACCGGCGCCGCCACCGGCGCGGTGAACTCGGCGGCGCAGAACTCCACGCCGGCCGGCCAGAGCGGCCCCACGCCCCGGAGCCAGGGGCCGTAGCCGGAGGGCAACCGGAACGACAACTGCCGGCGCGGCGATTGCTCGCGCCGGCCGCAACCCCAGGAGGTGGAGCGATGTGCCAGTAACGGGGACAGACCGAGACATACCAACGGGGAACAGACCAATCAATTCGAAGGAGCAAGAAATGTCAGACCTGACCCAGACCGTATCGAACCTGGTGGGCATCCTGCTGGGCCTCGTCGGCGTGGTGGGCGTGGCCTACTTCATCTACGGCGCCTACCTCTACCTCACCGCCTCCGGCGCCCCCAACCAGATGGAACGGGGCAAGAGCGCCATGATGACCGCCCTGGCTGGCGTGGTGCTGGCATTGGTGGCCTACGGCGTGGTGGAACTGGTGATGAACGCCGTGGTGGGCAATCCGGTGGACCCCAACGTGCCCGACCCCAAGAAGATCAAGACCAACTAGGAGGGAAGGATGAGAGAGCACGAAGTACCGACCCACGTGCAGGCCGAGGACAAGGTGCTGCTGTGGTTCACCTTCCCCCAGATCGTGGCGGTGGTGGCGGTGTGCGCCGTGGCCTACGGCGCCTACCACTACCTGCCCCTCGGACCGGTGGGCCTGCGCCTGGCCGTGGGGATTCTGATCGGCGTGGCGGGCATCGCCCTGACGGTGGGGAAGGTGGGCGGAAGGGGGCTGCCGCTGGTGGCCGCCGACCTCCTCAAGTTCAACCTGGGGGCCCGGCGCTACGCCGGTTCCCCGATGCAACTGGCCCGCAGCGAAGCCCCGCCGGCCCCGGAGGCCAAACCCGACCCGCTGCGGCTGCTGGCCAGGAAAGCCGCTTCCGGCGTGAGCAAGGCCGCCAAGGCCGCCAGGAACAGGGGACGGGCGCCCTTCCGGCCCCACAGCTGGTTCGGCAAGCGGCGCGGTCCCCGGAACGGCAACGCCGCCAAACCCGACATACGGGAGACCCGGGGCGGAAAGCCCTGGTACCGGCTGCTGGCCGCGGCCGGCCTGCTGGCGCTGACCGTCGTCGCCGTTCCCGGCCCGGCCCTGGCCGGCGACCCCGAGGAGGAACCCTACGGCGAAGCCTGGCGGCTGGGCGAGATCTACTTCCAGCCGCCCGACCCTATGCCCGGACGCCGCATCTACATCGAGGGGCTGGCGGTATCCGGCAACACCGCAACCGTCAGCCTGCGCGCCGCCCACGACCTGGAGCTGAAGGTGCGGGTCTTCGGCGGGCGGACGGGCCGGACCCTGAAGATGGGCGCCAACTCCGTGGTCCACTCCGGGGAGACGAAGACCTACAACCTGTCGCTCAACGGCCCCAAGCCGTCCTTCACCTTCTCCTGGACGGACGCGCTGGGCTTCTCCGGGGCGGTGTCGTTGAAGAGAGGCCAGATTCCCTACCCGCTGCCCAGCTACGACGGGGAGCTGTGCGACCTGGAGGTGGTGTCCCTGGAGTGGACGCCGGGGAGCATCGAGGGCGTCATCGCCTCCGAGTGCATCGCCGAGACCCGCCAGGAGGTGGACCTGCCGGTCTACGGCGGCCACTTCAGCCAGTCGGTTCCCGCCCTGCTGGACGCCGGCGTCACCGGCATCGCGGGAACGGTGAAGGTCGCCGCCGGTCCGCACGCGACCAGCGCGGCCTTCGTTCCCGGCGGCGAGACCCGGTTCACCCTGCCGGTCCCCGACCGGAAGCTGAATCACGGCCTGGAAATCACGGCGGACCTGGCGGCGACGTTGGACGTGCCGCTGCCGCCCGTGTTGCAGACCACGCATCATCCGGCCCGCACCGACGTGTACACCCGGCGGGTGACCTGCCGCTGCGGCGAGAGCACGACGGTCAAGACGGTCACCATCCGCGTCCACCACCCGGAGCACGTGCGGGCCGTGGAGAACCAGCGCGCCCCGGTCACCCGCATCAGGCCGGAGTCGCTGCCCCTGGCTGACGGCCTGGGCGTGGGGACTGACAACCCCTTCCGCTACCTCCACGTGCCGCCGCCCAAGCCGCCGCCGCCGCAGGCGGAGCAGACCCAGGTGGGCGGTTCCTCCTGGTGGAGTTGGTGGCCGTGGTAGGGCGCTGGGCAAGCATCCTGCTGGCCTCGGCGGCGGCCCCCGTATCCAGAACGGGGCAGGCTCTGGCGTTGGTGGCCGCCGGGGCGCCGGAGGAAAAGAGGGAACTGCTGCTTGAAGCGATTGACGCCGTGCTGACCGGCATGGCCTACGCCGGCGCGGGCCTGTGCCTCTTCGCCATCGTCTGGGCCGGGTTCGTGCTGATGGCCGAGGGCGCCGAGGGCGAGGGACGACGGGGCAGAGCACGGAACGCCGTGGTCATGGCCGTCGTCGGCCTGGTGGTGGTGCTGCTGGCCAAGGCCATCGCCCTGCTGACCAGCGGCGGCCTCAGTCCCATCCTGCCCGGCGCATAAGACTAGAAAAGGAGAGACGAAAGATGAAAGCGACATTGCCGAACATCAGGGCAATCGTCAACCGGACATCCAGAGGGGAGGCGGCGGAGGCGGTTGCCGAACCGCCCAAGCCGCCGCCGGACCTGAACCTGTTCTTCATGCTGTCCCACCTGGAACAGGACGGGCCGGTAAGGCTGGACGGGGTGAAGCTGGCGGTCAGCGAGGTGATGGGGCTGGAGCTGGACGAGCCCAAGCTGGGGGCCTTCGCCGGTTCCCTGAACGCCCTGGACTTCCCGGTGCAGCTCCTGGTGCGCCAGCACCCGCCGGTGTTGGCAACCCTGCGCAACAACCTGATGGCGGCCCAGCCCGAGGACCTGCCCCAGCAGACCCGCGACGCCGCCGACTCCCTGGGGCGGTTGCTGGGCAACCTGGAGACCCGGGAGGGCATCCTGGACCGGCGCTTCTACGCCGTCTGCGAGCACGGGCGGATGGACGAACTGCACGGCCTGCTGGCAAGGGGCGGCCTGGGCGTCTTTCCATTAACGGGTGAGCCGCTGCGCCTGTTCTGGCTGTCGGCAACCCTGGGCGGTTCGCCCGTGGAGAGGGACGAGGACGCCGAGCTGCAGGTGGAGGTCAACCGCCGCGACATCCGCATCGGTGGGCGGCTGACCCGCTCCCTGCACCTGGGCAAGTGGCCCCGGTCCTTGGCCCCCGGCTTCCTTCAGGGGCTGATGGCTGCCGGAGCGCCCATGGACCTGTCGGTGCACCTGGGCGCCATCCCCACCGAGCAGGCGGCCCGCACCCTGGAGTGGCAGAAGGTCCGCTTCGAGTCGGCCCAGTCCCTGTCCTTCAAGCGGGGCCGCTCCATGTCGCCCGAGGCGGAGATCGCGTTGGAGGACGTGTCGCGTCTCAGGGACGAGGTGCAGAGAGGACGGGAAAGGCTGTTCCACGCCTCCCTGTCGGTGACGCTGCACGCCGACAACGCCGACACGCTCAAGGACCTGACCCAGAAGGCGAAGGCCCACTTCGCCGCCACCCTGGGCAAGCTGGACAACCTTTCCTTCCGGCAGCGGGAGGGACTGCTGTCCACCCTGCCATTGGCCCTGAACGCCGTGGCGGTGTGGCGCACGCTGGATACGTCGTCGCTGGCCCGTCTTTTCCCCTTCTCGCCACCGGACCTGGACACCAGGAGCGGCACCCTCTACGGCATCGACCTCAGGGCCTGCGCCCCCATCGTCTACGACCCCTTCGACGGAACGCACCTGAACGCGAATACGGCGGTATTGGCCCGCTCCGGTTCTGGAAAATCATTTGCCACCAAGCTGGGCGTGCTGCGGGGTGTTTGTCGCGGAGTCAGAGCCTACGTCATCGACCCCGAGGGCGAGTACGCCGACATGGCAAGGGCCGCCGGTGGGCGCGTGCTGTCTCCCGGCGTCCCCGGCCAGGGCATGAACCCCTTCGTCATCGACCGGGGCGACTCGGAAGAACTCCTCCAGCGCATCGGCAGCCTGCGAAGGCTCATCGAGGTGATGGTGGGGGAACGGCTGTCCGCCGAGCGCCGGTCGTCTTTGGACCACGCCCTGGCCTCCTACTACGCCCAGCGGCGGGAGCGCACCGGCTTCCGCGACTTCTACGGCTACCTGGAACAGGAAACGCCGGAGATTGCCCACCTGCTGCGCCCCTTCGCCACCGGCAGCCTGCGGGACCTGCTCTCCGACGAGGGCGACGACCTGCTGGCCCACGAGGCGTTGGTCACCGTGTTCGACCTGCATTTGCTCGAACCCGAGTTGCGGCCCGCCGCCGCCATGGTCTGCACCGAGACGGTGTGGGCCGCCGCCGCCCAGGACCCCCGGCCCCGGCTGCTGGTGGTGGACGAGGTGTGGAGCATCATGCAGCACCCGGAGGGGGCAGCCTTCATGGTCTCAATGGCCAAGCGCGCCCGCAAGCACCGCCTGGGCCTCCAGTTCATCACCCAGGACGTGCAGGGACCTGCTATCCGAGGACTCCTCCCGCACCATCACCGGCCACAGCGGTCGCGCGCTGCTCCAGAACGCGGCCTTCAAGCTGTTGCTCCAGCAGGACGCCGCCGCCGTCAGCACCGTGGGGGAAGCCTTCGACCTGCCGGCGGAGCTGCAACGCTGGCTGCTGTCCTGTCCGAGGGGAGACGGCCTATTGCTGGCCAGGGGCAACCGCTTCCCCATCCGCATCGAGGCCACCCCGGAGGAGACTGAGGTAATCGAGTGGCGGCCCGGACCACGCAGCTAGACCAACAACAAGGAGGAAGAGAGCTAACAAATATGAGTATCAACGTCAAGAACATCCTCATGGGCAACCGCCAGGTCAATAAGCCGCCGGCGCTGCTGGCGGTGACGCCGCCGCGCACCGGGGAGCGCACCCTTTTGGGAGTGGAGAACCTGCTCCAGTCCATCGCCGTTCCCGAGCCCTTCTCCCTGGAGATCGCCGGGGACATGGACGGCGTGACCCTGCTGGTCCGCTGCCATGACGACCAGGTGGTGCGCAGCCAGGTCGCCGCCCACTATCCCCAGGCCCGCATCCGGGAGGTCCCGCCGGAAGACGATCCCCTGGGTTGTGGGCGAATATGAGCAGGCCGCTTCCCTCACCCTGCGGGTGGACGGCCCGGAGTACGTGCCCCTGCGCACCTTCCGGGACGACGACCTGCTGGACCCGGGCTCCGACCCCCTGCTGGCGGTCATCGGCGCCCTGTCCAACCTGAGAGAGGGGGAGCGGGTGGTGGCAAGGCTGCTGCTGCGCCTCCCTGGGCCCCGACTGGTCCCAGCGCCACCAGGCCCGCGCCCACCGGCCGGCCGTCCCCGACAACCGCGAACCCTCCTACACCTACCAGACCAAACCCCTGCAACTGGACGGCGTGACCATGGCCGTGCTGGGCGCCGGGGCGCTGGCCGCCCTCCGGGGCTACCTGTGGATACAGGACGGCGAGATCTGGAAGGCGGCCCTGCTGGGAAACCGGCACGGCCTTGGGGCCTCACCGTGGCGGGCTGGGGCTGGTGGAGGTGGAAGCAGGCCAGGAACCGGGTCTACGACCCCATGCTGATCCGGGAGAAGGTCTCCCGGGTGGCCTTCGACGCCGAGTTGCAGGTCACCGCCATCATCCCCAGGACCACCCGCCTGCCCAGGGCCGGCGAGCTTTTGACCCCGGTTGCCGCCGCCTACCGCCACTACGAGCACCCTGCCGGGGCCGGGTTCCAGGTGGGGGACGTGAGGGACCCGCTGCCCGCCGTCAGCCTGCATCCCGCCGGGCCTGGGCTGTTCGGCAGGCGCAGCGTCCTGGGCGTCCGCGAGGCCGCCTGCCTCTGGCACCCGCCCGGGGCGGGAGACGAGGACGCCGCTGGTGGAGCGTTCCGGCGCCAGGGGCCTGCTGCCCACGGCCCGGGGAGTGAAGGGCGGCGCGCTGGTGGGGGACACCACCGCCGGGGCGAAAAGGGAAGTCCGCTTCCCCGAGGACCTGCTGCGCCGCCATCACCTGTACGTGGCCCGCACCCGCATGGGCAAGTCCACCCTGATGCACCACATTGTCGCCCACAAAATGCGGGAGAAGGCCGAGGGCCGCGACCAGGACGCCATCGTGGTGGTGGACCCCCACGCCGACCTGGTGGCCGCCATCCTGGAACAGGTGCCGGAGTCGCTGATCGACAAGGTGCGCCTCATCGACCTGGCGGACGAGAGCCGCGCTCCCGGCATCAACCTGCTGGACAGCAGGGTCTTTTCCGATAGGGACAGGACCGCCGATTCCGTGGTGCGGGTGGCGAAGGGATTGTGGGACCAGTGGGGTCCCCGGATGCAGTCCATCCTGGAGCACACCGTCAAGACCCTGCACGAGGCCAACGAGCACCCGGACACCGCCGCCGGGGAGCAGCACACCATCCTGGACGGATTGCGGCTCCTGTCCGACCCAGCCTTCCGCGACTCGGTCCTGGCCAGGGTGAACGATTCCTACCTGCTGGAGTGGTGGGCCCGGGACTTCGGCAACTGGCACCGCCAGTACCGGGCCGAGGCCCTGGCCCCGGTGCAGACCCGCCTCTCCTACTACGCCTCCTCCAAGCGGGCCCGGGCCATCCTGGGCCAGCCCCGCTCCACCATCGACCTGCGGGAGACCATCCTGCAAGGGGGAATCCTGCTGGTGTCCACCTCCCAGGGCACTGCCGGCAGGGACGTGGCGGCGTTGGTGGGAGCATCGCTCCTCAACCTGGTGGACGCCGTGATCCGGGAGCAGGGGAGTTTGCCCTTCTCCCAGCGCAGGGGCGCGCTCGTCGTCGTTGACGAGATGCAGTCCATGCCAGGCGTGGACTACGAGTCCATGTTGTCGGAGCTGGGCAAGTTCGGCGCGTCATTCATCCTCGCCACCCAGAGCCTGGCCAAGCTGGACGACCTGTCCCCCACCATGCGGGACACCATCCTGGCCAACGTGGGGTGTTTGGCCGTCTTCCAGGTGGCGGGCGGAGACGCCCG
Source organism: Dehalococcoidia bacterium (assembly GCA_965220505.1). GTDB lineage: Bacteria > Chloroflexota > Dehalococcoidia > Lucifugimonadales > UBA3495 > Bin87. The sequence goes on along the minus strand of CBDCQE010000002.1, from coordinate 208,526 downwards.
GCAGCTGGTGTGGGAGCTGGGCAAGGAGCGGGTGACCGAGGACGACATCACGTCGCTGGACGTGCACCAGTGCTACGTCCGCGCCACCGTGGGCACCGAGCGGATGCCCGCCTTCTCCATGCTGGTGCGCAAACCCGAGGGAGGCGATCCCGCCATTGCCGACCGCATCCGCGCCGCCGTGGCCGCCTACACGCCCGCGGCGGGGAACATCCCCGGGGAGGCCGAGGGCGAGCGCCGGGTCAGCGCCTACCGGCAGTTGCTGGCCGAGCGGCAGAACGGCAAAGGCAAGAGCCAGCAACCACCCGCCCAGGAGTCCGAATAATGAGGCCCGCAGGGAGCGAACGGGAAATGGTGCGGGCGCTGGCGGCCATGCCCTTCCTGGACCGGCTGGAACTGGCCGCCGTAACCGGCCGCTCCCGGGGCGCGGTCTACGAGGCCGTGGCCCGGCTGGTGGACGGCGGCTTTGTCGCTTCCATCTCCCACGCCACCGGCCTGTTGCCGCCTACGCGCCGGTTCTACCTGAACGCCGGCGGGCTGCGACGGCTGGGCAAGTTCGAGGGCGCCGGAATGGAGAACATTCTCAGGGACTACCCCGTATCCGCCCGCTGGCAGCGCAGCCTGCTGGAGCGGCTGGACGCCGTGGCCGTCATCTACCGATTGGCGTCGTCCATACCCGCCTTGTGGCGGACAGCGGATTTCCGCTGGTTCCGGTCAGTCCCCCTGGACGCCGGAATCATCCTTCCCGGCGGGCACTGCATTGGCATCATCCGGCAGGGGCACACCGCCGACCGCACCGGCTTTGCCAAGCGCCTGTGGCGGCTGGGCCAGGGACCTATCCCCGGCGTCGTCCTGGCGCTGTCCCCCGACGAAATGCGGCTGCGCCACCTCCGGCAACTGCTGTCCCGCTCCCCCGTGCCGTCATTGCTGGCCCTGGAGTCCGACGCGGTACTGGCTGGACCGGGCCAACGCATCTGGCAGGCCCCGTCGGTGAACGCCGCCCTGGACCTGGCCTCGGCCCTGGACAGGCTGGGGCCCGGCGGCCAGCTGCCCACGGAGCCGCCCCCGTCCAAGCTCGTCCTTCCAAGGCCTGTCGCCCCGGACGACGCAGCGGCGCTGCCTGCCCGGCTCAAGCCCGGCGAGAAGCGCGCCCTGGACCTGCTGGCCGACTGGCCCGGCATCCTGCAAAGGGATCTGGCCGGGCTGATGGCCGTTTCCGAGCCCCGCGTATCCCATCTCATGGAACCGTTGGAGAGCCTGGGCCTGGCGGCCCGGGTTCCCGCCGCCGGGGGCCGGCTGGCCCTTACCGACGAAGGACTGGCGCTGCTGGCCCGGAGAGACCGCACCTCCGTGGGCGTCGCCCGCCGGCGGTGGAGCGTGGAACCCATCGACCCCACGGAGCCGCCGACCTGGCGCAACCTCGCCGGGAGGCGGGTCCGGCAACTGCTCCGCAACCTGGAGCACACCGCCGCCGTCCACGGCTTCCTGTCCGCCCTGGCGAGACAGTCGCGCGCCCTGGGCTGGGAGGTCCGCCAACTGGACCCGCCCCACCGGGCCGCCCGCAGCTTCCGCCACGAGGGAACCTGGCGCTCGGTCAACCCCGACGCCTCCGGGGTGCTGCGCCAGGACGGCTCGGCCCGCCCCTTCTTCCTGGAGTGGGAGCGCCGCGCCGTCAGGCCCGTGACCATGACGGCCCGTCTCGCCCCCTACCTGCGCTACTACTCCACCAGGCAGCCCACCGACGACCACGGCGCCAGCCCCCAGGTCCTGGTGGTCTTCGACGACGACATTGCCGCCGGCCACTTCCTGCGGGTGGCAGAGGACGAGATGGCACGCGCCCGCGTGGCCGTCCCCCTGCGGGTCTCCCACAGGAGCGCCATCTCCGCCCTGGGGCCGCTGGGAGAAGCCTGGCGCGCTCCGGGCAGTTGGGAACCCGCCCGGCCATTCCGGTAACGAAAGGCAACCAAATCCCATAGGGAGGTGCAACCCCATGTGCCCAAACTTCAGGACACCGGGAGGCCCCTCGGGGCGCGGAGGGCGGACCGTTGTCCGGCTCGACGCGACGGCCTTATGGGACCGGCTGGGCCTGCTCAACCGCTCCCAGAAATGGCTGGCACGAGAGATCGGCGTCAGCCCTGGCTACATATCCATGCTGGTCAACGGGGAGCGGGCGCCGTCGGGACGCATCCGCAGCCGGATGCTCCGGGCCCTCGGTCTGGATGAGTTTCACCAGCTATTCAGATTGGAGGACAAAGATGGCGACCCATGAACCCGGGAACCCCTTCCGCGGGTGCCCCCTGCACCACCAGAGCGGCGTGCTCCCCTGGGACTTCGCCGACCGCATCGTCCGGCTCAAGGAGGCCAGCGGCCTCACCTGGAGCGCCATGGCCCGGGCCCTGGGCGTGGACCGCAAGCAGCTGCGCCGCTGGCGCAGGAAGGGCGTGGAGCCCTGCGGCGGCGCCATGCTGGCCCTGGTCCGCTTCGCCCGCGACGTCAAGGGCGGCCTGGACATCCTGCTGGGCCAGGACCGGCCGGCCAATCACAACGACTAGCAATCACAACGACTAGGAAGAGGAGGAATAGACCCGGATAGACTAACCGCCGGCGCCCGCCCTGTCCGCACGCGCCGGCGGCCCGTCCCCAGACCACTGACGAGAGGCCAGCGGCCCGTGGCCGACAGCCGGAAAAGGCCGCTGCGATTATGCCAATGAAAGACAATAAGGGAAAGAACCAACCGGAGATGCCCGGCCAGGAGAACGCCGGGGCAGATACCGACGGCCAGGAGGTGTCCTACACCCCGGACCAGCGGCGGTTGCTGCGCGACGGACTGCGCATCTGGGCCAGGGTCGCCATCCGCTCCTATATGCGCCAGCAGGCGGAACAGGCCCAGGCCGATAAGGGGCCGATGGCGGAGGGCTGATGCCATTCCCGCATACGCAACGGGCGCAAGGGACACCATCACGCATAAGCGGCCCAGCGATGGCTGGGCCGCAGTTCTTCACCCCGTCGCGCCGCACCGCCCCTTGACAGGAAATGCCGGATGTCCGATGATGAATAGTAAGACAACACCATACATCAACAGGCAAAAAGAGAGACCATGCCCCCACGCCGCATTTCCAGGACCATTACCTTTTCCCTGCCCCCCGATATGTTCGAGCAGGTGCAGTGGATCAGGGATGAAGAGGGCCGCGACATGAGCGAACTGGTGCGCGAAGCTCTCCGATTGTACCTGGAAGACCGGGAGCTTCGCCGTGAGCAAAGGCTGGAACGGCTGCGCTCCCGGCTGGAGAGGCAGGACGAAACGACAGGAGGAAATGATGAGTAACCAATACGAAAACACGCCCGTGGCCCTCTACGCCCGGGTCTCCAGCGACCGCCAGGACGTGGACCTCTCCGTCGCCGCCCAGCTGCGCGCCCTGCGTGAGCATGCCGCCAGGAACGGCTACTCCGTGGTCCGCGAGTTCGTGGACGAGGCCGAGAGCGGCCGCGTCGCCGATAGGCCCGAGTTCCGCAGGATGATCGACGAGGCCAGCAGGTCCCAGGCCCCTTTCCGCGAGATTCTGGTCTGGAAATTCAGTAGGTTCACCCGCAAGCGGGAGCACGCCGTCGCCTTCAAGTCCATGCTGAGACGGAAGGGCGTCCGCGTTGTCTCCATCACCGAGCACGCCGACGACACCCCCACCGGCAAGCTGATGGAGGCCATCATCGAGTCCGTGGACGAATTTTATAGCGAAAATCTTGCCACCGAAGTTTTGCGGGGAATGCGCGAGGCCGCCTCCCGGGGCTTCTGGGTCTCCAGCCACGCCCCCTTCGGCTACAACCGCGTCATGGTCCAGGACGGCCCCAAGAAGCGCCCCACCCTGGAGGTCAACCCCGATTCCTCCCGCATCGTGAAGCGCATCTTCGACCTGGCCGAGGCCGCCAAGGGCACCCAGGAGATCACCCGCATCCTCAATGGCGAGGGCATCGCCAGCCCCAGGGGCAAGCTCTGGGGCAAGACCACCGTCCACGGCATCCTCACCAACGAGGCTTACACCGGCACTTTGGTATGGGGCGAAGGCGCCAAGGACAAGGGCGAGCCGGTCAGGGTGGAGAAGGCTTTCCCCGCCATCGTGACGAAGACCCAGTTCCGCAAGGTGAACCGGCAGATGCGCTCCCGGGCCCCCAAGGTCAGGAACCCCCGCCGGGTGGGAAGCTCCTACCTGCTCAGCGGCCTGGCCCGGTGCCAGGCCTGTAACTCGCCCCTCACCGGACGCTTCGCCAAGAGCGGCCAGTACGCCTACTACGTCTGCCCCACCAACATCAAGGTGGGCAGGGACGCCTGCCCTACTCCCACCCTCAACGCCCGCCGCTTCGAGGAACTGGTGGTCAACAGGATCCGCTCCAACATCCTCACCGAGGACAGCATCCGCGACCTGGTGAAGGTGGTGGAGTCGGAAATGGGAGGGGTGACCCGCGACCAGCGCAAGCGGCTGGAGACCATCGACTCGGAGCTCAACGACGTGCGCCAGCGGCTGGGCAGGCTCTACAACCTGGTGGAGACCACCGACATGGAGGTGGACGACTTCAGGCCCCGCATCCGGGAACTCAGGGAGCGGCAGGACCGGCTGGAATGCTCGGCGGAGGAGGCCAGGACGGCGCTAAGCCAGCGGCGGAAGGTGCTGGACGACGTGAACGCCGTCGCCGCCTACGCCCGGGAGATGAAGGACTTCCTGGAGGAGAGCGAGCTTACCGAGCGGCGCGCCTTCATCGAGACCTTCGTCAAGGAGATTCTCGTGGTGCCCGGCGACGCCCTGATGCGCTACACCGTGCCCATGCCCAGCGACAGCCTGGCATCGGGAAAGGCCACCGACCAGGTGGCCCTTCCCGATGCAGTTCTATCTACCGTGCAGGTTGGTGGAGGCTACGGGATTCGAACCCGTGACCCCCTGCTTGCAAAGCAGGTGCTCTCCCACTGAGCTAAGCCCCCACGCCAGGCCCCTATGGACCAGCGGCGGCCGCGTCGACCGCCCTTCCATACTACCACCACTACCACCAGCCTGCGTCGGCCGGCCACGCGCGATCACAGGTCGATGATCAGCACCCACATCGGCTCTCGGCCGATGTCATAGACCTCCAGCGGTTCCAGTTCCCCGCTGTCCTGGTTGACCCGGTAGGATGCCAGCCGGCCCGTCTCCAGGCCTGAGGCGTACAGGTAGTTGCCCGTGGTGTCCAGGCTGAAGGCCCGCGGCACCGCCTCGGTGGCCACCCGCCCGATGGCGGTCAGGCTGCCGTCGTCCGCGTCTACAGCGAAGCCGGCCACGCTGTTGTGCCCCCGGTTGGGCGCGTACAGGAACCGGCCCGACGGCGTGATCTGGATCTGCGAGCAGGTGTTGCGCTCCGTGAAATCCTCCGGCAGCGTCGGCACCGTCTGGAACGGGCTGAGCGTGCCGGCGTCGGCGTCGAACCGGTAGGCGGTGACGCTGCATCCTTGCTCGTTGGAGGAGTACACCACGTCCAGGTTGGGGTTGAAGCAGACGTGACGCGGCCCCTCGGGCGACGTGGGGTTGGCCCGGTCCGGCGTGTTCGGCGTCAACCGGCCCGTCGTCTCGTCGAACCGGAACTGGAAGATGGCGTTGGGTCCGGTCTGCGACCCCTCCGCGATGTGCGGCACGAAGGCGTAGCGGTTGGACGCGTCGGTCTGGATGTAGTGCGCGCCGATGCCCGTCTCCCGCCACTCGATGGGTGTCGGGTCCAGCCGCCCGGCGTCGTCAAAGCCGTGCACGCCCACCCGCGCCTGGTAGTAGTAGGCCGACAGCAGGTAATTCCCGGTGCGGTCCACCGAGATATGCACCGGGTTCCCGCCCAGGTTGATGTCGTTGATCCGCGCCAGGTCGCCGCTGCCGCCGTCGATGCCGAACGACGTCAGGCCGTACTCTCCGGCCCGGCGCCGGCCGACGAACAGGTAGCGTTTCTTCGGATCCGTCGCCATCGGCGCCGGCATCCCCGCCAATGGAAACTCGGTCCGGTTGGCAAGCCCGCCTGTGGCCTGATCCAAATCGTACCGGGCGATGACGTCGTCCCCTTGCAGCGATACGTACAGATAGGTAGCCATCTCAACACCTCCGCTATTCCATCACCCGCGCGTCGGGCAGCCCCAGCAGGAACTGCCCGTGGTTCTCGTAGGCCGTGTCGCTCACCATCTGGTGCTGGGCTGCCGCGTTGATGTCCCGCAGGCACTGCTGCAGGATGTTGGGCGTGAACAGCGCCTCGCCGCCGCCGTAGCGGAAGGCCTGGGCCGTTACGTCCGCGGCCACGTCGGTGGTGTAGGTGGCGCAGCTACGCATCTGGGCCTGCAAGGGCGGCGGCGGAGTCTGGCCTGCGCACACCGACCGCCACGCTTCTTCCAGTATCTCCACGTTGAGGGAACGCGCCGCCCGCAGCCGCAGGTCGCACTCGCCCAGCGCCCGTTGAAACGTCGCCCGGTTCGCCAGCAGGTTTACCGAGTTGTACCCCCGCGTCTTGGACGCCGCCACTTCCGTCACCGCGTCCAGAGCCCGCCGAGCCACACCCAGCGCGAAGGCCGAGTGTTCGTTGGTCACGAAGGCCGGCCGTCCCAGCCGGTACAACGCGCCGCCCCGGAGCGGCTCGGTCAGCGTCGAGTCCCACGCGAACCCGTCCGGCACGAAGAGGTCCTCCACCGAAAAGTCGCAGCTTCCCGTGCCGCGCAGGCCCATCACCTGCCAGTTGTCGTGCACCTTGACCTTTTGCCGCGGCATGGCCATCCGAACCTGACGCGGGTAGCCCTCGAGTTCGCCAACCACGCGCGCGCCAGCGGAGACCCACTCGGCGTGCATAATCCCGCTACCGAACTTCCAGTGGCCGGTGACCCGGTAACCGCCGTCCACTGGCGTCGCTGTGGCCGAAGGCGCGGCCGCTCCCGCCGTTTTGGGAGGCTTCCCGCCCACGAATATCTCCTCGATTGATTCGTCCGGCAGGAACGCGGCCAGGCTGCCCACGCTGGCCGCCCCGATCATCAGGCACCAGCCCGACGCCGGGTCGATGCGGCTCACCGCCTCCAGCACGTCCAGCTGCGTCACCACGTCGGCTTCGGCGCCGCCCAGCACGTGGGGCATCTTGAGACGCAGCAACCCCGACTCGTACAGCGCGTCTACCGACGCCGGCGCCAGCGTGCCGATCCGCTCCGACTCCTCGGCGCCAGCCTCCAGAGTAGCCCGCACGCTCTCCACCGCGTCCATCAGGACGCGATGCTTCTCCTTTCGGTCGGTAGGGAAAACCTTCACTATTATTCCCGCGACGCGTTTACATCACCGGTCCTGCGGTTTAGGGCAGCCGCCGCTCACGGCGGAATTGGGGACGCCCGGAGTCTGGCTCAGAAGGTGTACGCTTTGAGAAGTAGACGTGGGACAGTCCGTGACTACGCCCTGGAAAGGATTTCAGCGTCAGCGATGTAAGCGGTCGTTTCTCTGATGCGTCGCTCGGTTTGTGGGTTGCAGCGTCCGTCGTAGAAGCAGGCTCCGTGGAGCTGTCCCAGGCGACTGTAGTAACGACCCAGGAGACCTCTGGCTTCAGAATCGCCGTGTGCCAGAGCATCCAGCTCGTCGGTGGTCCTTGCGGTGGTGACTGGCTCCTCACCGGTACGGGCCAGGATGAGAGCGTCTGTGGCACGCTTGGTTGCGCACCATGCCTTCTCGGCTGCATCCCTGATGTCGCCTTCTTCAAGGCGTTCGACGGCCTGGCCGTGGACCTGCCGAGCATCGGCAAAGAGCTCTACGATGCGGTCATGGATCGAAGTGGTGGTCAAGTGACGATTTCTCCGGTGCGGTGAGAGCATGTTACCAGTTTGAGGTTGGCCAAGGAACCGGGTGTCGCGCCAACCCGGGTTGGGGGTGTCATTGCGAGCGGAGCGTGGCAATCTCGTCAGGGCAACAGGCGCCGGAACGAGATTGCCACGTCGCTACGCTCCTCGCAATGACAGGCCGGTGCGACTCTGCCCTAATCATCCACCTTGGGAAACACGTCCTGCACCAGCGCGTCCATGGTGTCCAGCAGTTGCTGCAGGTTGCCGCAGTCGTGGCAGTTGATCTGGAATTCGTCCAGGCCGGACTCCTGCCGGTAGCGGTTGATGTCCGACGCTATCTGCTCGGCCGTGCCATACCCCGTCAGACGCTCGCTGCCTGAGCTGGAAAATCCGGTGACGCTGGTGATGTTGACCCGAAAGCTCATCCGCACCCGTGGCGGCTCCTCTCTACCGATCTCGGCGGATACGTCGTTCAGGTACTGCCAGTTGCTCACCAGGGTCGGCAGCGGCGTGGGCGTGGGCTGCCACACCTGCGCGAACCGCGCCGCCCGCCGCAGCGACGCGTGGCTCGAACCGCCAATCCAGATGGGCGGGTGCGGCTTCTGCACCGGCTTGGGGCTGGTGTACAGCCCGTCGAAGGAGAAGAACCGCCCGCTGAATGACACCGGGTCGGGTTCCCAGCACGCCTTCCACAGGCGCAGGTACTCGTTGGTCCGCGCCCCCCGTTCCCGATGCGGCACGTCCAGCGCGGCGTACTCGGTCTCGTTCCAGCCCGAGCCCACGCCCACGATGGCCCGCCCGTTGGACATCTGGTCCAGCGTGGCAACCATCTTGGCCGTCACCACCGGATTGCGGTACGGCATGATCAGCACCGACGTGCCCAGCCCGATCTTCGACGTGCGCGACGCCACGTAGGCCAGCGACATCAGCGGGTCGTACACCTGCCGCCACGGCTCGCTCCGCGCCCCGTCGTCCACGATCACGTGGTCGTTCACGAACACCGCGTCAAACCCCAGTTCCTCCGCCCTGACCGCCGTGTCCAGGATGCCCTGCGCCGACGCCTCAAAACCCAGGTAGTCCGCGTTGGGCAACCGGAAAGAGTACTTGACCATTCTTTACCGCCTTTTCCTGGTGATCCTGTGTAAGCGTCATCATATTGGCAACACCAAGTTGAAACAAGGGTGAGCATCCGGGATAATCACGCTACGAAACCGCGCTACATGGAGGCTCCCGATGTCAAAGTTCCGTATCGTGCCCCACGGCCGGCTGCAGGAATGGGTTGCCGAGGAAAAGGGCTATTTCGCCGACGAGGGCCTCGATTACGAGTTCGTTGCGTCAAACCGCCCCGACGAGACCCTGAACCCGTCGGTCGACTCCGCCGAGGACGCGCCCATGGAGATCAAGCGCGGCGCCTTCGAGTCCATGGAGGCCGGCCGCGCCTGCGAGATCAGCTCCGCCTGCCACTGGGCGGTGGGCATGGCCGCCAGCGCCGCCCACGGCCGCATGTGGGGCCATGCCTACTCCGTCACTCCCAGCGGCATCTGGGTCGCCCCCGAGTCGTCGTTGCAGACCCCCGAGGACCTGGCGGGTGTGGAGGTCGCCGTCGGCTGGCATTCCGGCAGTCACTTCTCCGCCCTGCAAGCGCTGGAGAGCATTCTGCCCCGTGACGACATCAAGCTCCAGTTTGTGGGCGGCCCCCTGGACCGGCTGCAATTGGCGCTGGATCGCCGGGTGCCAGCCGCCAACGTCTTCGGCGCTCCCGGCTACGTTCTGGAGCAGCAGGGCTTCCGCAAACTCGTCGACACCAGCTTCATGATCGGCTTCCTCATCAACGGCGATGCCACCGACGATCAACTCCGGGCCTACTTCAACGCCCTGCAGCGCGCCCAGCGCGAGATCGACGCGGCCAAGGAGCGCTACCAGCACTACTTCCTCAACGAACTGCCCGAGCGCTACCACCCGCTGTTCGACCACCGCCGCGCCGGCATCGGCGAGCGCCTGGTCTTCGAGCCCTACACCAAGGAGATGTTCGACCGGACCCACCGCTGGATGCTCGACTGGGAAATCTTCCCCCAAGAGCAGGTCGGCAGCGTAACCTACGAACAGGCCGTGGCCGTGTAACCGTCAGCGGCGCACGGATCAAAAGGAGCGGGGGCGCAACAGCAGCGCCCCCGCTCTCATGTTACCTCGCCGTTGCAACTGGCAAACCGCCGCCGGAATCTAATTCCTGTCTCCGCCTTCAAGCGGTATTTCAACCACGCCTGGACCGCCTGGCCCTATCCAATCGCATCTTGTATCTCGCGAGTCGGCGCAACGAGTCTACGAATAGCAGCGAATAAGTTTGAAAGTTGTTGTATTGACGATTGAACTTGCGTACATTGACCAACACCCTATGGTAATTCATCTGTGTCATAGGCTCGATAAAATGTTCTACGATAAATTCGGCGTGAAGATCCAATCCCTGGTCCGAGAACATCTCAACCATGAACTGCAAGGTGCTCAGCACGTCATCGTGCAGTTCGTCAAGTTCAGTCTCAAGCAGGATGAGTTCAATGTCGTCTTGCCAGCTATTACTTCTTCTTTCGCGCATCTATTAGTTTGACCATTTCATCAACCCGTTTGTTGCCTTCTTTCATACGGCGCGCCACGGGGCGCGCTTTCCTCAAAAAATCCTCGGAAGGCGGCGGAAAGTCGATAATCTCGTTGCGCTCCGCATCGTAATATTCGTCGATTTTGATCTGCTTATTTACCCGCACCATTTCGATGCCTCCTCACCTGAGCACTGGACGTCAAGGTACTATGCAATGTAGTTCCCTGTCAAATTTATTTGTTGGTTGTAATTGTTCAGAGTTGCGGAGGAAGTGTCATTGCGACCCCGTACTTGGTACGGGGGCGGCAACCTTGTCTGCGCAGGGGAGACCTTCGGGGCAAACGTCGCAGCTACGACGTCGAGATTGCTACGGCGCAAGCGCCTCGCAATGACAACCTCCTGAAGTCTGAACAGTTACGGCTATCCTGACGGCTGCGGCCGACGGCAGAAAGCCCGACGTTCGCCTCGTGCGTTTTGGGAATTACCCCAGCCCCAGCGTCGCCTCCGGGAACAACTCCTCCACGTCCACCGCCTCCGGTATCACCTTCTGCTCCACGTTGAAGCCCACGAAAGTCTCCAGCGTCTTCCGCGAGCTCTCGACGCCGTAGGGGATCGGGTCGTCTCCCACCACGTCAACCATCCGGTGGTACGGTCGGTCCTCCGGCGCCGCCGCATCACCCGAACGCAGCTTGCCCATGTACAGCGCCTTGGCCGTGTTGAACGTCTCGAACAGTTCGCCTGCCAGGTCGGGGTTGGCATCCAGCGCGGCGTTCTTGACCACCAGCATGTGGCTGATGGGATACACGCCCGTCTTGCGGTGCCATGCGGCGTCGGCGGCGTCCGGCTCGTCGAACAGCGGCCGGATGTCCGGCGAGTCCACGGGGCCCGCGCCGATGGCGGCGTCAATCTCGCCCGACAGCAGCATCTCGCCCAGGTTGCCGTTGGACGATGACACCACGTTGGCCGGCGCCACGTACTCTGCCACGTGCTCGTCGCCGGACAGCACCCAGGTCACCGCGTCCAGGTCCACACCGTACTCGGTTTGCAGCAAGCCCCGGGTCCACACCCCCGGCGTCAGCGTGTAGCTGCGCACGCCGAACCGCTTGCCCTCCAGGTCTTTGGGCGACTCGATGCCGCTCTTCCAGTTGACCACGATGCCGCCGTGGTAGAAGGCCCGCGTCAGGAAGATGGGAACGCCGGTGAACTGCTTGCCGTGCGCCCGGGCGCACAGGTACGTGGACAGCGCCATCTCGGCCACGTCGAACTCCAACTCCCGCACCATCCGGCGGAAGATGCGGGTCACCGGCGACACCTCGATATGTTCCATGCTGAACGCCGACGACGTGATCGTGCCGTCCTTCAGGGGCGTCGTGTGCCCGTAGTTGCCGACGGCGGTTCGCAATACCAGGTCGCTCATGTTGTTCCTCCCGTGCGTTGCTCGTGTTCCATCCGGAATCTGTGACAGCCGTGCGCCAATCATCCCCCAAATGGAGGCCGCCCGCAAATCCGGACGCGTCCCTGGGTCTCGATGCTGCGGCAGCCAGCCCAAATGGGACGCGATGCCAGGACTCCGGCTACGACGTCATCCGGCTCAGGGCGTTGAACGCCAGCTCCTCGCCCTCCTCCCCGATGGTTTCCGCCATCCACTCGGCGATGAGCGGCGCCGCTCTCTCGATTGCGCTGGCCAGGGCGTCCCGCATCAACTCGCCGGTTGTACCGTAGCCCCAATCCTCTTCGTCCTCCTCCTGCCGCAACAGTTGCAATTCCTCTTGCAGCGCCGACTGAAGCGGTTTGTAGGCCTCGAAGACCTTCAGGCCGAAAATGTCGACAAAGCCGGAATCCGGCCTGACGCGTCCTTTCATCTCCACCAGGCGCAGGCACTCCTGCATCAGATGCCGTCTGAATTCGGAGGCCAATTCTTCATCGACCCCCGCGCCTTCCAGCAAGCCGTCTACGCTGGCACCAAAATCGTGATAATCGAATGGCTGGTCCCAATCGGTGCCGATCTCGATCATCGGGGTGATCACGACTGCATCGAATTCCTCGTCGAACCCCGTCAGGTCGTCCATGTAGAACGAATCTTCATATCCCTTTTCGAGGATGTCATTGATCGGATCGTAACCGTCCGTCTCGACTTCGTCCGCCAGCTCACTGACCAACGCCGCGGCCAGCTGCCGGTTTTCGATCAGGTAGACAGCCAGCTCCTCCGCCGTGGAGATTGTGCGCTCCTCGCCTTCTTGCTCCGGTTGTTCCGACTGTTGAGTCATCCCTCGCTCCTGTGTGGCAACTCGGCTTGCGTGGCGCCGGCAATTGTCTGCGCAGCCCGGCAACGCCGTCAACCGCACCGCGGCTCATGCGTACCCGCTTTCGCAAATCGTCAGAAGCAGGATTTGCCGGCTTTTATGATTGGGCAGGATTGGGATATCTCCATCACATAACGGTTCCAATCCTGAAAATCCGATAATCTTGAAAATCCTGCTTCTGACGTTTCTCCGGCCGCAAACTGGGTACGCATGAGGACCGCGGATCGTCCCCGCCGTTGGGAGGCGAACGTGGACGCGCCTGGCCTTTTCGCTCACGCGTACCCAGTTTGGCGAGATTGGGGAATTTGCATGGATGCACAGGATGGACAAGATTTGATTGACGCGCCGCGCTATAACGGTTCAGGCTCGAAGCGGGCAGCAGAGGCGTCCCAATGGCAGCAAAGCGGCAGAAAAGGCAGCGTTCAACTGTGACTACAGCCTGGTTTCCGAAAGCGAGCCGGTTCCCATCATCCAACTTATACCAACCCGTTCATCCTGTTTATCCATGCAAATTGCTAATCCTCCGCAAAGCGGGTGCGCGTGAGGTTTCTTGGTATGGAGGGATTTCGCTACTCCGACTTTGGTGTGGCCGCAGCCGATGTCGTTGACACCGGCCCAACCGGCTACCCACAATGGCACAGCCACAAACTCCCACGGGAGGAAACCCATGACCAGCCGCCATACCACCCAGACGGCTCCGCAAAATCCGGCGGCCTTCCGCCTGCCCGACATCCCGGAGAAGCATCCCGACGACATGACCAGCTTCAAGCACCTGGCTGAAAACGGCAACGTGGGCCGTCTCAAGACTCACCTGGCCTATCCGGAGACCACCATCGTATCCGGCGAACGCTACATCTGCGCCGTGCCCGGAGGTCCAATCCGTTATCCTGACCTGCTGGTCGCCTTCGAGGCCGACCCGGAGCTGTACGAGGCCAACAACGGCTACGTGGTGTCGCTCCAGGGCAAGCCGCCGGAACTGGTATTAGAGATCGCTTCCCGCCACACCTGGCGTACCGACATTGAAGTCAAGCCCGACTTCTACGCCAGGCTGGGCATACGGGAGTACTGGCGCTTTGACGAGACCGGCGAGTTTCACGGCGCCCGACTGGCTGGGGACCGTCTGGTCGACGGTCAGTACCATCCCATCATCGTGGACGAACTACCCGACGGAGAACTGCGGGGATACAGCGAACCCCTGGGACTGTACCTGTGCTGGCGGCAGGGACGGCTGGACTGGTACGACCCCCGCACTGAGGACTACATCCCAAGCCTGGAGTCGGAGCGCCAGAGGCTCCAACAAGCGGAGGAAAGGGTACGCCAGCTGGAAGCAGAATTGCGTCAACGCGGATGACCGGTCGCCAAAGCGCAATTTCGCGTCATTCTTCCGCCGGCACCGAACAACATCGAGCAGCGAAATCGCCTCTGGCATGGATAAACAGGATAGGCAGGATTTTTTGGCCGACGGGATTGACACCCCCGCATCAAGTGCGGGGTGACGTTGCTGCGCTCGCAGTATCCGCGGCATCCAAAAGTCCCGTCCATCCTGTCCATCCTGTTTGTCGATGTAAAAGACAAGTGGGTACGCGTGAGGGCCTTTTCGTCATTGCGCCTCAACGGTCTTGGCGGTATGATGATTCTCAGAGTTCTCCAACGTCACACCGCCGCTCGAATAACCTATGGCTGCTGATACCACTGCTGCTGAGAATCTCCGCACCGCGCTTTACGACACCCACGTAGCTCTCGGCGCCCGCATGGTGCCCTTTGGCGGATGGGACATGCCGGTGCAGTACGAGGGGGTCATCGCCGAGGTGGCGGCGGTACGCAACGCGGCCGGCCTGTTTGACGTTTCGCACATGGGCCGACTGCACATCGGCGGACCCAACGCCGCTAGTCTGCTGGACATCCTGCTCACCGGGTCCGCGTCCGGCCTGCGCGTGGGCCGCGCCCGCTACTGCTTCATCTGCAATGAGCGGGGCGGTGTCATCGACGACACCATCTTCTACCGCCTCTCCGAGGATGAATTCCTGCTCATCCCCAACGCCGGGAACCGACCCGCCGTGAGCCTCTGGTTTGACCGCCAGCTTGCCCAGCACTTCGATGGGCGGGGGGTGCATATCACCGACCGCACCATGCTCACCGGCCTCCTCGCCGTGCAGGGGCCCAGTGCGGTGAACATCCTCGACCAACTGTGCGAGGACTTCGCCCCCGGCGCGCGCCTGGCTCGCAACCCGGGCCGTAGCCCCGCGCCGTCCCTGCTGCGTCCCTTCACCTGGGGCCGCGGCCACATCGACGGCCGCCGCGTGTTCATCGGACGCACCGGCTACACCGGAGGGGATGGGTTTGAGCTTGCCGTTGGCGCGACCGACGTCGTATCTATCTGGAACAGGCTGACCGAGGCCGGCGCGGTTCCCTGTGGCCTGGGAGCCCGGGACGTGCTCCGGCTGGAGGCCGGCCTCCCTCTGCACGGCCACGAGCTCACCGATACCATCACCCCCATCGAGGCCGGCTACGGCCGGTTCGTGCGGCGCGACGGCGGCTACAACGGCGCCGACGTGCTGGACCACCAGCGGGTGTACGGGACCGAACGCCGCCTGGTTGGGCTGACCCTGCCGGGGCGCAGCTCTCCCCGCGCCGGGTACGACGTTCTGGTCGACGGCGAGGTCGTCGGCACCGTGGCCAGCGGCAGCTATTCGCCCACCCTGAACCGGTGCATCGCCACGGCTTTTGTCGACGCCGCCCACGCCGCCACCGACACGGTACTCACCGTGGACATTCGCGGACGTCGCGCGGACGCCACCACGGTCGAACTGCCTTTCTACCAGCGGCCGAGCTAGCGCCCGTTGACAAATACCGTCATTCCCGCGAAAGCGGGAATCCAGTGTCCCCAATCGTTAATGACCTTTCTGATCGTTTCACAATACCCGCTCTGGACTCCTGCTTTCGCAGGAGTGACGGTATGACTTGCCATCCGTGGCGCCTTCGGTCGCCAGAATCGTTGACTACCCTACCCTTGGGAGGTATCAGACAAAGTGAATCCCGAAGACCGCAAATACTCCAGGGAACACGAGTGGGCCCTGGTTGAGGATGCCGCCGCCGGAACCGTCCTGGTGGGCATCACCCACTACGCTCAGGACCAGTTGGGCGACGTGGTGTACGTGGAGTTGCCCGAGACCGGCGCTCCCGTGGGGCACATGGCCAAGATGGGTGAGATCGAGTCCGTCAAAGCCGTCTCCGACCTGTATTCGCCCGTCAGCGGCGAGGTAACCGAAATCAACGGACGCCTGGCCCAGGAACCCGAACTGGTGAACACCGACCCCTTCGGTGACGGCTGGATGCTCCGGGTCCGCATGACCGATCCCGCCGAGCTGGACGCGCTGCTCGACGCCGGCGGGTACAACGAGTACCTGGGCGGCCTGTAGCTCCGGTAGACAATGCGTATGACGATGCCTTCCGATGGCGCCTGACGCAAATCGTCAGCAACCATCCGTCCTCACGAAGCAAATCTGGAGCCGGTCCCAGCTGGGACCGGCTTCATCCTGTTGGAGGCCCAGGGCGGGCAGCTCTCGCACGCCGACGCGATGCGGTCGATAGAGCTTTTCGGCAAGGAAGCGATACCGGCGCTGAAGGATTGATGGGGGCTGTGGCATCGTCAGAAGCAGGATTTGCCGGATTTGTGGATTATCAGGATTAGGAGCGCTCTGCCCCAAATGGTCTCAATCCTGCTAATCCCGTAATCCCGAAAATCCTGCTTCTGACGTTCCCACGCCGCAAACCGGGTATGCGTTCAGGGCGAGCGATCGCCACTTGCCAGCTTAAGAGCCGGCGACTATCATAGCCGCATGGCAGAGCGTGAAGTCCGCTATAAGATGGGTGCTGCCCAGTCCGTGTCCGCCGAAACCTTTGGGCGACCCGGTCAGCGCACCTTCCGGCTGGTGGCGGAGGCCGGGAGAGCCCAGTCCTTTATCTGGCTCGAAAAGGAGCAGCTACTCCAACTGGCGCTGTATCTCCAGCAGGCCGTGAAGCAGTTGGCCGAATCGGTCGGCGACAAGGAAAGCGCTCCCGGCGAAACACCCTGGATGGGCGATCCCCTGGAGCAGGACTTTCGCGCCCGACAGATGCAGTTGGAATACGACAGGGAAGCGAACTGCTTCGTCATCCAGGCTTTCGAGGGCGACGAGGACGATCCGGACGCCGGCGCCCATACGTCCGTCAGTTTCTGGATGACGATGGCCCAGTCGTCAGACCTGGCCGACCAGGCGTTGCGGATTTGCGCGGCCGGCCGGCCTCCGTGCTTCCTGTGCGGCGGGCCCATCGATCCCGACGGCCACCGCTGCGCTCGCGCTAACGGCCACGCCGTATTTGAAACCGGCTAGCCGGCCGGCAGGCCGCCTGTTCCCGTGGTCACCGACGGGCCATCCGACCTTGACTTGCTGCGGCATGGGGAGATCCTGAGCTGCGACCTGACGCGGCAGGGTTCGAATTACACTTATCTGGCCGAGTTGTCCCTCGGCGACCGCTACGGCCTGGCCATCTACAAGCCCCGGCAGGGCGAGTGGCCCCTGTGGGACTTCCCCAGCGGCACGCTCTACAAGCGGGAGTACGCAGCCTACCTGCTGAGCCACATCCTGGGTTGGGATTTTATTCCGCCGACAATCATCCGCGAAGGGCCGGGTGGCGTTGGTTCGGTCCAACTCTACGTGGACCATAACCCCAGGGAAAACTACTACACCATCACACGTGAGGAACTGAGCGAGTGCGACGCCGATCAGTTGCGCACCATTTGTTGCTTCGACCTGGTGGCCAATAACACCGACCGCAAGCCCGAGCACGTCATCCGCGCCCCCGATGGCAAGCTGTGGGGCATCGACCACGGCCTGACGTTTCATGCTGATACCAAGATCCGCACCGCCATCTGGGACTTTGCGGATGAGCCTATTCCCGATCGCCTGCTGGAGCCTTTGCGTAACCTCTGCGGACAGATACTGGCGCCGACGGGAGACGTTGCCGAGCTGCTGTCCATGATGGACGCCGCCGAGGCCCGGGCGTTGATGCAGCGGCTGCAGTGGGTGCTGCAGGAAGGGACTTACCCCGGCCTCCCGGGCTATCGCCGGCGCCGACGCCGGGGCTAGCTCCCCTCCGCCAGCAGCCCGTAGTCGAAGTGCTCCAGGTTCTCGATGATCACGTCCGCCGCCGAGAGGTCCAGGTGGCGCGTGGAATCGGTTAGCGTGCAGACCGTGTAGGCCCCCGACCCGCTGGCCGCCGCCAGGCCGATGGGCGAGTCCTCGATGGCCACGCACTCCGTGGGTTCCAGCCCCAGCAGCCGGGCGGCCTTGATGTATATATCGGGAGCCGGCTTGCCGTTTTCGATGTCGTCTCCGCCCAGCTTCACCGGGAATGCGTCGGTCAGCCCGATCACCGACAGTTTCAGGTTCACCCACTCCCGCAGCGATGACGACGCCACCGCGATGGGCAGTCCGCGCCGTTGAGCTTCGGCGATCAACTCACGCACGCCCGGCCGCGCCACCAGGTCGGAGCGCAGCACCTCCTTTACCACCTCGTTGTAGCCGGCCAGCAACTCCTCCGGCGTCTGCGGGATACCGCGCAGTTCCTTGACCCGCACCCAGGTCTCCTCCACCGTGGTGCCCAGCAGGTGGCGGTTGTTCTCCTCCTCCGTGATCGGCGCGGCGCCGCACCGTTCCACCATCACGTTCACCGCCTTGTGGAACAGTGGCTCGCTGTCCACCAGCACGCCGTCCATGTCGAACAATATCCCCTTGTAGCCAGGCATCTCTGGTTGGTCCCCCTTGCTATGTCTTGTCTCTCGCGGGACGTCCCAACCACATGCTTGGCATGAGGCCCGAAACGCTGTAGACCGCACTGGCGTCGGCGCGCTGCGGACGCTAGCACCCGTTATTTTGGGCATCAGGGTCCCGCTCCTTCCGTGCCGGCATTATATCAAGGAGCCCCAACACGCAGGGCTTGTGCAAAGTTCATCCCGGCGGCAAATGTCAGAAGCAGGATTTGCCGGATTTTGAGATTTTCAGGATGTTCATAAATCCCGAAAATCCTCTAATCCTGGTAATCCTGCTTCTGACAACGACTTTGCACGAGCCCTGGTATTCCCTATTGACTCGCATTGGGCGGCAGTTTATGTTACATCCGCTTTCCAGATCAGTCTAAATCCTGCGAAGAACTACTCCTATATGGATGTAATTCGTACAGGTCAGCATGTACGCCGACGGATGTTCGACAGCGCAGGCGTTGATCAAGACGGGACGAACTGCGACACGGCACAGCGACCTGCCCTATTCTTCGGCAATTCGGAGGTTCCAATATGAGGCACCAACGGCTCCCATCACCCCGACTATTCGTTTTCACTTCATTGGCTTTCGCCCTGATGATCGCGATGGCCTGCGGAACAGCAGGGGAAGCGCCCGCCGCCGCGCCGGCGGCCCCGGCAGCAGAAGCAACCGCAATGCCCGCTGCGGCCATGGCGGAAAGCACTCCCGTCGCGAGCGCAGGAGGGTCCGGTAGTTCCGGGCAGGCAATGCCCGCGGCTACCGCAGTTCCCGAACCGACGGCCATGCCGGAAACCTCGGCCATGTTAGGCCCCAGGGGGACTCTCACGTTCGGACTGCCCCTGGTCCCGCCGTTCCACGTCTTCCCGACGGTGACCGAAGGAGCCGGGTATCACCACAACGGATTCACCACCTCGGAGACCCTGGTTCACATGAGCGAAGACCGGGAGATTGTTCCCCGGCTGTTCAAGGAATGGAGCGTTGCTCCGGACAACGTCACCTGGACGTTCAAGCTGGTAGAGGGCGCCCAGTTCCACAAAGGCTACGGGGAACTGGATGCGGAAGGGGTCATCTGGAGCATGATGATCAGCGGCGGCAAAAGCTCCCGCGTAGGGTACAACGCCCATATCCGCAGAATCTGGGGAGTCGCCGGAGACGTCAAGGAAGGCAAAACCGTCACCGACATCATGGACGAAGGACGGGTCAGGGCGATTGACAAGTACACCATCGAGCTGAACACCGGGACGCCACAGTACGACACCCTGAGCCTGCTGGCCTTCCCCCACGTCAACATCATCAGCAAGCTCCAACTGGAGGACGTGGGTGTGGACGAGGCGAGCCGGAACATGTCCGGGACCGCCCCATGGGAGTTCCAGGAGCACCAAAGCGACCAGTTCACCCGGTGGTCCGCGGTGGAAGACCACTGGCGCAGGACACCCGAGTTTGCCGAGATGGTATGGCAGCACATTCCCGAAGAGAGTACGCGGGTCGCCAACTTCAAGACCGGGCAGTTGACGGCGCTGGAGATGAACCTGGACTCCATCGCCGCGGTCAAGGACGTGCCGGGCACCAGCCTGTTCAAGATAGCCGGCGGCAGCGCGGCGAGCATGGCCTTCTATGGCAACTGGTACGTGGGGCTCAACGCGGACGGATCGCGCACGCCGGAACACATTGAAAGAGCCCCCGGCTTCGATCCCACTTTGCCCTGGACCTCCGGCAACCCGGACCCCGCGTCCGAGGAATGGCAGAATGCCGCCAAGGTGCGAACGGCCCTGTCCATCGCCATTGACCGCCAGACCATCGCGGATAGCCTGCTGAGCGGCGAGGCAATCCCCGATCCTTTGCCCGCGTGGTCGTTCCACCTGGACAAGCTGCCGGCGGAATACCGTCAGTGGGAGTTCAATCCCGAAAAAGCCAGGCAACTGCTGGCCGAGGCGGGCTACCCCGACGGGTTTGAAATCACCCTGACGCCCCTGGGCGGCTCGAACTATCTGGAAGTGACGTCCGCCATCGCCCAGATGTGGGACCAGATCGGCGTCAAGGCCAACCAGCAGAACCTGCCCTACAAGACCTTCCGTCCGAGCATAGTGGAGCGGACCTACAACCAGGCGTACCAGCACACCCACGTGGCGGTTGACCCCTTGGACCGCTGGTCCGGCGCCTTCAACCACGATACCGCCTGGAACTTCGGCGTGGACCACCCGATCCTGCGGGACTTGATGGCGGAAGCCCAGGGCACCGTGGACAACGAGGCGCGGTACGCGATCATGGCCGAGGCGGCGAAGTTCATGTACGACAACGCCCTGTCGGTCGGCCTCTACGCCCAGAACCAGGTGTTCGCCCTGAGCGGGGACACGGAACCCTGGCCCGAGCACCTGAATTATGCCGAAACGCGGGACCTGACCGCGCTGGAGTACGCTCCCAACCTCACCCAGTAGGCCGGGAGAGCGTCACAGAGCATCGAGCTGGCTTACGGCTCCGGCCGTAAGCCAGTTTGACGGCAACCGTGGGAACCGTTCAGCCTGGTCCTCCTTTAGTTGTATTTCCTCGCGCGTACCGGTGTTCGCTTCACCGGGCGGCGCAACGTCCGCACAACACGCGGCGCCCGTTTACTTCAATTTGACGGTGTTCCATCCGCTTTTGCTCTGTAAACAATTTCGTCATCATCGACCCTGATTCTAACCGATTGATGATTGGGCGCCCAACTCGTCAACGATGGCAGACGTGAAGGCGCTTACCGCGCAGACGCGGCCCAGCAGGTCGATGACGCGCTCCTTGTGGTCGGCGAAACGGTAGGTGTTGAAGCGCTCGGCGATGGTGGGGTCCCGGGGCTTCCGTTCCTTGTACTGATCCAGGACCCACTCCAGCGCCGAGCGATTGCCCAGCCGATACTCCCACGCATCCGGCGGCACGCCGGCCAGCGCAGTCCGGTCATCCAGTTGGATGATGCCCTTTTCCCGGTCGGCGCGCAGGATGACCCTTGCCGCTCGTCCTGAGCCTGTCGAAGGATCCGCAGTTCGCCCTTCGACAAGCTCAGGATGAGCGGTGGGTGAATCGACACGCTCCAGCGGCCACGGTTCCGCCGTCTCAAAACCGAGGTGCAGATCCAGCAGTTCCCGCCCTTGCTCGACCCACCAGGCAAAGTCCTCCTGGAAGTACACGCGGGGGAACTCCCGGCGCAGGTCAACCTCGTACCGCTGTCGGTAGGCCGGGTCATGCAGCATGGCGTAGGTGTACGCGAAGACGTCTTCGGCGCTAATGCCGTCGTCGCCGTAGTGCTCGCGGAACTGCCGCAGTCCCCACTCGGTGATGTTGCTCACCCGCTCGCCGTCCGCTGTGTAGCGATAGAGCGGCAGGCATTGGCTGTCGCCAGTGTAATGGTAGTCAAATGTCCGGTCGGTCGCCAGAACGTAAAATGCCTTGCCGTTTACGCAAAAACAGATGGCTTGGTTTTCTGCAGGCGTGCCAGCGGAGAATATCTCTGGCAACTGGTACTGCATCTCGTTCAGGCTTTGCCTGAAGTAAAGGTGTTTATCCACGTACGGGCGAAACCGCGTCGGCCTGATGCCGTTCCTGTCAAAGACGTTCGGTGCGTCCATTCGGAGTTGGCGCTTAAGGTCGCGCGTCCATTTGATGGTAGTTCCCAGAGCAGCGTCTTCCACGGTGGTTCCGCCGTGCGAAGCCCGCTTTTCTTCATACTCGTTGATGAATCCTCGAACCTTCACACCAACGTGGTCGTTGTCGAAGTCGTACACCCATTCGTCACGGGCTGTGATCACACCCAACGAGTACAACCCGAACACAGCTTGCTCACTGGCAGCAGATTTGGCAAGCTTGGTTTCCCGGTTCGCCAAGGCGGTCAGTAACTCAAAACCACTGTCGGACTGGTCGAGCCAGTATGACTTGGCATCCGGCGTGATTTCGTCAAACGCGATGCTGTCCAGCGTTGTCTCGCGCAGATAGGCCAACTTATCAGTTGCCAGTTCCGCATCCTCCCGTACTGCGTAGTGGATACCACACTGGCCCAACTTCGCCTTCTCGCGGACGAAGAAAGCGATGGCAACGCCGGTCTGGATGCCAAAGACGTTGTGCGTGGTGCCCGATATTTTGGGATTGCGGCGCACGTCCGAGCCCAGGTCAAGGATGTATATGTCGGTGAACTCCTGGGCCGCTAACCGTCGGAAACCGTCATCCTGCCGGGTGTCCAGGTAGGCCCGATTGGTAATGAATCCAATGACACCGTCGTCCTCAAGCCGGTCCGACGCCCAGCGAATGAACCGCTTGTACATGTCGTACTGCTTGGTCTTCTGCGCCGTGCTTTCCTTGATGTAGGTCTCGCGGATGCGACGGTCAATGTCGGGATAGGCCCGGTTCTTGTTATTGTCGTTCTCGTTCTGCTGATTGGCGTTGTACGGCGGGTTGCCGATGATGACGCTGACGGGTTTCTCGTTCTGTTCCTGGATGCGTATCCAGTTCTCCTCGGACACGCCGCCCAGGTTGAGCGCCGTCTGCCGCTGCACCGCCGCGCCGCTGGCGCCGCGCCAGTCCATGTTGTCCAGCGTGTCCACAAAGCACAGGTTGGGGAACTCCAGGTAGCGGCCCGTCAACTCTTTGTACGTGTACTCGACGTTGAGGTTGGCGATGTAGTAGGGAAGGATCTCCACCTCGTTGGCGTGGATCTCGTGCCGGTACTTGTACTCCAGCCGGTCCGCCGGCAAGTGGCTCATCAGGTTGGTGATGAAGGTGCCCGTGCCGGTGGCGGGATCGAGGATGTTCACGTTCCGGTCGCCCAGCGTCTTGCCGAAATGCTTTTGGAGCAGCCAGTCGGCGCCGCGGATGATGAAGTCCACCACCTCGTTGGGCGTGTACACCACGCCGAGGCGGTCAGCGGCGCCGGGGTTGTAAGCCTGGTAGAAATCCTCGTAGATGCCCTTGAGGAACTGCTGCTTCTCGCCGTACTCGGCGATGTCGTCGGCCGCGCGACCGATGGCGCCGTAGTAGGCCCGCAGCCGGTCCACGGCGTCGCGGCGCACGTTGCCGGTGAAGAAAGTGCTCTCCAGCGCGTCCAGTTGGCGGGCTACGTTGTTCTCGCGGTGGAACTGGTCCTCGGCGAAAACCCGCAGGAATATGTCCTTGGTCAGAATGTGCTGGATCAGCATTTCGCGGACGTTGTCGTTCGTCACCGCCGTGCTGATGGACTGGTGGCACAGGTCAAGGAAAATCTCCGCCGCTTCCTGATAACCTGGGTTGCCGGTTTCGGCATCAACGATGGTTTCCCGCAGGTTCGCCAGCACCGCCGGCAGGTCATCCTTGAACTGCTGCCGCGCCTGCCGGAACTCCTGGATCTCGGGCAGTTCATAGTTGAGGAACTGCCGAACCAACTCGTCGAGCGCGGCAGCGTCGGTCATTTCCACCCGCATCGCTTCCTGTTGGTCTTGAAACAGGACGGCGGTACGCGAGTCCTCAAAGAGGATGTTGTCGCTGGGATAGCCTTGGGCGAGCTTGTTCTGGATTTCCCGGTCGAGATCGTCGTAGGTGTCCTTGGCTTCCCACAGGCCGCGCGTCATGCGCAGCGAGTCCCGGACCGTGCCGTCGGGCTTGTTGCTGCGGTTTGACCGCAGTTCCGGCACGAGCACCAGCCGCTCGGAGTGGTCGGCGCAGAAAGCCGCCAGGCAGTTCTGAAACGCGGCGCGGATGTTTTCTTCGTTGTCGACGCCGCCGAACTCGATCAGGTCGGCGAGTTCGCGGTGGTAACGGTCGATGTGAGGGTAGTCAGGCATGGGGCGTCAATTCCAGCAGCGGCGGCCGGGGGTAAGTTTACATGGATGCACAGGATGGACGGGATTTGATTGATGCGCTGCGCAAATTGTTCCGGCGCGGCAAAGCGGGTACGCATGAGCAAACATTCGCTCACGCGTACCCGGTTTGGCTAGACCGGGGAATTTGCATGGATGCACAGGATGGATGGATTCCGGCTTTCGCCGGAATGACGGGTTTTCGGGAATGACGGGTTCGTTGGGAATGACGGGTTCGTTGGGAATGACGGGTTCGTTGGGTTGGGTTGCAATGGCTCCTTTGGGATTGGATTTGCGCAGGTGACCGGACAGTTGGTTTTGCAGGCGATTGGCGATTGGTTGCTTGGTTTTGACCAGGTTCCGGGAAGTGATCAGCCCCACGGCCGGGGGTAATGCGCTTGCTTTTTGCCCTCATTTTCCATGCCCACGGCATGGCGCGCTGTTGCGGGCGCGGCGACCCAGGAGACTACTCCGATTAGAGTGGTCGGGGACAGTCTACTGCGATCGGGATAGCGACTTGGATGCTGATCGGAATTGGCCGTGTGTTCTCGGAACCTGGTCGGAAAGGGACAATCACCTGCGGGACACAGGATAGCACGGAAGTTCTGAATGGGTCAAGGGAGTGGTTGGCATGGATGGGCAGGATTTTTTGGCCGACGAGATTGCCGCGCTGCGCTCGCAATGACAGCAATGGCGGCGACGAGATTACCACGCTGCGCTCGCAATGACCGGTGCAGGAAACTGGTTACGCATGAGAAACATTCGCTATTGACTCGCGGCGGATGGCAGTCTATTTTACCTTGGCGTTTTCAGGGCAGTCTAAGAAGCTGCGAGGAGCCGGCCCGGTATCGAGCTGATTCGAACCAATGCCGATGATCGTGCGACGACACAGGCATTGGTCAAGACGGGACGAGTTGCAATGCGGCGCAGTGAACTGCCCTATTATTTCGGAATTCGGAGGTTCTGATATGAGACACCAACCGCTCCCATTGCCCCGACTATTGGCTTTCGCCCCATTGGCCCTCGCGCTTATAGTCGCGGTAGCCTGCGGAACGGCGCAGGAAGCGCCCGCCGCCGCGCCGGCGGCCCCGGCGGTAGAAGCAACCGCGATGCCTGCTGCGGCTATGGCAGAAAGCACTCCCGTCGCGAGTTCAAGCTCAGGGCAGCCGAGCGTTGCGGCTACCGCCGTTCCCGCAGCGACGGCTATGCCGGAAACCGCGGATGTGATGGCGCCCAGGGGGACTTTGACCTTCGGGCTGCCCCTCGTCGCCCCGTTCCACGTCTTCCCGACGGTCACGGAGGGAGCCGGGTATCACCATAACGGCTACACCACCGCCGAGACTCTCCTTTACATGAACGAAGACAAGGAGATTGTTCCCTGGCTGTTCCGGGAATGGAGCGTCGCTCCTGACGGCGTCACCTGGACGTTCAAGCTGGCAGAGGGCGCCCAATTCCATAAGGGCTACGGAGAACTGGATGCGGAAGGCGTCCTCTGGAGCCTGATGATCAGCGGCGGCGAAAGCTCCCGGGTGGCGTTCAACACCCACATCCGCCGGATCTGGGGGCTTGGCGGAGACGTCAAAGAGGGTACCGTTGTTACCGGCATCATCGACGAAGGCCGGGCCAAGGCCATCGACAAGTACACCATCGAGGTGAACACCGGGACGCCGCAGTACGACACCCTGGGCCTGCTGGCGCGCCCCCATGTCAACATCATCAGCAAGGCGCAACTCGAAGAGGTGGGCGTCGACGAGGCCAGCCGGAACATCGCCGGCACCAGCCCCTGGTCATTTGCCGAGCACCAGAGCGACCAGTTCACCCGGTGGGAAGCGGTGGAAGACCACTGGCGCAAGACGCCCGAGTTTGCCGAACTGAGGTGGCTGCACATTCCCGAGGAATCCACCCGCGTGGCCAACTTCCTCACCGACGGCCTCACGGCGATGGAAATGAACCTGGACTCCATCGCGGCGGTGGCGGACCACCCCGGCACCGACTTCGTCAGGATAGCCGGCGGCAGCGGCGTGAGCATGGCCTTCTATGGCAACTACTACGTGGGAGTGAACCCTGACGGTTCGCGTACGCCGGAACACGAAGAGAGAGTCCCCGGCTTTGATCCTTCTCTGCCCTGGATTTCCGGCAACCCGGACCCCGCATCCGAGGAATGGCAGAACGCCGCCAAGGTGCGCACCGCCCTGTCCATCGCCATTGACCGCCAGTTGATCTCTGACACGCTGCTGAGCAGCGAGGCCATCCCGGACTCCCTGCCGGCGTGGGCGTTCCACCTGGACAAGCTGCCGGCCGAGTACCGTCAGTGGGAGTTCAATCCTGAGAAATCCAAGCAACTGCTGGCCGAGGCGGGCTATCCCGACGGGTTCGAGATTACCCTGACGCCTCTGGGCGGCTCGAATTACCTGGAAGTAACCTCCGCCATCGCCCAGATGTGGGACCAGATCGGCGTCAAGGCCAACCAGCAGAACCTGCCCTACAAGACATTCCGCCCGGGCATCGTGACCCGCACCTACAACCAGGCGTACCAGCACACCCACGTGGCGGTTGATCCTCTGGACCGCTGGTCCACCGCTTTCAACCACGAGAGCGCCTGGAACTTCGGCATGGACCATCCGATCCTTACCGATTATATGAACGAAGCCCAGGGCACCGTTGACGACGCCGCACGGTACGAGATCATGGTTGAGGCCGCGAAGTTCGTGTACGACAACGCCCTGTCGGTCGGCCTCTATGCCCAGAACCAGGTCTTTGCCGTGAACGGGGACACAGCCCCCTGGAACGATCACCTGAACTACGCCGAAACGCGGGACCTGACCGGGTTCGAGTACGCTCCCAACCTCACTGATCAGTAGGGTCAGAGGGCGTCAGAGAATGTCGATATGGCTTCGGCTCCGGCCGTAAGTTAGCTTGACGGCAAGCATACTCACCATCGCTGGGCGCGCAGGGCTTGGATTTCTTATAGCCCTCGTGCTCAGCTATGTGGGTGTGTGGGTCGCGTGGGGCCTGTATTATTTCTTCACCGACACCTCATCCAAGCTGCTTCGGGATGTGATGTTCCTGGCGGGCGCGGCGATTGGGGCCGGACTGGGTGGCTCACTGACGTGGCTGCGCCTGGACGGCAATACGTTGCCGGTGCTCTTGCTGATTGGATCTGCCGGTATCGGGGGCGGAATTGTCGGGTCCTGGATGGGGTACGAATTCGCGCTGAATCGAGAAATCAAGTGCTGCTCTGAGCCGCCCATCAACGCCTTCTCCTACGCGGCGTTGGGCGCGGCCGTGGCAGCCAACCTGGGAACCTTGCTGCTTGGCGTAGTAAGAGAAATCGCCACCTTCAGGCGATGAGACCGGGTTGAACGTATCTGACCATCTGATGCTGGGACCTTGACATGCAACGGTTTTTGGTACGCCGATTTTTCCTGATGATAATCACGCTCCTCGCGGTGTCGATGATCATCTTCGTCATGGCGCGGGTGGGCGGTGACCCAAGATCACTGCTCCTGGACGATCATGCCACCCAGGAGCAATGGGAGTTGCTGGGGGAGGAGTTGGGGCTGGATAAGCCCCTGTACCACCAGTACGCAATCTTCATGGGCGGGGTGCTGCGCGGTGATTTCGGCGAGTCGATCAGCCAGCGCCGGCCGGTGCTGGAGGTAGTCGCAGAGAAAATCCCGGCGACGCTCCAGCTTGGCGGGGCTGCCTTCCTGCTCGCGCTCATTGTCGGGATACCTCTCGGCGTGATGTCGGCAGTGATGCGGGGCAGTATTCTGGACCAGGTCGGGAGGGCCGTGGCCTTGATCGGGCAGGCGGCGCCGTCTTTCTGGCTTGGCATCATGTTCATTTTCTTCTTCGCGGTGTACCTGGGGTGGGTCCCGCCTTCAGGAAGGCAGGACTGGAACAGTTTCGTACTGCCAACAATCACCCTGGCGTGGGGCGGATTCCTGGCCGGCAGCCTGCGGTTGATGCGCTCGGCGATGCTCGACACGCTGGACACGGAATACATCAAACTGGCCCGGGCCAAAGGATTGCCCGGCCGGGCGATCATCTGGAAGCACGCATTTCGCAATGCCCTGATACCGCCATTGACCCTGGCCGGCGTGTCCATGCCGGCTATCCTTACCGGCTCCATCACCACCGAGCTGGTGTTCGCGTGGCCTGGGATGGGTCAGTTGGCAGTGCAGGCCCTCTGGTCGTCGGACTACCCTCTGATCCAGGGGCTGACCATCATGTTCACGCTGGGGTATGTGTTCATAGCGCTGCTGGTTGACATACTCTACGCGTACATCGACCCCAGAATCCGATACCTGTAGGAGATACGGATCCTCGACGAGTGAAGCGGTTACCGCCGCATCGAGAATTCACGTTTCCAGAGAAGGCCTGGAGAAACCAATGGCCAACGCTACAGTTCTTGCTCCCTCCCAACCCGTCATCGTGCGAGCCCTGAAGGCTATCTCGCGCTGGCGCCGCCCGGTGCTCATCATTCCGGTGTTCATCCTGACCTTGGTAGTGGTGGCCGGGATCACCGCCGACTGGATATCCCCGTACGACCCGGAAGTAGGGGACCCGAACCACCGTCTCCAACCGGGGTTCTGGGCGTACGAGCCGGTGCCGCCCGTGATAGTGACCAAAGAGGTGGTGGCGGTAATCAGCCCCAGCGACATCGAAAAGCAAAAAACACAGATCACCGAATTCAATGCCAGGCAGATAGACCCCAACGCGGTTATCGGCGACAAACTGGACGTGGTTGTCCGGGAAGGCATCGATACGCTGTATATCCTGGGCACCGACCACCTGGGGCGTGACCTGTTTACCCGGATCATTTATGGCGCGCGCGTTTCCCTGGTGATGGCCGGCCTGACGCTGGCGGTGGGTGGCACCATGGGCACTGTGCTCGGTCTGACCGCCGGATGGCACGGCGGGTGGGTCGACGAGGTCGTAATGCGCATGGTGGACATCATACTTGCGCTCCCTCTCATCCTGGTCGCCCTCGTATTGGTTGTGGCCCTCGGACCATCATTCCAGCTGATTATCGTGATAATGGCGATAGCTATCTGGCCACTCTTCACCCGCGTGACGCGGGGGGAGGTGCTGCGCGTCAAGACCGCAGACTACGTCGCATTGGCCCGAGTGGCCGGGGCCGGGACCATTCGCATCATGATCGTCCACATCCTCCCGGGGATAGCCAACAGCGTGATTGTGGTGGCAACTCTGCTGGTAGGTGTGGTCATCCTGCTGGAGGCTGCGTTGAGCTTCCTGGGCGCCGGTGTGCCGCCTCCGACGCCCGCCTGGGGGTCCATGCTTTCCGAGGGCAGGGATCGGATCGCAATCGCGTGGTGGATTTCGACGCTGCCGGGGCTGGCGATATTCATGACCGTGCTGTCCCTGAACCTGTTCGGCGACTGGCTGCGGGATGCCTTGGACCCCAGGCTGCGGCAACTGGAGTAGCCACTCACGCGTACCCAGTTTGGCTAGATCGTGGAATTTGCATGGATGCACAGGTGTCCAACTCCGACCATCCCATTCATCCTGTTTATCCATGCAAATTGTTCCCACTCTGCAATGTGGGTACACGTGAGCGCACTTACCGCGTGGATTCACATTGGAACAGTGCCCGCTGGTCCTGGCTTCGCAACCGCATCTTGATGATCTCGTCTCCACCGTTCGAGAACTATGCGGCGGGCGGTCGCCGCCGTTAGATTCCCAACGCGGCAACTCCGGCCTTGGCGATGGCCTCATCGTCGAACCCGCTGGGCAGGCCACCCACGCCGATGGCGCCGACCACCACGCCCTCGTGGAAAACGGCGACGCCGCCCGGTATCGCTATCAATTGCGGATCCCCGAAGGACTCCAGCGTCCGGCCCGTGCTGCTGAGCTGCTCCGCGAAAGCGGCGGTGTCCATGGAACGCATCGCGGAGGTGTAGGCCTTGCGAATGGCGAAGGTGGGCCTGAGGCAGCGGTCCATGCGGGCGTAGGCCAGCAGGTTGCCGGCGTCGTCCACCACGGCCATATCGACCTTGCGCCGGTCGGGGTCGCGGTTGAAATCGGCGATCATGGCGGTGATGGCATTCTGGGCCTGTTCCAGGCTGATCATGGATTTGTTGTACATGGTTCCGTCTCCTTGAAATTGGTGCTGAAAGACTGATCGGCTCTGATTGTTGATCGGGTCATTGTCCTGACGAGGCCGGCCGGGAGTCGGTTTCATCTCGACCCGTAAAGCCGGTTGAGATTACCGTGTCGGTTGGGATCCAGGTCCCTACCCCGCAAGGCGGGATGGTCGGGACCGTACCGATGGGCACGAAACACGGCGTTGGCCATGCCGTATTGGGACGGGACGAAAAAGGGGCTGACGTATTCCCAGACGATCTCACCGGACGGCGTCACCTCGAACAGCCGGCCCTGCTGACCTTCGGTGATGAGGGTATTGCCGTTGGGCAGACGTTGCGCGCCGCCCGTGAAGTGGGTGAAGAAGGACACCATCGGGCGTCCCTGGTACTGCCACACGATCTCGCTGGTGGAAGGGTCGACCTCGATGACCCGGGAGTAGCTGAGGCCGCGACGGTGGGAACCATTGTCCAGCAGCAGCACGTTGCCGTTGTCCAGGTAGGTGGGGTGATGCTGGTGGGATATGACCCCCGGCCCCCACTTCCACGTGATCTCCCCCGTTGACCGGTCCACCAACGCCACGGAGTTGAGAATGCGGAAGCTGATCAGGAAGGTGCTTCCGTCGGGCGACGCCGTCAGGTCGTTTGCGCTGCCCCAGGCATCGCGCCGCTCCAGGGGGCAAATCACGTCGGTGTCCGGATCCAGGTGGTCTGCGGAACTCCAAACGCTCACCTCGGTCCCATCGGGCGCAACCTCGACCACCTGGTCGCCGAGCATCCGCTCCGGGTCTCCGGCGGTGGCGAACCCGCCCTGGACCCTGCGGGTCAGTTCCGCCGATATCCGGTCGCGCTGCAGCAGGAACAGATTGTTGCCGTTGGGAAGCCGGTTGTGCCGGCGCAGGCTGGTGTCGTGGTGCTCCCAGACCAACCGGCTTTCCCAGTCCAGCTCGCGGATGTGGTCTGCGCCGGGCGGGTTGGCTCCCAGGTCACGGAAAAGCAGGTTGCCATTGTCCAGCAGGAAGCCGTAGGCGATGCCGCCGGGGTAGTGCCAACGGTGAACGAAGTTGCCTTCCATATCGATCAGGTAAGCGTCGTCCCCGCCGTTGGGCGAGAAGAGCGTGTACCCTCGGCACGCGCCGGACGAGCCATAGCGGATCAATCCGGTGGGACGGTAGGATGTGTTCATGGGGCGCTCCTCCGCTGTCGCCTGGATCAAAGCTACCGGGGTACCGGTCAGTTCCGCACCAGGTTCAATCCGTGGGTCGTTTGCAGAGGATACCGGCTGAGAGACCGATGGTAAACTCGGCGCAGCCCGTGGCCTCGAATCCTGAACCCGACGGCAGGAGACAACTGCAATGCGCATCGCGGTACCCGACCTGGTATCCAACTCCTACTTCCCTGCGGTTGCCGCAGTGGAGTTGGGGTTCTTCAAGGAACAGGGGATGGATGTGGAGTTAAGTAGGGTCCGTGGCGCTGGATCCTCGTCAAGAGCTAAGGCTGCCCGCGGCCGGGGACTTCACTATGTTCTGTTGACATTTTGAATTTTATTCGTCATTCCGGCGAAAGCCGGAATCCAGAGACTGTTGGGTATCTGATTCTTCAGCTAGCCGCAGATTACGGTATTGGTTTCCCGCTTGCGCGGGAACGACGGTGAAAATGTCAACCAGGCCTAGGCAGACGCACGAACCTGCGTTGTATGATGGGTGTTGGTCTTTGCAGAATCAGGATTGGAATTGGTCTGACAAGGAGGACCCATGACACACGCGATAACAAACCTGCACCTACGGAAATACTACAATGGTCGGCCTTGCCCCGAAGCGACGCCTGAGAATGAGGCCGATGGGGGCAAGGTGCATGTTTGGGGACCGAAGTTGGTGAGCGGGATGGGGCACAACAAGGGTTGTGAGTATGATCCCGAAGCCAAGTTGTCGCCGGCTGAAGGGTCCTGCGTGCTATTCAGTCAGCAGGAATGTGCCATCTGCTGGGATAGCCGAGCCATAATCATCAACCATGCGCAGGATGAATGCGAAGACGCAGATCGCAAAATGGCGGACATCATCATGGGTGGGGTGTTGCTCGATGGCGTCAACTGCATCCAAGCATAAACCCGTATAGATGCGCCGAAAATCCCTGATAATCAGCGAGCCTCTTTGCGGCGTTGGTCGCCACCGACCGGCTCATCAAAGAGTCCCCCGCAATTGCCGAAGGAGCGGTGCGCGCCGTCGTGGCGGCGCAGAAGGGGCTGTGGGCCGACCCGTCGCTGGCCGCCGAAGTCGGCCGGCGGTTGTTCCCGTCCGACGAGGCGCTGTTAATTGAGGATCTGGTCCGGCGGGACTCGGGCTACTACGCCGCAGAGATTTCGCCGGACTCGGTAACCAGCCTCAATGAGTTCTGCCGCAATCTCGGGCTGCTCTCCGGCGACGTGGCATACGAGCAGGTCGTCGCCAGCCGGTTCATCCACCTTTGGCCCGAACGCTAGGTGCGCTCAATGAAAGTTGATATCAGGGTGCCCGTCGGTTTGCCGGTCCAGGAGACCGCCGATTTCATCGCCGAATGCGAGGCCGCGGGGTTTTCCGGCGTCGGCGTCCACGACCACCAACACAGCGGGCGGGACGTTTTCATCGCCCTGGCCCTGGCCGCTGAGCGGACCTCGCGCCTGACCCTGTACCCAGCAACCTCCAACCCGGTCACCCGGCATCCGATGGTGCTGGCATCGTTGGCTCACTCCTTGGAAGAGATTGCGCCGGAGCGGGTGCGCCTGACGGTGGCCCCGGGTTACCTCGCGGTCCGCAATATCGGCCGGCCCCGGGCCACGGTGGACACCATGCGTCGGGCCGTCTTGACCATTCGCCGATTGCTGCGCGGGGAGCAGGTGGAGTTCAACGGCGTCGAAACCCGGCTGCGCAATATCAGCGACCCGCCCACGCCGGTCTTCATGACCGCCGCCGGTCCGCGGATGGTTGAACTGGCCGGCGAGGTCGCTGACGGCGCCCTGCTGCTGGTCGGTCTCCATCCCAAGGCGGTCGATGCGGCCCGCCGCCGTCTGGAGATCGGCGCGGCGCGGGCAGGACGCAATCTCGACGGTTTCCAGACGATCTTCATCACCCCAACGACGGTGTCGGCTGATGGCCCCGCCGCCCGTCGCTTTCCGCAACAGTGGTTCCGGCCAGACCAGCCGTACCTGAAATACCCCAGCGATTCCAACCTCGTCTGGCTGCGAGAGGCCGGCATCGACCTGGACGACGACTTCGTCCCCGAGAGCATCGGCGACGCCCAGGCTGCCGAAATATGCGACGCCTTCGGCCTGTTCGGCACGCCGGAGGAGTGCCTGGCCCGGCTGAAACGCGCCCAGCATGAGTCAGGCATCGACCACGTCTTCATCTTTCCCACCCACACTCAGGAGGGCGGCTACGACATGCCGCGAGCCGAGGTGGACGCCTTCCGAGAGACCATCATCCCGGGTTTGGGCGCCGCATCGTAGCAGATCCCTCTCGCCTACCCACTTTGCAGAGGGGGAACAATTGGCATGGATGCACAGGATAAACGGGATGGTATGAGTTGGATGATGGCAGACAGTCCGGCTTCGGAAACCGTCCTAGAACCGTAAGATGAATGCCCCTTATCCGTCGCCTTGCCGCCATTGGGGCGCCGCTACTGCCCGTTTCGACCCGGAACCATGATGGCGCAGCACATCAATGCAATCTCGTCCATCCTGTGAATCCATGCAATCGTCAAACCGGGTGCGCGTGAGGGCGATCGCCGCGTTGACGGCACTATCTGCCGGGATTACACTCGCTCCGGCCGAACTTCGGCTAATCCCACGTCTCCCATGGGCCGATAATGCTTGCCACCGACGTTTCCGATGCCATCGAATTGATGTTTGAGACCGGGTGGACCGACGGCTTACCGGTCGTGCCGCCGTCCGAGCCCCTGGTCCGCAAGTTCGTGGAGAGCACCGGCCGCGGTGGCGACGAGCTCATCGCGGAACTGCCGCCCCTGGGCGGGCGGGCCACCGTCGAGCGCATCGCGGTCAACGCGGTCATGGCGGGCTGCCGGCCGGAGCACATGCCGGTGATCATCACCGCCCTGGAAGCGATGATGGACGAGCGGTTCAATCTGCGGGGCGTGATGTGTTCCACCGGCATCCACACGCCGCTGCTGATCGTCAACGGCCCCATCGTCAAGGAACTGGACATCAACGGCGGCTACAACTGCTTCGGCTCCGGCTGGCGGGCCAACGCCACCATCGGCCGCGCGGTCAAGCTGGCCCTGCTCAACCTGGGCGGCGCCATCCCCGGCGAGACCAACAAGGCCACCTTCGGCCACCCCGGCGCCTACACCTACTGCGTCGCCGAGGACGAGGACGCCAACCCCTGGGAGCCGATGCACGTCGAGCTCGGCTTCGCCCCGACCGACAGCACGGTGTCGGTGTTCCCGGCGGAGGCGCCGCACAACATCATGTACCACGCCTCCCACTCGCGGAACTTCCTGACCGTTCTGGCCGACACCATGTGCACCCTGGGCAACGTCCAGATGTACGTCATGGGCGACACCTTCGTGGTCATCGGCCCCGAGCACGCCAAGTTCCTCCACCGCGACGGCTGGAACAAGCGTGACGTCCGCCAGTTCCTCTACGAGCACGCCCGCAAGCCGGTGCGGAAACTCCGCCAGGGCGGCCCGCCCCAGGGCGACTCCCGACGCGGCCACTTCTGGCCCCGGTACATCGACGCGGACGACGACGACCAGATGGTGCCGGTGGTCCGCGCCCCGGACCGCATCAACATTTTCGTCGCCGGCGGCGCCGGCGGCCCCCACTCGGCCTACCTGCCCGGCTGGGGCTCTCGCCGGGTCACCCGAAAAATCGAACGCTAATTGCAGGATTGCAGAGGGAACCATGACTGTCACGAACTACCAGGATCGAATGCGGGAGCTGGGTTTGGCCCTGCCCATCGACCCGGAGGCGGCGTCGCGCTGGCGGGCCGCGCCCCGGCTGGACACCCTGCACGACAAGGTCGGCGGCTTGCTGGGCAACCGCAAGGCCAACGCGGATCTCCTGCTGCGCAACATCGGCGAGCGGATGGCCAGGGACCTGGAACTTGGCGACATCATCGCCGTGGACAAGTTCGTCTATTCCCGGCCGGCCACCGACGAGATTATCAACGATCTCTCCGACCGCTGCGATTTCGTGGTCACGGCGATTGCCGATTGAGGCTCCTGCACCGCGTGCAGTGTGCACGACGCAATGACCCTGGAGAACCTCGGCATCCCCACGGTGGTGCTCTGCACCGACCCGTTCCTGAACTCGGCCTTCCGCCACGCCCGCACCTTTGGCCGCCCCGACTTCCACCCCCTGGGCATCCCCCATCCCCTGGGCGGTCTGACCGCCGACCAAGTCTCGGTGCGCGCCGGCGAGTTGGAGCAGGCGGTCATCGACACGCTTACGACGTACTAGATCGACTTTGTGCGAAGCGTTGCGATTTTGGCCAGGATGAGGGCTGCACGCAACTCAGGAGGTTGTGCTGTGACGGCAGATCAGGATTCTTTCAGAGAACAATACGAAAATCTGCAAAGTCAGTGGCGTCAACTCGCCATAAAGCGTAAGCGTCAATATCTGAAATACCTTGCGCCTCGCGCGCCAGTGGATTTCGTGCTGGTGGGAAAGATGACCAGCATCAGCGAGGAGGATGCTGACAAGATACCTCACGGAAAATATCCAGATGTCCCTGCTCCCGGATATAACCTGCTAATTTCCATTGGCGACCTGATCCTGAATTACGGAGCCCATCGACACCTCTGTCGGTCTGGAGAAAAGTATTACCTGACCGATTTGGGCAAGTGCGCCGTACCTCCCAAGTCCGCCAATGGCAAAATCCTGAAAGAGGAATTTACTGCTTGGTACCCTATGCTCTTGGAGGAGCTGAAGTTGGTGGCCAAGCCGGAAGCCACGGTCGTTCCAGTCAGCAGCGCTACATGGTCTTTTCTGAAGGCACAGCCCAACTTTCCCTACCGTTTGACAACTCCCATCCTCCACTGGAGCACGGCAGCGGTGTCGGCAGCCAAGATGGCCAGCAGTTTCTTTCCACGTGAATGGGATGAATACCGGCGCAGCACGAGTTGGGAGGACCTGCGCACCAGCACTGAGGAGATTTTCACCGAAGCCGATCTCGGCCAACATATGGACTGCGTCCATAGTCGTTTCAAGGACAAATTCCGGGAATTCCACGCGCATTACATGTTCACCTACAAGAAGGAAATGCCTCTCAGACGGCCCGATGCCTGAGCCGTGTATCACTTTGAAATTCGATAAGGCTGGGTTGCTGGAGTAAGCCGTCTGCGATACGATGCCCCCACTCTGCCACGAGTGCCTCATCCCTTTAGACGCGAGTTTGCGCGAGGGCATGGCGAAGCCATGTCCCCTTGGGGCTCGCATAGGGATGGCCCTCGTGGCAGAGACGCCAAACCTCGTCACAAGGGGGCACTCCGATGACCACGGGCTGGAATTGGGCACTGGGGATCGTAGCGCTGGTGGTGGCGGTGGTGGGGTGCAACGCGCCGGCGAATGACGCGGGGGAATGTGAGCCGGGTCGCGGCATCTCCGTCGATTCGGACTACTTCGGTCGCCTAGAAATTCCTCCGTTGCCTCCTCTGTCCGTCCGCGAGGGTGAGATCCGGGAAGGTTTCGAGGCCGCCGGTTTCACCTTTTCCCCCGACGAGTGGCGGGAGTCCTTAGGGGGTAACAGTGTCGTTACCACCGGGCACTACCCTGTGCGAGAAGATACCGACGCCGAGATGCTGCGCATTGTTGGAACCTTGGGCTCCGACTGTCCCAGCCATCTAGGTCACATCGCCCCCGCTAATGGAAACCCGCATGAACTAAAATTGCGTTATGCGCACCGCCTGCTGCTCCTGCTGCTGACTTTACCGGAGTGGGAGGGGGCAAGTGAGTGGCTGAACGCCGTCCTCCCAACAGCCCACCAGACGGGATTGGCCGAGACCACAGTACAGGGCACGACGGTCAAACTGCTGTACGAGACTCGCGACGGCGTTGACCTGTACATCTTGACACTGCATCGTCCCCTCGACGAAGCGGCTGGGCAAGTGTCGATTCCGGCGGCTGAAAGCGTCGACTGTCCCACGCCCGCAGAGGCGGACTACTTCCGCGAGGTTGGCACTGGGATCCAAGCGTCGGCCGCCCACAATCTGGCATTCCTCGATTTGATGGATGAGCTGGATGTGAACCCCGCGCTGGAGTACGACGTGTGGTGGATTAGCAAGCTGTCCTACGCGCTGATCGACCTGCGGTTTGGCGCAACCGACATGGCCGATCTTGACGGACCGGAGTCGACTGCCGTGATCAGAAGCAACCTCGCGCTCCGGGCAAAGGCGATGGGGGAGTTCGTCGATGCGTGGGAAAGCCTCATCAATAGGAACGATCCAAGTCAGTTGGCGGACTCTCCCGCTGCCCTGCAGGAGGCCAATCGCCTCACTAGGGTCGTAGTGGAGCAGATGGCGGACTTCTGTGAACGGTCAGGACGGGGGTAGAGCAGTGGGACGAATTTACACCAGCCCTGTTTGTCTCGGCTGTAGCGTTCCGTGTTAGGCGGTTTGATTGATGGAGACTGCCCAGCTAATTTTAGAGCGGGTGCCTTCCACCGACAGAGGGATACAAGGGGCAATTTTCGTTGTACAATCGGCTCAAATCTGAATGTAAACAGTCTTTAGAGCAACCAATAGCCTGCCCCCGGGATCACCGGGTACAATCATAGTCTCCTGGCTGTTCGCCGCTACGGACCCTGTCCGCCTGGCGCTGCTGACTTTTTCCAACCGGAGACTCGACGATGACAACCCCGGCCATGAAAACTGAACAATCTCGCCAACTTCAACCCTGGTGGGTCCAGGCTGCGTTGCTTTCGGCAGGGGCGACCATAATCAACTGTATCATTCTGGCCAGCGCCCGTTACCCCGGCGAACACTGGCCCATGGCCGCCGTCACAATAGTGATAACCGCCTTCGCCACCAGCTTCTGCACCGAAATCATCATCCTTTTCATATCACACCGCCTGCGTTCATACCGCAACGCCGTATTCGCAAAGCACAACCTGGATTGGGAAAAAACAGACGCCGCAGGGCAACGCCACCGAAGTCCAATCATGGCAATAACGGGAATCTTGGTCCTCGCGTACGCCGCTGCTATCTGGGGTGTCGCCCTCTACATCTTCCAATGGACAGCGCAGATCAGCGACCTGCCGCCCATAACCGACACCGTTCACTCCGCCGGGTTGATCGCCCTGATCTCCGGCGGCTCAACGGTCACCGCACTGATAATCGTCGCCTTCAGCATGGTGGCACTGGTCGACCGACTGGGGGATCCGGCAAAACCGGTCCCGCCCATCATCCACGGGCTCTACAAGATCGCCAAATCCACAAGCTCCACCAGCCGACAACCCCTGCCCAGCTTCATCTTCCAACCGTCCCGGGCCGCCTGACCCGGGACGTCTTACACGGGGCGGTGGAGACACATTGCATCGAATATGTCCGCCGGGCGTTAGGGATTGTGCCCATATGGGCGGAGAAAAACTTGCTCCCCGGAGTCACCGGGCACGATCAAGGAGGCTACGACATGGTTACCGTCGGCAGTGGCAAGTATACCTACGAGCAGGTCGAGAACTGGGAGAAGCTGCCCGAGGGATGGCAGTTGGGGCAGACGGCCATCGTCACCGACGCCGAGGACCGGGTGTATCTCTTCAACCGGGGCGAACACCCGCTGATCGTCCTTGACCGGGACGGCAACTATCTCGCCTCCTGGGGCGAG
Source organism: Dehalococcoidia bacterium (assembly GCA_965220505.1). Taxonomy (GTDB): domain Bacteria; phylum Chloroflexota; class Dehalococcoidia; order Lucifugimonadales; family UBA3495; genus Bin87. The sequence goes on along the minus strand of CBDCQE010000002.1, from coordinate 169,323 downwards.
GGCGTGCTCACCGACGCCCACGGCATGTTCATCGACGACGATCAGAACCTCTACCTGCCGGTCAAGAACAGCCACGTGGTCCTCAAGTACGACCCCAAGGGCAACCTGCTGATGACCATGGGGGAGTGGAACCAGCCCTCGGACACCGGCTGGTCGGGGAGTTACAGCGACACGGTGGTCCGGGCGGCCGGGCCGTTCAACAGCCCCAGCGACATCGCCATCTCACCGGACGGTCTGCTGTACATCTCCGACGGCTACGGCAACGCCCGGGTGCATCGGTTCACCCCCGATGGCGAGCACGTGGACTCCTGGGGCGCGCCGGGGAAGACCGCTCCCGGCGAGTTCCACGTCCCCCACGGCGTCTGGGTGCACACCGACGGGCGGGTGTTCGTGGCCGACCGCGAGAACAACCGGATGCAGATCTTCGACTCCGAGGGCAACTTCCTGGAGCAGTGGACAGACCTGGCGCGACCCTGCGACATCTACATCGACGACGATCTGGCGGTGTATGTGCCGGAGCTGGACGGTTTCATGTCGATCCTGGACATCGATGGCAACGTCCTGGCCCGCTGGGGCAGCCCCTCGGATGCCGGGTGGGGCAACGGCGCCCACGCCGTCTGGGTCGACTCCCACGGCGACATCTACGTCAACCAGAACCTGGAAGGCCAGCGGCTGATCAAGTACCGCCACGTGGGAGGCTAGGCCGCGTTGCCATGCAACCGTCATTCCGGACTCTCCACCTCGTCATTCCCGCGAAAGCGGGAATCCAGAGCAGGTACAAACAAGCCAACTTTCTTCAGGCAACGACTTCCTGGGTTCCTGCTTTCGCAGGAACGACGGTGTGACCAGGAACGACGGTGTGACAGGGTGATGCTATGCGCGTTGGTTATCAGGTCGGCCATGTGGTGCAGCGGGACAGCATCGACCATCAGCAACAGTGGCAGAACCACCTGGAGCAGTTCCGGGCCTCCCGCGACGCCGGGTTCGACATCTACTGCTGGGGCCACCACTACCTGATCGACCCCTTCCAGCACTTCCAACCCTGGCCGGTGCTGGCGCGCCTGGCCGCCGAGCCGGGAGACATGCAACTGGCCACCTCGGTACTGTTGCTGCCGTTGCTGAACCCGGTGGACGTTGCCGAGCAGGCGGCGACCCTGGACCATATCGCGGAAGGGCGCTTCACCCTGGGTATCGGGTTGGGTTATCGCCCGGAGGAGTTCGAGGCCTTCGGAACGAAGATGTCCGAGCGCGGCGCCCGCTGCACCGAAGCTATCGGCCTGATGCGCCGGCTGTGGACCGACGACGAGGTGACCCACCACGGCCGCTACTACCACGTGACCGGGGCGCGGCCCACCGCCCGGCCCTACCAGCAGCCTCATCCCAAGATCTGGCAGGCCGCGATGAGCGATCCGGCGGTGCGCCGGGTTGGTCGGGGCGGCGACATCCTCTACGTCGGGCCGGCCCAGTCCAACGCCACCATCCGCCACCAGATTTCCCTGTACCATCAGACCCTGGAGGAGAACGGCCACGACGTGCCGGAGGACATGGTCATCGTGCGCGAGTTCTTCTGCGCCGCAACCCGCGAGGCGCTGGAGCGTGCCAGGGTCAACCTGGCCAGGAAGTACGAAGTCTACGCCCAGCACGGTCTCCACGGCACCGACGACGAGCTGACCCGCAAGGTGACCGGCGACCTGGAAACGCTGATGGACGACACCTTCCTGGTGGGCAGCCCCGAGGAGTGCGTCGAGCAGATCGCCGCCTACCACGAGATGGGGTTCACCGACGTGGCTATCCGGTTGTTCTACCCGGAGATGTCCCAGGCCGAGGTGCTGGAGCATATCGACCTGGTGGGCCGAGAGGTCATACCGGCGTTGCACTCCCTGTAGCTCCCCTCCGGGGCTACTATACTTTCCGGCAACGCACCGCCGGGCTGGTCCAGCCCAACGGGTTGGGGTCAGATTGTTGACGCCGGCCCGCCACAGCCGATCCACTATGGAGGACGCATGACCACGCAACCGACCCTGCTGACCATTGGAGACTACGAAGCCCGGGCCAGGCAGACCATGCCCCAGGCCCTGTTCGACCGGCTGTTCGGCGACCTGGGCGCGCCGGACTGGATCACCAACACCGCCAACGTCCAGGCCATGAGCGAAGTCAAGCTGCGCCCCCGGATCCTGGTGGACGTTACCGAGCGGGACATGACCACCACGGTCCTGGGCGAAGAGATCAGCATGCCCGTGATGCTGGCCCCTACCGGCACCCACCAGCGTGCCCACCCCATGGGCGAGTTGGCTTCCACCCGTGCTGCCGGCGGCGCCGGGACCATCCTGGGGCTCAGCACCGCCTCCAGCTACAGCATCGAGGAAGTGGCCGAGGTTGCCACCAATTCCCTTTGGTTCCAGCTCTACTTCTTCGAAAACCGGGAACTGACCGAGATCCTGGTGCGCCGGGCCGAAAACGCGGGCTACAAAGCCATGATGCTCACGGTGGACAACCTGGGCGCCAACTCCCGGGAGCGTGAGTACCGCTACGCCTACATCCTGGACCAGGAACGCACCCTGAAGAACTTCCAGGGGATCGAGCTGCCCAACCTGCCCACCCGGGATAACTTCGCCGAGAGCTTCGAGTCGGGCCTCAACTGGTCCGACCTGGAGTGGCTGCGCTCCATAACCTCGATGCCGCTGGTCATCAAGGGCGTGCAAACCGCCGAGGACGCCCGGCTCTGCGCCGAGTACGGTTGCGAGGCATTGGTGGTCTCGAACCACGGCGGCCACGCGCTACAGGGCACCGAAGGCACCATCGAGATGCTGCCCAAGATCGCCGACGCCGTGGGCGACCGGCTGGAGGTCTATTTCGACGGCGGCGTGCGCAAGGGCGCCGACGTGCTGAAGGCGCTGGCCCTGGGCGCCCGGGCGGTCTTCGTGGGCCGGCCCATCTTCTGGGGCCTGTCGGTCAACGGCGAGGAGGGGGTCCGCCACTGCCTGGAGATCCTTCGCACCGAGCTCAGCGTGGCCATGGGCCTCTGCGGCGTGACCGACGTGAAGCAGGTGGATCGCTCCGTTGCCCAGGACCCGGGCGCGGACATCGTCGGCGGCGTGGTGGGAGAACTGGAGCGCCTGGCTCGTCTGCTGGACCAGGGCTACATAACCCGCGAGGAGTTCGAGTCGCTGAAGGGCCGGCTCCTGCAAGCCTGATGCGTGCCGCCCGGGACGGCCAATCGCGAAACGTGTCGCGGGACCGAAGCAGGCCACCTCGGATTTGGAAGGCGATGTTTATCTCAACACGACTCTCTTTTTGGGGTAATATGACGCTCGCAACGACACCCTTGGCAAGCCAACTCATCGCGAGGCAATACCGACGAAAGGAAGTGCAGCTATGGTAGAAGCGGATGCGCGAATACTCCTGGACTGGGACGCCCTGGAGGTCGGCGAGACCTTCGAGACGTACCAGTACCTCCTCACCCAGGAGATGATCGACACCTACCGCCAGGGCGTGATGGACCCGGAGGCCAGCTTCCCGACCATCTCCCACAAGGTCGATGTCAAGCAGTACAACGCCAAGTACCGGGACGCCGGTTCGGTCAACGCCCGCTGCGCTTTCTACTGCTACAACCCGCCCGTCGCCGGCAAGACCATCACGGTGCGGGCGTGGATCGCCGACAAGTACCTGCGCCGGGGCAAGAATTACATCGTCACCGAGGCGGTTTCGGTTGATGAAGACGGCCGGCTCATCGACCGCGTGATCACCCACGAGCTCAAGCAGCCCACGGAGGTCGGCAAGAAATGGGGAGGCTAGTACGCGCCTACGAGGTGGGGGATGCGCTGCCCCCGCTGGTAAAGGAAATGACCCAGGAGGCCATCAACCTGTTCGAGGGCAGTTCCGGGGATCTGGAAGCGTCCCAGTTCACCGACGAGGAAACCGCTCGTGAGACCCTGGGAACGGAGGGCACGGTGGCATCGGGCCGGATGTCACTGTCCTTCGCCCTGGAACTGCTGCGCCGGTACTTCGGCAGCGACGTGTTCAACCACAGCGGCACCGTTGATCTGAGGTTCCTGCGGCCGGTCCGCCCCGGCGATACCATCACCTTCGCCGGCACGGTAACCGGCGTGAGCCGCGAGGTGAACGGCAGTCGGGTGTCGGTGGACATCAAGGTCGAGAACCAGCGCGGCGATACCACCGGCGTCGGCCAGGGTAGCGCCGTCGTCCCCAACGCATTTCTCCCCCAGGACGAGTAACACCCGCCGGAAAGGTGAAGCGAACATGCAACTGGAAGGCAAAGTCGCCCTGGTGACCGGAGGAGGCCGCGGATTGGGCCGCTCCATGGCGTTGGCCTACGCCCGCGAGGGCGCAGACGTTGCCATCGTGGCCCGCACTCCTTCGGAGCTGGATGCGGTCGGTTCCGAAATTCGCGCCCTGGGCCGCCGCGCCCACACGGTGAACGCCGAACTGACCACCGGCGAGGGCGCCAACCGGGCCGCCCACGAGACCATCAGCGAACTGGGCAAGATCGATATCCTGGTCAACAACGTCGGCGGATACCGCCTCTTCACCAACGACCTGACCCACGCCGTAACCGTCCTGGACATCACCGAAGAGGAGTGGCGGCGGGTGATGGAATCGAACCTGACCACCACCTTCATGACCTGCAAGGCGGTCCTGCCCCACATGATGGAACGCGGCAGCGGCGTCATCGTCAACCTGACCTCGATGAACGTGGCCCGCCGGGGCCGGGCCGGTCAGGCGTCCTACGGAGCCGCCAAGGCGGCGGTTGAGCGCCTCAGCGAGTCGCTGGCCGACGAGGTGAAGGACTTTGGCATCGCCGTCAACATCCTCGACCCCGGCTGGAACCTGACCCGGCCCAACGACGACTACGACGACGAAGTGCACAAGCGCATGAGGCTGCCCGACGACATCGCCGAAGTTGCCGTGTACCTGGCCCTGCAAACTCCTGAGACCATGACCGGCCAGTTGGTCTCTGCCGCCGAATACGACGAAGAGCACGGAATAGAACGTCTTTCAGCCTACGACCGGCTCCACGCCTAGGGCGTGTTTACAAACTTCGTCATTCCCGCGAAAGCGGGAATCTAGCGAGTACAAATAAGGCCAAATTTCTGCCCGCAGTGATTTCCTGGGTTCCTGCTTTCGCAGGAACGACGGTATTTTTTAGTTTGTAAACATGCCCTAGCATCCGCTTGGAGAGGCCAATGTATCTGCGCCACCGCTGACTGAAAGGGACGCAGGCCCCAAAGGAGGAAACGATGAGTAGCAATGGCGCAATGACCACCATTATCCGTAACGGCACTCTCATTGACGCGACGGGTCAACCGGCGGCCCCCAACGACGCGGTGGTGATCCAGGGCAACCGCATCCTCAGCGTCGGCGCGGTGCCTCCCCAGGTCAACGTCGAGGACCGGGAGCACGTTGAGACCATCGACGCCACGGGACAGTGGATCATGCCCGGCCTGATCGAAGGTCACTGCCACCTGTCCTTCGGCCAGCCGGCCATGCCCGGGCTGAACGTCGCCCGGGGAACCACCAGCGCCGAGTTCTCCACCATCCGGGCCGCCAGGAACGCCCGCGAGGTGCTACGGTCCGGCGTGACCGGCCTGTCCATCCCCGGCGGCACCTGGTTCATCGACGTGGCGCTGCGGGAGGCGATCAACGCCGGCCTGATCGAGGGCCCGCGCATCTACTGCGCCGGCCGGTTCATCGTCACCTACGGCAGCATCGCCGACAACGAGCCGTCATGGATGGGCACCCCCGAACACGTCAACGGCGTGCTCGCCAACTCGGTGTCCGAGATGATTACCGAGGTGCGCCGCCAGTGCAAGCACGGCGTGGACTTCATCAAGATGGCCGACAGCACCTGGGGCGACTTCCAGACCATCTCCAAGGAAGAACTCGAGGCCGTGGTCGGGGAGGCCCACCGCCGCAACGCCCGCATCACCATCCACTCCCGGGGTTCCGACTCCACCCGCGTCGCCGCCGAGGCTGGTGTGGACTGGATCATGCACGCCGACCTGGCTACCGAGGCTGACCTGGAGGTCGTGGCCGAAAACGGTGTCCGCATCATGCCCACGATCACTTTCCTGAAACACGCTGTCGAGGTCGGACGGGAGTTTGGCCGGAGCGACCAGGAAGTTGACCAGATCAAGTACAACCTTGAGGGCGGCTTCAACATGCTCCAGCAGGCCCGCTCCATGGGCGTGAAGGTGCTGTGCGGCACCGACAGCGGCAACTCACCGCTGATGCCCTACGGCGAACTGCACGCCAACGAGATGGAAATCATGGTCAAGTATGGCGGCTACACTCCCATGGAGGCCATTATCGCCAACACTCGGGACAACGCCTTCGCCGTCGGTTTGGAGGGCGAACTGGGGACCATTGAGCCCGGCAAGTTGGCCGATATCCTGATCCTTGACAAAGACCCTCTGGCCGACGTCAGCGTGCTGCAGCAGGGCCGGCACCTCTCTGCCATCATCAAGGACGGCAAACAGGTGAACCTGAACGCGCTGGCGGAGGACCATCTGGTAGCGCTGGCGGCGGACTGAAGAACTACGGTTGCAACTGAATTCCGGTCGTCCGCGGGAGTCAGACCGGTTGTAAATCGTCAGCAGCAGGATTTACGGGATTTTATGATTTGGCAGGATTGGGAGAGTTCCATCGCCGAACGGCTCCAATCCTGATAATCCCTGAATCTTGAAAATCCTGCTTCTGACGCTTCCCCTCGCAAACTGGTTACGCGCGGGGTAGTCCAATGACCAACGTTACCGCCGGGCGGACCAGGCTGGCCCAGGCCCTGCCTTTCTATTACGGTTGGGTCATCGCGGGGAACGGGGTGGCCGTGAGCCTGTCCACCCGCACCGTGATGGCGGTGGCGACCCTGTCCGTTTTCGTGGTGCCGATGACCCAATCCCTGGGTTGGTCGGTGGGGATGTTCTCCGGCGCGGTCAGCCTGGGCGGGCTGGTTGCAGTCTTCATTTCGCCCATTGTGGGACGATGGCTGGACCGGTACGGCGCCGGCGTCATCCTGGGAGCCGGTTCATTTGCCACCGGGGCGCTGGCGATCGGGCTGGCCTTCGTCACCCATCCGCTGGCCTTCTATTTCCTGTACGTCCCGGGGCGGATGATCTTCTCCGGGCCGATGGAGATTGGATTGCCCACGGCCATCAGCAACTGGTTCGTCCGGCGGCGTCCGCTGGGGCTGGCCGTGGACGCCGTCGGCAAGGGCGCCGGCCTGGCCATCGTGCCCTGGGCGATGCAGCTGATCATCACCGGGTATGACTGGCGAACCGCGTGGGTGACCCTGGGGATTCTGACCCTGGCGCTGGGAGTCGTTCCGTCCCTGCTGCTGGTGGCGCGACGGCCGGAAGATATGGGCCTGGAACCCGATCCGGCGCCGGCGCGGGAAGACTCTGCCAACCGTGATTCCGAACCCGCAAAAGGTTCCGGCAACCCGGCTGCTTTCACCGAGACCAACTTCACAGTGGGGCAGGCGTTGCGGACGCGGGCGTTCTGGATCCTGGCCATCTTTTCCGGCGCCGGGATGATGGTCCAGGCGGGGATCAGCCTGCACCAGGTCTCCCACTACATCAGCCAGGGAGTTGACCCGCGCTTCGCCGCCATGAGCGCGAGCACCTTCGCCCTGGCGCAGATGCCGGCGAGCCTCTTCTGGGCGGCACTGGCGCGACGGATGCCCATCCGGTTCCTGATGATGTCCGCGGCCTTCGTGGTGGCGCTGGCCGCGGCGGGAACGGTGCTGAGCTACTGGGTGCTGCCGGAATTGGTCTCCGCGGCCGGCGTCGGCTTCGGCGTGGGCGGCCTGCACCTGCTGATCCGCCTGGTGTGGGCGGACTACTACGGACGGCAGAACCTGGGGACAATACGGGGCCTGACCATGTCGGTGCAGGTGGGCGGCCAGGCGCTGGGGCCGGTGATCGCCGGGTTCATGTTCGATTATTTCGACAGCTACCGAATACCGTTCGCGTTCTTCGCCGTAGCCGTGTTCCTCGCCGGGCTCCTGGCGCTGGCCGCCAAACCGCCCCAGGCCCCGGAACCGGAGCCTCCGCAGAAACCGGCGGGATTGCCCCGCGAGTAGTCAACTCGGCTTGGCAGATGCCAGCGAGACAGTCAATCTTGAGTTTCCCCTCATGCCTACCCAATTTTGTCTTTTACATCGATGCACAGGATGGACAGGATTGGATTGATACCATCCCGTTTATCCTGTTTATCCATGCAAATTGTTCCCTCGCTGCAAACATTGTCACCATCGGGGGTGACATGCGAGAGGGATGCTCGCCCCCTGCGCTGTGTTAAAATTCCGGCCATGGCCCTGTCCTCGTTCCACCCCGTCATTCAGCGCTGGTTTCGCGGCCGGTTCGACGCTCCCACGGAAGCCCAGGCCGTCGGCTGGCCGGCCATCGCCCGGGGGCGGCACACGCTCATCGCCGCGCCCACCGGGTCCGGCAAGACCCTCACTGCCTTCCTCACCTGCATCGATCAACTGGTGCGGCAGGGCATGGACGCGGAACTGCCCGACGCCACGCAGGTGGTCTACGTTTCGCCCCTCAAAGCCCTGTCCAACGACATCCAGAAAAACCTGGCGACCCCGTTGGAAGAGATAGCAGCTCTGGCCGAGGAAACCGGAACTCCGATACCCCGGATAACCACGGCGGTACGCACCGGCGACACGCCGGCATCAGAACGGCAGAAGCTGGCCAAGCGGCCGCCGCACATCCTGATCACCACCCCCGAGTCGCTGTACATCCTGCTGACCTCCGAGAGCGGACGGCGAGGACTGAAGCACGTCCACACGCTGATCCTGGACGAGATCCACGCCGTGGCCGACGACAAGCGCGGCGCGCACCTGGCCCTTTCGGTGGAGCGCCTGTGCCAGCTTTCCAAGGAGCCCATCACCCGCATCGGTCTGTCCGCAACCCAGCGGCCTCTGTCGGAAATGGCCCGCTTCCTGGTGGGCAACCGGCATATTGACGCCGATGGCAATCCCGATTGCGTGGTCGTGGACACCGGCAGCCGCCGCAAGGTTGACCTGTCCGTAGAACTGCCCGAGCAGGAACTCGGTCCCATCGCCACCCACGAGATTTGGGGTGAGACCCTGGACGCCATCGCCGGACTCACCGAGACCCACGCCATCACCCTGGTCTTCGTCAACACCCGCCGCCTGGTGGAACGAGTGGCCCACCAGCTTTCGTCCCGCCTGGGAGAAGAAGCGGTCGTCGCCCACCACGGCAGCCTGTCCCGGGCCACCCGGTGGGACGCCGAGCAGAAGCTGAAAAACGGGCAGGTCAAGGTCTGCGTCGCCACCGCGTCGCTGGAACTGGGCATCGACATCGGCGAGATCGACCTGGTTTGCCAGATCGGCTCGCCGCGCTCCATCGGATTGCTGGTGCAGCGGGTGGGCCGGTCCGGACACACCGTCGGCGGCGTGCCGAAGGGCAAGCTGTTCCCCCTCACCCGGGATGAGATGCTGGAGTGCGCCGCGCTGTCCCGGGCGCTGCTGCGAGGCAACCTGGACACCTTTGCTATCCCGTCGTGGCCGCTGGACGTGATGGCCCAACAGATGGTGGCCGCCTGCGCCTCCGAAGACTGGGACGAGGACGAGCTGTTCGAACTGTGCCGGCGGGCCTATCCGTACCGTGACCTCCCCCGGGACCGGTTCGACCAGGTGGTCGCGTCCCTTTCCCAGGGGTTCGCCCCCCGCCTGGGACGGAACGGCGCCCATCTGCACCGGGACGGCATCAACCACCAGTTGAAGGGACGCCGGGGCGCCCGTCTCGCCGCCCTGACCAGCGGCGGCGCCATCCCCGACAACGCCGATTACGACGTGGTGGCCGACCCGGACGGCACTTTCGTGGGCACCGTCAACGAGGACTTCGCCATCGAGAGCATGGCCGGCGACATCTTCCTGCTGGGCAACACTCCCTGGAAAGTCCGCCGCGTGGAAAGCGGACGGGTTCGGGTCGAAGACGCCCAGGGCAACCTGCCGACCATCCCCTTCTGGCTGGGCGAAGCCCCGGGCCGCACCTGGGAACTCTCCGACGAAATTACGCAACTCCGGGAGGGCATCGACCAGCTCCTGGACAATCCGCAGCACGCCGAAGCGTGGCTGGTGTCCGAAGCCGGCGTGTCGCCGGAGGTTGCCCGTCAGTTGGTGGCCTATCTCATCGAAGGCAAGCGTGTCCTGGGTGTGGTGCCCACCGCCAGCCGGGTGGTCGCCGAGCGGTTTTTCGACGAGAGCGGCGGCATGCAGTTGGTGATCCACGCTCCCTTCGGCGCAGCCATCAACCGGGCCTGGGGCATGGCCCTGCGGAAGCGCATCTGCCGCACCTTCGACTTTGAGCTCCAGGCCACCGCCACCGACGACGGATTGAACTTCTCTCTGGGACCCAGCATGTCCTTCTCCCTGGGCGACGTGTTCAACTACCTGTCGCCCAACACGGTGGAGGAAGTGCTGACCCAGGCCGTGTTCCAGGCTCCCCTGTACGGAACCCGCTGGCGTTGGAATGCTTCGCGCTTCCTGGCCCTGCTCCGGCACTCCGGCGGCAAGAAGGTGCCGGCTCCGCTGCAACGGATGCGCTCCGACGACCTGCTGGCCGCGGTGTTCCCGGCCCAGGTGCAGTGCCAGGACAACGCCGAGCCCGGGAACATCGAGCCCCCGGACCACCCGCTGGTGTTCGAGACCACCCGCGACTGCCTCACCGAGGCCATGAGCCTGGAGGGACTGAAGAGCGTCCTGGCATCCATCCGCGCCGGGGAGATCGAAGTGTTCGCCAAGGACACCGTGCAGCCGTCAGTGTTCGCCCACCAGATTCTCAACGCCATGCCCTACGCCTTCCTGGACGACGCGCCCCTGGAAGAGCGACGGGCCCGCGCCGTCTCCCTGCGCCGCGCCCTCCCCGAGGACGCCCGCGACCTGTCCGCGCTGGACCCGGACGCCATCCGCGAAGAGTCGGCCTACGCCTGGCCGGCCATCCGCGACGCCGAGGAACTTCACGACGCCCTGCTGACCCTGGGCGTCGCTCCGCTGGACGAACTGGCCGTGCGCACGGAGATGGCCACCAGGGAGATGCTCCTCGGATGGCTGGAAGACTTGGCCCGGGCGGGACGGGCGCTGCGCCTGGTCCATTCGGGCGGCGAAACCCTCTGGCTGGCCGCCGAGCACGCCCGTCTCGTCTCCGCCGCCTACCCGGATGCAGCTCTGGAAGGCAAGGTCAGCCTGCTGCCCCCGTCCACCAGAGGCGGCGATGATGAAATCGAGCGTGAAGATGCCGTACTGCACCTCGTCCGGGGCTGGGCTGAGTCCTCCGGCCCATTCACCGCCGGCGAGATGGCCGGACTGCTCTGCCTGTCCGTGTCCGACGTCAATACCGCCGTAATCGGGCTGGAAAACGAGGGATTGGTCCTGCGGGGCAGTTTCCGCCCCGGTGTTGAGGAGGAGGAGTTCTGCGACCGGCGTATCCTCGCTCGCATCCACCGCGCCACCGTGGGCCGTCTGCGGCGGGAGATCGAACCCGTTTCGCAAGCGTCGTTCCTGCGTTTCCTGTTCCAGTGGCAGCACGTGGCCACGGGTTGGGAAACCTCCGGCGAGGGCGGACTGCTGGACGTCATCGACAGGCTCCAGGGGTTCGAGACCGCCGCCGCCGCGTGGGAACCGGAGTTGCTGGCGCGCCGCGTTGCCGACTACGGCCCGGAGTTGCTGGACCGCCTTTGCACCGGCGGGGAGGTGGTTTGGGGACGTTTGGCCCGGGGCAATAGTGCCGCATCCGGCACCGGCACCCTTCCGCGGGCCGCTCCCCTGACCCGAGCCTCCAGCATCACCCTATCCCTGCGTGAGTCCCTGGACTGGCTGTTGGACCCGGCCCCCGAGAGCGTCGACAATCTGAAAGGAGCGGGGGCGGAAATTCTCGAAATCCTGTCCACCCGGGGAGCTTGCTTCCAGGCCGACCTGATCACCCGCACCCGACGCCTGCCGTCGGACGTGGAGGAGGCCCTGTGGACGCTGGCGGCCAACGGGCTGGTGACTTCGGACAGCATTGTCCCTCTCCGCGCCCGGATCAACGGGAAGCCAAACCGGGGCCGACCGGAGCGGAAACGTGCCAAAGGCGCCCGTGATCGCAGCCGTGGATCCGTTTCCGCGCGTACCAATCCCGGCAACAGCCAGCCCCCGGCGTCACACCGGCCCCGGTCGCAACGGGAATTCAGCGCCGGTCGGTGGTCCCTGCTGGAGTCCCTCGACCCGGTGGAAGACTCTCTGGAAGCCAGAGCCATGCAACTGCTGCATCGCTACGGCGTGGTGTTCCCCGAGTTAATGGCGAGGGAACGGATGGCGCCACGCTGGCGGGATTTGGCCAGTGTTTACCGCCGGCTGGAGGCCAGGGGCGAGATCCGGGGCGGGAGGTTCGTCTCCGGTTTCGTCGGCGAACAGTTTGCCCTGCCCGACGCCGTCCCCGCGCTGCGGGAAGCGCACCGTGCCCCCGCCGCCGGCAGACTGGAAGTCGTTTCGGCCTGCGACCCGCTGAACTTGGTCGGTATCGTCACCCCCGGCGAGCGAGTGCCGGCCCAGCCGGGCAACCGGGTCGTGTTCCGCGACGGTGTTCCGGTGGCGTCGCTGGAAAAGGGCATCGTCGTCAACCGCTCCAACGCCGATGCCGAAATTATGACCGCCGCTACCAACCTCCTCTACGGTCCCATCCGGCCTCCACCGCCGGACCCGCAGCGGCCCTTCGACCCCAACCACGGCTCCACCCAACCGGCCTGGCCGTTGCCGGACCACGGAGTGCTGGAGCCCGTACCCGCCGCCCGTTTCAACCTCAACTGAGTCTCACGCATACCCAGTTTGCGGTGGGGAAACGTCAGAATCAGGATAGGACTTACGCAGTTGGGACCGTCATTCCGGCGAAAGCCGGAATCCAGTGCCCGAGATGATTAACCATCGTTCCAATTCTTTCACACTGCGACTTATAGACTCCGGCTTTCGCCGGAGTGACGGGCGTGGGATTTCAAGTGCGTAATTCCTGATTCTGACAATGACAACGCACGATCCCATGCACCTAGCTGGACATGCCAGCCCACCGCGTCTCATCGTGGACCGCCTGTCTCCGGATTTGACCCGGGAACTCTGGCGGCTCATCAAAGAAGAGCAACGGGACGACGTCCTCGCTCCGGTAACCGTGGTCACCCCGACGCGGTACGCCGGCTTGGCCCTGCGCCAGGAGTTGGGACGCGCGGGGTTCGCCAATGTCCGGTTTATGCCGGCTCCCGTTCTGTCCGAAATGCTGGGCGCGGCGGCGCTGGAGCAACAGGGACGCAAGCCGCTGACCGGCGTGTTGGAGAACCTCGCGGTGCGGCAGACGCTGGCGCAAACCGACGGCCCGTTGCGTGTCGTAGCCGAGCATCCCAGCACACAATCCAGTGTTCGCGCCGCGTTCCGCCAGCTCCGCAACACCGACGAGGCAATGCGCTCGGCTCTGGCCTCCCGTGGCGGCATCGCCGGCGAGATGGCCCGCCTGTATGACAGTTTTCGCCGGCTCACCGCCGGGGAATGGTACGACCCGGAAGACCTGGCCGAGGCGGCAGCCGCAACGGTGACCGCCGGCGCCGCCCCCGGATTGGACGACTTGGGACTGATCATCTTCCACCTGCCCCACGGTCTTTCGCCGGGTGAAGTCAGGTTGATGGAATCTCTGGCGGGGCGACACCGGTGCGCGGCTATCCTGGGCACCACCGGCGACGCGGTGGCCGACGAGTCGACGCTGGACCTGGCGGCCCGGCGTCGCGGAAAGACCGCCTCCCCAACCGCTCCCGCGGACGCCGACGCGGATGTCCCGTTGCTCGCCGGTTCCGCCCGCTTGCACGTCGCGCCCACCGCCCACGACGAACTGCGCTGGGTTATCCGCCAGATCATGCGTGAAGTCAACGAGCGCGGCACGCCGTTGCACCGCATGGCCATCCTCTATCGCATGGCCGATCCCTACGCCTCCCTGATCCGCGACGAGTTGCGCATGGCCGGGATCCCCATGGCCGGACCCGACCGCGAGACGCTGGCCGGCACCGGCGTTGGCCGCACCCTGAGCGGCTTGCTGGAGTTGTGCGGAAGCGAGTTTCCCAGGTCCGAGGTGATGGGATGGCTCAGCAGTTGCCCGGTGCGGAACCCGGTCGGTACGGCCGCGAGTTTCAGCCCCAGCCAGTGGGACGTGGTGACCCGCAAGGCCGGCATCGTCAGCGGCCGGCGGCAGTGGCGCGACCGGCTCGACGCCCACGCCCAACGGCTGATCGCAGACGCTGACCGCCGGGAAACCGACGGCGAAACCAGCGTGTCTCGCGCCCGTGGCATGAGATCCGAGGCGGCCGCAGCGCGTGATATCCAGGCCTTCATCGACAAACTCGCCGAAGACCTGGATCCGCCGGCCGACGGCAGCCCCTGGAAGAAATTCGCGGACTGGGCGAAAGACCTGTTGCGCAGCTACCTGGCGACCGACATCAGCGAGGCTGACAGCGATGCCGCAGAACGCATCCGGAGATTGCTTGACGAGTTCGCCGCGGCGGACAGCGTGAACCACGGCGCCACCTTGACTACGTTTCGACAGATGGTCGGCGAGTTGATGCAGACCCCCTTTGGGCATCTGGGCCCCACCGGGCACGGCGTGTTCGTGTCCTCTTTCGCGGGAGCGGCCGGCATGACCTTTGACGCCGTGTGGCTGGTGGGCATGATCGAAGGGGCGGTTCCCCCGTCGCCGCGACGCGACCCTTTGTTGACGGAGCCCGACTGGTCCGCCGCCGGTGGTCGCGACCGCATCCAGATCCGCATGGCGGAGGAGCGGTACGAGTATCTCGCCGTCGTCGCGTCGGCATTGCGTCGCACCCTGACGTACCCGGCAGCGGACGCCGCATCGCAACGGCCGGCGTACCCATCGCGTTGGTTTCTCGAGCAGGCATCGGCTTTGGCCGGTGGTCCGGTGCGCAGCAGCGATCTGGCCGGCTGGCGCGGACACGATTGGCTCACCGCCGATGATTCGCCCCAGCAGGCCCTGGCCAATGCCGATGAAATCGCCCTGACGGACGGGGCGGATTTCCGGCGCAAGCGGCTGCTGGAATGGCGACATCACGGCCGAGCCCTTCACGACCATCCCTACGCCCGGCGGGACTCCATGGCCCGCGCCTGCCGGCTGGCAAGCCAGCGTTCCTTGCGCCGGTTGACCGAATATGACGGGAACCTGTCGGGGATCAAAGAGATCGACAGCTTCGGCATCCGCCCCGATGGAACGCCCATTTCCCCCACGGCCCTGGAGACCTGGGCGGCCTGTCCATACCGCTATTTCCTGGCCCACGTTCTCAGGCTCAGCGCGTTGGACACTCCCGAGGAAATATTCTCCATCAGCGCCCTGGACCGAGGCACGCTGGGCCACGAGATACTGGAGCGGTTCATCCGAGAGAGCCGGCAGGGCGGCCATCTCCCCGTGCCCGGGCAACCTTGGGGTCCCGGTGATCACCAGCGGCTGATGCGCATCGCAGCGCAGAGCTTTCAGGAAGCGGAAACCCACGGCGTGACCGGCAAACGGCTGCTGTGGGAGATGGTCAAAACCGAAATTCTCTCCGACCTGGAGACTTTCCTCGAAGCGGACTCATTACTGCGCGAGGCCAGCGAAACGGCGGATGTTCGGGTCGAGACCAGGTTCGGATTCGGCCGTGATTCAACGGAAGTTATCGACCCTGATTCCGGCATCCGCTTCAGGGGAATGATCGACCGCATGGACATCAGCGGCGACGGCAAAGCGGTGCTGGTGGTCGACTATAAGACCGGCAGCGCGGACCCGTACAAGGGCCTGGACGACGACCCAATTGATCAGGGTCGCCGGCTGCAACTGGGCGTTTATTCGCTGGCGGCCCGCGCGTTGTTCCCCGAAGCGGACACGGTGGCCGCCGCCTACTGGTTCAGCACCAACCGGGGCAGATTTCAGTTCGCCCCCTCCGCGCATTTCAACATGGCAGATGAATCCGTCGCCGAGAGATTCCGGGAAGGGGTGACCAGCATCGTGGAAGGCATCAACGGGGGAATCTTCCCCGCTAACCCCGGCCCGCTGGCCCAGTACGGGCCATCCAATTGCCAGTATTGCGACTTCGACGCGGTCTGCCCCACGCGGCGTGCCGATCTCTGGGAGCGGAAGAAGTCCGATCCCATCCTGTCGGGCTACCTGGAGCTCACCGAATCTACCGGAGAGGGCGACTGATGACCACTGCGCCAGGCGTCACTACCGGCAACCGTCTCACCGACTTCGTTCCCGTCGATGACGACGCCAGGAAAACCATTCGAGACGATCTCGGCGCGACGCTGTTCGTCGAGGCCAGCGCGGGCACCGGCAAAACCACCAGCCTCGTCCAGCGGGTGACCAACCTGGTTGCCACCGGAACCACCACCCTGGACCGCATCGCCGCCATCACCTTCACCGAAGCCGCCGCCGCCGAGCTGAGAGATCGAGTCCGTTCCGAGCTGGAAAAGGCGTCCGGTGACGACCAGCGCGACCGGACCGAGCGCGACCGCTGTCACCAGGGCATCGCCGACCTGGACCAGGCGGACATTTGCACTCTCCACTCCTTCGCCGGCGGCCTGCTGCGCGAACGCCCCCTTGAGGCCGGACTGCCGCCGTCCTTCGAGACCAGCGATGAGATCCTCGCCGGCATCAAATTCGAGGAGCAGTGGCACAATTGGCTCGACCGCCATCTCGACGGCGAAACCGAGCTTGCGCCCCACCTGGCGTCGGCCCTCACCCTGGGTTTGACCCTGAACCAACTGAGAACCGTCGCCCGGGCGTTCCACCAGAACTACAGCGACCTGTCAGACGTCGATTTCGGCGCTTCGGAAAGTCCGCATCCGTCCGCGATGGAACCAATCCTTGAGGCAGCGCCCGAGCTGGAAAGGCTGTGCGGCTACTCGAAGAACGGCCCGGGCGACCCGCTGTACGACCACGTCCAGAACCGGCTGGCCTTGCTCCGCCACCAGCCGGCAACCGTCGCCGGCTCGGCCGACAACTACCGCCTTCTGCTGGGCCTGCTGCCCCTGCGCCAGAGCCGAGGCCGCCAGGGAGACTGGAGCACCGACCCGGACACCGGCCAGAATGCCTGCGCCGCCCTCAAGGACATCCTCAGCGACCTGGATCAGCAGGCCAACGATCAAATCCAAAACGCCCGCCGCACGGCGCTGCTGCCCATCCTTGAGGACCTGCGGCAACTGGTGCTGGAATACGCGCGCCAGCGCCGCGCCGAGGGTCGGGCGGAGTTTCACGACTTGCTGGTGTGGGCCGGTGAACTGCTGCGAGACAACGCGAGTGTTCGCGACTACTTCCGCAACCGCTACACCCATCTGCTGATCGACGAGGCCCAGGACACCGACCCGATCCAGGCCGAAATCGCAACGCTCCTGGCCGCGCCGGCCCACGCCGTAACCTCGGACGAGGGCCAGCCGATCCCGTGGGATCAGATCACTCCCGAACCGGGCAAACTGTTCGTGGTCGGAGATCCCAAGCAATCGATCTACCGTTTCCGCCGCGCCGACGTCGGGCAGATGCAACGCCTGCAATCGAGCATGGAGCGGTCCGGCGGCCGAACCCTCAAGCTGGTGCAGAACTTTCGCTCCCAACAGCCCGTCATCGGCTGGGTCAACCGCCTGTTTGAGCAGTGGATGGAAGAACCCCATGCCGTCGGTGACGACAACGGGGATTCCCAGGCCGGATACGACGCAATGTCCGCCCTGTGGGTCGGTGGCACCGGAAACCCCTACCGCCCCCGAGTTTGGACGCTCGGCGACGAAGCAGTCGAAGCCCCGATAGGCGAAATCCGGCTGGAAGAAGCGTGGGAGATCGGCCTCCTGCTCCGTCAGATGGTAGCCGAGCAGTGGGAAACGCTGGACCAGCCGGCAACCGACAACAACGGATGCGAGACCTACCGCCCGGTGCGCTATTCGGACGTGTGCATCCTCATGCCCCGCCGTACCGGTCTGGCGGCGCTGGAGCGCGGGCTGGAAAACGCTGACATACCCTTCCGCCTGGAAAGCGCGTCCCTGGTGTTCGAAACCCAGGAGATCCGCGACCTGCTGAACTGCCTGAAAGCCATCGACGACCCCGCTGACCAGGTGGCCGCAGTGGCCGCGCTGCGCTCTCCCGCCTTCGGATGCAGCGACGCCGACCTGCTGCGCCACCGCGCCAGGGGCGGCAGTTTCGACTACCTGAACAACCTTTCACCGGACCGTGGCGACGAAGCGGCGCTTGACGCATTCAACGTGCTG
This sequence comes from Dehalococcoidia bacterium, assembly GCA_965220505.1. Classification (GTDB taxonomy): domain Bacteria; phylum Chloroflexota; class Dehalococcoidia; order Lucifugimonadales; family UBA3495; genus Bin87. The sequence goes on along the minus strand of CBDCQE010000002.1, from coordinate 151,025 downwards.
CGGTCATTCCATCGCGCCCGCCTGGACGAGTCCACCGCCGCGTTGATCGACCGGTTCGTCCGCGAGCGCGAGCTGATGGAATCGGCCGTCGGACACCCCCGGATGCGAGAGCAGTGGCGCCGTTACCGGTTCCTGGTGGAACAGGCGGGACAATTCAGCCGGGCCGGCGGCGGCACGCTGCGCGCCTTCCTCCAGTGGGTGGACGACCAGATCAGCGAAGGCGCCCGCGTCACCGAGTCCCCGGTCCCGGAATCGGACGAAGACGCCGTGCGGGTAATGACCATCCACGGCTCCAAGGGCCTGGAGTTCCCCGTGGTGATCCTTACCGGCATCAATTCGGCGCCGGCCAGGGGCGGCAACCCCGTCATCGTGGACCGGGGCAGCGGCCGGGTGGAGGTGGGCATCGGTCCCGCAGCCGCGCGGTTCGCCACGCCCGGGTTCGAGGAGCTGGCTGAACTCGACAATCGTATGTCCGCCGCAGAGCACATCCGCCTGATGTACGTGGCGACCACCAGGGCCCGGGATCACCTGGTGCTGAGCATGCGCCGGCCGTCCAAGGGCCAAAAAACAACCGCCGCCGTGATCGCGGAATACCTGGAGAACCACGCGGAACTGTGGGAAGCGGTGGAGCTCAACGAGTTGGCTGCGTTAGCTGAAACCCAAACCGCCGGCGAGGATGAACCCCGCGTGCTCAATGAATCCCTGCATTCAACGGAGCACCTGGACCGATGGGTGGCAGACCGGAAACGCGCCGTCGCAGAACTCAGTCGCCCCCAGTTCGTCGCCGCCACCGGACTCTCACGGGCATACCGGGATGAGGAGGCCGAGCAGGACACCCCCGAACCCTGGCGTCGCGGCCGGGCGGGCACCTCGGTGGGACGGGCCGTCCACGCGGTGTTGCAGTCCATTGACCTTGCCACCGGCGCCGGCGTCGAACACCGAGCCCGGGCGCAGGCCGTCGCGGAGGGAGTGCCCGACCGGCAAGAGGAGATTGCCCGACTGGCGAAAGTCGCCGTGCAGAGCGACGTCGTCCGGCGAGCCGTAGCGTCACAACGAATCTGGCGCGAAGTCCCGGTGGCAGCGCCGGTCGGCGACGGTTCGCTGCACGGATTCATTGACCTGCTGTTCGAGGAACAGGACGGCTTGGTGGTGGTGGACTACAAGACCGACGCCGTTACCGAGGCGCAGTTGCCGGAGGTCGTAGATCGATATCGTCTCCAAGGAGGAGCCTACGCCCACGCCATCAGCCAGATCACCGGCAAGCCGGTCCAGGAGGTGGTTTTCCTTTACTTGCAACCGAAGATGGAAGTCGCGCTCCCGAACCTTGCCGACGCTATGGCCGAAGCCCGGGCCGCCGCTCAGTCGATGCTGTCAGCGGACACGACCTGACCGTCTTTCCCCGGCACGCCGCCGCCTACATGTGGCACCCGTCTCAGTCAAACGCGCCGGCGATGGCGCACTCGTCCACCTCGTCGTCGGACATCCCCAGCAATTCGCGCAGTACGTAGGTCATGTCCGCCGCGAACGCCGGCGCGCCCCTGGTCACGCTGCCCGGTGTGCGCGACATCTTGTAGGGCGCGCTCTCTATGATCCGCACCTCTCCCTGGTGGTCCGGGACACGTCGGAAGAAGCCCCGCTCTTTCAACTGGGGATCGCGCGACAGATCTTCCCCGGTCTGCACTACCCCAGCCGCGACTCCTGCGGACTGGAGCAAGGCCATTACCTCTTCAGCGGTGTGTTGAGCAGTCCATGAATTCACTAACGCATCCAGTGCGTCGGTGTTGCGCTCACGAGCATGGCTGGTGGCGAATCGTTCGTCCTGGGTCCATTGAGGGCAGCCCAGCGCCTCTACGAAAGCACGCCATTCCTCGTCGGTGAAAACGGTGATCGCCACCCACCGGTCCTCTCCCTGGCACCGGTACGCGCCGTGGGGAGCGCCGCCACCATGCGGCAGGCGGTTGCCGGTACGCGTCGACACTGCGGCAGACCCGTTGACGCTCATGTCCAGTACCAGGGTTTCCAGCAGCGACGTCAGCGACTCGAACTGCGAGACGTCCAGCCACTGCCCGCGTCCCGTCCGTGACCGGTGGATCAGCGCCAGGAGCACGGCCTGCGCGCCGGCCATGCCGCCTGTGGCGTCGCTGTACGCGCTGGCCGGCCCGCTGGGGTCGGTGTCGGGAAACCCCGTTAGCTCGGTGAACCCCGACCAGGCCTGCAGCGTCTGGCCGTAACTTACCCGGTCTTTCCACGGCCCGGTGCGGCCTAAACCGGACATGCTGAGCATGATGATGCCGGGATTGATGGCCCTGATGGAATCGTAATCCAGGCCCCACGAGGGCATCACCCGTCCGCTGAAGTTTTCCGCCACCACGTCGGACACCGCAACCAGCCTTTTGGCAATGTCGATGCCTTGTGTCGTCTTCATGTTCAGCGATATGGACAGCTTCCCCGCGTTCCAGTTGTGCCGCTGGCCCAACCCCCGCGCCGTGGCGGAAGCCGGCCCGCCGACCACCGACAGCGCGTTGTTCGACTCGACCTTGATCACCTCCGCGCCCTGATCGGAGAGGATCCGCGTCGCCGACGGCCCGGCGTGAATCCAGGTGAAGTCGAGCACTCGGATACCCTGCAGGGCGAGGCCGGTCGGTTGGTGTCTGTTGTTGTGGTTCATTTCCCTGAACATTCGTCAGAATCAGGATAGGACTTACGCAGTTGGGACCGTCATTCCGGCGAAAGCCGGAATCCAGTGACCGAAATAGTTAATCATCGTTCCGATTCTTTCACATTGCGATTTCTGGACTCCGGCTTTCGCCGGAGTGACGGGTGCGTGGCTTCAAGTGCATAACTCCTATCCTGCTTCTGACAAAGTTCCCCTACGAAAGACCCAATATCCCGCCCAGGATTTCAGCGTTGTGCTCCCCGGGGGACGGCGCGGTCCGGCGTACCGGCTGTTGGAACTCGGTCAGCCGGTACGGATCTCCCGGATACACCATGGACGGGCCGCCATCAGACGATTCTACGGCGGTCAGGTACGCCCGGCCCCACAACTGCTCGTTTTGCAGGATTTCATCGGCCGTAACCGCGGGACCCCACGGGTGGTGGTTGGACTGGCCGAACTCGGTTATCTCCTGCCGCGTGTGCGTCATGGCCCACCGCTCCACCAGGGCTTCGATGTGGGCCGAGTGCTCGCCCCGCAGGACGAAGTGGTCGTCGTACTGCGTGTCCATCAGGTCGCCGGCCATGCCGTCCCGGTCCATCCAGGCGCGCAGGTCGTCCCACGCCTTGCGGGTGTTGGTGGTGATGCTGGCGTAGCCGTCCTTGCACCGCCAGGTGGCGACGAACTGGCCGCCATGCCGGAACCCGCAGCGCACCGCCGACTCGCCGGTGTAGTTGTAGGTCGTGTTCACGTGCTCGGTGGTGGCCGCCACCGCCTCCTGCATGGACACGTCGATGTACTGCCCCTCGCCGGTCATGGTGCGGTGGTACAGGGCCAGCAGGATGGCGATATAGGCGCGGTTCGACGCCGTGTTATAGGCCTGCGAGCCCCACAGTTTCGTCGGCGGCGTGTGCGGCCAGCCCGTGACGTACATGTACCCGCCCATGGCAAAGCCCACCAGGTCCGACGCCTTGTAGTCGCGGTACGGCCCGGTCTGCCCGAATGGAGTGATGGACGCGTAAACTAACCCGGGTGCAGCGGCAGCCAGACTGTTATATCCCAAACCCAGCGAGTCCATGTGACCTGGCCGGCCCGTCTCCAGCAACACGTCGGAGGCCATGGTCAAATCACGCAACGCCGCCGCCCCCTCGGCCGTACCGATGTCCAGCGTCACACTGCGCTTGTTGGTGTTGAAGTGCAGCCAGTATAGGCTCCGGCCGGGTCCAGGCTTGCCATCAATGAAAGGGCCGATCTCCCGCATCGGGTCGCCTCCGGGCGGCTCGACCTTGATCACCTCGGCGCCCATGTCCGCCATCAGCTTGCCACAGTAAACCCCCATGGGCCCGGCCAGGTCCAGCGCACGGTAGCCGCTCAGGGGCAGCGCCGGCTTGGCATTGGGGCGTGTCTCCGGGGCAGTCATCGCGGCGCATTGTAGCACCGGCCGGGAGTGGCCGGCTGGTATAATGCGGCCCACAGCCTGCCACATTGCCAGGGTGCGCCATGCCTTTCCGTACCAAGCTTGCCTCTCCGTCCCCGGGCCGCTTCCGCCTGCCCGACATCCCCGAACGCGAGCCCGACGAAGTGACCCAGTTCGATCATCTGTTCAAGACCGGACGTTCCCATGCCTTGGCGGTTCATCTGGGCAACCCCGAGACCACCCTGGTGGAGGCCGACCGCTGGATCGTCGCGGCGCCGGGCACTTTCCGGGATCTGGCGCGCTATCCCGACCTGATGGTTGCATTTGACGTGGACCCGGAGGTTTACAAGGCCAACAACGGGTACATCGTCTCCGAACAGGGAAAGCCGCCGGACTTTGTGCTGGAGGTGGCGTCGGCGAGCACCGCGAACACCGACACCGGCGCGAAGCGTCAGGACTACGCGCGGTTGGGTATCCTGGAGTACTGGCGGTTCGACGAAACGGGCCAGCATCACGGGACACGCTTGGCCGGAGACCGGCTGGAGAACGGTGTGTACGTGCCGATGCCGATTGACCAGTTGGCGGAGGACGTATTGCAGGGGTACAGCCCAGTGTTGAACCTTCACCTGCGTTGGGAGCGTGGGGTGTTGAGCTGGTACGACCCGGCCACGGAGCGGCACATAGTCACCTTTGATGACTTGCAGGAGCGCGTTGACCAGGAGCGCGCCGCCCGCCTCCAGACCGAAGCCCGTCTCCAGGCCGAACGCGAGGCTCGGATGCAGGCCGAACAGCGGATCCGCGAACTGGAAGCGCAGCTTTCCCAAGATCGCTGATGCCGCCACCTGACTACACCCTTGTCCCAACCCAGCAAGGAGCCAACATGACCACAACTATTTACGATGCCGAGCGCCACGATATTTCCATCGCCCTGGGCGGCGACGCCATGATCACCCGGCGGATGCAGGCTTTCCAGGAACCCCGCTTCCTCAAGCTGGTGGACATCCTGCGGGAAGCCGACGTGTCGCTGGTCAACCTGGAGATGCTCTTCCACGACTACGAGAGCAGCTGGCAGTGGAGCAGCGCCACCTACACCCGCTCCGACCCCAAGAACCTTGACGAGCTCAAGTGGATGGGCATCAACGCCGTCACCACCGCCAACAACCACTCCTTCGACTTCTCCGAGGGCGGTTTTCTGACCACCCTGGAGCACTGCAAGGATGTCGATTTGCCCCACGCCGGCGGCGGACGCAACCTGGACGAGGCCCGTTCCCCCGCTTACGTCGACTCCGCCCGGGGCCGCGTGGCGGTGATGAGCGCCACCAGCACCTTCAGCGAGACCTCTCGCGCCGGCGCCGGCCGGCCCGACTTCGCCGGTCGCCCCGGCGTCAACGCCCTGCGCCACGACATCACCCACCACGTGCAGCAGGACGTGTTCGACGCCCTGCGCAAGGCCAACCTGGAGCTGGGCTACGAGGAAGAGCACGCCTTCATGCGCCACTTCGGCTTCCGCGGCAACCAGGACGCGGCCGACGACAGCGCTGAGGTCGAGTTCCTGGAGCACAAGTTCATCCTCGACGAGACCTTTGCCGTTCGCACTGCCCTGAACGAGGAGGACCGCCTCGGCATCGGCAACTGGATCCGAGGGGCGCAGAAACTATCGGACTGGCAGGTCTACGGCGTCCACTGCCACGAGAGCGGACCCGATGGCGACTTCCACGGCCATTCCCGCATTTCTCCGCCCCACTTCCTGGTGGACTTCGCCCGCTGGACCATCGACCAGGGTTGCGCCGCCTTCGTGGGTCACGGCCCGCACTTCCTGCGGGGCATCGAGATCTACAAGAACCGGCCCATCTTCTACAGCCTAGGCAACTTCATCTTCCAGAACGAGAGCGTCCTGTGGCTGCCCCACGAGTCCTACCGGCGTTTCGGCCTGGACTTCAACAGCACCCCCGGCGACTACCTGGACACCCGCTCCGGCGGCGGCACCCGCGCCTTCGCCGCCGACCCGGTGTTCTGGCAGAGTGTGGTCGCGGTGTGCAACTACGCCGGCGGCGACCTGAAAGAGGTCATCCTGCACCCCATCGACATGGGCTTTGGCCGACCCATTGCCCAGCGGGGCCGCCCCGTGCTGGCGGATGAACCCATCGCCCGCGAGACGCTGACCTGGCTGCAGGAAGTCTCCCGCCCCTTCGGCACCGAGATCTCCATCGAGGAGTCTGAAGGCGACCTAGTGGGTGTCATCCGCGTCTAAACTCTGCGGTTCGCAAACTGTAGCGCCCGGGGAATTGCTCCCCGGGCGTTTCGCTTTGTTCAGCAGGATTTGGCGCCTAATGCGGAGTATTGAACTGCACCAATATCCCGTCCGGGTCAAACACGTAGATGCTGCGAATATCCCCGTCGGCGTCGGTGAAAGACTCGACGGGTCCGGCCAGCTCCACACCCTTGTCCAGCAGCTCGTGAGTTAGACTCTTCACGTCGGCGACCCCAAAGGAGATGTGGCTGATGCCCACCATGTCCAGTTTGATGGGCTCCCCGTCGGAATCCTCGCCGGGATGGCTGGTCAGGGTCAGCGTAGGCGTGGCCCCGTCGCCGTAGGCCAGGCTGACCCAGCGTCGTGCCTGTCGTGGTTTCAGGTAGTTGTGCGTCCGCCCGTGCTCGGTGGGATCGGTCATGCGGTCGCCCAGGACCTTCATGCCCAATGCGTCCCGGTAGAACTCCAGGGACCTGTCCATGTCTCTGACGCAGATTCCAATGTGGGTCACGCAGGTTGCTTCCATAACATTTGTCTCCCTTGGCAAATCACACCGTCACTCCGGCGAAAGCCGGAGTCCATACGTCCTAATCCATAGGCAGCTTGTGCAGCCAGCCCGGCTCCGAAATGTCCAGCACCTGCCCGTTGGGACCCGCCCACTTCTCCTCGGCCCGTGGGGCGCGGGGCTGGCCGTCGGCGGCAACATCGCGTCGTACGATTTCTTCGCCGTTGATCTCCCGCAGCTTGGCCCCGGTCTCCTCCAGGTCGTCTACCTGGAATCCGATGTGATGGATCCCATCGTAGTTCTCGCCGTTGGGGCCGACATCGGCGTCCTCGTTGGTCTTCCACTTGAGGATGGTCAGGTTGATGTCGCCGTCGGAAAGCTGGATCTGCCGGGCGTTGCGGGCGACTTCGAACAGGTCGAACCCTTCCTTGTAGAACGTCGCCACCTCATCCGGGTTCTCGCAGGTGATGGCAATGTGCTTGATTTTGGCCATAGTGGCGCCCCCCCAAACTGATGTCGGGGCATTATAGCCTGCAACCGAGTATCACAAAATCGTCAGAATCAGGATTTTCGGGATATGGGGATTTACCGGACTGAAACCATTTGCGGCAAGACGTTCCTAATCCTGATAATCTTCAAATCCGGCAAATCCTGATTCTGACGATTTTCACCAGCGAGGTAATTGACCCATGACCGCAACCCGCACCTTGGCCCAGTTCATCGCCGACACCGACTTTGCCGACCTGCCGCCCCCGGTGGTGGATGCCGCCAAGATCGCCATCCTGGACGGCGTGGCCAACGTGGCTGCCGGTTCGATCCAGGAACTGGCCGACATCATCGGACGTTACGTGCGGGACGCCGGCGGCGCGCCCCAGGCATCGGTGGTGGGCTGGGGCTATAAAACCAATCCGCCGGCGGCCGCTTTTGCTAACGGTGTCTTCGGGCACTGCCTGGACTACGAGATCCAGGGCTTCCCGCCCACCCACGGAACCTCGTCTTGCCTGCCCGCTGCGCTGGCGCTGGCCGAGCAACACCACACGCCCGGCAAACAGGTCGTCACTGCCTACGTGCTGGGCTGGGAAATCCAGGGACGGTTGCGGCAGGCTTCCGCGCCGGCCACTCGGCCCGGTTACCACCCGCCGGGACTGGTTGGCCCGCTGGGCGGCGCGGCCGCATCCGCCAAGACCCTGGGCCTGGACGCCGAGCAGACCCTGATGGCCCTGGGCATCGCCGCCTCCCGCACCGGTGGGCTCACCGCCAACACCGGCACCATGGTCAAGTCCACCCACCCGGGCAACGCCGCTCGCATGGGAGCGGAGGCTGGCATCCTGGCCGGCATGGGCTACACCGCCAGCGACGAGGCCCTGGAATCTCCCGTGGGCTACGCGGCCGCTCTGTTCGGCGGAGAGTTCGACTGGGACGTCGCCACCGGCGGCCTCGGCGCGTCGTGGCGGCTGATCGACCCCGGCTTCGACATCAAGCGCTTCCCGGCCCAGGTCTACATGCAGAACGCCATAGAGGCCGCCCTCAACCTCCGCGAGCAGAACGGCGTCGACCCCAACGACATCCAGCAGGTGACCATCCGCCGCCAGGGAAGGGGCCATTCCGGCCCGGCGCCCCGCAGCGGGCTGGACGGCAAGTTCAGCGTGGAATACTGCGCTGCCGCCGCCCTGCTGGACGGACACGTTGGCATCGACACCTTCACCGACGCCCGCCGCTTCGCTCCGGACATGGACGCCATGCTCGCTCGCATCAGTGTGGAGCCCGAGGGACCCGAATCGGGCGCGACCCTCGCCACTGCCGTCCTCAAGGACGGTACCACCGTCAGCGCCGAGTGCTCCGCCTTCAGCGGTTCCGCAGGGAACCCCATGTCCCGGGAACAACGCCTGGCCAAGGTCCGCGACTGCTTCACCCGTGCCCTCTCCGACGCCGACACCGAGCGCGTGCTGGAGATGCTGGAAAACCTCGAAAGCCTCGACGACACGGCGGACCTCATGGCCGTCCTCGGCAACGTGGCCGTGGGAAGAGCCTGACCTGCGTTATGGCCCAATCGTCAGAAGCAGGATTTCCCGGATTTGAGGATTATCAAGATTGAGTAGATGGTGCTGAGTATCACCACAATCCTGAAAATCCGATAATCCCGTGAATCCTGCTTCTGACGAATACTTTGGGGCAGGCCAGCCGCGGCCACATGCTCCAGTTCATCCCGCGCTATAATCGCGCCCAATTCAGGCGAAAACTGTAAAGCGTTTTCGCCAGTGTCCGAAACACGCACGTCGGGGAGGGAATCATGCTGGACTTGATCATCAAGGGCGGAACCGTGGTCACACCGGACGGAGTCGGTCTCCGGGACGTCGGCGTCCAGGGCGAGCAGATCGCGGCGGTGGCCGCTCCGGGTGTGCTGGACGACATCGGCGCCGGCGAGACCATCGACGCGACGGGCATGATCGTGCTGCCCGGCGGCATCGAACCCCACGCCCACATCAACGTGCCCGTGCCCGACTACTGGGCCGGCGGCGACGACGGCGTGTTCACCCAGCCGCCCGAGGCCGCCAGCCGCGCCGCCGCCTTCGGTGGCGTCACCACCTACGTTGACTTCGCCGGGGCGTTGCCGCTCACGCCGGGCGCAGTCCCGCCGTCCGACCCCATCATGGCCCAGATCGAGACGCGCCGGGACACCTTCCGCGGGCACTCCTACACCGACTACACCTTCCATTACATCCTGGCCGGCGCCATCCCGCCCAGCACCATGGGCGAAATCGGCGAGGCCATCCAGTCCGGCGTGGCCAGCTTCAAGATTTTCACCACGTTCCACGCTCGGGTTCCTATGGGCCACCTGTGGGAGATCTTCCAGGAGGTCGGCAAGCACGGCGGCATCATGGCCGTCCACGCCGAGGAGGACGACATCGTCACCTACATGGAGGAGAAGCTGGAGCGCGAGGGCCGCGACCACGGCTCCAACCTCCACCTGGCCCACAACAACATCTCCGAAGACATTTCTTTCAGGAAAGTGGTGCGGCTGGCCCAGAAGACCGAGACCGGCATCTACTTCGTCCACACCACGGCCAAGGAGGGCGTCGCCGCCATCGCCGAGGCGCGGGCCGCGCAGCTCCCCGTCTACGGCGAGGCTCTGCACAACTACCTGGAGTTCACCTGCGACGACTACCTTAAGCCCGACGGCCTGGCCATCCACACCTATCCCGCCATCAAGTTCTCCGACGACCGCGACGCCCTGCAGCAGGGACTGGTGGACGGCCCCATCTGCACCACCGCCACCGACGAGTGGACCACCTACAAGAACATCAAGCTGGCCGGCGACACCATACGCACCCTGTGTGGCGGCCACAACGGCATCGAAACCCGCATGGCTGTCACCTACACCAAGCTGGCCGCCAACGGGCGCATTGACCTGGAGCGGTTCGCTGCCATCACCTCCACCAACGCCGCTAAGATCCTGGGCATGTACCCGCAGAAGGGCGCCATCGCCGTGGGCAGCGACGCCGACATCGTCCTCTTCGACCCCAACCTGAAGAAGACCATCACCGTGGAAGAGTTGCACGCCGAGTCCGACTACTCCATCTGGGACGGCTTCCAGTGCGAGGGCTACCCGATCATGACCATCCTGCGCGGCAAGGTCATCGTCCGCGACGGTCAGCTTCTGGGCAGCTCCGCCGACGGCCGCTGGCTCTCCCGCAAGGTCGCGCCTCGCGTGATCACGCAGACTTCGGTGTAACTGGAACCTCTCAGATCAGGGCAAGCGTACCGGCAAGCCGGTCTCCATCGACTCATACGCCGCCAGCACCATCGCCAGGTCGGCCCGCCCGTCCGCGCCGGTCAGGGCCGGCGGCCGGCTCTCCTGGATGCTGTCCAGAAACTCCCGCACCATGGGAACCAGCCCGTTGCCGTAGTCGTCTAGGTCAACCGTTGTCTCCGATACCGCGTCGGTTATCCGTAGCCACGGCCGGCCCGGCTCGAAGTGCAGCGTCGCCTCCGAGCCCGCGATCGAGACCCATGAGTGCGGGCTGGGTGGCGCCACGCTCCAAGAATGGTTGATAACCCCAACCACTCCGTCATCGTCGCGGGTGATCACCACCACTCCGTCCTCGGCCTCCAACCCCGGATGGCCGGGCAGCACCTCCCGCGCGTACACCTCGGTGGGCTGGCCCGCCAGGTACGCTACCGCGCTCAGCTTGTGGATGCCGCCGTCGATGAGCACGCCGCCGCCGTTCAGATCCCTGCGGCTGCGCCATCCGCCCGGCTGGAACGGGTATTGCTCGTGCAGCTGCAACAGCCGCACCTGCCCCACCCGGCCGTCGTCGATCAACCGTTTCGCCTCCCGCACCGGCGGCAGGAACCGGTAGTTTTCGGCCACCATGAAGGTGACTGCGGTTGATTCGGCCTCGGCAATCATGGCTTCGGCGTCCGCCATCGTCCCGGCGATGGGCTTTTCCACCAGCACGTGCTTTCCGGCGCGAAACGCCAGCGACGCGTGATCCCGGTGCAGGTGATGCGGCGTGCAGACGTAGACGGCCTCCACCCTGGGGTCGGCTACGGCCTGCTCGTAGGAACCGAACGCGTCCGCACCGTTGAACCGGACGGCGTAGTCCCGCGCCCGGGGTAGGTCACGGCTGGCGAAGTACAGGTCGACCTCGCCGGCGAGTTGGGCCATCGACCTGGCAAACACCGCCGCGAAAGACCCACACCCGAGTACGCATAGACCAAGACTCATCTGAACACTGTCTCCCGAGAATAGTCGTGCGAGCCGCACGTGTCGGAACAGCGTAGATTACCAACGAACGCAAACCCAGTTTGCGGTTGGTAACCGTCAGAATCAGGATTTTCAAGATTCAGGGATTATCAGGATTAGAAACCGTTCCGCGATGGAGACTTCTCAATCCTGCTAAATCATAAAATCCCGTAAATCCTGATTCTGACGATTCACGCGCCGGTTCGGGACCGGACTATCCCCTCGGGCAATGGTTTGCCCCGCTCCTTGTAGGAGAGGATGAATTGCTCCGCCACTGTGGCCAGTTCAGATAGGGCGCTGGCGGCGGTTTCCCCCCATGCCCTGCACCCGGGCAAATCCGGCGTCTCAGCCATGTAAAGCCACCCCTGGTCTGCGCAGGGTTCGTGCATGATGCAATCCAACTCGTACAGTTCCATTCCGATCTCCTTGCGATGGAACGGTTCCAATCCTGATAATCCGTAAATCTTGAAAACCCTGCTGCTGGCGATTTAGGGCGAACCGTTACAACACAGACGGAAACTCGGGCGGACATTCGACGAAGGTCACCCGGGAGCCGGCGTCGCCTGGTGGTTCCTCCTGCTCTCCAACCACATAGGGCAGCGCCTCAACTCCCACGACTCGACTGAACACCTCGGCACGGCGGGCGGCCCGCACCCGGTCGGTTTCCTGGACCGTGATCGAGATCTCGACGACGGCGTAGATGGTCTCCTTTTCCGGGTCTTCCAGACGCAAGATGCAGTCGGCGTCTTCCAGATCGTCGGCTTCATCGCGCGATATCCGTCCGCTCCGGATTGCCGGGATCAGGATTTCGGCATCAAAGGTCGGGGACGGCGGTCTGCCGGAGTGGACTACCGTGCCCATTTCCATGCGATGCAGCCGTCGGATCAGTCGCCGCGAACGTTCTATGGCGCTGGCTTCGTAGTCATTGCCACTGAGCCTGCCGACGTGGCCGGACACCTGGGCCAGCCCTCGTCTCAGGTCGATCACGTACTGCTCCAGCCGCGCCTGCCCGTCCTTTAAGGCCGACACGTCATCCTTCAGGATAGCCACATCCTCTTTCAGAACTCCCACGTCCTGCTCCATTCTGGTGAAGCGGACGGGGAGCTGCAGCAGTTCGTCGGTGAGAATCTCCCGGCGCAGGTCCTGGCGCAGATCATCGCTGCCGCGGATGAACTGGATCACCCATTGGCGCAGTTCCTGCTGCAAGTCAGGGCTCTGCTCAACGGCGTTCAGCATATTCCGCAAGCTGCTGACGCTCGGCTGGGTCATCATCATCACCTGCCTGCCATTATACGGGATGCGCGCCGCTGGTCATCATTCGCCCCGGCTCGCGCCCACTACCTGGTCACCAGTTCCGCATCAGCCCATGCTAGACTGGAACCGTCGCCGGATACCACTCCTCAGGAGACTCGCCATGAGCAAAGCGGTAAACGCCAGGTTCGCCAACGGAGTCTTCACGCCACTCGAACCCGTCGCCTTGCCGGAAGGCGCCATCGTCGTGCTCAACATCGAAACGGAATCCGCGGAGCCATTCGTGCCCCACGACGGCAATTTCCTGCCCGGCATGGAAGACCCCCAGAAGATCAAGCAACTCCGCAACTTGGAACCGCCGCTCGGCGAACCCACGTCTGCCCATGAGGGGCAATCCATTCTGGAGATGTTTGACGAAATCCACCGGTCAATGCCGGAAGGGGCCTTTGACGAGCTCCCGACCGATGGGGCGCGAAATTACAAGCATTATCTGTACGGTTTTCCCAAAGAGGAGGACGAGCAGTGACCGGCGCCGCCGGGGAGGTGTTTGCGGATACCGGCTTCTGGATAGCCATGCACAATGCCGAGGACGAATGGCACTGGAAGGCGCGGCAGGCAGCCGCATCGTTGGGTGAACAAGCGGATAGTCACCAGTGAAATGGTTTTGGTTGAATTTCTGAACTTTTGCAGCAGGAGTGGAGCGGCCAGCCGACGACTGGCTGCGATCACGGTGCGGCAGATTTGGAACAGCCCCGGCATAAAGGTCATACCTCAAGACAGTGCGCAACTGAAAGCGGCAGTGCAACGCTACGCCGACCGTCTGGATCAACGCTGGAGCGTCACCGACTGTGCCAGTTTTCTGATAATGGAAGAGCGTGGTATTACGGAAGCGTTGGCGTACGACGTTGACTTTGTGCAGGCCGGCTTTCGGGCTCTTCTGCGAGAATTCTGAATAATCTGTACGCCTACCATGCCCTCCTACCCCCACATCGAACGTTACCGCGCCGACCTGCAGCGCTTCCTCGACTTCGGCGGCTCCGACAACGAGCAGAGCATCCGCCGCGCCTTTGCCGTCTGCCTCGACTCCTACTGCCGCGACCACCGCGAGAAACTGGCCCTCGTCGACGAACTCGACGCCGGCACCGGCCCCGGCTCGCGCAATCGGCCCGACGGCACCGTCAAGGACTCCCTCCGCATGGCCCGGGGCTACTGGGAGGCCAAGGACTCCCACGACGACCTCGACGCCGAAATCCAGGCCAAGTTCAACCGCGGCTACCCCCGCGACAACATCCTCTTCGAGGACTCCCAGACCGCCGTCCTCTTCCAGAACGGCGCCGAGGCCATGCGCGCCGACATGGCCCGCCCCGGCGATCTTCACCGCCTCATCCGCCGCTTTCTCGACTACGAACTGCCCCAGATCGAAGAGTTCCGCCAGGCCCGCCAGCAGTTCAAGGCCGACCTCCCCGCCGTCCTCGAAAGCCTCCGCGAGGCCGTCGCCGACGCCGAGGCCCACAACCCCGACTACCAGGACGCCGCCGCCCTCTTCCTCTCCCTCTGCCGCCAGACCATCAGCCCCGACGTCTCCGACGCCGACGTCCGCGAGATGCTCCTGCAGCACATCCTCACCCGCGACATCTTCCTCCGCGTCTTCGACGACGACCAGTTTCACCGCGAGAACAACGTCGCCCGCCAACTGGACGCCCTGGAGCAGACCTTCTTCACCGGCTCGGTGCGGCACCAGGCCAGGGACCGCCTCACGACCTACTACGGCGCCATCGGCCGCGCCGCCGACGAGATCGCCGACTACGCCGAAAAGCAGCAGTTCCTCAAGGCCATCTACGAGGACTTCTACCAGGCTTACAACCCCGCCGCCGCCGACCGCCTCGGCGTCGTTTACACCCCCAACGAGGTCGTTGACTTCATCATCCGCGGGACCGACCACCTGCTGCAAAAACACTTCGGCCGCACCTTGGCCGACGACAACGTGCAGATCCTCGACCCGGCCACCGGCACCGGCACCTTCATCACCGGCCTCATCAACCACCTGCCCCTGGACCGCCTGGAGTACAAGTACCGCAACGAGATCCACGCCAACGAGGTCGCCATCCTCCCCTACTACATCGCCAACCTCAACATCGAGTACACCTACAAGGAGCGCACCGGCCGCTACCTCGAGTTCCCCAACCTCTGCTTCGTCGACACCCTGGACAACATGGACTGGCAGGGCGCCAGCGGTGGTGCCGTCACCCGCCAGGGCGCCTTCAACCTCGGCGGCGTCTCCGAGGAAAACTGGATCCGCGTCCAGGAGCAGAACGAAAAGTCCATCTCCGTCATCATCGGCAACCCGCCCTACAACGACAAATCCGAAATCTGGAACGACGGTGCTGCCAATAGAGGTTATCCCGAAATAGACAAACGAATCCGCGACACATACGTTGCCGAAGGTACGGCTCAGAGGACACACCAATACGACATGTACAAGCGGTTCATCCGCTGGGCCTCGGATCGCTTGTCCGACGACGGGATCATCGGTTTCGTCAGCAACAGCGCATTCCTGGACGCCCGGCAGGACGATGGTTTTCGCAAGGTCGTCGCCGATGAGTTCAACGAACTGTGGGCCATCGACCTGAAAGGCAACGCCCGCACCAGCGGCGAACGGCGGCGGCAGGAAGGCGGCAACGTCTTTGACAACAAAATCCGCGTCGGCGTCGCCATCTATTTCCTGGTGCGCCGCAAGGGGATGGACGGGTTCAAAGTGTTCTACAACGACGTTCGCCCCTATCTCAAAGCGCCGGACAAGGTTGATTACATCAAGGACAAAACCCTCACCAACTTTGCCTTCTCCGAGATTGCTCCCAGCACCGATGGTCAGTGGCTCAACCAGTCCAGCGGTGATTTTGAGAAACTGGTTCCGTTGGCGAATCGGGAGACTAAATTTGCAAAAAGCGTGAACGACGAACGTGCAATTTTTTGCTTGTTTTCAAACGGCATAAACACTAATCGAGACGAGTGGCTGTTTGATTTTGAGGCAACTGGTGTGTCCAACAAAGCATACTTGTTTTGCAGGGTGTACAGAGATGAGCTGCAACGCATGGCGTTAGAACAACCCGATGTCAACCGAATAGGAGAGTGGCTCGACCGAACCATCAAGTGGACATCCGAATTAGAAGATCATTTCGTTAAGGGGCACGTTATCGATTTTGCGAGCCAAAATATTGTGCCAGCAATGTATCGCCCGTTCGTCTCGAAGTACAGTTATTATGCCCCGATAATTACTCACAGAACCTATCAACAGCCACGCATTTTCCCGTTTGAGGGCAACACCGGAAACAAAGCGATCTGTTTCCGGGGCATGGGTAGCAACAAGCCTTTTGACGTGCTGGCAGTAGACAGACTGGTTGAACGGCAATTCTTGAGCAACATGCAATGCCTGCCCCTCTACCGTTACACCCCCGATGGTGAGCGGGTCAGCAACATCACCGAGTGGGGCCTGCGCCAGTTCCGCGAGCATTACGGCGACGACAGCATCACCGCCGAGGACATCTTCGCCTACACCTACGCCATGCTCCACGACCCGGCCTACCGCCAGCGGTTCGAGATCGACCTCCGCCGCGAGTTCCCCCGGGTCTACTTCCAGGAGGATTTCGCGTGGTGGGCCGGCAAGGGCCGGGAACTGCTGGACCTGCACCTGAACTTTGAGACGGCGGACCCGTACCCCCTGGAACGGGTGGACGTGGATTCCCGCGTTCGCGGGAATGACGGAGGAAAAGCCATCCTCCGCGCCGACAAGGAGCGCAACCGCATCATCCTGGACGACCGGACCACCCTGGCCGGCATCCCCGACGCAGCCTGGTGGTACCAGCTGGGCAGCCGCTCCGCCCTCGAATGGGTCCTCGACCAGTACAAGGAGCGCAAGCCCCGCGACCCCACCATCCGCGAACGCTTCAACACCTACCGCTTCGCCGACCACAAGGAGCGCGTAATCGACCTCCTCCGCCGCGTCTGCACCGTCAGCGTCAAAACTTACCGCATCACGGACTACGAGTTGGACCAGTGGACGGACATTGACCCGGACGAGGGGTTGGAACTTCGGCCGGAGACTTTGGCCGAGATGTTGCAAGACGAGCGAATAGCCAGAGCGGCCGGCCGCGCCCTGATGCCCGATGAGGATTTCGCCAATCTGGAGGAAACCGTCAAAGGGTATGGCCTGGACTGATGGGTTATGAGGTTGAGTTCAGCCGGCGTGCGGAGGACGATTTATCCAGTTTGGACCGTCAAGTAGAACAACGGGTGCGGAACAGAATCAACGAAATGGCAGCGTCAGCCCGAACCTGGCAGCATCGGGCGCTGACCGGCCAATTTCGCGGCCAGTTCCGGCTGCGGGCGGGCAGCTACCGCGCCAGATATGAGCTCGACCACGCCAACCGCCGCATAATTGTGCTCAGCGTCCAACACCGTCGGGAAGCGTACCGGTGAACCTGAGCGCCGGCGCAGAAGCGGTAGCGTTGCAATTTAGGTGGTCTAACTTCCCGTCATTCCGGCGAAAGCCGGAATCCAGGAATCCCTCGCATCTGGAAATCCCGTTTATCCTGTACATCCATGCCAGGAAACCACCTGAAACGGAACGCTGCCCGGCAAGCCAAATTGCTGCGGAGCGGCAAAACTGGAATGGTAAACTCCACCACAACGCCGCACGGAGAATAGCGATGACTATGCCATCCACACCCACGCCGAAAACGATGGCCGACTTGACCCTCGCAGAGTTGGTGGCCCTGCTCCGCGAAACCGTTACCCAATCTCTTGCCGAGATAGTGGGTTACCCCTCTGAGCGGCAGGAACAATGCCAGGGCGTAGTCCCGGAAACGGAGCCGGAGGCCGGGACGGATGCGACCGCCTTGTCGCCCAAAATGGCGCAAAAAGTATCCGATCTTCCGGTAGCCGACTTTCAGTGGTGGATACACTATATCGTCGGAGAAGTAGGAGAAGACCTGATCGGCGACCCGGATGAGGGGCTGGAGTTCACCGAAGAATTCGAGGCCTCCCTTCTGGAAGCGTCAGCGTCGGCGGCGGCCGGCAATACTATCCCTGCGGAGGAAGTGCACCGCCGGCTGGGACTGGACTAGTGCCCTACTCCCTGGAGTATGAGACACGAGCCAGTAGGGACTTGTCCAGGCTGGACGCCGGAGTAGCCCAGCAAATGCGCGACGCGCTGGTCCGCATGGCGGAGAATGCCGAAGCGGTGCGCCATCACGCGTTGACCGGCCCCCGCCATCGCGGCCGGTTCCGTCTCCGCATGGGCGACTACCGCGCCATCTATGAAATCGACCGCGCCAACCACCGCATCATCGTGCTCCGAGTAGAGCACCGCAGCGATGCCTACCGGTGAAGGTAAGCGCACGCGCAAAGGCGCCTTGCTCATTTTCGCCAGACCCGTCATTGCGAGCGCAGCGCGGCAATCTCGTTGGCGCTTGAGTCGTCGTTCCGGCCGGGAGGTCGTCACGTCGCCACGTTCCTCGCGATGATAAACCGGGTACCCGTGATGGCCTGGGGTCTGTGGACAAATACCCACCCTGCAAACTAGCATGGCATACCCGGAAGGTCGGATGACCAAAAGCGCATTCCAGCCACTGTCCAATCCCCGCCACAGGAGGAACATTCGTGGGCACCGTTACCGTAACTATTCAGGTCGGCGATAATCAGGGCAGCCGTTTCGAAGAACTCGACATCACCGTCGACACCGGTTCGATCTACACCGCAGTGCCACGCGCAATCCTTGAACGGCTCGGAGTTCCGATCGTGCGCTCACTGCCGTCAGAGACCGCCGACGGCAGGATAGTCCCGGTCGACGTCGGCGAAACCATTATCAGACTTGAGGGACTGCAATTCCACACGCCGGTCATATTCGCCGAAGAGAATGAGCTCAGTCTCCTCGGCGTGGTCACCCTCGAAGAGGCATCTCTCGCCGTGGACCCCGTAGCCTGCAGCCTGATACCCACGCATCTCCTCCGCTACTGACCGCTCCAAGCGGCGCCAAGCTGGCGGAAATCCTGGCCGCAGCGCGCTCCCTGTTCTAATTCAATCCCGCCCATCCTGTGCATCCATGCCAATTCCCCCCGCGCTCCCGGGCGGGCACCTCCCTGCAAGCCCAACCCCACGGTTGCATCCCCCATCGCTCCCACCCTATAATCGCCAGTTGGCGGTCTTGGAGGGGCCATCCATTGCATCGGGCCGCCGGAGGCTGTTCCTTGACCTATCTCGACCTGCATTGCCACTCCGTGGCGTCCGACGACTCCCGCGCCACCGTTGAGCAGTACCTCAAGTTCATCCAGGTGCACCGCAAGAAGGGCTACACCATCGACGGCATCGTCCTCACCGAGCACCGCAAGTTCGACTTCGACGTCGACTACTCCCAACTCGCCGACCAGTACGGTGTCCTCGTCCTCAAGGGCGCCGAGTTGGACACCTGCTTCGGGCACATGCTGGTCTACAACATCACCCCCGGCCTGGCGAAGGACGTCGACTTCGGCGACGTCAAGATGGACGGCCGCGAACTCATCAAGGCCGCCCGCCACCACGGCGGCTACGTAGTGCCCGCCCACCCGGGCCGCTTCGGCATCGGCCTGGTGGAGTACATGGAGCAGGGCGAGGTCTTCGAGGACGTGTCCATCGTTGAGCGGGTCAACGCCGGCAGCAAGCCCAAGGAGAACGAGCGCGCCGAGGATCTCTGCCAGCGCGCCGGCTACCTGGGCACCGCCGGCAGCGACGCCCACCTCGCCAGCCACATCGCCCGCGCCGTCACCGAGTTCAAGGCTGACATCCGCACCGAGCCCGAGCTGGTCGACGCCCTCATCTCCGGCGAATTCCGCCCCGTGTACATCCAGGAAACCGCTGCCACCCCCGTCGCCTGACCGGCCCGTATCCACCGGTGAACGCATCCAGGAGCACAAACCATGCCCACCCAGATCGACTACGAATACGACCACTCTTTGTACGGCGTCGAGCACGAGTCCGGCCCCTTCGACGTCACCCGGGAGATTGTCGACGTGTACACGCGCAGCATCGGCGATGATAATCCCATCTTCACCGATGCTGACGCCGCCCGCGCCGCCGGCTATGCCGACCAGGTCGCGCCGCCCACCCTGTGCGCCCTCTTCGAGCGCGGCGAGTTGCCCGACATCAAGCTCCAGTTCGGCCGTCGCCAGTTCCACGGCGGGCAGCGCGTCGAGCCCCGCGCGCCCATCGTCGTCGGCGACCGGCTCACTGCCTCTTCCCACCTCAAGGACGTCTACACCAAGACCGGCCGCTCCGGCACCATGGTCCACGTCGTCTGGGAGACCACCTTCAGCAACCAGGACGGGGTGGTCGTCGCCGACGTGCAGCGCTCCCAGGTGGTTCGGGAGTGATGACGCGATGAGTGATGCCGCAATGAACCAGGCACCCAAACTCTACTACGAGGATGTCGACCTCGGCGACGAGATCGGCCCGGCCATCGTCTCAGTCGCCCTCGAGCAGGTGGTGGATTTCTGCTCCCTATGGGGCAACCCCGCGCCCAACCGCTTCACCGACCAGGCCGAGGCCGAGAAGATTGGCCTCGATGGTCCCATCGTCCCCGGCATCATGACCATGGCCCTAGTGTCCCGCGTGATCACCGACTGGGCCGGCGCCGGCACCGTGGCCGACCTCGACCTGGTCTTCCGCGGCACCGTGCCCCACAACCAGCCCCTGCACGTCGGCATCCAGGTCAGCGACACCGAGCAGGACGACGACGGCAACCACGTCCAGTGTGACATCACCATGACCGGCCCCGTGCCGGACCGCCCCTACGTAATAGGCACCGCCCGGCTGAACCTCCCGTCCCGCGAATGACCACGCCTTGGCTGGCATGGCATCCGCTCACGCGAACATGGCGCCCC
This sequence comes from Dehalococcoidia bacterium, assembly GCA_965220505.1. GTDB lineage: Bacteria > Chloroflexota > Dehalococcoidia > Lucifugimonadales > UBA3495 > Bin87. The sequence continues at coordinate 130,288 of CBDCQE010000002.1, read as the reverse complement.
GGAGCGGCGGCCATTGGTCGATGCCCTTGATGCACTTTGCCACTGCCCTCATGGCTGTGGTAGATTTCGTAGTGTTCCATGCTGTGGCGGTCGGGCTGACCATTGCCATCTACTTTGGCGTTCCGCTGCTTGACGACGCCATCGGCCGAAGCGCCGCGAGTTGGAACTGGCTGGGGATATTCAAGATAGTAGGCCCCACCGTAACCGTACCCGGAGGTGCCGTAACCGTGCTGTCTGCCTACTTTTACGCTCGCCGGCTTCAGGAAATGGAAAAGGAAAAGGAGGAAGCCGAGAGACGCGAGCAGGAAACCGAGCAGCAGCGTCAGGAGGAGGCTCGCCGGCGTCAGGAAGCCGAAGCCCAGGTGCAAACCCTCAAAGCCCAACTGGAGCAGGCAACCTCATCCCCTCGCCGCAACCGCCGCCGGCTCCGCAACGACTCATCGCGGAGCGGCGAGTAATCATGCTTACGGCCTATATGTTCCGCAGGTGGGCGCTGCGAGATGAGGAGCAGGCCCGAGAACGCGCGCGGGAGAGACTGGAATCCCAGCGCAGCCTCGAAGAACTCACCATCCAAAGGCTGGTCGCTGAACGCCAGTTGCACGAAGCCAAGCGACTGCGTTACGAAGCGGAATACAAACTCCTAGCTCTGAAAGCCCAGCGCCGCCGCAACCGTCGCCGCCGCTCCCTCCGCTAACGGACACCCATCGCCATGCTCACCAAGCTCCGCCAGATCGCCATGATGGTCAACGACCTGCCCGAGGGTATCGACCTCTACGGCCGTATCCTCGGCATGCAGCCCTGCCGCACCGGCGCCCTGCCCCAGTTTGGCCTGGATAACGCCGTTCTCCCCGCCGGCAACGGCACCTTCGTCGAATTGCTCGCCCCCACCGACGATGCCTCCGCCGGCGCCCGTTTCCTGCAGCGTCGCGGCGAAGCTCCCTACCTTATGATCTTCGAGACCGATCAGTACGACCGGCTCATCCCCCACCTGCGCGACCTGGGCGTCCGCATCACCGGCGAGACAGAGCACGAGGGCAGCCGCTCGGCTTTCATCCACCCGGCATCCTGCAACGGCGCGTTCCTCGAAATCATCGAGGTCACCGACCCGGATAACCCCTGGCCCGCCGCCGGCCCCGACTGGCAATCATCCACCCACGAGCCCGGCACCCTCCAACTGCGCCAGATGGCCGTCATTGTCAACGACCTGGACGCCGCCATCGCCCACTGGAGCCGCATGTTCGGCCTCCAGCCCACCCGCCGCTTCGAGATCAGCTTTACCGACCTGGAAATCGCCGTCCTCCCGCTCACCGGCGGCGATACCTTCATCGAACTGGCCCAGCCCACCAGCGCCGACTCCCCCTCCGGACGCTTCCTGGCTCGCTACGGCGAGGGCCTCTACCTCACCATCTACGAAATCGCCGACTCCCTGGCCACCGACGCCTACCTCCAGACCCAAGACATCCGGTTCACCACCTCCCGGCGCACCGACAACTACGTGAACCTGGGCTTCAACAGCATCTGGCTGCACCCCGCCACCTTCAAGGGCGCGTTCACCCAGCTCTCCCAGGTGCTCGACGCCGAAAACCCCTGGCCTCCCGCCGGCGACGACTGGTTCCGCGCCTAGCCTCATGCAACGGAATTCCGCACACGATAACTCCGGGCCGGCCCACGCTGAGCACGGCCATGTCCATGCGCCGACGGGCGATACCCACAACCACGCCGAGCACAGCCACACCCACTCGCGGGACGGCCAGACCCACACCCACGATGGCGCCACTCCCCAGGTCGTCTGCTTCGATGATGTCAGTGTCAGCTACGGGCCCATCCTCGCGCTGGAAAACGTGTCGTTCTCCGTGGAATGCGGCAGCCTCTCCGGTGTGGTCGGACCCAACGGCGGCGGCAAATCGTCCCTGCTCAAGGCCGTGGTCGGGCTGGTCAAACTCGACACCGGCAGCGTTCTGGTCCAGGGCCGGCCCAGTTCGGACATGCGCAAGCACATCGGTTTCGTGCCCCAACTGGAGCAGGTCGACTGGAACTTCCCCGTGACCGTCTGGGACGTGGCGATGATGGGTCTTACCCCCCAGCGCGGCCTGTTCCGCGGGCACAGCCGGGCCAATCGCGAGGCTGCCGCCGCGGCCCTCGCCACCGTGGACCTGATCCACCTGCGCCGCCGCAGCATCGGCGAACTTTCGGGAGGCGAACGCCGGAGAGCGCTGCTGGCCCGGGCCATAGCCGCCAGCCCGTCCGTGCTCCTGCTCGACGAGCCCATGAACGGGCTCGATCCCACGGCCCAGCATCGCTTCCTGGACATCATCGACCAACTGCGCGAGCAGGACGTCACCGTGATCATGAGCACCCACGACCTCACCTGCGTGTCCGCCCGCGCCAGCGACGTCGCCCTGGTCAACGTCCGCCTGATCGCCTACGGTCCACCGGAGGAGGTGCTGCTGGAGTCGGTCCTGGCCGAAGCCTTCGGCCACCAGTTGGTCGTCCACTCCGCCGGCGGCGCCTATGCCCTCCACCACCACGACCACCCCGTCAACTGGCCCGGCCGCGAGTAGCGCAGTTCCCGAACTGTAGCCTCGCCCACCCGTGCGGAGGTAACCGACCCGGGCTGCTTACTGACACTCCGCCCGGCTGACCATGTCCCTTGCGGTCTTCTACGCCAGCGCGCTCGTCTGGGCGTTCCTCTGCGTCCTGGTCGCCATCGTTGCTGGCGCGGCGGCAGGCAGCCGAACCAGCCATTGGAAACACGGGCTGGCCGGTCTGCTCCTCGGAGCGGCGTTCGGCGTCATCACCGGCGCTCTGGTCAGCTTCGTCGGCGCGGTGACTTTCTTCCTGATCTCCGTGTTGCCGGCCCCAGTCGACCGTTACGCTCTATACCTCACCGGCATCCTGCTGAGCGTTACGGCAGCAGCCCTTGCCGGGCTGGCGGTGGGCCTGCTGGAGGCACGGTCGGCGCCAATCGTGCGCCGGTGCGTGATCGTCGGGGTGGCATTTGGACTGGTATTGGGCGTTGCCAACGCGATGGTGGCGCCGGTCTGGATGAACGCCTTTATCCCCGCGTTGGAGGCTGTGGGCATCGGTCCCCTGTCTGCGGTGTCGGTCGGAGCGGCGACCATGGTCAGCGGAGTGACAGTTGACCTCGCGCTGGCCGTCATCGCCTTCCGGTTCGTCCGCCGCAGATGGGGCGCCACGTCACCTGCCACCGCCACCGGAACCTGACCGGATGTTACGCATCACCCAGAGAAAACCACCCTGAGCATCGGAGGAACTGAAAAACGCCGCGCCGTCCTCAACCGCAAGACCGGCGTTGCCACGGCGGCCGGCGCTCCCGGTGCTACAATAACCCCTGTACACCGCCAGGCAACGCGCTCCGATGACTACCATCAATAACATCGAAGATTTCATCAGGGTTCTGGACGAACATCCCCAGTGGCTTGAGGCGGCCCGCTCCCGGCTGCTCAGCCGGGCCCTGCTTGACCTGCCGGAAGAATTCGCCCGGTTCCAGGCCGAGGTGCGTCAGTCCACTGAGACAGCCAACCGGCGCCTGACCGCGCTGGAAACCCTTGCCGAAACGGCCAACCGGCGCCTGACCGCGCTGGAAACCCACGCCGAGATTACGAACCAACGCCTGACCGCGTTAGAGATTGGACTGGCGCAACTCACTGACGAAGTACGTCAATTCGTGGCGGCTACCAACCAACGGCTGACCTCATTGGAAACCGACGTGGGTACTCTGAGAAACCAGATGGGCGACATCAGAGGCCGTATCGTGTACGACATCGTTCGCGACGAAGCTCCTCTGCTGGCTGGCAATATGGGCTTTGAGTTCTCCGCCATCCTGCACCGGGGCGATCTGCAACGGCTTACGCAAAGCAGCGATGTCGGCTGGATGGCTCCTCAGGATCTCCAAAGTTTTCAACGCGCCGATCTGGTCATTGACGCAATTGACCCGGGCGGTGATCCCCACTACATCGTGGCTGAAATCTCCTACACCGTAAACGGATACGATACCAGGCGCGCCGTCCGAAACGCCGGATACCTGTCCCGGATCACCGGCGTCCCGGCCACCCCCGCCGTCGCCGGAGTTGTCCTGGACCATCACATCCACGACTACGTAGCCGCCGAGGGCATATTCTGGTACTCAATTCCCATGGGCGACCTCCGGCCCGACTGACCTCGCATCCCGCCACTGCAGGGTCACCCCGTACTTGATACGGGGCCGGAATCCAGGAATCCCTCGCATCTGCAAATCCCGTTTATCCTGTCCATCCTGTAAATCCATGCAAATTCCAGCCCGCCTGCAAGGAGCAATTCCATGTACGACCTCAACGGCAAAACCGCCCTCGTCACCGGAGCCGGCGGACGCCACGGCATCGGCCGCGCCATCGCCACCCGCCTCGCCTCCGAAGGCGCCGACGTGGTGGTCACCGACGTCGAAGCCTCCCTCGACGCCATCCGCACCGAGGACCGCCTCGATGGCTGGCAGGGCCTCCCCAGCGTAGTCCAGGAAATCCAGGCCATGGGCCGCCGCAGCGCCGGCCTGTACTACGACGTCGCCGACAGCGCCCAGGTCGACGCCATGGTCTCCGATACCCTCGGCGAGTTCGGCCAGATCGACATCCTGGTCAACAACGCCGGCTCCCGCCCCGGCCGCGACCGCGTGCTCATAGTGGAACTTGAGGAGGATGCCTTCGACAAGGTCATGCGCGTCAACGTACGTGGCACCTATCTGGTCAGCCGTGCCGTCTGCCGCCACATGATTGACCGCGGCGGCCCGGGCAAGATCATCAACATCTCCTCCGGCGCCGGCAAGCGCGGCATCGCCCGCTACGGGGCCTACTGCGCCAGCAAGTTCGCCGTCATCGGCTTCACCCAGTCCCTGGCCCACGAGATGGCGCCCTACCACGTCAACGTCAACGCCATCTGTCCCGGCCTGGTCGACACCGAGCGCGTCGACTTCATCGCCGCCGCCCTGGCCCCCGAGGGAACCTCCGGCGAGGAGCACCGCGCCCTCATGGTCCGCGAGCGCGAGCTGCGCGTGCCCCTGGGCCGCATCGCCCAGGGCGACGACATCGCCCGCATGGCCGCCTTCCTCTCCTCCGCCGAGTCCGACTACATGACCGGCCTCAGCATCAGCGTCTCTGGCGGCTCCGAAATGAGCTAGCCGGCAGGCTGGGCCGGTATAATGGCAGCAACGGGTTCGCTGTCAGGAGGCGCCAAAATGGAAACCAAAGCGGACAAGGTAGCCGGCATTGTCATGGGAACCATATTCTTTTTCCTCGGCATCTGGGCACTATTCACGTTTCCCAGCGACTGGCAATGGTATCTAAAGGTCATGCTGGAAATCTCGGTTTTCGGGTGCAGCCTGGGGTGCTTCGCCGCCGTACTGTTTGGAGTTCCAGGTTCGCGGAAATAGGTGGGACATATGTCGCGCTTTGCCGGCAATCGGGAATGGATTGCCGTCGCCATCATCAGCGTTGCTCTGCTGGTGATTGTACCCACCGCTATCGTCTGGCTTTCGCTGAACCCAACCGCCATCTTACTGTTCTCAATTGCTGCACTGTCGGGAGGCTTTTTCGGAGAACTGCGGGACACTTGGGCAACGGAACGGCGTCTCAGCTTGGCGCGGATATTCTTTCGCACCCTTGAATGGTTGAGCCTGGCCGTCGCCGGCTACATCGTCCTTTCAGTTATAAGCAGCAATGCCGGTCCATTCACCTGACAAGACAGGCTGAAACACTACCATGCCCATCGACCCCGCCCAGGTGGAACACATCGCCGCCCTTGCCCGCATCGCCCTCTCTGATGCGGAGAAGGAGGCCTTCGCCCGCCAGCTCTCCGACATCCTCGACCAGTTCGAGGTCCTGCAATCCCTGGACACCACCGGCGTCGAACCCACTGCCCACGTCGCCGGCCTCGACACCGTCCTCCGTGACGACGAGCCCGCCGACAGTCTCGATGCCGAGGACACGTTGCTCAACGCCCCCCGCCGTCGCGCCGACTTCTTCCAGGTCCGCGCCGTCCTGGAGGAGTAGCGTCGTGAGCGAACCACCTACCGGTCAACTCTGGCAATTATCCGTCGCTGAGGCATCGCGCCTTCTTGTCGACCGCCAAATCAGCAGCGCCGAGCTCACTGAATCCTGTCTGGACCGCATCGCCGATGTTGACGACCGGATCTCCGCCTACATCACCGTAACTGCCGACCTCGCCCGCCAGCAGGCCGCCGACGCCGACCGACGCATCGCCGCCGGCGAAGGTACTCCGCTCACCGGCCTACCCATGCAGATCAAGGACCTGCTCTGCACCAACGGCATCGCCACCACCTGCGCGTCACGGATGCTGGCCGAGTACGTCCCGGTGTACGATGCCACCGCCGTCTCTCGCCTCCGCGAACAGGGCGCGGTGCTCCTGGGCAAGGGCAACATGGACGAGTTCGGCATGGGGTCGTCCACCGAGAACTCCGCCTTCTTCCCCACGCGCAATCCCTGGGACACCACGCGCGTACCCGGCGGCAGCAGTGGCGGCTCGGCGGCGGCCGTGGCAGCCGGCGCCGCCCCCTTCGCCCTGGGAACCGACACCGGCGGCAGCATCCGCCAACCCGCGTCCTTCTGCGGCGTAACCGGCCTGAAACCCACCTACGGGCGGGTCAGCCGTTACGGTCTGGTGGCCTATGCCTCCTCCCTGGACCAGGTCGGACCCATCGCCCGCGACGCCGCCGACTGTGCCCTCATCCTCCGGGCCATTGCCGGCCACGACCCCCGCGACGCCACCTCGCTACCTGATCCTGTCCCTGACTACCCTGCCGCGCTCACCGGCGACATCTCCGGCCTCCGCCTCGGCGTACCGCGAGAATACTTCGCGGAGGGCATGGACGATGGCGTCCGCGCCGCCGTCACCGCCGCCATCGACCGGCTGGCCGCCCTGGGCGCCGGGATCCGCGAGGTCTCCCTGCCCACCACCCAGTACGCCCTGGCCTGCTACTACATCATTGCCCCCTCCGAGTGCTCCGCCAACCTGGCCCGCTACGATGGCGTCAAGTACGGCTATTCTTATCAGGGTGACGGCCAGGGCGACGTCGACATGTGGGAGGCCATGGAGCGCACCCGTCAGCACGGCTTCGGCCCCGAGGTCAAGCGCCGCATCATGCTGGGCGCCTTCGCCCTGTCCTCCGGCTACTACGATGCCTACTACCACAAGGCCCAGCAGGTGCGCACCCTGATCCGCCAGGACTTCGCCCGCGTCTTCGAGGAAGTCGACGCCCTGGCCGCGCCGGTATCCCCCGTGGTCGCCTTCCCCATCGGCGACCGCACCGACGACCCGGTCCGCATGTACCTGGTCGACGTCTACACCCTGCCCGTCAACATGGCTGGCCTCCCCGCCATGTCCGTCCCCTGCGGCTTCAGCGAGGGGTTGCCGGTGGGTCTCCAGCTGATCGGGCCCCACATGGCGGAGGGCCGCCTGCTGAACATCGCCCACGCCTACCAGCAGGCAACGGACTGGCACCGCCACCGCCCGGGGATCTAGCGGCTTCCAACCGATGACGACTTGGACCTGGCCTACTGACTTCCCCGCAGATTGTCCACCCGAAGCGGCTGTTCCTGCCAATGGAACGTACTACCGCATCGTCAAAACCGACCCACCGCAGCGCGAGGATTTCGTTGCCTTATTCCATCTAAACCACAGACGAGCCAATGCAATTATCAGGCGGGGGACGGGCAGCCCATGCGAGACGATGGGGCTGTCGGTATTTGCTGACGCAAATGATGCTGTCGAATGGGCGCTGCGCCTGCCCCAGATTGGCTCATACATAGCTCGCTTGACGCTAAATCCGTATTCAGGAAAAATACTGGCAACGCCAAGGGAAGGAAACTCTCACCATACTTGGTGGTACGTCGAAAATTTTAATCCGGTAACCGCCTCTGAAATCGAGATTGTGATCTAGCGGGATAGAGGAGACCGCGCTGTGTTGCCTGCAATAAAAGGAATCCGGCTAGCCAAAGCGCCGTGGCACGAGTTTTCCTTCGATACCGTGCTTGCCTATTACGACGGCCCGCGCCTGTTGCTGCAGCGCGGTCGGTCGGGCCAAACATATTTGGCCTGGTGGAACGACGAGGATGACGCCACAGAGCGGTGGGTATGCATACCCGTCGGCCCGGCCCGACTCCGTGGATTGCTTTCGGGCCAGGTGAAGCCGCGTCACGCGATCGACTATCCAGAGGATGGCCATCTGTTGGTGGTTGATATTGACCTGGACACGGAGGCAGTAATCCAGTTGGTCAGTACGGATTCCTCCGCTTTACCGCCGGAATCCCTGCCAAAGCCGGAAGCCACCTTTGTTTTGTCGGAATCTACAATTGACGAGATCATCGGCGACCTGCCTCGAAATCGGGTCATATTTGAGAAACAACAAGCTGACTGAACTCGCAGCGTCCCTGTCCCGCTAACCACCACCCCGCCCCCGGAGGCCCGCCATGCCTGCCCATCGCACCCGCATCAAAGACCTCCTCTCCGCCGAAAACTCCGGCGATGTCACCGGCCCCGTCAACGTCAAGGGCTGGGTCAAGACCGTCCGTTCCTCCGGCGGCGTTGCCTTCGTGCAGATCAACGACGGCTCGACCCTGGCCGACCTCCAGATTGTCGTCGACGCCAACTGCCCCGACTACTCCCTGGTCAACACCCTCACCACCGGCTGCAGCGTCAGCGCCGACGGTGTCCTCCAGGACTCCCTCGGCCGCGGCCAGAAGTACGAGATCGCCGCGGCGAGCCTCGAGCTACTCGGTTCCGCCGACCCCGAGGAGTACCCGCTGCAGAAGAAGCGGCACACCCTGGAGTTCCTGCGGGAGCTCGCCCACCTGCGCCCCCGCACCAACACCTTCGGAGCGGTCGCCCGCGTCCGCAACGCTATGGCCTTCGGCATCCACAAGTTCTTCCAGGAGCGCGGCTTCCTCTATATCCAGACCCCCATCATCACCGCCAGCGACGCCGAGGGCGCCGGCGCAATGTTCCGCGCCACGACCCTCGACCTCAACAACCTGCCCCTGGCCCAGGGACAGGTCGACAACGACGCTGACTTCTTCGGCCGGCCCGCCTTCCTCACCGTCAGCGGCCAGCTCGAGGCCGAGATCTTCGCCCAGTCCATGTCCGACGTGTACACCTTTGGCCCCACCTTCCGCGCCGAAAACTCCAACACCTCGCGCCACTTGGCCGAGTTCTGGATGGTCGAGCCTGAGGTCGCCTTCTGCGATCTGGACGGCCTCGCCCAACTGGCCGAGGACTTCCTGCGCAGCATCTTCGCCCACGTCCTCGAAACCTGCCCCGAGGACATGGCCTTCTTCAACCGCTTCTACGACCAGGAACTCATCCAGACCCTGGAGGACATCGCCAACTCTGACTTCGAGCGCATGACCTACACCGAGGCCGTCGCCGCCCTCCAGGCCTCCGGCGAGTCCTTCGAGTACCCCGTCCGGTGGGGCTCCGACCTCCAATCGGAGCACGAACGCTACCTCACCGAGCGCAAGGTCGGCCGTCCGGTCATCGTCACCGATTACCCTAGCGCCATCAAGGCCTTCTACATGCGCCTCAACTCGCCCGGCCCGGGTGACCCGGGCGAGACCGTCCGCGCCATGGACGTCCTCGTCCCCCGCATCGGCGAGATCATCGGCGGCAGCCAGCGCGAGGAACGCCTCGACGTCCTCCAGCGCCGGATGGCCGAGGCCGGCCTGGACGACGCTCCCTACTGGTGGTACCTCGACCTCCGCCGCTACGGCACCGCCCCCCACGCCGGCTTCGGCCTTGGCTTCGAGCGCACCGTCCAGTTCGCCACCGGCATGCAGAACATCCGGGACATCATCGCCTTCCCCCGCACCCCCCGCAACGCCGAGTTCTGACCGGTATTTCCCGCTTTTGCCGTCGTCAGGCGTGCGACGAATTCTTATCGGGTTCGTTTCGCGTTGGCACATTATCGGCAGCAAATGGTCCTGTTTAGAGGATACGGGCGCTCTGTACACCCTGTTGGACGAATTCTGGTTCAGCATGATCATCATTAAAGATGATAATTGACATCGTGTTTTGGCTTTGATACTGTCTGCCCCGAAACGAGTTGCCGCACTGTATTCGTGCAGGAATTCGTAAATCTGTGGCAGGGAGTAAACAAATGCTAAAGTATCATACGATGCGATTGCCGCGATTCGTAATATTGATATCGCTGGCGCTGATAATTGCTGCTGTTTGGGCCTGCGGCGGCACTACCGCTGCACCTGAACAGCAAGCCGCGGCCCCGGCCGCCACCGCAGCGCCGGCCGCGCCCGCCCAGGCTGCCGCCACCGCGGCGCCTGAGCCCACCGCGATGCCGGCCATGGCCGATGAGGAAAGCTACCTTCACCTGGCCGTGACCCCGCTGCCGCAGGACACCTTCTTCCCCTGGTTGGCCACCAGCAGCGGCCAACTCGTCTTCCGGCCCATGTGGGAGAACATCACCACCATCTCCCCCGAAACCGGCGTTTCCACCATCCTGCCCCAGTTGGCGCGGGAGTGGGAGATGAGCCCCGACGCCAGCCAATACACCTTCCATCTGCAGGAAGGCGTCGAGATGCACCACGGCTGGGGCGAGTTCACCGTCAAGGATGTGATCCTGACCATCGACCAGCAGATGTCCGACCCCCTGGCCGGCTGTAAGGGTCCCCTCTCGCGGTTCATGGGCTTCGACTCCATGACCGAGATGGTCGACGCCGGCAAGATGGAGGTCATCGACGACTACACCTTCCGGATGGACCTCGCCCAGCCCCAGGTGGATGTGGCCGACTGGTGGTTCAACATCCTGGTGATCCCCTGCGCCGCCGTGCGCAGTTCCGCCCAGCACGCGGCCGAGGGCGACTCCATGTTCGAGACCGGCCCGGCCGGCACCGGCGCCTTCCAGTTCGTCAACCGTGAGCTGAAAGAGTACACCGAGTATGAGGCCGTGCCCTACGACCACTGGCGCGTGAACCCCGAGTTCCAGCGCCTGCGGATCAGCACCACCCCGGAGGACCTGACCCGCCTGGCCATGCTGCTCACCGGCGAGGCCAACATGGTGGACGTGCCCAAGGTGCTGCACCAGCAGGCCATCGACGAGGGCATGGAAGTCTTCGAGAGCCCGCTCCCCTCCGTGGGCCTGTCCCTCTTCCCGCTGGGTCAGTACTACGTCAGCCAGGTCAACTGGAACCCCGACACCGAGCCGTGGAACGCTCCGGGAGAAACGGGAAACAAGGTTCGGGAAGCGCTGAACCGGGCCATCAATCGTGAGCAGATCATCAATGAGCTGTTCAAGGGTCGCGGCGAGCCCATGTACAACACCATCTTCCACCAGTCCCTCGAGGGTTGGAATCCCCGGTGGGTAGAGGAGTTCGAGGAGCGGTACGGCTACGACCCGGAACGGGCCAAGGAACTGCTGGATGAGGCCGGCTACCCCGGCGACAACGGCCAGAACCGCTTCGCCATGGAAGTCTACCAGACCAGCCTGCCCGGCCTGCCGGAGACCATCGAGGTGGCGCAAACCGTTGCCCAGTCCTTCCAGGACATTGGTATCGACGCCAAGCTGGTGGAGGTTGAGTTTGCCCGCGCCCTGGACGCCTTCCGCGACCAGCACGACGCCCACTTCATCCTCCCTGCCCGCCAGACCATCCGGCAGATCAACGCCAATACGCGCATCTACTATTACACCGGCCCCATCGATCCCGAGCTGGGTCGTCCCACCGGCGGTGTCCTCTACATGGAGGGCCAACTCTACGACGACACCTACGAGCGCCTCCTGGTGGAAACGGACCCCCAGGTCCGCCACGAGCTCATAATGAAAATGGGCGACGACATTTACGATACCTACCGCACCATCCCCGTCGTGAACATCCGCTCGACCCTGGTGGCCAACCCGGAGGAGGTTTCCGAGTACAAGTTCGGCAGCCTGACCGGGGTGTTCGGCCACCTGGAGTACGCCAAGCGGGCCAAGTAGTCGATCGCGTCAAACTCCGGGCCTGCGCATACTGGGGCGTCGCTCAACCGACGCCCCAGTATGTTTTCGTTTAGTCGCTTAACGGGCGATTATTTTTACGAATTTCATCATTGATTGCGGTATTATCGATATGAATTAGTAATATAGTATGTATCTATCTAAAGTAAACGTAATCAGATGTTTGGCTCGGGATATTATCTTGACGATTGATAATTGACATCACAAATTGCCAGTGATACTGTCTGGCGGGAAACAAAACACCCCTTTTACGACAGGTGTTTTGAAAACTGAACGTCAGGAGGTAACTCTATGGCAATTTATCGTTCGGCTCGTTTGTCGCGCCCGGCTCGTTTGTCTCAGATCGCGGTCGCGCTGGTGCTGCTGTTATCCCTTGCAGCCCTCTGGGCCTGTGGAGGGTCCGAAGCCCCGGCGGCTCCCGCCGCCCCTGCCGCCACTGCGGCTCCGGCGGCCCCCGCACAGGCTGCCGCCACCGCCGCTCCCGAACCCACCGCCATGCCGGCCATGGCCGACGAAGATAGCTATCTCCATCTGGCGGTCACCCCGCTGCCCCAGGACACCTTCTTCCCCTGGCTGGCCACCAGCAGCGGTCACCTGCCCTTCCGCCCCATGTGGGAGAACCTGACCACCATCTCCCCCGATACCGGCGTTTCCACCATCCTGCCCCAGTTGGCCCGCGAGTGGGACGTCAGCCCCGACGCCTCCGAGTACACCTTCTACCTCCAGGAAGGCGTCCAGATGCACAACGGCTGGGGCGAGTTCACCGTCAAGGACGTGGTGCTCACCATCGACCAGCAGATGTCCGACCCGCTGGCCGGCTGCAAGGCCCCCCTCAAGCGCTTCATGGGCACTGACTCCATGACCGAAATGATCGACTCCGGCGCCGCTGAGATCATCGACGACTACACCTTCAAGATGACCCTGGCCCAGCCCCAGGTGGACGTCGCCGACTGGTGGTTCAACATCCTCGTCGTCCCCTGCGCCGCCGTGCGCAGCGCTGCCCAGTATGAGGCCGAGGGCGACGCCATGTTCGAGACTGCCCCCTCCGGAACCGGCGGTTACCAGTTCGTGGACCGTGAACTCAAGGAGTACACTGAGTACGAGGCCGTGCCCTACGACCACTGGCGGGTGAACCCTGAGTTCAAGCGCATGCGCATCACCACCGCCCCCGAGGACCTGACCCGCCTGGCCATGCTGCTCACCGGCGAGGCCAACATGGTTGACATCCCCAAGGTGCTGCACCAGCAGGCCATCGACGAAGGCATGGAAGTCTTCGAGAGTCCTCTGCCCTCCGTGGGACTCACCATCCTCCCTCTCGGGCAGTACTACAAGAGCGAGGTCAACTGGAACCCCGACACCGAGCCGTGGAACGCCCCCGGCGAGACCGGCTCTCTGGTCCGTGAGGCTCTCAACCGCGCCATCAACCGCGAGCAGATCATCAACGAGCTGTTCAAGGGCCGCGGCGAGCCCATGTACAACACCATCTTCCACGACTCGCTGGAGGGCTGGAATCCCCGCTGGGCCGACGAGTTTGAGCAGCATTACGGCTACGATCCGGAACGGTCGAAGGAGCTTCTGGACCAGGCCGGCTTCCCCGGCGACAACGGCCAGAACCGCTTCGCCATGGAGGTCTACCAGTCCAGCCTGCCCGGCCTGCCGGAGACCATCGAGGTGTCGCAGACCGTCGCCCAGTCCTTCCAGGACATCGGCATCGACGCCAAGCTGGTCGAGGTTGAGTTCGCCCGCGCGCTGGACGCCTTCCGCGACCGCCACGACGCCCACTTCATCCTCCCCGTGCGCCAGACCATCCGGCAGATCAACGCCAACGCGCGCATCTACTACTACACCGGCGAGACCAACCCGGAGACCGGTCTTCCCAACGGCGGCGTTCTCTACATGGAGGATCAGCTCTACGACGACACCTACGAGCAGCTCCTCATCGAGACCGATCCCGCCGAGCGAAACCGGATCATCATGAAAATGGGCGATGACATCTACGACACCTACCGGACCATCCCCATCGTCAACATCCGGTCCACCCTCGTGGTGAACCCGGGCGAGGTGCTGGAGTACAAGTTCGGCAGCCTCACCGGCGTTTTCGGCCACCTGGAGTACGCCAAGCGGGCCCAGTAGGTCGGCATTTTCCAGGGGCACACCGCTGGGGGCAGGTTCGGAAACCTGCCCCCAATTTGTTTGACGCAATCGTTGACGCTATGGTACGAAAACAACGATAAACATCGCCTGGGAGGCTTGAGTATGACGTCAATTGATATGAAACGCGTTCGGCGGTGGTTTATTGTTCCAGGCCTATTGGCAGCGCTGATCGTGGTCGTGGCGTGCGGAGGTTCGACGGCGCCCGTCGAAGAAGCTCCTGCAGCCCCGGCGCCGGCCGCCGCGTCGGCTCCGGCCAGTGCGACCGCCACGCCGGCCCCCACGCCCGAGCCGGCGGATGCGGAGGTCGAAACCGCCCTGCACCTGGTCGTCACGCCGCTGCCTCAGGACACGTACCTGCCCTGGTTGGCCACCAGCGGAGGGCAGTTGCCCATGCGGCCGATGTGGGAGAACCTCACCACCATATCGCCCGAGACCGGCGTTTCGACCATCCTGCCCCAGCTGGCCCGGGAGTGGAAAATCAGCGCCGACGCCAGCGAGTACACCTTCCGTCTTCAAGAGGGTATCCCCTTCCATTTCGGCTGGGGCGAATTCACGGTACAGGACGTGATCCTCACCATTGACCAGCAGACCTCGGACCCGTTGGCCGGCTGCAGGGCGGCCATAACCCGTTTCATGGGGGCCGACTCCATGAGCGAGATGGTCGCCAACGGCGACATGGACGTGATCGACGACTACACCTTCACCATGCGCCTGGCGGAGCCGCAGGTGGACGTGGCGGACTGGTGGTTCAACATTCTGGTTATCCCGTGCGCCGCTGTCCGCAGCTCGGCTCAGCACGCCGCCGAAGGCGACGCGATGTTCGAGTCCGGCCCGGCCGGAACCGGCGCCTACCAGTTCGTTTCCCGCACCCTCAAGGAAACGGCGGAGTTTGAAGCAGTACCCTACGATCACTGGCGCGTCAATCCGGAGTTCAAGCACCTGAAAATCACCACGTCCCCCGAGGACCTGACCCGCCTGGCCATGCTGCTTACCGGCGAGGCCAACATGGTGGACGTGCCCAAGGTGCTGCACCAGCAGGCCATCGACGAGGGCATGGAGGTGTTTGAAAGTCCCCTGCCGTCCGTGGGTCTGAGCATCCTTCCTTTCGGACAGTACTACGTTACCCAGGTGAACTGGAATCCTGATACCGAGCCGTGGAACGCGCCCGGGGAAACGGGCAACATGGTTCGTGAGGCGCTCAACCGGGCCATTGATCGGGAACAGATCATCAACGAACTTTTCAAGGGGCGCGGCGAGCCCATGTACAACACCACTTTCCACCAGTCGCTGGAAGGCTGGAACCCGCGCTGGGAGGAGGAGTTTGAGGCGAAGTACGGCTATGATCCGGAACGCGCCAAGCAGTTGCTGGACGAGGCGGGCTTCCCGGGTGACAACGGCCAGAATCGGTTCTACATGGAGGTATGGCAGAGCAGCCTGCCCGGCCTGCCGGAAACCATCGAGGTGGCGCAGACGGTTGCCCAGTCCTTCCAGGATATCGGCATCGACGTCAAGCTGGTGGAAGTGGAGTTCGCCCGCGCCCTGGACGCCTTCCGCGACCAGCACGACGCCCACTTCATCCTGCCGGTGCGGCAGACCCTGCGCCAGATCAACGCCAACGCGCGGATCTATTACTACGCCGGCGGGGGCAAAACCAACGCGGCCGGTCTGCCTACGGGCGGCGTCGCTTACATCGAAAGCCCTCTATACGACGAGACGTATCACAAGCTCCTGAAGGAGACCAATCCGGAGGAACGCCATCGGCTGGTGCAGAGGATGGGCGATGACATCTACGACACCTATCGCACCATTCCCGTCGTCAACGTCCGGGCGACCCTGGTGGCCAACCCTGAAGAGGTGGCGGAGTACAAGTTCGGCAGCCTCACCGGCGTCTTCGGGCACCTGGAGTACGCCAAGCGGGCGCAGTAGACCGCAAGGCAACATTCGCCGGTCCATTTGGGACGGAATTATGCAATTCCGTCCCAATTTTTTGCGCAATATTTCACAATAGGATTTATGATAATCATTATTGACTAGAATGATAAAGTTTGCTAACCTATTAGGTAACACCAGCGAAAGCGCGGCGCATGATTGGTTGACGAACTGCGGAGGTGTGGCCATGTCCGTTCATCGTATAGCTGAACCGTTTCGCACGATCCAATTGCTCCTGTTGTTGCTGGCCCTGCTTGCGGTGTGGGCGTGTGGCCGGGCGGCCGCTCCCCAGGAGGGAATCGCCGTCCCCGCCGCTGCCGACGGCGCGTCCGCCAGCGCCGTATCCACCGCGGTCCCGGCGCCCACCCGGGTTCCCTCCATAGCCGAAAGTGATGCCACGCTCCACCTGGCCGTCACTCCGCTGCCCCAGGACACCTTCTACCCCTGGCTCGCCACCAGCAGCGGACACCTGGTCTTCCGTCCCATGTGGGAGAACCTCACCACCATTGACCCCAGGACCGGGGTCTCCGACGTCTACCCTCAACTGGCTCGCGACTGGGAAGTCAGCCCCGACGCCAGCGAGTACACCTTCCACCTCCAGGAGGGCGTGCAGTTCCACTTCGGCCACGGCGAGTTCACCGTCAATGACGTGATCCTCACCGCCGACCAGCAGATGTCGGACCCCCTGGCCGGCTGCAAGGCCCATCTCAGCCGGTTCATGGGCGCTGACTCCATGACCGAAATGATCGAAAACGGCGACATGGAGATCATCGACGACTACACGTTTCGGATGAAACTGGCCCAGCCCCAGGTGGACGTCGCCTCCTGGTATTTCAGCATCCTGCAGATCGGCTGCATGGCCGTCCGCAGCTCTGCCCAGCACGCCGCCGAGGGCGACCTCATGTTCGAGAGCGGCCCGGCTGGCACCGGCGCCTACCAGTTCGTGAACCGGGAGCTGAAGGAGTACTCCGAGTACGAGGCCGTCCCCTACGACCACTGGCGGGTGAACCCCGAGTTCAAGCGCCTGCGCATCAGCACCACTCCGGAGGACCTGACCCGCCTGGCCATGCTGCTCACCGGCGAGGCCAACATGGTGGACGTGCCCAAGGTGCTGCATCAGCAGGCCATCGACGAGGGCATGGAGATCATCGAAAGCCCCCTGCCCACCGTCGGCCTCACCGTCATCCCCCTGGGCCAGTACTACGTCACCGAGGTCAACTGGAACCCGGACACCGAGCCCTGGAACGCTCCCGGCGAAACCGGCGTGCTGGTCCGCCAGGCCATGAACCGCGCCATCAACCGGGAGCAGATCATCAACGAACTGTTCAAGGGCCGCGGCGAGCCCATGTACAACACCATCTTCCACCCGTCTCTGGAGGGCTGGAACCCCCGCTGGGAGGACGAATTCGACGAGAAGTACGGCTATGATCCCGAGCTGGCGAGGCAACTGCTGGACCAGGCCGGCTTCCCCGGCGACAACGGCCAGAACCGGTTCAGCCTGGAAGTGTGGCAGAGCAGCCTGCCCGGCTTGCCCGAAACCATCGAGGTTTCCCAAACGGTGGCCCAGTCCTTTGAGGACATCGGCATCGACGTCAAGTTGGTTGAGGTGGAATTCGCTCGCGCCATCGACGCCATGCGTGACCGGCACGACGCTCACTTCGTCCTTCCGGTACGCCAGACCATCCGCCCCATCAACGCCAACACCCGGATCTATTACTACGCCGGCGGCGGCCGGGTCAGCGAAACGTCGGGATTGCCCACGGGTGGCGCAATCTATATGGAAGGCCAGTTGTATGACGACACCTATGACCGCCTCCTGGTGGAGACCGACCCCGCCGAGCGCAATCGCCTGGCCCGGGTCATGGGCGATGACATCTACGACACCTATCGCTCCATCCCCATCGTCAACGTCCGGTCCACCCTGGTCATAAATCCGGAGGAAGTGAGCGAGTACGTCTTCGGCAGCATCACCGGGGTGTTCGGCCACCTCGAGTACGCCAAAGCGGCCAAGTAGTCGCACTGCAACGTCCGCTGACCGGTTCGGGACGGAATGCGTAATTCCGTCCCGTTTTCGTTGTGCAATAATTCACAATTGTGAATTATGATAACGTATATTGACATGATAAATGGGGTTTGCTAACGTTTTGCGTAACAATAGCGCACGCGCGTTGCGTGATCAGGCGACGAACCACGGAGGTGTGGCCATGTCCGTTCATCGTATAGCTAAACCGTTGCGCCTAATGCCGATGCTCCTGCTGTCACTGGCCCTGCTTGCGGTGTGGGCGTGCGGTCAACCGGCCGCCCCGGCCGGGGAGAGCGCCGCGCCCGCACCGGCCACCGCAGCCCCGGCCAGCGCCGAACCCACCGCGGTTCCCGTGGCCACCGAGGCGCCGGCCATGGCCGAGAGCGAGGCCATGCTCCACCTGGCCGTGACCCCCCTGCCCCAGGACACCTACTATCCCTGGCTCGCCACCAGCAGCGGCCACCTGGTCTTCCGCCCTATGTGGGAGAATCTGACCACCATGTCGCCGGAAACCGGCGTCTCCGAGATCTATCCGCAACTGGCGCGGGACTGGGAAATCAGCGCCGACGCCAGCGAGTACACCTTCTACCTGCAGGAAGGCGTGCAGTTCCACTTCGACCAGGGCGAGTTCACGGTGAAGGACGTGATCTTCACCGCCGACCAGCAGATGTCCGACCCGTTGGCCGGCTGCAAGGCCACCCTGAGCCGGTTCATGGGCGCCGACTCCATGACCGGTATGATCGAAAACGGCGACATGGAGGTGATCGACGATTACACCTTCAAGATGTCGCTGGCCCGCCCCCAGGTGGATGTGGCCTCCTGGTACTTCAACATCCTGCAGATCGGCTGCATGGCGGTGCGCAGCTCGGCGCAGTACGAGAAGGAAGGCGACGCCATGTTCGAGAGCGGCCCCGCCGGAACGGGCGGCTACCAGTTCGTGGAGCGCAAGCTGAAGGAATACACCGAATACGAAGCCGTGCCATTCGACCACTGGCGCGTCAACCCCGAGTTCAAGCACATGCGCATCACCACTACGCCGGAGGACCTGACCCGGCTGGCCCTGCTGCTCACCGGCGAGGCCAACATGGTGGACGTGCCCAAGGTGCTGCACCAGCAGGCCATCGACGAGGGCATGGAGGTGTTTGAAAGCCCGCTGCCCACCGTCGGCCTGACCATCATCCCCTTCGGCCAGTACTACGTGAGCGAGGTCAACTGGAACCCCGACACCGAGCCGTGGGCCGCCCCCGGCGAAACGGGCAACCTGGTGCGGGAAGCCATGAACCGCTCCATCGACCGGGAGCAGATCATCAACGAGCTGTTCAAGGGCCGCGGCGAACCCATGTACAACACCATCTTCCACGACTCCCTGGAAGGTTGGAACCCGCGTTGGGAAGAGGAGTTTGACGCCAAGTACGGCTACGACCCGGACCTGGCCCGTCAGCTTCTCGACCAGGCTGGCTATCCCGGCGACAATGGTCAGAACCGCTTCAGCCTGGAGGTGTGGCAGAGCAGCCTGCCGGGGTTGCCCGAGACCATCGAGGTTTCCCAGACGGTGGCCCAGTCCTTCGAGGACATCGGCATCGACGTCAAGCTGGTGGAGGTGGAGTTTGCCCGCGCCATCGACGCTTTCCGCGACCGGCACGACGCCCACTTCATCCTGCCCGTGCGTCAGACCCTGCGGCCCATCACCGCCAACACCCGCATCTACTACTACACGGGGGACACCAATCCGGACACCGGCATACCCGGCGGCGGAGTGGCCTACATCGAGGACCAACTCTACGACGACACCTACCACCGGCTGCTGGAGGAAACGAACACCGATGAACGGGAACGGCTGGCACAGGCGATGGGCGACGACATCTATGACGAGTACCGCACCATTCCCGTCGTCAACATCCGCTCCACGCTGGTGGTGAACCCCGAGGAGGTGGCCGAGTACGTCTTCGGCAGCATCACCGGCGTCTTCGGTCACCTGGAGTACGCCAAGAAGGCGAACTGACCGGGCCGGCGATCCGCTCAGCCCTCATACCGTTGGGGCGCCGGACAACCGGCGCCCCGGCTTTTTGCCAGCCGACAATCATCAATGATACATTGACCCTGTCGGGAGGAGGGGTCCGACAGGGCCAGCTGCCCATGCGAGGGGCAGAAAACGGGGCGTTACTGCCGCTAAAGTAACGCCCCGCTTCTCATGTTAAAGCGCGGGCCATGCGGCGACGGGATCGGGTCCCCGGCATTCAACGGGGGGCGTCGCAGCCGAGCGGTTCGGTGCATGGATCTCTGTTCGTCCCACGTTAGTTCCGGTTTTCAACATGGCGTCCATTGGATTGCGTCCGTATGCGCTGATCAGTTTAGTGCACACATAATCTAATGTCAATGGTATACGCAGCGGAAAATGCGTCGAATCTCAAGGTTGCGAATCTGTCCTGCCTCGGACTGGCAATTCCCTCTCAACACGCGTCAGTTGGGTTGCGTACGCCCGTCGCGGCATCGAAATCTGGACTTTGGAGCCCAGCCGCCGGTTGCCCCGATCTCCCTTCGGAAGTTGCCCTCGGGCGCGCCTGGCGATGAAACGCGCCATATCGCGGATACGGAAAATATTGACAGCGGATATGGCGGCCGATACACTGACATCCGCGTTCAATCAGCCTTCATTTTTCGTCGTGATATGGCCTGAAAATGCCCTTCGCCCAATCTAATCACCACGCGCAGGCAGCAGTCAGCGAAGCGATTACCGAGCACAAGGCCCTGCGGTTGTCGGGCTTGTGGAAATCCTTTCGGGAAACGCAAGCCGTCGCCAACGTCGACCTTGACGTTGAATCGGGCGAGATCCTCTGCCTGCTGGGCCCCAGCGGCTGCGGCAAAACCACCACCCTGCGCCTGATCGCCGGGTTTGACGCGCCCGACGCCGGAACCATAGAGATCGGCGGGCGCACCGTCTACGGGCCGGGCGTGAACGAGAGCCCGGAGAAGCGCCGCGTCGGCATGGTGTTCCAGGAAGGCGCCCTGTTCCCCCACTTGACCGTTGCGCAGAACATCGCTTTCGGGCTGGGTCGGGCGCGGCATCGCAAGGAGCAGGTGGCGTCGGCGTTGCGGATGGTTGACCTGGAAGGATACGACGGACGGTATCCGCACCAGCTCTCCGGCGGACAGCAGCAACGCGTTGCGCTGGCCCGGGCCCTAGCCCCGGAACCGGACCTGATCCTCATGGACGAGCCTTTCTCCAGCCTGGACCGCGGCCTGCGGGAACAGCTGCGCACCGAGGTGCGGGCCATATTGCGCGAGCGCGGCGCCACCGTGGTCTGCGTGACCCACGACCAGGAAGAGGCCATGCAGTTGGGCGACCGCGTCGTGGTGATGAACACGGGGAGGATCGAACAGCTGGGCTCGCCGGAGTCGATATTCCACAGCCCGGACAATCGCTTTACCGCCGAGTTCTTCGGCACCGCCGACTTTCTGCCGGCGTGGCAGGAGGGCGATTTCCTGGCCTGCGAGGTGGGCAGCATGCCCTGGCCGGCGTTCTGGCCTTCCCCCTGGCCGGAGCACAAGGTCCTGCAGGTCATGGTGCGCCCCGACTGCATGGACATTGTCCCGGATGCCGGGGGTGACTGCGTTGTGACAGGGCGGGAGTTCCTGGGCGCTTTCTACATGTACGCGGTGGCCCTGCCATCCGGGAGCCGCGTCCAGGTGATGAAGTCCCACGTGGAGCACGTCGAGACCGGCGCTCGGGTACGGGTCGTCCTCCGCGAGGGCCACCGGCTGTTGCCGTTCATCGACGGCCGCGCCTTCTTCGACGGGCCGGCCTACCTGGCGGAGTTGAACGGGGCGCACGGGTAGGGTTTACTGAAGGCGCTGGTTGGGGATGCCGCCCGGTTGAGGCGGCGTTTTTGGTTAACGATAGCGGTCTTCTTCAGGGCAGCAGGGCAATCGCATATGAAATTGCAACAGCGTCACTCCGTCGAAAGCCGGAGTCCAGAAGTCTCAGTGTGAAAGAATGGAACAATGATTAACCACTTCGGTCACTGGATACCGGCTTTCGCCGGTATGACGGCACTAAGCCCAGTTCATATCCGATAGCCCTGTTCAAGGAAGTGAGCGGGTAAGTGTTCAGAATCCAGTAGGTTGTCATTGACGTCAGTATGGGTCATTGGAGTTTCGACTTGAACCACATCAAAGCAATCTTCTTCGACGGCGACGACACCCTCTGGGACTTCCGCTCCGCCATGTTGCAGGCGCTGGAGGTGACGCTGGCCGAACTGCGCCGCATGGTGGGCAATCCGGCGGCCGATGCGCTCACCGTGGCGCGGATGGCCGAGATACGGGAAGCCGTCGCCGATGAGCTTGGCGAGGGCACGACCTCGGTGGAAGTGATCCGCCACGAGGCCCTGGCGCGGACGCTGGCGGAGGTCGGCCACCCCAGCAACGAGGGCGCCCAGCGGCTTTACGAGGTCTACACCGAGGCCCGGTTCGCTGCAACCCGGCCCTTTCCCGGTGTAACCGACCTGCTCAACGACCTCAAGGGCCGCTACCTGCTGGGCCTGGTGTCCAACGGCAACACCTATCCGGAGCGGGTTGGCTTCGGCGGCGTTTTCAGCTTTGTGCTGCTGGCCGTGGAGTGCGGCATCGCCAAGCCCGACCGGCGAATCTTCGAGCTGGCCTTGGACAAGTGCGGCTGCGATCCATCGCAGGTGGTCCATGTCGGCGACTCGTTGCTCAGCGACATCCTGGGCGCCAACGGAATCGGCATCCGCAGCGTGTGGCTGAACCGCGACGGCGCAAACAACGATACGGGCATCAAGCCCGACCACGAGATCAGCGACCTGCGGGAACTGCTGGACATCCTGTAGGGCAGCTCCCTGGCCGTGACTGCGCAAACTCTCAATTGCGGATCCCGCCGGGCCGTCTCGTCATTTCCGGCGCTCGTCATGACCTGCGCCAGCGACTGCCCCGCGTCGGACCACGCGGGATCGGGGTATGAGCCGGCGAATGGAGTATAATCGCGACATTCCTAAACTTATCCCCGGAGGAAGGGGTCGTGCCGCGATCACGTAGAACCGCCACCGAGCCCAGGGCGCAAACCGAAGGGCATGACACCCCGGACCGATTGTCGCCGGTCACCGAGAACTACCTGCTGTCGCTGTACAAGATGTGGGAGGACTCGGAGACCCCGACCCTGACACAGCTGACGGAGGCGCTGAGGCAGTTGCCGCCCACGGAAGGCCTGGGGACTTCCGTCCCATCGGTTGCTGGAATGCTGCGGCGGATGCAGAAGCAGGGCCTGGTGGACATCGGCAACGACAAGCGCATCCGGATGACGTCGCGCGGCAAGAAGGAAGGTGAGAACATCGCCCGCCGCCACCGGCTGGCGGAATGGCTCGTGGTGAGTTTGCTGGGGATGGAACTGCACGAGGCCCACATCGAGGCGCACCAACTGGAGCACGGCATGTCCGACGCGATGGAGGCCAAGCTCAAGGAGCGATTGGGCAATCCGACCCATTCGCCTTTCGGCTGGCCGATACCGGGCAGCGGGCCGACGACATCGCCACCGGGGGCGGTAACCCTGGACAACGCCTCCAGCGGCACCGCCTACGTGGTGGATCGGGTTCCGGAAGAGGATTCGGAGCTGCTGAAGTTCCTGGGCGGCGCGCAGCTGGTTCCCGACCGCCGCATCACCCTCCTGGAGGGCATGCCCTACCTGGGCGTCATGCAGGTGGAGACTGAGGTGGACCGCATCTCCATCGGCTACAACGTGGCCCGCCAGATCGTGGTGCGACCGGCCGAGGATGGAGAAGAGGGAGAGGCTTCCTGAGGCGATCAATGGCCACGACAGCGTTCCGAAACCGCATAACCGAACTGTTCGCCGACGCCCGCGGGATGCACGCTCGGGCAATTGTATGTCTCGAGCACGACGATATCCGGGACGCGGCGGAAAAGGCCTGGTGCGCCGCCAAGCGCGCCACTGACGCGCTCGTTCTTGCCCGCCCCGGTGAAGAACCAGAAACGACCGCTCGTACCACGGAAGGTCTGCTGGAGTTAGCCAACGAAATTCCCGAGGCCGAGACGCTGGTTGGACGCTATTTCACCCGCATCAGCTACCTGCATGGGTCCTGCTTTTACAACGGGATGTGCGGCCCACACACGGAACGCCGCATCCGGGAGACTGCGGAGTACATCGGCGACGCTGAGAGGCTGGCCGAGACGTAACGATCCGAAGCGCCAGCCTGCGGCCGCTGTCTAGGTCTCGACGCTGAGCGCGCGGCGCACCTCGGCCCAGCCGTCGGCCATGGAGCGCTCGGGGAACGCTGGCGGTTCCGGCTCGGGCAGCACCTTCACGGCCACCAGCACCGGGCCGGCGCGGACCATGATGTCCTCCAAACCGATCAGGAACTCTTCCAGGTTGTCGAACCGGCAGGCGTGGGCGTAGCCGGCGCTGCGGGCCATACCCTCGAAATCAACCCGATCCAGCCCGCGAATGGGCATTCCGTCGGTGGAGGTATGGTCGGCGTCCTCCAGGACGAAATGGACGAAGTTAGCCGGAGATGCCTCGCCGATGGTGGCCAGGCTGGCCAGATCGGTCCGCAGGGTGGCGTCACAGTCCAGCACCAGGATGCGGCGGTTGGGCTGGGCCATGGACAGCCCGAGCCCGACGGCCGGCGCCCGGTCCATGCAATCGGTCAGATCGATGTCGAGGTCACGCCGGTCGGAGACGTTGTGCCAGTCGCGCAGGGCGGCCGAGGTCGACACCACCAGTGCATCCTGGCGGTGGTAGTTGATGGCGCGGGCGACCTCACGGGAGGGGATCATTGAGTTTTACATCGATAGACAGGATGGACAGGATCCGGACTGAATGGAGATGGGATGCAGCGATTAATCATCGCTGCTGGCTTCCCGCTCCGAATCGCGGCGGGCCTCGGTGCGGCGCTGGGACACCATCAGGTACAGGCCCGCCGGGATGAGCACGGCGCCTGGAACGGCCTTGAGCGCGTTGCCCTCCACGAAGCCCAGCCACAGCAGGTAGAAGCCGGCCACCACCACGGCCGACGCGAAAAGACGGCCAAAGATGCTGAAGGGTCGAAACTTGGGCATGGGCCGGCCCGGTTGGCTGGTCAGGTGCTGACGGTCTCCGGCTGCGACCGAGCGGCCAGCGCCGGCGCCAGGTATTTGGACGCCTGGCGCAGGTCCACGGCCACGATGTCCCATTCGCTCCCGTCGTCAAACCACTGCCGGTAACTCACGAAGTCGCCGTTGTCCACTACGCGGTAGTCGGCGTCCGCGTCCGGCTTGTCGCCCAGGGTCAGCGTGTCGGTGTCGGCGTCGTAGCCGCGCTCCGCGCTCAAGGGCAGGAACCAACTGACGTTCAGTATGTCGATCCGCGTAACGTCCTCGCTACCTTCGTCGGCAAGGTCGAGTATGATCCCGAAGTCATCCCGTAACGCGGCGCCGGTGCGTCCTCTCCGGTTTCCGCTTATTACCAGAGCGTCGTCTTCCGCGTAGTATTTAGCCTGCATCCCGCACCTCCAAGCCTCTGCAACGTTGATGAAACCAGGGGCGGCCGGCTTCGTCAATCCGCCTGGTTGCGTGCTGGTCAAAGTGGGCCGATACAATCTCGGCGTCATCCAGAGAAACGGAAACTCGCAACATCACATCACGCCCGGGGACAAGCCCCCAGTAGGTCATAGTCGTACTGCCTCTCCGGTTTGTGCAGATGCCGCGCACAACCCAATTTTCAAGAGCTTGCTGAATTCTGTAGGCAGTAACCTCGGCGCGCGAATCCTCCCGCGTATGTCTGGTCAGCCATCTGGTGACGCCGCCCGCCGTGATGGTCTCCGGCAGCTCGGGCCGCCGGCCCGAACCGCGGTTGCGCTCCATCAGCGGGCGGGTAGTAAAGCGCTAGTTGTCGCCGGCCAGGGCGGCGGTGACTTCCTCGTAAGCCTGTTGCGCGGTGCGGGAGGCGCGGGTGCGGAACTGTACCGGCGTGTTCTCGATCTCGGGCTCCACGGCTAGGTGGATGAATACCGGACCCTCGGCAGCGAGCACTTCGCTGATGCCGGTGGTGAAGTCCTCGAGATTGTCGAAGGAGAACACGGCCGCATAGCCGGCGCCCCGGGCGATTTCCTCCCAGTTGGTCACGCCGTCGGAGCCGGGAATCGGCTGCCCGCCGGTGACCGCGTAAACGCCGTTGTTGAAGAGGAAGTGGTAGAAGTTTTTCGGAGCCTTGGTGGAGGTTGTGACCAGCGCGCCGAGGTTCATCAGCAGGCTGCCGTCGCCGTCCAGCACCATGACCTTGCGACCGGGCTGGGCCAGGGCGATGCCGAGGCCGACGTTGCTGGCCTTGCCCATGGCGCCGGAGATCGGGAGGTCCAGGTTCTGGTTGGTGGTGACGGAGGGCAGGCCGAACCGGACGTTGCCGGCGTTCATGGTAGGGACGACGACGGCGTCTTCGCGGTTGCTGTCGATGACGCGCACGGCATCGGTATTGTTGATCATGGGACTTGCTCCTGGGTTCGTGGACGCGGAATACGCGGGGATGGCAGGGATCGACTATGCGCCGAACTCGGTGCCGATCAGGACGGCCACCGGCCGGTTGAGGCGCTGGGATTCCTCGAAGGCGATGCTGATGCGATCGGCGTCGTCGTCAGTTTCCACGAGGTAATAGTTGATGCCCCACGCGTGGAGGATATGCTCGATGAACCGTCCGGCGGAGTCGGGGGTGGGACCGCGGCGGGTCCAGCCGCGATAGCCGACCAGCATGACCAGGGGCTGGTTGAGGTCCAGGCACAGGCCGCGAATGGAGTCGCCAGCCTCGAAGACGCCCGTGTTCTGGATGAGCACCACGGGGTTCGCGCCGCCGACCCACAGCCCAGCGGCGACGGCCATGGTCTCGCCCTCGCGACACACCGGGATCAGGTCCAGGGTGGGTTCCTCCATCATCATGTTGTAGAGGAAGTTGGTCTCGCTGTCGGGCAGCCAAACGACGTGCGACACGCTGTTTTTCTTCAGCTCCGCAACCAGGGATTGCGGATGCAAAACAGATTCGTAGACTTCGGTGGTCATTCTGGAGGCTCCTTGAAAAATGCGCCGGGAAAGGCGTTCTGTCTATGCGTTTTAGTCCGTTCGGCATTATATGGGGTGCCATTTGGGGCGTCAACGAAATGCGCCGGGCAGGCGCCGGACCGACGTCCGGGACGGTGACAAACGAGGCAAGACCGGCGCTCTGCCCGACGCCGCAAAAGGGGCGTTAGGCGTCCGCAGGACATTTTCAAAGTTAATCCGTCATTCCCGTGGAAGCGGGAATCCAGGAGGTCGTTGTGCTCGGAAAGTTCTGGATTCCGGCTTTCGCCGGAATGACGGTTCGGGGTTCAAGGACGCCAACCGGGACTTCGAAAGGGGCATTGGGCGTCCTTGAATCTTGTTGACAGGCCATATTGAATGTGATAATTTTCACCAGCCAAAAACGGGCTACGTAATTTTAGCCGCTTTACGTGGTCGATCCTTGGGCAGAGAGCCCAGCATCAAACGTTCGAGCGCAGGTTCACCAGCCACATGCCGCAAACCGACCCCAACGCGATGAACGCGGCTCTCTGGGCCGATGTCAGCCTCTGGCTGACGTACCTGTGGATTTATTTCCCCCTGATCATCGTCTTTGCGTTCAGCATGCTGATCGCTCACGGCCTGATCCCTTCGGGGGTGCAAACCGGAACCTATCCGGCGTTCTTCGCTCGTTTACGATTACCCCTCACCGTGATCGGCCTTGCCGCGTTGGCGGGAGCCGTGGTCATGATGATCTTGGCTATCATGCAGTCGCCGATAGCGCTGCAGCAAGTTTGGGAACGCCTCTTCGTATAACACGTGGGGCACTCGTCCGAGACGCTGCCGTACGCGCTGCCTGACGAAAACGCTCCCTGCCGCCAACAGACCTGCCGAATTCCATGCCGCCCCTCCCACCCACTCGACAGCTCATCCCGATGGCGATTGCCGGGCTGGTCGTGACGGCCATCGTTGCGTTCATCCTGGTGGTGCTGTTCATATCCTGGTTCTCCAACCCGCCCTTCGGCTGGGGCGACGCGCCGGCGCAGCCGATTGACTTCCCGCACACGGTGCACGCGGGTTCCGTAGAAGAGGGCGGCCACGCCATCCAGTGCGAGTTCTGCCACCGTAACGTGACCTCCGGGGCCGCCGCCACCGTGCCCGCCGTGGAGGTCTGCGTGATCTGCCACAAGCAGGTCAACGGCAGCAACGTGACCACCGACGCCGTGGCGCCGGAAACGCTCATCAACATCCAGCGGGTGCTGGACAAGCACGCCGAAGAGCGGCCCATCGACTGGGAGCGGGTGCACCGCCTGCCGGACCACGTCCGCTTCGTACACGAGGCCCACATCCGGTTCCTGACCCAGGGCGAAGAACGCACGGTCACCCTGCCCGTGGGGGACGAAAAGCCGATGAACCTGCCGGTGTCGGTGCCCGAGGCCTGTTCGGTGTGTCACGGCGACGTGGCCCACATGGAAGAGGTACAGCCGCAGGATGGGCAGTCGCTGAAGATGGGCACCTGCCTGGACTGCCACCGCGAGAACGACGTCAGCACCGACTGCACGATTTGCCACAAGTAGGCCGCACGCCGCTACCGGACTCTTGAACCAATGAAACTGACGCGCCGCAACTTCCTCGCCTGGGCTGGCATCGCTGCAACGGGAGCGATCGCCTGCGACCTGTTCGACGACGAGCTGCGGGTGCAGAGCCCGGCGCTGATCCCCGAAGACCTGGTCAAGGGCCGGGACAACTGGTATGCCACCTACGATAACTCGGTGCCCGGCGGTCAGAGCCTGCTAGTGCGGGTGATGGAAGGGCGCGCCAAGAAGGTGCGCGGCAACCCCCGGTTCCCGACGAACCAGGGCAAGCAATCTCCCGCCGCGGACGCGCTTTTGCAATCGCTTTACCATCCGGACCGGATCGCCGGACCGATGCTGCGGAACGGGCCCAGGGGCTCGGGAAGCTTCCGTCCCATCAGTTGGGAAGAAGCGTTCAATCGGTTCAGCGCTGCGGTGAATGATCGCGGCGATGGGATGCTGCTGGTTACGGAGTCGCGCTGCGCCGGTTTTGCCCGCATCTGCAAGTCCTTCGTAGATGCTTTTGGAGGGACCCACTATCGCTTTGACGCGATGGACGATGCCGCGTACCGGGCGGCTGCCATGCACGTCATGGGAACGGAAACGCCGGGTCACGACATCGCCAACGCGTATGCCCTGGCGAGTTTCGGCTCGGACTTCCTTTCGACTTGGGGCAGCCCGACGGCTTATTCCGTCGCCTACGGGCAATTCCGTTCCGGTCACGAGCGCGGGCAGCACTATCACTTTGGCTCACGGTACTCGATGACCGCGGCCAACGCCGACAAGTGGATACCGATCAATCCCGGCGCCGAGGGTTATGCCGCCATGGCGCTGGGCTGGGCGGTTGCCTCGACGCATCCGGAATCGCCGGCAGTGGTGCAGATCACGGGCGTCGCCGGGCCAGGTCAACTCAGCGAGTTCAACCCCGACGCCCTGGTGGGCGTGCTTGGCATACCCGACGAGGTCCTGGGCGGAAAGGGTCTGCGAGAGTTCTTTGAAGAACTGGCGCACGATTACATGGCCCACGGCGGGCTGGCCATCGGCGGCGGCGGAGAGGCCGGCGCATACAGCAATGGCCGGTTCAACGGCGAGGCGGTTCTGGCACTCAACTACCTGCTGGGCAACGTCGGCAAGGCAGGGGGGATTTTGATCAACCCCAGCCCGGTGTTCCCCAACGATCCCGAGATAGCAGGCCTAGCTTCATTGGCCGATTGGCAGCAGGCGACTGCGGACATCAACGGCGGGAGGACCCGGCTGGTCATGGTTCACAACGCTGACCCTGCTTACGCGTTGCCCCGGGATGTCGGGTTTGGAGCGGCCCTGACCAACAACGATGTGGTGATAATCAGCAGCAGCCCCTTCATCGACGATACGACGGTGATGGCAGACCTGCTGATCCCTGACCGCACGGCGCTGGAGGACTGGGGCGACGATTCGCCGGACCTGTTCATTGGGCAGCAGCTTTACCCGGTGCAGCAGCCCGTGGTGAACCCGCTATCGGATCTGGATCCGCGCAGCTTTGCGGACATACTGATCGCTACGGCCACCGACCTGGGGCATGGTGGAGACATGCCGGCGGGCAGTTACGAGGAATTGATCCGGGCCAACGTGGCCGAATTGGACATGGATTTCGATGAGGCGCTCAAGAATGGCGGCTGGTGGAGTAAGCCCTTAGACAGCAAGGTTCCGGAACCGCCGCCCGGCCTGCTGTCCAGCATCGCCAACCGGGCTGCGCCGGCTGCCAGCATCGGAGGCGGAGACTTCCAGTTGCTGCCCTTTGCGCACCATACAGTTCTGGATGGCCGCAACGCTCATCTGCCTTGGGCACAGAGCACGCCGGACCCGCTGACCACCATCGCGTGGCAAACGTGGGTGGAAATCAATGAAAAGCAGGGGCGCGAGATGAACCTTCGGAACGGTGACGTGGTTAACATCACGACATCGTCCGGCAGCATCCAGGCCCTGGCGTACCTGAATCCCGGTATGCCGCCGGAGATCGCCGCCGTGCCCATGGGCGGGGGACGCCAATCCGGTTCGGACTACGCCGCCGGCCGGGATCCCCGCGAGAGCGACAACGTGATGTCCATCCTGGCGGTGATAGCCAACGAAAGCGGTGGTCTGACGTGGAGCGCGAACCGCTGTTCGATAACGCCCACCGGCGACAGCATGGCCGTTTCCAAGCTGGAGGGCGACTACACCAGCCGCGAGGTCGGCGAGCATCCGGCCGAGCAGGTTTACAAGAGCGTCAGCGCGGAGGGAGGAGGTCACTAGGGCCGGCGACTGGATTCCTGCTTTCGCAGGAATGACGAAACGACGTGGGAATGACGTAATTATGCAGGAATGCCGAACGGGGACCTTGGGACAACTGAAATATGCCTAACGCCGAATTTCCGCACAAGTGGGGAATGGTCATCGACCTGGACAAGTGCACGGGCTGCCAGGCCTGTGTGGTTGCCTGCCAGGCCGAGAACAACATCCCCATCAACACCAAGGACTACTTCCTGCAGCGCCGCGCCTACGAATGGATCCGCATCGAGCGCTACTGGGAAGGCGAGTACCCGAACGTCAAGGCGCGCTTCATGCCGGTTCTGTGCCAGCACTGCGAGAACGCCCCCTGTGAGCCGGTGTGTCCGGTGTACGCCACCTACCACAACGAAGAGGGCCTGAACGTCCAGGTGTACAACCGCTGCGTCGGGACCCGGTACTGCATCAACAACTGCCCGTACCAGGTGCGGATGTTCAACTACTGGCATCCCAACTGGCCGGCCCGGCTGGAAAACCAGCTCAATCCGGACGTGACGGTGCGCACGCGGGGTATCACCGAGAAGTGTACCTTCTGCGTGCAGCGTATCCGCCGGGGCGAGATCGAGGTCGAGGCCCGCGGTGGGCAGCGGCTGAACGACGAGCGCATCGTCGGCGGCAACTACGACCCGGCCTGCGTGCAGGCCTGCCCCACCAACGCCCTGATGTTCGGCGACCTGGAGGATCAGGACACCGCCATCAAGCCGTACTTCGACGACGTCAACGCCCACCCGGGCCACGGCGAGCACGACCGCGAGACCCGAGGCTACCGGCTGCTGGAAGAGATGAACACTCGCCCCAGCGTCATCTATCTGAAGAAAATCGACCAGTACCCCCTTAAGGGCGGACACTGATGGCTAGCGAAGCACAGGCCCATACTGAGCAGGGACACGACGCCCACGAGCACGGCCACTTCGGGCCGGAGATGTGGGTAATCCCCGAACGGTCGGGGTTGGTGTCCGGTGTCGTCGCACAGCAGCAAGCGGGTTCCGGCCTGTTGCGGTGGGTGATGATCGTCGGCGGAATCCTGACAATCCTGGGCATCGTGGGCTTCGTGCTCAAGTCGGTCACGGCCGGGTTCTCCGACCATCGTGACTGGGGCTTTTACGTCGCGGCGTTCGCGTTCGTTTTCACGCTGACCGCTTCGGCCCCGCTGGCCGCCTGCGCCTTCCGGTTCACCAAGAGCCACTGGCGGCGGCCGTTGACGCGCATCGCCGAGGTGTTCTCGGTGGTGAGCATCGTCAACATCCTGCTGTTCATCCCCGCGCTGATCGCGTTGCCCGAAATCGGGGTGATGACGGAAAGCGGCGAGGAAATGGTGCGCCGGTCCATCTGGTTCCAGGAATTGAGCAACCCGTCGGGATGGCTCATGGCCTCGATGATTGGGCTGGTGTTCTGTTCCCTGTCGATCCTGTGGCTCTCGGCCATGCCGGACATGGCGCAGAGCCGCCCGCTGGTTACCGGATTCCGCGCCTCCCTGTACGCGCGGCTGGCCGGCGGCTGGTACGGCACCAAGCGGCAGTGGCAGATCCAGAAGGGTGGCCTGGCCATCCTGGGTGGCCTCTACTTCATGCTGGTGGTCTTCGTCCAGTTCCTGATCGTCAGCGACTTCGCCATGGCGATGATACCGGGCTGGAAGGACTCGATCCTCCCGCCCTTCTACACGGTGATCAGCTTCCAGGGCGGCCTCGCGGCCATCCTGCTGACGGCCTACGCGCTGCGGCGCTGGGGCGGCTACCGCGAGTACATCGGACAAGCGCCGTTCTGGGCGGCCAGCAAGGTGCTGCTGGGCCTGACGCTGCTGCACACCTACCACCTTTTCGCGTTCTTCATCACCTATTGGTACGGCCGGCTGGAGGTCGAGCAGGCGATCCTGAACTACCTGATGTTCGACTCGTACATCGGCATTTTCTGGGCGCAGTTGTTCTTCACCTTCTTCATACCGTTCCCGATCCTGGTGTCGAACCACGCCCGGCGGGAGGGCTGGGGCGCGCCGCTGGCGGCGGTCTTCATCCTGATCGGCCTGATGCTGTGGCACATTCGCATCTTCGCGGCGGCTTTCAACGCGGCGCCGGCCGATTTGGGCGGGCTGTATTACCTGCCGTCTGACGCTTTCTCGTTCCCGGCCCTGCTGTGCCAGGCGACGGCGACGCAGGTGTGCGACGTGACGGCCGCGCGGTTCCCCGACCTTTGGGACATCTTCATGATCCTGGGCGGTGTGGGAATCGTGCTGTTCCTGCTTCGCGTGGGCCTCGCGATCCTGCCGCCGTTGTCCATGTGGGAAATGAAAGAGGGCTCGATGTACCAGCGGGTCGACACGCTGATCCGTGGCCGCTACCTTGTCCTGGCCAAGCCCGAATAGAGACGACCGGCTTTCAACCGAGAACCAAACCCAGACACCAACCGAGCCACCACAGGTAAGAGTAAGTCAAAATGCAGGAAGGCAAAGTCCTACCCGCAGCGCAAGTTAACCGGGACCTGCTGCGGTCCATACTGGAGACACCCCGCTGGTTCTGGCCGGTAGTGTCGCTCCTCGGTATGGTCGTGCTGGCCGCCGCCGTGACCATCGGCATAATGGTCGACCGGGGTCTCGGTATCACCGGCCTGAACTACAAGGTGGTCTGGGGCTTCTTCATCACCAACTTCGTCTTCTGGATTGGTATCAGCCACGCCGGCGTGATGCTGTCCGCTATCCTGCGCCTGGCCAAGGCCGAATGGCGTCGCCCGGCCACCCGCGCGGCTGAGGTTCTGACCATCTTCTCGCTGATGACGGCGATGATCATGCCGATCATCCACACCGGACGGCCGTGGCGAATTCTCTACTGGGCGTTCCCCTATGACTTCGCGCGCGGCGTCTGGCCCAACATCCGCACCCCGCTGGTGTGGGACCCCTCCGCGATCCTGACCTACCTCACCTCCTCCACCCTGTTCGTGATCATCGCCCTGGTGCCCGACTTTGCGGTGCTGCGCGACCGGACCACGGGCTGGCCCAAGATCGTCTATACGATGCTGGCCATGGGCTGGGAGGGCAACCCCCGACAGTGGAAGTTGCAGATCATCGCCGGCGTCCTGCTGTCCGCGCTGATCCTGCCCGTGTTCGTCTCCGTGCACTCCATCGTGTCCTGGGACTTCGGTATGGCGGTGGCCATCAAGTCGTGGCACAGCACGGTGTTCGCGCCCTACTTCGTGGTCGGCGCGGTTCACTCCGGCGTGTCCGCGGTGGTGTTCGCCATGATCCTGCTGCGCTGGGCCTACGGCTGGCAGGACTACATCCGCCACGAGCACATCGACGCGCTGGGTCGCCTGCTGATCGTTGTCGCCACCGGATGGTTCTACTTCCTGGTTATGGAGATCATCTTCGGCATCTACGGCCTGGAAGGCGACGAGCTGGCTGTGCGCGCCCTGCAGTTCCTGCCCGGCGACCACGGCGTGGCCTACAACGTCTGGATGATCATTTTCGTCGGCATCACGTACTTCCTGCCGGTCATCCTGTGGCTGCCCAAGGCGTGGCGGCGCAACCTGTGGATCATGTCGGCGGCGTGTATCTCGGTGAACGTGGGCATGTGGCTGGAGCGCTACCTGCTGTTCGTGCCCGGCCAGGCCAACAAGCAATTCCAGACCTTCACGTGGAACGATTACCTGCCCCAGTGGCCGGAGGCCCTCATCGTGGGCGCGACCTTCGCCTTCGTGTCGATGTTGATGCTGCTGTTCAGCCGGGTCTTCCCGCTGGTGCCGCTGTACGACATCAAGGAAGGCGACATCCTGAAGACGGAAATGCAGGTGGGTCGCCGCACCGTACCGGCGACGTTCCGAGAGGACTAGCTTTGCATGGATGGACGGGATTTCCCGGTCTTGATTAACGGGATCGCCACACTGGGCTCGCAATGACAAGGAACAAGGTTTAGAGTTATCGTCATGGCAATGCAAGGGATAATGGGGCTGTTGCGGAACGCAATGCCCGCAGCCAGAACGAAGCACACTGTTCTGGGACTGTTCTCGGACGCCGAGTCCGCAGCCACCGCCGGCGACGGGCTCAAGTCCGCCGGCATCCCGGACACCGACTACGACTTCCTGACCGATGCGCCCTACCCCATCGGGTCGTTGGGCGAGCGTGACGAGCCGCACCGCCTGTACCTGTATCCCTTCATCGGCGCGCTGCTGGGGCTCTCCTCCGGCATCATGATCACGGCGATGACGCAGGTGGCGTACCCGCTGGTCACCGGGGGCAAACCCGTGCTGTCGCTGCCGCCCATGGCCATCGTCTGCTACGAGGGCACGATGCTGGGCGCCATCCTGTTCACGGTGATCGGCATTGTCTTCGAATCGCGCCTGCCCAAGTTCGACCTGGGCCTCTACGACGACCGCATCACCCAGGGGTTCCTCGGCCTGCGCGTCAACGCGGAACCGGAGCGGAGCCGGGAGGTGGTCCAAATAATGAACGCCGCCGGCGCCGTAGACGTCAAGACGGACCAGTAGCAAGGACTGGCACGATCACATGGCAAGACAAGCAATACTGGGCCTGTTCGACGACGCCTCCGCGGCGGCGGATGCCGGTGACGCGCTGAAGGCGTCTGGCATCGCCGAATCGGATTACCATTTCCTCACCGACATTCCCTATCCGGAAGGCGCTTTCGGCGAACCGATGGAGAGGCATGCCCTGTTTGTGTGGCCGATTGTCGGCGGAATCCTTGGCCTCGTTCTGGCCCTGATAGTCGCCGGAATGACCCCGCTGGCAGTACCCATGACCACTGGCCCCAAACCCATCCTGGCGCTGCCGCCGCTGGCGGTGATCTGCTACGCCGGCGCCATGCTGGGCGCGATCCTGTTCACCGTGATCGGGATTGCGATGTCGGTGCGGGCGCGGTTCCCGTCTCCGCACACCGACGACCGGATTGCCGCCGGCTTGATTGGCGTGCTGGTGAACGCCGGCGCCGCACAGGCGCCCCAGGTTACCGAAATCCTGAACTATGCGGGCGCGCTGGACGTTACGACCAACCGCGCCTAGACTGGCCCGACCGCTGCGATTACCCAAGCTGAAAGTTGCAATGAGAAACTTGATGACACGGATTGGCTCCATCCCCGGCACGTTCCGGCTCCCGCTGCTGTTTGCGGCGCTGGCGACGGTGGGGCTGGTCGCAGCCGGCTGCTCGCAGGGTTCCTACCCGCTGGACATCTTCTACGAAATGCACTATCAGCCGGCGTACAAAGCCCACGAACCGCCCCGGCTCAGCGTGCCGGCGTCGGCGGTGCCGTGGTACGGGTCCGTGCCGCCGAAATCCACTTCGTTCGCTGGATCGGGCAAGCACATCTTTGAGACCAACTGCGTCATGTGCCACGGCGCCGAGGGACTGGGCAACGGCCCGGTGCTGGCGCGGATGATCGTGGACTACGGCTACCAGCCGCTGGACCTGGCCACGCAGAACCCCAACCTCAAGTCGGAAGCGGCCAGGAGCCTGGACCGGGATGGTCTGCGGGGCGTGATCGAAGGCGGGGTCAACGTGATGCCTCCCTTCAGGAAACTGCTGACCCCCGACCAGATCGAGCTGGTGCTGGACTACGTGGAAGGCTGCATCCAGGATGGCGACGCCGCGGCGTGCCAGTAACGCCGACGGCCGGCTCAAATTCCCTGTGCGGCAGTGTCCCGCCGTGCTACCCTTGAGTGGTAATCTTCTTTCCACCCGGAGGCGCAGTGATGGCAGATACTACCGAGACCATAACGGTGACGGTTGATTCCGAAGTAGCGGAAAAATATCGTTCGGCGTCCGACATGGACCGGCGCAGGATGGACTTCTTGATTAATTCCCACCTGCGCAGATTGATGGGTCCCCGGAGGCCACTGGAAGAGATCATGCGGGATCTGAGCCGCGAAGCCCAAGAGAACGGGCTGACACCGGAGATCCTCCAGTCTATATTGGATGAATGACGCCCCGGCTCCGTCTCGTGTTTGATACTAATGCCGTCGTCAGCGCAACATTGTCCGATGGTTCCGTACCAGGGCGAGGGTTGGCCATTGCGTTGCGTCTCGGCACGGTCCTTATGTCCCGGGCGTTGAACGATGAATTGGATGATGTGCTCCGGAGACCTCGGTTCGACCGCTACGCCACCCTAGAGAGGCGCGAAGAGTTCCTGCGGAACTTAATGCTTGGCGTCGAACCGGTCGAAGTGATCGAATCAGTGCGAGCCTGTCGTGATCCCAAGGACGACAAAATCCTGGAACTGGCAGTCAACGGCAATGCCGACTATATCGTGACCGGTGATGACGACCTGCTGGTGATGAACCCGTTTCGCGACATAGAGATTGTCAGACCAGCCGAGTTCCTGACAGTTGTCGGTTCCGAAACGACGGAACCCTGACCCTCTAGACCGGCAGGTTCAGGCGTGGGCCAATTTCGCAGATTCTGCGCCGCTCTGGTGATTGTTATTATCACGGGCGCGCTGTCCACCGGCGTCGTCATGGCCCAATCCGGCGAGACGGGCGCAGCGTACGACGAGACGAAGGCGCAGGAGATAGACCGGATGCTGATGTGCCCGGTGTGTCCGGCGCAGACCATCGACCAGACCGAGGTGCCGTTGGCGAAGCAGATGCGGGCGCAGGTGCGGGAACTCCTGGCGTCCGGCGCGACCCGAGAGGAGGTACTGGCCTGGTTCTCCGCGCCGGAGAGGTACGGACCCAGCGTGCTGGCCGAGCCGCCGCGCTCCGGCTTCTACCTGATCGCATGGATCGTGCCCGGCGTTGTCGTAGTGGCGGCGCTGGCCGGCGGGCTGCTCGCCCTGCGGGCCATGCGCGGGCGGCGCGGCGACCCTGCCGAGGATCCCGTCACGAGTGACGGCGACGAGTTGCAGCCCTACCTGGCTGCGGTGGACCGCGATCTGGCGCTGGACGCTCGGGATCCGGATGGAGAAGCCTGAGCATGGCTGATCTGGGAGCGGCCTGCCTCTGGATGGGGCTGGCGCTGGCGGCCTATTCGTTCTTCGCGTCGGTGGGCGGCCAGTTGCGCGGTTCGCCGGCGCTGGTGGACAGCGGACGCAAGGCGTCCTACGTGCTGGTGGTGGTCCTGCTGGTGTCTACCCTGTCGCTGGTGCAGTCGTTCATCGCCCGGGACTTCTCCCTGAAGTACGTGGCCGAGCACAGCAACCTGGCGATGCCCAACATCTACACCTGGGTGGCCTTCTACGCGGGCAACGAGGGCTCGCTGCTTTACATCGCCTTCGCGCTGTCGGTGATGGCCGCGCTGGCGATCTGGCTGGCCCCGGCGTCCACCCGGCCCACGCTGGCGTGGACCACGGCCATCCTGATGCTGATCGAAGTGTTCTTCCTGGCCGTGATGGGCTTCATGGCCAACCCCTTCGCCAAGCTGCCGTTCCCCGTACCCGACGGGCAGGGTATCAACCCGCTGCTGACCCACTTCGGGATGTTCTTCCACCCGCCGGCGCTGATGGCCGGGCTGGTGGGCATCAGCATCCCCATGGCCTTCTCCCTGGGCAACCTGATCGGAGGCAAGGGCGGCGACGAGTGGATCGACGCGGGCCGCGCCTGGGGCGTGGGC
This sequence comes from Dehalococcoidia bacterium, assembly GCA_965220505.1. Lineage (GTDB taxonomy): Bacteria > Chloroflexota > Dehalococcoidia > Lucifugimonadales > UBA3495 > Bin87. The sequence continues at coordinate 91,723 of CBDCQE010000002.1, read as the reverse complement.
ATTTGGGCGTTGCTGGCCGCCGGCCTGCTGCTGGGCTCGTGGTGGGCCTACACCATCCTGGGCTGGGGCGGGTTCTGGTTCTGGGACCCGGTGGAGAACGCCGCGTTCATGCCGTGGATTGCGCTGACGGCGTTTGTCCACTCGATCATGGTGCAGAAACGGCGCGGCATGTTCCGCATGTGGAACATCGTGCTGATCGACGTGGCCTTCGGGCTGGCCCTGTACGGCATGTTCATGAACCGGGGCGGGCCGGTGCCCTCGGTGCACTCCTTCGGCGCGTCCACGCTGGGCTGGGTGTTCCTCCTGTTCCTGGCCTTCGGCGTGATCGTGCCGCTGGCGATCTTTTTCTGGCGATACGAGCGGATGAAAAGCGCGCAGAGCCTGGACTCCATGCTCTCCCGCGAATCGGCTTTCCTGGTGAACAACCTGTTGCTGCTGGGGATCGCTTTTGCCACGCTGTGGGGGACGGTATACCCGCTGCTGTCGCGGTTGTTCGCCGAGCAGGAGATCACGGTGGCCCGTCCCTTCTACGACCAGGTGAACGGTCCGCTGATGCTGGCCCTGGTGCTCCTGATGGGCATCGGGCCGCTGCTGCCGTGGCGCCGCGCGAACCTGAAATCGCTGCGGCGGGCGCTGCTGGTGCCGGGAATAGCCGCGCTGGCGACTATTGCCGTCCTGCTGGTCGTGGGAATCCGGCAGCCCTACGCGGTGATCGGGTTCGGCCTGTGTGCGCTGGTGACGACGAGCATCGTGGTCGAGTGGGTGCGGGGAACTGTCGCCAGGCGGCGCAGCGTGGGAGACAATCCGGCCCTTGGGTTCGTGCGGCTGGTTCTGGCCAACCGGCCACGCTACGGCGGCTACATCGTGCACCTGGCGGTGGTGATGGTGGCCCTGGGCGTGGTCGGCCAATCCTTCTACGGCGTGCAGCGCGACGTGGCGCTGATGCCCGGCGAGTCGGTAACCGTGCAGGGCTACACCATGGAATACGTGGACACCACCGCGCTGGCCTTCTCCGACCGCACCGAGTTCCGCACTACCGTGGAAGTGTACCGGGACGGCGAACTGCTGGAGACGATGCACCCGCAGCGGACGTTCCATCCGGCGTTCAACATGGCATCGACCCGGGCGGCGATCCGCTCCACGCCGGTGGAGGACTTCTACGTGGTGCCCAGCGAGAACCGCGAGGACGGAGCCGTGGGTTTCCGCATCCTGGTGAACCCGCTGGTCTGGTGGATGTGGGTGGCCGGCCCCGTGATGGTGTTCGGCACCGTGATTGCGCTGTGGCCATCCCGCGCTCCGGCGCGCCGTCGGGTGGCGGTTGCGTCCCCGGCAACGAGCGCGGCCGACTAGCAGCCGGCGTCTAGCGAGGCAGGTCGATGCAGCTGGGGCTGGCAATAGCGGTGGCATTGCTTATCGTGGGCGCCGTGGCATGGCCCTTTCTGGCCGGCCGGTGGCGGGCGGCTGGCAGAGTGCTGGAGCCGCAGGACGCAAGCGTAACAGCGTCCGGCAATGTGGCGTTGGAGGACGTATACGAGGCGATACGGACCCTCCAGATGGAGCATAGCCTCGGTCGCATCGACGACGATGATTTCCGTGAGCAACTGGACCAGTACCGGCGTCAGGCGGCGCAGATCATGCGAGATTTGGATCAACAGGACGAGCATGGCCAGGCGTCGAGTGACTGATCGGCGGTTGCGCGTATTGGCTTTTGCGGCAGCTCTGGTGGTGGCCGCGTCGCTGGCTTTCGGACCGACGACGCTGTTCGGGCAATCTCCGGATACCATCGTCGTGACCGGAACGGTAGTCAACGGTACGCAGGGAGTCGATGCCCTCGCCGGTGTCACTGTGCTGTTGCACCGTTTCGGCGCCGGCTCGGGGTCAGTGGACACGTATGAGGAAACCACCGAAGCCGACGGGAGCTTTCGGTTTGACCACGTGCCGGCGGTGTCGGACGGCGACAGCATCGCGCTGGCGGTGGACTACGGCGAAACCCGCTACACCGAGGTGCTCTCGCAAGCGGAAATAGCCGAGCCGGTGGCGCTGACGGTCTACGAATTCACCCGCGATGTGGGTGTGGTGACCACCACGGAGCAGTCGATCATCGTCGCCGGTATTGACTCGGCGACCCGGCGCATGGCGGCGGTGCAGCTTTTCACGCTGGAAAACCGCAGCGACACCACGCTGGTTCCTGACCTCTCCGCGCCGCCCATGATCGGGCAGTTCAGCTTCCTGCGATTCTCCCTGCCACCGGCGGCCACTGACCTGGACGTTTCCACCAACCTGGTGGGCGGTGAGGTGATACCGGTGGGTACCGGCTTCGCCATTACCGCTGCCGTGCCCCCGGGCCGGCACCAGGTCAGCTTCACATTCACCGTGCCCTACGCAGGCAACGAGATGGCGTGGCGGGACAATACCCTGCAGGGCGCGGAATCGCTGCGATTGCTGATACCCCAAGAGTTCGGAAACATCGGGGTCGGCGGACTGGTGCCTGCCGATGGCTTCTCAGTGGGCGAGGTCACCTACCGGGCCTGGGGGGCGGAAAACCTGGCGCCGGGCGCCGGGGTGAGCATCACCCTCTCCGGATTGCCCGAGCCAACGTGGGTTGACCGGGTGGGCAACCCGCTGTCGGAGGCCAGGTTCTGGTTCGGCGCCCTGCCCATCATGGTGGGTGTGGCGTTGGCGGGACTGCTGGCCTGGGGTATCTGGCGGCGTCCGACGGCGAGCACAAGCTGATGAACCGGCGCGGTTGGATCATGCTGGGTACAGCGGTCGTGCTGATCCCGCTGTTCGTCCTGCTGGCGTGGGCGGCGGTGCGGCAGCAGGACGCGCCGTCCGGAGCCGGCATCAACGCGCAGTTCGGCGAGGTGCGGGTGCCGGAGGCGCGCGCGGCGGACTTCGCGTTGGAGACGGCCGACGGCGACACGCTCCGGCTCTCGGACCTGCGGGGCAAGGTGGTGATGGTGGATTTCTGGGCGTCCTGGTGCGGGCCGTGCCGACAGGAGGCGGCGACGCTGAACCGCATCTACTCCGCCTACTCCGGTGCGCCGGTGGAATTCGTCGGCGTCAACGTCTGGGACACGCCCGACGCGGCAGAGGTGTTCCTGGTGGAGTTCGGGGTTGCCTATCCCACCGGCGTGGACGCCGACGGATCGATTGCTCTGGAGTATGGCGTGCGCGGCATACCCGAGAAGTTCTTCATCGACGCCGACGGCGTGGTACAGCGCAAGTACGTGGGCCCGATGCCGGAGGACGTGCTGCGCGGTGCGTTGGATGAGCTGTTGGCCCAGGCGTCGGCGCAGGGCGGCTAAGCGTGTGACTTCCGAGGGGGTGATACAATCCCGCGCACTGGAGGCCGGAGGATGACCACGCCCGAAAGCAACGTTCACGCTCAAGAGGCGCCAGTAGCGCTGGCGATGGACTGGGGCGGAACTTGGGCCCGCGCCGCAGTCATTGACCGGCAGGGGATCATCCTGTGGCAGGAGCGCGTCGCCAATGAGCCGGGCGCGCTGCAGGACCAACTGGTTCACGCCGCCGGCGAGTTGCTTCAGACGGCGAAAGATTGGGCCGGGGGACGGACGATTGCCGGCGCCGGAGTCGCCCTGGCCGGCTCGATTGACGCGGCCAGCAACATGCTGCTGTCCTCGCCCAACCTGCCGGCCCTGAACGGGGTTATGCTGCCCGCGCTTTGGGAGCCACTGCTGGGCGCGCCGGTTTGGGTGGGCAACGACGCCAACCTGGCGGCCCTGGGCGAGTATTACTACGGGGCCGGACGGCCGGTGCGGCCACAGGACAAGCCGTCTCGAACGCTGGTTTTCATAACCTTCAGCACCGGCGTGGGAGCGGGGATCGTTGACCGGGGAGAAGTGTTCACCGGCGCGGTGGGAGCGGCTGGCGAAGTTGGGCACATGACCATTGATCTGCGTGCTGACGCGCCGCCCTGTGCGTGCGGCAACAGCGGCTGCCTCGAAGCACTGGCGTCCGGCACCGCCATCGCCCGCGCCGCCCAGGCCCGCCTGGCAGACGCCACCCCGGGCTCGCCTCTGCAGCGGGCCTACGAGGCCAACGCGTCGCTGACCGGAGAGGCGGTCTTCGCCGCCGCCGCGCGGGGCGACAACGTGGCCCTGGAGGTGATAGAAGCCGCGGTGGGCGCGATCATCGTCGGGTTGGGCAACGTGCTCAACATCTTCAATCCCGACGTGGTGGTGATGGGTGGCGGCGTGACCCTTGGCCTGCAGGAGTTGGGCCTGCTGGGCCAGATCGAAGACGGCACGCGGCGGCGGGCGATGAGCTCCGGTCACCGGGCGTTCCGGCTGGCCCCGGCCACCTTCGGCGACAGCCAGGGGATGGTGGGCGCCGCCAGCCTGGTCTGGGCGGAGACGGCGAAGCGCTAGGTGGCCTCGCCACGCAGCCGGCGTAGCTCTGCTTCCAGCTCGGCGGCGCGGGCTTCGGCGGCGGCGCGGGCGGTGCGCTCGTCTGACAGGCTGGTCTCAGCGGCGGTTCGGGCGGCGCGCTCCGTTTCAAGTTTGGCGCGCGCCGTTTCTCGGGCAGCCTGCTCCGTTTCCAGCATGGACTCAGCGGCGGCGCGGGCGGCCTGCTCGCCAGCCAGCGTGTTCTCGGCGGTGATGAGATCTGATCTGGTTTCGTCGTAGTCGCGCAGCCACTCGCCGGTTGTCGGGTCATAAAACCGCAGGATGCGTTCTTCCCAGACCAGGTCCAGTTCCAGGGTAGGGCTGTATCCGCGTGGGCGACCTTCAGCGTCCGGGGCCACGGGTAGGCGTTGGTATTCGCCGTCAACCAGCCGTTCGCCCACCAACCGCTCCCCATAATACCGGCTGTCCTCGCTGGGGTCGTACCGCCAGTATTCGCCGATGCCGATGGCGGCGTACAGCTCACGCTTGGGGACGAGATCATTATGGGCGGTGTGTTCGGACGCAATTTCCAGCGCGAAGTCGGGCGGCTTGCCCACCACCCAAATGCGATAGTGTTCCTGACTGATGATTTCGTCGCGGTTCACGTCAAAGGCAACGTAGCAGTCCGGCGCGATGTTGCGGCCCGGGCGGCCCTGGTCGTAGTAAACGAAAGTGTTGCCGCTGACGATGATGCGGGGCTGGTCGGCGTAATGAATCTGCAGCAGCGTGTTCACGTGCAGAAACTCGTGGTATTGCCCAGCTCCGTCAGGCAAGGGCGCACCGTCCGTTGCGGGATAGAAAATGCCGTCCTCGTAGAGGTGGGGGGCCTCTTCGATGGAAGGTTGGGTGACCGGGGACACTTCGGGTTCAAAGCCGGGAATAGCCGCCCCAGGGTAGTACACACCGTCCTCATAGAGATTCGGCGCCTCCTCGATGGAAAGCTGCCTCATCGGAGGCGGGTCGAACAGAGGCTTGGATGGTCTGGCGGTCATGGCAGTCCTCGCAGCGGGTTCATGCAGTAACACTCTAACATTGTCGCAAATGACGGTAGTGGCTCAATTTGAAATTGCTTAAATTGTCCCATTGTTACTGCTGGCTCAGTGGCATGAAAATGACACCGAGCCCGGCGGCCCTCTGGCGATTCGGCGTGGAGATGTCCTGGCCGATTACCGCGGCGTGCGCGGCCATGCCGGCCAGACGACCCATAATCAACGCCCTTCCGTGGGCTCGGTCGACGTCGGTATCGTCTATGGTGACGGAGGCTTCGATGACCACGTAGACGGTCTGGTCCTGGTTGTCCTTGGCCATGACGATGATGTCGGCGCGTTCGAGCTCCTGCGCTTGTTGGTCGGTGATCGCTCCGTTGATTACGCTTTCGTTCACCATATTGTCCAGGTCGGCGCTGTGGCTGGTGTTGGGCGCCTGGAGAACCTGGGCTTGCTGCATTCGGAGATAGCGCGCCATGAGCCTCGGTGCCATGCGTGCGGCGCGGTTTTCGTAAGCGCTGCCGGTGAGGTTGCCCAGCGTACCCTCGATCCTCTGGACACTGCCGGTGAGAGTGTCGAGCCGTTCGTTGGTGTTGTCGAGCCGTTCGTTGGTGTTGTCGAGCCGTTCGTTGGTGCTGTCGAGCCGTTCGTTGGTGCTGTCGAGCCGTTCGTTGGTGCTGTCGAGCCGTTCGTTGGTCTGCTGCTGGAAGCTGTCGAGCCGTTCGTTGGTGCTGTCGAGCCGTTCGTTGGTGCTGTCGAGCCGTTCGTTGGTCCTTGCGAACTGCTCTGCCGTTTCCTGTTGGAATCTGGCGAGCTGCTCTGCCGTTTCCTGTTGGAATCTGGCGATTTGAGCGACGGTTTCGGGCAGCTGGAGCAGTTCGCGGGTCAGGATGCGGGCTCGCACCTGTTCCAGGAGTTCCGGGTCTTGATCGAGTTGCCTAATGAATGCGTGGGCTTCGGGCGTGGTCATTCTGGTATCTCCGTCTTTGTTACGGACGCTGCTTGCAGTGGGATTAGTATGCCACCTGCAAGGATACTTGGTGAAGGGTCGGATGTTGACGCGGTTGCTAATCGGGCCTTCGGCTCGTTGGATGGAATACGCCATGTCATAATGAGCACTACCCAAATGGCGCGGCAATTGACGAACCGGGCGGCCTGCGCTACGCTTGCCCGTGCATTAAATCTCCACTGTTACGGAGCATTTCTCTATGACTCAACAAGCCCCTCCCACCGCTCTCACCCCCGAGGTGCAGGCCATGGTGGGCGTCAGCGGCGACGTCGTCGAATCTTGGGGCGTGGTGGACGGCGAGTACATGCGCCGGTTCACCCAGGCTCTCATGGATCCCGACCCGCGTTACTGGGACGACGAGTTCGCCAAGTCCACCCGCTACGGCGAGATCATCACGCCGCCGATCATGGTGAGCTACCTGGCCAGCCGCATCCGGCCGGACCAGGGCGACCCCATCACCGCGGCCTTTGAGGAGAACCCCGAATCGGACGGCATCGGCTCCGTGGAGCGCCCGGGCGAGTTGCCTCCGGTGCCAACCAACCTGGTGCGGGTGCTCAACGCCGGCAACGAGATCGAACTGTACGCTTACCCCAGCATCGGCGACACGGTCTTCTTCCAGAACCGCTATTCGGACATCCGCGAGCGCCTGGGGCGGGACGGCACGCCGTTCCTGATTATCACCCGCGAGACGCGCTTCTGGAACCAGAACGACGTGACGCTGTGCATCACTCGCGCATCCACGATCCGCCGATAGCCTCCGCCGGCTAAGACCCACTGGAGAAACGCCATGACCACCCTGCTGGACGACCTGCTCAACATGGAGGCCGAGGAGATCTGGAAGCTCAACGAGCGCCCGGACGCCGACGGCCTGCGTGTCAAGGAGCAGATCTACTACGAGGACGTCAACGAGGGCGACGAACTGCCCAAATACATCTACAAGCCCACGCCCACCCACCTCTTCCGGTGGAGCGCGGCCATCGAGAATTTCCACCGGATCCATTACGATCTGGACTTCGGCCTGAACCACGACCGCAACCCCAGCATTCTGGTGCACGGCTCATGGAAGCAGAGCGTGGTTCCCCAGTACCTGAAGGACTGGACGCTGCCCAACGGCTGGCCGTGGAAGGCCCGCTTCGAGCACCGGGCTATGCTGGTTCCCGGCGACGTGCTCATCATGTGGGGGCGGGTTACCAGCAAGTACGAAAAGGGCCAGATGGGCTTCATCGACTTGGAAATCGGGATGAAAACCCAGGACGGCATTGAGAGTATGCCCGGGACAGCGACGGTGGTGCTGCCCCTGCGGGACGGCCCGCCGATCCCCTATCCCTTCGTACCGCCCGCCGACTAGCCCCTCCAGTCATTTCCGCCTACCCATACCGTCATTCCGGCGCCGGCCGGAACCCAGGGCATTCCGCGCAAGTGAGACGTACCGGATTCCCGCGGAAGCGGGAATAACGGGCTGAATATTTGGAGTTTGACACGATGGCACGTTTCATTGCCGTTCACAACGTCCCCGGCATCACCGAGGACGACTTCCGGGACAAGCTGGACGCCGTCCGCAAGTGGCGGCCCGACCGGCGCACCACCATCCTCAAGGTCTACGGCGACCTGGAGAATGGAAAGCTGATCTCCGAGTGCGAGGCGGTGGAACAGTCCCATTTCGAGGACTGGCTCAACCTGGTGGGCTGGCCCGCTGAGTCCATCAACAAGGTGGACATCGTCTGCCAGGTGGGGACTTTCTGGAAACTGTAGGTTCAGTTCTGTCGCCAATGACAACATCCGGCCGGAGGTCACCCTCCGGCCTTTTTTCGGTATTGGCCAAGCCCGCCCATACCGGATGTGATAACCTTGCAGCGAGGCCGACGGCCTATTTTTGACACTGAAATGAGGTACGGCGAACCATGACTATTGCCACCCGAATGAGCCGCTTGGGAACCGAATCCGCCTTCGAGGTGCTGGCCAGGGCGCGGGCGCTGGAAGCCCAGGGAAGGGAGATCGTCCACTTGGAAATCGGCGAGCCTGACTTCGAGACGCCGGAGCACATCGTGCAGGCGGGCATCAAGGCGCTCCAGGACGGCTACACCCACTATGGCCCCACGCCGGGTCTGCCGGAGCTTCGGCAGGCCGTGGCCCGCAACAGCCGGGAGGTGCGCGGCATCGACACCGACTGGGAGCAGGTGGTGGTCACGCCGGGCGCCAAGCCCATCATGTTCTACGTCCTGCTGGCCATCGCCGAGGCCGGCGCGGAGATCATCTATCCCAACCCCGGCTTCCCTATCTACGAGTCCATGATCGAGTTCAGCGGCGCCAAGGCCGTGCCCATGCAACTGCTGGAGGACAAGGCATACCACCCGGACCTGAGCCGCCTGCCCGATATGGTAAACGAGCGCACGCGGCTGCTGATCATCAACTCGCCGGAGAATCCCTGCGGCTCTGCATTCACGCTGGAGGAACTGGAGACCATCGCCGACGTGGTGCGCAGCCATCCCGATATGTACGTCATGTCCGACGAGATTTACAAGGACATTCTGTACTCCGGCGAGCACCACAGCATCGCCGCGTTGCCGGGCATGGCGGACCGCACCATCATCCTGGACGGGTTCTCCAAGAGCTATGCCATGACCGGCTGGCGGCTGGGCTACGGGATCATGCCGGAGGAGTTGGTCCCGCATGTGTCCCGGCTGGCCACCAATAGCGTCTCCTGCGCCGCATCGTTCAGCCAGATGGCCGGCGTGGCCGCGCTGGACGGGCCGCAGGACGCCGTGCAGGAGATGGCCGCCGAATTCGCCCGTCGCCGTCGCCTTATCGCCGATGGCTTGCAGTCCATCCCCGGCATAAACTGCCCCGAGCCTGAGGGCGCGTTCTACGCCTTCCCCAGCATCAAGGACACCGGCCTGACCAGCGCCGAGTTCGAGGAACGGGCCATGCAGGAGGCCGGCGTCGCGCTGCTATCCGGCTCGGCCTTTGGTGAGTTCGGCGAGGGCTACGTTCGCCTGTCCTACGCCAACAGCCAGGAGAACATCAGTAGGGCCCTGGAGAGTCTGGACACCATGGTCCGGGCGCTGTGAGCGCCGCTCCGTCGGAGCCGGGAGGGTACTATGACGACGCAGACTAAACCACCGCCGCCTTCCGCCGATGTGGCCCAACTCCCGTTGCGCCGTTTCACCGTTGACGAATACTTCGCCATGGCTGAAGCGGGAATCCTGAAAAGAGGAGAGCGGGTTGAGTTGATTGACGGGGTGATCGTCGAAATGGCGCCGATCGGAAACAATCATCTTGGGACAACGGATCTGTACACTATGTTGTTCGCCCGAGCGGTGGGAGATCGGGCCATTGTACGGGTTCAAGGCTCGATACTGTTGGCCGAGCGCAGTATGCCCGAACCGGATTTGGTACTGCTGCGAGCCCGTCAGGATTTCTACCGTTACCGGGCCGCGGTACCCGATGACGTCCTGCTGCTGATCGAAGTGGCCGAGAGTTCGGTGAACTACGACCGCTACCAGAAATTGCCGAGATATGCCCAGGCTGGAATTCCCGAGGTCTGGATAACAGTCCTGCCGGAACGCATCATCGAGGCCCACGCTGAGCCCGTCGCCGGCAGGTACACTCGCAATCGCATCTACGTCCCCGGCGACACCATCTCTCCCAGCGCCCTACCCGACATAGAGCTTGTGGTCAGCGATATTCTGCCCGAATAGCCGGAGGACGGAACCATGACGACGCAGACCAAACCGCCGCCACAATCGTCAAGCGTGTTGAACCTCCCCGTGCGCCGGTTCACGGTGGCGGAATACTACGCCATGGCCGAAGCGGGCATCCTGACCGAGGACGATCGGGTGGAACTCATTGATGGAGTGATAGTTGAAATGGCCCCAGTCGGCAGCCGTCATGTTGGCGTCGTGAATGGTTTCAATCGAGCGTTGACTGAGGCTGTCGGACGACGCGCGGTGGTCCAAGTGCAAAGCCCAATTCGATTGGATGATGGAACCGAACCACAGCCGGATCTGGTGCTGTTGCAGGAACGGGCAGACCTTTACGCGTCGGGACATGCTGGTCCCCAGGACGTGCTGCTACTCATCGAGGTGGCCGACAGTTCCGTGGGCTACGACCGAAATGAAAAACTGCCCCGGTACGCTCGTGCCGGCATACCCGAGGTGTGGCTCACCCTGCTGCCGGAGGACGTGGTGGAGGCCCACACGGAGCCCACTGACAACGGCTATCGAGTCACGCGACGGTTCCGAGCGGGCGACGTGCTGCGGCCGGGTTGCTTCGAGGACATTGAGATACCGGTTGCAGCGATACTTCCCGGCCAATCGTAGTCGCGGAGCGTAACCGCCGGCAACTGCCCTAGTACACAGCCGCTAGGCGAAGTGCGGCATCACCTTATCCCCGAACATCCGCATGGATTTCTGCACCTTGTGCGTGTCCATTTCGCCTACGTTCAGCTTCAGCATCAGGTTGCGCACGCCGATGTCCCGCATTGCGGCGACCTGCTCGGCCACTTGGGATGGCGTTCCCATGATGAAGGAGTGCTCCAGGCTCTCGCCGGCGGGAATGGGTCGGTTGGGATCAGGAGGAGGGAACCCGCCGGGGTTGTAGAGTTCGCGGGCCTGGCGGAAGTGGGTGCGCTCGCGTTCGAAGCCGGCGGCGGCGATCTCGTGGGCCTCGTCGTAGCTGTCGGCGACAAAAAGGTCGCGGGAGGCCCAGCACTGGTCCACCGTGGCCTCGGTCTGCTCTTCGGTGAAGCCCGAATCCTGCATGGTGGCCCGGTAACGCTCCAGCCGTGACTGCAAATTAGGCAGGGTCTGGATGCCGATCATCACCGGGCGGCCTATCTCGGCCATCCGGATCGTGGATGCTTCGCTGATGCAGGCGCGGATCAGAGGCGGATGGGGCTGCTGATAGGGGCGAGGTCGCAACAGCGGGAACTCCACGTCCCAATGCTCGCCGCTGGAATACAGCGGCGAGCCGGTCCAGGCCTTGACCAGCAGCTCTTCGGCTTCGTCCAGGCGGGCCAGACCGTCTTCCATGGTGATGCCGAACCCAATGTACTCGTAGTGGTTGTAAGCGGACCCGCGGCCGGTGCCGACGATGAGGCGCCCATGGCTCAGGTTGTCCAGCAGGGAGGTTTGCACGGCGAGGCGCACGGGATGGTGGAAAGCAAGTTCCACCACGGCGAAACCGATCTTGAGATCAGTGGTTCTGGAGGCGACGGCGGCGCCCAGAACCAGAGGGTCGGCGTGCGCGGCAGCGCCGTCAAAATGGTGCTCGGTTAACCAGACCGAGTGCATGCCGATCTGCTCGGCCAGTACGATCTCGTCGAGGGTGCTGTCGATCACTGCCGAGTCGTTCTCGGGTTGGTGGCTGACGGGAAATACGAAGGAGCCGAAGCGCATATCTGCCTCTGGTGGAAAATTTGGGATGGGAGTAGCAAGATTATAGACGAAAAATTCGGCTCCGCGCTTGGCCGCAAGAAGCCGGGAGTATGGGCTGCCAAAATCACTGATGGCCTGCTTTACCGTCGGTCGGAAATGCGGTGCTCACGCGTACACAGTTTTGCCGGAACCGTCATTGCGAGCGTAGCGCGGCAATATCGTCAGGGCAATCGCTGACGCGGGAACGGGACCGCCACGTCGTCGCGATGACAAAATGGGTACGCGTGAGAAGTAAGGGGGCGTTGCGCTGCTGTGCGGCAGTCCCTATACTGCGCGGCCAGTTGACGCGCCTGGCCCTGATCGATTTTCAACTGCCGCCAGAGGGAATTACGTCCAAGACTCTGGGTTCCGCTTCAAAATCGGGTGGATTCCCAGCAATATAACGGACACTCGTTTTTGGACCAGTCCGGTCTCATGTATCGACACGTATATTGTTGGTATCCATTAGGAATTCACCAGCAGGTCGGAAGTCAGAAGGTTTGAATTGACCCCATCTCGCCCCAGCCTTATTGATGCCGCCCGGGAGTGGAAGACCGGTCGCCCGATGCCGCCACGGAATCTGACGGCGGTACTCGTTCTGGCGTGGCTGGCGGCGCTGGCGTGCGCGCCGACGAATACTCCGGACGATCCATTGTCCCAGCCTCCGGGAGGCCCACCGGTCAGCCTGGTGGTGAGCAACAGCGACCTCGCCGTGGGAGAAAACCGCGTGTCCTTCGGGTTGGTGGATCGGGATTACATGCCGGTGCGCCCCGAGGCCGTGTCGTTACGCGCGGTGTATTACGAGCCGGGAGCCGCGACGGGCCAGGTGCGACATCGTACCGAGGCGGATTTCCTGCCCTGGCCTCCCGAGGGCCGTCGGGGAGTCTTCATCGCCAACGTGTCCTTTGATCAGGCCGGAACCGCCACCGGCGATACGCTGGGGATCTGGGAGTTGCACGCCACCTTCAAATATGCCCGGTCGCCTTTGGAAGCGCCGGAACCGCTGACCATCGGCTCGGTGGTATCCGTGGCTCCCACGCACCGCGCGCCATTCATCGGTGACGCCGCGCCCCTATCCGACACGCCGACGGTGACGACGGTCACGGACCTGCGAACCATCAGCAGCAGCCCCGAACCGGATCCGGCTCTGTACCGGTTGTCGGTGGCCCAGGCGGTGCGCGCCGGAAAACCCGCGGTCATCACCTTCGCCACACCGGCTTTTTGCGTGACGGCGACATGCGGGCCGCAAGTGTCGGACCTTTCGGTCCTGGCCGAGAGGTACGAAGACCAGGTCAGCTTCGTTCACGTTGAGGTGTACCGCGATCCGCACCGGATCAGCCCCACAGACCCGACCCGCGAGTTGGTTCCCGCTGTTGACGAATGGGGTCTCGTGTCCGAGCCCTGGACGTTCGTTGTAGGAAGCGATGGCCGGATCACTGATCGATTTGAGCAATATGTACCGCCGCGAGTATTGGAAGCCGCGTTATTGGCCGCGATTAATCCGTCAAATTAATTTTCGTTATTGAGTGGTATGGTGTATTGAGCAATACGTGTGTTAGATTATATAGAACACCGGCAGCACAGCGTAAAAATCGGGCAATCAGGAGCAAAACTTTGGCGAATGTCACAATAACGATTGAGGGCGATGTGGACGAAGTGGTGGCGACGCTGAGAGGGATGGCGGGTCGGTCTATCGACCCGACAGCGGGTGCGCCGCCCCCAGCCGCGCGAGAAACGGTCGTTGAAGCAGCAGCCGTTAACATTATGCCGGAGGCCGGGACAGAAGAGGGAGAGCCAACCGAAACGGCGGCTGAAGCATCGGGAGCCGCCTGGAACGCAAGCTACGTCACAACGTTCTGGCGGAACCTGTCAGACACGGCCCGGCAGGCCATGCTGCGGGTTTCCCGGTCGCCCAATCACACGCAAAAGCGCGCGCAACTGATGCACACGCTGCGGCTCTCCCAGCGCGAACTGTCCGGCTCACTGTCGAGCCAGGGGCATAGCCTGAACCGACTGAAGCGTCGCCGGGGAAACGTGGACCTGCCCCGACCGCTGATTTACGACCGAACCGAAGACGCCTACGTTCTCGATTCCAACTTTGCCAACGCTCTGCGTGAATTGGGGATGAACTGACCGTCCATCCGGTTGTGTCGCAGCAGAGGATCCAACCGCTGTCCGGCAGATGGCGCGGTTACGCTGGAGTTGAGCGGGTAGCGCGGCTAGAAGTGGACGCCCCGCCCGGCCCCTCCGTCTACCGCTATGGTCTGCCCGGTGATGGCAGATGCCAGATCTGAGCAGAGGAATGCTGCGAGGTTGGCGATGTCGTCGGGTTCGATCATGCGGCCAATCGGGATCTCGGCAACTGATTCTTCCAGTTCCGCCTGAGATGTGGTGTTGTTCCGGACGGCGCGCTCGGCGACCAGGCCCATGTAGCGCTCCGTTCGGGTGCTGCCCGGGTGGATGCAATTGACCAGGATGCCGTCCGCTGCTACGTCATCGGACAGGGCCTTGGAGTAGTTGGACATCGCCGAGTTGGTGACGCCCGATCCCGGGTTGGTCGGGCTGGAATTCCGCGCCGCCATGCCGCCGATATTGATGATGCGCCCACCTCCGGACGCGATCATGTGTGGCACGCACTCCCGCGCGCACCGGATGTATCCCATCACCTTGGTGGTGATGTGGTTCAGGATCACGTCGTCAGGGATTTGACTGGCCCGGTCGCTGGTGCTGTTCACCGCGTTGTTGACCAGGATGTCGAGCCGGCCCAGTCCGTTGACGGTTTCACCCACCAGGTTGACGATGTCGTTGGGCACCGTCATGTCGGCGCGGATAGCTATGACACGCGCGCCGGTGGCGTCGCCGATTTCGGCGGCTGCCGCCCGCAGGTCATCCTCCCCTCGTGCGCAGATTGCCACGGAGCAACCGTCCCTGGCCAGCGCGTAAGCGATGGCTTTGCCGATGCCCTTGCTCCCGCCGGTTACCAGCGCGGCCTTGCCTTCCAGTCCTGGCAGCATGATTCACTCCTGTAGTCGATCGTGTTGGTTGGCCCGTCGTGGCGCTGGCGGAATTATAGAGCCTGGCGGCGTTATGGCCCCACCCCGGAAGTGATCTTTCATGGCGTGGCGGCGGCAATCAGATCGCTCACGTCGGCGGCGCTGGGAACATCCTGCACCGCTGCGACTGTGGCTTCCAGCTTGTCGGCGGGCCAGCTGATCTGCGGGAAAAGTGGTCGGAGCCGTTCCACCTCGGTGTCCAGTCCCCATTCCAGTTCGTTGCCTTGGTATTCGCCGCGGTACACGTTGCCTCCGGCCATGTCGATGGTGATGCGCGGGGCAAATGCCGGCCGGTCCTTGTGCCCGACGGTTTGGACCTTGTGCATCAGGGCTAGCACCGCGTCGTGGTTGTCGGCGCTTGCTGCGTCGGAATCGTCGCCAGGGTCGATGCGGGTGCGCAGGGGCGGATAGCTGCCGTTCACGGCGACGTATGCGGTGAAATAGTGGGTGCTGCCTACGATCGCCTGACCACGAGAGGGATTGGGAAAGGCCGGCGAAGGGTAGAGGGTCTCCAGCCAGTTCATGTCGATGGTTATGCGCTCGATCTCGTCGATGGCCAGTTGGTGGGCGCGCCGGATGTCCGTCATCAGGTCAATCACGGGGCAGTTGTAGCCGGCAGTCGGGTACATTTTGAGCACCGTGTGCAGCAGTTCCCAGCGGGTTCCCAAGCCTTCGGTCACCGGCTCAAAGGACACCTGCTCTGGGCCGGTGAACACGTGCGAGAGCTCGCCACGGTTGTTGCCCGTAAAGGCGTTGTAGAAGCCGGCCGGACCTTCCAGGGCCTCCTCGGATCCTCGGACGTCCTCGCGGGCCAGCAGGGCGGCCATGATGCCGCTCCGGGTAGCTTGGGGCTCGTGGAACATCATCTCCCGCCCGCCGGAGCGGGGCCCCTCGTTGGTCCCCGCCGTGAACGTGCAGGCCAGGGCGATGGCGGTGACCATCTGGTCCTCGGTCAGCCCGAGCAACTTGCCGGTAGCGACCGCGGCCCCGAGGGTCCCGTAGATGGGGCTGGAGCGAAACCCCCGGGCCTGGGTGGAAGCGATGAAGTCGCCGGCGATACGCGATTCCACCTCGTATCCGGCGGCCATGGCGGTGATGAGCTGGGCTCCGGTGGCGCCGCCCAACTGCGCGGAAGCCAGCGCCGCGGGAATGATGCACGGACCGGGGTGGGTCAGCATCCGGTAGGAATCTGCCTGGTTGGTGGCGTGCATCAGCTTGCTGTTGGCGAAGGCCGCTCCGCCTCGGGTGGCGCGGCCGCCCGAGGCCAGGATGCTGGCGCCGTGGGCCGAGGCCTCTTCGGCCAAAGCCAGGTCCACGGCGGCCTTGCCGTGATGGGTTCCTGAGCCGATGATGGCCACCACGGTGGCGTGGAGCAGGGAGGTCTGCATCTTGTCGACCACGGCCGTCGGCAGGTCGTCGGCGTCCAGGTTCACGGCCCAGCGGGCAAGCTGGCGGGAAAGGGAGTCGGGCATGTTCGGGTCCTCTTCTTCAGATCGTGGTGACGTGGGGATACTCGACGATGCGCCTGTCCGAGGTCAGCAGAGCGCAGGAAAGTTCCAGCGCGGTGGCAACCAGGATCCGATCAGCGGGGTCACGGTGGAATGGCTCCGGGAGGGTGTAAGCGCGCACGGCGATCTCTGGGGTAATAGGCAGCAGTTGCACACTGGGATAGCTCAGCAGATTGCCCAACCACGTCAGTGCGTCCGTCGGCAACTCGATGAGGCCCGCCCCGGCAAGGCGAGCGATTTCAATGCAGGATATTGGACTGACGCCGATTGTGCCAGACTGCCGACGCTCGGATTCGATGGCCAGACGCTGCGCATTGGTCAAGCGTCCTTCTTCCTCGACCCACCAGATTTGAATGTGTGTATCCAGAACAATCAATTACGATTACCCTGATTAGTGCTGAGGCTCTGGGCGCAACGGTTCCAATGGGTTGCCGTGGGCGAGCATTTCCCATTCTTCTTCGGAGATGGCAGGTGCGAATGGGTCCTGGTGCCAAATGACAGTACCTTTGTTTGGATTGTGCAGCGCCGGGCGGCTGAGGTCGTTGGGGTCCACTTCCATCCGGACGTAATCATCCGGTAGACGTTCAACGGTGACCTCCACCTCCATTCCCTCCGTGAAGGGTAGGTTGTCCAAAGTCAGAACCCCGCCTTTTGCGATTTTGGCGGTTGTCTTGAACGTATGCATAGTCGGCCTCGCAGGACGGGGTGGCAATAGCTGACCCTCGTAAATCGCAAACATGGTAGCACAGCCGTCCGCCGCTGCTGCCGAGACCCACGTTCCCGATTGGAGCGCGTCAGTCCAGGTCGCGGATATAGGCGCGAAAGATGACCTTGCTGACCGCCAGCGTAAGGACGGCGGCGATGAACAGCATTACCAGCGTGAATTCCAGGCTCTGCAGGGCGAAACCCAGGCCGGTGGCCGCCGCCGGAGGGTGCTCGGTGTCCGTGATCGACATCAGCAGGATCACCACCCCCAAGGTCATCGCCGCCGCAACGTCGGCCGCCCAGTGGTGCGCGCTATCGGGTACCGGGACCCAGCCGGCGTGGAACAATGCGAAGGACGTCAGCGCGCCCACCGTCAAACCGAGCACGTGCCCGCCGATCAGGTGCCTCAGCGCCGCGCTGCTGGAATTGGGGTGCACGAATACGATAACCGCGCTGGAGCCCAGTCCGGCGGCCAGAACCGCGTCGGCCACGGAATCCACCATCAGCATGACGATGAGCATCACCACCGCCGCCAGCGCCGACTGCCACAGGTAGCGGGTTTTGAGCCGGAAGAACTGTACGTTGTACAGCTCAATGAACAGGGGCAGGTGGTAGCGGCGGCTCATCCGCCGGGGCATCAACTGCAACTCGCCACGGGAAAGCAGGCGATCCAGGAACCCGGACGAGTGGCGCGACCGGCGCTCACGGGCGCGACGGCGTGCTTGAGCGTGCGCTCTCCTTCTTCGCCGTGACGCCTCACCTCCCGCGATGTCACCAGACTCCGACCTGGCGCGGTTTGCCATAGGTCGACGGCGTTATGCGAGGTCGCGAGCGAAGTCCAGCCAGACCCGGGCGCAGGGCACGGGCAGGATGTGTTGTACGAAGCCGGACACGCCCGGGAATACCACGGCGCGGCCGTTGGGGAAAACGTCGGCGGCGCCGCGGAAATCGCCGAGCACCTCCTCGCGAAGGGCTGCTGCTGCGATGATCAACACCGGCGTCTGCACGTCCTTCAGCATTGGCCGGAGGTCGCCGGATGCCTGGGCCTGGAAACCCGCCACCACGTGGGGCGTGGTCGCCTTCATTTGTTCGGCATACCAGCGGGTGTACGCCGGGTCCACGATCTGCGGGTCCAAGCGGCGCCCAATGCTGCTTTCCACCCAGGCGCCGATCCCTTCGTTCTCGATCTGCACCGCCGATTCCGCGTGGTGGGCGTCGTTGAAGCTGGTGGGCGAGGTGCAGGCGGTCAGGGAAAGCAGGCGTTCCTGGTGCATGGTGGCGTAGCGCATGGAAATGCTGCCGCCCACGGTCTCGCCGATGAGGTGGAACTTTTCCAACCCCAGCTTATCGGCGAACTCAGCCAGATCCCTGGCGAAGTTGTCCACCGACCACGGGTAGCCCGGCTCGGGCACATCGGACTGGCCCATGCCCCTCATGTCGAACCGGATCACCCGGTAGTGTCGCGCCACGATGGGAACCCAGCCGAACCAGAGCTTGTGGTTCTTGGCCATGCCGTGGTGCATGACCACGGTTTCCGGCTCCGTCCACGGGTCCGTGAAGTCGTCGATGGTGTAGAACAGCTCGCAGCCGTCGTCCAGGCGCAGTTTCATCTTATTCCTGCTGACCTCCGTGCTGTCGGGTACCGGTCCCGTCTCAACTGATGAGCGCGAGGGCGTCGCCTCGCGCTATCGATGATGTTTGTCGCTCCTCGCGTTAGCCCGAGGCTACTCGATTTCGAGCTCGTTGAATACGGAGCGGGCGATCCGCATGGCGGTTCGCGCGTTGATGTAGCCGCCGTACATGGAAAGGTGGATGAAGATTTCCATCAACTCTGTGGAGGTCATTCCCACGCCGATGGCGCCACGAATGCGGCGTCGCATCTGGTTGTCGTACACGCCCATGCTGGTGAGCGCCGAGAGCGAGACAATGGCCCGGTCCTTGTCGTCTAACAACGATCGGCTGTAAATCGCGCCCCAGTTGTACTCGTCGACAATTCGCTCCAGTTGTCCTTCCGGAGAATCGGTTTCAAAACCGGTCGGAGTATTGCCCATGTGATGGCGGTGCAGTTCCTGGCCCAAGGCGTACAATTCATCCGGGTGCCGGTTGGTGTCGTATTCCAGGGCCGGCTCGCATTCGATGCCCAACTCTTCGTAGATTTCCTTGGTCAATCGCAAAGCGGATTCCACCGCCGGCACGCCGATGTAGAAGGTGGACTGCACGAAGACTTCCACCACTTGTTGCGGCGTGAGGCCCACATTCAAGCCGCGCACGATGTGGCGGCGCATCAGGTTCATTTCTCCCTGCGTGACCAGCGCCGCGATGGTGGCAATGCAGCGCTGCCTCAGATCCAGGCCGGGACGACGCCAGATGGTCCCGAAAAGGGCTTCGTCAATGATGCGCTTCAGGTCGGGCGCCAGTTGGTCGACGCCGGGCAGAGCATAGTGGGACACATCGCCGGCGGCCATTTGTCCACGCATGTCATGGCCGGCTTCATAGCGGTCATTGAGGGAAGTCAAGGCTGTATTCCTCCTCGCGAAAAGCAGCTTACTTGAATGGAAGGAATGATGGAGCTGCGGCGAAGGCGCAGACTGTCAAGCATGGGAATTATAGCATAGGGGCGTTTTGCCACCGCCTGGGACGGGTCAGTCAGCCTGTCTCATCACGTCTCCGGCAAACCAGTCCAACCGCTCCAGTGCCTGGTTGAGGTCGCTGCCGCGGATATCAAAAATGATGTGGGAGACACCCACTTCCGAATATGTATGGACATCCTCCAGTATGGCGTCGGTGGAACCGGAGAACCGTCGGCGCGGGCCCGTCTGCATGGTGCCCGGATCGTACAGCGGGGCCTTCATGGACACCTGTATTTCAGAAGGGTCGCGTCCGGCCTGCTCCGCGAACCGGTTGAGAGTCACCAGGTCGCCGGCCAGTTCCTCCGGCTCCAGTGTCGCGGCCGGTATCGTGCCCACCGGATGCCAGCCGTCTCCGATGGTGGCGGCGCGGCGGATGGCGGGACGACTCTGGCCGCCCACCCAGATGGGAGGATGGGGCTTCTGCACCGGCTTGGGCAGGAACTGTATGCCCGAGAACTGGACGTATTTCCCGTCGAACTCGGGGTTCGGGCTGGTCCACAGCTCTTTGTAGGCGTTCAGGTATTCGTCGGTTACCGCGCCCCGCTCGGCGAAGGGCGGCGTGTCCAGAGCCTCGAACTCCTCTTCCATCCAGCCCACTCCGACGCCCAGGATGAGCCGGCCCTGGGAGAGTACGTCCAGCGTGGCCAGGATCTTGGCCGCCAGGATCGGCGGGCGGTAGGGGACGATCATCACGCTGGGAACCATCCGGATGTTTTCCGTGACGCCGGCCAGAAAGGTGAGCAGGGTCAGCTGCTCGAAATACTCTCCGCTCTCGCCCGTGGGGAACTCGCCGCCCACGGTGTAGGGATAGGGCGAGTCGATCCGGCTGGGCACCAGCACGTGGTCGCCGGCCACCATGCAGTAGAACCCCAGACGGTCGCCGGTTTGCGCGATCTGGGACAGCGGACCGGGCTGGGCGTTGGGGCCGTGATTGGGCAGGTAGAATCCGAACTGCATACTCTCTCCTGGGCGAAGCGATGCCGGGAAGGTTGGTTACAGGCCATTGATCTCGCAATTGCCGAAGACCAGCCAGATGATAATCATGGCGATGACCAGGCCGGTCATCACGCCAAGGGCGCATCCGCAGCCCTTCTTGAACGAGTCGAAGAAACCGAACATAGTGGAGCGTGTCCCGTGAACCGGCGGGGTGCCCACTTAGCGCGGTGGTTTGGCCGGCTGCCTTGCTATAATAGCGCAGCCCGTTGAATTCACTCAACTGGAGCCGTGCGGAGCGGAACCATAACACAACCTGATCGCAGCGTCGGACCCGGACCGAGGACGGGCCAAAGCAGAGAATCCATTTGGGCCATTCCGCCGCGCTGGAGGTTGCCCTACATCGCACTGTATTGGGTACAATGGGTCCTGGCGATGTACGGGGTTGTGGAGTTTCTCAGTCGGCTCCACCCGAACTACAGCCAGGGCGAAGTGGTGGAAGCGGCATTGGCGCACATTCCTGCCGTCACCGCATTGGGAATTCCCGCTACGTTCACCCTGATGGAGGTTATTCAACGTCTTATGGTCACTTACGATTACCTGATGAACAAGTACGTCCGGCCGTTGCAGGAAAGACAGAGAGCGGAAGGGCGGGAGCAAGGTCTTGCGGAGGGCCGTGCGGAAGGCTTGCTGGAAGGCCGTGCGGAGGGCCGCGCGGAAGCTGAGGCCGAGTTCCGCCGGTTAGTCGGCGAGTGGAACCGGCGCCGGCTGGCCGCCGCCGCACGCAACGAACCATTTGACGAACCCCATCCGCTGCTCGACCATGACGAAACGCAAAACGGCTAGCGACGGCTCGTGACCGGACAATTCGGCACAACACGATTCACTCACAAGGAGACCAGTAACCATGCCTAACATCACCCTCGACCAGGCGGAAGCAGTATTGGCCGGCGCGAAAGCCGCCGCCCTGGAACTCGGTAAAGCGTTCAGTTTCTCGGTGGTGGACGCCCGCGGCGACCTGATTACGATGTGCAAGATGGACGGCTCCGCCTGGCGGACGCCGTACGTGTCCCGCGGCAAGGCCCGGGCGTCAGCCTGCTTCGGCGAGCCCAGCGGAGACCTGACCGAGCGGTCCACCACGCCCATCATGCGGGCGGTGATGGAAGTGGAACGCGGCGAGTTCGTGCCCGGACAGGGCGCGCTCCCCATCTACATGAACGGGGAACTGATCGGAGCCGTCGGCGGCAGCGGCGGCACGGCTCAGGAGGACGAGGACTGCTCGCGGGCCGGAATTGGTCGCCTGTCCGGTGCCAGCGCCAGCCGATAGCTATATCCTGCACGGCGGCCAAAAAGCGAGGCCCCGCTCCAAACGGAGCGGGGCCTTATAGTGCGTGCTGCGTGCGATACCGCGTCAGTCGGTGGACGCGACTTCGAAGTGCTTCACCCAGTACTCGCCCCGGTAGAGGTGTTCGACCTCGCGAGCGATGTTGGCGCGGAACTCGCTGGTCTCGTAGGCGCGCAGGTCGCCCAGCGTGTCCCAAACGCTGACGCTGATCCCTTCGTCGGGATCTTCCGTGCTGCGGATCAATTGCCGCTCTTTCAATCCCTGGGGGGGCGCACCCGTGGCAACGCGCTCGTGGTAGTGCCGCTCGAATTCCTCCCAGGAACCCGCGCGAAGCTTGCCCCAGACCATCCTGATGAACATATCCGTGTATCCTCCTTGGCGTTGGGCCGGCCGGTCAGCGGCCGGCATTATCAGCGTAATTCAGTGCTCCAAATCGCCGGCAGCGTGGGCAATGATCTTGGCTGCGGTGGCGTCGCTCATGTGACCCATGTCCAGCATCATGTGGTACAGCGTCGGGTCCAGGGGCGACACCTTGAAGAACTTCTGGAAAAATTTCACCCGCGCTTCCTCGAGGCCTTCCAGGTAGGAGCGAGCCTGGGTTTCATCGAGGTGCTCGCGTTCCATGATGGTTGTCACGCGTCGCGACATGGGGGCCAGCATGCCAACATGCAGAACGCCCGGCGTGTCGCCGAGAATGATGTTGGCGCCGCGGCCGATGATCACCACGTGACCCGCCTGGGCCAGGTTGCGCACCACTTCGCGGGTGGTGTCGATGAAGACCTGGTCATTCACGCGCTGCATCCGCGAAGAGGGTTCGCCGGCCAGTTCGTGGTAAGTCTCCGGCAGCGTCTCGATGCCGACGCCGAGGTCATAGTCCCCCGACACGGCGGCCCGTTCCAGGACCCGACCCAGCAGGGCCGTCACCCGGTCACCGAACCGCTCCACCCGTTGTTCCTTGGCGATCAGGTTGGATACCGGGGAGCCGATGATGCGAGCGGCCTCGGCGAAGACCATGCGGTCCACGTAGTTGAGATGCAGGTCATGGGCAACCTGTTGCCCGACGGCGATGGAGCCGGCCCCGATGGGGCCGTTGATGGTAATTACGGGCATTACATCGCCTCCCAATCCCCTAAAACAGCAGGGCGTATTGTGCCGGCATCATGCCGCGCCGATTACAGGATAACATAGCCGCTGAGCGGGTCGCTGAATCACCAGCGACGGCACGGCCCAGCAGTGCCCATCCCGGCGATACAAGGTGAGGGGCAGGTGCGAAACCTGCCCCGTTGCGTCGGATTATCCGTCCGCCTCCGGACTAGCGGCGTGCGCCGCCGCCGCCCAGGAACCGGCGGTCGGACGGGTTGCGGCTTCCGCCGGTGGAACGGTTAGGATAGCGGCGCGGTCCCTGCCCACGGTCGTTGGACTCGTTGCCCAGCATGCTCCCGCGTTCCCGGCCGCGGCTGGGGCCGCTGCGATCGCGGTCTCCGCCGCCGTAGCCACCGCCGCGTCCGCCCCGGTCGCGGTCGCCACCGGGACCGCCGCGTCCCGGTCCGGAACGATCGCCGCCACGTCCACCACCACCGCCGTAGCCGCCGCGTCCGCCGCGGTCTCCACCGCCGCCGTAGCCACCACGCCCACCGCGATCGCGGTCACCGCCGTAGCCGCCGCGTCCGCCGCGGTCTCCACCGCCGCCGTAGCCGCCGCGTCCACCACGATCTCCGCCGCCGCCAAAGCCGCCGCGCGGCCCGCGATCACGGTCGCCGCGATCATCGAACCCTCCCCGTTCGGGTCGGGGAGCCGGTGGCTCGGTGTCGCCCATCAGGGCGCGCCGCGACAGGTTGATGCGGCCCATGTGGTCGATCTCGTGGATCATCACGGTGATTTCCTGGCCGATGTCCACGTTCTCGTAGGCCAGGTCGCCCAGGTCTTCGTTGCGCACCAGGCCGTCCTTGCCGCCGGGGGTTAGCTCCACGAAGACGCCGAAGTTGGTGGTGCGGGTGATCTTGCCCGTGATGATGTCGCCCACCTCTGGGTCGCGGGTCAGGCCGTCGACGCGGCTGCGGGCCAGTTCGATCATGGTCTGGTCGTTGGAGGAGATGATGACGCCGCCGTCGTCGGAAACGTCGATGCCGCAGCCGGTCTCCTCCTGGATGGCGCGGATGACGCGCCCGCCGGGGCCGATGAGGGCGCCGATCTTCTCGACGGGGATCTGCATCTTGACCAGCTTGGGGGCATACCGGCTCATCTGAGCCCTCGGCTCGGTGATGGCCTCGGACATGCGGTCCAGGATGTGCAGGCGGCCGACACGAGCCTGCTCCAGGGCCTCGCTCAGGAGTTCCTGGGTCAGACCGTCGATCTTGACGTCCATCTGCAGGGCGTTGATGCCCTTCTGGGTGCCGGCGACCTTGAAGTCCATGTCGCCGAGGAAGTCCTCGATGCCCTGGATGTCGCTGAGGATGGCGTAGCGGTCGCTGTCGGCGTCGGTGATCAGGCCCATGGCGATGCCGGCCACGGGAGCCCGCAGCGGTACGCCGGCGTCCATGAGGGCCATGGACGAGCCGCAAACGCTGCCCATGGACGTGGAGCCGTTGGAAGCCAGCACCTCGCTGACCACGCGCACGGTGTAGGGGAAGTCCTCTTCGGAGGGCATGGCCGCCAGGATCGCCCGCTCGGCCAGGGCGCCGTGGCCGATTTCACGCCGGCCGGGGGAACCCACCCGCCGGGCCTCGCCGACGCTGTAGGGCGGGAAGTTGTAGTGGTGCATGAACTGCTTGGTGTTCTCCGGCCCCACGGTGTCCAGGGTCTGCTTCATGGACAGCGAAGCCAGCGTGGCTATCGAGAGCACCTGGGTCTGCCCCCGGGTGAACAGGCCGCTGCCGTGGGCGCGGGGCAGTTCCCCGACGCTGCAGGTGATGGGACGGATCTCGGTGGTCTGGCGCCCGTCGGGTCGGACGTTCTGGTTGAGGATGCGCCCGCGCACTTCCTTCTTGACCAGGTTCTTGAAGGCCTCGGCGATGTCGCCGCTGGAATAGTCGTCGGCCAACTGCGCGGCAACTTCCGACTCGACCGCGTCCAGGCTGGAGTCGCGCTCGCTCTTGAAGGAATTGCGCTCCAGCACCTCGGAGATGCGGCCGTTGACCAGGGCGTCGACCTTCTTCTGGCGCTCCTCGGTTTCCGAGTAGTCGAAGTGGACTTCGGTCTTGTCGGCGCCGCGTTCGGCCACCAGCCGGTCGATCAACTCGATGGTCTGGACGTTGCTCTCGTGGGCCAGCCGGATGCCCTCCAGGATGACCTCTTCGGAAACCTCGACGGAGCCCGACTCGACCATCATGATGGCGTCGCGGTTGCTGGCCACCACCATGTTGAGATCAGCGGAGTTGCTGCGCTGGAAGCTGGGGTTGATGGCGTAGTTGTTGCCGTCCCAGGTGACGCGGCAGGCGCCGATGGGACCTTCAAATGGGATCTGGCTGAGAGACAGGGCGGCCGATGCGGCAACCATGCCCAGGGTTTCGGGCGGATGGTCCTCGTCCACCGACAGCACGGTGATGATCACCTGCACCTCGTTGTGCAGTCCCTTGGGGAACAGCGGGCGGATGCTACGGTCGGTCAGGCGGGCGGACAGGATGGCCTCGGTGCCGGGGCGTCCCTCGCGGCGGAAGAAGCTGCCGGGAATCTTGCCCACGGCGTACAATCGCTCTTCGAACTCTACGGTCAGCGGCAGGAAGTCGATGCCCTCGCGGGCCTGGTCGGACATCACGGCGGTGGCCAGCAGGATGGTCTCTCCGCAGGTGATGGTCACGGCGCCGTGGGCCTGCTGGGCCAGTCGACCGGTCTCCAGGGTTATGGGATGCCCGCCGATCTCGCCGTCAATGGAGAAGGGGTTCATCAATTCTTGGGCGGCGTCTATAGTTGTCATAACAGCAGTTCTCTCTACCTCTTCTTCCATCGTTGTTGCTACCAACCTGCTACGTGTGCATAGGGGCCGGTTTTCATTCTGGTTTTTGATGGCACATTCTGTCGCCGCAATTCGATGCTTCCCGCTCCCGCGCTCAAACCGCGCTGCCCGGTAGCCGGGCGTATGGACAATATTTGAAGCGTTCTGAAATTGTTACGTTGAGCGTTGGATCACGGCTTTGCTGGCGGGGAAAGGTTCCGGTTCGGGGGTGACCCCCCGGACGATCCAATCCGGGCGCCGACCACGGCGACCGGAGGAGCCGTCTATCGGGTGGGAGAACCGGCAGGTTCTTATTCCGGCCGGCTGTTGGGAGCGTGTGCGTATGCCGGGTTTCGGCGCTTCGGGCCGAATTACCGACGCAACCCGAGCCGCCCGATGAGGCTCTGATAGCGGCCTACATCCTCGCGGCTGAGGTAATTGAGCAATCGACGCCGCTTGGAAACCATCGTCACCAAGCCCCGCCGGGAGTGCACGTCCTTGCGATGGGTGCGTAGATGGTCGGTCACCTGCCGAATGCGCTCGGTGAGCATGGCGACCTGGAGTTCAGTTGAGCCGGTGTCCGACTCGTGTGCTCGATATTCCTCGATGATCCTTTGCTTGACGTCAGCGTCCAACATTACGGGCTTCGTACCTTCTCTTTTTGGGTTTCTTCTGTCTTTCGCAAAACAGGCTAACACGTCACGGGAGAATAAGCAACCGAGATTTCGTAAGGCTTTGCTGTGTGACAAGCTGATGATGCGCCTGATTCCGAGAGTGAGGTCGTTAAAGTACAGTCGCAGCATATCGCGCTATGGCAGCTTTCCATCTCTGGTGAGCCACGTGCAGAGGTGGCTATTTTAGGTTGGTTGATGGGGATAAGGACGGCTACCCAAAACGGTTTACCCTTGAAAAATATGCTCCCGGTGATAGGCAAGGAAATCTCTATCCGGCGCGAACTTCTCCGGCAACGTAATGGGCCGGCCTTCGTAAGAGCCGACGGCAGATGAGAAGAACTCGCCAGCGGACGCGATGCGCTTACGTGAGACTTGGACGGTCATATCATCGTTGATGGTCAACAGTCCCGCGTCGAATGCTTTGTCATGAAGCGCAGACAGCAACAACCCGTTCTTCGGATTGGTCCGGTTAGCTGGATCGTGACGCCAGGGGATGATGTGGCTTGCGATGAGCAACTGGGGAATGGCCAGCCCGGTGATGCAGCAATGTTCGTTGTATGCGCTCATAACTGCCGCGCGGAAGAACCGCTGCCCTACGCGAGTGGTGGCGCGCACGACCCGGTCTTCACCAATGGGCAAGTCGTCATAGTCTGGTATGGCCTGTTCAACCACGGTTTCCGGCATCGCCTCAGTCGCCAGCAGGGCTTGTTCACATTCGATGGCAAAGCGTTCCCAATCACTGGTCATCTCTTCCCACATAGCGCGGTCATTCGCAGAGGCGGCCCGCAGTCCCTTGCGGCCTGTTGACGTGATCGCTGGGTCGAGGCTGGCGATGTTGCCCATCTTCATAGACAGAGCCGACGGCGTCCGCCCAATAGCAGCCGCAGCCCGCATGATATCGGGGTTGCGGGAGCTGATCCTGGCGAAAGGTATTCGGCAGTAAAGCGCGAACGCCACCAGCAGTTGCTCGCGCGTCCAGTTAGTCCTGGGAGGCAACGTATAGCACCCATATAGCGGTACATAAAGTTATACAGAAGGATAATTGTCAGAGTCACCATCCAATTCAGTCACATCAGAAACGAATCCGATGAAGACATGACTACTCCCGTCCTTAATTGCCAGAATTTTCTGATGTACTCCATTACTGCTACCGAGTATCTAGTTATCGCGGCTTGTGTTTTACACCGTTCTGGAAATGCGGTGCCGTTTAGTGAACTGCTCTAACCCTCAAGGTAAACTCTGCTGGGTTCAGGTTGCAAATCCCAGGTTGGCCGCCACGTTACGCTGTCTGTTATCCAGCGTTATGAAGGCTATTCCACCGATTATGGTTTCGTCTACGTACATAGCGGTGGCGATGTGCCACAGGTCGGCGCCTTTCAGATAGCCGCCTACTTCCAGGGCTTTCGCCATTTCAGAGCCCAGCGACCGGTTAGGGTGCACCCATCCTATACTGGAAACCGCGTTCGGGTCGTATTGCAGCCTCTCCCTAGCGTACACAGAACGCACTTCCGCCTCCAGCAGGTTGGCGGATAGCAGCATGGGAAACGACGCCAGCCGTCGCGCCGTGGTTTCCCATCCCGGCTCCTCGAGAACGACGGCTACGGCGGCGGACGAATCAACATACGCCGTCAGTGGAAACGGCAGGTTTACTACCATCCCGAGCTATCGTCCATCGGCAAGAAACCGGGCCAGCGCGCCCGGCGCCCGTGCCGTGGGCTTTAGGCTATCCCGAGGCCCTTCGCCGCCGGATATAATCCCTTTGGCGCGCAGTTCCGCCAACTGCCGGTACAGTTGACGGAGTTCCTCCGGTTCCTCTTCCGCGTCAGACGCGGCCGCGCTTGTCGACTTGTCAATCATTTCAGACTCATCTGAGGCGTTGCGTATTTGGTCGCCCGCACCGTTCCTCGCCTGCCTGCGGAAGCCGGCCTTGTCGTAGAGCCGATTGGGGCAGATAGGCAGGTGGTAAACGCGGAGCCATACGTCAGGGGATGAAGAAACCCAACTCGCGCGCCGCCGTTTCCTGCTGTTCGTCCAGCGTGATGAAGGCCAGCCGGAATTGTCTGCTGGTCAGTGATTGCCTGCTTGCTAAATACATTGCGTTTGCAAGGTGCCACATACGAGCCGAAGACAGGGAAACAAGCGCTTGCAATCTTGCCATTTCCGCTCCCAAGCGGCGGTTTGGCAGAACCCACTCGACACCGGATAGCCAACGAGGATCGAAATTTTCGCCCGCACGTTCGAATGCAACGCGCAATTCCGTCTCAAGGAAGTTTGATGACATCAGCGCCGGGAATTTATCGAGTCGCTCCTGAGTAACAGTACCAACCGGCTCCTCTCCAAATATGATGGGAATGAGGGCGGTCGGATCTAGGTAAGCAACTAGTTGGCGTTGCGGTGTCGGCATTCCTAGCCACGTTCAGCCAAAAATCGTGCCAGGGCGCCGGGTATGTGAGCGACCGGTTTCAGATGCTGGCGGGGGCCAGCGTCGCCGGATAAAATCCCTTCGGCGCGTAGTTCCTCCAATAGTTCTTGCAGAAGGCGGAGTTCGTCGGGGTCAGGCACGGGCCGCTCTTCCCGGTCGTCGTCAAAGTGCTGTCCGGCCGGCCTGCTTTCATCGCTCATAGTCGTCACCTCGCTTGTAGAGGTTAGTCTGGATTGCCGCTTTCGCGGGAATGACGGGGTAGGTGCAGGACAGGTGGCAAGCGCAGAGCCATACGTCAGGGGATGAAGAAACCCAACTCGCGCGCCGCCGTTTCCTGCTGTTCGTCCAGCGTGACGAAAGCCAATTCGCTTTGCAACACGTTTCGGAAGAATGTGGCAGTGGCCAGATGCCACATACGAGTATGCGAAAGATGAGCAAACTCCAGTACCGCTGTCATTTCAGCATCCAGGCGACGGTTTGGGAAAATCCAATTGATGTTTGCTATCAAACTGCTGTCGAAGTCCTGTCCCTCGCGCTGGAAAGCAACGCGCAACTCTGCCTCAAGCACGTTTGACGACAAGAGATGTGGGAACGTGCCAAGGCGCTGTTGAACAGCAGTCGCAACCGGTTCCTCTCCGGACGAGATGGGAAGTACCGAGGTAGTATCAACATACGCAGCCAGTGGAAGCGACGGCGGAGTCATCGGTTAGTCCCGTCTTTTGAGAAACCGCTCCAGGGCGCCGGGGATGTGGGCGATGGGTCGCAGGGTCGAACGCGGCCCGGCGGCGCCGGATAAAATCCCTTCGGCGCGTAGTTCCTCCAATCGTTCTTCCAAAAGACGGAGTTCGTCGGCATCCGGTTCCGGCCAATCTTCCTGACCGCTTTCGTCCTCCCGACCGGCCGGGGGTGGTTGCTCGCTCATGATTTTCCCCTCGCTTACGGGATGCCGTTCTACCCCAAAAACCCCTCCACCAGTTCCACGAACCGCTCGGTGGCCTCCAGTTCGGGGTGGTGGCCGCAGTTGTCGATGATCTCCAGGCGGCTGCCGGGGATGCGGCGCTGGTATTCCTCGCCGGCGCTGACCGGGATGATGGCGTCCTGGGCCCCCCAGATGAGCAGCGTCGGGACCCGCTCCAGCCGGTACACCTGGTGCACCAGGCCGGGGTCGTGCATGTAGGGCCGCCACGAGACCCGGCAGGTGCCCTCCATGGCGTTCTCCCACCGCTCCAGGATGTCCTCCTCGGGCTCCGCGGGACACACGGTGCGGTACTCGGGCGTGCCGTCGGGGTCCAGCAGGGAGTCGCGGATGTACATGGGCGGCGTGACTTCGAAGATGTCGTAGATCTGCCCTCCCGGCGGGCGGATGCCGCCGGCGCCCACCAGGATGAGCTTGCCGAACTGCTGCGGGCACATGGTGGCCAACTCGGCGGCCAGCCAGCCGCCCAGGGAGAAGCCCATCAGGTCCGCGCCCTCCAGGCCCAGCTTGTCCAGCGCCCCCAGGTACCAGATGGCCATGTCGTGCATCTTCATCGACCAGTCCAGCTGGTCCGATTGGCCGAAGCCGGGATGCGACGGGATGTGCAGGGTGTGGTTCTGGGCCAGGGCCTCGTGGTAGCGCAGCCAGCCGGGATGGCCCAGCTCGTCGTGCAGGATGACCAGCGGGTTGCCGGACCCGCCGGTGACGAGCTCCACGTTGGAGCCGGATACCTCGGTGATGCTGGAAGTCCAGGGTTGGGCGGTAGTGGTCATGGTCAGGCTAGTCCTCCGGGCGCGGCAACGCTCCGTGCGGTGGCTACGGCTGGTGTGCAAAAGAAATGGAGCGGGCGATGGGATTCGAACCCACGACTTTTTGCTTGGGAAGCAAACACTCTACCACTGAGTTACGCCCGCCCGACGATCAGGATCGCTTTCCGGGATGATAGCACAGCCGGAGGAGGAGGCTCAATCGCCGAAAGCGAGGGTCTGTATTCGCGTATACGGTCAAAGCACCAGCGCTAAGGGGTCAGCAGGGGCTCCAGCTTGTCCAGGAGGAGCTCAACTCGGTCCAAACCTTCCGCGACGTCCGCTTGGGAAAAGGTGTCCTCGTAGTAGTTCTCGTGGAGCAGGTTCGCCCTCGCGAAATGGTCCATGAGGTCGCCGTCGCCGGTGAGAGCCCTGAGGTGGCTCGCCGCACGCGTCAGATGGCGATGCCGCTCGTGGTCCCATCCGCTCTGTTCCGCGATGGCCTTCAGCATCAGCGCCGCGGCGCCCCAGCCCTTCTCTGAGGCCTGGCGGAGATCTCCCTGGGACAATTCGCCGCGGGCCTGGGCCAACAGGTGCCGGCTGTCTCTCTGGTACTTCTGGCTAGCCATGGGGTTCCTCAGCTGCAAATATACGGAATGAATGGCGCTGGTGACGGTATGGGAAACCTGCAACCCGATGATAACGCAGCCGCGATCAAGGGCTCAATCCGGGAAGCAAAGCGGGCAGGGCAACGGGCGGGCAAAACCTCGATAGGAT
Source organism: Dehalococcoidia bacterium (assembly GCA_965220505.1). Classification (GTDB taxonomy): domain Bacteria; phylum Chloroflexota; class Dehalococcoidia; order Lucifugimonadales; family UBA3495; genus Bin87. Next base: position 60,205 of record CBDCQE010000002.1, on the reverse strand, counting down.
TAACGGCAATACATTGGAAAAGGCGAGTCTGCTGGTCGGCGATCCACGAGCCAGACCGCTAATCTAAATCTGCATTCGAAGAGCAGTGCAAGCATCATGTAAGATAAACGGCGTGTGAAGCACTAATAATTACGGGAGATTTGGGTGCATGCAAATAGTTTGGCTATTGGACAATCTCATCTCTGCGGCATTGGGTGTGATCCTGACTTTGGCTGCGGGGTATCTGATTTACAAGTTCAGGCAGCGTACTGCGGTCTCGGTAGAAATCGCAGCGGCCTCGATGGCACCGTTAGAGGAAATAGCCATTGTAGTCACGAACCACGGTCGAGTACCGACGGTGGTCGCGGAACTCAGCGTTTATTTACCAGCCGCGCAGATTTTGCCAGACTGGCCTGCTCCTCTGCCTCCTGACGTGGTGATACCGCGCTTCCACAAAATGAGGCGTGCTTTTCGAACCTTCGGCAGTAAAAATGACCTGCACGCAATGCAGGCTAGAGTAATACTGTCGGACGGAGCGGTGAAGGCTGAGATGATCGATCAAACCGAAACCGTGACAGTGATGCCGAAAGAGAAAGTGGCCCGGCGTTTTAGACGACATGACCCACGCCTGCTGGTTCTCCAAACGGAATTACCTGGTAGATTGACCCTGGTTCCGACTTGCAGAGTTAGTGGTCATCAGCACAAACTGTGGGGTCCGCCCGTTTTCTTGTCGCTGGCAACCATCGGTGATAAACCAACACCTTTGGCGGCTATCTCGCTGCCTACCTTGCACGAAAACTAGGATGCGTCCCGACGGGTAGGGATTTGAGGCAACGTTAAGCCTACACGTACTGGAACCGATCACGGAACGGTCCGGTACTCAAGATACTGCCGGTCAATTGTGGTTGGACAAGGCAGAAAATGAAAACAAAGGGAACCCGCTAGTCAAACTAGCGCGGCAGCCTGTTTTGATGCTGGTCATTAGTTGAATGTCGCTTTGCCGCCCTTTATCACCTGCTAATGTACCGCAATTTTCCCGAGGCCCATTATCCCGCAACCCCCGTCTCCCGCCGCTCCCCCTGGAAGTCCCGGGTTAGCTGGGCTAGCAGGAAGAAGATGTTTTCCACGGCGTTGGTGGCTTCTACTATGATGCGGTGGCGGCCGTCGTCTTCCTCGGGGGCCATGGCCAGGTAGCGGGCGCGGACGTCCTGCATCAGGCTGCGGCGGTCGCCCATCACCTGCTCGACGAAGGCCCAGGAGTCGGGGTCGTCCTCTTCCAGCGCGTCCAGGAAGATGAGCAGGGCGGCGTCGGTGCCCTCGACCACGCTGATCTGGAAGGTCTCCAGCATGTCGTCCTCGGGTAGGTCGCGCAGCAGGCCGGGCAGCGTTGAGAACTGCTCCTCCAGCCAGGTGATCAGCTTCTGGCGACTCAGCACGGTGTTGCGCCGCTCGCTGTCCTGCCCCGGGTTGCGCTGACCCAACTCGACCAGGAACTCGTCGATGCGTGAGTTCACCTCCAGCGTGGACTGCCGGACGACGCCCAGGGGCAGTCCCATGCGCGCCTGCTCCAGGTACTCGGAGAACCGGCCCAGCACCCGCTTCTGTTCCAGGTGGGCCAGGTCCAGGGCCGTGGTCACGTCGTCGATGGCTTGGTCGTGGATGAACTGGGGCCGGGACCGTTCCTCCTCCACGCTGGCCGGCCAGATGCGCGCGAACAGGCGCATGGTCCAGTCCGGCGCCGACAGCACTACGATGCGGGAGGGCATACCGAAGACGATCACCGCCAGCGCCATCTGCGGGCCCAGGCCGATGTCCGGCCAGGTTACCAGCGCCTTGACCAGCGGCACCTGCGCGTACACCTCTATATACAGGAGGATCACCAGTATGATCGCCGAGAAGAACACCTGGAACGCCCAGAACATGCCCAACTGCCGCGCGGTTCCGCTCAGGCCCGAGGAGACCACGATGACGCTGATGGCCAGCCCCACGTATGAGCCGTAGATGTACATCAGCACCTGCTCCACTCCCACCAGCTGGGCGGCGGCCAGCCCGATCCCGAAGGCCACCACCGGCACCAGCGCCTGCACGATAAACGTCAGCAGCGCCCCCAGGATGAAGGACAGCAGGATCGACTCCGCAGAGATTTCCAGACCGGCCTGGAACCAGGCCTGATCGGCCAGGGGATGCGCTGATTCCTTAATAAGGACGAGACCGAAGAGCAGGGCGGCCACGCCGAAGAGCATGGCGCCGGCCTCGCGGTAGTTGCCCCGGTTCAGACGGGTGATGATGACGCCGCCTACGCCGATGCCGTAGAGCGCGGCGATGCGGATGTCCACCGTCACGATGAAGAGGATCAGGCCCACTCCCATCTGCGCGCCCAGGGCGATGGGGTAGCCCTGCTTGGCCGAGATCAGGCCCGACCGCAGCATGCTGATGGTGATGAACGTGACGGCCGGCGAGGACTGGGTGATGGCGCCGGCCAGGGTGCCCCAGCCGAAGGCGGCAAAACGGTTGTCGGCCAGGCGGCTGGCCAGCACCCGCAGGCGCGGCCCCACCACCGTCTTCAGGTTCTCGGACAGGAGCCACATCCCGAAGAACAGCAGCCCAACGCCGCCGAGGATGCCGCCAAGCACTGCAATCATGGAGTTATCGAGCCCCCGTAATACCAGACTCGAGGGCATTATCATCCCCGTACTGCGGATATTCAACCCGCCACAGATGCTGACGCATACCCAGTTTGTCATCGCAAGAGTTGCCGCGCTGCGCTGGCAATGACGGTTCGAATGAAGCTGGGTACCCGTGAGGCCATAGATGTGATTGCGCCACAAGCACCTGGCACGTCGCCCCAGGCGCCCGGGGCGGGTGCGTTCCCGGCCCGCCCCAAGTTTGGCCGGATCGCGGCGCTGATTACTGGCTTGGCCAGGTCGTATAGGGAAATTAGCTAAGTTATGATCAATTTATAACTTGCCTGATTTTGTTATGTGCCGTCAGGATGCAACTGATTTATAAACCGTATGCGTGAGAGGCGGATTTCCACTACCAGAGCTGTCCGCCATTGGCTAGTCATCTTTCAGGCTGGCCAGCAACGGTACCGCTCGCTGCGCCAAATTGTAGTATTCGAGTTCAGTCTCTAGACCTACCGCATTCAACCCACTAGCCCGCGCCGCCGCGATGGTGGAGCCCGAACCCATGAACGGGTCCAGTATGGTTCCTGTGCCCATCGGCAACGCGGCCCTCGTCAGTTGTCGCATCAGCCGCTGTGGTTTCAGTGATGGGTGTGGGGCGATCTCTCGCTCAACCTTTCCGGCCGGCGGACACACTATCACGTCCCAAAACGGCTGCTCTTCCGAGATGCGGCGCAGCCCGCCAACTCCCCACCTGCGCAGGTTGTCCTGAACACGGCCCTCCACGGGTTTGCGGAACAGACCCCACGGTTCCCAGCCCGAGCGTGGCATCACGGACACATCGGGGAACTCGTCGTGAGCGTTTTTGGGCCGGTCTCCTCCGCGCAGGGTCTTTACGATGCGCACGATCTCGCCTCGTTTTTCGAACCCCGCGCTCAGCATCGGCCCATATACGTGGTGCGACAACAGCGGGTTGGTGGCGATGAACACGTGCGCGCCCGGTACGAGCGCCTTCATCAACAACGGCGCCAATCGGCTGAAGAACCGTTCCAACTCCTCTTCATCGCCGGGCGTCAGCACCGTGAAACGCGGGACTGGGCTGCGTCGTGCGCCGTCGAAACTCGGCGGGATGCGCCACACGCCACCGGCGCCGGTTTGGCGCTTGTGCAGTTGGTCGGATCGGTACTCGACCAGTCCGTAGGGAGGGTCTGTTACGGCGGCATGGATTGATGACGGTTCGGCCATTTCCAGCCAGTCGAAGGCGTCGGCCAATATCAGGTCGGTGTCGATGTCCGCTTCGGAACCAGACAAACTATCGGTTGTCCGGTCAGTCGGCTTCAGGGTATCGGCGAAGTTATCCAGTTCCGGTTGGATGACCATGAGCACCTCCCGGCGCGTCGCTGGAATATCGTAGGGGGTTAGGGCTGTCTATCGCCCGCCGGCCGGTCGCCCCACGGCACCTCCGCCAGGTTGCGTTCCCGGCGCACCTCGTTGATGGTGAGCACGCCCCGATCCAGCAGCGCCGACTCCCGTTGCACCCGGTTGTTCTCGTCCTCCTGCAGCGCCTCGATGGCCGACAGGTCGAACTCCACCGTCAGCTGCGGGTAGCCCAGCTTGGGCAGCAGCATCCGGTTCAGCTGCTCCTCCAGGAACCGCACCTCCGGCACGATGGTGTTGCGCCAGAACATGCGCTCCGACGCCTGGACGTTGGCGTAGGTGGCCCGCTCGAAGTCGCCCAGCAGCAGCTTGGGCACGCCATAGGTTCGGCTGACCTCCTCCAGGCTCCAGCGCAGCCCCTGGATGAAGTCGATGTCACGGTGGGACAGGCCCAGGGTCTTCACGTCGCGCACCGCCGAGGCCACGGCCGGGCGGTTGGCGTTGGGCGATCCCTGGTGGCGCATCTCCCAGCGCGTGTAGAACTCCTCCAGTTCCGTCTCGTTCATCTCCTCGTCGGTCAGCAGCAGGAAGTCGGGGCGCGCCGAGTTGCGCAGCAGGTGCCGATTGAACCGCAGCCCCTCGTGGCCCATGTCTGCCGAGAGCCGCGCCGGCGCCAGCGGCGACAGACCGGCCAGCTCCTCCAGCGGGTTGAAGTAGCGCAGCCACACGATCTCGTCCGGCGTGTAGGCCACCGGCTCCGTTGTCGAAGATCCCGGCCCGCGGTACACGAACCCGCGCACGTAGCGCCGCCGGTCCGGGATGACGACCATGCGGTCGGGACGCAGGGGCCACAGTTCCGGCTGGCCGTCCTCGTCCCGCTCGATGGCCCAGAAGGCCGCGCCCCACAGGCACAGGTGCGTCTCCGTCGCCCGCCACAGGTCGGCGCGGGTGTGCCACGGGTTCACCCGGTCCAGCAGGCGCGCCGCCGGATGCGACGCCTCCACCGCCCTCCTGCGCCCGCCCGACTCGCCGGCACGGTACACCCGCAGCGGTGGCCGCGTCAGGGCGTCCGCCCGCAGCTTGATGGCCGCGTACACCGAGGGCGACGTCGCCATGTACCGTCCGTACTCCGGCCGAGCCCAGCCTCCGCCGGCGTCCGTCGCCAGGCCGGCCAGCCGCTCTTCCGCTGGCAGCCGGTCCGCCCGCGCCGCCCGATTGGCCCGTTGCACCACCCTGGTATCCGCCGCCTCGCGCCGGCCGACCCCAACGGAGCGCAGCATCTTGCCCAGTTTCACCATTTCCCTTCTTCTCCTGATAATCCGGTAATCCCGAAAGTCCTGCTTCTGACCGACCCTCTATTAAAGGAACAGGTCCCGCATCCACCTCGGCGGCTCCACCGGCTGCTCCGTGTCCAGGAAGGCCAGCATCAGCGCGTCGGCCTTGTCCGGCGACGGCAGGCCGCGCCGCTTCATGTCCTCCTTGCTTTCCATCAGCACCTTGCCCCGGCTGTTGTACCGGTAGCGCAGCGACGCCAACTCGGCGATCAGCTCCGCGTCCCGGGGGATGCGGATGGTGTGCTCCCGGAACCGCCGCGCCAGCGTCCAGTACCCCTCCGCCCGCAGGTTCGCGCAGGTGACATCCTCCTTTAAAGGCGCGGCGGACCCGTTGAAGCCGTACACCGGCTGGCCCTGCTCATGCAGGATGTCCACCACGCCGGAGCCCAGGCCGGTCTCGTCCACGGTGATCTGCCGGGGACTCCGGTCGCGGACCGCCGCGATGACTGCCCCGGCCACCTCGGTGTTGGCGAACCCGTGAAACACGCGCACGTCCACCACCACGTCGCCGCGCCGCACCATGATCACGCTGCGGTCGACGCCGAACCGGGCCACGTCCACGCCCAGAATCACCGGCTCGGCTTCCGCTACCTGCCCATGGTGAGCCTGTGGTTCGATAAGCTCACCACGAGCGGCATAGCCCCGCTCATCCTGAGCCTGTCGAAGGACGAGCGGGCCACCGTACACGGCCGCCTCGATGTCCGAGATGGCGATCAGGTTGTCCTCGCCCCGGTCCGGAAACTCGCCCATGACTCGCGCGCGGAACATCTCGCTGCCCGCGCCCCACATCTGCCGCCGCTCCTCGACCCATTGCGCCGTGGTCAGGCCGGGGATGACGATGCGCCCCTGCTCCACGTTGGGCGACTCCAGCGCCGACATGGTGATGGTCTCGTAGATGCCCCGCTCCCGGTGGAAGGCCCGGTGGAACCCGCCCGAGGTGGTCGTCGGGTTGCCGATCAGCAGCAGCGTGGGATGCGCCGAGGTCATCACCGCCTCCACCGCCTCGTAGATGGGCTCGGCGACCCCCTCGGCCTCGTCCACCACCACGAACATGTTCTCGCAGTGGAACCCCTGGAACTGGTCGGCGTCGCTGGCCGACAGCCCCATGGCGTAGCGGTCCTCCGCCACCTCCCACCGGGTGTCCAGCATCGTGCCGCCCAGCGTGTCCGACGCGTTCCGGTACAGCCGGTGGATCTGCCGCCACAGCACGTGGCGCACCTGCCGAAACGTCGGCGCCGTGCTCAGCACGATGGCCGGATCATGGGCGTGGACGTACCAGAGCACGGCCACGGCGGCGGTGAAGTCCTTGCCCAGCCCGTTGCCCGATTTCACCGCCACCCGACGCTCCCGCTCCACCGCCCGCAGCACCTCCTCCTGCTTGCTCCACAGCCTCACGCCCAATGTGTCCGACGCGAACCGCACCGGACCGTTGGGCGGCGTATTGTCTGAAGCAGGATTCGCCGGGTTTGAGGATTTACCGGATTGAGAGAAATCCGGTGAATCCAGTAACCCTGAAAATCCTGCTTCAGACGATTTTGAGACGGCTACAGCAACGTCCGTCCCATCCCGCCCCACTAACGGGCGGGAGCCGACGGGGCCGCACCCGTGCCGGAGCCAGCGCCCGGCCGCCGGCGCACCGCGGCCACCGACGCCAGCCGGCGCCTCGCCTCCTCGGAGTTGATCGGCGCCGCCGCCGGCTGCACGTTTTTGCCCCCGGCCAAACCCGCAGGCGGGCTGAACAGGAAGCCGCAGTCCAGGCAGCGGTACACCGTGTGGTCTTCCCCGTCCAGTCGGGCCAGTTCCAGCAGTCGGTCGGAGTTGCAACGACGGCAGATCAACACTATTCACCTCTCCAGCGTGGCCCGAATTTGCAAATTGGCCAGGCCACACCAGACCACTGTATAGAACGGACGTTCCATTAGTCAACACCGTCGTGTCATCAAAAAACCCCGCCGGCTTCCCGGCGGGGCATCATTGCGGGGGTAGGTTGGCGGAACCGGACTAGCCCGGATTGTGCCGCTCTACGAACTCCACGATGCGCGCGTCCAGCGATCCCTTCTGGTCGTCCAGCGTGCCGGCGTCGGCGAACGCCACCGCCAGGTGGGCGTCCCGTTGGATGTCTTCCCAGTCGGTCTCCAGCTCGAACTCGTCCCGCAGTTCTTCAAAAAGCTGGTCCAGCGAAGCCTTGTCGAACATATCGGTTTTGTTACCTCCTCCAGTTGGTCGGCGACCCTGCGGTTGAGCCGCCCTGTGCCACTTCGCCGGCACAGGATTCCCCGTGCTGACCCAACCCGATCTCCGGCGCTCGTGGCAGCAGACGGTATATTACTCCCATTCATCGCCGGGGGCAACCCGCCCACATCGCCCTGACCCGTCGCACCTTTACCGCTTCGTTCCCCTCTGTTGGGAATGCTGTCAGGACGGCGACCCCGGCGGCGTGGTTCCTTCGGCCAGGCCCTGGTGGTACCCGATATGCTGGTTGAGCAGTTGCAGTATCCTCTCCTGCCCCTGCTTCAAAGCCGCAACGTCCGCTTCCAGACGGTCCACCCGGCTGCTCAACTTGCCAAACCAGATGAACCCGCCGATGGCCGCCAGTATCAGCGCTACCAGCGTGGTGATGGTGACCGGATCAATCGTAACCGTCATGGTGACAGAACCTCCTCGCTATCGCCACCCATTATACAGCCCTGACATTGCCGGCCTCTTCCGACTCGCCGGGGGTGGCCGCGCTCTTCTTGCCCTGCTGCCAAAGGATGTACACCACGCCGCCGAAACCGCCCAGCAGCATCAGCAGTCCGATTACCGCCACCACCAGCAGGATTACTCCGATTGCCGTATCCACAGCGTCACCTCATTTCGTGGTTGGTTCGCCCCCATTATACCGCTTGCCTCCCAACGGCCATCCCCTTCCCCGTCCCATCCCCGTCCATCCTGTCCATCCATGCAAAGCCTAAAAAATCGCCCAATTTGCATCCCTTTTGTAATACTCCCGTAATATTGACGCCGCTACAATTGCGGGGCAAGTCTGGAAATCTATCTAGCCGTCGCCTCCGGCCGGCCCACCGACCGCTCATCCTGAGCCAACCGCTCATCCTGAGCCTGTCGAAGGACCCGCCCCACCGACGGCCTCACCGCAAGGAGGTGTGACCCAAATACCTGTCGAAAGCCGCCCCACGCCCGCCCGCGGGCAACTCAATCAATCATCCGTCATTCCTGCGAAAGAACGTCATCCCGTACCTGATACGGGACAGGAATCCAGGTGAGAGAACAGGCCCCGGATACAACGGGCCGAGGACGCAGCCAGAAACTCAAATTTCCCCAAGGACAATCTCGAAAGGGAGATTTTGTCAAATGAGTAGAAAAACGAGAAAGCTGATATGGTCAGCGCCCCTGGTGGCGGTGTTCGCCGTCGTCGGCGCCCTGGCCATGTTTGCGGCGCAGGGGACGGGGAGCGTCTTCGCCAACCCGCTGCCCGCCGCGCCGATGAACCTGGAAGTGGAGGCCGCGGCGGGCGACGCCGGACGGACCACCCTGGTCGTGACCTGGGATGCGGCTGACAACGCCGCCGGCTACCGCATCGACGGGTCGGACAACGGCTTCGTGTGGGAAACCCTCGTGGCTGCCGACGCGGGTCACACCGCCACCACCTACATGGAGGACGGCCTGACCTCTGAAGATACTCGCTGGTATCGAGTCTTCGCGGTCAACAGCCATGGTGTCGGCCCGGTCTCCAGTCCCAACTCGGGCGAGACCGATGAAAGGGTCATGCCCGGTCCGGTGCGGAACTTCATGGCCACCGCCGACGGGCGCAACCAGCTCAACCTGACCTGGGACCCCCCGATGGACAACGGCGGCGAGAAGATCACCGGCTATGAAATCCAGTATTACAACACGGCCGAGGCGGACCCTAACTGGTATGGTTTGCCGGTTGGCACCACTGCTGGCACTGCGGAGGGCAGTGGTGCTGCCACCGATTACCTGCTCGTCACCCAAGACGACTACATGATGAATGGTGGCTACGAGGACAAGGACTCTGAGACTCTGAGCCTCGACCCCGGGGACTCCAGGATGTATCGGATCCGGGCCGTGAACGTGGCTATACCTACGGATCGCACCACTCTCACCGCTGCCGACCGATCGAAAGACTGGGCGGGTGCCACCGGCATGACCCAAGCCGCTGGGAACCCTGGCGCTCCCACTGGGCTGACTGCGGTAAATCAGGAGGCTGCGGGCACTGTGCGGCTTTACTGGTTTGATCCGGAGAACAATGGCGGCTGGGAAATCTCCCACTACGTCATTCAGGTGCGCCGGAATGTGTCGGGAGCCGACTGGAAGAAGCTCCCCGACGTCCCCGATGCCGGCGACTATGCCGCTGATGCGTTTGATACTGGGAACATCGGTACCGACGAGAGCTACAACTTCCGCATAACCGATCCAGATGCTCAAGTTCATCAGGCGGAGTTCACGGCCGTCCCCACCACTTGGGACCACGACGACGACACAAGTACTGACGAGGTACCGGTGAGTTGGCAGTTCCGCGTTTTGGCCGAAACCACCGACGATGGTGCTGACGACGATGCAACCAAAACGGCCGACAACAAGCTCCGAAGGAGCACCGGTACCTCCGAGGTTGCGACCATAAGGGCGGTGGTTCGTCCCGCCGTCGCCGATGACACGCTCGGGGCGCCGGACGTAACGGCAACGGCCCGTGTCTCGGCGACCGACGCTGGGACCTCTGAAGTACAGCAGATCAATCTGACGATCAATATCGCCTCTGGTGCTACGAACGTGACGGAGCAAAACGCCTACCGGATCGACGTTTCGGAGGACGCTGGCGCCACATGGAAGCCACTGGTCCAAGACACCAGGTTCACCGGGTTCGGAGACAACAGGGAGTACGAACACGTCAACCTTCCTTACGACGAGACCATGCACTACAGGGTCTTCACCGTCGGAACAAACTGGCGGCGAAACGTGGGCCCGGCTAGCGCGCTGGTTCCGGGTTCGACACGAGCCTCTATGGCTCCGGGCAAGGCGACCGGTGTGATGGCCTCAGCTCCCGACCTGGAGACCATCATGGCGTCGTGGATGGCTCCGGAGAAAGACGGCGGGCAGCCCGTCTCTAACTACCGGTACCGCTACGTACTGGACGACGGCGACGGCGTGGCTGATGCCGGCGACTTTGCCGGTACCGACACCGCCCGTCCGATAACCACCGGGAATACCGGCAACGCGAACCTGATGGCCACCATCGAGGTTGCTGATCAGGACACGACCGCCGCCGACGACCAGCCCTTGACCGAGGATAAAACCTATTGGTTCCAGGTCGCTGCCATCAATAAGGATCCGCTGGGCTCTCCGGCGAACGTAGAGCGACCGGCTGCCAACAGTGAAACATGGTCGGATGCTGCCATGTTATCCACAGGCGACGCCAACCCGCCGAACATGGTGGAAGGGTTGATGTCGCAAGTGGCAATGGATACCAGCGGCAACGTCACGGGTGTGCTGCTGCTGTGGAACAAGCCCAGCGAAGGCCCTGAAGTTGCCAGCTATGAGGTCCAGCGCAAGATCGGCGACGGCGAGTGGGAACACCCGACCGATGACGCCGAAGAATCCACCAGCATGAGGACCTCCTTCACCGACCCGCGCCATCACATGATGGGTGAGATGCTGGCCTACCAGGTCCGCGCCGTGAACGCTGCCGGCGAGAGCGGTTGGGCCATGGTCTACTACCCGCGCGATCCGGCGATGATGCACTACCCCGGCTCGCCCACCAACGTGACCGCCACGAAGGACGCGGCAATGCCCACGTCCCAGATCAACCTGATGTGGAGCGCGCCGGCCAACGGCGTCTCAGTCACCGGCTACATCATCGAGCGCGCCTACGGGAGCGTGATGTTCCTGGACGCCGACGATGGTGTCGCGCATGCCAACTTCGCTTTCTCCGACCACATGGAGTGGTGGGAGACCCTGAACTGCAACGGAATGCTGGCCGCAGTCGGCAGCAGTGAAACCATGGTCGATAATCCCGCTGCGGATAGCGACCAGGCGAAGTACTGCGCGCACTACGACATGACGGCGCCGAGCAACACTGCCGGAACCATCATGGCGGGCAGCGACGTGGACACGAAGATCGAAGAGTACTTCAACAAGCGCTACGAAATCGTCGGCAACGTGACCTCCCACATGGACACGGGCCTGATGGACGGCACCGAGTACTCGTACCGCGTCCGCGCCGCCCACGGCGACGCTGCCGGCCCCTGGTCCGACACGGCCAGCGCCATGACGGACTCGGCGGACACGACGCTCATGGCGCCGACCAACGTGATGGCGACCAGTGACGCGGCGGGTAAGATCACGATCACCTGGGAAGGCGCGGAGAACGCTGACTCTTTCGTCCTCGTGGCATTGGACCTGGCTGGATACGCTGCGGGCAATTCCAGGTACTACGAAACCTCGTCAGTAGACGATGGTTCGGCCACCATGGGCGACATCACCGCTCTGACCTCTGAGACGGAGTACGCTGTGCTCGTGATCGCGATCCAGGGAACCGGCGCCAACGAAGTGTATGAGTTTGGCTTCGGGACCGACAACGTAACGGTCCGATAGTCCCGCGCATGTGAGACATGACAATCCCGGGTCTGCCGCTCTTTGCAAAGGCGGAGACCGGCAGCCCGGGGACAGAACGTGAACACAATCTCAAAGGAGATTTCACGAAATGAGCAACAAGACGAGAAAATACGCTTGGCCGGTGACCGCGGTGATGGCATTCGCCCTCGTCGCCGCCCTGGCCGCGTTCGTCGTGCTGGCGGCGTCGCCTGGCGTCACCAGCGCGCACGATCCTGACACTAACGTCGACAACCACTGCCCGGGGACTGCTGGCGGAGACTTCGCCCATGACTTCGAGGCAGGAAGATCGGGGGATACCAACGCCGACGGGAGCGCGCACAGTTGTGACAACCCCGGCACTGAGACTGAGCCCAACAACCCCCCCAGGGCCGGCGCCGCCATCTCGGTCAACCCGATTGCGGTAGACGGCACGGTTATGGTCCAGAGCACCATTACCGACGCTGACGCGGACGACACGCTGATCTGGACGGTGTCGTCCAGTGCCCCCGCCGTGGCCACCGCCGTGGTGAGCGACATGGGTATGGTAACCGTTTCCGCCCAGGGAGCCGGCGTGGCCACCATTACGGTGACCGCCAGCGACGGCACCGCCAGCGCTACGCAGACCTTCATGGTTACGGTAACCGAGCCGGCCATCGATAACGACGACCTGGCCAGCACCAGCACCTCGGCCAGCGCCACCGTCAAGCTGACGCTGGACATCGCCCAGCTGCCCATGGATTTGCGCGACGGGAGCTCCATCGTCCTCTACCTGGAAGACGACTACAAGGTGCCGGACAGCATCGACCGCGGCGACGTGTACTTCATCGCCACCGGCTCGAGCAGCCCCGCGATGAACAACGGCGGTCGCGTCTTCGCCACCTACGGGGTGGAAATCAGCGACGACGACCACTTCGGCGGCGACGACGACTGGGACATCCAGGTATTCGTGCCGGACTTCGACACCAGGGACGTTGACGCCGCCGCCGGGTTCCAGGCGCCGGGGGAGGGAGCTTCCCTGCAACTGGTGATCACCAAGGCCGCCGACATCAAGAACCCCAGCGAAGCCCACGACAACAATAACGACTACGCGGCCGGTTACAAGTGGAGCTACGCGGTGCTCGGCCCCGGCGCCGGCGTCCCCGACGCCCCCGGCGACAAAGGAGATGACGACCTAATCGTCAAGGCCAAGATCAGCCTGGACGACGAGGACAACTCCCGGGGCTACGAGCTGACGGTTACCGGCTCCGGCTTCAACAACAGCACCTCCGCCGCCGTCCACGTCCTCAGCGGCGTGTCCACCGAACCCTCCTGCGCCCAGGTCATCCAGCAGGGGTCCCGGGCCGGCATCGCCACCGTGGGCAGCGACGACAAGGTTGCCGTAACCTTCGAGGTTACCGTGCCGACCTTCAAGGCCGGCGAGGGCAACTACATCTGCATGGTGGACGGCGAAGGCCGGATAGCCGTTGACGATGTGGAGACGTTCGAGCTGCAGCCCTCCATCCGCATCGTTCCCGCCTCGGCGGCCGCCGGTGACACCGTCACCGTGTTCGCCCAGGACTTCCCCGGCGGCAGCTTCGAACAGTTGCTGATTGCCGGTCAGAACGTGTCCGATAAGAAAATCATGGTGGGCGGCGCGGAAGTCGACAACCCGAACTATATCAGCATCAACGCTACCAACATCGGGCGTGACGGTTCCGCCACCGCGACCTTCGACCTGCCCGGCGAACTGAACGAGAGCGCCCTGGAGGGCACTGTCCGTATCGACGCCACCTGGAAAGACGGGACAACCAATTACAAAGAGGACACCAAGATCACCATCACCGGCTCCCAGCTCACCCTGAGCAAGGGCGAGGCCCTGCCCAACGAGCTGATCACCATCACCGGCGACGGCTTCGGCGGCGACCACATCAAAGTTGAGGACATCACCATCGACGGTGTTGCCCTGATGGTTCACGACGACTCGAAGGACGACGGTGAGGTGGAAGTTTCCAACGCCGGCCAGTTCGTCGCTTCCGTCGTGCTGTGGCCCCAAACTGAGGGCAGCAACCCGCAACTCATCGCGGGCACGCACACCATCAAGGTGAAGGACGACGCCGGGTTCTCCGGCTCCGCCGTGATCGTCATCCCCGAGCCGACCATCAAGGTTACCCCCATCGTGGCCGGCCCCCGGGACATCATCACCATCACCGGTGAGAACTGGCCCATCGACAACATCGATGGCGGCGATCCCGACGCGGTGGACATCAGGATCACCGACGGCACCCGCGCCCGCCGCTACAGCGCCTTCGCCGACAGCGCCGGCCGCTTTACCATCGAGCACCGGGTCGCCTCCAACGTGGCCATCCCGTCCACCAACCAGGTGCGCGCGGAGATGAACACCGACATCGTGAAGGTGGGTTCCTTTGAAGTTCCCGCCGCCGTCATCAACATCGAGCCCGCCGAGGGCCAGCCTGGTGACCACATCACCCTGTCCGTTGACGGCATGCCCGTCTATCAGCAGGTTGCCCGGGTGGAGATCGGCGGCCGCAACGTCCGCCCCGTGGGCAACTTCAGCACCGACTCCACCGGCAGCGTGACCGTCACCGACGTGCTGATCCCCGGCATCGACCCCGGCACCTACAGCGTGTTGCTGGAGGTGGAAGACACCATCGCCATCGGCGAGCTGAACGTGCTCGCGGAGTCGGCCGCAGTCGGCGCTGCCGCCGCGCTGCCCGACGCCGTGGAGAACCTCGGTGACAGCCTGGTTGCCGTCTTCTACTTCGACGACGTGGGCAAGACCTGGTCCTTCTACGACCCGCGCCCCGATTTCGCCGACCTGAACACCCTGTCCGAGCTGGTTAACGGTGAGGCCTACTGGATCCTGGTCAGCGAGACCGTGGAAGACGTGGTCCTGAACAACAAGGCCCGCAGTCTCACCTGCCGCGGCGACGACTGCTGGAACCTGGAGGTCTGGTAGGCCGTCGTCCCCGCAGGGGAGCGACAGTCAACCGACTGAATGAGTGTCCAGTAAAGCGCCCCCGCTCCCGTGGCCCAGCGCTGCGGGAGCGGGAGGACCACCCCAAGCAGGAGCAAATGAGATGAAGAGAATTGGAGCGATGGCGGCGGTGGCGTTGATTGCCCTGCTGATCGCATTGCCCCTGGGCCTTGTTGCGGCTCAGGGAGATGCGCCGCGGGCCAACGTGCCCCCCGCCTTCATATTCGGCTACGCCATGGCCGACGGCCTGCCCGTGCCCGAAGGAACCATGGTCGTTGCCATGGCCGGCGACGAGAAGATCGGTTCCACCACGACCATGATGGGCGGCCACTACGAGCTGCAGCTCATGCAGCCCATGAGTGACGACGCCATGGTCACGTTCATGATCGGTGAGCGCATGGTGGACTACGAGTACACCTGGATGAGCGGCGACCGCATGATCATGGACCTGGCCGCTGACCTGTCCGCCCAGGCAGGCGCCATGGGTCCCGCCGGCGCGCCCGGCGCGGCCGGCCCTCCGGGCGTCCCCGGCCCTGCCGGAGCTGACGGAGCCGACGGAGCCAACGGCCGCGACGGCCGTGACGGAGCCGCTGGCGCCGCCGGACCTCCGGGTCCCCAGGGCGAGCAGGGTATCGCTGGACCTCCGGGCCCTCCGGGTCCGCAGGGCCCCGCCGGTAGCATCGGCCCGGCCGGTTCCGGTGGTTCCATGGGCATCATCGCGCTGATCGTGGCCATCGTGGCCGTGATAATCGCGATCGTGGCCATCATCATGGGACGCCGCACCACCGCGTAGCCCCCGACCAACCCCCGGATCAGGATCGCCCGCGCGGCGACCCCCGATCCGAAAACCGGCCCCCGTCGACAACGGCGGGGGCCTTTGTAATGCGTTGGCACCGGTTTGACGCGACGTCTTTTTGTGGCTACAATAATCTAATCCATAAGGAAATAACCATGACCAACTGTGATAGTCTGCCAATACGGTATGAATGGGACGAGAACAAACGAACTGAAACCTTGCGAGAGCGTGAAATAGACTTCGCTTCCATGTACGACTTTGATTGGGAAACGGCAATGCATCAGCGGAGCGATCGTGACGGGGAAACCCGATGGGCCAGTTTCGGGCTGATTGGGAACCGGCTGCACCATGTAGTTTGGACAGAACGCAGCGACCGCATTCGCATCATCAGCCTGCGCAAGGCCAATTCCGGGGAGGTTAGAAAATATGTCGAGGCGCTTGTCTGAAATCATCATCCCAACACCGGAAGAGGACGCGGCCATCAACGCCGGCATCGCTGCCGACCCGGATACCAGCGAGGCCAGTGACGATTGGTTCGCCACGGCGTTGACATCCGAGGAAGCGGTGCCGCATATCCTGACGCGCTATCGTCGGACCCGTGGGCCGCAAAAATCTCCGACCAAGCAGCAGATCCACATCCGTCTGGATGCGGATGTCGTTGAGCATTTTCGGAGCGGCGGCCCTGGCTGGCAGACCCGTCTGAACGACACTCTACGCCGGGCCGTTTTCAGCGCGGATGCCCAATCGTAAGGGCACGATATTACTGCGTAAAAACCGGCCCCCGTCGGCAACGGCGGGGGCCTTTTTGTAATCAAAAAATTGTTCAAAATCGCGCGCCGTCGCCGATGTCGATTGCCCGCCGCGCCGGCTACCATTAGCCACCCTCCATACGAGCTTGGTGAAGAGTCAATACACGACTGATAACTGATGCTGACCAGCGGGAGCAAGGAAATGAAAGGCAACAACCCACTACGCCGCCGGTTCGCGTGGCGAACGATCCCGACCCTGGGCGCCGCGGCGCTGCTGCTGGCGTCCATGCTGGCCACCCTGGGCGCCGGCCCCGACGACTCCGCCGGCGCCACCGCGTCCAACACGGGCGCGCAGTGGCAGGTATTCGAAGGGCACGCCTTCGCCGACAGCCGCATCGTTCCCACGGGCGTGTCGTTGGTCGCCTGCCTCGGCGGGTGCGAGGATGGTTACATCAGCGAGCCGGTGGCCATCGGCCAGGACGGACGTTACAGCGGCCTGATGGTCGAGCCCGGCGGCGCGGACCGCAGCGCCCTGCCCGACGCCGACGTCATCACCTTCTGGCTCGTGGGCCACGACGACCGCGTATCCGCCGTGCAGTCGTGGCTGTTCACCGGAGACGGCCGCACCCGCGAGCTGCACCTGAGCTTCCACAAGCTCCCCGTGCCCTCGCGCGGCGTCACGACATCAGCCGGCCACGCGGGCACGGTGACCACCGACCTGACGATACCCGACGCCGGAGAGCTGGGCTTGGCTCCGGAGCACACCCCCGGCGGCTACATCAACTCCTGGTCCTACTCCGGCGTGCCGGTTCTGCCCGGCCTCACGATACTGGTCGGGCTGCTGATCGCCATCATCGGCGTGGCGGTGCTGGTTCACCGTAACCGCCTCGCCTGGCGGTGAGACGGCGCGACCGCTACTCGTCGTCCAGCCCGGGCACCGGGAACCGACGGCTGAGGTGTCGCACTTCTTCGCCGATAGTGGACATCGCTGCCTCATCCCCAATGCTGCCCAGCGTCCGCACGATGAGCCTGGCCACTTGGCGCGTGTCCTCCTCACCCATGCCCCGGCTGGTGATGGCGGGCGTGCCCAGGCGCAAACCCGACGCGGTGCGCGGCGGCAACTGGTCGTAGGGGATCGCGTTCTTGTTGGCGACGATGTTCACCGATTCCAGCGCCCGCTCCGCCTGCCGACCAGTGATGCCCAAGGGTGTCAGGTCCACCAGCATCAGGTGATTGTCCGTTCCGCCGGCCACCAGGCGGACGCCGGCCTCGGATAGTTCCTGCGCCATCACCTGCGCGTTGGCCACCACCTGGTGGGCGTAGCGCGAAAAGTCCGGTTGTAGAGCCTCGCCGAAACAGACCGCCTTGGCGGCGATGACGTGCATGAAGGGACCGCCCTGCATGAAGGGGAACACCGCGAAGTCGATCTTGCGGCCCAGATCTTCCTCGGTCAGGATCATGCCGCCGCGCGGTCCGCGCAGGGTCTTCTGGGTGGTGGACGTGACGATCTGCGCGTGGGGGAATGGCGACGGATGCGCGCCCCCGGCGATCAGGCCGGAGATGTGCGCCATGTCCACCATCAGCATCGCCCCCACGGAATCGGCAATGGCGCGGAACCGGGGGAAGTCCAGCACCCGCGAATAGCTGCTGCACCCGGCGACGATCAGCTTGGGATTGTGCTCCCGCGCCAGCCTCTCCACCTGATCGTAGTCGATGGTCTCGGTCTCCCGGTCCACGCCGTAGGGTATGAAGTTGTACAGCTTGCCGGAAAAGTTGACGTTGGCCCCGTGGGTCAGGTGTCCGCCCATGTCCAGCTGCATCCCCAGCACGGTATCCCCAGGCTCCAGGACGGCGAAGTAGGCGGCCATGTTGGCCTGCGCGCCGCTGTGGGCCTGCACGTTGGCGTGCTCCGCGCCGAACAGCTCTTTGGCCCGGTCGATGGCCAGGGTTTCTACCACGTCGACGAATTCGCAGCCGCCGTAGTATCGCCGGCCGGGGTACCCCTCGGCGTACTTGTTGTTCATCAACTGCGCCTGCGCCTCCAGCACCGCCTTGCTCGCGTAGTTCTCTGATGCAATCAACACGATGGAATCGCGCTGGCGGTGGTTTTCGCTCTCAATGGCGGCGGCGACGGCGGGGTCTAACCGGTCAAGCAGGGTAGTCATAAGTGGTTGTCTCCTGATAGATGTCAACGCTATCCGCGTCGAATTTCGTACCTACATAATAACAAATCGCAAACCATCGGCAATTGTGCCCGTGACGCCCGCCCTGATGCCCCGCCCCATCGGACATTCCCGGTACTGTTACCTGCGGTCAGGGATGCGGACAAAATTGTCCGTGAAATCGTCCGGGTTGTCGGCGCTGTCGGGGTACAGTATGAAAGTCGGTATGACTTCGTTCTCGCGGGGGTTGGCACACGGGGTCTGTTGCGGATAAACAGAGCCCTGGTCCAGGCAGACGTATTCTTCATCGGTGTTGACTTGCTTGACCAGGCGGGCCTCATAACACGCCCCCGGCTCCAGCCGCAGGTTCGCGCCGGTGTTGGTAATAATCTTGACGAACTTCAGCTCCGAACCGTACCGGCTCGGATCCCAAACGTCCCACGAGGCCAGGCGGAACTTGCGGGCAGACGTGTTGTTTCCCAGATAGCAGCCCTGCAGCAGGACATGGGTTCCGGGCGACGAATTCGTGATTTTGGCTTGAGCCGGGTTTTGGATGAGCCACTGGTTCGGCGTTTGCGTAGCGGGTGGCGCCGGTGTGGGAGTCGAGGGCGGAATGGGAGTAGGAGTAAGCGTAGGCGATGGCGTGGGAGTAGGCTCCGGCGTGTTCGTAGGGATTGGCGTCGGGGTGGGCTGCAATGTGGGCGTAGGTTCCGGCGTGGGTGTGTCGGTGGGCGCTGTAGTGGCCGTCGGCGGTGGAGCGGTAACCGTGGGTTCCGCAGTCGGCGTCGGCTCCGGCGTATCGGTGGGGACGACAACCGGAGCGATCCCGCCGCCGGCGCTGGCATTGACCACGTTTCCGGCCGCCGACGCAACCGCGCCGCGGTCGGCGCTGGCCGCATTGGCCGCCGCCTCCAAACTCCTTCTATAGCGCCAATCCTCCCACTCCCGGAAGACCGCTGAGCCCATGCCGACCAGGATGAAGAGGACCAGCAGCGACACCGCGCCAATGGCAATCCAGCGTTGCCAGGCGTTGGGGCTGCGCAGCGACCCGACCAGCCGTCCTCTGGCCGGGACCAGGAGGATGAACGCCGCTCCCAGACCTAGTCCCAGCCACAGCCACCACGGCCAGACCGATAAGGCCGCTCCGATCAATCCCAGCAAGAACCATAAGCTGACCAACGACGCCACGCTGATCAAGGTCCAGCGCAGTCCGGTGATCGGAGGTTCGAGCAGCTTTCGAACCGGAAGGTAGAAGAGCGCCCCCGCCACCAGGATCAGCGCCAGCCACCAGAAAGGCCGGAACTGGTTGAAGAGCATGAGAGGCAGTAATGCCCCGTAGCCGGCGAACGCCGACACCCAGTAGATCCAGGCGTCCCTCGTAGAGGTGGGAGGTCGGTAATAACGCCGGCGCGTCGGTCCGGCCGGCGCGGCGGCCGGGATGGTCGCGGTAGGCGGTGGCGAGGGAGCCGGTCTGGTCGGCGCGGGCGCCGCGTTCGGCATCTCCATCAGGGCTTCCACCCACTCTTCCGGCGTGGGCCGGGGTTCGCCCTGGTGAGACCGGTCGAAGCAGCGCAGGAACAACTCTTTCTGCTGGTCGGTCAGCGCGTTCCAGGCTTCGTTGTAGGGGTCCGGGGCGGTGACGCCCCGGCCGGCCGGCGCGAACAGCCAGTTGCTGATCCGCTCGCCGGGCAGCGCGTGATTGGGCTGGTTGTTGACGGTGTAAGGGTGGTAGCCGGTGAGCAGGTGAAAGATGACCACGGCCAGCCCGAAAAGGTCCTGCTCCTGGGTGCGGTTGTTATAGTCGCTCTGGGCTTCCGGGGCCTGGAACTCGGGCCGGCCCATGCCGTTGGAGAAGGTGCGCCCGCTGGCGGCGTCGGTGAAACCGTAGGAATCGCAGTCCACCATGGCGATGTCGTTCTGCCGGTTGACCTCAACGTTCTTCTCGTTGACGTCGCCGATGACGTAACCGGCGTCGTGAACGGCGCGGAACCCCAGGGCCAGGTTCCGTGCCATGCGCACCCGGTCGTCAATCTGGATCTCGCGGGCCTGGGCCGTGCCGGTGCTCTGGGCCGCCCGGCGATTGTAGTATTCGACGATGGGTTCCCATGACTCGTTGGGGTTCAGGATGGGCATGGTATAGCCGGCGATGACCCCATTCTCCATGACCATGCGCTGGGGCCAGGTGATGTGCCAGGTGGCCCCCAGGTCGGGCGCCACCGGGTTGTTCACCAGATGCCGGATCTTCGCGTCGGCGTCCTGAGGCGTTCGGCCCGGATGCCAGATCTTCAGCACCGACCCCGTATCGCCGTCCACCAGGTGCACCGCGCCCTCGCCGCCCTCGCCCAGCTTGCGGCCCGGCACGATGGGGTTGCCGGCTTCGTCCACGAAGCGGCGTCCGGCGAGAGGATTACCGGAGGTAGTCATCAGAACCACGGCTTCCGGCTGACCACGTATTCATTCTGAAACGCGCGGTCGGTCTTTCTGAAGTAGAGGATGCCTTCAACCGCACCAATCACGACGGAGGCAGCGAGGGCAAGGTAGCCGACGAAGGAGAAAATGAAGTAGTACAAGGCCACGATGGCCGCGGCAACAGCCAGAGACAGCACTATGCCCAATACTAACACCACACACCCCATTGAGAGCCAACCGCCGTCGTCATCATCGCCATTCCTCCGGCGTCCCCGCTGCCGCCGGCGTCGGCGCCGATTCCGCTCCTCTCTTTCCTCACCCATAATGTTGGCCCCCGCCCTGGTCATGCGAAAGGTGTACTGGATCAGTCGCCAGGGCCAGAGCAGTAACCGGCTGGGGCTGACTATCTCGGCCATGGTGTGACCATAATGAAACCGGCGGACGTAGCAGTAGCCGAAAAGGATGACTACCCACGCCGCGACCTGGACGATGATGACGCTGCCGGAGTCGCCGGCGGTCAATTGGGCCAGAAATACCACCGGTCCCACCGCAGTCAGCGCAATGTGGATGCCCCCAACGTCCCGGTAGCCAAGATAGAACTTATGGAGTCCGGACCAGCCCAGAAAAATGGCCAGACAAGCCGCCGTGGTTCTGCTCTTCGGGCCGGGCGAGAACATTGCCAGCATACGCTCATCTCCCCCACCGGCGGCGGATGTATGCGCTGCTATCGTGCCTTTGCCGACCCGTTCAGCCTAGAAGTGCCGGAAGTTCTGTTCGGGCAGGCGGATGCCTTCGCCGGGCTGGGACTGCGAAACGGCAGTCACGGACCGGGACAGCCACTCAATGGAGCCTTCCAGTTGCGCCATGTTGGTCAGTACCACCGGCTCTCTTGGCGATAGTTCCCGCAACGCGTGCATGGCCCCCGAGTTCCAGCGCGAGTTCATCGCGCTCAGGTCTGACAGGTAATTCGGGTTGTACGCGGCCAGTCCGTCCAGGTATTCCGAATCGTATTCATCCACCGAAAACGAGGCGCCGACCACGAAAGGAAAGAACGCGACGCTGCGGTTGCGCTCCGCTTCGGCCACGCGCTGCGCCACCGCGCGCAAGTCCCCTCTACCGTCTTTCGGCGCGCCGCCGGCCAGGAAAAATACCAAGCCGCGGTAATAGGCAATGCCGTTGTCGTTATAGAACTGCTTGCGGGCCTCAATCATGTCCAGCGATAGGTTGATAGCTCCCGCGTAATACGCGAAGCAATAACCTCGAACCCCTGGCGGTTCAAAGTCGCGCCCGTTGGTGAAATCCTGAACCACTCGGAAATCGTCATCGAAGGTCACCACCGCCAGATCCGCGCGCAGCGAGGTAACCGGGTCTTCACGAATGCTGTCGCGAAACTTCACCAGCGCGCGCTGCAAAGTGGTGGCGCTGGGGCCGCCCATGTACATCGACGTGTCCAGCACCAGGACAATGGGACATCGCGCTTCCGGGTTGTCGGCGAACTCCGCGGCGTCGTACACGCCGACGCTGTTTCGAGTAAACATTGCTCTGTCCTCCTCCGGTTAAAAGTCCAGGTAGTCCGGCTCCGGAAGGCGGATGGCTTCGCCGGGCTGTGATTGGGAAACCGCGGCGACGGACCGGGACAGCCACTGTATGGACCCGTCCAGTTGCTCCATGTTGGTCAGCTCAATGGCCGCCCGGGGAGCGAGGTTGTTGAGTGCCGACATATCGACCGGCAAGTCCGGCGACCCGATGCCAAAACAGAAGAAGGCGATACCGCGGTCATCCTCCGCCGCTTTCAGGCGGTCCGCCGCTCTGGCCAGTTCGCCGTCATTGTCGTGCTCTGGGTAGCCGTCGCTGAGGAAGTAGGCCAGGCTGCGGTAGTAGGCGATGCCGCCGTCCCGGTAGCTCTGCTTGCGGGCTTCGGTGATGTCCAACGCTAGGTTCACGGCCTTGGAGTAATTGGTGCCGCCGTTGGCGGACAATACCGGCGGCTCGAAGTCCGTACCGTTGGTGAAGTCCTGCACCACCCGGGCTTCGTGGTCGAACTCGATGACGGCCACGTCGGCCCGCAGGGCAGTAACGGAGTCCTCCTTGATGATCTCGCCGAACTTGACCAGGGCCTGGTTCACGGTCTGCATCTTGAGGCCGCCCATGGAGCCGGACACGTCCAGAATCAGCACGATGGAGCACCGCGCTTCCGGATTGTCGGCGAACTCCGCGGTGTCGTACACGCCAACCGAGTCCTGCATGCTCATTGCTCGTCCTCCTTCGAATTCGGGCTGTATCGGGTAGCGATGGCGATGGTCACGTCGTCGCTGGTGCGGGACTGCACCCGCTCACCGCTGATGAAGGCGTGCAGCCTCCCGGCGACGGCGTCCGGTTCCTCGCTGTGGGCCAGGTCGTTCAGCATCGGGTTCCAGAACCCCATGAATGCCTGGCGTTCCGGCATCTGCAACGCCAGGTTCTGCAGCCCGTCGGTGATCAGCGCCATGGCATCGTAGCGCGACCCGTCGGCATGACCTACCGATGCAATGCGATGCGGTCGGGTCCGCGACGTGATGAACGTCGTCTCGTTGGCGTACTCGCCGGTGTGCGCCGCGCACAGGGTCCTGGCAAGCCCGCCGTCGATGTTGAATGCGACCACTGCCCCGTCGCCCACCTGCGCTGCGGTCAACAGCCGGTCACTGGCGATGGCAACGATCAACGTGGACGCCAGTTCCCGGGGTTCGACGCTTTGCCTCCGGGCGTAGCGGATCACCTCGTTCTTGGCCCGCTTGACGGCGTCACGCACCAGGGACGTTGCCAGGTGCTCCCGCATGGCCGCCGCCGGTTTTCTCTCGATGCCTCGAACGACCGTATCCACGGCGGTGGCGACCGCGATTCCGGAACCCTCGTCAGAGTGAGAGGCCGAGCCGGCCCCGTCGGCGACGGCAACAACTACAACCGAACCGCGTCCGGTCTCCACCAGCCGGTGCCTGACCGCGTCCTGGTTGGGGGTATCGTCTCTGAGGTGGGAAGCTCCTGCGGCGGTGGCCGCCGCGATGCGCCAGTGTTGTTTGCCGGACATCTCGCCTCCCGGCCAGGATAGTTTGGCGCGCTTACGTGCCCCCGCTCACAGTATAAGCGCCATGTCCATAGACTATAGGACGTATCTCGCCGGCGTGCTAGGTTGCGCTAACCGGAAACCGGAGCCGTCTGATCTCGCGGCGTGAGGGCTTGCCGGACGCTCTCCAGGCTCACCTCCGGCGCGATGGCGATGGTCTCCTCCACGCCGCTGGTGGTAGTGATGGTGATGGAGCGGCGGCCGTCGTCCTGCTCGTGGAACACGACGCCAGCGATTTCAGCCACGCCTTTGGAGCGGGCGATGCAGTCCAGAAAAAAGGGAGTAACGTCCGGGTCGTATTCTTCGGGCGAAACAATTTCAAGATAGCAAATAACGTCCTCACCATCTGCGATGTGCTCTGCCGGATCCCAGGGATATGATTTGAGCCTTGTCATCGTCGCCTCACAACCGGCGCGCCAGGTTGCGCGCTCGCGCAATGTCCTGTTCTTGACTGTCTTTGTCGCCACCGGCCAGCAGGATTAGCAACTGCTGGCCGCGTTGTAGATAATACACGCGGTAGCCCGGCCCGTAGTCAATTCTCATCTCGGATATGCCGCCTCCCACCGGCCGCACATCACCCGGATTGCCAGACATCATCCGGGCGATGCGTCCGTCGATGATCCTTCGTGCCTGTCGGTCACGCAGTCGCCTGAACCACCGGGCATATGTGTCGGTGACACGGATTTCCACAGATTTACAGCACGTGGTACAGCAGCAGGTGGTCCCGCAGCACGTCGGCGGCGAAGTCGTTGTTCACGTCGCGCAGCACCGAGTGGATATGGTTCGCGCCGTCCTGCCGGTTGTCGTACTCCACCACGAAGTCGCCGCCGTGTAGCCGGTAGTAATGCGGCTGGGTGCGGTCCACGGGGCCGCCCCAGGCCAGGTGTATCTTCTCCAAACCGCCCCCGCGCAGAGCGTTCAGCTTCTCCTCGGCCAGGTCGGAGCGAATCCGCGTGACGTACTCGCTGGCCAGTGACATCAGCATCTCGCGCTGCGTGCCCGACATGGCGGTGGCGGCCAACCCTTCCTCCTTGGGCAGCGATGCCTTGGAGGAGTTGAAGGTGATGATGTCCGCCGGCGCCTCGTCGTAGATGATCGCCTTGCTCTTCTGTCCGGCGTCCAGGCTTTCCATCAGTTCCAGGGCGATGTCCTGGCTGGCGCCCAGGATGCGCAGGCCCTCCTTGGGTCCCTTGCGCACCTCGGCGGGATTGGCTCCGAAGAAGAACGGCGTAACCGACAACACCCGGTCGCCCCAGATGCTGTAGTGCAGCGAAACGTGGTGTCCTTCCACCCGCCAGCCCCACGGCTCGACGTCGCTGGCGGGATCGCCGAAGATGGTCCAGGCGTACCACAGCGTGTCCCGCAGGAACGTCACGCGGCCTGCTTCCTGCTCCAGCGGACCCAGCACATCCTCGTGCTCGATGATCAACTGGGCCTGCCGGTTGGAATCCTCGGTGAGGCCGGTGGCCATCAGCGCGTAGGCCAGTCCCCTCTGCTCCTCGGTCATGTCCCGCAGCATCAAGCCGTGCCGGTTCAGCGGCGGGTAGTACCAGAAGATTCGCTCGCCGTCGTGGTAGCTGTAGCTGATCGCGGCCTTCTGCGCTGCGTCCAGGCTGTTCAGCAACGCCAGCGCCGCCGCGCGCATCTCGGCAGCCGCCTGCGGGTGCGTGTGGGGATGATCGTGGGTGTGTGCAGTGGTCATGCGGGTATATCCTCCATGGAACGTCGCGGCAGGATATGCCCCGACCGAATTGCCAGAGTGTATGCGCCCCCGATTTGGAGTGTCAAACCGGACGGAGCGAGCACGCGTACCCGGCTCCACCCGCAGGTCACAGCAACCACCCTCGGCATCATGGCAGCCTTTCCTGGTGTCATTGCGAGCGCAGCGCGGCAATCTCGTTCCGGTAGGGTAGGCGCGTCGCCGCTTGTTCCCTCTACCTCTGGGAGAGGGTGAGGGTTGTCCTCCGCTTCCGGAAAATGCCGCACCGCCTCGGCCCACCGGAAACGCGCCACCCGACGCGCCAGGGTTTGCAGCAGCGGATTGCCGCCAACCTCAATGGGCCAGGCGGAGAAGTCCGATTCCAGCACTTCGGTAGGGAGTGCTCGGCGATGCCCTCCCGGTCGGGTACGACGTCTTCCAGCGACACCAGCGCAGAGTCCCGCAGCCATTCGTACAACGGCAGCCACCCGTCCGGCTTGTCCGGCGTGAAGGCGTAGGGCCGTGTCAAACGCGCCTCGCCGGCCCCGGGCCAGCGCAACACCCAGCGCTTCCCGTCGGTGAGCACGCCCATGCGCACCCGTCTCTGCGTCGCCGACTGCGCCAGGTAGTCGTCCAGTTGCCGCACGTTATTGGGGTCGGGTTCGCCGCTGGCGGCAGTGCCGATGCGCCGCTTGAATTCGATGAACGTGTCCAGAGCGGTCAGGTCAACGGCGCGCCGGCTGCCGTCCGAGGCGTTGTCAGAAGCAGGATTTGCCGGATTCAAGGATTATCAAGATTAGGAGCGCACTACCCCAAATGGTCTCAATCCTGACAATCCCATAATCCTGAAAATCCTGCTTCTGACGATACCACCGCCCCCGCGCTTTACCTTGACATCCCTCTACCCCTGTAACAGAATAATGCCATCCTCACCCCGCACAGGAACGAGAGTATGACAACAGTTCAGAGTGGTTCCCGCACTACCGTAAATGTCAACGGTACTGCCGTCGAAATGTTCTCCGGCGGCAGTGGTCCGCCGCTGGTTTTCTTCCATGGCGCCGGCGGCTCCAACGGCTGGCAGGCCTGGCACGAGGACCTGTCCGCCGAGTACACCGTGTACGTCCCCAGTCAGCCCGGCTTCAACGGCACCGAGGCCCCTGACTGGATCAAGACCATCCACGACGTGGCCCATTTCAACCACATGTTCATCGACGCCCTGGGCCTGCAGGACATCATCCTGATGGGCTCTTCAATGGGCGGTTGGGTTTCAGCTGAAATGGCGGCCATGGACGACCACAACATCAACGCCCTGGTGCTGGTGGATCCGGCCGGTATCAAGCCTCGGGAGGGCGAGATAGCGGAGATATTCATGGTGTCCGCCGAAACCCGCCTTCAGCAGCGTTTCCACGACCCCAGCCAGGTGGAGAACTACGAAAACTACGCCCGCGAACTGTCCCCCGAGGAACAGTTGGTGGTCCACTCCAACGCCATCACGGCCTCGCAGCTTTGCTGGAAACCCTACCTCCACAACCCCAGCCTGCCGCATACGCTGTCCCGCGTCGGCACGCCCACCCTGATCGTCTGGGGCAACCAGGACGCCATCATCCCGGTCGAGTGCGGCCACCTGTTCCAGCAGGCGATCCAGGGCAGCCAGTTGCGCATCATCGACAACTGCGGGCACTCGCCGGCCGTGGAAAAGCGCGGCGAATTCGTCGCCGCCGTCACCGGATTCCTCAACAGCCTCTAACTCTGATCCCAGCGCGCACCCACTTTTGGACACGGGAACCATTTGCATGGATAAGCAGGATGAACGGGATAAGGATTCCGTAAATCTATTCGATCCTGTGAATCCTGTACATCCATGCAAATTTCCCCAAAGGAGCGAACATCATGGCGCACGAACTCGAAGTATTCTGGTTCTCCGAACAGCCCTATGGCCACGTCACCGAGGATGACCTGGAAGGTTGGGAATCGGGGCGGATGCACTTCCCCAATACCTATTTCGACCCCGAAAAGGCCCACGTCCTCTACTCCAACTACCACGACCAATACCAACTGGCCGATGAGGTCAATTTCGACGGCATCATGTCCAACGAGCACCACAGCTCTTACTGGTGCATGAAGCCCTCCGTCAATGTGGACGCGGCCGTCATCACCCAGCGCACCAAGAAGGCGAAGATCGCCATGCTGGGCAACGTCATCGCCGTCAATGACCCGGTCAAGATGGCCGAAGAAATCGCCATGCTGGACTGCATCAGCGGCGGCCGCGTCATCTCCGGCTTCGTCCGCGGCACCGCCGTGGAGACCCTCCACGCCGGTTACCCGCCCACCGAGAACCGCCCGCGTTTCGAGGAGGCCCACGACCTCATCGTCAAATGCTGGACCCAGCCCGGCCCCTTCCGCTGGGAGGGCGAGTACTGGCCCCACCGCATGGTCAACCCCTGGGTGGTGCCCATCCAGAAGCCACACCCCCCGGTCTGGTTCCCCGGCACCGGCAGCCCCGAGTCCGTCATCTGGGCCGCCAAGCACCGCTACCCGTACATGAACCTGGGTTCCCTGCTGGACCTCACCAAGCAGCTCAAGGGCATCTACCACGAGACCGCCGCCGAGGAAGGCTACGAGGCTGGCCCCGAGCACTTCGGCTACCTGATCCGCTGCCTCGTCGCCGACACCGACGAGAAGGCCCAGGAGATCGGGCGCACCTTCCTGTGGACCGAGAACCACCGCAACCGCGGGCCCATGGAATTCAACGACCCGCCCGGCTACCAGTCCCGTGAGGCCCTGCGCATCAAGATGTCGCGCCCCCTCATCGGCACCGGCACCATGGGTCGCCGCATGACCTACGAGGACCTGCAGGCCGCCTACAACATCATCGTCGGCAGCCCCGAGACCGTGACCGAGAAGCTGCGCCACATCCGCAGGGACCTCGATCCCGGCTACATCCTCATCTACGGCAATGAGGGTCACATGGCCCACGAGGACGTGATGCGCTCCGTCGAACTCCTCGGCACCAAGGTGATACCGGCGCTGAAGGAAGGCTGATTCGGAAACCTGTTTCCGACGAAGTTAGTAGGAGCGGGTTCCAAACCTGCTCCTATTGTTTGGTGCCCTCCCAATGTAGACTCGAAGCAACGATGGCAACATTTCGTGGGGCAGCGCGCATGGCAACTACGATTGACCTTTCACCCGAATTTGAGGATCGGCTGAATCTCCTTGCGTCCGAAACAGGTCGCTCAAAAGAATACCTCCTACGGGAGATCATCGAACGCGGGATGGAGGATATTGAGGACTATTATCTGTCCATAGAGATCCTCAAGCGCATCCGCGCCGGCAAGGAACGTGTCTATTCATCTGCCGAGGTGAGACGGGACCTTGCCCTGGACGATTGAATACTCAGACACGGCACGAGACCAACTGCGCCGGCTCGACAGGCAGATGTCCAGTCGCGTGGTGGATTATAGCGTCGTACAGTCGGTCGGACGCTCGCTCTTTGAGGATGTAGGTCCCCCACAACGGTATAGGCATAGCCGCGGTTTTATTCGACCGCCGGCTATGCCAACATCCCATCCCACTACTTCCCGTTCCGTGACTGCGACCCGTCCGGATACAGGTCGTCCCATAGCGCGTCACGCCAGTCCACGCCCACCGGCAGGATCGCCTGTGACGGACGCAGCATGTAGTAATTGTCGCCGACGCCCGGAGGCGATCCGCCCTCGGCCACTGTGCGGGCCGCCTGCAACAACTGTCGCCGGGCGTAGATGATAGCCATGTCGGTTCGGCTCAGGTTTTCGCGCGACCGGTCCACTACGTGGCCCATGCTCTCCTGCACCGCCACGTCCTGGGCGTTCACCCCGTCGATGCCGCTGAACGTCTCCGTCTTCTGCACCGACCGGTTGATCATCCAGTTGTTGTCCCGATTCACCCGGGTGCGGAAGTCGTCCAGCATGTGCTCCGGCCCACGGCCATAGCCGCGGTCCATGTCGACACGTTCCTGCTCCTCGATGGGCTCATCGTAGGAGAGGTCCCAGTTCCACACCATCACGTTGTGGTCATCCATGGGTACCCACATGTGACCGGAGGCGAGGAACCCTACGGGACCCGCCTGTCCGCGATAGCCGCGCTGGCTGGCGCGGATCTGGTGGAAGGGCATCACGAAGTGGTACGCCCGCACGTGGTTGCCCTCGTCGCCCAGCGACCGGATGCCCGCATAGCGGTAGCCGTAGTCCGTGATGTCCACCTCCAGTTCCGGCGGCTTGCCCTGCACATGCGGCGAGTCGACCCGCAGGCCGGCGTGGGGCGTGTCCACCCGCAGCGTGCGGTGCAGGATGGTGGCGTGCGCCGAGTCGATCCCGCCCTCCAGCGCCTGCAGCCAGTTGCACTCCTGGATGTTCTTGGTGACGTGGCGATGGGTAGCCGGCACGGCCGCCCATTCGAACTTCGGCGGCGGCGGCATGTGTTCCTTCGGGCCCATGTAGGCCCAGATGACGCCACCCAACTCGATGGTCGGATAGGAAGCTGTTGTCATCTTGGACGGAAAGTCGCTGTCCTCCGGCTCGTTCATCATGTCCACGCACTGCCCGTCCACGTCGAACTTCCAGCCGTGGTACACGCAGCGCAGGCCGCAGTCTTCGTTGCGGCCCAGCCACAGCGACACCAGGCGGTGCGGGCAGAACTCGTCAAGCAGGCCGATGCGCCCGTCGGTGTCGCGGAAGGCCACCAGTTCCTCGCCCAGCAGCTTGACCCGAACCGGCTCTCCGTCCTGCTCCGCCAACTCCCAGGACAGCAGGGCGGGCATCCAGTAGCGGCGCATCAGTTCGCCCATGGGCGTGCCTGCCCCGACTTGCGTGAGCGTCACATTTTCTGCTTGCGAAATCATAGTGCATACCTCCTCTGGATGACTGTCAGAGTAGCAGCAAATGTGCTGATTTGCTATGCTGGCGTCGTCGATACGGTCAAGAGCCAGCACATGGTCTGGCAAGGATGCAAAAATGACCACGATGGCAACACTGAACGATGTTCGGGCTACCCTGATAGCGCAGGGTTATCCCGCCGATCAGGTTGACGCGATGATCGAGTTGGTAAAGCCATTAGTTCTTGAAAAATCGTTGGTCGAAAAAGCAAGGGCAACCGGTGGACGCACTCGGGGTAAAATATCGTCGCTTCAGCAGGGCGACGATCAGCCCGACGATGTGGACAAACTTTTCAACCGAATGAAATGGATTACTGCCGGAGCGGTGCTCGGCGGCGGCGTCATCAATGGCGTTCTTTTCTCCATCCTCATCATAAAGCTTAGCAATTCGTACTGACCGGTAATGGTCAGTGCTGGCCACTCCGCGCCGCAGGGGATTATCCCAATGCAAATCGTCGATACTCACGTCCACATCGGCCGCGACCACTACGAGCCGGTGGAGATGCTGCTGGCCCAGATGGAGCTGAACGGCGTGGCGAAAACCGTGCTGGTGCAGTCCACCGCCACCCTGGACAACTCCTATGTGCTGGAATGCCGCCAGCGCTTCCCAGGTCGCCTCGCCGTGGTCTGCCGCGTGGATGTCGACGACCCGGCGGCCCCCGACACCCTGGAAGGCCTGCGCGACGCCGGCGCCGAGACCCTGCGCATCCGCAACTTCCACCGCTCGCCGGGAAACGACCCCTTGGCCATCTGGCGGGCCGCCGCCCGATTGGGCGTGTCCGTCAGCGTCGGCGGGCCGGCCGAGGGTTTCGCGTCCGACGAATTTGCCGCGCTGGTTGAGGAACTTCCCAATCTCACCGTCATCATAGAGCACCTGGCCGGCATGGGCATCCACGCCATCGGTGCGCCGGAAATGCCGCCCGACGACGTGTTTCGGCAGTCCCTGACCCTGGCGCGCTTCCCGAATACGGTGATGAAGATCCACGGCATGGGCGAGATCAGCGATCCGCCCTTCCCTTACCGAAACACGCCGCCCTACGTGCGCATGGCCTACGATGCCTTCGGACCGGATCGCATGATCTGGGGCTCGGACTGGCCCCGCGTGACCAACCGCGAAGGCTACCGCAATTCCCTGCGTTACACCCGGCAGCAGATGGAGGAGTGGTGTCCCCCGGCCGACCTGGCAAAGATATTCGGCGGCACCGCCCTCTCTTTGTGGTCATTTGCGTAGCGGGCTCGCATATTCACTCATTTGCGTCGCCGTTATGATTGTCAAAACGGAGTGCGCTGTCCTATGATTGGCGGCAGTTTGCGCCACCGAAGCGTGCCATAGAAACCCAAGGAGGAAACGTTTGATGAAGCGATACATAAAGTTCGTTGCCGGCGCGATGATGCTAGCCGGCATTGTGGCCGCGATGGCCTGCACCGGAGACGAGCCCACCGCGCCCGCTCCCGTCGCGGAACCCACTGCCCCCGCCGCCGCAACCGCCATGCCTGCGGAGCCCACGCCCACCGAGGCGATGGCCGCCGAGCCCACCGAAGCCATGCCTATGCAGGCCGGTAACCGCCTCCAGACCGTGATGGACCGCGGCCACGTCATTTGCGCTAGCCGCAACGACGTCCCCGGCTACGGATTCCTGGACGCCTCCGGCGCCAATGTCGGCTTCGACATCGACCTGTGCCGCGCGCTGGCCGCGGCGGTCCTGAACGATCCTTCCGCCATCGAAATTCGGCTGATCACCGCCGCCGAGCGCGGACCCACCATCCAGTCCGGCGAAGTGGACATGCTGGTCCGCACCGTTACCTGGACCACCTCCCGCGACGCCCAGTGGGGCAACTACGCCCAGACCATGTTCTACGACGGCCAGGGTTTCATGGTCAACAAGTCCCTTGGGGTCAGCAGCGCCTATGATCTGCAGGGCGCCTCGGTCTGCGTGACCCAGGGCACCACCACCGAGCTGAACCTGGCTGACTTCTCCAACCAGAACGGCCTCAACCTCGAGGCGTTGACCTTTGAGGACACCGCCGCCGTGGTCGCCGCCTACGAGAGCGGCCAGTGTGACGCCTTTACCAACGACCGCTCGCAGCTGGCGGCGCTGGGCACCTCCCTCGCCAATCGCGACGACCATGTCATCCTGCCGGAAACCATCTCCGAGGAACCGCTGGGACCGGTGGTGCCCCACGGCGACGACCAGTGGTTCGACATCGTCAAGACCGTGATGGCCATCCTGATCTACGCCGAGGCCTACGGGGTTACGTCCGACAACGTCGCGAGCGCTGCCACCGGTGACACCAAGGTGGACCGTCTGCTCGGTACCGAAGGTTCCTGGGGGCAGGAACCGCTGGGATTGAGCCAGACCTCCGCCCAGGACGTGATCAAAGCCGTCGGAAACTACGGCGAGATCTATGATCGCAACCTCGGACCCAACGGCATCAACCTGCCCCGGGAGAACGGCCGCAACGCATTGTGGGCCAACGCTCCCTGCCAGGACTGCCCCAAGGGCGGCCAGATTTACGCGGCTCCCTTGCGCTAACCACACATTCCTGCGTAACCGACGCAATTCACGGGGTGACCGGTCCAGACCGGTCACCCCCGATTTTTGCCCGTCACTGCGGCCGGCGTTCCCGCGCGATTTGCGCTAAAATCTGGCCCACCTGAAAACACGGCAAAGTAGAACTAATCCCTTTTCTGATGGCCGCCATACTGCAAAACCTCACCTACCAGGGCATCCCCATCTGGCGGCATGCCCAGATCATCCAATGGACCGCGCAGATCCTGTCGGGGTTCCTGGTGGTCTTTCTGGTCGCCTGGTTCTTCTTCAACATCGCCAACGCCATTGACGAGCGGGAAATTCCCTACGGGTTCAGCTTCCTGGAGCGTGCTTACCAGACGCCCATCGGCCAGCACTTTCTCCCCTACGAGACGTCGGACACGTTCCTGTACGCCTTCGTCGTCGCCGCGGTCAATACCATCGTGGTCTCCATCGTTGGCGTCATCCTGGCCACGCTGCTCGGAATCTTCGTCGGCGTGTGCCGATTATCAGGAAACTGGCTGGTGGCCAAGGTGGCCCTGGTCTATATCGAGTTCTTCCGCAACGTTCCCCTGCTCATTCAGCTTTACTTCTGGTTCTACATCGTGCTGGCGCTGCCCCAGGTCCGAGAGGGGTACGTCATCGCCGACCGCTTGTACATCAACAACGCCGGCGTTTCGATACCTTTCCCATTCCCCGACGGAGCGGCCGCGGCCATTTTCTGGATTGCTTTTGCGGTGGCCGGCATAATCGCCGGGACCGCCGTCCATCGCGGTCTGACCCAGCGCGAGGCCGCCACCGGCCAGTCGTCCTATCCTCTGATCGGCGGGTTCGCCACTGCCATTGTCGTCGGGGCCGTGGCGTGGCTGGTCATCAGCTTCGTCGCCGGAGCCCCCCTGGTCGTGTCTCAGCCTGCGCCCCAGGGCGCCTTCGGCCGAATCGCCGGCGGCTTTACGATCTCAGGAGGCTTGATGGCTCTGCTGATCGGACTGGTGATGTACACCTCGTCGTTCATCGCCGAGATCGTCCGCGCCGGCATCCAGTCCGTGGGCCGGGGGCAGATCGAAGCGGCCCGCGCCCTGGGTCTCTCTCCCATGAGCACCCTGCGCCAGGTCACCTTCCCCCAGGCCCTGCGGATCATCATTCCTCCGTTGATCAGCCAGTGTCTCAATCTCACCAAGAACAGCAGCCTGGCCGGCGCCATCGGCTTTGCCGACCTCACCAACGTTGCCAAAACGATGACGCAGACCGCACCCGCCATCTCCATTTTCATCCTCATTATGGCGGCCTATCTCGCCATGAGCCTGGCCTACTCGCTGATCGGCAACCTGTACAACCGCCACATCCGCATCGCGTGAGTCCAACCGGTGTCCACCGTTACCGAACCCGCAACCACCTATTTGCCGCCGCCGCGTTCCGAGATCGGCCTGGTGGGGTGGCTTCGCGCCAACCTGTTCAGCACCTGGTACAACTCAGCTCTCACGGTTGTGGTCGGAGTGTTGGCGGCCTGGGCCCTGTGGTACGGCCTGCGTTGGCTGTTCATCGACGCCGACTTTACGGTGGTTTCGACCCTGGGCGGCCTGCTGCTCATCGGCCAGTACAATACCGATCAGGCATGTGCCGGACAGAATTGCTTCTGGAGGCCCCAGGCCGCCCTGCTGCTGGTGACACTGCTGTTGGGAATCTCGTGGGGAGTGGCCGGCGGGGGCTTGACCCGGCGTATCGCTATCATCGTCGCCACGGTGGTCGCGCTGTTTGCGTTCCTGCCCTACAGCCTGGAACGCATGGGGTGGGACGTGCGCCTTCTCCTCCTGGCCAATGTGCCGTCTCTGCTGCTGGGCTGGGCGCTGGCCCGTTACACTCGATTGGGCACCTGGCGTTGGGTCGCCATCCTCAGCGTGGCCGCGTTCTTGCTGACCCTGGTGCTCCTTCGCGGCCTTCCCGGAGTTCCCGGTCTGCAGCCGGTCTCCGTGTTGTACTGGGGCGGGTTGATGCTGAACCTCCTGCTGGCGGTGGCCGGCATCGTGGTCAGCTTTCCTATCGGGATCGCGCTGGCCCTGGGACGGCGCAGTCGGCTGCCCGTGGTCAAGCTGCTGTGCGTGGTCTTCATCGAGGTCTTTCGAGGCGTACCCCTTATAACCCTGCTCTTCATGTCGCAGGTCCTGGTTCCGCTGGCGTTCCCGGAAAACTTCCCGCTCAACGCCCTGCTGCGCGCTGCCATCATCATTACGCTCTTCAGCGCCGCCTACATGGCGGAAAACATTCGCGGAGGATTGCAGGCGCTCCATCCCGGGCAGGCCGAAGCCGCCCGCGCGTTGGGACTGCCCGGCTGGCAGACCACGCTGCTGATATCACTGCCCCAGGCCATCCGCAACGTCATTCCGGCCATTGTGGGCCAGTTCATTGCCCTGTTCAAGGATACCAGTCTTGTCTATATCATCGGGATGCTGGACATCGTCGAACTCAGCCGCAAGTTTGCCACCACCTACGTCGAAGGTGGCATGCTGCCATACCTGGACGACGTGCAGGAGGTGTTTATCTTCCTGGCCCTGGTGTTCTGGATATTCTGCTACGGCATGTCGCACATCAGCGGCCGTATCGAGCGTCACCTGGGAGTGGGAGAGCGGTAGCGAATGATGCGTTGAAGACACACCGAGTTGCAGCAACAGATGGCTGATCACGCGCGAACCCAGGCCCGCCGGCCTCGCCGCCGACTCCGCAACAATGCCCAATAGCACCCGCCGCACCGGAGGCCACCATGACTACCAACGGAACCACGGATCCTGTCGAAGACATCATCGTGTGCCGCGACGTTCACAAATGGTACGGCAATTTTCACGCTTTGCGGGGCGTCACCACCACCGTTCAGAAGGGTGAGGTGGTCGTCATCATCGGCCCCTCCGGTTCCGGCAAGTCAACCTTCATCCGCACTATCAACCGCCTGGAGCAGCACCAGCGCGGGGACATTATTGTCGATGGCATCGAGCTGACCAACGACGTGCGCAACATCGACGCCATCCGCCGCGACGTGGGCATGGTCTTCCAGTCGTTCAACCTGTTCCCCCACCTTACGGTGCTGCGGAACATCACCCTGGCGCCCACAAAAGTTCGCCATCTGCCTTCCCACGAGGCCGAGGGCGTCGCCATGGAGCTCCTGGAGCGCGTCGGCATCCCCGAGCAGGCCGACAAGTACCCCGCCCAACTGTCGGGTGGCCAGCAGCAGCGCGTCGCCATCGCCCGCGCCCTGGCCATGCAGCCCAACATCATGCTCTTCGACGAGCCCACCTCCGCCCTCGACCCCGAGATGATCAAGGAAGTGCTGGAAGTGATGCGCGAACTGGCCGAGTCGCAGATGACCATCTTGGCCGTCTCCCACGAGCTTGGTTTCGCCCGTGAAGTGGCCGACCGCATCGTGATGTTCGACGAAGGCCAGATCGTCGAGGACCTGCCTCCCGACGAGTTCTTCAATAACCCGCGCCACGAGCGCGTCAAGCACTTCCTGTCGCAGATCCTATAATTTGGTTGTCATCGCCAGCACAGCGCGACAATCTCGTCGACCATAAAGGCTTCCACAATGGAACTTGCGAGGAAATTCGGGGACTGGATCTGGGCCGGCGGCAGTGCCGAGACGCACTGGGCTCGCCAGCGTCGGTTGCCCTTCTGGGAACATCCGTGGTTCACGCGCATCTACCGCATCGCTTTCGTCACCGGCTGGGTGGCCGTTATCGCTTTCTTCCTTCTATGGAACCTGGTATGGGCCACGCCCTGATGCCATGAGCCTGGGCTAAGGTCGCACATTGGCGGCAATGTTATACACCGACGCCGTGCTCCTCATACGTACCCAGTTTGACGACGACGGAAACAAAATTACATCGATGAACAGGATGGACAGGATTTGATTGATTGCTGGAAACGCCCCGCGCTGTGGACGGTGTCATGAGCAGAACGGAAAGCCGTCGTTGCCGGCATCCTATGCATCCTGTCCATCCTGTTTATCGATGTAAAAGACAAGTGGGTACGCGTGAGCGCCGTGCCCCGATTGCCCAGCCAACACCCCACACGATAAAATCGCCCGGTTCCAATCCGTCCCCCCGTTAACAGGAGCGTAGCCATGCCTGACCGACAGATGCAGATCGGGGTCGTTTTTCCCCAGACCGAAATCGGTTCCGACCCCATCGCCGTGCGCGATTACGTGCAGGCGGCCGAGGAACTGGGTTACGCCCACATCATCGCTTACGACCACGTGCTGGGCGCGGATACCGCGTACCACCAGCCGTGGACGGGCAGCTACACCAAGGACAGCATGTTCCACGAGATCTTCGTGGCCTTCGGGTACATGGCGGCCCTGACCACCAGCGTGGAGCTGGTCTCGGCCATCGTCATCCTGGGCCAGCGTCAGACCGCGTTGGTCGCCAAGCAGGCCGCCGAGGTGGACGTGCTCAGCGGTGGCCGCTTGCGTCTGGGCGTCGGCATCGGCTGGAACCCCGTGGAGTACGAAGCCCTGGGCGAGGATTTCTCCACCCGCGGCCGCCGTGCCGAAGAGCAGATGGAACTGTTGCGCCGCCTCTGGACGGAAGAAGTCGTCGATTTCCACGGTCGTTACCACAACGTCACCAACGCCGGCATCAATCCCCTGCCGGTGCAGCGCCCGATCCCGCTGTGGATGGGCGCCGGTAGCCGCGCCCGTGGGCCAATTCCCACCGACCGCGTACTTAGCCGGGTGGGACGTTGCGCCGACGGATGGTTCCCCCAGTTCCAGTCCGACGATCCCCAGGCCGCCACCGCCATAGCCAAGGTCCGCGAGGCTGCCGTTTCCGTCGGCCGCGATCCCGACGCCATCGGCATGGAGCCCAGGGTAAACTACTCCGATGGCGACCCGGAGTTCTGGCAGGCCCGCGCCGAGGAGTGGCGTGGCATGGGAGCATCGCACTTTTCCGTGAACACCATGTCAGCCAACCTGGCCGGTGCTGACGCCCATATCAACGCCATACGCGAGTTCAAGGAAGTAATCACCGGGTAGGTATCTCTGTGTCATTTCCGCGAAAGCGGGAATCCAGAATGTGATAGTCATAGAGGTTTGAGAAATGGTTACGACCACGCCGAAAGGTCTAACCGTCGAGGCTCCCGACGCTCCCCATTACGAACCCGATATGCCCATGGCCTTCGGCAGCGAACTGCGCCTGAACTTGAAGGCCCTGGGCGTGGACGGAAGCGCCCTCGATTTCGGCGAGCAGCTTTGCCAACTCTCCCGGGACAACGAACCCTACGATTTCCAATTTTCCGCCCAGGGAGAGCTGATCGTAATGGCCCCGTCAGGCCCTTTGAGCAACCGCGACGAGACGGTAATCAACGCAGACCTGGAGATGTATAACCGGCAGCATCCCGGAATGTGCTTTTCCCAAACCGTCGCGTTCCGGCTTCCCAGCGATGCACAATACATGCCCGATGCCGCCTGGATTACACAGGAACGGTTCGACAATTTGACCGAGTTTGAGTTGCGCAACACCATCAACGGCGCGCCCGACTTTGTAGTGGAAGTCCGCTCCCGCAGCGACCGGCTGACCCCGCTGCTGGCAAAAATGGCGGAATGGATGGAAGCCGGCTCCCGCCTGGGCTGGATGCTGGACGCTATTGACCGCCGTGTCTATATCTTTCGCCCCGGACGCGAGACGGAAATATTGGAAGATCCGGCGGTGCTGGATGGGGAGGACGTTCTGCCGGGGTTCGTTTTTGAAATCGGTCGGCTGATGTTCGGGCATGAGTAACCGCAACACGGCAATTTCGTCAGAATCGGCATTTACTGGATTCTAGGATTTTCGGGATTACGCTTCCCTGGTCCTGTCAGTCTAATAATCTTGAGAATCCTGATTCTGACGGGTGACCGCAACCACTTTCATTCTGCATAAGGAGACGAAATATGGGCAGGCTCGACGGTAAGGTTGCTCTCATCAGCGGCGGCGCGCGCGGTCAGGGTGCGGTGGAGGCCAGGATGTTCGCCGCCGAGGGCGCGTGCGTGGTCTTCGGCGACATCCTCGACGACGAGGGTAGACGGGTGGAGGCCGAAATCAGGGAACTGGGCGGCCAAGCCACCTACGTCCATCTGGACGTCACCAGCGAATCCGACTGGCAGGCGGCGGTGGACGCCGCGGTTTCCGAATACGGCAAGCTCAACGTCCTGGTGAATAACGCCGGCATCGTGCTCGGCCGCAGCATCGAGGAAATGACCGTCGAGGAATGGGACCGCCTCTTCGACGTCAACGCCAAGGGTGTGTTCCTGGGCACCAAGGCGTCCCTGCCCGCCCTGCGCGAGGCCGGCGGCGGCAGCATCGTGAACATATCCTCCACCGCTGGCTTGGTCGGCAACGACTACAACTTGGCCGGATACAGCAGCACCAAGGGCGCCGTGCGGCTTTTCACCAAGTCCACCGCCATCCAGCACGCCGGGGAGGGCATCCGCTGCAACTCCGTGCATCCCGGCCCGATCGACACGCCCATGCTGCAGGAATCCCGCGCCAATCGCGGCAGCGGGCTCAGCGATGAAGAGCAGCGCCGACGCGTGCCCCTGGGTCGTATCGGTCGGCCTGAGGATATCGCCTACGCCGTGGTTTACCTGGCCTCGGACGAAGCGTCCTTTGTCACCGGGAGCGAGGTGGTCGTGGACGGCGGGCGCACCGCCATGTAACGCAAAAGGCGCTCCGAAGGACGCCTCTGCTTTCTAGTATCGGTCAAAATGGTCGGGGCGGCCAGATTCGAACTGGCGACCCCCTGCACCCCATGCAGGTGCGCTACCGGGCTGCGCTACGCCCCGCCCCGACACTTTCAGGGTATCATCCACGCTGACAATTGGCAAACTCGCTGGTATCGCCAGTGATTATTCAGAGTATTACCTGCTAGGATTACGGCACATCGCGGCGACATCATGAACGGCGATTGCTACAGCATCCTCGGCGTCCCGGCGGCAGCCACGACGGAAGAAATCCGTGCCGCCTACCGTCGGCTGGCTCGGCAGTATCATCCGGACCTCAACGCCGGGCCCGAAGCCGAAGCCCGCATGAAAGAGATCAATCAGGCGTACGCCACCCTGTCTGATCCGCAGCGCCGCCGCCACTACGACGTTTACGGGGTCAGCGAACCGCCCGCCGCCGCGCCGAGCCGCCGTAGTCAGCACAATGGTGCCCGCTCCGGCTCAACTCGCCCCACGCGTCCTCGCACCTATTCTCCGTCGTCACCTCAGCGTGGTGAGGACATTGAAGCCGCCCTTTTGATAACGCGCCGGGAGGCAAGACAGGGAATGCGCAAGGTGTTCCCGGTTACGCGCACGGAGACCTGTCAGCGTTGCCGCGGCACCGGATTCGAGCCGGAGGAGACCCTGGAGGCCAGTCAGTGCTGGCGATGCGCCGGAGAACAGCGGGTGCGACGGGAGTTGTGGCTCAGCGCCACCATACCCGCCGGCGTCGCTGACGGCCGCCGCCTCCGTCTCCGAGGACAGGGCAACGCCGGACTGGACGGCGGAGCCAGCGGGCACATCTACATCACCGTCCGGGTAGCCCAGCACACCAAATTGCGCCAGGCCGTTTCCTTCGTGCTACGTCACCTCTTCCGCTAGCGCCGAGGCTTGGCGCGACCGTCAGGTTCGGATTTCACCAATGATGGTCAGTTCAACTCCCGCGCGCGGTATTGCAGCGCCTCGGCAAGATGCGCCGGGCCTATACGTTCCGCCGTTGCCAGGTCAGCGATGGTGCGCGCCACCTTCACCACCCGATGCAGCGCCCGTGCCGAGAGGTCCAGTTGCTGCGATGCCCGCTGCAACAACGCCTGCGTGTCATCCTGCAGATCGCAATGGTCCCAAATCGCGGATCCGGACATTTCAGCGTTTGAGAGCCCGGCGGCCTCCGGCGCATGCGAGAACCGCGATTCCTGAATGGCCCGCGCGGCAATCACGCGTTCCCGAACCGCGGTTGAACTTTCGGCCTCCGCCCGACCCAGCAGGCTGTCGTATTCCACCGGCGGGACTTCCACGAAGATATCGATGCGTTCCAGCAGCGGTCCGCTGATGCGCCTTTGATACCGCGCTAAAGCTGGCGGGCTGCACACGCATTCCTTGCGCGGATGCGAGGCATAGCCGCAGGGACACGGGTTCATCGCTCCCACCAGCATGAAACTCGCCGGATAGGTCACCGTGCCGCTGACCCGCGTGATGGTTACCGTTTTGTCCTCCAGTGGTTGTCGTAACGATTCCAGCGCGGCGTGCCCGAACTCGGGCAATTCGTCCAGGAACAGCACCCCACGATGGCTCAGCGTGATCTCCCCGGGACGGAGCATACGTCCGCCGCCCACCAGGCCGGCGTTGGATATCGTGTAGTGCGGGGCCCGAAACGGCCGCTGGGCGATCAGCGGGCTGTCCGGCGGCAGGTTGCCGCTCACGCTGTAGATCTTGGTGACGTCCAGGGCTTCGTCGGCGGTCAGGTACGGCAGGATGCCGGGTAGCGCCCGGGCCAGCAGGGTTTTGCCCGAGCCCGGCGGCCCGCTCAGCAGGATATTGTGGAATCCCGCGGCGGCCACTTCCAGCGCCCGCTTGGCGTGGTCCTGACCCCGGATGTGGCAGAGATCTGTGTTGCCGGGCTGCTCACGGTTCCCATTGAGGTGCACGCCGTTCTGCGGAAATGGTGATATCGCTATGTCGCCCTGGAGGTGGGAAAGCAGTTGTGCCAGCGTATCGACGGGGTAAACTCGCACTCCGTCCACCAGGGCTGCTTCGGCCGCGTCCACCGCTGGCACGTAGACCGAGCCTATGCCCTGGTCCCGCGCCACCGAAACCATCGGCAGGATGCCGGCCGTGTGACGCAGCCCGCCGTCCAACGATAACTCACCGAGGAATATCGCCGACTCCGCAGTGGGCGGCGCCTGTCCGGTGCTGAACAATATGCCCACCGCGATGGGCAGGTCATAAGCCGGCCCGGCTTTCTTCAAATCTGCGGGCGCCAGGTTTACGGTGATGCGTCGCATGGGGAACTCGCAGCCGCTGTTGCGCAGCGCCGCCCGTACACGCTCTTTGGCCTCTTGCACCGCCGTGTCCGGCAGTCCAACGATGTGGAACGCCGGCAGTCCCGGCGATATATCCGTCTCCGCCTGAATTATCTGGCCGTCCAATCCGATGACAGCGCACGTC
Source organism: Dehalococcoidia bacterium (assembly GCA_965220505.1). Taxonomy (GTDB): domain Bacteria; phylum Chloroflexota; class Dehalococcoidia; order Lucifugimonadales; family UBA3495; genus Bin87. The sequence continues at coordinate 17,784 of CBDCQE010000002.1, read as the reverse complement.
TGAGCAGTTGCCAACATACCGTGTCCTCCGTGGTTGATATAATCACCGCTCCGCTGGCGGTTCGCCGGTACGCTATCATTGAAGAACTAGTGTTCGCAATGGCAAGCTGTCATCAAATTTTCCGGGCGTCCTCGCCTTTGCCATCGCCGCAACCCTAATCTATACTTGCGCCAATGGACCTGCAGTTTGAAATCGGCGATCCGCAGCGACCGCGTGGCCACGCGATCCTGTATTTTCGCGTGGACACCGAGCCCGACAACGTTTACGGCACCTACATCATCACCCTGCCCATCACTGCCGATCTGACCAAGTACGTCCCGCCCTTCCTGGCCGCCCATCTGGGCAGCGCCGGTTCCGGCCCGCTGGCCAACTTCTCGGCCTTCGCTATGCCGCCAATGTCTGAGTTGGTGGAGGGCGGATACGAACAACTGGTCCGTCTCGCCAACGTCCGGAACGACGACCTGGTTTACGGCGGCAGCATGTTCTCCTACGACCTGGCCCGCATGATGGAATCGGTGGCCCAGGCCGTCCAGGAATACGCCGACTCCTGGTTCCGCACCGGCGGCGAGGAGAGCGTCTCTACCCGGCCCGCCGAGGACGCCGCCATTCCCCTGGGCGGGTCCTCTCCCCTCGCCGGAGCGGCGGATGGCGACGCGGGCGACAGCCTCGGCGTAAACGAGGTGCTCTGGAGCTTCATGAGCGAGGGGGACCGCCTTGCCGAGATGGGCCGCCTGCTGGGCCGCTTGCGTTTCGCCCAGGAAGGTAACGATTCCGCCGCCATTGCCGACGTCATCGCCGAGATGACCGCCCTCGGCCGGCACCTGCCCGACGAGTTTGGCATTGGCTCGCTGGTCGACGCTGCCCACGACACCACCCCTAACGGCGTGCAATTGGCCCAGTTGTATCTCGACCGCTGCTACCGCCTCTCGTCCGGAGACACCGAGCAGGTGCGCCGCATCGACGAGGCCATCAAGAATCTGCAACGGCGAGGGTGATCAAACCCTCGCCGTTCGCGTCGTGATCCGGGCGCGGCCAATCCGGTCGCGCTTTTGGTTTCCCCGCTACGCCCGAGGGTGACTCCGCTCGTATTCGGCGCGGACGTGGGAATCGGTCAGGTGCGTGTACACCTGCGTCGTGGAGATGCTGGAGTGCCCCAGCAACTCCTGCACATGGCGCAGGGATGCCCCGTTCTGCAAAAGATGCGTGGCGAAGCTGTGCCGAAGCGTATGCGGCGTGATCTTGGGGTCCACGTCCGCGGCCTTTGCCGCCGTTTTCAGGATGTTCCACACCCATTGCCGAGTGAGCCGCTCGCCGCGCTGGTTCAGGTACAGCGCCGTCTCGCCGCGCTTGTCGCCCAGCAGCTCAACCCGCGCGCCGCCGATGTATTCCCGCAGGTTCGACAGAGCATCCGGGTACAGGTAAACGATCCGTTCCTTGGACCCCTTCCCCCAGGTGCGGATGAACCCCTCTTCAAAATCGATGTCCTGCACGTTCAGCGCCACCAGTTCACTTACCCGCAGGCCGGTGGCATACAGCAGTTCCAGGATGCTGGCGTCCCGGCGCCCTTCCGGAGTACCGGTATCCGCTGCCGTGGCCAGCAAACGCCTCACGTCCTCCTCGGAGATGTATTTGGGAACCGTCCGGCCTACTCGCGGCGAGCCCAGGTTCTCCGTGGGGTCTTCGGTGATCAACCCGTTTGCGCTCAGGTAGCCGAAGAAGGACCGCACTGCCGCCACCTTGCGGGCGGTGGTGGTGTCCCGGTACTTGCGATTGTCCCGCAACTCGCTGATGTAGGCGTTGAGCAGGTTGATGTCAACCAGACGCCAGACCTCCTGGTCCTCTGAATTGAGGCTGTCCGCGACGAATTCGCGGAACTGGTTCAGGTCGTTGCTGTACGCGTCCAGCGTGTTCTGGGAAAAGCCCCGCTCAACGATGAGGTGTTGCAGGAACGAATTTACCGTTTGCCTCATGATCTCCGCCAGTGGGCCGTCTATCGCCCGGCTCCGCCTTGCTTCCCCGTCTGCCGGGGGTGTGGCGGGCGTCTGCCGTTATTCTTGTACATCCAAACCGCAGGCGTCATTCGACGAACAATGCGGGATTCGCTGAATTCCGGTCACACGAGGCTGAAAACTCCCACCGCCGCCAGCGTGACCACCGCCGCGTGGACAATCAGGCTTGCGGCGATCGATGCCAACAACCGGCTCCGGCGCATCCCGGCCACCTCCAGGGTCAGCGTGGTAACATACACCCCGGCCCACGGCGTGACGACCAGAACGCCCCACACGCCCCAGCGGTCCAGCGCCTGCAACAGCCGTTGGCTGCGCCTCCGCAGCATCCACCGCACCGCCGATCGAACCGGCTCGGGACGCATACGGAGCATCACTCTCAGCGCGCCCGTCCCCCGCTCCGCCCTCCGGAACATCACGGAAATCACAACGGCCGGCAGTAAGTTGAACACCACGGACACCACCGCGACCAGAACCGGGTCCAGTCCCAGTCCCACACCCAGCGGTATGGATACCAGTTCCTCGCCTATGGGTGATGCGGCGGTCAGCGCCACCGCTGCATACTTGGCCCACAAACTCGCGGCCTCCGAAACCCGCTGACTGGACGGCTACCCCCGCATCCCATGCGGCTAACCCCTACGATAACAGACTGGAACATGATGCCTTTAATTGTACTTGCCGTGGCCCTGCAGGCCGGCGGTGAATCCGCTGACCTGTCATTCCTGGCCTACCTGGACATTTGGATCATCGGCGGTTTGGTGATGCTGGCGGTGGTAGTAGTTGTGGGCAAATGGCTCTACGGTAAGTTCCGCCGCCGGCCCGATGATGATGACCGATACTACGACGAGAGGTACGACGGCTACGACTACGAATGCTGATGTCATAGGAGTTACGTGGTTGGACGCCTTTACCCTCGTCATTCCGGCGAAAGCCGGAATCCAAGTATCCTTGGCATCTGAAAATCCTGTCCATCCTGTGCATCGATGTAAAATTACCCCAGTCGCCGTTTAAAGCGGGTACGCGTGAGCCGGCGCCAACGTTTGACAGGATTCCGCGGATTTTATACCCTCCGCAACCAACGTCGGCTTCAGGAGGACGCGCACATGGTCACCCGAGGATTCTTCGGACGGCGCCGCGAAACGCCCCCTCGCCCCATCCCGCCCGGGCAATACCTGGAACGCGGGTTCCCGGTTCTGACCGCAGGTCCCACCCAGCGCGTCCCGCTGGACCAGTGGAGCTTCGTCCTGGTCGGCGCGGAGGGTGAGCCCCTGGGCGAATGGAATTGGGAGCAGTTCCGTTCGTTGCCCGAGACCGAAATCCACACCGACATCCACTGCGTCACCAAGTGGAGCAAGCTGGACACCACCTGGAAGGGCGTCACCATCGACGATCTTCTCACCTCCGCCGGCGTTGCTGATCCACCGCCGTACCTGATGGCCTTTTCCTACGGTGGATATACCACCAACCTGCCCACGTGGGACGTCCTCGAGGGCCGCGGCATGGTGGCATTCGAGTTTGATGGACAACCCATCGCCGCTGAGCACGGCGGTCCGGCTCGTTTGGTGGTGCCGCACCTGTACTTCTGGAAGTCCGCCAAGTGGCTGCGGGGCATCCGGTTCATGCCCCAGGACCAGCCCGGCTTCTGGGAGCAGTACGGCTACCACATGTACGGCGACCCCTGGAAGGAACAGCGGTATTGGGGCGATTAGTGCCGGACCCGACGGCAGCGCCCGCCACAACCTGGCAATCCGCCACCGTAGAGCGGGTTACTGTCGAGACCTACCGCGCCAAGACCTTCACCCTGCGCCTGGCTGAGCCTCGCCCATTCCGGGCCGGTCAGCACTACGACGTCCGCCTCACCGCACCCGACGGGTACCAGGCGCAGCGCTCTTACTCGATTGCATCGGCCCCGGATGATTTCGGGCGCATCGACCTGACCGTGGAGCTCATCCCGGACGGCGAGGTGTCCCCATATTTCCACGAGGTCGTCGAACCGGGCGACATACTGGAGGTGCGAGGCCCCATCGGCGGCCCCTTCACCTGGACGCCCGATCTGGCCGGACCCCTGCTGCTGCTCGCCGGTGGGTCCGGCATCGTTCCCCTGAAATCCATCCTGATGCACCGCGGCCTGGTGTCTCCCGACACTCCTGCCCTGTTGCTGTACTCGGCGCGTGGCCCTGAGGACATAATCTACCGCAAATTCCTCGACAGCGTGGGTCGGCGCAACCCGTCCGTGGCGGTTCGGTGCGCGCTTACCCGGCGGCAGCCGCCCGGCTGGATCGGATACTCGCGCCGGGTTGACCCGGCCATGTTGCAGGAATGCATCGACGAGCTCATGATGATGCACGGCAACGACGCGGCGCCGTTGTCCTACGCCTGCGGGCCCACCGGTTTCGTAGAGGCGGCCGCCGACGCGCTGCTGTCCATCGGCATCGCGGAGGAGAGCATTCGCACCGAGCGGTTCGGCCCCACTCAGTAGCCGGTGGCCAATCCCGCCAGCCAGTTGGCCACCGGAAGCAGGGTCGACCAAAGGATGCCCGGCCTGAGTACGAAATCCGAGGCGACCAGCGCCACCAACAGCAGCGGCGCAAACCTCTGGAACCGCTGGTGCGTTTCCGAAGTTGATTCCGGCAGCAACGCTCCCAACGCCCGGTATCCGGCCAACGGGGCCAGCGGCAGCACCTGGAACACGGCCTGCATCAGGTTGTAGATAACCAGCAGCCCGACCACGTCCGATATGCCGGAGCGCAACCCGCCGGTCATCACCAGCGTCAGGCTCTCCGGCGAAGGGTAGGTCCAACCCAGCAGGCCCGCCTTCACCGGCGACGCCAGCAGGAAAGCCACCGTAACGTTTCCCAGCGGTCCGGCTGCTGCCACCACGACCGACGGCCATCGCCCCTGCCGTCCGGGCGGCCCCGGCAACTGCCGCCCCCAGCCGAAACCGGAGACGGTCGCCAGGATCATCCCGGGTATATCCAGATGGCGCAGCGGATTGCCGAAGAGGCGTCCCTGTGCTCGCGGTGCCGGGTCGCCCAACGCGGTGGCCACCAGCGCCTGGAACCATCCGTTGACCCAGATGGCCACGGCGCCGGAAAAGGCGCAGAGCACCACCAGGCGCACAAAAGCCCCGATGTCGTCAGGCAGCAGGTTGGCGGACGATATCAGCATGAGCGGCGGCTATTTTACGCCATAGCCGCCGCAACGCCCGCAGTCTCGGATGCGGGTTATGGGATCATTCAACCTGGATCAGCCCGGCTCGACCCACTGCTCGAATGAAACCCCGCCCGTGTATTGCTCCGGCAGCAGCTCCCACAGGATGTCCAGCAGCGGGCGAACGTCCTCCAGTGCGTATCGGGCGCGTTCCAAGTTCATATAGACCTCGTAGAAATTGCCATGCAATCCCTCAGCGGCGCGAAGGCTCCGGTCAATCGCCTGGGCCTGTTCGGGCAGCTCTGCCATCAACTCTGTGATCGCGTCCCGGATGGCCTCGTGATCATAATGCTCCCAGCTGCGGAGGGTTGCTACGGCCTTGGTCAGTTGCGCTACCGTGCCCCAACCCTTTTCGCCGGCCTGGCAGTAATCGCCCTCGGCCAGGTGCGCGGGCCACTTGGACCAGTAATCGCGCGCCTGCTCCAAATGCTTGGCGATGCGGGCATCGCGCCGGGCCGGTGTTTCCGGGCGTCGCATTCGCGGCGGCATAGCCGGCTCGCCTACTGCAACACGGCAGCCAGGTCAGGATGCAGCCCGCTCTCCTGCTTCTGGATGCCCACGTAGTGCAGCCTGGAGAGGTACTGGCGCACGTAGTCCGCGCGCAGCCGGTTGACCGCTTCCATTCCCTCTGCCATCCCGGCAATCGACCCTCCGGCGATTATCGCCATCGCTTCCCACAGGACCGGGTCGCGCATCTCTCCCGCCATATCCTTCTCGATGGACCCCAGGATCCGTCGCAGGGACACGCCGAAGTCAACTCCCTTTACCGCCACCGTCAGTTTCAGCATCGCCATTCCGTAGGCCATGTGGCGAGCCTTGTCCTGCAGGCACAGGCTGAACAGCTTGCGGTCCACCGGGTTGGTGGCGAAATGCGCGCCGAAGCGGTACAGCAGCATCGTCAGCGTGCCCCGGGCGATGTACAGCGAAACGGAAACCTCCGGCCAACCGGCCCGGGTTTCCACCATGCGCCGGCTCATCATGCCGGGCGTTTCCAGTCCCAACGCTCCGCCGTTGCACAGGGCGCGGTGCCGCATCGCCTCAAAATGCCGCGCCGAGTCGAACTCCTGGGTTGCCAGGAACATCTTGGGCTCGATGTAGGCGTAGTTCATCCGGTGCAGCCACAGCCCGATGGTGTCGATCTCGGCGGTGGCGTGCTGGCCCAGTTCGGTGCAGAGCTGGCACCAGGCCAGTTCCAGGGTCTCCGGCTGGTCCGGGATCTCATCCCACGGAATATCCTGCATCGCGTTCCAGCGGCGCTGGATGGCTTCCTCGTACAGCCAGACCGAGTTGTCCGACCACAGCTCGTCCTTGCGGTTCACCGAGTAGTTGTCCAGGCGGGGCATTCCCGGCGTGGCAAAGGACCCGCGCGGCATGCGGGTCATCTCACGGCTTTCCTCGGGGATCTCCCCGTACAGGCCCACGTTGATCGCATCTATCGTCAACCCGTGCGGCGTCAGCGGCGCGCGGGTTCCCCACTGCCGGGTGTCCTTCATCCAGGGGAACCGGTCAGACGGAGACTGGGGAGTCTCGGCCTCAGCGGGCGCCTCTACAGCCTCGGCGCTCTCAGGCTCGGCGGCCGTGTTTTCGGCGACGTTCTGCTGGACGCGCTCGGCGGCCGACGATCGGTAGTTCCCAGTGGGGTCACTTTCGTCAACCGGCCCGGCGGGATTGCTGCCGTTGTGCGGATCATTCTGCGTGGTCATGGTTGCCTCACCTTATACTAGGGGACGGCCGGCCCGATTGTGCCGTCGCCAGTTCGGGCGCCTCGTCCTCTTCTCTGTGTTTCCGGATGATTCGGCCGTAGCACCACTGTGTCCAGTCTTCTTTTTTGCCGCCAGTTTTCTTCCATTGCCGTGCCAGCGTAGTCCGGTATCTAGCCTCGAGGTTGAGCCAGAACTGGGCTGATATGCCCAAAGCGATCTCCAAGCTGGCGGCGATGTCGGAAGTGATGGCGCGGTCTCCGACGATAAGCTCGTTCACGGCTTCAACACGCAAGCCGAGGGAAGCCGCAAGTTCCTGTGGCGATATGCCACGGAACTCAATCTCTTCCAACAAGCCTTCGCCGGGCGGAATTGCCCAATCGGAATAGACTGGTTCGTCGCTAGTCGTCATAGTGGTTGCTCACTTCCTCGATGATGATGCTTTGCGCCGTGTCACCTTGCGTCACGATAAGACGCCACCTTCCCATCAAATAGATTGAAAATTCGCCGGTTCGCGATCCCCGCAAAGGATGTAGCCGCAAACGTCTCACATCATAAAGTTGGCGAAAATCTGCGGCTTCGTAGAGACTGTCCACGCGATCGGCGTAGCGTCTGCCAACGTCATGCCCCCAGTCCGCAATAGCGCGAGTTGCGTCTTCGTAATTCCTCTGTAGCCGCCGGGTGCGAAAGAACACTTGCATCGGATGTGCGGGTGTCGCTTAGGATCGTTTCCGGTGGCTGTATGGGGCCGATTTGGTGCGATACATCAAGACGGCCCGCCGACCTCAGGACGACGGGCCGTCGGCATCACAGCGCCGATTGTCGAGCAGGTTACGCCGCTGCTTGGTAAACCTCCAGCAGCGCCGGGTTCACCCGCCCGTTCTCGATGCGGTCGTCGAAGCCGCAGGACTTCAGCCGCTGGAAGTATTCCTTCACCTGCCGTTGGCGGATGGCAGCCAGTATCTTCTGGCCCTCGTCGGCCTTGTCCGCGCCGCCGCCCAGCAGGATGGCCAGGGACTCAGCAGTCAGGTTGGCGCTGCGGGCCGCCGGATTCTCGCCGCCGTTGCCCGTGGCCTGCCGGTCCTCCGCCTCGTCCAGGTAGGCATGGACCTCTTCCCGCCGTTCCGGCACGCATTCGTTCATGTAGCGCGCGTGCAGCACGCCGAAGGCCACGTGACGCGCCTCGTCCTGGGCCGCCCGACGGTAGATGGCCTTCTCGGCGTCGTTGTACGCCATCAACTCGCCCAGGCGGAACAGGGTCAGCACGTTGCCCTCGCCGACGATGTGCAGCCGGCTGGAAAGCTCGGTGAACTCGCGAGCGTTGTCGGTGCTGCCGCCGGTGACGTCGCTCACCGAGTCGATCATCCGCATCAGGCCGCCGCCGTTGGCCAGCGCCCGCTTGCGGAACACCTCCATGTGCCGCGACTCGTCCATCACCTGGGTCAGCAGGAACATCCGCACCTCGTGGTAGTCCGGCGACATCTGCGCGATGAACCGGCCCGGCACGTCGGCGGCGACGAACTCGACCTGGGCGAAGAAGGTGGCCAGCTGGCACTGCGCGGCCTCGACGTCGTCAGGCAGCGGGCGCAGCGTCTCCCACGGAATATCCGTGGCCGAGGACCACTGCCGGGAGACGGCTTCCTGGTACAGCTTGGTCAGGTTGAAGCCCCACACTTCCTTCTTGTCGCGGAAGGTGTAGGCGGAGAACTGCGGCACGCCTTCGCGTGGAATGGCGCCGCGGGTCCGCTGGGTTTGGTTGGGCGACTCGTCCAACAGATCGGCGGTGTACTGCGCCAGCGTGGGGTCGTGCGCCAACTCCTCGTCAGCGCCGGGAACCTGGTCCTTGATCTGCTGGAGCCACGACAGGCTGAAGCCGTTCTGCAGCGCCTGTTCCATCTCGACAGTGGTGCGGTCTTGCAAAGTAGCCATAGGTAGTCCTTCTTCGCCGACGATGACGGAATTATGCTCGCAATGTACCCGACGGGACGGGGAAGCGTCAAGCGCAAACCTGCCCATGCTGTGTACTTACCCTATGCAAAGATCGCAATGGTCTGTGTTGCATAAAACCCGGCCTCCTGTTATTCTCGCAATTAGATCATGTATTCTATTGCGAGTTTGATGATGGTAGAAGGCTACTCAAATCAGTTCGGCGGAACCTGGACTCAGCACAAGCTGCAAATTTTGCGTGGGTATCTTGAAAGGTATACCACCGCTTTGAAACGGCAGCGTTTTAATCTGGTATACGTCGACGCTTTTGCAGGCACCGGTTACGTCGATATCGGGTCGCCCGACCATTCACAAGAGGCACCGTTTTTAGTTGCCGACATAGATGCCGAAACTGCGAGCATTCTCAAAGGCTCTACCTGGTTAGCCCTTGAGGTAGACGACCGCCCGTTTGATCAGTTCGTGTTTGTGGAACACAATCCGGCGTACGCTGCTGAATTGCATCGCTTACGGTCCGAGTTTCCAAACCGGGACATTCATATCCAGACAGCCGACGCTAATGTATTCTTACCCGACTGGTGTGAGGCTCAAAATCTACGCCTCGGTGTGCCTTGGAGCCGGCAACGTGCAGTCATTTTTCTTGACCCGTTCGCCACGGAGGTTGACTGGCAAACCGTTCGATCCATAGCGAACACCAAATCTGTAGACTTGTGGATCCTGTTCCCTCTTTCCGCTCTGACCAGAATATTGCCCACAGAGCGACAGCCTGACGAAGAATGGGCTGCTGTCTTGGATAGGGTTTTCGGAGGTCCAGAATGGCGAGATGCTCTCTATAGCACGCAAGTCCAACCTACTCTGTTCGGCGAAGATCGGATCCTGACGGTACGTAGCGATCAGCAAGTGATTGTGGACGCCTATCTTGCCAAGCTCAGGACTGTTTTCGAGGCAGTAGCGCCCACGCCCCGGTGGTTTTTGAATTCTCGTAACTCGCCGCAGTTTGCATTTATGTTCGCAGCTTCAAACCCAGCGGGCGCTCCTATCGCCGTGAGGATTGCGGATCACCTGTTGAGAAACTGGTAACCCATGGCCGCATCCAAAATCGAGTGGACCGACGCAACTTGGAACCCGGTCACCGGCTGCAACAAGATCAGCCCGGGTTGCAAGCACTGCTATGCCGAGCGCCTGTCCAAGCGTCTCAAGGCCACCGGCATGGAAAAGTACCGGAATGGGTTTGCCGTGACGCTGCACCCTGCCACGTTGGATATCCCGCTGCGCTGGCGCAAGCCCCGCTCCATCTTCGTCAACTCCATGAGCGATCTCTTCCACGTCGACGTGCCTGATGAGTTCATCGCCCAGGTTTTCGGCGTCATGACCCGCGCCCACTGGCACCGCTACCAGGTGCTCACCAAGCGGCCGGAGCGAGTGGCCAGCCTGAACGCGGTACTGCCGTGGCCCAGCCAGATTTGGATGGGCGCCAGCGTTGAATCCCAAGATTACATCCACCGTATCGACCTACTGCGCGAGACCGACGCGGCGGTAAAGTTCCTGTCCCTGGAACCGCTGTTGGGTCCTTTGACCGATATGGACTTGTCAGGCATCGATTGGGTCATCGTGGGGGGCGAATCCGGCCCAGGCGCGCGTCCCATGCAAGCCGATTGGGCTCGCGACATCCGCGACCAGTGCCAGGCCGCCGGCGTGCCGTTCTACTTCAAGCAATGGGGCGGGGTCTTCAAGAAACGACATGGCCGCGTACTCGACGGCAGGACGTGGGACGAAATTCCTGCTGAGCCACTGACCGAACCATAGCAAACGCCCCTCACCGCATGGCGAGGGGCGTCGTTTTCGCGTTGGGCGGTTGCTATGGAACAGCCTAGTCCGGCGTCGTCCCCACCTCGGGTAGCACCTGCTCTTCGTCGGCGGCCAGCATGCGGTTCATGGCGCTCAGGTAGGCGTGGGCGCTGGCGACGATGATGTCGGTGTTCGCGCCGCGCCCCGAGAACATCCGGCCGTTGTTTTCGACCCGGATCGACACCGAACCCACCGAGTCCCGGCCTTCCGACACGGCCTGAACCTGGAAATCGGAGGTCCTGGCGGTGGTGCCAATGACACGGTCGATGGCGCGGCACAACGCGTCCACCGGACTGTTGCCCATGGACAGGGTCATTTCCAGATTATTTCCGGTTCATTTCGTAATTGCCCGTATAAATCATACCAAAACTTGGGTTTCATTTCCGGTTCGTTTCGCTGCGATGTACTGCTGGAACCAGCACATGGCGCATCGTCAAGTTGGTCGATCCAGTATCATCAGCAGGGGTAATTCTTCTGCTGACGTTGACCAATAGCAAGACGCCCCTCCCGTCATGGAGAGGGGCGTCGTTTTCGCGTTGGGTGGTTGCTATGGAACAGCCTAGTCCGGCGTCGTCCCCACCTCGGGCAGCACCTGCTCCTCGTCGGCGGCCAGCATCCGGTTCATGGCGCTCAGGTAAGCGTGCGCGCTGGCGACTATGATGTCGGTGTTCGCGCCGCGACCGGAGAACATCCGGCCGTTGTTTTCGACCCGGATCGACACTGAGCCCACCGAATCCCGGCCTTCCGACACCGCTTGCACCTGGAAGTCGGAGATTCGGGCGGTGGTACCGATGACCCGGTCGATGGCGCGGCACACCGCGTCCACCGGGCCGTTGCCCGTGGAGGCGTCGGTCTTGGCGTTGCCGTCGGGGCCGATGAGGCGCACCGTGGCGGTCGGGATGTCCTTGTCACCGCTGGTGAAGTGGACCGTCTCCAGCGAGTAGCTGATGGGCTCCGACGCGGTCCGATTCTCCTCGTCCATCAGGATTTCCAGGTCCCGGTCGGTGACCTCGTTCTTCTTGTCGGCCAGCTCGACGAACCGCTCGTACACGCTGGTGACTTCCTCGCGGGTCAGCGAGTAGCCCAACGCCTCGAGCCTGGCCTGCAGGCCGGCGCGGCCGCTGAGCTTGCCCAGCACCAACTGGACGTCCGGCGGCAGGCCGACGCTTTCGGGCTTCATCACCTCGTAGGTGGAGCGGTCCTTCAGGACGCCGTCCTGGTGGATGCCGGAGGCGTGGCGGAAGGCGTTCTCGCCCACGATGGCCTTGTTGGCCTGCACGTTCATGCCGGTGATGCGGCTCACCAGGCGGCTGCTGGGGTAGATCTGCGTGGTGTCCACGCCCAGCTCAACGCCGAACAGGTCCTTGCGGGTGTCCAACGCCATGATGATCTCTTCCAGCGAGGCGTTGCCGGCCCGTTCGCCGATGCCGTTGATGCAGCCCTCAACCTGGCGCGCGCCCACTTCGATGGCGGCCAGGCTGTTGGACACGGCCAGGCCCAGGTCGTTGTGGCAGTGCACGGACAGCGTGACGTTTTCAATGCCCGCCACGTTGCGCTGGATATCCTTCAACAGGGTCTGGAAGTCCGACGGGATGGCGTAGCCAACGGTGTCGGCGATGTTGATCGTCGTCGCACCGACCTTGATTACCTCTTCCAGCATCCGGTACAGGTAATCGGGGTTGGTGCGGGTGGCGTCCATGGGCGAGAACTCCACGTCCTCGCAGTAGCCCCTGGCCTTGGAGACCATGTCCACCGCCATGGTCATCACGTCTTCCCGGTCCTTCCGCAGCTGGTGCATCTGGTGGATCTCGGACGATGACAGGAATACGTGGATGCGGGGCTTCTCCGCGCTCTTGATGGCGCCCCAGGCCGCGTCCACGTCGCCCGGTACGGCGCGGGACAGCGAGCAGATGATGGGGCCATGCACGTCCTCGGCGATGCGCTGGACGGCCTGGAAGTCACCGGGCGAACTCGCGGCGAAGCCGGCCTCAATGATGTCAACCTTCAGCCGGCCCAATTGCCGGGCGATTTGCAGCTTTTCATCCACCGTCATGCCGATGCCGGCGGACTGTTCGCCATCGCGCAGCGTGGTATCCAGAAACTTTACTTGTGCAGCCATTTGGTCCTTTCCCTCCGTGGGGTTGGCGCCCGTGGATTCCCTAAAAGGGGTTGGGCGCATGGGCGTGTAGCGTTACATCCTGCTGGTTGGGGAAAGGCTGGGCAGGCACACGCAGTCCACCGCAGCCAGCCCCGCCAAGACCAGACTGCGATGGTGAACTGCTCTGCACAGTACCTCCATGCCCATGTGTCACCTCCTGCTATCTCTGAGCATTCGTCAGAATCAGGATTTTCAAGATTGCGGGATTTTCGGGATTACGTTCCCTCAATCCTGGAAATCTTAAAATCCAGTGAATCCTGATTCTGACGAAACCTCCGGAATGACGGTTGAGTCTGGGGAAATCACTCAATCTCCCGCGGGTTCATCCACGGCATCATCTCGCGCAGGCCCCGGCCGACCTCGTGGATCCGGCTGGTGCGCGCTTCCTGGCGCAGGCGCAGGAAGTTGTGCCGTCCCTCGTCGCACTCCGCCATCCATTCCTGGGCGAAGGACCCGCTCTGGATGTCGTCCAGCACGCGGTGCATGTTCTCGCGGACGTGGTCGTCCACCACCCGCGTGCCGCGGGTGAGGTCACCGTACTCGGCGGTGTCGCTCACTGAGTACCGCATGTAGTTGAACCCGCCCTGCTGGATCAGGTCAACGATCATCTTCAGCTCGTGCAGGCACTCGAAGTAGGCGATTTCGGGCGGATATCCGCGCTCGACCAGCGTCTCGAAGGCCAAGTTGATCAGCGCGGTGACGCCGCCGCAGAGCACCGACTGTTCGCCGAACAGGTCGCTCTCGGTCTCGTCCTTGAACGTCGTCTCCAGCACGCCGGCGCGGGCGCACCCGATGCCCGAGGCGTAGGCCAGCCCGATGTTCTTGGCGTTGCCGGTCGCGTCCTGGTGAATCGCCAGCAGGCACGGCACGCCGATGCCCTGTTCCACGAAGTGCTCGCGCATCCGGTGGCCGGGCGCCTTGGGCGCGACCATCATCACGTCCACTGTCGGCGGCGGCACCACGAACTGGTAGTGGATGGTGAACCCGTGGGCGAACATGAGGGCCTTGCCCGGGCCCAGGTTGGGCTCGATCTCGTCCCGGTACACGTCCTTCTGTACGTGGTCGGGGATGGCCACCATCATCACGTCGGCTTCCTTGGCGACCTCGGCCACGCTGCCGACGTCCAGGCCGGCGTCGCGGGCGACCTGGCGGCTGGCGCTGCCCTCGTACAGGCCCACCATGACCTTTATCCCGCTGTCGTGCAGGTTCAATGCGTGGGCGTGTCCCTGGCTGCCGTAGCCGATCATCCCCACCGTCTTGCCCTCCAGGAAGGACATGTCGGCGTCTTTCTCGGTGTAAATGTTCACTGCCATGCTAGTTCATCCTTCGTTTGCGCTTTTCCAGTTGTTCCCGTCCCCATTTTCGTCATTCCCGCGAAAGCGGGAATCCAGAAAAATTTTTGCCTTTTGCACGTTTGGATTCCGGCTTTCGCCGGAATGACGGGTAATGAGCCGGAATGACGGGTAATGAGGTAGTGACGGGTAATGAGGTAGTTATGAGTGGGGGCCGGAATGACGGATCCGGGTTAGACACCCTCGTAGTGCCCCGGCGCCGAGCTAACCGCTCGTTCCGCCACGGCTCCGTTCCTTCCCATGATGATGGCGTCGGCGCCCACGTCGTCGCTGACCCGGCCGCCGGACTTGCCCCGCACCATGGCCACCCGGCCGGTGCGCATCAGTTCCAGGATGCCGAAGGGCTGCAGCAGGTCGTACAGCGCGTCGATCTTGTCTTCCTCGCCGGTGGTCTCCACCACCAGGGAGCGCGCGCCCACGTCCACCACCTTGGCCCGGAACAGGTTCACCATCTCCAGGATCTCGCTGCGGTTGGATGGGGTAGCCCGCACCTTGATGAGGGCGAGTTCCCGCGCGACCACGTCCTCCTCGGATATGTTGGACACCTTCACCACGTCGATCAGCTTCTCCAGGTGGCGGGTGGCCTGCTCCACCGTGTACTGGTCGCCGGTGACGACAAATGTGAGGCGCGACAGGCCCTTCCGCTCGCTGGCGCCAACGGCCAGGCTGGCGATGTTGAACCCGCGCCGCCGGAACAGGCCGGCCACCCGGGTCAGGACACCGGGCCGGTCTTGCACCAGCGCGATGATGGTGTGTTGTTCGGCGTTAGATGCGCTCAAAGCCCACCCCCTCAGCCTCCGGCTCTTCCAGCATCTCGTGGACCGACTCCCCGGCCGGGATCATCGGGTACACGAACTCGTCCTCTTTCACCACGAAGTCCACGACCACCGGCCCCGGCGTCTCCATGGCTTCCTGGATCGCTCCGGCTACCTCTTCTTCCTTGGTGACGCGGATGCCCCGGATGCCGTAGGCCTCGGCCAGCCTCACGAAGTCGGGGTTGCCGCTGTAGATGGTGGCGAAGAAGTCCTTGTCGTAGAAGAAGTCCTGCCACTGCCGCACCATGCCCAGCGACCCGTTATTAAGGATGGCGTACTTGACGTCGATCTTGTTCTCCACCGCCGTGGCCAGGTCGCACAGGGTCATCTGGAACCCGCCGTCGCCGGCGATGGACCACACGGTCTTCTCCGGCCGGCCGACCTTGGCGCCCAGCGCCGCCGGCACCTCGTAACCCATGGCTCCGCTGCCGCCCGACGTGATCAGCGAGTTCGGCTCCTTGTAGCCGTAGTGCTGCGCCGCCCACATCTGGTGCTGGCCCACGCCGGTCACGATGATGGCTTCGCCGTTGGTCTCGTCCGAAAGTTGCTTCATCACCTGCTGGGGCAATAGCTCTTCCGACTTGCGGATGAACAGCGACGGATGCTCGGCCCGCAGCGTGTCCGTTTCCTTGATCCAGTCCAGGTGCACGTTGGACTCCACCATGGGTATCAGCGCGCGCAGGCTGGCCTTGAGGTCGCCCAGCACCGGCGCGTCGGCGACCACGTTCTTGTTGAACTCGGTGGGGTCCACGTCAACATGGACGATCTTTGCGCCGGGCGCGAAGTCGCTGAGCCGCCCGGTCACCCGGTCGTCGAACCGCGCCCCCAGGCAGATGACCAGGTCGGAGCGGTCGATGGCCAGGCTGGCGTAGGCCATGCCGTGCATCCCGGGCATGCCCAGGTTCAGCACGTGCTCGGTGGACATCGCGCCGATGCCCAGCAGCGTGGTGATCACCGGGATCTGCGCCTTCTCGGCCAGCTCCCGCAACTCGTCCCACGCCCGCGAGATCAGCACGCCGTGGCCGGCCAGGATCACCGGCCGCTGCGCCTGGTTGATCAGATGGGCGGCGACCCGCACCTGTCGCGGATCGGGGTCGCCCGGCGGCACGTAGCCGGGCAGGTCAACCTCGTCCGGCCACTGGAACTCGATCTTCTCGCCGGCCAGCACGTCCTTCGGCACGTCGATGAGTACCGGGCCGGGGCGACCGGTGCGCGCGATGTAAAAGGCTTCCTTGATGGCCGGCGCGATGTCGCGCACGTCCATCACCAGGTAGTTGTGCTTGGTGACCGGCAGGGTGATGCCGGTGATGTCGGTTTCCTGGAAGGCGTCGCGGCCGATGGCGGCCCGGGGCACCTGTCCGGTGATGCAGACGATTGGGACAGAGTCCATCTGCGCGGCCATCAGGCCGGTTACCAGGTTGGTGGCGCCCGGCCCCGACGTGGCGGAGCATACTCCAACCTTGCCCGTGGAGCGGGCGTAGCCGTCGGCGGCCATGGCGGCGGCCTGCTCGTGCCGTACCAGGATGTGGCGCAGCTTGGGATAGCCGGAAAGCGCGCCGTAGAACGGCAGTACAGCGCCGCCGGGCAGCCCGAATATCGTGTCCACGCCTTCGCGCAGCAGGCTTTCGCAAATGATCTCTGCGCCTGTCATTTCCATAGTACGGCTACTCCTGTGAACTCTGCGGTTTCCGACTTTGGTCAGGGCATAAAAAATCCCGACCCCGAAGGGACGGGTTGTAATTCCCGCGGTACCACCCTTCTTTTCCGCGCTCCGCACATTGCCCGGAATGTCCCCGGCGAGCGCCTACGCGAAACTCTTTGTACACAGCCGTTATCGGAGCCGACCCGCTGTCCCTACCCACGCTTTCGCGCTTCAGGCCAGTCGCTCAGGGGCGAGTTCGGAGTTTCCGGCCGCCGACTTCCACCAACCGTCGGCTCTCTATGAGGCCTTCTGCGCCTACTACTCCCCATCACCGCGATAAAACTGGCGGATATGCTATCACCCGCCCAATCACAGTGTCAACGAAATCATCGCCTCACGGCAGCGTTCCGTTTCGGGTGGTTTCCTGGCATGGATGGACAGGATGGACGGGATTTTCAGATGGAAGGGATTCCTGGATTCCTGCTTGCGCAGGAATGACGGGGTGACTCGGAATGACCGGGGGACGTGGAATGACCATTTTTGTCACGGGCGGACGGGGATGGTGTCCGGGTAGGTGGTGTGGAAAGTGCGCTCCAGGGCGCGCTTCCATAAGGGGGACAGTTGGATGGATGAAGGGTCGTTGCGGAAGGTCAGGTCGGCCGGGTGGCAAGAGCAGGGCCGGGGAGTGAGGCCGCGGGAGTAGAAGTCGTGGGGATCCGGAAGCCGGGCCAGGGGCGCGTCGACGAGTCCATACTTCTCGGCGATGTCCCGGTAATCGGGGAGCCCGATGATGCCGGAGAACGTCATGGGCGCGGGGCGCCACGGAGGCTGCGACGAACGGCGGCCCCGTCCGGCAACGGGACGGCCGGCTATGGCCGCCTCCAATGAACGGATCAGGGCGGCGACACGTTTGCGGGCCTGCCGGGAGAGGCGTTGAGCGTCCGGCGGGTCGGCTTCGGCCAACCGGCGGGAGAGGCCGTAGATGCTGCGGAAGGTCTTGACCCCACCGTTGGCGATGCGTCCCTCGGCCGCCATGAGGAACAGGTAGTTGGTCAGCCGGCGGCGGGTAAGGCGTTTGAAGTAGTCCGCGTGGACCACGGTGGCGGTGG